>NZ_JAIQDW010000004.1 GCF_020026925.1 Flavobacterium hibisci | reverse complement strand
TAAAAATTCATCTGATAATAAATCTTCTTTTTTCATAAGACTGTGTAAATGTTAAAGTTAAAAAAAAAATGATGCTGGTTTAATAACCCCATCATTTTTTAACTTACACAGTTAGTGAGATACTACCGCTTGAAAGGTAAAGTTGCAAATGTTGGAAAGCTACCTTTAGATTTATTGGGTGAATTTGCTAAAAGCTTATCCGATTGTATTATAGAATCATCTAGGAAATACCAATACGGTAATAAAGGCGGTGCAAAAATATTAGCCTTGATTAAAAACACTGTTGATTTACGTTTTGACAGATTAGTTCCTGGTTCAACACACATTTTAGTGACAGGTAACAACAGTCCAGATTTATTTGGTAATAGTATGATAGAAAATGCTCTGATTAATACTTTTGACTTGTTAAACGTGCATAATGACTCTGAATTAATGGACAAGTCTGAAAAATATGGCGGGGCAGGAATTAAAAAATTAAACAAAATATTGAATTTGAGCATTAGTAACCATTTAGAATTTGATTTAGAATGGTCTTCGCCAAATTCAAAAATTTTTAAATGGGAAGGGAATTTTGATAGAATAAAACAACTTAATAATTCTATTTCAAAAATTGAAACCGTTACCCCAGAAGAAATAGAAATTTCAGGTACATTGGTTATGCAAAGTTTAAAAGGACAGCTTGAAATTGACGATAATGAAGGTAAAACTTTTAAAGTATTATTTCCTATGTCTTTTTTAGAAAAGATAAAAGAATTCCAGATTGGAGAAAGTTTTTCTGCAGTAATTATTAAAAATACTCTTAAAAATAGCATTACTAAAGAAGAAAAAGTATCATTTGAGTTGATGGAAATTATTGAATGAGAGTTATTAAATCACTATAAAATAAAATAGGATCGTATGAAAGTATAACCCAACTCTGTGTTTTTTGGTTTTATAAAATTCAATAAAGGCAAAGTCTTGGATCCTCAAAAAAAACAATGTAAACTCTATTCTTATTTGTTTTTTTAGAATGATTACTAAAAGCAAGATGGTATTGTTTCTTAGCTCCGATTCTAATGGAAATTCTTGTGTGTTGGTGTTCGGCATACAAGATTGCAGCGAAGAGCGGGACAATACTCACTGAAACACCTAATCTTTCTGCTTCATAAATTAAAAGTTTAATTTAGGTTTACACTTTCCACCCTCATTCCTCCTCCGTCATATCAATAGTCTTTGGGTGCAGACTCACCAGCTGCAGAACAATCGCAGTAAACACTACAAACAACAGCAGTACAAAAACATGTCTCATCCCTCCATTATCTGCAGCTTTTCCTAAAAATTCGGTGATCACAGCTCCGGCCGAAATACCTACGAAATTCATAATTCCGTATCCGGTAGCACGGTAGCGAGGCGCAACAAACTGACAAAGAATGGGCATATTGTTGGTGTCGTATATTCCAAATCCAAGTCCGAAAAGTATAGCGCCAAAAATAATAGCTGCTTTGTCGCAGCAGTAACCAAATAAAAACAATGCCGGAATGGTCAAAAACAATCCGATAGCGCTGGTGTAAATTCTTCCTTTAAGATGTTTCATCACCCATCGGTCTGAAATAGCACCACCAATTAAAACACCAAAAAAAGAAGACATTGAAATGGTTACCGTTGCAATTGGTCCTGCCAGTGACATGTCTAAATGTAAAGTTTCAGTAAATAAAGTGGGTAACCAGTTTTTGGCCGCCCAGCCCGGCAAACTTGGTGCAGCAAAATAAAAGAGCAAAACCCAAAAGGAGATATTACCAAATAAGATTCCCAATCCTTTAAACATCTGCCTGAATTCATAGCTCACAGATGATTTTTTTGCAGGATCAACAAAGTACGTTTTCTTTTCCTGTAGAAAAAAGATCAGCACTAAACTGTAAAGCACACCGAGCAAACCTACGGAGTGAAAACTGAAATGCCACGAAAAATGCTTAGAAACAGTGGCTCCAAAACCACCCAGCGCCTGTCCTAAATAAATTCCGGTGGTATGAATGGCAATCGCAAAAGAGCGTGTTTTTTCCTGATGGTAATCGGCAATTAAGGATAAGGCAGCCGGAATATAAAAAGCTTCACTAAAACCCATAATGCCGCGCAAAATATAAATCTGATTGAAAGTGGTGGCATAACCCATCGCCATAGTTACCCCGGACCAGATAAAAAGGCTTGCTATGATGATTCTTTTTCGGTTGAACCGATCCGCGATAATTCCGGAAACAGGACTCATAAGCGCATAGATCCAAAGGAAAATCGCCATTAAAAGACCGAAATTTTCGGCTTTAGCCAATTCAGGAATGTCATTCATCATGGCTGACTTCATAGTCGAAAGCATTTGTCGGTCTAAATAATTCAATAAAGCTACAAACCACAACAAGCCAACCACAATCCATGGATAGGATTTTTTTTCATTCAATTTTGCAATCATTCTCTTTTTTCAAAATAATGGGCGAATATACAAATTCAAACGCAGAGGAAAGAATTGTTTTGCTTTCTAACTTCGATGTGATGTATGCCTTGATAAACTATAGAAAGGAGTATATGTTGTTACAAAATTTAAAAGGAAACTGTTATATTCGTATTGATAATCACATTAATGTAATTCAAAAAAGCTTATGACACCTAACGACAAACAAAATGAACGTGTAGCCCAAATGACATTTGCTTCGGTTTATCCGCATTATGTAACTAAAGTGGAGAAAAAAGGCAGAACCATAGCCGAATTGCATCAGGTAATCGAATGGCTGACGGGATATGACGAAAAGAAATTGCAAGAATTGATTGATCAAAAAATAACCTTTAAAGATTTTTTCGAAAAAGCCAGTCTTCATCCTAATGCTTCGCTTATTAGTGGCGTAATCTGCGGATACCGCATTGAGGAAATTGAGAATCCGCTGATGCGTCAGGTACGTTACTTAGATAAATTGGTAGATGAACTGGCAAAAGGCAAAAAAATAGAAAAGATTTTACGTGCATAATATTTTTTATCATAAAATAAGAGAGGGTTTGTTTTTATTTCGTTAAAATAATTACTTTCATACAGCACACAGCAGGACACTTACTCCCCATAAATTCATTTATTTAGAATTTCTTTAAAAAATGAAGAACAATGGAAAGAGTTTTTGCGGAGTATCTTATTGAAACCCCTTATGAAGTTGAACAGGCGGCAGCAGTTTTAGCAGGCGAGCAGTCATCGGGAACATTTGTGTCGGTGCCGGGCGAAACCGAAGAATTGAAAAAACGTTTTGCCGCGCGGGTAGAGGATATCCAATTATTGGATTTAGCAGGCGAACCTTCCATTCCGGGAGGCAGTATTCCGGGAAAAAAATACCAGAAAGCAAGAGTAAAAGTAAGTTGGTCGATAGAGAATTTTGGTTATAATCTGCCGGTTCTGATCAGCACTTTACAAGGGAATCTATACGAAATCACACAATTTACCGGTTTGAAACTAATGGATTTCGAAGTCCCGGATTCTTTCGCAACTCATTACAGCGGACCAAAATTCGGAATCAAAGGTTCTAAACTATCCTGTGGAGTGGGCGACAGACCAATGATTGGAACCATCATCAAACCAAGTATCGGGATGAGCGTTGAGGAAACGGCATCTTTGGTAAAAACCCTGATCGAAGCGGGAATCGATTTCATCAAAGACGATGAATTGATGGGATCGGCAGCGAATTCCTTATTTGATGACCGTGTAAAGGCGATTATGAAAGTGATTCGCGACAACGAACAAAAAACAGGAAAAAAAGTAATGTATGCGTTCAATATCAGTGATGAAATTGACGAAATGCAGCGAAAATACGATTTGATTCAGCAGGAAAAAGGAAGCTGTGCTATGATCAGCATTAATAGCGTTGGTCTTTCAGGAACAAAGAAAATCTGCGATCGTGGTCAACTCGTTATTCACGGTCACAGAAATGGCTGGGGAATGCTGAACAGACACCCGATGTTAGGAATTGAATTTCCGGCGTATCAAAAAATACAGCGTCTGGCAGGCGTTGATCAGTTGCACGTCAACGGAATCCAGAATAAGTTTTGGGAATCGGATGATTCGGTAGTGACTTCAATAAAATCCTGTTTAAAGCCATTTTTAGGCGGATACGAAATATTACCAGTAGTCTCTTCCGGACAATGGGGCGGACAAGCCGTAGAAACTTACCGAAGAACCCAAACCACCGATTTGCTGTATATGGCTGGTGGTGGAATTTTGGCACATCCAATGGGACCAAAAGCCGGAGTAAATGCCTTGCAGCAAGCCTGGACAGGAGCTGTTGATGGGTTGTCTGTAGAAGAAACGGCAATAAAATATCCTGAATTTGCCGAATCGGTAAAGAAATTTTCGAAATAATGAGCCAGAAAGAAAAATTACTATTGGCTTATTATGGCGACGATTTTACAGGCTCGACTGATGCCTTGGAATTTCTGACGCTGGCCGGAGTAAAAACAATACTCTTTCTGCAAAAACCGAATCAAAAAGATTTAGACCGCTTTCCCGAAATTCAGGCTATTGGTATGGCCGGAAAGAGCAGGTCGATGTCACCATCGGAAATGGAAACAGAACTTTATACTGCTTTTGAAAATCTGAAAATTTTTGCCCCCAATCATTTTCATTATAAAGTCTGTTCCACTTTCGATTCTGCACCACATGTCGGCAACATCGGAAAAGCAATCGAAATCGGAAGCGAAGTTTTTAATCAAAAAATGGTTTTAGTTTCGCCATCGGCACCACATTTAGGACGTTTTTGTGTATTCGGAAATCTTTTTGCCCGAATGGGAACTATCGGAAATGGTGAAATCTACCGTATCGACCGCCATCCTTCGATGAGTAAACATCCCGTGACGCCAGCATTAGAAGGGGATTTGACTTTGCATCTGGCAAAACAAACGCAAAAATCAATTAGTCTTGTGAATCTGACGACCATTGAAAAAGGTACTTCGGCAGTTTTAGAAGAAGTAGTCAATAATGAATCGGAAATATTATTTTTTGACGGTTTCAATTTAGAACACCTCAAAACCATTGGAAGTGTTTTTAATCAATTGGCAACTCAAAAAACATTGTTTTCAGTAGGTTCATCAGGAATTGAAATGGCGTTGGGATTAGACTGGAAAAGGAATAATGTGATAGGAAACAAAATTGAGTTTGAGCCAGCGGGAGAAGTATCGCCTTTATTGGTTTTATCGGGAAGTTGTTCTCCGGTCACTTCCAGACAAATTGAATATGCATTGGAAAATGGGTTTCTCGAAATTCCATTAGAAAGCAAAACAGTAGATAGTCAGTATCAACAGGAAATTATAGAAAAAACCGTTGCCCGGATTATTGTCAATTTCTATAACGGAAAAAGTACAATTCTGCATACCAGTACCGGTTCAGACGATCCGCGGATTGCTGAAACAGGGTCTTATTTTAAGACGAATGGAATCACAGAAAATGAGATTCAGAAGCAGTGCAGTACAATTTACGGAAGTGTTCTGGGGCAGATAACGAATGAAGTACTAAAAAAAGTTCCGCTAAAGAGAATACTCTTTGCAGGCGGCGATACATCAAGTTACGCAGCATCCGAACTGGATATTCTGGCATTGGAAATGATAGCGCCAATTGCTCCGGGAGCTCCGCTTTGCAAGGCAGTTTCAGACAATGAATGGGTTAATGGAATAGAAATGAATTTTAAAGGCGGACAGGTAGGTACCGCCGATTATTTTATAAAAGTATTAAAAGGAGAAAAATTATGAGCGCAAAAACGTTAGGTTTTGTACATACATCGGCAACTTTAGTTCCGTTGTTTCAGCAGTTAAGCAATGAATTTTTAAATGGGGCGGAAACCTTCAATATAGTTGATGACAGCCTGATAAAAGATGTAATTAAAAAAGGAAAATTAATGCCCAATACGGCTGCAAGGGTGGTAAGTCACGTTAAGCTTGCAGAATCTGCTGGTGCTGATGTAATTTTAGTAACCTGCTCATCGATTGGTGTAGCGATTGAAACTGCTGCGACTTTGAGTACCGTTCCGGTGATTCGCGTAGATCAGGCAATGGCCGATGAAGCGGTACAGATCAGCAATAAAATTGGCGTGATTGCCACTTTACCAACAACACTTGAACCAACCAGCGATCTGGTGAGAAGAAGAGCCGAATTGGCAGGAAAAGATGTAACGATTTCATCCAAATTATGCGAAGGTGCTTTTGAAGCTTTAATGAGCGGAGATGCTCCAAAGCATGACGAAATGGTAGCCAAAGCCCTGAAAGAATTAATGAAAGAAGTAGATGTAATCGTTTTGGCACAGGCCTCAATGGCGAGAGTAGTGGATGGTTTAAGCGCCGAAGAAAAACTCGTACCTATTTTGGCAAGTCCCGCCATAGCAATGAAAAAACTGGCAGAGCTTTATTTCTAACAAACAGATTAAATTTTCACCATATAAGTGATATAAGTTCATTTATGCAGGCTGCTTATATTTTCTTATATGGTTTAAGAAAAAAGAATAATAATATGTTTTAATAATCTTTAGTATGCGTAAATATTTTCTTTGGCTTGTTCCAATATTTTTTATTACAGCTGGTTTCGGCTGGTTTCAGCAAATTGATATACTATGGAAAATCGGATTGATTTCAGGTTTTTCAAGTATTGCCATTGGAGCAGGACATGTGAAAATAATAAGCGGTTACCAATATACTTTCTGGATTATTACTGCAGTCTGCGCCGGATTGATTTATCCCGATTTTTTCCTGCATGTAGGCAGTTTCGATATGCGAAACAAATGGCTGATTCTGATTATCATTCAGCTGGTGATGTTCGGAATGGGAACGCAAATGAGCATTGAGGATTTTACCGGTATCCGAAAATCAGGCAAAGGAGTTTTAATTGGCTTACTTGGTCATTTTACCATCATGCCGGTTATGGGTTTTATAATTGCCAAAACATTTGGCTTTGAACCTGAAATCGCCGCAGGAATCATACTGATTGGTTCATGCAGCAGCGGATTAGCTTCGAACGTGATGACGTATATTGCCAAAGGAAATCTTGTATTGTCTGTTACCGTAACCGCAATGTCAACCTTGGCAGCACCAATCATGACACCATTTTTGATGAAAATATTCGCAGGGACTCTGGTTGAGGTGCATTTTTTTACTATGATGATGGAAATTATCAAAATTGTACTTATTCCTTTGGCAGCAGCCATGATTCACGATATCCTGAAAAACTATGGAGCTGTCGCAAAAAGGAGGATATATGTTTTAACTCTAATTTCGGCGATTTGGCTGGTTGCTGTTATCTTTCTTCATAATTCATTTGCTATAGTTGAAGACACACCATTAGCTCATATTTTAGAAATCGTAAATTTTAGCTGTGGCGCTTTTATTGCAGGAACAATGTATCATTTATTATATAATTTTTATCTAAAAATTGATGCAATTATGCCGTATTTCTCGATGTTTGGAATTATCTATTTTACATTGGTGACGACTGCTGCAGGAAGGGATAATCTTATTCAGATTGGATTTTTGCTTTTCCTTGCTTCAGTTCTCCACAATGGAGCGGGTTACTTTTTCGGATATTGGCTCAGCAGGTTAAGCGGTCTCGACAAAAAAAGCAGCCAGACAATCGCTTTCGAAGTCGGTCTTCAAAACGGCGGAATGGCTTCCGGACTTGCCGGCTCCATGGGCAAATTGGCAACAGTTGGCCTGGCGTCAGCAGTATTCAGCCCCTGGATGAATGTTTCCGGCTCGCTATTGGCTAACTACTGGCGAAAAATAGGCAATCCCGAAGATGAAACTACTCCAGATACACATTAGAAAATAAAAAGCGCTATTTGAGATGGCGTTTATTATGGGAGTCAGTTTGGTAATTTGGGCTATATAGCTTGTCCCGATGACTATCGGGAGGCTGTCCATTATATCTTTTGTTTCCTAAAGAAGGAAACAAAAGGATGCCATTCCCATCCCTTATGCAGATTGGTTTTCAGGAGAAAATTTGGGTTGAAATAAAATTTAGAATTTTAATAAATAAAAACATATTCTTGATTTAGATTTGAGTGTTGTTATTGTTATTTCTAAATATTATGATTTGTAACTTTTAAGCAGATAATTGCAAAAATAACGCAACTAAATACTTTGATTACCATCTATCTATGTGAACCATAACCTCAAAATTATGAAAACCAAAATTTACTGTATTGCACTAGTACTAATCAGCTGTTTACTATTTTCCTGCTCGTCAGAAGATGAATTGAACTATCAGAATGATTTCCAAAAAAGCCAAAAAACGTGGCTGGATTTCAAAGCATCATCAAATAACTCCTATAAGTATATAGTGGCGGGAGGTAGTGTTTTTCTGGATTATAGCTGGGAAACTGCAATAACTGTATCAAACGGAAAAGTAATCCGGCGCCATTTTAAATATATCGGAAATACTGAAAATATTCCGGATACTATCCCATTGCAATGGACTGAAGAAGAAAATCAAATAAACAGTCATGAAAATTCAGGTGCTGCAGAGGCTTTGACATTAGACCAAATCTATAACAAGGCAGAAAAAGAATGGCTTGTTAAACAGAAAGATGTTGCAGTATATTTTGAATCAAAAAATAATGGACTGATTTCTACTTGTGGGTATGTGCCAAAAGGATGCATGGATGATTGCTTTTTTGGAATAAGAATAAAAAGGATACAGTCCTTAAACCTGGATAATTAAACAAATTAGATGAAAAAAATTAGTATTGCCCTCTTTGGAATTTTAGCCGTGATTTTAACAGCTTGTAGCGGATCAGACACCTATCGCGGCTCCTGGAAAGCAACAGATACCAAAGGTGAAAAATTTGAATTGTTCTTTAATGCAAAAGATTTTACGGTTAGAAAAAGTTCCGGCAAAAAAGAAAGATTTGAGTACAGTCAGAATTCTGTACAAATTGAAAACTCAGTTTCAACTTACGGAATCCAATTGTCTGACGGAAGAAGATACCAGATTAATTTCCCTAAATCAAATGATGAAAGTGTAGGTCTCATCAGGGATGAAAATGGAACTCCCTTATATGTGATAAGCAGAAAAAATTATCTGAAATATGAAGATATTTTTAAGTTTAATTGAAGCTTAGTTGTTCTTTAAAAAAAGATCTTGCTTTTGTTTTCTGTTGTAAATAGTTGATTTTAAATATTTTGGATTTGTTTTTTTTGTAACTTGTTTGCTGTTTAACCTATAAATCTAAAATCATGAAAAAATCTAACCTATTTATTTATGGTATTGTATTATTAGCCGTATTAATGGTTTCATGTAACGGGCGTAATAAACTGGTGAACTCCTGGAAAATTACCGCAGTAGAAGCAAAGATGCCACTCTCGGATTCTGCAAAAACTGAAATTCTGGCTAATGGAAAGTTAACCTTCACAAAAGATGGTCACGTGACAGGCTTTTTACAGAGGGAAATAACAGACGGGACTTATGCTTTAACAAAAGGAGGAAAGAGCCTTGTTATCAAAGATGAAACGGGAACACCTTATCCGTGTGAAAGCACAATTACAGGCGATAAACTCATATTAGAAAATAAAGAAATGAAAATAACGCTCGATAAGATCTAAAGAACGAAATATAAATCTTAAAATAAAACCTCCTAAATCAATGACTTAGGAGGTTTTGTAATTTATGCACTTTATAAAATATTATTTTAAGTAATAGTGTTAATCCCATTGACTGCTTTTTGAAACCGCAATGTTACCGGCTCCTGTAAAGAATAAAGTCAGGGCGCCAAATAAATACAGGCCAAGTAATTCTAAAGCCCATCCGCCGTGTTCTCCCATAGAAAATATTTCAGAACTGTGGGCGATCAAAATGGCAACCAAACAATTGAAAGCATATATTGCAGCTGCAATTCTGGTTCTGAAGCCAATTAAAATAGCAATAGGCGCCAGTATTTCTCCTACCAATACACCATATGCAATAAAATCAGGAATGCCTTTTTCAGCAAGCATCGATTTAATGAATTCTAAACTTCCGCCAAATTTCGAAATACCATGAAGGAACATTAAAATACTAACTGTGATACGGAGTATCAATAATCCTAAATCGTTGTTTTTTCTCATATTTTTTTACTCATTAGATTGTTAATAGAATCAAATATATCGAATTTGTCCTTATGATGACAGCATGATTTAAAAATAAAAGTTTTATCTTGGGGAAAATAAAAAGTGGATTAGATAATACAATTGAATATTAAAAACATACAAAATGAAACAATTACTTCAGTGGACAACCATCATTCCAATATTAGCGTGGATTCTTTTTTTTAGCGGACTTGTTGACGGAAGCAGCTTTTTTCAAATTGTAGCAAGTATTTTGCTTATTCTTAGTGTTATGTCGGCCGTACACCATTCTGAAATAATAGCAGAAAGAGTGGGAGAGCCTTATGGAACTATTATTTTAGCCATTTCGATAACAGTTATTGAAGTCTCCATTATTGTTTCTTTAATGTTGTCAGAAGGATCAGAAGCGGCTTCTCTCGCAAGAGATACTGTCTATGCTGCGACAATGCTCATTCTTAACGGGATCATTGGATTATGCCTTCTTATTGGCGGTCTTAAGCATTACGAACAAAATTTTTCAACTTCTTCTGTAACTATTGGTTTGGTTTCACTGGTATCTATTATTGTGTTTACATTGGTCTTTCCAACGTTTACTGAAAGTGTTCACGGTTCTTATTATTCCGTGCCACAGCTTGTTTTTGCCTCAGGGGCCTGCCTCGTTATTTACGGCTCTTTTTTATTTGCGCAAACGACAAGATACAGACAGTATTTCCTGACTATTGGAGATGATGAAAATGAAAACATAGCTGAGCCAGTGGTAATCAATAACAAGACGTTTTACACCAGTCTTGTTTTTCTTTTAGTAAGCTTAGGAATTGTGGTATTATTGGCAAAAACACTATCCCCTACAATTGAAAGTATTATTGTGAGCTATAGTCTGCCAAAAGCACTGGTAGGAGTTGTTATTGCCGCCATAATTTTGCTTCCCGAGGCAATTGCAGCAATCATAGCAGCAAGAAAAAACAGGCTGCAAACGAGTTTAAACTTAGCTTTGGGTTCTGCTTTGGCGAGTATTGGCTTAACAATTCCAAGCGTAGCGGCAGTTTGCATTATGATGGATATGCCAATTATTCTGGGCCTTGATATCAAGTCTATTGTCTTGCTGGCATTGTCGGTATTTACTGTAATGTTGTCATTAAGTAAAGGAAAATCGAATATTGTTTACGGAGTAGTACTTCTGGTAAATTTATTTGCTTTTATATTTTTGATGATATATCCGTGATGATAGAAAATTAGAAAGTCTTTTTTTAAAGTATTGTTTAATGAGTTTTACATCGCAAATCATTTGAATTTGTATGCAATAAGTAATTTATTTTTGTAGTAAAATTAATTATATATTAGCAGATAGAAAAAACAGATAATATTGATGAATGCAATACTTTGGGAAGAAATTTTAAAGTTTGATTTGGATAATCCGAATGACGAATATGGATTTTTGACAAGGCTGGCATTTGAAAATAAATGGACAATCTATTTTGCGAAAACAGCCATTATTGAATATAAAAAGTTCATGTATCTCGCAGCTGTTGTCAATGAAATGGTTTCACCTTCAGAAATTGTAGATATTGTCTGGCATCAACACTTAATTTTTACCACTTCCTATTCTGATTTCTGTTCTCTTTTGTCTAAAAGAATTGAACATATTCCGTCAACTCACAATCGATTAGAGGCAGAAAAATTCCATAAAGCTAAAGAAAGAACAAAGGAATTGTATGAAGGGAATTTCGGAAAGCAGCCAAAAGAAATCTGGGGATATTCAAATGAACTCGACTCTTTTAATCTGGACAAGGCCAGAATTGAAATTGACTCACTAAAAAAAGTGTTTTTGGTATTATTCGTAATTCTTGTTTTTCCGGTTTATTACTTTGTAAAACCTGTTTTAATACAAATCGGGAATCCTGATTTTTTGATCTTTTATATTTTATTATTTGTGGCTGTAATTGTTTTGCTGATGCGTTTTGTAAAAACAGCCTTCAATTCATTTTATGACGATATAAAATCAAATCCAATTTTAGTAAATCTTAGCCCTTTTGAACTTGTTTTTCTTCAAAATAATAAGTTGCAATTTGTTATTCATGGCGTTGTAAATAATTTAATCATGAATAAGAAGATTGAGGTTTTAGGAAATAACAGATTAAATCTAATTGATGAAAATTTAACCGATGATAAATACGAAAATTGTGTTATTGAGATCATGAAAGAATACGAACCAATGTATTATCCTCAATTGTTTAAAATAATAGCACAAAAACCAATATTTGAACAGATCGAAAAAGCGCTAGTCAGAATTAGACAAAAAATGACCAATTCTAAACAATTTATTAAGGTCATACAAATTGCGATGCTCATTATTGGATTCGTTTTAAGCATTGGTTTTAGCAGACTTATTTCCGGAATTTCAAGGGATAAGCCAGTAACTTTTCTCGTTTTTGTACTTTTTGCTGTCGTAATAATTTCCAATTTTTATTTAAATAAAATAATAAATTACCTGTTTAGCAATACAATTCCGCAATCTTTTAAAGAGGATAAAATAAACACTCAAGCAGAAAATGACTGGCAATGGAATTATTTTCTTTACGGCAATATAATATTAGCGAGTTCTTTTGTGCCTTTAACAGGGTATGTGGACAGAAATTCAGGCTTTGGTGGAGGATCATCCTGTGGAAGTTCATGCGGGAGCTCTTGCGGCAGTTCGTGTGGAAGTTCCTGCGGAGGCTGTGGCGGGGATTAATTTGGATATTTATCAATCAATATAGGATTCTATTACTGATAAAAATAACTCAAAAATAATCATAAAAAAACGGTCTTTTCAGGATAGCCTCTTTTTTTGGTGGCGTGTCAGAGCCTGTAATCGAACGTTTAAAATAGTTTTTTTTAAGACTCGAATACTAATTAGGTTAAGAGTTTATAGATGCCATCATCCTTTTTATATCTAAGATACTAAACTCAATGATAAAGACTATTTTTAAATAGGTATCTATCGATGGAAAATTTATAAGTCTTATATGGAGAGACAAAGGGGATTATTTTTATAAAGTTGTCCAAATTATAAAAACGGTTCTGTCAGACGATGTTTAAAAGAAAATAACACAAGCCCTACTTTTGATTTGATATTGAATTTTTCAAATAAAGCAGCCCTGTAAACCTCAATGGATTTTATTGATAGATTCATAATTTCGGCCATCTGTTCATAGGTTAATTCCCTTTCATCACAAACTAGCCTCAGGAAATCGAATTCACGCTGCGTTAAAACAATATTTTCCTTTTTTTCGTTATTGCTATCATAATTGCGCACACGCTTAAGAATTTCAGACACGTTGTTATACCCTATTTTAATAATGTTATCAATAGCAAATTTCAAATCGTGAGCTGTACAATTTTTATGCAGAAATCCTCTGGCGCCATGATGATAAGCCGCATCGATTATTTGCTCGTCAAGGTGCTGTGTCAACAATAATACTTTAAACTCTTCTTCCTTTTCTTCAAGTGCCTGCAATACTTCAATACCGTTCATGTGAGGCATGGAGTAATCCAGAATATAGATATGTGGAGACGGGTTTATGGGTAATGCCTGCAGGAAATCACCACCATTATCAAACTCCTGTATCACTTTGTAATTTCCCATTTTATACAGCAATTCTTTCAAACCTTGTCTTACAATAGAGTGATCATCGATTATACAAATAGTAGTCTGTTCCATACTTTAGATTCTTTTATTTTCAGAAAGGGTAATTTTAGTGCCAGATCCTATTTGGCTTTCTACAGCTAAAACATAGTTTATGCTATTAGCTCTGTTAATCATGTTTAGCAATCCTAAAGACAATTTGCTTTTTTTATCTGCAAAATCAAATCCTTTACCATTATCTGCAATTATCATTTTAAAATCAGGACTGGTTGTTATCAAAATACTCATTTTAGAAGCTTTGGCATGTTTAAAAACATTATTGATACATTCCTGAAAAATGCGGTAAATGATTATTTTTTCATTATCATCAAATTTCTTCACCTCGATTTCTTCAAAAGAGTATACAATGTCAATTTTGGTGTTTTTTTGCAATCGCTTTATTTCTGCAGCTATAGCTTTTATCACATCTTGCTGCAATAATAATTGACCATTTAAGGCATGACTGATACTTCTTATTGATTGTGATAAATTAGTAACGGATTGTGACAATGGTTCTAATGTTTTTTGAAGCTCAGGAGAATCCAGTTTAATATTTTCTATCTGAAAATTAATATAGGTCAATTGCTGTCCGGCATCATCATGAAGATCCTGAGAAATATTATTGAGTACCTGCTCCTGCGTTTCAATTACAGTTTGGGTAATTCCTTTTTGGAAATCGAGATCTTTCTGATGCAGAAGTTCTGTGTATTTTTTTATCTTATTAAAATAAAGACGAATCAGAATAACACAAAAAAACAGTATTAAACCAATAAAAATAAAGGCTATTATTATCCCTATTACGACTTGATTCATTTGTAATTATTTTTTTCTCTGTAGATGTAAATATTAATTAAAGTATAATAGGCGATACAAACTATATTAACAATGAAGACATATAATGTAACCTGACCAAATAAAATTATTTTTGTAACTCCTAATGGTTTAAATCCTAACAATAACCCCATACCAAAAAAGAAATAAACGGGTGCAAACAAAAGCAGATAATTATTAGATATAAAATACATTAAATTCTCTTCTTTTAAATGCTTATAACTTTCATAAATGAAAAGTGAGACATATAAAATAGCACCAAAAACAAAGGTGTAGTAATTATATTCGTCTGTTATTTCTATAACTATAAAATTGATAACAGAAAAAAGAATAAAAATGGACAGTATAATATTTGATATTTTTTTTCTGTTTAAGGTTTCTTTAAAAGCCAGCATCCAACAAATATCATGAAAAATAATACTGATATTAAAAGGTATTCGAATTGGCAAATTATTATATACAAGAATAGAATTTATTAATTCCGTAAAAAAAACTATAAAAAGAATATACAGTACATATCGGTGCATTTTAATTTTCCAGCGAAGATTACATAAAGCAAAAAGCAGCGTTATTAAAACGCATGCTTTTATTGGATTTATGATATCTAATATATTCAATTTTATTTACAATGGTATATTAAGTTCAGGAGTAGGATCATGATTCTTTTTTTTAGGGTCTGTTGAATAATCATAATATGGCGTGGTATTGACAGGTTTTCTGTTGCTAGGATTTTCATTGACCTGAATGATAACGACATGCTCTGGAGATTTATCTATGGTAGCAAAACTGAAATAAAATTCGGCATTATCATTATTTTTAGCATATTCTTTTGCAAGACTTCTTATTAAAGTTGTAGAAAAACGATAATGTGGACCCCCCACTTTTGAAATATATTCAGGCACCATTTTCAATGAATCAATTTTATCTCCTTTATATTCTACATTTAAATAGGCATCATATCCATGATTCTTAATAATTTTTTTAAGCTTTCCCCAGGTAATAACATAATTTCCTTTTTGATTAGTTACAGTGCCTATTACTTTATGATCTTTTAAGACCGCTTCTTCTAATATTTTACGTTTAACTCTATCACCATGCTGTTTTAACCATTTCGCTTTTTCTTCAGTATTGGGTAACTGGTAATAGTCATCTAAAGTCAAAGAATCAATTGTGGAAGCTGGCTTCTCTACATTAGCTTCAATAGTTGCGACTTGGCTGTCTTCTTTTTCTTTTTTACACGCTGTAATGGTTAAAACAGCCATTAAAATTAGGGTACATTTTTTCATGATTAAAGTTATTTAAGGTGTTAATAATTTATACTTCAAATTTTACAATTACCCAATTTCATATAGTTGGGTAAAACCCTATTTTATTAGATTTTTACCCTATCAATTAACATATCGGCTAAAATAGCGATTTTCCTCCAAATAAATCACATCCGGCTAAAATCCAAATCATTAGGCATAAAACTATATCCATTTTAGGTGTTTACCTAAGCAGCAAAATTACAGGCTGAAGTAGTTTTGAAATGAAAATTAACCTAAACAATAAATTATGAAAACTACAGAAAACAACCAACAAGACGATCAGGAAACTGATTCATTAGCAATTGCAAAAAGCAATACATCAGAATCACAAAAATTTATCTTAGCTGTTATAATTCTAATAGTTTATCTCATTTTTATTGCTTTTATGCTTTATAATTCAGGTGTGACGCAAGAAACAAACTGGAACAGAATGCTGTACTTATTCTCTGGAATCGAAGCCATTGTTTTTGCTGCATTAGGCTATGTTTTTGGAAAAGACATACACAGGATACGAGCAGAAAAAGCAGAGGAAAATGCAGATCAGGCAAAAAAGGAAACCGATAAAGCCAAAAAAGAAGCTGATAATGCTAAAAAAACAGCAGAGGAAGAAAAAATTAAAGGTGTAAAGCTAAGCACTGCTATTCTTTCCCGAAATACAGCAACAACTGAGGATTTCTCTGAAAACTTAAGAGGAGCTTTCGTTACTGGTAGTGCAATCCAAAATAATGCAGGAGACGATTATCTGGTTAGTCTTGCCAGAAGTCTATATGCATCTGATAGCTTTACAACCGTAAGTTTTGATTATGAAATTAGTCCTGCTGATAAAATTAACTCGATAACAATAAACGGAAAAACCAAATCATCGTCAACAGGATCTTACAGCGGGGTTCCGTTGTATGATAATATTTTTTCTATTGATGTTGAAAAGGAGAGTGAATTTGTTGAATGGACTTTTAAAATTTCCAGAATTATAGATTCAAATGGCAAAAAAAGAAAGCAAAGTGGCGGCCAATTGGTAAGCGACAGGGATAGTGCATATGTTCAACTTGGAAACTTATAATATTATGAAAACACATATATTACTTATTTTTTCTGTGCTTTTTTATGGCAGCTTATATGCCCAGGTTTTAGGGCAGGATAAGGAGGGTTTTAGTTCTATTGTACAGCCTTCCGCTTCTTTTAATTTAGATTTCACAGATAAGGTCGTAACTCTGAATTTTTATCAGGAGCATTTCAAAAAAGAGGATCCAAATGCCATTCAGATTCCTTACAATAGTGATGAATTGAACCGTTTAAAAAGTGAAAACATAGAGCAATACAAGTCAATGTTAATAGATTCCTGGAAAACACAAGAATCAATTTTTAAAAAACGTGGATTTATTTATGGTGTTGATTTAAAAGGAAGGTCTTCTGATGGTCTAACACAACTGATTAGCAATGAACAATTACTTACTAGTTCTTCCATTTCTGGATTAATTGGTTTAAGATGGCACAAAAGATCATATATTGAAGGTAAAAAACTGGATGAATATGTAACCAAAAGTTACAATTACACAGGTCAAAACTCAAAGAAAGAATTAGATCTCATTGCTGATATAGAAAAAGTCATAAACCATTTATTAGAAGCAAAAATTATAGACAAAGGCAAGAAAGATGATTTATTACATTTTATGAGCATGAAATCTAAAGAAGATAAAATAGAGAGTCTTAATAACAAAATCTCTTCCATAAAAACACAGAGCGGCTTTATGGATCAGGCTAAAGAAATACATGCTATTGAAGAACGAATTGAAACCTTAAAAAAAATGTTAGCTCAGATTCCGGTTATACAAGCCGCTATCACTAAATATAATGCCACAGTAAATATAAACGACATTTTAAATCAACAAAATAAAGTTGATTCTAAAGAATTACGTACAAATATTGACCTTTTTGATGCTTACTTAAAAAGTGAACATATTAAACCTTTAAATCTGAAAATCGAATATGAAGATTTTAAAGATTTAGAATCTGCTGCAACATGGACAAATGCTAAAACCACAATCGAGGATGCACTTAAAGCTAGTATGTATAATTTATCTGAATTATCTGAAATTAAAGAAAAAGGAACAACTTATTCAAAAGAGTCTATTATGAATGCGTATGAAGCATATAAATCTTTTTTAGAAAATAATAACACGGATATGTTTGCAGACTTACAAATTGCTAAAGGAAACACATATACTATTCTGAGAAATTTAATGTATTTTAAAGCCGGATTTTTAGGCAGTTCATTTAAATATGATTTAGCAAACAGCAGTACCGCAATTGCAGATCGCTTTGAAAGTAAAAATTTTCAGGGATACAGGCTTGAGTTAGGATACACAAGACAATTTAAGCGCTATAATTTTCTAGGGCTCAATCTGGCCATGAACAGGACTTCTAATGCCGAAGATTTAACAAGTACGACTTATAAATTTGAAACAACAGATACTTCTGTAACACCCAACATCACGACTGGAACCGAGTTCAAAGCACTATCCGGACCTTTTGACACCTTTTTTAAATATACGCTTAGTTTTGATTATGTACGGTTAGTTCCTTTTTATGACAGCAACGCCTCTGAAGAAGAAATGAAAAAAAGCAGGCTATTGCTAAGTATTAATCCCTACATAAGACATAATTTTTACAGCAATTCTGAAACTTTAAAACCTAATACGTCTATAGGACTCGGCTTCTATTCCTTTAATAAAAAAAGCGGTACTATTGCCGGTGGCCTATTTGTTCAGGCAGATGATTTGTTTAACAAAAACAGAGAAGGGGCGATTAATTTCACCAAACAGATTTCTGTTGGAATCGTTTTCAAAGTAGCAATCAAAAGCTTCAATCCGGTAGATGAATAATTTGTATGATACAATTTATAATAGATAAAAAATAATCTGAATAAATCAAAATAAAATTGGGGCAAGTCGAAAAACCAAAGAAGAGTAGGTAATTTATTTTTGTATTGATTTATCTCAGTAATTTTTACAGGAATGTAACAACTAATTTAGTAATTAAAATAAAAATGAAAACAAATAAAACAACTACAATAGAGTCGGCTTTTGATTTAAACACATCAACATTTTTACCAGCTGAAGAATATAGACATGTTTACAACAATAAAGTAATCTGCGTAACAGATTCAAAAGGTTATCCTGAGCCGGAAAATAGCAGTCCGAATAAAATCAGGGTAGATGCCACAGACGGATTTATTCCCCTTTGGGATTTAGGAGTAATCCTGAACTGGCGCTTCAGTAAATCATTTGATAGTTATTTTAAAAATCCGGAAGCAGCAAAAAATGGTGTCAGAGATCTTTTTCTGCAGGCAGCAATAGGGTGGAAAGATGCATGTCCTGTTAAATTTCACGAAGTGAGAGACGGTTGGGATTTTGAAATAAAAATGCACACAGAAGATTGTGATCAATCAGGCTGTGTATTGGCATCAGCATTTTTTCCCGGAGCAGGCCAAAACACATTTTACATATATCCAACCATGTTCAAACAATCTTATCAGGAACAGATAGAAACGATTCAACACGAAATGGGACACATTTTTGGGCTACGACATTTTTTCGCCAACATTAGTGAAACGAGATGGAAAAGCGAATTATTTGGGACAGATACTCCTTTCTCTATTATGAATTATGGTGAGAAAAGTAAGTTAGAAAACAGCGACATTGAAGATTTAAAAAAATTATATCAATTAGTATGGAGTAATGAATTAACGGAAATTAACGGAACTCCTATAAAGAAATTCGTCTCATATCACATGAGCAAAAGCGGAATAACCGGTACTTCGCAACTTAACGACTTAAATCTTGTACAAATAAATACTGAACAATCCTCAGATGGATCTATAAACCATTTAAGAGCAGATAATTATTATGTAGATCAGTTTTCATGCGTAATGCATGGGTATAGTTATTACAGGCTTACCAACATGCACAGTACTAATCTAATTACAGGTTGTGTCACAAAAAGCTGGTTGTATGAAGGAAGAGAGGTTTTAGAGCATGTTCCCTTTACTTTAGAACCTGGGGCTTGGAAAACATTTGGATGTTTTTTTGTAACACAGAGCCAGCCTATAACCTTTAAAATTTGTTCCTTTTATGGTAACGTACAAAAATGTAAATGCTAAACGAGTAATAATTTAAAAAAACGTATTCTTATTTTATGATTTAAAATATAAATAAGAAACATCCTGTAAAAAAATAAAAAACATTAATCAAACAATTATGAAACACAAAAAATTAAATGTAGCTGCTCAGTATGAAGCTGCTATATATACTACCAATGTACTTAAGATTGAATTTATTTTGAACGAAGTTATCCATAATCCTGATACAGCCATTCTTGTCGAACCCGGCAAAAATGAATATTATGTTTTTTATACCGGTACAGCTTCGATTCCAGAAGAAAGTACTCATTTTAAAAGTTTTAAAATGGAAAATACCCAAACTAAAAATATAGATCTTCCTGAGGATTCAGTATCTAGCAGAGGTCGTTGGACTTCAGAAATTGTGAATATTCAGCGTGGTAATTTATTTTTTACTGACATCTGCAATGCAATAAATAAGATAAGGGATAAAAACAGTATTAGTATAGCTGTCGATCAGGGAGAAGATGTAAATCGTAAACTGTACTTTTATTATAAAAGATGAAAAGCTTAAGCCTTATTCTGTGCTTTCTAATCTTTTTCCAATTAAAAGCTATAAGTCAAAATAATGTTTACTGACCTTCTGTGAAGTTTGGATACAGTAAACTGGAAAAATATTCTTTTGGAGTCGGATATAATTTTTTAAATTCAAAGACGATTGGGGCTTGTACAGACCAGCTCATAATTATTATTTCGAATATATTTCTGAACATAAAGCGTTTGGTTTATTAGCAAACCTACAGTATATTTTACAATTTGTAGAAGCACGAATAGAAGCGGGTTTTCGTTCAAAAAATGAAGACAATGATTCTTATTTTTTATTTTACCCTCATGTTGGCTTTGATTTGATTAATGTGAATTTATCATTTGGTCCGGAATTATTGTTTTCGTATTGATACAGGATCCCAACTTTTGCAAATGATCCTTGATCCATTTTAGAGTAAATGAAAAATGAAGAAAAAAAACTCCTTAATTTCTTAAGGAGTTTTTTAGTGGGCGATGAGGGGTTCGAACCCCCGACCCCCTCGGTGTAAACGAGGTGCTCTGAACCAGCTGAGCTAATCGCCCTATTTTACTAGGTTGCTATCATTTCGTGATTGCGAGTGCAAATATACAGTAGTTTTTGAGTTCTGCAAAGAAAATCAAGTAAAAAAATAAAACTTTTTTAAAAATAAATTTTATCTCCTTGTTTATGAATTTGTTATTAAAAGTGTTTTTCTAAACTTTTAGACAAAAAAGAACTGTTTTTAATTCAAAGGCAGTTCAGCCACTACAAAAGTGCTTCCTCCCGCATAAATAAAATCATTTTCAGCAGCATTTTTCTTTGCTTCTGCGAAAGCAATCCCAACCGAATCGTATTTTTCGCCCGCTAAACCAAATTTTTCAGCTGCATTTTTTAAGGTTTCGGCAGGTAATCCTCTCGAAGAATCTGGGCTGCAGAAATAATATTGTGCCTCTTTTGGAAATAAAGGCAGAATAGCATCTAAATCTTTATCGTTGACAACACCCAAAACAATATGGAGTTTCTCATACTTTTCATTTTGAAGCTGGTTCATTACAACAGTCAGTCCATGCTGGTTATGTGCCGTGTCACAGATGATTTTTGGGTTTTTGCCCAATTGCTGCCATCTTCCCTGCAAACCAGTGTTTTTGACAACATGCAATAAACCTTCTTTTAATTGGTCAGTCGAAATTTTAAAATCCGTTTGATTATTCAGAATTGCAATCGCCTGCAAAACCGTTTTTTTATTATGAAACTGATAATCGCCAATTAAGTCAGACAAATAAATCTGATCAATCAAATCGGATGCAAAAGAAATTGGTGCGTTTTTTTCTTCGGCTTTAACCAAAAA
The DNA here is from genome assembly GCF_020026925.1 of Flavobacterium hibisci. Classification (GTDB taxonomy): domain Bacteria; phylum Bacteroidota; class Bacteroidia; order Flavobacteriales; family Flavobacteriaceae; genus Flavobacterium; species Flavobacterium hibisci. The sequence continues at coordinate 279,347 of NZ_JAIQDW010000004.1, read as the reverse complement.
CACCGGCTTGGTTTCATCTGTATATTCGCCAATAACTACCGGGACATTTGGTTTGATAATTCCGGCTTTTTCTCCTGCAATAGCTTCCAGCGTGTTGCCTAAAAACTGGGTATGATCTAAACCAATATTGGTAATTACCGAAACCTGAGGCGTAATGATATTCGTAGCATCCAATCTTCCGCCCAAACCAACTTCAATAATCGCAATATCAACTTTTTCAGAATCAAAATAGTCAAAAGCCAGACCAACCGTCATTTCGAAAAAACTCATATCGTTTGCTTCAAAGAAATCTTTATGTTTAGCAATGAATTCAATAACAAAATCTTCCGAGATTTCCTTTCCGTTTATTTTGATCCTCTCTCTGAAATCTTTCAAATGTGGTGAAGTGTACAAACCAACTTTATATCCTGCTTCCTGCAGAACCGAAGACAGCATATGCGAAGTAGAGCCTTTGCCGTTTGTTCCTGCAACATGAATGCATTTTAACCTGTTATGCGGATTGCCCAAATGTGCCGCCAGCAGTCTGATATTGGTTAAGTCTTCTTTGTACGCTGAAGCGCCCTGAAGCTGATACATGGGCAATTGATTAAACATCCAATTTGTAGTTTCCTGATAGTTCATTTTCGAATAAAATAGCGGTTAATTGAAATAATTTTCGATTTTATTAGTTTAATAGTAGAGTGAAAATTATCTTTATTGCAAATTTCAAATATTTTTTAGAATTAATTATTATAAACCAGGATTAATATATGTTTAGCTTCATTCAATTACAAACAGATACCATCGCAAACGCCGCATCTAACGTAGTTATCGAACAAGTTGCACCTAATACCGAAATTTCAGTTTTAGGATTTATTTTAAAAGGAGGTGTATTCCTGATCCCAATTGCAATTTTATTGTTTTACACCATTTATGTTATCATAGAGCGTTATTTATACATTGCAAAAGCATCAAAAATAGACAGCCGTTTAATGCAGGATGTGGGTGATAAACTGCATGCAGGAAACATAGAACTCGCAAGGTCAATTGTAGAAAGAAACAATACGGCTTCCGGAAATATTTTAAAAGAAGGCGTTTTGGTTATCGGGCGTCCAATTGCTGAGATCGAATCGAATATGGATCGCGCTGCTGACATTGAAATTGGCGAAATGGAAAGCCGTTTAGGTCATCTTGGTCTTATTGCCGGTATCGCACCAACGCTTGGATTTGTTGGAACCATTTCCGGCGTGATCAAGATTTTCTACAGCATTTCGGTAACAGAAAATATTAGTATCGGAAACATTTCCGGAGGATTATACGAAAAGATGATCAGTAGTGGGGCAGGACTTATTGTGGGTATTATAGCGTACAGTGGATACCATATACTGAATGGGAAAATTGATGATTTTGCCCTGAAAATTCAAAAGCAAATATTAGAATTTGTCAATATAATCCAAAGAGCATAAGCCATGTCAATCAAGAGAAAAAGAAGATTTCATGCTGAGGTGGCGACATCGTCGTTAAGTGATATTATGTTTTTCCTGCTGTTGTTTTTTCTGATTATTTCAACGCTTGCAAATCCGAATGTTATTAAAATGACATTGCCAAAAGCAAAATCAAACGAAAAAACGAATAAGCAATTAATCAGTTTATCGGTTACTGAGGATAAAAAATTCTATATTGACAAGCAGCCTGTTGTTTTTGAAGAATTAGAAACCAGCCTTATGTCTAAAATTGGAGACAACAAGGAGCAAACCGTTGTAGTTCGTATTCCGTTTAACCTGCAGGTTCAGGATCTGGTAGATGTATTACAAATAGGAGTAAAGAACAATTTGAAGTTCGTAATTGCAACGAGTCCGAAGTAAAAGAATCATTTGGGCGTGACCACAATAAAAAAATGGGCTAATCAGCAGGATGTTGATGCGCCCATTTTTTTATTCCGGTCGGGCTATTCGCGCTACTTCGGTAGCTTGCTGCAAACGAAGTTCACTGAACTCCGATGAAAATAAAGATAAAGTGAAGTAATCCCTCACGCGAGAAAAACGCTCAATCTTGTCATTTCGAGGAACGAGAAATCTCACTAACAATTGACGTTGCGTTATAAGCATCGTGAGATTGCTTCGTTCCTCGCAAAGACTTTTCTCACAGTCAATAAAAAGGGCTTTCTGAAAATAACAGAAAGCCCTTTTTATGTGATTGATTTAAATCCGTGTTGATTAGTGAAATCCGTGTTTTTAATTCAAACTAAAATTATAAATAATCTTCCCAACCTGCTTTACAGGAGCGTCATTGTCAGATTCCCATTTCGTATTCATGGCAGCAATTCTTGCCTGGTCTAATAAACATTTTGCTGTATTTGTTGTTCCTTTAATTCCGGGAGTAGCGCTGATTGTTTTTCCGTTTTGATCTACCGAAACTTCAACCACAACTTTTCCTTCTTCATTGCAGGTATATTTTGGTGCCGGTTTGGATAGTGCTCTGCGGTTTCCTAAAGAATATCCTGATCCTCCGCCAGAACCTCCACCGCTTCCGGCTCCGTAACCGCTTCCGGTACCAATGCCATTTCCGGTTCCGTTGCCGCCACCGGTTCCTCCGCCAGAACCACCGCTTCCGTAATAACCTCCGGAACTTAGGCTTCCATTTGCTTTTCCTTTATTTCCGGCTACTTTATCATTACCATCTCCGCCCTTGTTAGATCCTTTTAAAATGCTGGATAACGCATCATTGGTAGAATTCGATACTTTGGGTTTTTCAGGAACAGGTTTGGTAACCGGTTTTTCTACCGGAACAGGTTTTTTAGGTTTTTCTTTTGTCGGAATAACAACATCGTTAGCTGCTGTTGTGTTTTCCTGAGTAATGATGGCTTCTTCTTCAGGAGTTGCTTTTGCAGGCGCTTGTTTTACATTGTTTTTTACATCCAGAACCTCACTTTTATAATTGGAACCCGAACCCAAATCACTGTCACCAAAATTCACTGTGACACCGCCACCACCGCCACCTTCAGCTAGTGCTGCATTATTTTCAGGATTATAAGGAGGCCAGAAACGTATAAAAAACAATAGCAATAACAGCAAACCATAAATTGCAGTAGAGATTAATAGTGATTTCTTTTTATCTGAAGAATCCGTAGAAGTCATTTTGATTCTGAATTTTGTAATTGTATTTAATAAAACGTTTAAAAGTACTAAAAATTGTTTAGAATCAAATAGAGAATTTAACCGCCAAGAGCGCTAAGGCTGACGCAAGGAACGGTAAGTTATTCTCGCAAAGCCGCGAAGCCGCAAAGTTTTATTTTAGGTTTTCTTTGTGAATCTGCGTCTTTACGAGATAAAATACAAAACGTCTTTGCGAACTTCGCGTAAACCTTAGCGTTCTTTGCGGTTAAATCTAAAAAAAACGAGCTAAATTATTTAGCCCGTTTAGAATGATGTATAAAAAAATTACACTAACTGTTTCAATGCAATCTCAAAAGCAGTTGCACTAATATTGGTTTTTGAAGGATTTAAAGCATGCGCTTTTACAATGGCATTTTTTATAATTTCTGAAGTATCGTTAAAAATCGCCTCATCTGTCATTTGAACTTTTTTCTCCATAAAATAAGCAAAAACCCTCGCCATTCCGCAATTTGAAATAAAATCAGGAATCAAACTTACTTTACGGTCTACTTCTTCCATGATTGATCCGAAGAAAATTTCTTTATCCGCAAAAGGAACATTTGCTCCGCATGAAATGACCTCAAGGCCATTTGCAATTAAATTTTCTATTTGTGCCTGAGTTACCAGTCTTGAAGCAGCACAAGGAGTGAAGATTTCTGCTCCAATTGTCCAGATTTTAGAATTGATTTCCTCAAACGGAATCATACTATCGGCTACTAATTTGTTTCCGTCTTTATTTAAAAACAATGTTCTTACTTCTTCAAAAGAGAAACCTTCTTCATTGATAAGACCTCCGTCGCGATCTATAATTCCGATTACTTTCGCCCCCATTTCGGCTAAATAAAAAGCAGCAGCCGAACCTACGTTCCCAAATCCCTGCACAATTGCTTTTTTGCCTTTGATGTTTCCGCCGTAAGTTGCATAAAAATGGCGAACAGCCTCAGCAACACCAAAGCCGGTAATCATATCAGCGACAGTATATTTTCTGGTTACATCAGGAGAGAACTTAGGATTTTCAATCACTTTTATAACGCCCTGACGCAATTGGCCAATGCGGTTGATTTTGTCAGCTTCTGTTGGTTTAAAATGCCCGTTAAAAACACCTTCCTGCGGATGCCACACACCACATTCTTCGGTCATTGGAATCACTTCATGAATTTCATCTACGTTTAAATCACCGCCGGTTCCGTAATAACTTTTTAATAAAGGAGAAACGGCTTTGTACCAACGTTGTAAAACACCTTTTTTACGCGGATCGTTCGGATCAAAATTTATTCCGGATTTAGCGCCTCCAATTGCAGGACCTGAGACGGAGAATTTTACTTCCATTGTTTTTGCCAATGATAAAACCTCGTTCATGTCAAGGCCTTTTCTCATTCTGGTGCCGCCTCCTGCAGCTCCTCCGCGAAGTGAATTAATGACAGTCCAGCCTTCGGCTTCGGTTTCGGAATCTTTCCAGTTGAAAACAATTTCAGGTTCTTTATTTTCGAATTGTTGCAATAAATCTTTCATATTGTTGCGATATATTTATTTTGAGCAAATATATGAAAGCTTTTATGAGAAATATGCACTTTGTTTTCTTTTTATAATTATAAATGCGAGTGTTGGTTTATAGATAATATTCAGGTAAAAACATAAATGTATAATTCATTTTAAGCTAATGTTTTGGAATTTTTGCCTTCAATAAAACAACAGCAGCTAATAAGATTTGCCGCTGTTGTTTCTTTTTTTATCTGATATGCTTAGCTCATCGTTTCCTGATATTTACTTACGGAATATCCCAAAAGACTCTTGTTGTTAAAACATCACCACCAATTGCTTTAGATGCATCAGCAAAATTTTTTGAGTTTCTGGATGCTTCAACGTCAGGATAAGAGAATCTGCGTATGAAACCACCATTGAGGTTATTGTTGTAATTGTTAGGTGTCAGTGCAGGAATTCCAGTTCTCCTAAAGTTTGCGAATGCTTCCATTGAATAGCCAAAATTTGATATCCAATACTGAGTATTTATCAATGAGAGTGCATTGGCAGGATTATAAGCGACATTAGGATGTGTTATATAAGTATTTTGTTCAGCAACTGAAATGGCACCATAACCACCCGGATAAAGCGAATATTGATTCATGCTGGCTATAATTCCAGCCTCATAAAGTGATTGGGCAGTACCTTCAGATGCAATCCAGCCTCTTGCAGTTGCTTCAGCCAAAAGCAATTTGGTTTGGGAGTTTGTAACTAAAAATATAGGTGCCAATGCGCTTGCAATAGCATTATAATTTAGTTGTGAGTAATTTAAACCGCTTCCTTTTGTTCCTCTGTAATTAGGATTTGTTTTAATCGATTCTGAATCAAATCCCACAGGAAAGCCAAACTGATTCGAAATTGCAGTATCAGGATTAGTAGCTAAAACCAAATTAGGATCAGCGTATTTTCCTATAAGGTACGTCGATCTTGGATCGTTAGTTGCTTTAAACTGATTCACAATAGGCTCAGCAGCATAATAGGTGTATGGATTTTGAGCTCTGATCGATTCATTAGGAGGTGTGATAAATAACGCATTGAATTTTAAAATTGCGTCATCGGCATTAGATTGCATCACACCACCAGCAACAGCTTCAGCAACAATACTTTTTGCTTTATTGGTATCTAATTTTGAATAGCGCATTCCTAATCTTAATAAAATAGAATTACCTAATTTTTTCCATTTAGCAATATCACCTTTATAAAAAAGGTCGGCAGTAACGATATCGCCTGATGGATTTAATGCTGCTGTAGCAGATTTTATTTCGGTATATAAGTCAGCATAAATAGCGGCATCATCGTCATAAACAGGAGCATAATTCCCTTCTAAATATGCTTTTCCAGCCTGAGTGTAAGGAACATCTGCATAAGCATCTACCAAATTCATAAAAACATAAGACTTCCAGATACGAAGCATATTGTAAAGATTGGATCGTTCTGGCTTCCCTTCAATATTTACAAGACTTTGAGTGATTAATTTAATAGATTCGGTGTAAGCATCCCAGGTATCATTATTTAAGTTATCAGTATCATCATTAAAATTGAAGCCTGATGTAGCACCAGTATCATAGGCAAGAACAAATTGCTGCACTACTGTACTTTCTCCGGTCCATGTCCCTACAGGAGTTAGTCTTTGTGACTCTGCAAACAAAAGGGCAGGATCCAGGTTAGTTACAGCGTAAGGGTTGGTGTTAAGTTCTTCAAAACCATTGTCACAGCCTGTCATTGCAAAAAATAAAAAGCCTGTAATAATACTTTTTGTTATCGTTTTCATATGATTTTTTTTAAAATTTGACATTAAGATTTAGGCTGAAATTTCTGGTTGTGGGTAGTGTCGCCTGTTCATAACCAACCCGATAATCTCCGGAAGATGCAAAAGCCTCCGGGTCTAGATCAGGCAGATCACTGGAAATAAGAATCACATTGTGACAAGAGGCTGCCAGGGTAAGGCCCTGAATAAAATTATTATTTTGTTTTATAAGACTGGTAAGGTCATAGGTAAATGTAATCGTTCGCAGCTTGACAAAATCTGACTTAAAAATAAAGGGGTCTCCAATTTGTCCATTTCTATGGTCTGTCCAATAGGATCTTGTATCTAATGTATTGGTATTGGGCTGACCTGTCGATTCAATTATACCGTCAAGCACAACATTGCCTTCACGACCGTATAAAGACATTTTATTGAGACCCTGCCTTGCTCCGTTTAAAGCGGTAGATGAAATAACTTTCCCTCCTAATTTATAATCAAAAAAGACTAAAAGGCTCATATTCTTATAAGAGAAAGTATTGGTCCAGCCCCCTGTCCATTTAGGTAATGCACTACCAAAATTCACATATTCAGTGGATGCCTGGACACGCCCGCTACTATCAAGAAGCAATCTGCCATTAGCATCTCTTTTATATGTTTTTGCAGACAGCTGATTAAGAGGCTGTCCTACCTGATATACCAATTGACCTAAGAATTCATTTCCACCATAACTTTGGACCACTAAATTATTAATACCCGGAGCCAATTCCAGCACTTCTGTTTCAACGAAAGTACTGTTGAAGTTGCTGCTCCATTTAAAATTATTAGTTTTTACAGGTATAAATTCCAGCATAAACTCGACACCACGATTCTGTAAGGATGCTAAATTTTGTGGAATATTAGTATAGCCCGAAGTACTTGAAATTTGAACATTTAAAATTTGATCTGTAGTCGTTTTTTCAAATGCAGCCACATCCAGGTTTATTCTGCTTTTAAATATTTTCAATTCCAGACCTACTTCTTTTTCTGCTACTGTAAAGGGTTTTAGATTTCGATTTGGAGAACTGCCGTCACCTGCAATAGATCCTAAAACCTGGCCATTAAATTGATTTTGATTGATGCTGTAGTTTAGGTTGCCGTTAAATGCTCCAATACCATTAGAACTACCAACTTCGGCATAAGACGCCCTTATCTTACCATAACTTAACCAATCGTTATCTTTAATTAATTCTGAAAAAATAAAACTACCACCCACAGACGGATATAAATAACTATTGTTTTTAGGATTTAAAACGGAATACCAGTCATTTCTTGCAGTTACATTTAAATAAACTAAACCTTTATATCCAAAGTCAGCAAAGGTGTATAGGGAATTAACCTGCGATCTGCCAATACCATAACTCTGGTTTTTTGTAATACCATTTTCTATAGAGTAAAGATCGCGCACAGTAAAATCGGTTACAAATTGTCTGGAGTCCGAAGATTTGGTTTTATATATATTTCCGCCTACACTTAAATCAACAGAAAAATCCCCAAACGTTTTATTTGCACCAATCAGGAAATCTGCATTTAAATCGGTACCCCTCATATTTCGTACTTCATAATTTCCATTATATCCTGTACCAGCACCATTCATTGGTGTCGAAGAACCTCTTCCCGTCGGAGTATTAAATTCTCTTGTATTGTCTGAATAATCGTAGTTAATTCTTCCCTGAGCATATAGCCAATCTGTTAATTCGTATTTTAAAGAGGCTGTCATTAGAAACCGGTCCCTAATATCATTAAAGAATTGGCGACCCAAATTGAAGTAAGGGTTTATCACGGTGCTTTGAAAACCTGAAGTTCTCCATTCTGTTGTTGTTACAGGGTCTACTACGCTCGTTTTGAAAGCCTCTAAAGGAATTGACCCTGCCATTCTGTAAAGAAAGTTAGGGGCGCCCGCGCCCTGAACACCTACTTCCGGGGGATTAATATTATCCTCGTGAGTGTAGTTTAAGTTTACTGATACACTAAGTTTTTTAGAAAGGTTATGATTTAAACCTAAATTAGCAATTTTTTTGGTGTATTCATTATCAGGCTGTATACCACTTGCTTGTGAATGAGAAAAAGAAGCTCTAAAACTGCCTTTTTCACTACCGCCAGAAATAGCTATAGTGTTGGAAAACAGAAGTCCGGTTCTGTAAAATCCTTTAATTCTGTTATTGTCATAAGAATAAGGACGCAAAATGCCATCGTAATTGTAAGTTGGTAAACCATCTAATCTGGCTCCAAAACCATATTGTCCGTTTGATGCGGCATCTGCTGCTGACGTTGGTTTATTTCCACCAACACCCTGACCATATACTTTTTGAAAATCAGAATAATCCAAAACAGCCTGACTGGTAAAATTAGAAGTAAGTTCAATCCCTAATCCCTGATTTTTTTTTCCGTTTTTAGTGGTAATAATTATAGCTCCATTTGCTGCCCTGTAACCGTACAATGCAGCTGCAGTGGCCCCTTTTAAAACCGTCATACTTTCGATATCATCCGGATTTATTCCCTGTAAATTATCTCCTAAATCCCGTGAATCGTTTCCATTTGCACCACGTGCATTCTGATCCATAGGAAGACCATTGACAACAATAAGGGGGGAGTTGCTCGCTCCTGCAAATGCAGATTGGCCACGCAAACGAATTTTTGCACTTGCGCCAGCACCAGCAGAAGGAGGAGATATATCAAGACCCGCAACCTTTCCTTCAAGTGACGCCATCATATTGGCATTTCTGTTCTTCTGAAGATCATCATTGTTTACAGTTTCAACAGAATAGCCAAGTTTTTTTGATTCTTTCTTAATTCCTAAAGCAGTAACTACTACTTCGTCCAGCGCAGATTCGCTTTGAGTTAGGGTTACATTTAAAACAGTTTTACCAGCAACTAAAACTTCCTTTTCCTTGTATCCAAGGTAATTAAATAATAAGGTTGCATTACTTTGATTACCAATGGAAATTTCAAATTGTCCATTTAGATCTGTAGAAACACCGGTTTTTGAGTTTTTTAATACAACATTCACGCCAAATAATGGTTCTCCTTTATCATCTGCTACAGTACCTTTTACAGTTTGAGCCTGTATTGGGTTAAATATCCCCAACATTGTGATGATAAACATAGCCGCACGATTTATATATACCTGTTTCAGCATACATATCGGTTTGCAATAAATTTTAATTTTACGCTTCATAAGTTATCTGTTTAATTGGATTGGTTAATAAAAAAGTGAGAGGTTAATTAAACAAATAAATAAAGAATAATTAAAAGCGGATCATAAATTGTCAAAAAATTCAGGCAATTTTGATTTCATTGCTATAGTTTTTTTATGAATTTCGAAAAAAAATGGTTTGATTTTAAGTAAATATATTTTTTAGGTTGACTTTTAATTAGATATAATCAAAATCATCGAAAACATAACAAACACAAGGTATTTCTTATGTTTTAATTATGTTTAACGATCAATTAGCATGGAAGTTTTAGAAGTTATTTTTTTGAATTGCTAAGAGCATTTGTAAACATAAAAAAAACAAAAAAACATTTGATTTTTTTAATAGTATTTAACCTATTTTTATTTTTTTATATGTGTAGTTTTTACATTTTTAGAATATTAAATTTTAAAAATCGCCATTGTTTTTTTGATATATAAATTTGATAATTAGTGCTTTAAGTATTGTTGCTCGATTTTATTAAATTTTAGGAAAATAATTTTACTATCTTTTCAGAAACTTTAATCTTAAAAAAATATGAAATTGAAAGTAATTATCTTAGCCATATTTACTGTTTTGATTAGTTGTAAAAAACAGAATACGGAAAATAATAACCATTCAGATTTAACTTTAAAAGAATCATTCAAAAATGACTTTAGAATAGGAATGGCAGTAAATGAAGAGATATCATCCGGAAAGGATTCAGTGTCTCAAAATATTATTTTAAAGCAATTCAATTCTATTACTCCGGAAAATGTCATGAAAGCAGAAAGAATAAATCCGGAACCGGGAGTGTATAATTTTAAACCTGCAGATGACTTCGTGGCATTTGGACAAAAAAATAAAATGTTTATAGTGGGGCATACCTTAATATGGCACAACCAGACGCCTGAATGGTTTTTTCAGGATAAAAATGGAAATCCAAATACGAAGGAAGCGCAAATGGAACGAATGAGAACCCATATTCAGACTATTGCCGGCAGATATGCAGGAAAAGTACAAGCCTGGGATGTTGTAAATGAAGTGATGGACGAAAATGGCTCTTATCGTAAAACCAACTGGGTTAATGGTATTGGTAATGGTGACACTTTAGTAAAGAATGCGTTTAAATTTACAAGTAAATATGCGCCAGACACAGAATTATATTACAATGATTTTAATGTTTGGAGGCCGACAAAAAGAGACGGTATTATGCGTATGGTGAGAATGCTGAAAAAAGAAGGTGTGAGAATTGATGGGATTGGTATTCAGGGTCATTGGGGTCTTAATTATCCTAAAAAGGAATATATAGAAGCGGCAATAGATTCATTTGCTTCGTTAGGGGTAAAAGTAATGATTACAGAATTAGATATTGACGTGTTACCATTAACAAAAGAAGGACAAATTATTGGAACCGGATTGTTACATCCTCAATATGAATTAGAAGAATTTAAAACATTTTTAGATCCTTACCGTAAAGGTTTGCCAGAGGGCATCCAGAAGCAATTGGCAAACAGATATGCGGAGTTATTTGAAATTTTTTACAGAAAACGCGACAAAATTGATCGTGTTACTTTCTGGGGTCTGCATGACGGAATGTCCTGGAAAAATGATTATCCTATTGCAAACAGGATAAATTACCCATTATTATATGATCGTAATAAAAAACCAAAACCTGCCCTGAACGCAATTTTAAATATAAAAAGGGATTAAAAGTATGTTTTAGAACTGGTTTTTCATTTTGTCTAGTATGTAGTTAGGTAAATATGAAAGATGTCAATATTAAATGTATTTGAATCAAATTCTAAAAAAAGAGCCGAAAACAAAAACTATTTTCGGCTTTACTATTTATAAAAATAATGTATTACTGTCCTAATAAATTTTTCTTTAACGTTTCGTCAACAGGTTTGTCAGATAGCCAGATTCCGAACAATGCTTTTTTGAAATCAAACCCGGGGATTTTTCCTTTTAATGATTCGTTTTTGAAAACATTTATCGTTTGATCTAAAGGGCTATAAGCTAATATAAAAACATCTTTTTCTGTGATTTTGTCACTTAAAAATGTTTTCAGCTGCTCAATTCTTGGTCGTAATGTCTCAAGCTTATCTGCAGCAGATTTTTCAAATCCTGTATCCATTGCTTTACCCAATTTGTTGGCAGAAACCATAGACGAAGTAATTTCAATCCGGATGGCCATTTCGGTATCGCTGTCCATAATAAATTGGGCATCCTGTGTTAATTGCGATAGGTACAAAGCCTGGACATATACTTCCATCCACATTTTTGATCTTCCGCCAGCTCCGTTAAGTTGCAAAGTTTTGTTCAAAACCTCAATTTTTCTTGGAACAGTAACGCCGTTTACATCAATGTGTGTTTGCGCAGTTACTGAGAACTGTATGCTTAAAACAAGCGTGAGTAATAGTAAAATCTTTTTCATAGTCTTTCTTAATAATTGTTTTTTTAGTGTTTTTGTTTTTTGCAAAAGTACTGTTAATCTGCAAAAATTAGTCTTTTAAACGACAAGTTTTTTATGATATTGCAATTGGTTTGAAAATATATTGAATTAAAAATCAAATTAGTAAGAGTATTTTTATCCTCGATTTACAGTGCAGCAGCTGTTGATGTGAGAAATCCATAAATGGTCAGTTTGTAATTTTTACTATCTATAATTTTACCCTTAAATTTTGAATAATATATTGTAATATTTAGGTTTTATTAATTTTAGTTTAGAGTTGAAACGAAAACGTTATAGTATTTTTGGATTAAAACTTAAAATACTATGCATGCATTGTTATTTGGTATTTAAAATTTATCTTTGAAAAGCTTCTTTTATGGAGAGCATGAAAGAAATTTAACAACTAAAGAACCAATATTATGGATTTTAATCTAACAGAAGAGCATTTAATGATCCAGCAGGCTGCAAGAGATTTTGCTCAAAATGAACTGTTGCCGGGTGTAATTGAAAGAGACGAAAAGCAAATTTTTCCAGCCGAACAGGTGAAAAAAATGGGCGAATTAGGGTTCATGGGCATGATGGTTGATCCAAAATACGGAGGAAGCGGGCTGGATACAATTTCATATGTAATTGCGATGGAAGAAATTTCTAAAGTTGATGCATCGGCTTCAGTAGTGATGTCTGTAAATAATTCTTTAGTTTGTTGGGGACTGCAGGAATTTGGAACTGAAGAACAAAAACAAAAATACCTGCCTCGTCTGGCTTCGGGTGAAGTTCATGGGGCATTTTGCTTAAGCGAGCCTGAAGCAGGTAGTGACGCCACTTCGCAAAAAACAACCGCTATCGATATGGGCGATCACTATTTGGTAAATGGTACAAAAAACTGGATTACAAACGGGAATACGGCTTCTGTTTATTTAGTTATCGCACAAACGCATCCTGAATTAAAACATAAAGGAATAAATGTGCTGATTATGACCAAAGATATGCCGGGGTTTTCGGTTGGGCCAAAAGAGCAAAAAATGGGGATTCGTGGTTCTGATACACATTCATTAATGTTTAGTGATGTGAAAGTTCCGAAAGAAAACAGAATCGGTGAAGACGGATTCGGATTTAAATTTGCCATGAAAACGCTTGCCGGAGGTCGTATCGGAATCGCTTCTCAGGCTTTGGGAATCGCTTCAGGGGCTTATGAACTGGCTTTGAAATATTCCAAAGAGCGTAAAGCTTTTGGTACAGAAATTTGCAATCATCAGGCGATTGCTTTTAAACTGGCAGATATGGCGGTAAATATTGAAGCTGCACGTCATTTGTGTATGAAAGCGGCCTGGGACAAAGATCAGCACAAAAATTACGATGTAAGTGGCGCGATGGCTAAATTATTTGCTTCTCAGGTGGCAATGGATACAGCCGTAGAAGCGGTTCAGATTCACGGAGGAAATGGTTATGTAAAAGAATATCATGTAGAGCGTATGATGCGTGATGCTAAAATCACGCAGATTTACGAAGGAACTTCAGAGATTCAGAAAATTGTAATTTCAAGATCCGTTATTGCAGAGTAGCGGATTCTCTTTTAATTATAACCCTTTCGGCTTTTTACCTTTGAAAGGGTTTTTTTACGATTATTTTTTTTACTTTTCAGAAGTTTTGCCTTAACAACACCAATCTAAATTTCTTTTTTATGAAAAATATATACATTCTTCTGTCATTAATTTTATTAGGCTGCAAATCTACTATTTCATCAGTCGGAGAAACAGCTTCAAAGGAAACCGCTGTTGAAAGCAATTATTTGGTTGAACAGAATGAAGTCTCAGATTTTTTAAAATATCTTTCTTCTGATGAACTCGAAGGAAGAGAGACAGGAACGAGGGGGATTGAAAAAGCAGCTGTTTTTTTAGAGGATTTTTTTAAGGAGAATAATGTAAAGCCTTATTTCAGTACGTATCGTGATACGCTTACGAATTTTAAGTTGCCGGCATATAATATTGTGGGATATTTAGAAGGAAGCGATCCTGAACTCAAAAAAGAGTTTGTGGTTTTAAGTGCACATTATGATCATATTGGATTACTGAAAAACAAGCAGGATGATGTCATTAATAACGGTGCAAACGATGATGCTTCCGGAGTAACCGTAGTTGCAGAAATGGCTAAGTATTTCGCTAAGACAAAATCGAATAAAAGAAGCATTCTTTTTGTGTTTTTTGCCGGAGAAGAAAAAGGATTATTAGGATCTAAAAGTTTAGTGCAAAAACTTAAAAAGAAAGATTTTAATTTATACGCCCAGCTTAATATTGAAATGGTTGGAGTGCCAATGAAACGCGATTATCTGGCTTATATCACAGGTTTTGATAAGTCAAATATGGCGGAGAGAATTAACCAATATACAGGAAAAAATACAATTGGTTTTCTTCCAAAAGAAGCCGAATACGAGCTCTTTTACCGTTCTGACAATTATTCTTTTTATGAAGCATTCAAAAAACCGTGTCAGTCCATAAGTACTTTTGATTTTGAGAATTTCGAATTTTATCATCATCCGTCAGATGAATTTCAGGTGATGAATATTCCGCATATCACTAAATTTATACAGGAATTTTTGCCGGCGGTTACACAAATAACAACAACTCCAACGCAAGAAATTACAATGACAAAATAAGGATTCCTTTTCTAAGATTTGATTATTTTTGCTTCATGAAAAATATTATAATTACAGGAACTTCAAGAGGAATTGGTTATGAACTGGCTTTACAGTTCGCAAATGCAGGACATAATGTTTTAGCGATTTCCAGAAAAATTCCACAGGCTCTTTTAGAAAACCAAAATGTAACCTGCCTTTCGGTGGATCTCGCAGATGAATCACAACTCGATATTGTAAGCGATTTTCTTTCTTCGACATGGAAAAAAATAGATGCTGTGGTGCATAACGCAGGTGCTTTGCTTTTGAAACCTTTTGAAGAAACCACTCAGGCTGATTTTGAAAGTATTTACAAAGTGAATGTTTTTGCTGTAGCTAATCTGACCCGGATTTGTTTGCCGTATCTTGAAAAAGGCAGTCATGTAGTAACCATTAGTTCGATTGGCGGCGTTCGCGGAAGTTTGAAATTCGCAGGTTTAGCAGCTTATAGTTCAAGTAAAGGAGCTGTTGGTACCTTAACAGAATTATTGGCTGAAGAATACAAAGAAAAAGGGATTTCATTTAATGTTTTGGCATTAGGTTCTGTCCAGACTGAAATGCTGAACGAAGCTTTCCCCGGTTATCAGGCACCGATTTCTGCAGAAGGAATGGCAACTTATATTTATGATTTTACACTTAACGGAAATAAATATTTTAATGGAAAGGTATTAGAGGTTTCTTCGACCAATCCGTAGATTAAATTCCAATTTTTAAAAACCCAAATTCCAAATACATCTAACTTTTAACAGAAAACATTTTACTAAGATTGAGCGAAACATTAGCCAAATATATCCCCGAACATGCCGTAAAGCCTGTTTTCGATTTGATTGTTGCCAATCAGGTACATCTTAAAATCGTTAACGAGCGTCAGACACGTCACGGTGATTACAGGAGAAGACCGAGCGGCAAACATGAAATAACAGTCAATGCGAGTTTAAATAAATATCGTTTTTTGATTACGCTTATCCATGAAATTTCTCATTTAGTTGCTTTTGAAAAGTTTGGGCGAAACATTAAGCCCCATGGAAATGAATGGAAATTGACCTTTCAGCGATTAATGATACCCTTTATTCGTCCGGAGATTTTTCCAAATCAAATTCTTCCCTTATTGGCGAGACATTTTAAAAATCCTTCGGCAAGCAGTGATACTGATACCACTTTATCATTGGCTTTGAAACAATATGATAAGGAAAATGATAAAAATTATGTTTTTGAAATTCCGTATGGAAGTGTTTTCAGAATAAAAAACGGCAAAATATTCAAGAAAATTGCTGTACGGACAAAACGTTTTGAATGTCTCGAAATTAGTACCGGGAAATTATATCTTTTTAATCCAAATGCTGAAGTAGAGCTGATAAATATTCAATAAAGAGAAATTAAATTCCAAATTCCAATTACACTAATATTGGAATTTGGAATTTTAAAAGATTGAATTTAAAAGCTTTTACCCTTTTAAATAAGCCTCTCTTACCTTTTTGAATAAATTCGAAGAATAAACAAATTTCACAATGTCTTTGTTTTCCGTTCTAAAAATTTCTTCTTTAGTTCCCTGCCAGGCTTTTAATCCTTTTTTTAAGAAAACAATATTTTCTCCTATCTCCATCACAGAGTTCATGTCGTGTGTGTTAATCACGGTTGTGATGTTGTATTCTTTTGTAATTTCCTGAATCAAATTATCAATCAATGTTGAAGTATTCGGATCCAGACCGGAGTTTGGCTCATCACAAAACAAATATTTGGGATTGTTTACGATTGCCCGGGCGATAGCCACACGTTTTTGCATACCTCCTGAGATCTCAGAAGGAAGCTTTTGATGTGCATCAACTAGATTTACTCTCTCTAAAACAAAGTCAACACGTTCTTTGATTTGGGCTTTATTATTATTTGTGAACATTCTTAACGGAAAAGCTACATTTTCTGCTACAGTCATCGAATCAAATAAAGCGCTTCCCTGAAAAACCATTCCGATTTCCGTTCTCAACTCACGTTTTTCATCCTTATCTAAATCAGAATAAACCCTGCCATCAAATTCAATTGTTCCTGAATCCGGAGCGTGAATTCCTAATAGTGTTTTTAATAAAACTGTCTTTCCGGATCCACTCTGTCCAATAATTAAGTTGGTTTTTCCAGTTTCAAAAACTGTCGAAACACCTTTTAAAACTTTGCTGTCACCAAATGATTTTTCTATGTTTTTTACTTCTATCATTATCCTAATAATAATTGAGTTAATATATAATTTAGAAGAATGATACAAACTGATGTCCATACAAAGGATACTGTACTTGCCTTACCAACTTCTAATGCACCGCCTTTCATATAATACCCGTGAAAAGATGGAATTGTAGCCAACAACATCGCAAAAATCAAAGTCTTAATAAAAGCATATGTAATGTGGAAAGGGATAAATTCCATTTGAGCTCCCTGGATAAAATCCTGACTTGTAGAAAATCCTCCATAAGCACAGGCAAGCCATCCTCCAAAAATCCCGAGAAACATACTGATTCCAATTACAAACGGATACATTAATAAAGCTATTATTTTTGGGAAAACCAGATAGTTTAAGGAATTAACACCCATAACTTCAAGAGCATCAATTTGTTCGGTAACACGCATAGTTCCAATACTTGAAGTAATATAAGAACCCATTTTTCCGGCCATAATTACCGAAATAAAAGTAGGTGCAAATTCCAGGATTACAGACTGACGTGTGGCAAAACCAATTAAATATTTTGGAATTAAAGGATTAGTTAAGTTTAAAGCAGTCTGAATAGCTACAACCCCGCCAATAAAGAAAGAGATAAAACAAACAATTCCGAGGGAGTCAATTATTAAATCGTCGATTTCTTTGAAAATTAATTTTTTCATTACAGACCATTTAGTCTGTTTGTTGAAAATTTCTTTCAGCATTAAAAAATATTTCCCTATCTGGGATAAATAACGAATTAACATCATAGTTTTACAAATATTGGCTAAGGTAAAAAGAAGTTATGAGTTTTGGGTTATGACTTTCGCATTTTCGATTGCTTTGGCAATCAAATTAACTTTTGTTTCATTTTTTGAAAACGATACTGTCTTATAAATTTAGCCTGTTCAGGAGTAACCAATAAAGGGGTTTTTGCATTTTTTGCCTTAAAGAAACCTCTGATATAATCCAGGAAAAGAAATGGTTTTTTCTTCATCATGGCCAGTTTTGCAGAAGCAATAGCTGTAATCCAGAAGCCATAACCTAAAGTATAAAAAGCTTCGCCTTGTTTATAACGGGCTGTTTTATTGTAATTGGCACCAGTTGGTTTTAAGTGTTTTACGTGTAACGATTCGTCTGTGACAATTTTCCAGCCGTAATATTTACATAATAATTCATCTACCGTGTCCCAGCCCATTGCAGGACGTAATCCTCCTATTTGATTGAAGGTTTCTTTGCGGTACGCTTTTAAAGCGCCGCGAATATGATCTTTGTCGGTTAGATTTTCTAAAACCCAGTCACCGTTTTTTTCGATATAACAGAATCCACCAACCATTCCGACTTTTGAATCGGATTCGAAATGTTTAATAATGGTTTCGAAATAGTTTGGTGGGAAAATTAAATCTCCGTCTATTTTTACAATGATTTCATAATCAGAATCTAGAGTTTCAAAGCCTTTCTGGAATGCCTGAATTACTTTGCTCCCCGGCATGTGAATCGCATCTGAACTTTTGTTGACAACAGAAATAAAAGGATTTTCTTTTGCAAAACCTAAAACTACTTCTTCTGTTTTATCAGTTGAATTGTCATTAACCACTACAACTTTTGATGGTAAAACGGTTTGTGAAACCAGGGATTGTAAAGTCAGGCCAATTAAATCCTGTTCGTTGTGTGCGGGTATGACTATGTAATATTTCATAAATTTTCAATTTAAAATCCCAGTCTCTTAAATTCCAAATTCCAACTCGAACCGATTTTCAAATTGGAATTTGGAGTTTTATGATTTCCAAAGTTGGAATTTGGATCCGAGCGATAGCGAAAGGGCGTAGCAATTTTATTTTTTGGAATTTACATTATTTATGCCTTTTCAGCATAGATAATGTAGTATCTGTTTGTGAAGCTTCTTAAAAATGGTCTTAGTCCGAATTTTTTAACCGGGTTGGTCCACTTTTGTCTGTCAATGATTTTCCAGCCGGTTTTTTCCAAAAGCCAGTCCAGCTGCCAGTCTTCAAATTCATGGTAATGTCTGTCCCACATGTCTGTTTTAGAACGATAAGCCGGAGAAAACCATAAACGCATCGGAATCGAAATTAAAAGTTTATCCGATTGGATTTCGTTCAGGATCGTAAACGGATTCAATAAATGTTCGAAAATTTCGAAAGCCGTTACCACGTCAGTTTTATCATTTTTTAAAGCATCCTGATTCATGTCTAAATCTTCTCCGCTCGTATTTTTTACTGAAAAACCGGCTTCTTTCATGATTTTTGAAAACGGGTTTTCAACTCCTAAATCAAGGATCGTTTCAGATGTTTTGATGTGTTTTTGTAAAAACTCCAGAGTAAGTTTGAATCTTTTATTTGGAAACGTTTTTTCGTACATAGTATAAGTGTGAACGAAGCAGGGCCAGTTCTTGATTTTTTGATTAGGTGGCAAATATACAAAGATATCTTCTAGTTTTGGTGTTTTTTAGCCCGGATAGAAATGAAAAGCCCACGACTTAAAAAGTGTAGTTTTTGCAGGTTTAAAGAAGCGACTGGAAGAAGCTTTTTTAAGGCATAAAAAACACATTTTTTAAGTGTGGACTTGTAATGGATAGCCGGAATAGCTGCTGAAATTAATATCTATATACGAATGCGTTGATGTTCATTCCTGCTCCAACCGAAGCGAAAATAACTACATCGTCTTTGTTTATTTCGTGATTCTCTATTTTGCCCTGAATTAACAGGTCGTATAAAGTTGGTACGGTAGCAACACTGCTGTTTCCTAAATCATGGATACTCATTGGCATAATGTCTTTAGGAGCGGTTCTGTCATATAGTTTATAAAAACGGTCGATTATAGCTTCGTCCATTTTTTCGTTTGCCTGATGAATCAGGATTTTTTTAACCTCATCAATGGCGATTCCGCTTTTATCTAGACATTCCTTCATGGCGTTAGGAACATTGCTTAGTGCAAATTCGTAGATTTTGCGGCCATACATTTTGATATATTTGATATCCGGATCCAGATCAGGATTGTATGATTTTCCGAAGTATAAAAAGTTGGCTTCATCATTTGCAAAAGTAGCACTTTCGTACGATAACAAACCTGCGTCGTCAGTAGAAGCCTCTAGAATTGAAGCCCCGGCACCGTCTGAGTAAATCATAGAATCGCGGTCGTGATCATCAACCACTCTCGAAAGGGTTTCTGCACCAATTACCAAAACCCTTTTTGCCATACCGGATTTGATAAAAGCATTGGCCTGTAATACGCCTTCAATCCATCCCGGACAGCCAAATAGAATATCATAAGCCACACATTTTGGGTTTTTGATATCCAGTTTGTTTTTAACACGGGTTGCTAAACTTGGAATCATGTCTGACTGAACAGTTCCGGATTTAACATCACCAAAATTGTGCGCAAAAATGATATAGTCTAAAGTCTCTTTGTCGATATTAGCATTTGCAATGGCTTTTTCGGCTGCAAAAAAAGCTAAATCAGAAGTTATATGCTGATCTTCGGCATATCGCCGGTTTTGGATTCCGGTAATTCCTTTGAATTTTTTAATTACTGTTTCATTAGGATAACCAAAAGGAGTTCCGTCTTCATTTAAAAAAACATGTTTGTCAAAATCGGTATTCTTAACTTCTTTTTGCGGAATATAGCTTCCTATACCTATTATCTTTATTTTCATTACTTATTTTTTCCAAAATTTTAGCTAATTTATAAATAAATACGATAGAACAGTCATAAAAATTACTATGCACGCATATAATTATGGAATAGTAATATTTTTAGCTGAAAACTGTCTATTTTTCAATGAAAATGAAGTTTTGAGGAAATTTTAAAGCTTAGTATCAAAGTATTTGATATAATAAAAATGCCCCAAATTCATCGGGGCATTTAATGTTTTAGTAAATTGGAGAAATTAGTAAGAAACTAAAGTTGTAATACTTGATGCAGGCAAGTTGATTCCAAAGTTACCGCCGGAAACAGAAATGTTATCAGCCACTAAATTGGATGAACTGGTTGTTTTGTAACGATTAAATCCAGTGATCGCTATATTGCTGTAACTAAAAGGCTGATACGTTATTTCGGAGTTATCGTTTATAGCCACAATTATTAATTTATTATCTTTTTTGTATGCCGTAATATAAACACCAGATGAAGGGTTTGCAGTACAGTTAACTTTATTAAATCCAGGACGAATCCATCTGGAGAAATGTGTCATTGCGTAACCGCGTTTTGTTATATTGCCGTTTTCATCAAGCAGGCCATAGCTTCTTCTTATATACCACCACGTGTACATACTGTAGCCCGCCACCATACACTTGTGTATTTCTTTGGCAGTGTTCATGGCACCTGTCCAGATGTTGGCATCGTTTGTATCCGTAATATGCTCTGTCATCCATACTTCTTTTCCAAAATTTACATAAGTCGGATTTGCGCCGTATATGTGACCGGCAATATAACTGGTTTTGTTTTTCGCTGTTGTGTTGCTCAGGTAGGTATTAATATAAGTTGTATTCATGTTAAAAGGTTCTGGAGCCATTATTTTAGTACCGCAGTTCTCTCCCTGTGCAGCAACAAAATTTGCAACTTCTGAAGCTGTTAACTCCATTGATTCATAGCTTACATTAATATTGGGTTCATTTATTGGGCTAATTGCTGCAACTCCTCCTACAGTTGTATTGAAATTTTTAAGGTGTTGTGCGTAAGCAGCATACGAACTCGTTTTTAGTTTTCCTGCCACAAGATTGTTGTTGTCTTTCATTGAAGCCGGTGCAGTCCATGAAGACGCTATGATGGTTGCACCGTAGGATTTAGCAGCGTCAATTGTTGCTTTTTCTGCTGTCCAGTCAGAACTGTTAGGAGAAATTCTGACTCTAAGTACACTTAGCCCTAAGCCTTCAGTTGTTGAAAAGGCTTTGACTTTTTGACTGGCAGTTAAATCAGCTATCCAGCCTCTGATGTTGGCTCCGCCAAAACCTCTAATATATTGCTGGACGCTTCCGGCTTCAATAGTAGCATTAGAACTTACTTTACCGGTAAGATTTGTAGGTTTTGTATCCGTTTGCGTAACTGTGTTTTCAATTACTGCTGATTCTTCATCTTTTGAACAGCTTGTAAATGTTAAAACACTAATTAGTAATAAAGATGCGATTCTTTTTTTCATAATAATGGTTTTTTGAGGTTAAATATTTAGCTAATATAATAATAAAAAACAACCGATTGTGGGAAAAATATTAAAATGTTTAATTGTAAATTTTTAACTATTAATGTATTAGTTATTGTGCTTTATTGAGTAAACCTATTAGATATTATTATAATACTAAAAAATTCAACAACCGATTGTAGCCAGAAATAAGAAAAAGGGATTAATTCGTATTAGTGCTGAAATAACTATAAATGAGTGTTTTTCAGTAAAAGCGAATTTTGTCAGAGAGGATACTTCATAATTACACCAACAAAAAAGAGCTACCGATTAGTAGCTCTTTAATAAGGGATTTTTAAATTTTTATTGTTTAAAATGGAGTTATTTTTTAATTCTCCATATAAGCTTCAATAGGAGCACAGCTGCAAACTAAATTTCTGTCTCCGTAAGCGTCATCAACACGACGAACAGATGGCCAGAATTTATTTTCGGCAATGTAATCTAATGGATAAGCTGCTTTTTCTCTTGTATAAGGGAAATCCCAGTTGTCTGTAGTTAACATGGCTAAAGTATGCGGTGCATTTTTTAATACGTTGTTTTTGTCATCTGCTTTTGCTTCTTCAATCTCTTTTCTGATTGAGATAAGCGCATCACAAAAACGATCTAATTCTGCTAAATCTTCCGATTCTGTAGGCTCGATCATTAAAGTTCCGGCAACCGGGAAAGAAACTGTTGGCGCGTGGAAACCGTAGTCCATTAAACGTTTTGCGATATCTCCCACTTCGATTCCGTTTTCTTTGAATGAACGACAATCTAAAATCATTTCGTGTGCCGCTCTTCCGCATTCTCCTGTATAAAGAATTGGATAATGACCTTCGAAACGCGCTTTCATATAGTTCGCATTTAAGATTGCGTGTTCTGTAGCACTTTTTAATCCTTCAGCACCCATCATAGTGATGTATCCGTAAGAAATTAAACAAACTAGCGCCGATCCGTAAGGAGCAGAAGATATAGCTGTGATTGCCTGCTCACCTCCAACATTTAAAATTGGATTTGTTGGCAAGAACGGAACTAATTTTTCGTTCACACAGATTGGTCCAACTCCAGGTCCACCGCCTCCGTGAGGAATAGCGAAAGTTTTGTGTAAGTTTAAGTGACAAACGTCAGCACCAATTGTAGCCGGATTTGTTAATCCAACTTGCGCGTTCATGTTTGCACCGTCCATATATACTAATCCGCCGTTATCGTGGATTAATTTTGTGATTTCAATAATCGAAGATTCGAAAACTCCGTGAGTAGATGGATAAGTTACCATTAAACAAGATAAATCATCTTTGTGCTCAATCGCTTTTTCTCTTAAATCTTCTACATCAATATTTCCTTCCGGAGTCGTTTTCGTAACGATAATTTTCATTCCCGCCATCGCTGCAGAAGCAGGATTTGTTCCGTGAGCAGATGAAGGAATCAAACATACATTACGGTGTCCTTCGTTTCTTGACATATGATACGCACGAATTGCCATTAAACCAGCATATTCTCCCTGAGCTCCAGAGTTTGGCTGTAAAGTTGTTCCGGCAAAACCTGTAATTACATTTAACTGCTGTTCTAATCTTTTCAGCATTGTAAGGTAACCTTCAACTTGGTCAACTGGTGCAAATGGGTGAATGCTGTTCCAGTTTGGCATTGAAAGAGGTAACATTTCTGAAGCCGCGTTCAGTTTCATTGTACAAGAACCTAACGAAATCATCGAGTGATTCAATGATAAATCTTTACGCTCTAATTTTTTGATGTAACGCATTAACTGACTTTCTGAATGATGATTGTTGAAAACATCATGCGTTAAGAAAGCAGAAGTTCTTTCTAATGAAGCGGGTAATTGACTTGCTTGAGATAATTCAGAAATGGTGAAAGTTTCTTTTCCTAAAGCTTTAGCAAAAATGGCAATGATTTGGTTGATGTCGGTAATTGCAGTCGTTTCATTGAATGAAATCGAAATACTTTCAGCATCAGGATAGAAGAAGTTTACTTTGTTTTTCTCTGCTACAGCTTTTACTTTTTGAGCATCAGCTTTTACTAAAATAGTGTCAAAGTAAGCTGTGTTAGTTTGGTAAACTCCTAATTTATTTAAAGCTTCGGCAGTAGTTACTGCAGATGCGTGAACTTTGTTTGCAATGTATTTTAAACCTTTTGGCCCGTGGTAAACCGCGTACATTCCGGCCATAACAGCTAATAAAACCTGAGCCGTACAAATGTTTGAAGTCGCTTTTTCACGTTTGATGTGTTGTTCTCGAGTTCCTAAAGCCATACGTAAAGCACGGTTTCCGTTTGCATCAACAGAAACTCCGATGATACGACCCGGCATAGAACGCTTGTACTCATCTTTAGTAGCGAAGTAAGCAGCGTGAGGACCACCGTAACCCATTGGTACGCCAAAACGTTGCGTTGTTCCAACAACTACTGCAGCTCCCATTTCTCCAGGAGAAGTTAAAGTTGCAAGTGATAAAATATCAGCGGCAAAAGCCACTTTGATTTCGTTTTCTTTTGCTTTAGCAACAAAAGCACTGTAATCGTTTACCTGACCGTATTTTCCTGGGTATTGTAAAATCGCTCCAAAGAAGTCATTTGAAAAATCAAATGTTTCGTGGTTTCCAACAACCAATTCAATTCCGATAGGAGTTGAACGTGTTTGTAAAACCGATAAAGTTTGAGGTAAAATTTCTTCAGAAACGAAGAATTTGTGTGTATTGTTTTTCTTTTGATCTCTTGTACGAACGTCAAATAATAACGCCATAGCTTCTGCAGCAGCAGTTCCTTCATCCAATAAAGAGGCATTGGCAATTTCCATTCCAGTCAACTCAATAACTGTAGTTTGGAAATTCAAAATAGCTTCTAAACGACCCTGAGCGATTTCTGCCTGATAAGGCGTATAAGCGGTATACCATCCTGGGTTTTCGAAGATGTTTCTCTGAATTGGAGCCGGAACGATAGTTGGGTGATAACCCAAACCGATATACGATTTGAATACTTTATTTTTCTTCCCTAATTCCTGAATGTGATTTGCGAATTCATACTCTGTCATAGCAGGATCTAAATTCAACGGTGCTTTTAGACGGATGTCGTCCGGAAGGGTTTCGTAAACCAATTGTTCAATCGAGTCAACCCCAATAGTCTTCAACATGTGTGGAAGATCGGCTTCTCTTGGGCCAATGTGTCTTAAAGCAAAAGCATCTGTTCTCATTTGTAGCTATCTAATTTTTAAAAGAATGTAATCTTATGTTTGTATTCTTTAATTTTTTTAGAAGAACACAAGCTTTATTACATTTTATAGTAAATGTGTTGTTTTTTTGTGGCGCAAAATTAAGTATTATTAATAATTTAATGGGTATTTTTAACTTCAATTTTTATGAATTTTTCAACCAATAGGTTGGTTTGTTAACAATTGATTAGATTTGAAGGATGAAACTATTGAAACAGATATTCGATTTTTACTTAAACAGCAGTATTCACGTGGCTTTGTCCTGTTATGCCCTGGTACGGATTACGTTTCATGTATTTCACATACAATATGATGATGCCATGGCGTTGTTTGTTTTTTTTGGAACTATTGTAGGATATAATTTCGTAAAATATGATGCGCTGGTCCGGGTTAAGAAAAAACCAATTGGAACCCAGTTGAAAATTATTGCTGTTTTGAGTTTTGTTTCGGTGATTTTGGTTGGCTATTATTTCTTCCATTTAAAGCGGATTACTCAAATTGTTTCTGTCGCAATATTTGCTATTACGGCACTTTATACACTTCCTTTTTTTCCGAATCGAAAAAATGCCAGAAACTGGGCGGGGGTAAAAATTTACATTGTGGCCATTTGCTGGGTAGGAGCAACGCTGGTTTTGCCTTTAATTAATGCGGGAGCAGGATTAACATCTGATTTTTTTATAAAATCGATTCAGCGTTTCGTATTGGTTTTTGTACTGATTTTGGTTTTTGAAATTATTGATTTAGCCAATGATGACCCGCATTTGCAAACCGTTCCACAAACAATTGGAGTAAAAAGAACTAAACTTTTGGGCTTTTTATTACTGATTCCGTTTTGGATTTTAGAAATCTTGATTTCAACATTTAATTACCGTGATGCTGTAATAAATCTTATTATGGTTGTAATGCTGATGCTTTTTATTTTCTTTGCAAATCCCAGCCGTTCTAAATATTATACTTCTTTTTGGGTCGAAAGCGTGCCGATACTTTGGTGGCTTATGATTGTGTTTCTGTAAATTATAAAATCATTTTTGATAGATTTCATTGTTTGCTTCTTGGGGGAGTTGTATTTGGTTTTTAAACCAATGATCCTGCCTCTTTTACTAATTTCATGTGAATTTTTCCTCTTTTCATGACTAAGAATTTCCATCTCATGACATTTTTTTATTAAACCCTACAAATCATATATAGTTTTGATATAGAAATATATAACACATTATTGTTCAGTTGTTTTTGGTATTGAATAGAATGTGTAATGAAAATCAGTGGAGCAGATCCCACTAAAAAAACGAGGCGGTTCTGAAAAGCCTTACGAGTAAGAAAATATTAAATTGAAAAGTTATGTCAGATTTATTAGCAGGTGCTTATCTAGCAAAAGGAACAATCGGAAATGTTGGAATGCCAGGTGCTCCAGTTGCATCATTTAGTTTAGTAGTGGTACCATCACAGCATTCTGTGTCAGGTACTGTAGTCATTACTCAGGCTGTACAAGGTCCTGATAGTCATATCGTAGTACCAGTAACAGGAAAAATATTTGCAACCGGCATAGGAAATGTTACTCAGGTTGTTGGTTTAAAAGGACAGTATGTGCACTCAGTTTCTCCACCGGCAATTGGATCTTTCTTAGCAAATTTTGATGCCCATTTAGCTATAGACAACGAATGGAATGGTACTGGAGGTTTTTCATATTTTGGACATAATGTGGAAGATGTACCCGTAAAAGCTGTAAACCAGGCTGAATTAGTATAAGTAGTTTCAGCGAATAAATATATTTTAAAAAAAGCTAGTCTTTTGTATTGCGAGAGTATTTTTAAGATTAAGAAAATTAAATCGTTTAAAGAGTTTGTTCGTGCTAAACACTAATAACCGCTAACAGATTATGCTTTTTTGGGGGAAAGTTAATCCATTTTGATGGGGATTAAAGTTGTTGTTTTTGGATTACTCTATTTATTTTCAGCTATTTTTTTGAGAGTTTTATTTCTTTCCAATAGAAAATAAATCAGATGGTTCTTTAAAAACAGAGTATCGAATAATTTTCCGATAATGCCAAACGGAGTTTCATAGTGCAGTTGATCTGTCATTATGGTGACTCCGTTTATTTCTTTAAAAAAATGCTCGTGTTTGAAAGATTTGAATTTTCCTTCTTCCATTTCATCCACAAAATAATCGTAGAAATTCATAGCCGTAATTCTACTTTTGTGAGTCAGGTAAAATCCGAAGTGTTTGCCGCGCCAGGTTACCGTTTCGTTTAAACTGATTAAACCAGAAGTCACACCGGCAATTGCTTTTTCTTTTGAAGGAGCTGCAGATTGCTGATGAATATCGATGCTTCTTGAAACATTAAAAACGGTTTTTAACGGAGCATTTATTTTTGTGGTAAGATGAATGGTTGTCATTAGCGCAATAAATTTTGAAAAGCCGTGTCAATACTTCCAAACTTAAATTCAAAACCATTTTCTAATAATCGTTTCGGAATCACATTTCGACTTTTTAAAACCAGTTCTGCTTCTGTTCGAATAAAGAAAGAACCAATTTTCAATAAAAATTTGCTTATCGGAATACCAAAAGGAAAACCAATTGCTTTTCGAAGTTTCTGCATGAAATCTGCATTTCGAATGGGCTTAGGAGAAACGACATTGATAACGCCTGTAATTTCTTTTTCGATTATAAAATCAACAGCATTCGCAAAATCCTCTTCATGGATCCAGCTGACAAACTGATCTCCTTTTCCCTGTTTTCCTCCGAAACCGGTTTTTGCTAAAGTCTTCAGCGGAATAAAAGCGCCGCCTTTTTTTCCTAAAACAATAGAAGTTCGCAAAGCAGTTTTTAAGGTTTTTGGCGTTTCAGTTTTAAAGAACGCTTTTTCCCATGAAAGCGCCACATTGATAGAAAAGTCATTTCCTATTTCGCCATCCGTTTCATCCATTTGTTTGTCTAATGAAAAACGATAGATGGTCGCGGTTGAAGAATTCAGCCAGTGCTTTGGCGGATTCTGGCAATTTAAAACTGCTTTGTTCAGAATTTTGGTGCTTTCAATTCGGGATAAAAGAATTTCTTTTTTGTTCGCTTTGGTATAACGGCAATCTACTGATTTTCCTGCAAAATTGATTAAAACCGTAGCATTTTCCAATTCTTTTTCCCAGTCTGTAAAATTTCTGGCATTCCAGTTTACGTATTTAATTCCGTCAATTGTTTTTGAGTTTCCTCTGGTCAGTATTACGATTTCTTCAAATTTATCTTTGAAATGGTTTACTAAAACCTGTCCTAAAAATCCGGTTCCTGCTGCAATTACGAGTTTTTTCATTTTTTTGATATTTTAACCTGACAGATTTTAAAATCCGTCAGGCTCATTATAAAATTAAGCTTTAAAAACCAATCTTTCTTCTTGCTGAGCTTCTTTAGCTTTTCTTTTTCCTCTAAAAAAGAAATACAAATTAAAAAACAACATAATACCCAGATAAATAGAAAATCCGCCAATTTTATAGCTTAATTTTTCGATTAATTCCTGATAACTGTTTTCGCTGATATTCATTTGGAGGATCATAAGTGCGAAGCCAATATTTAAAAGATAAAATCCGGTTTCAAAAAGTTTGTTGGTAGCTTCTGCAATATCTTCACGGCCTTTAAAAATATCCAGCATAAATATTTTGCCATTTTTAAATAGTGTTTTAGAAACATAATAGGTAAGATATAAGGCAATTGGTAAATAAATACTGTAACCGATTAAAATTTTTGTAGTTTCCATAATTGTTTGATTTTAGTTTATTTGATTAATTTTTGAATGTATTTTGTGATAACTATAATGTTTAAATAATGCAACACTGATATAATAAAAATGATAACAGCAGTTTTGAAACAGATGATTTCAGTTAATTGCGTTACCGATATTATTTTTTGCCAGGAAATCAATGTCATGGCACAATAACCAATATTTAGAAGGTAATAACCTAAAAGTAAAACCTGATTGATTTTTTGACAGATATCAGCGTGATTTGGAATTAGTTCTGCGACATAGATGTTTCCGTTTTTGTAGCAGATTTTTCCAACTCTCAGGATTATGAAGACGGTAATACTGAGGTAAATGAAGTAGGAAATGATGTTGAGGTTCATATATTAGCTTTTTTATAAATTAATACAGAAAAATATATTGCCAATATTGGAGGAAGGGCAAATTGGATAAATTCTAAAAAAGGTATATAGATGATATTTGAGTTGCATATCCAGCAAAAGAAAAATAAGCACACACCAGATATATACCATTTTAGCATTTTGTCTTTTGGATTATAAATTAAAAGTAATACGCCTGAAAGAACTTGAAACAAACCAAGTACTGGCGTAAACATTACCCCATAACCAATTAAATTTCCACTGCTTTGTTGTATCACAAAACCTAAAGCAACAAGGATTATTGGAATTCCAACTAAAAAAATATTTATGCAATTTAGAATTTTCATAATTATTGATTGTTTTAAACTTTCAGAAAAAAATGAAAGTTTTAGTGAAATTTTTTTAAGTTGTAGAATTATTTCATGATTTTCATGACTAATTTCCCTAACCAGTTATCATTAAATTCCGTTATTTTATCCAGCATATTATCTGCCTTTAAAACAAAATCATACAACTTAGTAGTTTGTTCTACAAAGTGTTTTTCCTCTGCGGATTCTTTGGCTTCGATTGTCGAAACTTCTTTTAAGATTTTCAAAGCAGGTTTAATTTCTCTCTTGCTTCTTTCTCTCGAAATTTTTACTGCTAATTCGTCTAAATCTTTTTCGGCTGTAAAAAACTCTTTACGTTCTCCGGCTTTATATTCTTTGTACACAATTCCCCAGTCCATTAAGGCTCTGAGGTTCATACTGGCATTTCCGCGGGAAATTTGCAATTCTTCCATAATGTCTTCCATCGAAACTGCTTCGTTCGAAACCATCAATAAAGCATGTATTTGTGCCATGGTTTTATTAATGCCCCATTGAGAACCTAAGGCTCCCCAGGTTTGTACAAACTTATTTTTTGCTTCTTTGAATTTCATTTGTCGATTTTATTGTTTTTAAATGGTCAAATGCAAATCGCATAAATGCTTATTGTCATAGTCCAAATGTAAGTAAAAGTTTTTAAACTTTCAAAAATAATTGAAAGTTTATTTTAAATAATTATTTTTTTGTAATTATAATCTTATGGTGTGTTTTTTATTTCTTATGTCAAAGAATCTTTCTCTTATAACATTTTTATGTATCTATTTGATTATCAGGTGTAATTTTGGTTTTGAAAATAAAACGAATCAATAGCCAATACTAAGTCAGAAAAGTAGCATCAGGATTGTTTGGTAATACTAATAGAACTCGGAAAGTTTAAAGGATGTTTCAATTTGACAAGTGTAAATTGAATTTTTATCTCAATTAAAAACTAAAATATATTTTTTGACTGAAGAGAAAACTCTAAGAAAACTTTCAGGTTGAATAAAAAATTGTAAGCCATTTTGGTGGAGCAGAACCCACTAAAAAAAACGAACTGTTTCGCACAGTATAAAAGCGAAGGCGTAACTGAAAAGCCTTATGAGTAGGACCCAAAAAACTTTTTATCATGGAAACTTTACAAGAAATTTTAAAAGAAAATGCAACTTTAAAAACGATTGGCACACCGGCAGAATATGATGTTTATGCTGAATACATGTCAAACATTATTAAGCAGCTTCCAAATCCGGGCAAGTTGAAATTATTAACAAATACATCAAGTGCTCAGGCATCGTTTTATTTTTTGGATGACGCAACGAGTGCTGTAAACTCTACTTTGTATAATAATTTATTAAATCAAAGAATTGAAGGCGAAGGAACAATTAACGGTGTTGACCAGGTTAGTCTTACACAAGATTCATTTACAAATAGTTATCTTAGTGTATATACAAAGCTAAGATATCAATTATCTCCAAATGACAAAGCAACACAACAAAGGGTGAATGCAGATGTTGCATCAACAGTAAGAGCTCTTATTCCGGTTTGGAATGCGTGGATTGAAGCTATTGAGCCAAAAGATGTTAAAAAGCTTAATGCAACCAATACTGATATCGCTTTGATTCAAATGACTAATACTTTAAATACGGTATGGCTTAATCCTGAATACAAAGAAACGCTGGAAAAAGATTCTTCTTTTCCGTACACTCACTTAAATGATTTTAATGTTATTTACAACAGAATACCGGTATCAGTTTCTAAGCAAATGAGAGACTATATGATAGAGGTATTTAATAAGTCAGGCGCAGCCGGAGCAATCACGGCAGATATTGCAAATGCTACACAAACTTTAGCAGGTATTATTGACAATATTCAAAAACCTACAACTGGAGATGATGGAAATGGCGGAATGTCAATTACCGGATCAGATAAAGCAATTCCGGGATTGAAATTTGAACCTGCCAGACCTAATGCTTTAGTAGAACAGCTTAGTACTTATCCTCCATCTTCAGTTTACAGAATTTCAAAAAGAGTTACTAAATCGAGTGAAACAACATTAAATGTTGAAGCGTCTGTTAGTGCAGGAATATCAATTCCAATTTTGTCATTCTTTTCTGTTGGAGTAAGCGGGGGAGCAAAAACAAGCATTTTTGAAAGAGATTATTCCGGTTCAGATTTTAGAGTAGAAATCGTAGTTAATAATGCCACACTTAGCCCTCTTATGAGCAGCAGCCCTCTTCTTTACAATATCTCAACCAGACAAGGATGGATGTCAACTTCTCCGGTAAAAGATGCCATCAAAAACGGATATCCTGCTCCAACAGGTATTACTGGTTATGTGTTTAATAGTGAACCTAATTTTAATTTTGATAAAGGTGCAGATTTTGGCTATGTTAATTCGTTAGTATTCAGCCAATTTTTAGAAATCAATATCAGTTTTGATAAATGTGACAGCAAACAAGTTAGAAAATACTTTGAAGAACATATCAACACTGGTGTTTATTTCTTAGGAATTCGTTTAGGAGGAGCAAGCCAATCTGCAAGTTATACCTATTCTTACAGTGAAGAAACAGCTACTTCTATTAAAGTTACTGTAAAACCTCAGGCTCCGGGATATGTTCCGGGAACTGATAGTATCAATCAATCGTTGTCTCAATTAGTGGCCGTAGGGGTAGAATACCCTTTTGCATAATTTATTAGGCACAAAATAATAAAGAGGGTTGTTAATCATAAATAATGATTGATAACCCTCTTGTTATTAGATATACTAAATAGAGTAATCCTCTAATCAATAGAATATAAATGAACGTTTATGGAAACTTTACTATCCAATACCAATAATAAAACAAATAGGGAAAGCATAGGTGATGCTGCCGAAGAATATCAGATTTATGCAGAATATATGTCAAATATCATTTTACAATTGCCAAATTCGGATAAATTGCAATTTTTAACAGGAACATCAAGCGGACAGGCTTCATTTTATTTTCAGGATGCGAAAGGATCTGTTAATGCCAGTTTGTACAATAATTTTTTGAACCAAAGAATCTCAGGAGAAGGAACTCAATACGGAGTAAGACAGGCAGGTTTAACATTAGATTCTTTTATAAATAGCTATTTAAGTGTTTATATGAAATTAAGGTACCAATTATCTCAAAAAGACAAAAATGAACAACAAAGAATAAATACTGATGTAGCTTCTACAGTAAAAGGACTTATTCCGATATGGAATGCTTATGTCAATGAATTTCATATAGAAAATATAAGTAAATTAAATGAAACTAATACAGATATTGCCTTAATTCAAATTACAGATACCTTAAATACAGTATGGATTAATCCCGAATTTATTCCAATCCTGAAACAAAAACCTTCATTTCCTTATGAGCATATTGATGAATTCGAAAATGTTTATAATCAAATTCCGAAAACGGTTCCGAACAAGATGATCGAATTAATGATAAAGATTTATAAAATATCAGGTGCTTCTGGTGAAATAACATCACGTATTGCTTATGCTATTCATTCCTTAGGAGTGATAATAAATAATTTGTTAAGACCTACCATTGAAAATAAAGGACTTTCCCTGACAGGAACCAACAAATTAATCCCGGGCTTATTTTTTGAGCGAAGTGAGCCTGAAGATATTATTAATCAGTTAAATAATAGTCCGGTTGTTTCGTATAAGAATAATAATAATGTCATTAAATTGTCTTCAGGTCTCTTGAAGGTAGACGTATCACAAGTAGATCAAATTATGATCCCACCGTTGCGTTTTTTATCCAATACTTTAGAAAACGGAATGAGCAATAGCATTTTTAAAGAAACATTTTCAGGAACATCTTATGTTGTTGAAGCAATAGTCAACAATCCTGTCATCAATCCACAATTAAGGGTTACTCCTGTACCTTTTGACATTTTAACCAATACTGGCTGGATGCTTACTGAACCTGTAAAAGATGCAATTAAAAATGGATATCCGGCACCAACAAACATTACAGGATATGTATTCAATAGTGAACCCAATTTTAATTTTAAGGAAGGAGGAGATTTTGGATTTATAAATTCCTTCGTATTCAGTCAATTTCTAGAATTGTACATAACTTTTACAGATTGTAATACCAGAAAAGTAAAAAAATACTTTGAAGCAAATAAGACATCTAAATTTAGCTTTTTAGGAAAATCTGTTGGGAATCCATCAGAAACATTAAATTATACATATGAGTTTGGAAGTGAAAATAATAATTCAATAGTAGTAAAAATTAAGCCCCAGCCTCCAGGATACAGACCTCCGGACAACAGTATCGAAGATTCTTCCTGCCAATTGGTTGCTGTTGAAATTGTTTATCCCTTTGCCGACTAAGGGAACTTTTAATTATAGATTTACTTTATTGATTTTCTTCAGGAAATGTTACGTAATGATTTTCATCACATGATTGGGACTTATTATAGATTTAGCGCTGTTTTTATGTCTATAATTGTAATTTTTTGTTAATTCAGCCCTTCAAATTTTAGATTAGATAATGATGCAGCTATTTTTGTAAAAATCACTTTTTATGGAATTATACTACACCTTTTCGGTACTTATTGTACTGGCTTCTTTCTTCGCCTATTTAAACCTAAGATTTTTAAAACTCCCCGGCACGATCGGAATCATGATTATTGCGATGCTGGTTTCAGTAGGGATTCGTCTTTTAGGAGATTCTTATTTCCCTGCAACTACAAAACATTTTTTTGATTTGATAAAAGAATTTGATTTCAATGCAATTTTAATGGGCGCAATGTTGAACTTCCTTTTATTTGCAGGGGCACTTCATGTAAATATGTCTGATCTTAAAGAGCAGAAAGTTCCCATTATGATTTATTCTACTATAAGCGTTGTACTATCAGCTTTAATCATTTCAATGCTGCTTTATTACATTGCGCCAATTTTAGGAATAAAAATTCCTTATATATTTTGTTTAGTCTTTGGAACATTAATATCTCCAACTGACCCAATTGTGGTGTTGGGAGTTTTAAAAGAGGCTAAAGTCCCTAAAAGAATAGAAACCAAAATCGTTGGCGAATCTTTATTTAATGATGGAGTAGCAGTAGTGATGTTTGCGGTTGTTCTTAAAATGGCTACTGATCCTGCATTTGATGCAACTTTAGGCTCGATTACCTGGTTATTTATTAAGGAAGGGATTGGCGGACTTTTATTGGGAGTTGTTTTCGGATTTACTGCATCGAAGGTTATGAAAAAAATAGATGATTATAAAGTTTCTGTTTTAATCACACTTTCGATTGTAACAGGAGGGTTTTTAGTTGCCCAAAGTCTTCACGTTTCAAGCCCGCTGGCAATGGTTGTTGCCGGATTAATTATTGGAAATTATGGTAAAAAAGTAGCCATGAGCGAAGTTACTAAAGACTATCTGGGAAAGTTCTGGGAACTTATTGATGAAATACTAAATGCTGTTTTATTCTTATTTATTGGTTTTGAATTGTTATTGCTGCCAGATTTGAACAAACAATTACTAACAGGTTTTGTTGCTATTTTTATAGTGCTTTTTTCAAGGTTAACCTCTATAGTTTTACCCTGGCAATTTTTCGACATATTTAAGTTTTTTGGAATCAGATCAGCCTACAACAAAGGTTCTTTAATGGTTCTGGTCTGGGGCGGAATTCGCGGTGGAGTTTCTATTGCACTTGTACTTTCCATGCCAGAAGGAGAATATAAAAACCTGCTGCTCGAAGTAACTTATATTGTCGTTTTATTCTCAATTGTTGTTCAAGGATTAACAGTTGGAAAACTGGCAAAACGGGTTTTAGATAAAGAGTAAAGAATGAAGATTTCGATCTTTGTCTTTAAACTACAAACCCTACAGTTAATTCGTAGGGTTTTGTTTTTTTTATCGTTTGTCTTCCTTGGAATAATTTGAAGGACCGTTAATATTTATTGAATTGTCTAAAAAGTGAGGCTCACGATTTCGCAAAACATCAAAAAAGGATTTGAATATCGAAATATATTCCCTGAATCTGACATATTGGTAACCACGATATTCTCCTTTGTTAGCCGAATAACCCGCTGATTTTATTCCAAGACTTCTTCCAATATAAAGGGCGCGATTCAAATGATATTCCTGCGAAATTAAAGTTGCTTTTTTTATTTTAAAAATATGTTTTGCTCTGTACAGGGTAGAATAGGTATCGAAACCGGCGTAATCAATAAAAATTTTTGTGGTGTCAACTCCATGTCGCTGACAATAATTTTTCATTACGCTCAATTCATCATATTTCTCACTTCCATTATCTCCGGATAGCAATATTTTATTAATTCTTTTTGCTTTGTACAAACGGATTCCTGCATCAAGCCTGTCTTTTAAATATTTACCTGGCTGGTCTCCGTTGATTCCGGCGCCAAAAATAATTCCAATGTCATTTTTAGGAAACTTTCTCAAAGAATAGTGAATATATTTTTTGGTCGATGATTTTACGTGATAATTTACAGAAACAATTGCAATCAATCCAATAATGGCTAGATACAGCGCTATTTTAAAATATTTTTTCAAAATGTATATAATATAAGATTAGGTTCAATAACGAAGATAACTAAATTTATTTTTAGATAAAATCAAATAAAAAAACCGAAGCATTTCTACCTCGGTTTCAGTATTTCATTTTTAAGACACTTAGCAACTTTATAATAATCCCGCTCTCTTTAACAGGGCCTCAGGTTTTGGTTCCTGACCTCTGAAACGCTTGTATAAAGTCATTGGATGTTCTGTTCCTCCTTTTGAAAGTACATTGTCTTTGAATTTTTTCGCTACTTCTTCATTGAAGATTCCTTTTTCCTGAAAGTATTCAAAAGCATCAGCATCCAGAACTTCCGCCCATTTGTAACTGTAATATCCTGAAGAATAACCGCCCTGAAAAATATGAGAAAATGCTGTACTCATCGCATTTTCTTTTACATCCGGATACAATTGCGTGTTGGCAAATTGTTCTGTCTCGAATGATTTTAAATCTGTAATATTGGTTGGATCTTGTCCGTGCCACGCCATATCTAACAATCCAAAACTTAATTGACGTAGTGTGGCCAAACCTTCCTGAAAACTCGCACTTTCTTTAATTTTCTGAACATACTCAATCGGAATAATTTCTCCCGTTTCGTAATGATTTGCGAATAAAGCCAAAGCTTCCGGTTCGTAACACCAGTTTTCCATAATCTGACTTGGTAATTCTACGAAATCCCAGAAAACAGAAGTTCCGGATAAACTAGGGTAGTTTGTATTCGCCAGCATTCCATGCAATCCATGACCGAATTCGTGGAATAAAGTGGTTACTTCATTAAAAGTCAATAAGGAAGGCTTTGTTTCGGTTGGTTTTGTAAAGTTGCAAACGTTCGAAATGTGCGGTCTTTCGTTTACACCGTCTTTTACATATTGCGATTTGAATGAAGTCATCCAGGCGCCGTTTCTTTTTCCTTTTCTTGGGAAAAAATCAGCGTAGAAAATCGAAACTAAATTATTATCAGCATCGTGAACTTCATAGGTTATTACTTCTTCGTGGTATTTATCTATATCAAAAACTTCGGTAAATGTTAATCCGAAAAGTTTATTGGCAACAGTAAAAGCACCCTCTAAAACTTTTTCTAACTGAAAGTAAGGTTTTAGCTTTTCATCATCTAAATTAAAAAGCTGTTGTTTTAACTTTTCAGAATAATAAGCGCCGTCCCATTTTTCCAATTGCTCAATTCCGTCTAGCTCTTTTGCGAAAGCAGTCAATTCAGCAAATTCTTTTTGAGCCGCCGGTTTTGCCTTTGCCAATAAATCATTTAAAAAAGTAAAAACTTTATCAGGACTTTGCGCCATTCTTTCTTCCAGAACAAAATGAGCATGTGTTTTATACCCTAATAAATTGGCTCTTTCATGACGAAGTTTAGCAATTTTCAGAACATTTTCTTCGTTATTGAATTCGTTTTTTTGAAAACCTTTTGCTCCAAAGGCAATCGCCATTTTTTTACGCAGTTCGCGATTATCAGCATAAGTCAAAAAAGGAACATAACTTGGATGATCTAAAGTGAAAATCCAGCCTTCTTTTTCTTTCTCTTTGGCTAGTAATCGGGCAGCTTCGATTGTGCCTTCCGGTAATCCGGCTAAATCGCTTTCATCCGTTAAATGCAATTCGAAGTTATTGGTTTCTGCCAAAACATTTTCGCCAAATTGCAAACTCAATTTCGATAATTCTTTGTCAATTTCGCGTAAGCGGTCTTTTTTGTCTTCGGCAAGATTAGCTCCGTTTCTGGAGAAACTCTTGTATTTTTTATCTAAAAGTGTAGTTTGTTCCGGGTTGAGGTTCAGACTTTCCTTTTGATTGTAAACTGCTTTTATTTTGGCGAATAATTCCGCATTTAGTGTAATGTCATTTCCGAATTCAGCTAATAAAGGCGAAACTTCCTGAGCAATTTTCTGCATTTCGTCATTCGTTTCAGCCGAATTTAGATTGAAGAAAATACTCGAAAGACGATCCAGAATCTCACCCGAAAATTCCATTGCCAGAATAGTATTCTCAAAAGTTGGTACTTCAGGATTATTTACAATCGCATCAATTTCGGCTTTCGCCAAAGCAATTCCTTCCTGAAAAGCCGGAAAATAATCTTCGATTTTTATTTGCAAAAAAGGGGCAGTGTTGTGTTTGGTGTTGAAGTATTGTGTTAATACGCTCATAGTGTAATTTTTTATCCTGCAAGGTTTTCAAAACCTTATGGGTTTAGAATTCATTAATTAAAAATATTTTGGATAACGATTTTTAGTTTCTTCCATAACCAAATCATTAGAGATACCTTTGTTATTGTCTAAAGAATAAATAGCTTCATCTATTTTTTGTTTTAGCAATTCTGA
This sequence comes from Flavobacterium hibisci, assembly GCF_020026925.1. Classification (GTDB taxonomy): domain Bacteria; phylum Bacteroidota; class Bacteroidia; order Flavobacteriales; family Flavobacteriaceae; genus Flavobacterium; species Flavobacterium hibisci. The sequence continues at coordinate 240,717 of NZ_JAIQDW010000004.1, read as the reverse complement.
GAGAGCTTCATTTCGCGGAGTTTTGTCGCCTATTTCATGAATGAAATGACTATCATTCTTTGTTAATTCTATTTTAGAAGGTTTAATAATCATTTTATCATTTTTTCTCAAAGTTAAGTTTTTCTTTAAAAAATAATAATAATGATTCGTTAAGATTATTTCGCAAAGTTCCACAAAGAAAAAACACAGAGATTCACAAAATCTTTGTGTGTCTCTGTGTAACTTTTGTGTATCTCTGTGAAATTACTTCTTCAAACCTTCAGCCGCTTTATTTACCGCCGCTTTCAATTCTTCCTTGTAGGCAATAATCGTGTCCAAAACTTTTTTGTCATGGCTTCCGATGATTTGTGCTGCTAAAATTCCGGCATTTTTTGCACCATTTAACGCGACAGTCGCAACAGGAACTCCGCCCGGCATTTGCAAAATCGATAAAACAGAATCCCAGCCGTCAATTGAGTTGCTTGATTTAACCGGAACCCCAACTACAGGAAGCGGAGACATCGAAGCTACCATTCCCGGTAAATGTGCCGCACCACCAGCTCCGGCAATAATCACCGAAATCCCGCGAGTATGTGCATTTTTACTGAAATCGAATAATTTCTCAGGCGTTCTGTGTGCCGAAACAATATCTACCTCAACTTCAATATTGAATTGTTTTAATATGTCGATTGCATCCTGCATGACTGGCATGTCTGAGATGCTTCCCATTATAATAGCTACTTTGCTCATGTTTTTTTGTTTGTTTCAAGTTTCAGGTTTCAAGTTGATAAGCTGAAATCTAAAGTTATTTGTTTTTTGCCACGAATTACACAAATTCACACGAATTAAATTTAAAATTCATTAAAGAAAAATTTGTGAAAATTTGTGTAATTCGTGGCAACTATATTTTTTATAATACGATTAATTACTAAGCGCTAATCACTTTAATTGTGTTTTTAACTTCCTCAGCAATTCGTCTCGCTTCTTGCATATTCTCATTCACAATAGTTACGTGACCCATTTTTCTGAAAGGACGCGTTTGTTTTTTACCGTAAATATGTGGTGTAACGCCGTTCCATCCTAAAATGGTTTCGATGTTTTCATAAACCACATCTCCGGAAAAACCTTCGGCGCCGACTAAATTTACCATGATTCCGGCAACTTTACTTTCTGTGTTTCCTAACGGAAGATCTAGAATGGCACGTAAATGATTTTCGAATTGGGATGTATAACTTGCTTCAATAGAATAATGTCCTGAATTGTGTGGACGTGGGGCTACTTCGTTAACCAAAATTTCATCATCTGCAGTCTGGAACATTTCAACTGCCAGAAGTCCAACGTGATTGAAGTTTTCAGAAACGTTTAAGGCAATTGCTCTGGCTTTTTCAGCGACTTTATCATCGATTCTTGCCGGGCAGATTACGTATTCTACCTGATTGGCTTCTGGGTGAAATTCCATTTCGACAACCGGATAGGTTTTGATCTCTCCTGATGGATTTCTGCAGACAATTACCGCCAGTTCGTTTTTAAAAGGAACCATAGTTTCGGCAATACATTCTACATTTGGAAGCGTATCTAAATCGGAAACTTGGCGAACTATTTTTACGCCATTTCCATCATAACCAAATTCAGTACATTTCCATACAAATGGCAAGGCAACTTCGTTTGATGAAACGGCAGATTTTAGATTTTCTAAATTTTCGAATCTTTTATATGTTGCAGTTGGGATATTATGTGCAGCATAAAAATCTTTTTGAACGCCTTTATTCTGAATTCCTTTTAAGGTTTTTGGAGATGGATATACTTTTAAACCTTCATTTTCTAATTGTGTTAAAGCGTCAAGGTTTACCAATTCGATTTCGAAAGTCAAAACATCGACTTGTTTTCCGAAATTGTAAACTGTATCATAATCCATTAAATCGCCCTGAAAGAATTTATTACAAGCAATTTTGCTAGGTGCTTCGTCACTTGGATCTAAAACGTACGTTTGTATATCAAATTTTCTGGTGTCGAACAAAAGCATTTTACCTAATTGTCCGCCGCCTAATATTCCTAATTTAAAATCAGAAGAAAAATAATTCATTTTTTTTATAGTATGTTTAGAAATTCGTCTGGTGTAAAGACATTAATTTCTGAAAATTTAAAATCTTTAATGTCTCTGGTTACAATGCAATCCATGTTATGTATCGATTGTGCCGATGTAATCTGAATCGCATCTTCAAAATCTTTGTGATTCGATTTTAGACTTTTTTTTATAATCGTTGCATCAACAGGAATTATCTCTATGTTTTGTGTAATCTCATCTAATGCCATTCTTATCTTTTCTTCAGGAATTAACCTTTTTAAAAGATAATGCAATGTAATAATAGTGTTTGATGTCGAGAAAAGCTGAATTTTTTTGTCAACGCCTAAAGTATAAATTCGTAAGGAATTATGAACGAAAGGCTGCCTGTTGGCAAAAATATCCATCAGAATATTGGTATCGATAAATACATTTTTCATAGACCGTACTTTTCCCTGTAATGTTCTTCTCGTACTTTTTCTTCATCAAAGTCGTCTGGAAGTGTAACAATTCCAATCAGTTTTTTAACTTTTGGATGAATGTCATCGTAAGTTTGTTCCTTTTCGGTCAGATTTTTAAAATAGCTTTCTACCAGTTCAGATAAGCTTCTGCCCGTTTTTTTAGCATACGATTTTGCCTGCTCGATAACTTCTTTTTCTAAAGATAATGTGAGTTTAGTATTCATATACGTAAAGTTTTTACAAATATACGTAAAAATTCAAGAGGTGTTATTTAATTTTCTTCAAAACTTCTTTTGCCACAGCTTTGTATGCTGCGGAATGATCTCCAAAATCTTTATCAAGAATGATTTTTAGTTCAGGATGAATCCAGTTATAATGTTTTCCTAAAAGATATAAAGTTCTTATCGAGTAAGCTTTTGTAGCCACTTTTACATCACTAATCAGCCAGTCAAAACTCGCTTCGATACAATCCTGTATATTTTCTTCAGATAAACAGATTTTGTTTCCCTCTTTTTGATAATGTGATTTGACTAACAGCTGAACGACTTTTGCAATTGGACGCATTGCACTTTCATCTTTCAAAACTTTTAAATTTGAGCAGAAAAAATCAAGGTGTGGCTGCAGCCAAAGTAATTCTTCGTAAGAAACAAATTCTAAAATCCAGCAGGCTTTATGATTGTTTTTGTCTGAAGGTGTAAAACAGATTGAAACTAATTCGCTAAAAAGCGAATGATTTTCTAAAACATATTGTGCTGCACTTAGCCGATTTTCCCTGTAAGCATTTACATAATTCAGTTTTTCCTGTAATTCAGAAAGCATTTTTAGAAGTTTAAATACTTTGCTAAAATACGTAATTCAATGAGACAATTCCGTAATAATTTATGGGCAAACCAGGATAATAAAATCGTGGTTGCGCATTTCCGACACCCGTTGCATTGGTCAAGATCATGGAAGCATATTTTTCGTTTGCCACATTGTTGATTCCAGCATCGAAATGTGCTTTAAAACCCGATAGAATCTCAAATTGATAACCAGTTTTTAAATTTAATAAAGAATAAGAATCTGAATAATTAGCGTTTGAATCATTCATCGGAATTTTATCGGTAAACTGAAAATCGGCTGAAAAATAAAACCCTGTACTAGTATTGAAGTTAAAACCTGCACTTGCCGTATTGGCGGGAACTCCCGTTAATTTGTTTCCAGAATAATCATTTCCGTTATCTACAAATTCTTTGAATTCATAATTTCCTATGGAAGCTCCGACATAAGAATTTAAATTAAAAGCCCGATTGATTGTCCAATTGTGTTTTAATGCAATTTCGATTCCTTGATGAAATGTTTTTCCGGCATTTACGCCTTCATACTGATCGTCTCCAATTCTTTTGGCAACCAGTAAATCTTTAATTTCCATTCGATAAACGGCAATTTCAGCATATAATTTTTTACTGAAAAGATGCAGTTTACTTCCTAATTCAAAATTGTAACCTGTTTCTGGTTTTATGTTTTGATTGATATTTCCAGTGCTTGTTAAAGTTTCTTCGGTTGCGGGAAGAGAAAATCCTCTGCTTGCAGAAAAGTAAAAAGTCTGAATTTCATTTGGTCTGAATAACAAAGAAAGCTGTGGCGAAAAAATGCCATCATAACTATAATGTTCCATTGGATTATTCGCATAAGCAGGAAAATCATTCTGAAGTTCGAATTTGGTTTTATTGTAATTTAAACCTGCCTGAATCTCAAATCGGTCAGAAAGTAATGTTCTAAGTTGGGAAAAAACATTGTAAAAGTGCCTTTTCTGATCAGTTGCCGAAAGCTGATCGCCTTGCAAACTTCCGTTTCCATTATTTTGCTGATACAGATTTTGAAAAGTATTTCCGTTATAATTATCTGCAAAATATTCAATTCCACCAATAAACTGATTGTTGATTTTTCCGATTTTAAAATCACCCGAAAATTGCGTTCGTATGCCGGAAGCAAAAGTATATTGACGCAAAACATCAAATGGACGAGGTTCGTTGCTATCCTTATAATTAATAAAAATAGAAGTTGAATTATTGAGATGGTCGTTTATTTTAAAGTCATAAGCCAGTCCTGCCAGAGTCGATTTGTATTCTTTAAAACCTTTTGAAGCAACCCAGGTCGGCGCACCTGCCTTGGGATTATTCTCAAAGGTAGTTTTATTGATCGAACTCGGAATATATGCTTTTAAATAGGTGTAATTCGAAAAATAACTCAGTTTGCTGTTTTTCTTTCTAAATAATTCTCCGCCAAGCGTTATTCCTTCCCGATTGTAAGCGCTGTTTTCGCGCCAGCCCTCTGTTTTTAAATTGTGATAGCTGATGTTTAGAGATGAGCTTTTTTCATTTAAATCAAAACTTATTCTGTTTTTCAATAAGCCGTAAGAGCCAAAAACAGAACTGACTTCGGCTTGATAATTCCCTTTTTTTAATGTTTGAGGAGAAATTAAAATAGCGCCGCCCAATCCGGCTCCGTAAACGCTTGAAAGCGAACCTTTTATAATTTCAATCTGATTAATGTTTTGAAGATCGATATCATCAATTACGGTTTCACTATTTCCTGAAGTTAAAGGAATACTTCCGTAAAAAGCACGAATTTTATTTGTTCCATAAGGCGTTCGCGCTCCAATTCCCCGAATCGAAATTCGGGTTGTGGTGATGTTTGACGATTGCATAAAAACGCCGGGAATCGTATTAATGACATTGCTGATATCGGTAGTGTTATTTCGAAGTAATTCTTTTTCGGATAAAATGCCAATCGAAGCAGGACTATTTTGTAAATCACGATTAAGATGAAGCGGACTAATTAAAACTTCGTTTAGTTTTTGAGTTTTTACAGAATCAATATTTTGGACTTCTTTTTCTTGTGCATTCAAGTTTTGTAAAACAATCAATGCAAAAAGAAGAAGAAAATATTTTTTTAAAAGCATAAAAGAGTTTCTTAAAAATGAAAAAAAATAACTGTGGAAGACGCTAAGGTTTTTCAGAAAATACAAAGTTTAAACACAATCTTGTCATTTCGACGAAGGAGAAATCACACTAGAAGCTCCGCAATGAAAGTCGCCAATCTTTGTCGAATCCCGAGTGTGATTTCTCCTTCGTCGAAATGACAAAAAAGAGTAAAATAATAGGTTTACTTATTCGCTGTAACTTTCCAAATCGTATTCCCGCTGTCATCATTTACCAAAAGCGATCCGTCATTCATAACCGTAACAGCAACCGGACGTCCGTAAACTTCGGCTTTATCAGCATCAGAAATAAAGCCAGTTAAAAAATCTTCCGGTTTTCCGGATGGTTTTCCGTCCTTAAAAGGAACAAACAACACCTTATAACCCGAAATTACAGAACGATTCCATGAACCGTGCTGACCTACAAAAGCTCCGTTTTTATATTTTGCCGGAAAAGCATTTTTCGTATAAAAAGCCAATCCCAATGAAGCGGTGTGTGCACCAACCGGAACGTCAGGAACAATTGCTTTTTCAACCAGATCTTTTCTTTCGCCTTTTAGTCTCGGATCAGGAATATTTCCAAAATAAGAATAGGGCCATCCATAAAACCCACCTCTTTTTACACTGGTGATATAATCCGGAACCAAATCATCGCCCAGTTCATCGCGCTCATTAACTGCAGTCCAGAGTTCTTTTTTATTGGCAGGATTCCAGTCCATTCCCATTGGGTTTCTTAGACCTTCAGCATAAATTTTTTCGCCAGTTCCGTCAGGATTGATTTCTAAAATTGCAGCGCGTCGAATTTCTTTGTCCATACCATTTTCACCTACATTACTTCCAGAACCTACGCCAATATAAATTTTAGTTCCTTCCGGGTTGGCGAGAAGACTTCGTGTCCAGTGGTTGTTGTATCCGCCAGCCGGAAGTTCAACAATTTTGACCCCCTGTGTTTCAAGTTTTAATGGGGCATTTTTATAAGGATAACGGTAAAGACCATCAGTGTTAGCTACATAAAAAAAGTCTTTCAGGATAAGCATTCCCAAAGGTCTGTTGAGACCTTTCAAGAAAACCTCTCGGGTTTCAAAAACACCGTCTTTATCCTTGTCACGCAAAACTACAATTTGGTTTTTACTTGCCCTGGTACCGCTTTCAACAACGAAAATATCATTGTTTGGACCGATATATGACCAACGCGGATTCTCAAATCCGTCAGCAAATTTTGTAACCGTAAATCCTTCCGGTGCTTTTGGTGTTTTGCCTTCTGGCCAGCCTATTACTTTACTGTTTTTAGATTTAGATTCTGTTGCGTAGGGCGGAGGAAGTGTAATATTTCCAATAGCCGTTTTTACAACATTTGCAGGCTGTTTTGCCAGCGCTTCTTTTTCTTCTTTTTTCACCTGGCCATTGCAGGCTGTTATTACAGTTAATAAGCATACAGATAATATTTGTATGGTGATTTTCATGGTGATTTTGATTAAATATTTGTCAAACAACAATTTAATGATTCTGAAAGAGTTACCCTAAATCGTTTGTAAATATTAACTGATATTTAACATTCGTAAAAATTCTAGGTACTATAAAATTTTGATACTTACAGTTTGGTAGTAATTCTGTATCTTTGTCCATTATTTTAAAGTACAAAAATAATGATACAACTTCACGATAAACAATTTGTTCCGTTTATTTCGGCTAAAGAAATTGATTTTGCTTTATCCAAAATAGTGGCACAGGTAGAAGATGATTTTGGAGATGACACGCCCATTTTTGTTGGTGTTCTGAACGGTGCTTTTATGGTTGTTGCAGACTTTCTGAAAAAATATAAAAGTCCCTGCGAAGTTTCATTTATCAAAATGGCATCGTATGAAGGAACAGAAAGTACTAATTCGGTTAAAGAATTAATCGGAATTAATCAGGATCTTTCGGGAAGGACTGTTGTTATAATTGAAGATATTATTGACACCGGAAACACAATCGAAGCATTAAAACAGAAGTTTAAGGAGCGAAATGTAAAGCATTTTAAAATTGCAACTTTGTTCTTTAAACCGGAAGCGTATAAAAAAGACATCAAAATAGATTATGTCGGAATCAGGATTCCAAACAAATTCATTGTAGGCTATGGGTTGGACTACGATGGTCTGGGAAGAAATTTACCCGAAATCTATAAGTTAGCAGAATAATTTTAAACAAACACAACTATATATTCATTTTAAACTTCTTAAAAAATAGGGAGTCACAACAATTACATTCATTATGATTAACATCGTTTTATTTGGAAAGCCGGGAGCAGGAAAAGGAACTCAGGCAGAATTTTTAAAAGAAAAATATAATTTAACACACCTTTCAACAGGAGATATTTTTCGTTTCAATTTAAAAAATGATACAGAACTAGGTAAAAAAGCAAGGGTTTTTATGGATAATGGAGAGTTGGTTCCTTGCGAATTAACTACCGAAATGTTAATTGATGAGGTAAAAAAACATCCTGATACAGCAGGATTTTTATTCGACGGATATCCAAGAACAATCAATCAGGCTGAAGCTTTAGATAAATTTTTGCCAACAATTGGTTCAAAAGTTACCGCTACTATCGCTTTAGAAGCTGATGACGAAATTTTGGTAGCACGTTTATTAGAAAGAGGGAAAACAAGCGGAAGAGCAGATGATCAGGATGAAGAAAAAATTCGTGTAAGATATCAGGAATATAACGAAAAAACTGCTCCTTTAATTGGATATTACAAAGAGCAAAATAAATTTCATGCTGTAAACGGCATAGGGACAATTGAAGAAATTACAGAAAGATTAACGTCAGTTATAGATAATTTGTAATAAATCTGTTTTGAAGTTAAAAGTTAAATGTGAGGAAGGAATTTGAAATACTCAAAACATTTAACTTTTGACTTTTAACTTTTAACTTAAAAATGGAAATACTAATAATATTTTTTCTGATAATACTAAACGGAGTTTTCTCAATGTCAGAGATCGCATTGATTTCGGCAAGAAAAAACAGACTTGAAACTGCTGCAAAAAAAGGAAATAAAAGCGCCAAAACAGCACTTGATTTAGCCAATTCACCAAATAAATTTTTATCCACAGTACAAATCGGAATTACACTTATCGGAATTTTGACGGGTATTTATTCCGGGGATAAAATCACAACCGATGTTCAGGTTTTTGTCAGTGGATTTGAAATTTTAAAACCGTATGCTAATTCTGTTGCAGTTGGTATTGTGGTGGTTGTTTTAACTTTCTTTTCACTAGTTTTAGGCGAATTACTGCCAAAACGAATCGGTTTAAATTATCCTGAATCAATTGCCAAAATGGTAGCGATGCCAATGAAAGTGATTTCGATCATCACAGCGCCTTTTATCTGGCTGCTGACCTCTTCAACGGATTTTTTACTGAATGTTTTTCAGATAAAACCAACTGCTGACGGAAAAGTTACGGAGGAAGAAATCAAAGCCATCATCAAAGAAGGAACAGAAGTTGGCGAAGTACAGGAAATAGAGCAGGATATTGTGGAACGTGTTTTTCACATTGGAGACCGTAAAGTAAGCTCTCTCATGACGCATCGAAAATCAGTAGACATGCTGCCTTTAAAAGTCGATAAAGCTAAAATTAAAGAACTGGTTTTGCATGATTTACATGCCGTTTATCCGGTTTATAAGGATAATTATGATGACATCGTGGGTGTAGTAACCTTAAAAAATATTTTTGCCAATATCGAAAAAGATAATTTTGATCTGGCTACGATAATGACAGAAGCACCTTATTTAATGGAACAAACCACTGCTTACAAAGCTTTGGAGAATTTCAAAAAAACAGGTGTTCATTATGCATTGGTTTCTGATGAATATGGTGTTTTTCAGGGTATGATTACCTTAAACGATATTTTGGAAGCTTTGGTAGGTGATGCATCAGATTTTTATAAGGACGAATTTCAATTAATAGAAAGAGAAGACGGATCATGGCTGGTTGATGGACATTATTCATTACACGATTTCTTAACGTATTTCGAATTAGATGAATTGACAAACGATTACGAAGTAAATACCGTAAGCGGAATGATCATGACCGAGCTTTCACATATTCCAAAAGAAGGCGAAAAGTTAATTTGGCAGAAATTTGTCTTAGAAGTTGTCGATATGGACGGCGTAAAGATTGATAAAGTGCTTGTGAAAGCATTAAAAGAGTAGAGAGAATTTGTTTCAGGTTTCAGGTTTCAAGTTCAGGTTAACAGCATTGAGTAAACTTGGAACGTGAAACCTGAAACCTGAAACTATACATAAACAAAAACAATGACAGAAGGAAATTTTGTAGATTATGTTAAGATATACGTTTCTTCCGGAAAAGGAGGAAAGGGATCTACGCATTTACATAGGGAGAAATTTATTGAAAAAGGAGGCCCGGACGGAGGTGACGGAGGACGTGGAGGACACGTATATTTAGTGGGTAATAAAGGTCTTTGGACACTGTTTCATTTAAAATTCGCCCGTCATATCAAAGCTGGACACGGTGGAGACGGAGGAGGAGATCGAAGTACTGGTGCAGATGGAGAGGATAAAATCATTGAAGTGCCGCTTGGAACTGTTGTAAAAGATAAAGAAACTGGTGAAACACTTTTTGAAATTACAGAAGACGGAGAAAAAAGAATTCTGGCAAAAGGAGGGAAAGGCGGTTTAGGAAACTGGCATTTTAGAAGTTCTACCAACCAGACGCCACGTTATGCACAGCCTGGATTGTTGGGTGTAGAAATGGATGTAATTCTGGAACTTAAAGTTTTGGCAGATGTTGGTTTAGTTGGTTTTCCTAATGCTGGAAAATCTACTTTATTATCGGTATTAACTTCAGCAAAACCAAAAATTGCAGATTATCCATTTACGACTTTAAAACCAAATTTAGGAATTGTAGCGTATAGAGACTTTCAGTCTTTTGTAATCGCTGATATTCCCGGAATTATTGAAGGAGCTGCAGAAGGAAAAGGTCTTGGGCATTATTTTCTGCGTCATATTGAGCGTAATTCAACTTTGCTGTTTTTAGTTCCGGTTGATACACCGGATATCAAAGCAGAATATGATATTCTGGTAAATGAATTAACGAAATACAATCCTGAAATGCTGGATAAAGAACGCCTTTTGGTAATCTCAAAATGCGATATGCTGGATGATGAGCTTAAAGCAGAATTGAAAGCAGAGTTAGACGTTTCGTTTAAAGATGTTCCGTATATGTTTATTTCTTCTGTTGCCCAGCAAGGTCTTACAGATTTGAAAGACAAACTTTGGAAGATGCTTAACGAGTAAAAAAAATATTAGATTGATTACAAAGGTGTCCTGGTTTCAGGACACCTTTTTTGTTTTTAAGAATGTAAAATTCGCAAAATAACAATAAAATAGGATTGCTAAATTTCATTTTCAATGTAAATAGAGTGTTATGATTGTGAAATGAATTATCTTCGCAAGACTAATTCAAATATTATGATGAAAAGAATAGTCTTATTTTTAACGATGTGCCTTATGGCATTTCCTGTAAGAGCCGACGAAGGTATGTGGTTCTTAATGTTCATCGAAAGATTGAACCATAGAGACATGCAGAAAATGGGTCTGCAGCTAACTGCTGAAGAAATCTACAGCATTAACCATCACAGTTTAAAAGATGCCATTGTGCAGTTTAACGGAGGTTGTACTGCTGAAATCGTTTCTAAAAATGGTTTGGTATTGACCAATCACCACTGCGGTTACGATGCCATTGCCGAACTTTCAACTGCTGAACAAAATTATCTTAAAGATGGTTTCTGGGCAAAAGAAAAAAGTGCTGAGATGAAACCAAAATCGTTGTACGTTCGTTTCTTCGTGCGTATGGATGATGTTTCTAAAAGAATTTTGTCAAAAGTAAATGCTACTATGACAGAAACAGAAAGAAACAAAATCATCCAGCAGGAAATCGCTTTGATCGAAAAAGAAAATAACGAAGGCGGAAAATATACGGTTTCTGTTCGTCCTTTCTTCCAGGGAAATGAATATTACTATTTCGTTTATCAGGATTATAAAGATGTTCGTTTAGTAGGTACGCCTCCTGAAAGCGTGGGTAAATTTGGTGGCGATACAGACAACTGGGAATGGCCTCGTCAAACAGGTGATTTCTCTATGTTCAGAGTATATGCTGACAAAGACGGAAATCCTGCAGAATATTCTAAAGATAATGTTCCTTTGCAGCCAAAACATTATCTGCCTGTAAGCATTAAAGGGGTAAAAGAAAATGATTTCGCTATGATTTTAGGGTATCCGGGGAGAACAAACCGCTGGATGCCAGCCGGAGGAATCGAACAAAACATAAAATATGCTTATCCTGCGTGGGTTGAAGGTGCTAAAACCGGAATGGATGTAATGAAAAAGTATATGGATAAAGATGCCACTGTTCGTTTACAGTATGCTTCAAAATATGCTTCGACAGCCAACTACTGGAAAAACCGTCAGGGAATGATAGATGCCTTAACAAAAGCAGGAACGGTAGATGTAAAGACAGCACAGGAAGATAAATTCTACGACTGGGCGAGTAAGCCTGCTAATAAAGAAAAATACGAAAATGTAATTCCGACAATCAATGATTATTATAGAGAAACCAATTTAAAAGCGACTCACGATAATTATTTGATACAGCTTTTACGTACTTCAGCTCTTGCTACAGCACCTGCAAATCTAGGAAATGCATTGATTGCGTACTCTAAAGAAAATGACGCTAAAAAAGCAGAAATGCTGCCTAAAATCAATGCAATGGTTGAGGATATTTATGGCGAATTTTATGCTCCGCTAGAAAAAGATGTTTTGACTGCACAGTTAAATTTATACGCTTCAAAAGCGGCCGAATATGGATTAGCATCACAAATTGCTAAAATGAAAGCGGCTAACAATGGTGATTTTACTGCTGACATAGCAAAAGCAACTGAAACTAGTTTTTTTGCATCTAAAGAAAAAGTTTTAGAATATTTAGCAAGCCCAAAACCGGCTGCACTTCCAATAGATCCATTATATATAATCTCTACTGATTTGCTGACAAAATACCGTACTAAATCAGATGATCAGGCAAAAGCGGATGATGGTTTTGCAACTGCTTATCGTTTATTGGTAGAAGGTTTAAGAGAATCAAAATTGAATACGGTAAAATATCCGGATGCAAACTCTACTTTAAGACTGACTTACGGAAAAGTTCGTGCTTTGCCAGCTGATCCTAGAAACGATGCTAAAATCAACAACTATACAACCATGGAAAGTATGGTGAAAAAGTATAAAGCAGGAGATCAGGAATTTGATTTGCCGGCTCGTTTATTAGAATTAAACAAAGCAAAAGATTACGGTCAATATGCTGATAAAGCTGGATATATGCCGGTAAACTTCTTAACGGATAACGACATTACAGGAGGGAACTCTGGTTCTCCGGTTCTTAACGGAAAAGGAGAGTTAATCGGAATTGCTTTTGATGGTAACATCGAAGCAATGGCTGGTGACGTTATTTTTGACTCTAAATTACAAAGAACAATCAACGTTGATATTCGTTATGTACTTTGGATTATCGACAAATACGCAGGTGCTAAAAATATTATCGACGAATTGACGATTGCAAAATAATCTTAATTTAGTTATAAAAATTAAACCCGACAGATTTCAAATATCTGTCGGGTTTTTTATTTTAAGCAAATACCTCTTCAAGTATAAAGTCTAATTGAGGAAATAACGGACTTTTTATTTTATCTTCTTCAATTAATGGATGTAAGCCGATAAATTCATTATCTCTAAGAACATAAATTAAAAAAGTTTTGTCTTCGGGATTTACAATCCAGTATTCTAAAACTCCTGCTTCTTCATACAAATCAAATTTATATTTTAGTTCCTTCTTTGAGTTACCCGGTGAGAGTATTTCTATTACTAAATCCGGGGCACCAAATGCACCTCTTTTGTCTAATTTATTTTCATCACAAATTACACATATATCAGGTTGAACTACAGTAAAAATTTCATTATCATTTGTTGATTTTTTTTTATCTAATAGTCGAACATCAAATGGAGCATTAAATAAATTACAAGGACGATTTTTAAAACTATTCCATAAAATTCCATGCAGATTTCCCGCTATTTTTTGATGAGAAGTACTTGGAGCAGGACTCATTTTTGAAATTTTTCCTTTAAAGATTTCAATTCTTTCCTGAAATCTCCAGGTAAGATAATCGGCATAAGAATACGTTTTGTTAAAATCTAATTGATTAATATCTGTTACCATAATAATTATATTTAATACAAATTTAGCTAATTTTAGATTTTAATTTAAGGGTTCACTAAGTCTTATTAATTAACCTTTACCCGAATCCCTTTTGTATGACTCTTAAATTCCGGGGCATACATACTTTCGATAGTGGTAATCCCGTTTGAGAATTCCCCACTGTTATTCACACGAATGTCGTATTCTATCACATAAGTTCCTTTATTTATTTGATCAAAAAAGAAATGAGTTGCAGCATCTTTTGTACTCATATAATAGCCCAGACCATCTTTATATTTATATTCTGAAAGCACATTTACAGGTTCAAAACAGGAAGCTCTCATGTCTTTTAAATGTACATATTCAGTATTTTCTTTAGCCGAAATAATCAATCTTACCGTTACCAAATCTCCGGATTTTAATGGATTTTCAGACGTTATTTTTTCTAATTCGTTTCCTTTTAAAGTACTCTTTTTAAGATATAATTCTTTTGCAACTGATAAAACAGCTCCCGAATTGGTTTTGATTTTATCCAAATCTTCGAAATACTGCCAGTAAACCCCGCCAAAACCCGGAACTTTAGATTTGTTTTCAATTTTTATAGAAGCCATTTCTTTTTTCACTTCTTCCGCTTTCCAGTTCATTTTGATGTAGCCGGTTGCAGCTTCTTTTTCGTTTTCAGCTAATTTTTTGGTTACAATTTTTTCATCCCCGATTTTAATAACAGTATTGTCTTTTACAGAAAGCCAGTCGGTTCCCTGCATCAATAAAGCATAAATGGCTTCGGTAGTTGATTTTGTCGTTGGCCAGTTTTTGGTTTGTTTGTTTTTTAATAGCCAGACTTTCATTGCATCCACAGATTTCGTGTCATTCGTCACTTCGGCGAAAGCCTCGATTAATAAAGCCTGAATCTCTATTGGCGCTTGGTACCAATACCACCCCGATTTATTTGCAATCCAGTACATTCCCCAATCTTCGTTATTGGATGAAGTTTCTTTAAGGCTTTCTATAATTTTTTTAGCACTTTCTTTTTCTCCAAAACGATTTAAAGTTATTGCAGCCAATCCTTTTTCGTAAAGTGAATAATTCAGCCAATCTTTTTTGGCCGTTTCGAGATATAATTTAGTTTCTTTTTTCAAAGTATCAGATAAGGGATAGTTTTCCAAATAAAAACTTCTGGTGTATAAATAATGCAAATCAGAATACGGATTGATCCAGATTAATTTGTCTGCTGTTTTTAAATTTTTGGTTCTGGATTTATGATAGTCTAAAAATTTATTGTCTAGAAATGGAATACCAGTTTCTGCAATTTCATCAATTTTATCTTCAATATCACCAGATTTACTGAGTTTGCTTGAGTGCCCCAATCCAGCTAAAATATGTCTGGTAATATATTCGTTTTCGTCACTTCCGTCAAACCATGAAAATCCTCCTGAAGCTTTTTGTTTTTGTTTTAATTTTTGAAAAGTGGCTTCCTGCGAAGTTTTCATTTTTTCCAAATCAAATAAAAGAGCGAGATTTTTTTTCTTTTCATCTTCACTTTGAGCATCATTTAGCCAAGGAGTTTCAGCAAGAATTAATGATTTTAGTTCTTCGTTTTCTTCTAATTTTGAATTCAGTTTGCCGTTTTTTCTCCAGTCTTCAAAAACAGTTGCGATTTTAGGATTACTTGAAATGATTTCAGAAGCCAAAGCGTTGGCATAAAAACGGGCAAAAGTCTGTTCGGCACATTCGTGCTCATATTCCATTAAATAAGGTAATGACTGAATGGCAATCCATGTTAGATTTGAGGTATATTCTAAAGTAAACTGATGGTTTCTTAAAGTTGTCGAAGAATTGTTCTTTAAATTCTCAAACGTATATTCTTTGGTAGAATTTTCGCTAACCCAAACCGGAATACTTTCTGTAACCAGCATATTGTTGGTTAAAACCGGAAGTATGTTTTCTTCCCCATCAGAGAAATTACCTGATTTTGCCAAAATTTTATATTGAACTCCTTGCAATCCTTCCGGAATTTTAATTTTCCAGTTTACAGTTGTGTTTCCGTAGGGAGGAATTGTAAAGTTTTTTACATTGTCAGCATTCAGCATTTTGGCATCAATAGGCTGCATGGTAGTGGCGTCAAAGAATTGTAAAAGGGAGATTCCGGTTTTGGCTTCAGCAGTAATATTCGAAATTTTTGCACTGATCACAATCGTATCTTTTTCCCTAAAGAAACGTGGGAAATTAGGTAAAACCATCAGCTCTTTTTGAGTCACAACACTTTTTTCCAAATAACCTGAAACAGCATCTTTATTGTGCGCCATCAAACGAAGTTTCCAGGCAGTCAGGGCTTCCGGAGAAGTAAAATTGAAACTCACTTTTCCTTTAGAATCTGTTTTTAAATTGGGAAGGAAGAATGCTGTTTCGGACAGGTTTTTTCTGGCTTTTACCTGAGTTAATTCTTCTAATGCTTTTTTGGTTGTAATGATAATAACCCCGTTTGCGCCTTTATGTCCGTAGAGTGCAATTGCTTTATCTGAAGTCAAAAAATCAATATCCAAAATATTTTCCGGATTTATTTCATTGAAATTTTCTTCTGAAGAGATTTTGCCATCAATTACATACAAAGTTGACTTATTGATGACCATATTGCTTAAACCGCTAATGATCTTTTTACCTGGATAAAATTTCACTTTATTTGTTTTAAAATAACCTGTAGGATCTTCAGTTACTTCTTGTGCGCTTGCAACAACAGGTTTAACAAAGCGTACTTCATCTAATTTCACTGCAGCTGTGCTGTAAACCTGATTGTCTTCTTGAACAACAACGGCTGTTGCTCCAATACCTACAACTTCATCAACTGTTAAAACCGCGTCCGGATCTCCTTTTATAGTTTCGCTTCCAATTTTTTTGTCTTTTAGCTCTGTAATAGTAATGCCATAATCACCGTATCTACTATTGTAAAAATTAAAACCAAACCATTTTAATCTAGTTTCTTCATTTTTGAAATTCAATTGTGGAAATCTTTCGTTAAGATTTTCTAAGGAAGCATAACTAGTATCAAAACCTAATTCCGTTTTAAAATTCGTACCATTATAAAAATAATCTTCTAATTTTAAAGGATTCCAATTTCTTACAGTGAACTGATCTAAAGAACTGTCATACATCGAAGCCAAAACTTCAGCTTCATTTTTAGTATTAAAGCTTTTCAGTTTAAACGACCAGTTTTCGTTTGTTCCGGGTTGTATTTTATTTCTAAAACTCTCAACAGTCCATTCTAATTTTCGTTCTTCACTTTTTAAGGCAACTTCAACGTAATCAGTAAACGTCTCATTTTCAAAAACACATTGAAAACTTATAGCAATTTGTTTTTCAAATTCATTTTTCAGTGGAATTTTAATTGTCGCTTCATGATTTTGCAAATGTATAATATCTTCAAAATAGTTTTTATTCTGATAGTTAGCATTCGCTAAAATATATAGTTCCGGAATAATCGATGTTATTTTCACCAAAACAAAACCATCTTTTTTAGGATCGCTGTTAAGCTGTTCGGCATTTATTAATTTACTTGGATAATACTTGTCTTTGCTTTGCTTAAGTTTAAAATTTGATGTGCTTTCAATTGGATTGCCAAAACTATCTTTAGCCGAAAATACAATTTTATAATTACCGGATTTATAATTGGAGATAAAATCCAATAGTAGTTTTTTGTCTTTTTGGGTATCTATATTTTTTGAGAACAATAGTATTTCTGAAGCATTTTTGCTTGTGTCATTTTCTGAAATTTCATACGGAAATAATCTTTCGAAATCTTCCGCCGAGATTGTTTCAATTTCTGGTTTTTGGAATTTTCTTTGCTTGAATTTATTAGAAAGCGGACTTAAAAAATACAATTTCACTTCACCTTTAACAGGTAAAAATTCGCCATTTAAATTCGTGCTGGATAACGCAATTTCATTTTTATTTTTAGTTTGAATGAAAGGCAGTATTTGGGTATTCAAAATCAAATCGTGATAACCCACTTTTACATTTGTTACTGCAGAATGCGTTTCTCCGTTTATATCGGTAACAGTTGCTGAAATTTCATAATTAAAAATAGGTAAATTTTCTTTAGAATGTTTTTTTGATGGAACAGCGTTAAAATCGACCACAAAGTTTCCTGAATTATCCGTTTTTGTTTCTCCAACTGCTAGAATTTCGTTTTCCTCGTGTCCGTAGTAATTTCTAAAATAAGTAGTATATCGGGTTACAGTGTATTTTACGGTTGCATCAGAGATGGTACTTCCTGCAAAAGCTTTTGCATTACCTTTTATTTTAGCAGACTGATTAAGTTGGTAGCTTTCCTTTTTAGCATCAAAAGTTACTTCAAATTTTGGGCGTTTATATTCTTCAACAAGAAAATTTAAATTGGCGTCGGAGTAATTTATGGAGGTTTGATTCCAATAAGCCAGATCGGTTTCTGGTGAATCGTCCGGTTTTTGTGCGTTAATAGTATAACTGCCGGTTAGTACTGTTTTTGGGAGTATAAACTCACCGGAAAATGAACCATATTCATTGGTTTTTGCGTTAAATTCTTTTACAGACTGATTGTTTTGATCTCTTACGACAATTTTATATGATAAATTCGGAGTTACGCTTGTCTTATTGTTTTTTTTCTGGAAAGCAATTCCTTTGTAAAAAACAGTTTGACCAGGTCTGTAGATAGCACGATCCAGATAAAATTCAATTTTTCCTTTCGGTTTTTCATTGTTAGATAATTTGTAATTCTCTGCATATGGAAGATAGCTTTTGTTGACTAAAATACTATCGTCGTCTTGTATAAGTTTAATAAATTTTTGGCTATAGTTATAATCGTATTCACTGGTTTCTGTTTGAAATGCTGCAATTCCATTTTGATCTGTTTTTATACTTTTTTTTTCGTATTCTACCCTAACATCTTTTAGCGGTTTTCCCGTTTTTCGATCCAATGCCTGATAGTTTTCGATTTTGTCTTTTTTGGAAGCAAGAACTGAAATATTCGAAATTGTTAGAATTCCAGAACCAAATGCTTTTTTTTCTTTTGGATCTGAATTGCTTTTAAAGTAAGCCAAATAGTTTCCTATCGGTAATTTGGGTAATAAAATTTCTGTTGAGTAGGTAAAATGATTTTCTTTATCAATCAAGTTGTAGTTTTCTGTCTTGATTAAATTGTTTTTTTGTACAATTGATTTAACTAGCGAATCTTGCTTAATTCCATACACTTTGCTAAATGCACGAACTTGTAAAAGATCAATTTTATAAAAAGTGATTTTAAAATTTTTGATGTCTTTATAATGAATGAAAGCTCTGGTGTTTTCATTTTCGTAACTGTTTTTTTGAAATTGAATCGTTAAAGATTTAGATAAAACA
Source organism: Flavobacterium hibisci (assembly GCF_020026925.1). Taxonomy (GTDB): domain Bacteria; phylum Bacteroidota; class Bacteroidia; order Flavobacteriales; family Flavobacteriaceae; genus Flavobacterium; species Flavobacterium hibisci. The sequence continues at coordinate 221,639 of NZ_JAIQDW010000004.1, read as the reverse complement.
TCATATTTCTTAGAAATGGCAAGTTTTGCATTGTTTGAGCTCTCATCAATTTTAATAACTTCATCTAATACTTCTAAAGCTTTATTGTTGTTGTTTGGATGTAATTCTTTTGAAGCCTCTTCTAGAAGAATTTGTGCTTGCTCTAATTTTATACTCTGAATAAGATTTTTATCCTGAGTTTCTTTTGCAATTTTATCCAAATAAGCACTAAAATTCTCATTTGATTTTAATAAATATTGCTCGCAAAATTTCGCACGTTCGAATTGGTTTTTTAATGATGAATTATCTGATTCTATTTTCTGATAGAGTTCCAAAACTCTTTTAACATTTGACTCTTTTATAAAATCAAGATTTAGACTTAAAAAAGTACTCGAATTTCCTAAAAGCTGCTCCTTGTAAACTAAGAAATCACTGTTTCGAATCTCCCAACTTCGAATTTTTTCTGTAAAAAACGAGATGTTTTCTTTTAATAAAAAGCTCCATAAGTTTTCTTCTTTAAATTTTTCTAAATCAGAGTAATCGAGAATAGCTTTGTATTTTGTTAGAGGTGTGGCTTTTAAAACAGCTTCATTTTCTAATGTTTTATTAAAAGCAGAAACGACATCATCTTCTGATGTGATTTCTTGAGGGACATAATCGGATTGTGGAACTTCTACCGAATCAATTTCAGTATTTTTCATTCCTGTTACAGAAGCCGTATCGATTGTTGCAGCAGCTATATCGATTAGCGATACGGCACTATCGACAACTGCTGCGGCACTATCAACTTCTACATACGCTTCATAATCGTTAAAATGATCTTTTAAATATTTTGCATAAATCAGATTCAAAATTGCTTTTGAAGGAATTGAAACACGATTAATATCTGTTTTTAAATTGGTTATAATTTTACTTTTTGCATTTTCATCAACAACCTGCAAATATTTTGATTGATAAAAAAAACATTTTATCATTTGTGCTTCATCTTTTCTTGCAACTGATTTTTTGTAGATTTTCGCAACAACTTCATTTGCAGATTTGATTTTACCCTCGTTTTCTAATGATATTGCTTTTGCCCATTTTTTATCATTTTGCTGCCCAAAAACGACTGTAGAAATCAATAAGAATACAAATAAGATATTTTTCATAAATTGGTTTTTTATTTATAGAGTGCTTTTTATTGAAAAAGGTTGGATACTTGTTTGGAAATTTTCGTACAAATTACTAATTTATATCTAAAAGCAAATAAGGCATTTTATATTTCGTTATTTTTGATAAATGAGACAGCTAATATTTTTCTTCGTTTTGACACCATTTCTTTTATGGTCACAATCCAATTTTGAAAAAGGCGAGAAGTTATTTCATGCCAAAAAATATAAAGAAGCCGAGGCTGTTTTTGAAGAAAATCTAAAACATTATCCCAGTGATATTAAGACTCTGGAACGTTTGGCCGACATCTCTGCAGAAGAAAAAAAATGGGAAAAAACAGCTTCATATTATAAAAAGCTAAAGCAATTGAAACCTAACGAAGCCGACTACTATTACAAATACGGAGGATGTTTGGGAATGCGCGCATTAGAAGTGAATAAAATTAAGGCATTCGGAATGGTGGATGACATGAAGTCTTCATTTGAAAAAGCTATCGATTTAAATCCAAAACATCTGCCTGCACGCTGGGCGTTAATCGAATTGTATTTGCAATTACCCGGAATATTGGGAGGGAGCGAATCGAAAGCGTTGAAATATTCTAATGAACTGGCAAAATTATCACCTGTTGATGGTCATTTGTCTAAAGGAAGAATCGATGAGTATTTCAAAAGATATGATTCGGCAGAAAAAAATTATATAAAAGCGAATGAAATTGGTAAATCAAAAGTTACATTTCAAAAATTATATAATTTATATTTGAACAAATTAAAAGAGCCTAAAAAAGCACAGGAATTAAAACGAAAATTTGACTCAAAATAATCAAATATCAAATACTAAATTCCAATAACATCTGGAATTTGTAACTTAAAAATTGGATTTAAAAAATGAAAACACATTTCATCGCCATAGGCGGAAGCGCCATGCACAATTTAGCGTTAGCATTACATAACAAAGGTTATCAGGTTACAGGAAGCGACGATGCTATTTTTGAACCTTCAAAATCAAGATTGGAAAAAAAAGGAATTCTTCCTGCAGAAATGGGCTGGTTTCCTGAAAAAATAACGTCAGACATTGAAGCAGTAATTTTAGGAATGCATGCAAAAGCAGATAATCCAGAGTTATTGAAAGCTCAGGAATTAGGATTAAAAATTTATTCGTACCCGGAATTTTTATACGAACAGTCAAAAAATAAAACCCGTGTTGTAATTGGTGGTTCCCATGGAAAAACAACCATTACTTCGATGATTTTACATGTGATGCATTACCACAATATTGCGGTTGATTACATGGTTGGAGCACAATTAGAAGGTTTTGATACCATGGTGCATCTTACGGAAGAAAATGATTTTATGGTTTTAGAAGGAGATGAGTATTTGTCTTCACCAATTGACCGTCGTCCTAAGTTTCATTTGTACCAGCCAAATATTGCCTTGATTTCCGGAATTGCCTGGGATCATATCAATGTTTTTCCAACGTATGAAAACTACGTTGAACAATTTGAAATTTTCATTGCTAAAATTACAAACGGTGGGATTTTGGTATACAACGAAAATGATCCTGAAGTAAAACGCGTTTCTGAAGCAGCCACAAATCCAATTCGAAAATTACCTTACCACACGCCAAATTATACAGTAAATGATGGCGTGACACTTTTAGAAACTCCGGAAGGCGATATGCCAATCGAAGTTTTTGGAGCACACAACCTGAATAATTTAGCCGGAGCAAAATGGATTTGCCAGAACATGGGAGTTGATGAGGCTGATTTCTACGAGGCAATTGCAAGTTTTAAAGGAGCCTCAAAACGATTGGAAAAAATTGCAGAAGGGAAAGGAAAAGTCGCTTACAAAGATTTTGCGCATTCACCAAGTAAAGTAGCGGCAACCACAAAAGCCGTAAAAGAGCAATACCCAAACCGAACTTTAGTGGCTTGTTTAGAATTGCATACCTACAGCAGCTTAAATGCTGAATTTTTGAAAGAATATGAAGGGGCTTTAGAATATGCAGATGTTGCAGTTGTGTTTTATTCACCCGATGCCGTAAAAATTAAACAACTCGAAGAAGTTACTTATGAACAAATCGCCAGTTCTTTCAATAGAAAAGATTTGATTATTTATACTAATCCAACAGAATTCAAAGAATATTTGTTCAGCTTAAATCTGGATAATTCAGCCTTGTTATTAATGAGCTCAGGAAATTATGGAGGTTTAAATTTTGATGAGGTTAAGACTTTGATTGAGTAGATTAATTTGTTAATTAGAAAATTTGATAATGTGCCAATTGTTTGCAGTTGGCACTTTTTTTGACAGAATGATAATTAGATAGTGTGACAATTCTTTTTTTAGTCATCATCCTAAAATTATCTAATTGGCAAATTTTCTAATTCTCTAATTCACCCCTTGGTATTTAAAGTGTCCCACAATTTTATACGCAAACAAACAATCTTCCAAAACCTGACCTCCGCCAACATTATGAACAATTAGATTGCGTTTACCATCATCTGACTTTTTATGGGTAACAATTCCGATATGTGGGAGTTTATTATTTATCATCCAAGTCACAATTTCCCCTGTTTTATAATCTTTTCCATTTTCTGAAACAGGTAATTTTGTTCCTTTTCTTTCAAAGAAAACTTCAAGGTTAGGAACTCTCCTGTGGTCGATATTAGTGTCGGGTTTTGTCATTCCCCATTTTTTTAAGTTTGGATATTCAGAAAAATTCTCAGACATTTCTTCATGAACTTCTTTTTGCAAATCTATTCCTAGTTTGCGATATGCTCTGATTACTACATCCGTGCAGACTCCTTTGTCTTCAGGAATATCTCCGTTTGGATATTTTATAGCAAAATAGGCAGGATCATATTTGACAGATGGATCAATTATAGAAATTGCCGCTTCTGACAATTTTTCTTCAAGGCTATTACTACGCCTCTCTGAAATAGTAGAAAATGTTATTGTGGCATTTTCTTTTTGAACGCATGAAAAAAATAATAAGACGGTTAAAGTTACATAAGAAGATTTCATTTTTTATTTAAAATTAATGATTATTAAAGAGCTATGACTTTTTAGTGAATGATTTTTCTTATTTTTAACAAATTTATTTGTCAACAACATAAAAATAGGTTGAAGAGAAGCAATTGAAAAATAGCCTTAATCTTTTACGGAATAGCTTGAATTTTATCATTTAGAATAGAGACAGCAATTGAAGATAAATATTAAGGCACTATTATGAGATATACGCCAGTAAAAAAACAATAATTTAATATACGCCAATGGAATCAGTACATTTCCCCATTACAAACTGGTCAGAAGATGACCGCCCACGCGAAAAATTAATGCTAAAAGGCAAAAATGCTTTGAGTGATGCCGAATTGATTGCAATTTTAATTGGTTCAGGAAGCCGAAACGAGTCGGCAGTTGATTTGAGTAAAAGAATTTTAGCTAGTGTAGATACTTTGAATTCTTTAGGAAAAATGTCTTTGGGGCAACTGACCAATTTTAAAGGAATAGGTGAGGCCAAGGCTATTGCAATTATTGCAGCTCTGGAATTGGGCAGACGTCGAAGAGCGGAGGATACTGTAGAATTAACAAAAATTACTTCCAGTAAAATTGTTTTTGAAATCATGCAGCCTATTATTGGTGAACTTCCACACGAAGAATTTTGGGTGCTTTTTCTGAATAATTCCAATAAGGTGATTTTGAAGTCACAATTGAGCAAAGGTGGTATTTCAGGAACCATTGTAGACGTACGTTTAGTCTTTAAGGTGGCTCTGGAAAACGGAGCGACAGGCTTGATTTTATGCCATAATCATCCTTCTGGAGGCTTAGTTCCGAGTGATGCTGATAAGCAAATCACTAAAAAAATAAAGCAAGCTGGAGATAGCTTAGATGTTAAAGTTTTGGATCATCTTATTATAACTGAAACAAAATATTATAGTTTTGCAGATGAAGGAATTTTATGAGTATGAGTAAAAATATTACCGATGTCTTTTTTGATTTAGACCACACACTTTGGGACTTTGACAGAAATTCGGAGTTAGCTTTTAATCGAATTTTTGAGAGTAAATTTCCTGAAATCAATTGCCGGGATTTCATTCAAAAGTATATTCCTGTGAATCAGGCTTGCTGGAAATTATATCAGAACGACAAAATTACACATCAGGAATTGCGTTATAACAGATTGAAGCACTCGTTTGATGCTTTGGATTTTATTATTTCTGATGAGGATATCAATCAGATTGCAAATGATTATATTGAGTTTTTAACAGATAACAATCATCTTTTTGAGGGAGCAATTGAAATTTTGGAATATCTGAAACCAAAGTATAAGCTGCACATTATAACGAATGGTTTTGCCGGAGTTCAGGATAAAAAAATTAATAATGCTGCTATTTCAGGCTATTTCAATACAATTACAAATTCAGACCTGGCTGGTGTAAAAAAGCCAAATAGTATTATCTTTGATTATGCTGTGAATCTGGCAAAGGCTTCAAAAGAAAATTGTATTATGATCGGTGATTGCCTTGATGCTGATGTTAATGGTGCTTTGAATGCCGGTCTGGATGCTATTTTTTTTAATGATAAAAAGGTGGCCGCTCCTGAAAATATAAAACAAATAAATAATTTATTAGAACTCAAAAAATATTTATAATTATGAAAATTAAATTTTTAGTATTTATTCTATTCACTTCATTCATTGGTTTTTCACAGTCAATTAATGATTATAAAGCTGTAATTGTGCCAATAAATTTTGATTTTGCCAAAGGAATTAATCCTTATCGATTATCAACTATGACAAAGGCAAATTTAATAAAAGCAGGATTTCAGGCTTTTTATGAGAATGATCAGCTCCCGGCGGAATTACTCAATAGATGTGATCTTTTATACGCAGATGTAAAAAGAGATAATGCTTTCCTGGTAACAAAACTTTTTGTAGAGTTTAAAGACTGCTATGGAAAAGTAGTTTATACATCTGAAACAGGAAGAAGCAAAGAGAAAGAATATGAGGCAGCATATAGAGAATCCCTTGATATGGCTTTCCTGTCTATATATGGTCTGCATTATAAATACAGTGGCAAAACCGCAATAACAGCTTCTGGTGTTGCATCAACAGCAGCAGTTACTGCTGCTCCTGTTGTAGCTGCAGCTTCAGTTTCTGCTCCTGTTGCAGATGTTTCAGATCCCAATTTACTTTATGCACAGCCAACAGAAAACGGGTTTCAGTTGATCGATAAAACGCCAAAAGTGGTTATGAAACTGCTTAAAACCTCCCGGCCTGATTCTTTTATAGCCATAAAAGAGGGTATTCAGGGGAGCTTGAATGCAAAAGACAATCAATGGTTTTTTGAATATTATCAAAATGACAAATTGATTTCTGAAAAAGTTTCAGTTAAATTCTAAAATACAAATTGGTTTAATAACCATATTTATCTTTCCAGCGGTTCTTTAAAAATTCGCGGTTGCTGTTCTCTCTTGAATTGCTCCCGGGGTTGTAAAGAACCGTTTCTTTTATAGCATCAGGCAAAAATTCCTGCTCGGCAAAGTTATTTGCATAGTCATGCGAATATTTGTAATCTTCGCCATAGCCCAATTCTTTCATTAATTTTGTCGGCGCATTGCGTAAATGAATCGGAACAGGCAGATCACCTGTTTGTTTGACTAATTGCTGGGCATTTCCGATAGCCATATAAGAAGCATTGCTTTTTGGCGATGTAGCAAGATAAATGGCACATTGGCTTAATATAATCCGGCTTTCAGGATAACCAATAGTAGAAACAGCCTGAAAAGTATTGTTTGCCATTATAAAAGCTGTTGGATTAGCATTTCCAATGTCTTCACTGGATAAAATCAGCATTCTTCGCGCAATAAACTTCACATCTTCGCCGCCTTCGATCATCCTGGCAAGCCAATATACAGCGCCATTAGGATCGCTTCCTCTTATTGATTTTATAAAGGCAGAAACAATGTCATAGTGTTGTTCTCCCGTCTTGTCATACAAAACCGTATTCTGCTGCACAAGTTCGAAAACCCTGTCGTTTGTAATAATGATTTCATCGCTGGCAGAAGCATTAACAACCAACTCAAAAATGTTTAATAGTTTTCGGCCATCTCCGCCAGATAATCTTAGCAGTGCTTCGGTTTCTTTTAAAACAATATTTTTGGTAACCAATTCCGCATCCGTTTTCATGGCACGATGCAACAAGGCTTCCAGGTCAGTTTTTGTAAAAGCATTTAAAATATAAACCTGACAGCGTGATAATAATGCGGGAATAACCTCAAAACTTGGGTTTTCTGTAGTGGCACCAATAAGCGTAATCCATCCTTTTTCAACAGCAGCCAAAAGGGAATCTTGTTGTGATTTGCTAAATCGATGAATCTCATCAATAAACAAAATCGGATTTTTAGCTGTGAATAAGCCACCGCTTTGTTTTGCTTTTTCAATTACATCGCGAATGTCTTTAACGCCAGAATTAATTGCGCTTAGTATATAAAAAGGGCGCTTGGATTCTTGCGCAATAATTTGAGCCAGTGTGGTCTTTCCTGTTCCTGGCGGTCCCCAGAAGATTAATGACGGAATAATTCCTTTCGAAATTTGTTGTGTTAAAGATCCGTTTGGCCCAACCAAATGACTTTGACTGATGTAGTCTTCTAATTTCTGTGGCCGAATGCGTTCTGCTAAAGGTGCTTCCATTTTGTAAAATTACGAGTTTTCAATTTTAATTCTGATTTTTTAGGAGCTAATTCCTGCTGTCCACTATATCTTTTTTGGCAGAAAAAGCCAAAAAAGGATGCCGCTCCCATCAGGGCTATGAATTGCAGATCAGATATTTCAGTTTTGCTGACAAATTATCAGGAAATTGCAATTGGATAGTTTTTTGATAGTCATTTATTAAACTCAATAAAAACATGAACGATAACCACTTTAAATTTTCTACCGCTGTTATTGGGCTTCCGGTATTTTTTGTTATTTTACTTTGGATTATCTATTGGGTACAGATCCGGTTTGATTTTGACTTTTACCAAAACGGAATTTATCCCCGTGATTTTTACGGCTTACAGGGCATTCTATTTAGTCCGTTTATCCACGAAAATTTAAATCATCTTTATAATAACTCTATTCCGCTTATCGTATTATTGCCGGCCTTACAGTTTTTTTACCCGAAGCAATCTTTAGGGGTTATTGGTTATGGAATTTTATTTTCGGGTTTAATTACGTGGTTTATCGGCCGTGAAAACTATCACATTGGGGCTAGTGGATTGATTTATGTTCTGGTAAGCTTTATATTCTTTAAAGGCATCCAGACTAGATATTATCGTTTAGTAGCATTGTCATTTGCTGTGATTTTACTTTATGGCGGGATGATTTGGTATGTTTTTCCCGATGTAGATCAGAATATTTCCTGGGAAGGTCATTTGGCAGGTTTTATAACAGGATTTGCTATGACATTATTCTATAAAACTCCTGAATATGCAAAACCAATTGTCTATGATTGGCAAAGGCCTGATTTTGATCCTGATCAGGATCCATTTATGAAACACTTTGATGAAAACGGTAATTTTGTCAATATAGAGATAGCTGACGAAGAACCTGAAATTATTTCTACTTATTTCAATTCTGATGTTTCAGTAAATTACATCATAACGAAATCAGAAGATAAAACAAATTACTAAATAGTTTCGCACAAAAAAACACTTCAAATGGAAGTGTTTTCAAGTTTTATTGTAGAGAACTGTAGTTTTAGCTTCTTTGGCGAACAGCTTCGTATAAAAAAGCTCCACAAGCAACAGAAACATTTAGTGATCCAATGGTGCCGAACATTGGAAGTTTTGCTTTTTCATCCACAATTTTAAGAACAGAAGGATTAATTCCCCTGTCTTCAGATCCCATGATAATAGCAACTGGTTCATTCAGTTCTAAATCATAAATATTATGATCTGTTTTTTCAGTGGCAGCAACCGTTTTAATTCCTGATCCCTGAAGATAAAAAATAGCGTCTTTGATATGTTCAACCTTACAGATAGGAACATTAAAAACAGCTCCGGCTGAAGTTTTTACTGTATCCCCGTTAACAGGAGCTGAACCAGCTTTTTGAACTATAATTCCATTTACACCAGTACACTCAGCTGTTCTTATGATGGCACCAAAATTTCTTGCATCAGAAATCTGATCTAATATTAAAAACAAAGGTTTTGAACCGGATTCAATTGTCGATTCAACAAGATGCTCCAATTCTATAAATCCAATAGGGGATATGGTAGCAACAGCTCCCTGGTGATTATTTGGTGTTAAGCGATTTAGTTTTTCAACAGGAACATATGAAAAATTAATGTTGGCGCGTTTCATTACCTTCATCAGGTCCTTCATTAATTCACCCGAAATTTCTTTTTGGATGAATACTTTGTCCACTTCTTTTCCTGCCTGAATAGCTTCTATAATGGCTCTGATTCCAAATATTTGATGTTCTTTTTCCATGGCGCAAATGTAAGGATAATGTTTTATATAAAAAAAAACCACTCTGAATGAACAGAGTGGTTTTGCTTATTTTTTGTAAATAATATATTAGTTAGCGTCCCACCAAACTTTAGTAGTTACATTACTTACTACAGTTGCATTAGGGTTGTACTGTCTTTCATCTGAAGGAGTTGGTAATCTTACAGGGATAGTTTTTGTGTCAGAATCTTGGTTTGGAACCAAAGCAGGGAAACCTGTTCTTCTGTAATCATTATAAGGCTCCATTGTTAAGAAAAGAGCAATATATTTTTGTTGTATAATATTAGCAATATCAAATGTAGCAGTAGCATTTGCTAAGAATGCAGATGAAGGAGCAACTCCAGTAATTTTAGTTACAGAAGCAGTTACAGCTTCTTGCAGTGCAGTTTGTACACCAGGTTGACCTAATCTGGCTTTCGCCTCAGCTTCAATAAATTTTGCTTCCGCATAAGTCACGATACCAATTTGCCAATCAGGATTAGCAAAACCTTTTTGTGTAATTGGCTTGCCTGGATCAAAGTAACCTCCAATATAAGAAGTTGTTGTAGTATTATCATTTTCAGGAGCATTTCCTGAATAGACACCAGATTTCTCTTCAACCATGAAAGGTAATCTCGGGTCATTATTTGTTACTAAATAATCTACAAAGTATTTACCCATTTTCATGTAATTTCTACGTTGGACATTATAGGCGTACCATTGGTTAAATGAATTAGCACCATCAATGAATTTGGTATTTGCATCATCTGAAGGTGTCATGCCTGATTGTGTCACGAAGTCTAATGCTTTTTGTGCAGCATTGGCATCAACTGCAGTTAACCTTAAAGCATATCTTGCTTTTAAGACATATGCAACTTTAATCCATTTTGCAGTATTACCTCCAAAAATTAAATCATCTGTAGTGGGTAATTCTTCATTGCTTGCTTTAGGCTGAGATAAATTTATAATAGCTTTATCTAAAAGGGTTTGAATTCTTTGATAGATTTCCTGTTGTGTATTGTATTTGGGTGTTTTGTTTCCTTCTGCAGCTAAAAAAGCCTCATCATAGGGAACATCTCCCCACATATCAGTTACATAGCCTAAGTTTATTGCACTTAATATTTGACCTATTCCATTATAATATGGGAAATCAGCAGCGAAATCTCGATTTAAAATATGTCCATTCATCAAAGTGGTTTGATAAATAGTATTCCATTCATTGTTTACATCACCTTCAGTAACTACGTAAAAACTTACAGCTCCTAATTGTCCAATGTTAGTTCCTTGTAGATGTTGTGTGAAGATACCTGCATTTCTCATTACTCCACTAGTGTGGGTTTGAAATGTGCTAAGTTCCATTGCAGCTACTAGCAACGAAGGGTTACTTGTGTCAGGATCGTTAGGATTATTGTTGAAATCATCTAACTCAGTCTGGCAACCAGTTAGCATACTAATGCTAAACGCTGCAAGAATTATATTTTTTATATATTTTTTCATTTTTATTATATTTAAATTAGAAGCTTGCACGTAGACCCATTATGAAAGATTTACTTCCTGGATTATTGAAATAATCTAAACCATTAATACGTGAACCAGCTCCTGTCAAACTTGTTTCAGGATCTACTCCTTTGTAGTTGGTGTCTAGCCATAAGTTTCTTCCCGTGATTGATAATTGTGCAGAACTTAAAAATGGAAATTGTTTTACATTGAAATCATAAGTAAGGCTTACGTCACGTAATCTAACCCAATTAACGTCTGTTGTTGCTTCTTCAGCAGCAGCTAAACTACTATCTCCTTTGAAGTTTTGAAAATAACTTTTAGCAGATATTTCAATATCATTTGCAGTTCCGTCTTCTTTAACACCAGGGATGATGTATGTTCGTTCTCTATCAGCAGAACCTTCTGAAACACCAATTGTGTTTAATCTTGCTCCTGTACCATTGTAAACAACGCCACCATGTCTGATATCTAATAAGGCTGATAAGCTAACTCGTTTGTATGTGAATGTGTTTCTAATACCACCTGTCCAGTTTGGTGCTGAATTTCCTAAATTTCCAGTTTCCGGATCTAATTTAGCTAAACCATTTGTACCAACAATAATTTGACCATTCGCATCACGTAACCATCTTGTGCCATAAAAACTACCTAAAGGCTGTCCGGCAACAGCATAATATCCAATTGAAGAGAAAGCAGATTCTACAGAAATTTCACTTAAACCACCAGAGATGTCTGTAACTTCGTTTTCATTTTTAGCCCAGTTTAAGTTGATATTCCACTGAAATGGTTTGCTTTTTTCGAAAATATCATAGCCGATTTCAAGTTCAATACCTTTGTTAACTAATTCTGCAGCGTTTCTATATTGTGAAGAATAACCTGAAGATTGTGCTAACGGTACATCAATTAATAAATCTTTTGATGTTTTGTAATAAAGATTTAAATCTACAGCTAAACGATTATCGAAAAATTTTGTACTTAAGCCTAAATCATGACCTAATACTCTTTCTGGTTTTAAGTCTGGATTTCCTAAACGTCCTGCTAATGCCATACCGTTAACTCCGTCATAAGGAAAACTTAATCCATCAGTAAAACCATCTGTAAGACTTGGTTGTCCATAATAACTTTTTGTGCGATAAGGTGCTGGAGCAATACCTACTTCTCCGTAACCATAGCTTACTTTTACATAGTTAGCCCAGTCAAAAGTGTTTGAAAGAATCCATGCAGCAGTTCCTGAAGGAAATATGGCGCTTTTTATATTATCTCCATATGTGGATGACCATTCTTTTCTTACAGTACCCGTTATAAAAATTTGATCCTTAATATCAAAATCTACTTGGGCAAATAAAGCTCTTGAAATAGAATTTTCCTCGTAATTAGAAGCGTATAATTCAGTTGCATTAGCTAAATTATAAACATATCTTACAGATAATCCTTTACCTCTTGAGAAAACGTCTAAGTATTGTGTAGAACGTAAGTTAAGACCTGCAGTATAATTAATTTTTAACCAGTCTGATTTTAATGGTATCAAACCAGATGCAATTAAATCTCCATAATAGTCTTTGTTTGTAAGGCTGTTGAAAGCAACTTCACCAATTCCGCCTAAACTATCTCCATTTGACGAGATTGCATAAATTTGTTTACGGGCATCAGAATAAGTATCAATACCAGCTTTGGCAGTTAAAGATAACCAATCAGCATGATTATAAGTTAAGAAAATGTTTCCTAATACACGGTTAACATCACTTGTTGCAGGGTTTTCGTTTACTGTAAAATAAGGGTTGTCGTATGCTGCAAAGTAATTAGTGTTATTGCCAAAATCATCCTTATAATTTCTTAAATCATAATTTATTGGAGAGCGCATCAAACTCAACATAACACCAGAGGTATTACTACCATTTTGTGCTAATGTGTTAGTAGTATGAGTGTATTGCATACTTGCTCCGGCTTTCCAGTTTTCACTTAATTTCAAGTCTCCTGCAAGTCTGATAGTGTTTCTTTTAAGACCTGTTTCAGGAATCATACCTGTTTGTGTTACATTTCCATATGATGCTCTAAAAGTCGCTTTGTTATCTCCTCCATAGAAAGAAATATTATTTGTAAATGTTATGCCGTCCTGAAAAAAATTACCTACATTATCGTAAGTAGGTAGGCCTAATGATGCAGCAGTAGGACCCCAGCTTTGTGGAGTATTTGGGTCTGGAGCAGTTATAGTTGGTACAGTGCCTTGTATATATTTATTTTGCCTTGCTGGAAGCTGACTCACTCTGTCAATTGCTAATGAGGTATTGAAATCAATTCCTAATCCTCTGCCGGCTTTTCCTTTCTTTGTTGTGTAAATAATAACACCATTCCCGGCCCTAGCTCCGTAAAGCGCAGCGGCAGCTGGTCCTTTAAGGATAGTAACACTTTCTACATCATTTGGGTTGATATCTAAGGCTCTATTGGAGTTGTTGATACCGGATAAATTTGCATTAAAAGGATTGTCTCCAGCTGTAGTTTGGGTTGTAGTATTATCTATAGGGATACCGTCTACAACAATTAAAGGATCTGTAGTACCGGTAATTGTATTAGCCCCTCTAATAATAATTTTACTAGAAGCACCTGGGGTTCCACCTGATCCTATAATTTGAACACCAGCAGCTTTTCCAGCTAATGCCTGAAGAACGTTTTGTTCTCCAGATTTTGTAATTTCGTCAGAAGTCACTTTCGATACAGCGTAACCAAGTTTTTTCTCTTCTTTTTTGATTCCAAGTGCAGTGACAACAACTCCTTCTAGCTCTACTGAATCATCTTTTAATTTAACATTAATTGATGTTGAACTTGCTGCTACTTCCTGAGTTTTCATTCCGATGTAGCTAAAAACCAGAATCTGGCTTGGTGATGCTTTAATAGAGAATTTTCCATCAAAGTCTGTTTGTGTTCCTGCTTTTGTTCCTTTAACTAATACACTAACGCCTGGCAGAGGCATTCCTGCATTGTCAGAAACTGTCCCAGAAACAGCTCTTTCTTGTGCAAATGTGATTTGCGCAACTAGTGCCAATAAAAGCACTAAAAATCCATTGAACTTTAGTTTCATTTTTAAATATTTTGAATTAGTATCGCAAAACTCTTAATAATTTGTTAACTATCCTAATAAATAAAAATGTTTTTTCGGTAAATATCAAAATTTAACATTATAACATATGTTTATGATAGTGTTATATAATTTTAAATTTTGATCATTTGAAATGTTATTTGTAAGGTTAATCTTTAGTAGTCCGTTTGTTGTCTGAATAGATGTTCCGACTCCAATTCCGGTTAGTTTATCAATTTTGGTTTTGTCCTCACTTCTTGTTAAGTCTTGATATATCGCATAATCAAGAATTGAATTTACATATAAATTTTTTGAGACAACATATCTGTATTCTGTCAGAATCGAAGAGAATAAATTTGCCTGAAGACTATTTTCTAAAAAACCTCTAACTGAATTTATTCCACCAAATCGATAGAGTTCGTTCACTAGATAGTTTTTGCTTGAAAGATAAAAATTTTGTGAATTTATGTTAATGAAGTTCTTTTGATTGAGCTCAAAATTGTATGATAAGTTTAAATTTGTGTAAAATTGCCTGCTGGTGACCACTGTTTCAAGTTGATTATTTGTATTTCTTTTTCCAAAACCAAAAATTAAGTTAACATTTACTTTTTTTGATAATAAATTATTAAGAGGATCTGTTTTTGTGTAATCGAAGGTTGAAGTTGTAAAAGAATTTTTGAAATCACTAACTATTGTGTTGTTTGTGTTTTGGATATCGCTGGATTCTGTAGATTGGTAACCAATGTAAAATTTTGAGTTATAATTTATATAATACCCTAAATCAATTCCTGTTTTTGTGTTTTGGAAAGTACTGTCTTGTTTAAATATGTTTAGCTGTGCTTTGATTCCAAGAGGCGATTTGAAAATGTATGGTATTTCTAATTTTGTATTGATTGTTTTTTGTTGGTTTCCATCGCTTTTCCAGTATAATGAAAATTTTTCACCGGCAAGAAGAGTGTTTTCTAAAGTAATATCTAGATAGCCGTTTAGGTTTGTTTTTTTGTTTTCATCATTTGAAAATCCAATATAGCCATCAAATGTGTTTGCTTTTCTTTTTTCAAGATAAATGTAAACTTTGGTTGAATCTTTTGTGAATAATATTTCGGGATATTTTGGTTGTTCTATAAAGCCAAAATTATTTATATCGTTATAAAGTTCTTTGATGGTATTTTGATTAAAAGTTTTGTTGATGTATTTTTTGTTAAGTTGCTTGAGATGTCCTTTTGGGAAAAAATCCTTTCGATTGTTATTTATGTAATTTGTAATAATGGAATTTACATTGCGTTTTTTTTCCAAATTAAAATTTAAGTCGGCATAAATTATTGAATTCTTTCTTCGGATGTTTCCTAATTTTATCTTGCTTAAAGGAAATCCTTGTTTTTCTGCTTCAATAATTTTTTGATTTATATAATTTTCGGTCTCTTCGTAAGGAATTATTACTGTGTCATTTTTTGTTTCTGAAGGATTGAAAAATGAATTTTTTATACCTATATATATATACGTGTATTTTGTTTTCTTTCCAAGCGACAATTTATAGGTGTAAATGGAGTCGTTTATTTTGGTGTTTTCAAGTGTTTTTATGTCTAAATAACCTTTTTTAGTAAGTTTTTCTACAACAATAATAGCTTCATTGGTAGCGAATTTTACATTTGGGTGTGTTTTGATGTAGTTCAAGGAGTCTATAATAGCATTTTCTGTATCATTTGTGCCTTTGATTTTTAAGCTGAAATTTTGTGCATAATTGGAAAAGCTTATAAAGCAAAAAAGAAATATTTGGAATAACTGTTTCAAAAGCAATTAGTTCATTAGTTTAAGGTTTGCAAATATCTATAGATTGTTTTGAAAAACATAAGATTAAATAATGTTATTGAAAATTAATGATTTAACGTTTGTATAGTGGAATTTATTTTATACATTTGCAACCCCGTAAAAAGCGGGAATTTAATATCATATTAATTTTTAGTATTAATTATGCCAACAATTCAACAATTAGTAAGAACAGGAAGAACTCAGATCACTAAGAAGAGTAAATCGGTTGCTTTAGATTCTTGTCCTCAAAGAAGAGGGGTTTGTACGCGTGTTTACACTACTACACCAAAAAAACCAAACTCTGCAATGCGTAAAGTTGCGCGTGTACGTTTGACAAATGGTAATGAGGTGAATGCTTACATCCCTGGAGAAGGACATAATCTACAAGAGCACTCGATAGTATTAGTGCGAGGTGGAAGGGTAAAAGATTTACCAGGTGTTAGATATCACATCGTTCGTGGAGCGCTTGATACATCAGGTGTTGCAGGAAGAACGCAAAGAAGATCTAAGTACGGTGCTAAACGCCCAAAAGAAGCAAAAAAGTAATTTAAAAACTTTTAAGAAAAAGACATGAGAAAAAGAGCGGCAAAGAAAAGACCACTTTTACCGGATCCAAGGTTTAACGACCAATTAGTAACACGTTTTGTGAACAACTTAATGTGGGATGGTAAGAAATCTACAGCTTTTAAAGTATTTTATGATGCTATTGATATCATTGAAACTAAAAAGCAAAATGATGAGAAGACTTCATTAGAAATCTGGAAAGATGCTTTAACAAACGTTATGCCTCACGTAGAAGTACGTAGCCGTAGAGTTGGTGGAGCTACATTTCAAATTCCAATGCAGATTCGTCCAGATAGAAAAATTTCTATGGCAATGAAGTGGTTAATACTTTATTCAAGAAGAAGAAATGAAAAATCTATGGCACAACGTTTAGCGTCAGAATGTTTAGCTGCGGCTAAAGAAGAAGGTGCTGCGGTTAAGAAAAGAATGGATACTCACAAAATGGCAGAAGCTAACAAAGCATTCTCTCACTTTAGATTTTAATTCGTAAGAAATGGCTAGAGATTTAAAATATACAAGAAATATCGGGATCGCTGCTCACATTGATGCTGGTAAAACAACTACAACTGAGCGTATTCTTTTTTATACTGGAAAGTCACACAAAATTGGTGAGGTACACGATGGTGCTGCAACAATGGACTGGATGGCACAAGAGCAAGAAAGAGGTATTACAATTACTTCTGCTGCAACAACTTGTACTTGGAATTTTCCAACAGAGCAAGGGAAAGTTCTTCCAGAATCATTGCCTTACCACTTTAATATTATTGATACTCCTGGACACGTTGACTTTACTGTAGAGGTAAATCGTTCTTTACGTGTACTTGATGGCTTGGTTTTCTTGTTTAGTGCTGTTGATGGTGTTGAGCCTCAATCAGAAACTAACTGGAGACTTGCAGATCAATATAGGGTTCCTCGTATGGGATTCGTAAATAAAATGGACCGTCAAGGAGCTAATTTTTTAGCTGTATGCGGACAGGTTAAAGATATGTTGAAATCGAATGCGGTTGCAATTACTTTGCCTATTGGTGATGAAGCGGATTTTAAAGGTATTGTTGACTTAGTGAAAAATCAAGCTATTGTATGGCATGATGAGACACAAGGAGCTACTTTTGATGTCGTTGATATCCCAGCTGATATGGTTGATGATGTTAAGCACTACCGTTCTATCCTTATCGAAGAGATTGCTACTTATGATGAGAATCTTTTAGATAAATATATGGAAGATGAAAACTCTATTACTGAGGAAGAAATCAACAATGCGTTGAGAGCTGCAACTATTGATATGGCAATCATTCCAATGCTTGCTGGTTCTTCTTTCAAAAACAAAGGAGTTCAATTTATGTTGGATGCTGTTTGTAAGTATTTGCCATCTCCATTGGATAAAGAAGGTATTGAAGGTATTCATCCTGATGATGCTGAATTATTAGAAGAAGATCAAACTAAAATTTTACGTCGCCCAGATGTAAAAGAGCCGTTTGCTGCTTTGGCATTTAAAATTGCTACTGATCCATTCGTAGGTCGTTTAGCTTTCTTCCGTGCTTACTCTGGACGTTTAGATGCTGGTTCTTATGTTTTAAATACTCGTTCTGGTAACAAAGAGAGAATTTCTCGTATCTACCAAATGCACGCTAACAAACAAAATCCAATCGAATTTATTGAGGCTGGAGATATTGGAGCTGCTGTAGGATTTAAAGATATTAAAACTGGAGATACTTTGTGTGATGAAAAGAATCCAATTATCTTGGAGTCTATGAAATTCCCAGAGCCGGTAATTGGTATTGCAATTGAACCTAAAACTAAAGCTGACGTTGATAAAATGGGTATGGCTTTGGCTAAATTGGCTGAAGAGGATCCAACATTTACAGTTAGAACAGATGAGGCTTCAGGTCAGACTATTATTTCGGGTATGGGTGAGCTTCACTTAGATATCTTAGTTGATCGTATGAAACGTGAGTTTAAAGTAGAGGTTAATCAAGGTGAGCCACAAGTAGAATACAAAGAGGCGTTTACTAAATCTGCTCAACATAGAGAAACTTACAAAAAACAATCTGGAGGTCGTGGTAAATTCGGTGATATCGTATTTAGAATCGAGCCTGCAGATGAAGTTGATGGTAAAGTTCCTGTTGGATTGCAGTTTGTTAATGAGGTAAAAGGTGGTAACGTTCCTAAAGAATATATCCCTGCTGTTGAAAAAGGTTTCCGTGAGGCTATGAAAACAGGTCCGTTAGCTGGATATGCTGTTGATAGTTTAAAAGTAACTTTGTTAGACGGATCTTTCCATCCTGTGGATTCTGATGCTCTTTCTTTTGAATTAGCTGCTAGAATGGGTTATAAAGAATCAGGACGTGCTGCTGGAGCTGTTATTCTTGAGCCAATCATGAAAATCGAAGTTATTACTCCTGAAGAAAACATGGGTGATATCGTAGGTGACTTGAACCGTCGTAGAGGTCAGGTTAATGACATGGGTGATAGAAATGGTGCTAAAACTATCAAAGCAGATGTGCCTTTATCAGAAATGTTTGGTTATGTAACTACATTAAGAACATTATCTTCTGGTAGAGCAACTTCAACAATGGAGTTTTCTCACTATGCAGAAACACCTTCTAATATTTCAGAAGAGGTAATCAAAAAAGCAAAAGGTAACGCTTAATTTTAAGAAAATGAGTCAAAAAATCAGAATAAAACTAAAATCTTACGATCACATGTTGGTAGATAAATCTGCTGAAAAGATCGTAAAAACAGTAAAAACTACTGGAGCAGTTGTAACAGGTCCAATTCCGTTGCCAACTCACAAAAAACTTTTCACTGTATTGCGTTCTCCGCACGTTAACAAAAAAGCGAGAGAGCAATTTGAAGTAATGTCATACAAGAGATTGATTGATATTTATTCATCTTCATCTAAAACTATTGATGCTTTAATGAAACTTGAATTGCCAAGTGGTGTTGAAGTAGAGATAAAAGTATAATTTTTTTATATTTTTTTATATGAAAAGCGAGTCAGAAATGACTCGCTTTTTTTGTTTTTTATTTAATGATTCTTTATTTGATTTTGACTGATTTGTTTAAATATTTTTTCCTGCAAATTTCTTTAACTCCCTTTGTTTTAAAGTGCTGCGGATATTTTTTGTTGCTATTTTGTTAATTAATTGTTGTGCGTTAGTTGCTTGTGGTGTGGAAAAAATGATTTAAGATTTAGAATGTATAAGTGGGTTTTTGAGCTTAGTTTTGAGCTTGGATTTTGATTATGAGCGATTTAATTTCTATAACTGTTTGGTATATTCAATTTTAATATCTACTTTTGCACTCCCTGTTTGGAAATTTCTGTTATTTTCAAATTGAAGGGAATTTTAGTAATTAATAATTAATATTTATGTCTGGGTTAATTGGTAAAAAAATCGGCATGACTAGTATTTTCGATGAAAACGGGAAAAACATTCCTTGTACAGTAATCGAGGCTGGGCCGTGTGTTGTTACCCAAGTCAGAACCAAAGGTGTTGACGGGTATGAAGCGTTGCAACTTGGTTTCGATGACAAAAACGAGAAACATTCTACTAAAGCTGCTTTAGGGCACTTTAAAAAAGCTGGAACTGTTGCTAAGAAAAAAGTCGTTGAATTCCAGGATTTTGCAACTGAACAAAAATTAGGGGATCTTATTGATGTTTCTATTTTTGAAGAAGGAGAATTTGTAGACGTGCAAGGTGTGTCTAAAGGTAAAGGTTTCCAGGGTGTTGTTAAACGTCACGGTTTTGGTGGTGTTGGACAGGCTACTCATGGTCAGCACAACCGTTTAAGAGCGCCAGGTTCTGTAGGAGCTTCTTCTTATCCATCTAGAGTATTCAAAGGAATGCGTATGGCTGGAAGAATGGGTGGAGATAATGTAAAAGTACAAAACCTTAGAGTTTTAAAAGTAGTTGCTGAAAAGAACCTGCTTGTTGTTAAAGGATGTATTCCTGGGCACAAAAACTCTTACGTAATCATTCAGAAGTAATGGAAGTAAAAGTATTAGATTTCAACGGAAAAGATACTGGAAGAAAAGTTCAACTTTCTGATTCAGTATTCGCAATTGAACCAAACAATCACGCAGTATATCTTGATGTTAAGCAATATCTTGCTAATCAAAGACAAGGTACTCATAAAGCTAAAGAAAGAGCTGAAGTAACTGGTAGTACGCGTAAGATTAAAAAACAAAAGGGAACAGGTACTGCTCGTGCAGGAAGTGTTAAGAATCCTTTGTTTAAAGGTGGGGGAACAGTTTTTGGGCCAAGACCAAGAAGTTATTCATTTAAATTGAATAAAGGATTGAAAAGATTGGCAAGAAAATCTGCTTTCTCAATCAAAGCAAAAGAGTCAAATGTTATTGTTCTTGAAGACTTTAATTTTGATGTACCAAACACTAAAAATTTCATTAACGTTTTGAAAGCTTTAGGGTTAGAAAATAAAAAATCTCTATTTGTATTGGGTGAGTCAAATAAAAATGTATATTTGTCGTCACGTAATTTGAAGGCTTCAAACGTCGTAACTAGCTCGGAATTAAGCACTTACGCAATATTAAACGCTAATAATTTAGTGCTTTTGGAAGGTTCTTTAGAGTTAATTGAAGAAAATTTAAGTAAATAATAGGAATATGAGCATCATTATCAGACCTATAGTAACGGAAAAAGTAACCAAAGAAAGTGAAGTTCTAAACCGCTTCGGATTCGTTGTTGACAAGAAAGCAAATAAAGTGCAAATTAAGAAAGCTGTTGAAGCTGCTTATGGTGTAACTATTGTTTCGGTTAACACAATGAATGTGAGACCGGACAGATCTACTAAATACACTAAAAGTGGTTTAATCAGTGGAAAGACAAATGCAATTAAAAAAGCGATTGTTCAAGTACAAGAAGGAGAAACAATTGATTTTTACAACAATATCTAAGATAGAAAAATGTCAGTAAGAAAATTAAAACCTATTACCCCAGGTCAGCGATTTAGAGTTGTGAATGGTTATGACGCCATTACAACTGATAAGCCGGAACGCTCTTTGATAGCGCCGATAAAAAACTCTGGAGGTAGAAATAGTCAAGGAAAGATGACCATGCGTTATACGGGTGGTGGTCACAAGCAGAGATATCGTATTATTGATTTCAAGAGAACTAAAGACGGAATTCCGGCTACTGTGAAATCAATCGAATACGATCCAAATCGTACTGCATTTATCGCTTTATTAGCTTATGCTGATGGAGAGAAAACTTATATTATCGCTCAGAATGGATTGAAAGTTGGTCAGAAATTAGTTTCTGGTCCAGAATCTCAGCCAGAGATTGGTAATACATTACCTTTAAGCAGAATTCCTCTTGGAACTGTTATATCTTGTATTGAGTTACGTCCTGGACAAGGAGCTGTTATTGCTCGTTCAGCTGGAACTTTTGCTCAGTTAATGGCAAGAGACGGGAAATACGCAAC
The DNA here is from genome assembly GCF_020026925.1 of Flavobacterium hibisci. Classification (GTDB taxonomy): domain Bacteria; phylum Bacteroidota; class Bacteroidia; order Flavobacteriales; family Flavobacteriaceae; genus Flavobacterium; species Flavobacterium hibisci. The sequence goes on along the minus strand of NZ_JAIQDW010000004.1, from coordinate 199,660 downwards.
AATTAAAATGCCATCTGGAGAGACAAGATTAATCTTGTTAACTTGTTCGGCTACAATTGGAGCTGTTTCTAATTCTGATCATCAATTAGTTGTGTCTGGAAAAGCAGGTAGAACAAGATGGTTAGGAAGAAGACCTAGAACTAGACCAGTAGCAATGAACCCTGTTGATCACCCTATGGGAGGTGGTGAAGGACGTTCATCTGGAGGGCATCCACGTTCAAGAAACGGATTGCCAGCTAAAGGTTACAGAACTCGTTCTAAGAAAAACCCGAGTAACAAGTATATCGTAGAACGTAGAAAGAAATAATAAGATATGGCACGTTCATTAAAAAAAGGACCTTTCGTTCATTATAAATTAGACAAAAAAGTTCAGGAAAACGTAGAAAGTGGTAAAAATAGTGTAGTTAAGACTTGGTCTAGGGCTTCTATGATTACTCCGGATTTCGTTGGACAAACTATTGCAGTTCATAACGGTCGTCAATTTGTACCAGTTTACGTAACAGAAAACATGGTAGGTCACAAATTAGGAGAGTTTTCACCAACTAGATCTTTTAGAGGTCATGCTGGAGCAAAAAATAAAGGTAAAAAATAAGAAGCAATGGGAGTTCGTAAAAGAGAAACAGCAGATGCGAGAAAAGAGGCTAATAAGTCTATTGCTTTCGCAAAATTGAATAACTGCCCTACTTCACCTAGAAAAATGCGCTTAGTAGCGGACTTGGTAAGAGGTCAGAAGGTAGAAAGAGCACTTAACATTTTAAGATTCAGTTCTAAAGAAGCTTCAAGAAAATTAGAAAAACTATTATTATCTGCAATCAACAACTGGGAGCAAAAAAATAGTGAAGGTAATTTAGAAGAAGCTGGATTATTTGTTAAAGAGATCAGAGTAGATGGTGGAATGATGTTGAAAAGACTTCGTCCAGCTCCGCAAGGTCGTGCACACAGAATAAGAAAACGTTCTAACCACGTAACAATCGTGCTTGGAGCTATCAATAACACACAAAGCAATTCTTAAGCAGCATGGGACAAAAGACAAATCCAATTGGAAATAGACTTGGTATCATCAGAGGATGGGACTCAAACTGGTATGGTGGAAATGATTACGGTGATAAACTTGCCGAAGATCACAAAATCAGAAAGTATATCCATGCTCGTTTATCAAAAGCTAGTGTATCTAAAGTAATCATCGAGAGAACTTTAAAGCTTGTAACCGTTACTATCACTACTGCCAGACCTGGTATCATTATCGGAAAAGGTGGGCAAGAGGTAGACAAGTTAAAAGAGGAACTTAAGAAAGTTACTGATAAAGAGGTTCAAATTAACATCTTTGAAATTAAAAGACCTGAGTTAGATGCTTATCTTGTGGCGACAAGCATCGCTCGTCAAATCGAAAGCCGTATTTCTTACAGACGTGCAATCAAAATGGCTATTGCTGCTTCTATGCGTATGAACGCTGAAGGTATCAAAGTTTTGATTTCTGGTCGTTTGAATGGTGCTGAGATGGCGCGTTCAGAAGGTTTCAAAGAAGGTAGAATTCCTCTATCAACTTTCAGAGCTGATATTGATTATGCTTTGGCTGAAGCTCACACTACTTATGGTAGAATGGGTATCAAAGTGTGGATCATGAAAGGTGAAGTTTATGGAAAGAGAGATCTTTCTCCACTTGCAGGAATGGATAAAAAACAATCTGGAACTGGTGGTGGTAAAGGTGGTGATTCTCCAAGAGGAGACAGAAAACCCTTTAATAAAGGTGGTAAACCAGATGCTCGTAAAAGAAAGTAAATTTTTAAACTAAAGAAAAATGTTACAGCCTAAAAGAACAAAATACCGTAAGGTACAAAAAGGTAAGATGAAAGGTAACTCTCAAAGAGGGCATGAACTTTCTAATGGAATGTTTGGTATTAAATCTGTACATGAAGATGGAATGTTCTTAACTTCTCGTCAAATAGAAGCTGCGCGTATTGCTGCAACTCGTTATATGAAGAGAGAAGGACAATTATGGATTAAAATTTTCCCAGACAAACCTATCACTAAGAAGCCTCTTGAAGTACGTATGGGTAAAGGTAAAGGAGCAGTTGAGTATTGGGCTGCTGTTGTTAAACCAGGAAGAATTATGTTTGAAGTTGGAGGAGTTCCATTATCAGTTGCAAAAGAGGCTTTACGTCTTGCAGCTCAGAAACTTCCAGTAAAAACTAAATTCGTCGTTGCTAGAGATTTCGAAGCATAATTTATATTTATTATGAAACAATCAGAAATAAAAGATCTTTCTGCAGCGGAGTTGCAAGAAAAGCTTAGTCAAACTAAGAAAGTATATGCTGACCTAAAAATGGCTCACGCTATTTCTCCAATTGCAAACCCACTTCAAATCAGAAGTGTAAGAAGAACGGTTGCTAGATTAGCTACTGAGTTAACTAAAAGAGAGTTACAATAATTGTATTCTGCTGAAAGATGGAAGAAAAAAGAAATTTAAGAAAAGAAAGAATAGGTGTTGTTACTTCAAATAAAATGGACAAGTCTATTGTTATTGCTGAAGTAAGAAAAGTAAAACACCCGTTATACGGTAAGTTCGTGTTGAAAACTAAGAAATATGTTGCACACGACGAAACAAACGACTGTAACATTGGAGATACTGTAAGAATTAGCGAAACGCGTCCTTTAAGTAAAACAAAATGTTGGAGATTAGTTGAAATCTTAGAAAGAGCTAAATAATTATGGTACAACAGGAATCAAGACTAAAAGTAGCAGATAACACGGGAGCAAAAGAAGTTTTAACTATCCGTGTTTTAGGAGGTACCAAAAGAAGGTATGCCTCTGTTGGTGACAAGATTGTAGTATCTATTAAAGATGCAACTCCTAACGGTAACGTTAAAAAAGGAGCTGTTTCAACTGCAGTTGTTGTACGTACCAAAAAAGAAGTGAGAAGAGCTGATGGTTCTTATATCCGTTTCGATGATAATGCATGTGTTCTTTTGAACGCTGCAGGGGAAATGAGAGGAACTCGTGTTTTTGGTCCGGTAGCAAGAGAACTTCGTGAAAAACAATTCATGAAAATTGTATCATTAGCACCAGAAGTGCTTTAATTCGTTTTAAGATGATAAAGCTAAAAATTAAATCAGGAGATATCGTAAGAGTTATTGCTGGAGACCATAAAGGTGCTGAAGGTAAAGTTTTACGTGTTTACCGTGAGAAAAATAAAGCGATAGTTGAAGGTGTAAACATGGTTTCAAAACATACAAAACCAAGTGCTAAAAACCCTCAAGGTGGTATCGTTAAGAAAGAAGCTTCTATTCAAATTTCTAACATTTCTCTAATTGATCCTAAAACTAAGGAAACAACTAGAGTAGGTATTAGAGTAGAAGGAGATAAGAAAGTAAGATTTTCAAAAAAATCTAATCAAGTACTATAGTAATGGCATATACACCTAGACTAAAAGAAGAATATAAGAGTAGGGTAATCTCTGCTCTTAAAGAAGAGTTCGGATATACAAACGTAATGCAAGTTCCTAAACTTGAAAAAATCGTTTTGAGCCGTGGAGTTGGTGCAGCTGTATCTGATAAAAAACTTATTGACTATGCAGTTGATGAGTTAACAAAGATCACTGGACAAAAAGCAGTATCTACAATTTCAAAGAAAGACGTTGCGTCATTCAAATTGAGAAAAGGGATGCCTATTGGAGCAAAAGTTACTTTGCGTGGAGAAAGAATGTATGAGTTTTTAGACAGACTTGTTACTTCTGCTTTACCACGTGTTAGAGATTTTAGTGGTATTAAAGCTACTGGTTTCGACGGAAGAGGTAATTACAATCTTGGAGTTTTAGAGCAAATCATTTTCCCTGAAATTGATATTGATAAAGTAAACAAAATTTCAGGAATGGATATCACTTTTGTTACTACTGCAAAAACTGACAAAGAAGCAAAGTCATTATTGGCTGAATTAGGTTTACCTTTTAAAAAGAATTAAGACATGGCTAAAGAATCAATGAAAGCCCGTGAGGTGAAAAGAGAGAAAACGGTAGCTAAGTACGCTGAGAAAAGAAAAGCTTTGAAAGAAGCTGGAGATTTTGAAGCTTTACAAAAATTACCTAAAAATGCTTCACCAGTTCGTTTGCACAATCGTTGTAAATTAACAGGTAGACCAAGAGGTTATATTCGTCAATTTGGTATTTCTCGTGTAACTTTCCGTGAGATGGCTAATAATGGATTAATTCCTGGAGTTAAAAAAGCGTCTTGGTAATCTCGCAATAAGTTATTACTTTTGCAAACCAAAAAATAATTTTAATTGATTAAAGGTTCGGGAGACGGGTGTCTCCCGAAAACCATAATCGCAATCAAATACATATGTATACAGATCCTATTGCAGATTATTTGACTAGAGTTCGTAACGCTGTGGCTGCAAACCACAAAGTTGTTGAAATTCCGGCTTCTAATCTAAAAAAAGAAATAACTAAGATCTTATTTGATCAAGGTTATATCTTAAGTTACAAATTTGAAGACAACTCTGTTCAGGGTTCAATCAAAATTGCTTTGAAGTATGATAAGGATACTAAAGAGCCTGTAATTAAAGATATCCAAAGAATTAGTAAACCTGGTTTACGTAAATACGCAGGTGCTGCCAAATTACCAAGAATCCTTAACGGATTAGGAATTGCAATTGTTTCAACTTCAAAAGGTCTTATGACTGGAAAACAAGCGAAACAATTAAATGTAGGTGGTGAAGTAATTTGTTACGTATACTAATTTTAAAGACTAAATAAGATGTCAAGAATAGGTAAAAGCCCAATTGTAATCCCTGCTGGCGTAACTGTAGAAGTTAAAGACGGTATTATTACAGTAAAAGGAAAGAAAGGTCAACTGACTCAGGAGTTTTCGGACGTAACTGTAACAGTTGAAGGCGATCAAGCATTAGTTGAAAGATCGTCTGATCATAAAGACCAAAGAGCAAAACACGGATTGTACAGATCATTAATCAGTAACATGATTGTTGGAGTATCTGAAGGTTTTACAAAAGAACTTGAATTAGTTGGAGTTGGTTACAGAGCTTCAAATCAAGGTCAAAAGTTAGATTTAGCTCTTGGATATTCTCACAATATTGTTTTGGAAGTTGCTCCTGAAGTAGTTGTAGAAACAATATCTGAAAAAGGAAAAAACCCTATCGTAAAATTAACATCATTTGATAAACAACTTTTAGGACAGGTTGCTGCGAAAATCAGAGGTTTCCGTAAGCCTGAACCATACAAAGGAAAAGGTGTTAAATTTGTGGGTGAAGTATTAAGAAGAAAAGCAGGTAAATCAGCTTAAAAAATAAGATTATGTCATTAACAAAATCTGATAGAAGACAGAGAATTAGATTCAGAATTAGAAAATCGATTAGTGGTACAGCTACTAATCCTAGATTATCTGTATTTAGAAGTAATAAGGAAATTTACGCTCAACTTATTGATGATGTAAATGGAGTTACTTTATTAGCTGCATCTTCAAGAGAAAAAGAAATAGGAAAAGGTACTAACGTTGAAGTAGCGGCTGCAGTTGGAAAACTAGTTGCTGAAAAAGCGTTAAAAGCCGGCATTGATACCATCACTTTTGACAGAGGTGGTTATTTATATCACGGTCGTATTAAATCATTAGCAGAAGGCGCAAGAGCCGCTGGACTTAAATTCTAATATATTATGTCTAAATACAAAAATGTAGAATTGGTAAAACCTAGTGGTCTTGAACTTAAAGATCGTCTAGTTAGTGTTAATCGTGTTACTAAGGTTACAAAAGGAGGTAGAGCTTTCGGTTTTTCTGCTATTGTAGTTGTAGGTGATGAAAACGGAGTAGTTGGTCATGGATTAGGAAAATCTAAAGATGTTTCTGAGGCAATTGCGAAAGCAGTAGAAGATGCTAAGAAAAATTTAGTGAAAATTCCTTTAAATGGTCAATCTGTTCCTCACGAACAAAAAGGAAAATTTGGTGGTGCACGTGTGTTTTTAATTCCTGCTTCTCATGGTACAGGAGTTATTGCTGGTGGAGCTGTTCGTTCGGTTCTTGAATCAGTAGGTATTCACGATGTATTATCTAAATCTCAGGGATCATCAAACCCACATAACGTAGTTAAAGCAACTTTTGATGCTTTATTGCAAATGAGAAGTGCTCATACTGTTGCAAGACAGAGAGGTGTTTCTTTAGAAAAAGTTTTTAAAGGTTAATTCAAGGAAATTATGGCTAAATTATTAGTAAAACAAGTAAGAAGCAAAATCAACTGTCCTCTTTCTCAAAAGAGAGGTTTGGAATCTTTGGGTCTACGTAAAATGGGACAAGTTGTAGAGCATGATTCAAATCCTGCTATCCTTGGGATGATAAACAAAGTTAAACACTTAGTTTCTGTTGAAGAAGCTAAATAACAAATACTGTTATGAATTTAAGTAACTTACAACCAGCTGAAGGGTCAACACACAATCAAAATAAAAGATTAGGTAGAGGAGAGGGTTCTGGTAAAGGTGGCACTGCAGCAAGAGGTCACAAAGGAGCAAAATCTCGTTCTGGTTATTCTAAAAAGATTGGTTTTGAAGGAGGGCAAATGCCACTTCAAAGACGTGTGCCTAAGTTTGGTTTCACAAACATCAATCGTAAAGAATACGAAGGTGTTAATTTAGATACACTTCAATTGTTAGTAGATAATGGTGTGATTACGGATTCTGTTTCTATGACAGACTTTGTTGCAAACCGTTTGGCTACCAAAAACGAAATCGTTAAGATTTTAGGTAGAGGAGAATTGAAAGCAAAATTAAAAGTAACTGCTCACAAATTTACTGCTACTGCAAAAGCTGCTATCGAAGCTGCTGGTGGAGAGGCTGTAACAATATAATTTTTCTATTGTATGAAGAAATTTATTGAATCAATAAGTAATGTTTGGAAAATCGAAGAACTTAAAAACAGAATCTTAATTACATTAGGATTGCTTTTGGTATATCGTTTTGGAGCACATGTTACGCTTCCGGGAATTGATGCAACTCAACTAACTGGTTTAGCGGGACAAACTAAAAATGGTTTAGGATCTATCTTAGACATGTTCACCGGAGGTGCTTTCTCTAAAGCTTCAGTTTTTGCTTTAGGGATTATGCCTTACATTTCTGCTTCTATTGTTGTTCAGTTAATGGGAATTGCGATTCCATATTTGCAAAAACTTCAAAATGATGGGGAAAGCGGTAGAAAAAAGATTAATCAAATTACCCGTTGGTTAACTATTGCTATTACTTTGGTTCAAGGTCCGACTTATATCTATAATTTATACAGAACACTGCCTGGCAATGCATTTTTGTTAGGGTTTAACTCACCTGAGTTTTTGTTTTCTTCTGTTATTATCTTGGTTACAGGTACTATTTTTGCTATGTGGCTTGGGGAAAAAATTACAGATAAAGGGATTGGAAATGGAATTTCATTATTGATTATGGTTGGTATCTTAGCTCGTTTACCGCAAGCTTTTATACAAGAATTTACAACCAGAGTTACTAACAACAATGGAGGTCCAATGTTGTTAGTTATTGAAATTATAGTTTGGTTGTTGGTTATCATTTCTTGTGTGTTATTAACGATGGCAGTACGTAGAATTCCGGTTCAATATGCTCGTCGTACAACAACTGGGGATTATGAGCAGGACTTGGCTGGTGGTAACAGGCAATGGATTCCGCTTAAACTTAATGCTTCTGGGGTTATGCCAATCATTTTTGCTCAGGCAATTATGTTTATTCCTGCTGCTGTAGCCGGATTGTCAAAATCAGATACATCACAATCTATTGTTGGAACATTTAGTAATATGTTTGGGTTTTGGTATAATTTTGTTTTTGCAACTTTAATTATTGTATTCACATTCTTCTATACTGCAATCACAGTACCTACTAACAAAATGGCCGATGATTTAAAAAGAAGTGGTGGTTTTATTCCGGGTGTAAGACCAGGTGCTGAAACTTCAGACTTTCTTGATAAAGTGATGTCTTTAATAACTTTCCCAGGATCTTTATTTCTGGCTCTAATTGCTGTGTTCCCGGCTATTGTTGTAAGTGTTATGGATGTACAACAATCTTGGGCAATGTTTTTTGGAGGTACCTCTTTAATAATTATGGTTGGTGTTGCAATAGATACTATTCAGCAAATCAATTCATACTTGTTAAACAAGCATTATGATGGTTTAATGAAGACTGGTAAAAATAGAAAAGCAGTAGCTTAATATATTTATGGCAAAACAATCAGCAATAGAACAAGACGGATCAATCATTGAAGCATTATCAAATGCGATGTTCCGTGTAGAGTTAGAAAATGGACATATTGTAATTGCTCATATTTCTGGTAAAATGCGTATGCATTACATCAAATTATTACCTGGTGATAAAGTGAAACTGGAAATGAGTCCTTATGATTTGTCAAAAGCAAGAATTACTTATCGATATTAAAGGATAATTACTATGAAAGTTAGAGCATCAGTAAAAAAGAGAAGTGCCGAGTGCATTATCGTGCGTAGAAAAGGGAGACTGTACGTAATAAACAAAAAGAATCCTAGATTTAAACAAAGACAAGGATAATTATGGCAAGAATAGCAGGGGTAGATATCCCAAAAAACAAAAGAGGTGTTATTGCACTTACCTATATTTTCGGATTAGGAAAAAGTAGAGCTATTGAGATTTTAGAAAAAGCTCAGGTTAGCCAGGATAAAAAAGTTCAAGATTGGAATGACGACGAGATCGGAGCAATTCGTGATGCAGTTTCGTTTTACAAGATTGAAGGAGAATTGCGTTCTGAAGTTTCTTTAAACATCAAACGTTTAATGGATATTGGTTGTTATAGAGGTATCCGTCACAGATCTGGTCTTCCATTAAGAGGACAAAGAACTAAAAATAACTCTAGAACAAGAAAAGGTAAAAGAAAAACTGTTGCTAACAAGAAAAAAGCAACTAAATAATAAGTAAATATGGCTAAAGCAACTGCAAAAAAACGTAAAGTTATCGTTGAATCAACGGGTGAGGCTCATATTTCTGCCACTTTCAACAATATTATTATTTCTTTGACAAACAAGAAAGGCGAAGTTATTTCTTGGTCTTCAGCTGGTAAAATGGGTTTCAGAGGTTCTAAAAAGAATACTCCGTATGCAGCTCAAATGGCAGCGGAAGATTGTAGTAAAGTAGCTCTAGAGGCTGGACTGAAAAAAGTTAAGGTTTATGTAAAAGGACCAGGAAACGGACGTGAGTCTGCTATTCGTTCTATTCATAACGGTGGAATTGAAGTTACTGAGATTATCGATGTTACTCCAATGCCTCACAACGGATGTCGTCCTCCAAAAAGACGTAGAGTTTAATAATATTATTTAAGTATAACAAGGTAGAATAACGATTATCGAAGGATACGACCTGAATTCATAATCTCTACCTTAAATTAATTTTTAGAAATGGCAAGATATACTGGTCCTAAAACTAGAATTGCTCGTAAATTTGGCGAGGCAATCTTCGGAGATGATAAATCTTTCGAAAAAAGAAACTATCCACCCGGACAACACGGGATGGCTAAAAAAAGAGGTAAAAAATCTGAGTACGCTGTTCAGTTGATGGAAAAGCAAAAAGCTAAATATTCTTATGGAATTTTAGAAAAACAATTCAGAGGTTTATTTAAAAAAGCATCAGCTACTAAAGGTGTTACTGGTGAAGTTCTTTTACAATTGTGTGAAGCAAGATTAGATAATGTTGTTTTTAGAATGGGTATTGCTCCATCTCGTAGAGGAGCAAGACAATTAGTTTCTCACAGACACATTACTGTTAATGGTGAAGTTGTAAATATTCCTTCTTACCACCTTAAGCCTGGTGATAAAGTTGCAGTTCGTGAAAAATCTAAATCGTTAGAAGCTATCGAACGTTCTTTATCAAATTCAAGTCATGTTTATGAATGGATTACCTGGAACAACGAACTTAAAGAGGGGACTTTCGTTTCTGTACCTGCGAGACTTCAAATTCCAGAAAACATTAAAGAACAATTAATCGTAGAGTTGTACAACAAATAATAATTGACTTAGTCGAAATTTATGGCAATATTTAATTTTCAAAAGCCCGATAAAGTTATCATGATCGATTCAACCGATTTTGAAGGTAAATTCGAATTTAGACCTTTAGAGCCTGGTTATGGATTGACAGTTGGTAATGCACTTAGAAGAGTTTTGCTTTCAGCGTTAGAAGGTTATGCAATTACATCTGTTCGTATCGAAGGTGTAGATCATGAGTTTTCTACTATTTCAGGTGTTGTTGAGGACGTTACAGAAATTATCCTTAATCTTAAGCAAGTACGTTTCAAACGTCAGATTGAAGATATCGATAATGAATCAGTTACTATTTCTGTTTCTGGTAAAGACCAATTGACAGCAGGTGATTTTCAGAAATTTATCTCAGGTTTCCAAGTTCTGAACCCAGACCTTGTTATCTGTAATTTAGATTCTAAAATCAAATTGAACTTCGATTTAACAATCGAAAAAGGTAGAGGATACGTTCCTGCTGAAGAGAACAAAAAACAGAATGCTGCAATTGGAACAATTTTTACAGATTCTATTTTTACTCCGGTAAAAAATGTAAAATATGCAATCGAAAATTTCCGTGTAGAGCAAAAAACAGATTACGAAAAATTAGTTTTTGAAATCAAAACTGATGGATCTATCAATCCAAAAGATGCTCTTACTGAAGCTGCTAAAGTTTTAATTCACCATTTTATGTTGTTTTCAGATGAAAGAATTACACTTGAGGCTGACGAAATTGCACAAACAGAATCGTATGATGAAGAGTCATTGCATATGAGACAATTGCTTAAAACTAAGCTTGTTGATATGGATTTATCTGTGAGAGCATTAAATTGCTTGAAGGCGGCTGAAGTTGATACACTTGGTGATTTAGTATCGTTCAATAAAAATGACCTAATGAAATTCCGTAATTTTGGTAAAAAATCTTTAACTGAGCTTGACGAACTTGTTGCAGTTAAAAATTTAACTTTCGGAATGGACTTAGCTAAATACAAATTAGATAAAGAATAATTTACTTCATATTTTGCTCTCCATAGTGGATTGTAGCAAGATGAAGATAAAAAAAACACGTCATGAGACACGGAAAAAAATTCAATCACTTAAGCAGACAGACTGGACATAGAAAAGCCATGTTGGCTAATATGGCTTGTTCTCTTATCGAGCACAAACGTATTAACACTACTGTTGCAAAAGCTAAAGCGCTTAAACAATTCGTTGAGCCTTTAATCACAAAATCAAAAGAAGATACGACTCACAACCGTCGTATTGTTTTTGCTTACCTACGTAGTAAATATGCTGTAACTGACTTGTTCAGAGATGTGGCTGCTAAAGTTGGTGACCGTCCAGGTGGATACACTCGTATCATTAAAGTTGGAAATCGTTTAGGAGATAACGCTGATATGGCGATGATCGAACTTGTAGATTTCAATGAACTTTACAACGGTGGTAAAAAAGAAGTTAAAAAAGCAAAAAGCCGTCGTGGTGGTAAAGCTAAAAAAGCTGAAGAGGTAACTCCGGAAGCTCCAACTGCTGAATCAGAAACGACTACTGAAGCTTCTGAATAATTATGAAAATAATGATTCTATAGAAATCAAGGATAAGCTAATTTTTAGTTTATCCTTTTTTTTTGATTTTTTTTAAGAACAAAATTTAACTTTTTTAAATGACTGGGTTTTATTTTTATGAATGAAATTTTTAAAAAATCTTGTCAGCGGTCTTTTAAAAAAGTAAATTTGCAAAATATCTAATTACACTGAGTTTTTAAATTCAGTATAAGATTATAACAATAGAAATTAAACAATGAAATACACAACTCGACAAAGCGCCATTTTATTACTAAGTGACGGAACTATTTTTCATGGTAAATCTATCGGTATTAGCGGTAAAACTTTTGGTGAAGTTTGTTTTAATACTGGAATGACAGGATATCAGGAGATTTTTACAGATCCTTCATATTTTGGGCAAATCATGGTGACTACTAATCCGCATATCGGTAATTACGGTGTAAATGATTTAGAAGTTGAATCTGAAAGCGTTAAAATAGCAGGATTAGTTTGTAAAAACTTTAGTTTTAACTATTCCAGAACAGGTGCTTCAGGAAGCCTGGAGGATTATTTTACAAAACAAAACCTGATTTGTATTTCTGATGTTGATACTCGTGCTCTGGTGAGTTACATTCGTGACAATGGTGCTATGAATGCAGTTATTTGTACAGATGGAACTTCTATTGAAGAGTTAAAGAAGGAATTAGCTAATGTTCCTGATATGGAAGGTTTGGAGCTGGCTTCTAAAGTGTCAACTAAAGAACCGTACTTTATTGGTGATGAAAATGCTACATATAAAATTTCAGCATTAGACTTGGGTATAAAAAAGAACATATTAAGAAATCTTGCTAAGAGAGATTGTTATATCAAAGTTTTTCCATACGATTCAACTTATGAAGATTTGACAGCATTTAATCCTGACGGTTACTTCTTGTCAAATGGTCCTGGAGATCCGGACCCTCTTTTTGGAGCGATTGAAGTTGCTAAGAAAATTATTGCTGATGATAAACCTTTGTTTGGGATTTGTTTGGGCCATCAGGTAATTGCTCTTGCAAATGGTGTTAAAACGTACAAAATGTTTGGAGGACACAGAGGAATTAATCATCCAGTTAAAAACCTTCTTACAGGTAAAGGTGAGATTACTTCTCAAAATCATGGTTTTGCTGTAAAGAGAGAAGCTCTAGAAGGTCATCCAGAATTGGAACTGACTCACATACATTTAAATGATGATACTGTAGCTGGAATGAGAATGAAAAATAAGAATTGTTTTTCAGTACAATACCATCCCGAAGCAAGTCCTGGACCACATGATTCTTCTTATTTGTTTGATCAATTTGTGGAGAATATAAAAACTAGCAAAGCCTAAAACGATGTAGTTAATAAATAAAGGTGTTTAATGACTAAAATGAGTTTTTAGTATTGAATATTTTTATACTTTCGAAAAAAAAATATAATTTATTAATAAAAAACAAAAATAATGAGTATTATAATTAAAGTTCACGCAAGACAAATTCTTGATTCTAGAGGTAATCCTACTATTGAAGTTGATGTAGTAACTGAAAATGGAGTTTTAGGTAGAGCGGCTGTTCCATCTGGAGCATCAACCGGAGAGCACGAAGCTGTTGAATTACGTGATGGAGGTAAAGCTTACCTAGGAAAAGGTGTTTTGAATGCAGTGAATAATGTAAATACTGTTATTGCTGAAGAATTAGTTGGGACTTCTGTTTTTGAACAAAACACAATTGACCAATTAATGATTGATTTGGATGGAACTCCAAACAAATCTAAATTAGGAGCTAATGCAATTTTAGGAGTTTCTTTGGCTGCTGCAAAAGCTGCTGCTAACGAACTTGGATTGCCATTATACAGATATGTTGGTGGTGTTTCTGCTAACACATTGCCAGTTCCGATGATGAATATCATCAACGGTGGTTCTCACTCTGATGCGCCTATTGCATTTCAAGAATTTATGATTTTTCCTGTAAAAGCAACTTCTTTTACACATGCTATGCAAATGGGAACTGAAATCTTCCACAGCTTGAAAAAAGTTTTACACGATAGAGGTTTAAGTACAGCTGTTGGTGATGAAGGAGGTTTTGCTCCAAACTTAGCTGGTGGTACAGAAGATGCTTTAGATACTATTAAATTAGCTGTTGAGAAAGCAGGATATTCTTTCGGTGACGAAATTATGATTGCTCTTGACTGTGCTGCTTCTGAGTTTTATGTAAACGGAAAATACGATTACACTAAATTTGAAGGAGAAACTGGAAAAATCAGAACTTCTGAAGAGCAGGCTGAATATTTAGCTGAGCTTGCGGCTAAATATCCAATCATTTCTATTGAAGACGGTATGTACGAAGATGACTGGGATGGATGGAAAGCTTTAACGGAGAAAATCGGAGATAAAGTACAATTAGTTGGTGATGATTTATTTGTTACGAATGTTGAGCGTTTATCTACTGGAATTCAAAAGGGAATTGCTAACTCAATCTTGGTAAAAGTTAACCAAATTGGTACTTTAACTGAAACTATTGCTGCTGTAAACATGGCAAAAAATGCTGGTTATACTTCAGTAATGTCACACCGTTCAGGAGAAACTGAAGATAATACTATTGCAGATTTAGCTGTAGCTTTAAACTGTGGTCAAATTAAAACTGGTTCTGCTTCTCGTTCAGATCGTATGGCAAAATACAATCAGTTATTAAGAATTGAAGAGGAATTAGGAAGTACCGCTTATTTTCCTGGGTTAAATGCTTTTAAGATCAAATAATTGTAAGACTTATATTGTAGAATTAAACCATTCGTGAAAACGAATGGTTTTTTTTTGGGGTTTTAACAAATTCATAGCATTATTCCTTTTTTAATTAGTCTTAAATTCCTTAGATTTGATAAATTATTATTTAAAAGAATTATTTCCGATATATTATGTCAAAAATAGCTACATTAGAAGTAGATGGTAAGAAAATTGAACTTCCGGTAATAACAGGAAGCGAAAATGAATCCGCTATCGATATTAACAAATTACGTGATTTAACTGGTATTATTACTATTGATCCTGGTTATAAAAATTCTGGTTCATGCAAAAGTGAAATTACTTTTCTGGATGGAGAATTAGGAATTTTACGTTACAGAGGATATTCAATCGAAGATCTTGCTGAAAAAGCAAGCTTCTTAGAGGTTTCTTATCTTTTGATTTTCGGAGAGCTGCCAACAGCTAAAGAATTAGAGCAATTCGAAAATGACATTAAAAAACATTCTTTGGTGAACGAAGAAATGAAAAACATCATTGATGGTTTTCCAAAAACAGCTCACCCAATGGGAGTTTTATCTGCATTAACGAGCGCGCTAACAGCATTCAATCCTAAAGCTGTTAATGTTGATAATGAAAAAGAAATGTATGAAGCTATTTGTAAAACTATGGCTAAATTTCTTGTAATTGCTACTTGGACTTATAGAAAATCAATGGGGTATCCATTAAATTACTACGACAATACAAAAGGATATGTAGAAAGTTTTATGCAATTAATGTTTAAATTGCCTACAGGTCCTTATGAAGCAAATCCGGTAATTGTTAATGCTTTAGATAAATTATTTATCCTTCATGCAGATCATGAGCAAAACTGCTCAACTTCAACAGTAAGAATGGTTGGTTCTTCGCATGCAGGATTATTCGCTTCAGTTTCTGCAGGAGTTTCTGCTCTTTGGGGTCCTCTTCACGGAGGTGCGAATCAGGCAGTTCTTGAAATGTTGGAAGATATTAATAAAGACGGTGGTGATACAGATAAGTTTTTGGCGAAAGCAAAAGATAAAAACGATCCATTCCGTTTAATGGGATTTGGGCACAGGGTTTACAAAAATTTCGATCCAAGAGCTAAAATCATCAAAAAAGCGGCTAAAGAAGTTTTAGAAACTTTAGGTGTTGAAGATCCTATTTTAGATATTGCAAGAAAATTAGGAACAGCTGCTCTTGAAGATGAATACTTCAAATCAAGAAATTTATATCCAAATGTTGATTTCTACTCTGGAATTATTTACAGGGCATTAGGGATTCCAACTGATATGTTTACAGTTATGTTTGCAATTGGAAGGTTACCAGGATGGATAGCGCAATGGAAAGAGATGCGTGAAAACAAAGAGCCAATTGGAAGACCAAGACAAATTTATACAGGTCATCCATTGAGAGAATTTAAATCTAATAAATAATCATATTGAAAGCTTCACTTAACTGTGGAGCTTTTTTTATATTTGCAACAAAATATAATAATTATGTTGCAATTAAATATTAAGAACGAAACTTCAAGATTGCGTGCTGTGGTTTTGGGTTCTGCCGTTCATAATGGACCAACTCCTTCAGTCGAGGAAGTTTATGATCCCAAATCATTGGAACATATTAAAGCAGGTACTTATCCTCTAGAAAAGGATATGGTTGTTGAAATGGAGGCTTTTAATGCCGTTTTTCAAAAATATGGAGTAAAAGTTTATCGTCCGCAAATTATTGAGAGTTATAATCAAATTTTTGCCCGCGATATAGGTTTTGTAATTGATGATATCTTTATTAAATCAAATATTTTGCCTGATAGAGAGCGTGAACTTGACGCAATTCAGTATGTAATTGACCAGATTAATCCGTTAAAAGTGGTACGTCCGCCAGAAGATGTTCATATAGAAGGAGGCGATGTCATGCTTTGGAATGATTATATCTTTATAGGCACTTATAAAGGAAGTGATTATAAAGATTATATAACCGCCAGGACTAATATGCAAGGCGTTAATTTTATCAAACAATTATTTCCAAACAAAATTGTGAAAGAATTCGATTTGGTGAAATCTAAAATTGAAGCCCGGGATAATGCTTTACACTTAGACTGTTGTTTTCAGCCTGTTGGAAAAGATAAAGGGATAATTTATAGGAGAGGTTTTCGTGAAGAAGCTGACTATATGTATTTGGTAAAGCTTTTTGGTAAAGAAAACTTATTTCATATCGAAAGAGAAGAAATGTATAACATGTTTTCAAATGTATTTTCGATTGATAAAGATGTTGTGGTTTCTGAGAAAAATTTTACCAGATTAAACAATTGGCTTCGTGCAAAAGGTTTTACTGTAGAAGAAATTCCGTATGCTGAAATAGCAAAGCAGGAAGGATTGTTGAGATGTTCAACTTTACCATTAATTAGAGATTAAAGAAATTGTTTCATGTTTCAGGTTTCAAGTTTTTAACGTGAAGCCTGAAACTCGAGACTTGAAACAAATAAAATATGAAACAAACGACAAATGCAATCGTAATGATTCGGCCTGTTGCTTTCAGAATGAATGAGCAAACGGCTGTAAATAATTATTATCAAAAAGTATTAGACGGACTTCTGCCAAGTACAGTAAATGCAAAAGCACAACAGGAGTTCGATGCTTTTGTTGAAAAGCTCAGATCTGTAGGCGTAGATGTGACTGTTATCGAAGATACATTAGAGACAGATACACCTGATAGTATCTTTCCAAACAATTGGGTTTCTTTTCATGAAAATGGAGAAGTAGCACTGTATCCTATGTTTGCTGAAAATCGTCGTCAGGAACGCCGGGAAGATATTTTGGACGTTTTAGAAGAAAAAGGTTTCGAGATTACAGATATCATGGACTACACATCTGCTGAAGAAGATGGTATTTTTCTGGAAGGAACTGGAAGTTTAATATTGGACAGAGCTAATGGAAAAGCATATTGTGCCTTATCACCACGTGCAGATGAAGAATTGTTTATTGAATTCTGTGAAGATTTCGATTATGCCCCGGTGATTTTTGAAGCTTTTCAAACAGTAAACGGAGAACGAAAACTTATCTATCATACAAATGTAATGATGTGCATAGGTGAAACTTTTGCAGTGATTTGTGCTGATAGTATTGACGACAAAAAAGAGCGCAAAATGGTTTTGGAGAATTTAAAGGCTGATAAAAAAGACATCATTTTGATTACCGAAGCGCAAGTGAATAACTTTGCCGGTAATATGCTGGAAGTACGAGGAACGAATGACAAAAAATATATCGTTATGAGTACATCTGCATACCAGAGTCTGTCGGAAAAACAAATTGCACAATTACAAAGTCATGCCGAAATTTTAAGTTCAGGTTTAGATACTATTGAAGCTTGTGGAGGAGGTAGTGCAAGGTGTATGATGGCTGAAGTTTTTTTGCCAAGAAGTTAATTTTAACTTTTCAATAAAGAAATTCCAAATTCCAAGCTTGTCATAAAGTAGGGGATTTGGAATTTTTTATTTAGATGTATCATGAACATCTACATGAGATTTCCTTTTATGATATTAATTATAGAACTAACGATGTATTGAATTCCTATAGCAATTACAATAAAACCAATTATTCTGGAAATAGCAACAATACCTGAAGCTCCTAAAATACGCGCCAAATAGTGAGCACTCTTCAGGATAATAAAAATTGCAATTGAAATTGCCAAAATTGCTAAACTTGAAATAATTATTTCATCGATTTCGTGGTGTTCCTGATAAAAAGCAATTAACAACGAAATAGATCCTGGTCCTGCCAACATCGGAATTGCTAATGGAGTCAACGCAATATCATTTCTCTTTTGAGCGTCGTTTTCAATCTTTTTATTAATCCCTCTTTTCTTGCTGATTTTTCCGGATAATAATGAAAATCCTGAATTTAAAATCACTAGCCCGCCGGCAATACGAAGGGCGTCAATACTGATTCCGAAAAAAGTCAGTACATATTGTCCAATAAAGAATGATACAATTAAAATGATGAAAACATTAATAGCGGTCCATAACGAAATTCTGGATCGTTCACTGTCGGTATCATCATGAGTAAGCCCTACAAAGATAGGCACAGTACCAATTGGATTTAAAACAGAGAAAAGGGCAGCGAATAAATAAATGAATAAATCCATAATGTGTTTAGTTGGGAGAGTAAAAGTAATTAAATTTTAAGATTTTACTCTAAAATGATGTTAGGATATTGTTTTATTCTTCTTTGCGTCTCTAAATGAATAACAAGCGTGAAATTCGGCCTTTTTGATTACTTTTGTACTATATTCAGAAATAATGAAAAATAAAAAAACTTTGGTTCTCGGTGCTACAACAAAACCGGAACGTTATGCTTTTAGAGCAATAAATATGCTTACTCAAAAAGGACATACTGTTTTGGCAATAGGTCAAAATGCCGGAGAAGTTGCGGGAGTAAAGATCCATACGAAAGCCATTCCTGTTACAAATATAGATACAGTCACTTTGTATTTAAATCCGGTTCGTCAGCGTGATTACTATAATTATATTGTGGAGGCACAGCCTAAACGTGTAATTTTTAATCCTGGTACTGAAAATCCTGAGTTATACCAGTTACTTGAGCTTAACAATATCAAAGTCGAAGTTGCCTGTACATTAGTATTATTAGCAACAAATCAATATTAGTTTTTTTAGAAGCGGTTTCCTGCTGTACACTATATCTTTTGCGCCGAACCCCGGCACAAAAGGATGCCGTTTCCATCAGGGCTAGAAATATTGTCAACCACAACTTTTGGCTTTTACGAGTATTAAAGTTTTAAAAAACACTTAATCGTTTAAAGCATTACCTTTGTTTTCATGGAATTTTCATCAAAATTAATAGAAAAAGCAGTCAGCGAAATGTCACAGTTACCAGGAATAGGTAAGCGTACGGCCTTGCGTTTGGTACTTCATCTATTAAAACAGCCAAAAGAGCAGACAGCTTTTTTGTCTCAGGCACTATTAAATATGCGTGAGGATATTAAATTTTGCGAAAATTGTCATAATATTTCGGATACAAAAGTTTGTGAAATTTGTGCCAATTCAGCAAGAAATCATCAGACTATTTGCGTTGTTGAAGATATAAGGGATGTAATGGCTATTGAAAATACAGGGCAATATAAAGGGATTTATCATGTTTTAGGAGGTAAGATTTCTCCAATTGAAGGAGTTGGACCAAGCCAGTTAAATATAACAACCCTTGTTGAAAAGGTAAAATTGGGTAAAGTTGTCGAAATTATTTTTGCGTTAAGTTCAACGATGGAAGGAGATACCACAAATTTTTATATCTATAAACAAATCGCTGATTCTGATATTATAATTTCTACAATAGCAAGGGGGATTTCAGTAGGAGATGAATTAGAATATGCGGATGAAGTCACACTTGGGAGAAGTATTTTACAACGGATACCTTTCGAAAAAACATTTAAAAACAATTAAATAAATACAAATTAAGTAAGATTTCCTGAAGACTACAGGAATAGTTATATTTGCTTATAAAATTTTAAAAATGACAAAAAACTGTTTTTATTTATTATTAATTAGTTCGTTTTTTACATCATGTATTCCTATAAAAGATTTAGTGTATTTGCAGGATAAAGGGAATGCCGGAAATGAGAATACAGTTTCTGCAGTTGAATCAAAGCCGTACAGATTACAGGTCAACGATGTTTTAAATGTGGATATTAAAGCAATTGATCCTAAATTAGTTGCTATTTTTAAAGCTTCTGAAAATGAAAATAGTAGCGGAGGTAAATCCGAGTCACAATTATATTTTAACGGTTTTACAGTTGATGATCATGGTAATATAAGAATGCCGATTTTAGGAGAAATAAACGTAATTGGATATACGCTTGAAGAAGTACGCATCAAAATTGAAAAAAAACTGCTTGAGGAATATTTCAAAGCAGAAGCAAATATATTTGTTACTGTAAAATTATCAGGTTTCAGATATACTATAAACGGCGAAGTAGGGAGCACAGGAACTAAAATAATATTTAAAGATAATGTAAATATTATGGAAGCCATTGCAAATGCTGGTGATATTACTACTGTTGGTAATAGAAAAGCTGTTACTATTATACGACAGACGCCTACAGGTGTACAGATGAATGATATTGATCTGACAGATGCAAATGTGATGAAATCCCCTTATTATTATTTGCAGCCTAATGATTATGTTTATGTAAAGCCATTAAGGCAAAAAACTTGGGGAACAGGACAAACCGGTATTCAGTCAATAGGTACTATAATAACTTTATTGTCATTGGCAACAACGGTATATTTGATTATCAAAAATTAAACGGGACTCAAAAGATGTTAGATATAAAAGATTTTTCCATTTTTGAAAATCATACAGGTTTCGATTTTAAAGGCTTTCTCCTCAAAATTTTTGGCTATTGGAAATTGTTTTTAGTAAGCTTAATTATTGCGTTTACCATAGCGTATCAGGTTAATATTCGAAAAGAAAAGATTTACAGCATGAAAACTTTAATTTCGATTAAAGAAGAAAGTAATCCTTTTTTTACTTCCAATACAAGTTTGGTTTTTAACTGGGGAGGTATTTCAGATCAGGTAAGCGGTATTTCTACTATTCTACAATCAAGATCGCACAACGAATTGGTAGTAGATAAACTGCAGTATTATATAGATTATCTTCAAAAAGGGGATTATAACATGGTTGATGTATATGGTTCTGTTCCTTTTTATGTTAATATTGATAAAACAAAACCACAGTTAGCCGGAACCTTAATTAGCATCAAATTTTTAAGTCCAAATGAATATCAAATCAGAATTCCGTTTGAGAATAATTCGGTTTCATTATTTACGTATGCTGATAACAGTTACAGCAATACTACTGTTCAGCCTATTGAATTTATTAAAAAATATAAAGTTGGAGAAAAGGTTGTGTTGCCATTTTTAAACTGGAAACTGGAAATCAATGATAATCCTGGTTTTTATACAGGAAAAGAATATTTTATAAAGTTTAATAATTTTGACGCTACAGTTTCAAACTATAGAGGAATCGGTGTTGAAGCAGATGAAAAGGCTGGTTCAATTTTGACGCTATCGTTACAGGGAACAAATAAAGCAAGAATGGTGGAGTATTTAAATTCGACTGTTAAAATGCTGATAAAAAATCAGTTAGATAGCAAGAATCTATTTGCTACAAATACCATAAGTTTTATTGATAGCACTCTCGTTGCCATGGAGTCTCAATTAAAAGAAACTGGAAATGAGCTTAAATCTTTCAGAAAAGATAAAAATATATATGAGATAGAAGAAGGAGGAGAAAAGGTTTCAGAGAAGATTCTTAATTTTGATGTTGAAAGAGATGCAGTAACCCGTAAAATTGCCTACTACAATTCTTTAAAAGCATATTTGAAAAACAGTAATGATTATTCAAAATTGCCTGCACCTTCTGTTGCAGGAATTGAAGATCCTAATATTGTTACAAACGTTTCGAAACTTATTGCATTGTCTGCACAGAGGTCTGAAATGTCTTATGCTGTAAAGAGTGATAAAATTTTTAAAGATTTCGATAATCAAATGATTGCCGTGAAAAATGTTTTACTTGAAAACATAGCAACAGCAAAGTCATCATTACAATATGATTTATCGTTGGTCAATAATAAAATTAGCGAAGCGGAGAGTACTATTAAAAAACTCCCGGAAGAACAACAAGAATTATTGAAAATCAAAAGAAAATATGATTTAAGTGATAATATTTACGCTACTTTTCTCCAAAAAAGAAATGAAGCAGAGATTGTAAAAGCATCTAATTTATCTGATATACATTTTATAGATAGTGCAAAAGATATTGGTGGAGGTTTGATTGGTCCCAAAACTTCTGTGAATTACGTGTTAGCTTTATTTTTAGGTATCCTTATACCTTTAATTATTGTTTTTTTGCTTTTTTTTATTAATAATACAATTCAAAATACCGATGATATTAGTACTCAAACACATATTCCATTAATTGGAGTTGTTGGTATCAATAAAGAAAATACCAGTTTAGCAGTTTTTCAGAAACCTAAATCAGCATTATCAGAAGCTTTTAGAGGCATTCGTTCGTCTCTGCAGTTTATGTATAAAAAAAGGCAATTAGACGGAGCAAAAACATTAATGCTTACTTCATCAATCAGTGGGGAAGGAAAGACATTCTGCTCAATTAATATTGCAACTGTTTTTGCACTTAGTGAGAAAAAAACAGTGATTATAGGAATGGATTTAAGAAAGCCCAGATTGGCAGACGAATTCAATTTGGTAAATCAATATGGGGTTGTGAATTATTTGATAAAGCAAAAAACGCTCAATGAAATAGTAAATAAAACTCAGATTCCATATCTTGATGTTATTCTTTCAGGACCAATTCCTCCTAATCCTTCAGAGTTAATTATTAGTGAAGTAATGCGCGAATTAATCGATGAACTTAAAAAAACATATGATTACATAATACTTGATACGCCTCCTGTTGGACTTGTTTCTGATGCATTAGAATTGATGCAGTATAGTGATGTTACACTGTATGTTGTTAGACAAAATTATTCGAAAAAAGAAATGATCACATTATTAAATAACCGAGTTAAAAGAGGTGAATTAAGTAATATTAGTATTGTTTTGAATGGTTTTGAAAATAAAGCTAAATATGGATCGGCATACGGTTATGGATACTATGGTAGTTACGGGACATATTCAAATGGATATCATGAGGAGGAAAAGAAAGTAAGTTTTCTTAAAAATATTTTTAAAATATTCAAAAAATAATAATTTAAAATAGATGGAAGACATTCAAAAAACTATTTTAATAACGGGGGGAGCTGGTTTTATTGGTTCTAACTTATGTGAACATTTTTTAAATTTAGGACAAAATGTAATCTGCTTAGATAACTTTTCAACAGGGCATCGTCATAATCTAAATGATTTTATGACAAATCCGAATTTTAAGTTAATTGAAGGCGATATAAGAAATATGTCTGATTGTAATTTAGCAGTTCAGGGAGTAGATTATGTATTGCATCAGGCAGCATTGGGTTCTGTACCAAGGTCCATAAACGATCCAATTACTACTAATGAAGTAAATGTTTCGGGTTTTCTGAATATTTTGGTTGCTGCACGTGATGCTAAAGTAAAACGATTTGTCTATGCAGCAAGTTCCTCTACTTATGGAGATTCTGAAGAAATGCCTAAAGTAGAAGATGTAATCGGGAAGCCATTGTCTCCTTATGCAATCACTAAATATGTAAATGAACTATATGCTGAAATTTTTAGTAAAACATACGGGTTAGAAACAATTGGTTTGCGTTATTTTAATGTTTTTGGAAGAAGACAAGATCCAAAAGGTGCGTACGCAGCAGTGATTCCTAAATTTGTAATGCAATTAATGAATTATGAAAGTCCTGTAATTAATGGTGATGGGAATTATTCAAGAGATTTTACTTATATTGATAATGTAATTCAGATGAATGATTTGGCAATTTCGTCTAACAATACTAAAGCAATTAATACTGTTTATAATACAGCATTTGGAGAAAGAAATACCTTGAACGATTTAGTTGGATACTTGAAAAAATATTTAGGAGAATTTGATTCAAAAATAGCAGATGTACCAATTATTTATGGTGAAAACCGAGTTGGAGATATTCCACATTCGCTAGCAAGTATAGAAAAAGCAAAAATGATTTTAGGATATAATCCTGAATATTCACTTGAAGAGGGATTAAAAGAAGCAGTTAGTTGGTATTGGAATAATTTAAAATAAGACGTTTAATAATATAAAAAGATATGAAAATAACAAAAATTTGTTGCATCGGAGCAGGTTATGTAGGGGGTCCAACTATGGCAGTAATTGCACAAAAATGTCCACATATTAAAGTAACTGTAGTAGATTTGAATGAACAAAGGATCAAGGACTGGAATGATCCAAATACTGATAATATTCCAATTTATGAACCGGGTCTTTCTGAAGTTGTAGCTGAAGCGAGAGGTAGAAATCTCTTCTTCTCTACCGATGTAGATAAGGCTATAGATGAAGCAGAGGTTGTTTTTATATCAGTGAATACGCCAACCAAAACTTATGGAAAAGGTAAAGGAATGGCCGCTGATCTGAAATATATAGAATTATGTGCAAGACAAATAGCCAGAGTTTCTAAAAATAATAAAATAGTAGTAGAAAAATCAACTTTGCCTGTTCGTACTGCTGAGGCCATAAAAAGTATTTTGGACAATACTGGAAATGGTGTGCAATTTCAGATTCTTTCTAATCCGGAATTTTTAGCAGAAGGTACTGCTGTTACTGATTTGTTAAGTCCGGATAGAATTTTAATAGGAGGGGATTCAACTCCAGAGGGAGATGTTGCTATTAATGCTTTAGTTGATGTTTATGCTAATTGGGTAAGCCGGGATAAAATTTTAACAACTAATGTATGGTCATCTGAATTGTCTAAACTTACAGCAAATGCTTTTTTAGCTCAGCGTATTTCATCAATCAATGCAATGTCTGAAGTTTGTGAAAAGACAGGTGCAGATGTAAATGAAGTGGCTCGTGCTATTGGTATGGATAGTCGTATTGGTGCTAAATTTTTAAAGGCTTCAGTAGGATTTGGAGGTTCTTGTTTTCAAAAAGACATTCTGAATTTGGTTTATATCGCAAAATCTTATGGATTAAACGAAGTTGCGGATTACTGGGAGCAGGTAATTATTATGAATGATTATCAAAAAAGAAGATTTTCAAATAAAATTGTTCAGACTTTATACAACACTGTAGCGGATAAAAAGATAACTTTTTTAGGTTGGGCATTTAAAAAAGATACAAATGACACTCGTGAATCTGCTGCAATATATGTTGCCGATGATTTGATTAATGAACAGGCTAAAATCTCAGTTTATGATCCAAAGGTGCCAAAAAATAAAATTTTAGCTGATTTAGATTATTTAGATACGAGGAAATCTTCAGAAAATGCAGATGCTATTCTAACATTTGAAGATCCTTATGAAGCGTGCAAGGAAGCACATGCAATTGCAATTCTTACTGAATGGGATGAGTTTACTAAATATGATTGGCAAAAAATATATGATTCGATGAAAAAACCAGCTTTTATTTTTGACGGAAGAAATATTTTAAATGCAAAAGAATTAAAGTCAATAGGGTTTGTTTACAATGCAATAGGCTCTTAAAAATATGAATTGGTATGTTGTTTATACGAAACCTAAATGGGAGAAAAAAGTAGCTGAAAAATTAAATGAAATAGGTATTGAATGCTATTGTCCATTGTTTACTCAAATAAAACAATGGTCAGACAGAAAAAAAAAAATTGAGGTTCCTCTTTTTAATTCATATGTTTTCGTCAAATTATCAGATTTAGATAGAAATTCTGTTTTTCAGGTAGCAGGAGTTGTTCGTTATTTATTTTGGTTGGGCAAACCTGCGATCGTTCGAAATGAAGAAATTCTAACTATTAAGCAAAGCCTTTCAAATAATAATATTTCTAATGTTTCTCTAGTGCCTTACAAAAAGGGAGATAAAGTAAAATTAGAAACAGGTGTTTTTAGTAGTCAAAATGCAATTGTTCAAGAGGTTACAAATACCCATTGTATTGTTGTACTGGAATCTTTAGGATGTATTTTAAAAATTAAATATACATAAAGATTTATCGAATTTAGAAATTCATATTTGTTGACAGATTTTCTTATTTATAAAAACAAAAAAATTTTAAAAGTAAAAGACCACTAAATTTAGTGTTTTTTTACTTTTTTTTTCGTAAGATTTTTTTTTATTTGTTGGCTAATAGACTTTTAGCATTTATTTTGTTATTAGCTTGACTATAAGATTTTTTGAGGGTTGATAAAATTGACTTATTGTACTATATTTGCTGAAATTTGAATTCTCCATATTCATGTCACAATGTGACTTTGAATTGCGAAGCTGTGCAATGTGATAAACGAAATCAAGGAAAAATATGAATAATAACGTGAAAATAGCCGTTATTGGATTAGGTTATGTAGGTTTGCCTTTGGCTCGTTTATTTGCTACTCAATATCCAGTAATTGGCTTTGATATTAATCAATCAAGAATTGTAAGTTTAAAGCAAGGTGTCGACACAACATTAGAAGTTGAAGATGCTGTTTTGCAAAGTGTATTGATTAGCAAGCCAAATGATGAAAAAGGACTATATTGTACTTCAGATATAGCTAATATTGTTGATTGTAACTATTTTATAATAACAGTTCCAACACCAGTTGATAAAAATAATCGCCCAGATTTAACTCCATTGTATAAAGCGAGTGAGGCAGTAGGCAAGGTATTAAAAGCTGGAGATATAGTAATTTATGAATCTACTGTTTACCCTGGCGTAACAGAGGAGCAATGTGTGCCGGTTTTGGAAAAAATATCCAGGTTAAAATTTAATGTAGATTTTTTTGCTGGATATTCTCCTGAAAGAATTAATCCAGGGGATAAAGAACATACCGTAGAGAAAATTCTGAAAATCACATCAGGATCTACATCTGAAACAGGCTTGAAAGTCGATAGACTTTATAAATCGGTTATTACGGCAGGAACTTACCTTGCTCCAACAATTAAAGTGGCAGAAGCAGCTAAAGTTATTGAAAATTCTCAACGAGATATTAATATTGCCTTTGTTAATGAACTTGCCAAAATATTTAATCTAATGAATATTGACACACAAGAGGTATTAGCAGCTGCAGCAACTAAGTGGAATTTTCTTCCTTTTAAACCCGGTTTAGTTGGGGGGCATTGCATAGGTGTTGACCCTTATTATTTAGCTCAGCGTGCACAAGAATTTGGATATCATCCTGAAATAATTTTAGCAGGACGCCGTTTAAATGACAGTATGGGCGAATACATAGCATCTCAGGTAGTAAAATTAATGATTAAAAAAGGCATTTCAGTAAATCATGCGGAGCTTTTGATGTTAGGAATTACTTTTAAAGAGAATTGCCCAGATGTTCGAAATACTAAAATTGTTGACGTTATAAAAGCATTAAAAGAATATGGGATTTCCGTTACAATATATGATCCCTTAGCAAATGCTGAAGAGGTTGAAAAAGAATACGGACTAAAGACTACCAGTGTTTTGCCAAAAGACAAATTTGATGCTATAGTTTTAGGAGTTGCACATTCAGAATTTTTAAAGATAAATTTTCTGGAGATTCAAAAATCAAATAGTTTAATATATGATGTAAAAGGAGTTTTAGGAACTATAGCAGATAATAGATTATAGTTTTTAACTCTTTTTTTATTTAGATAAAATATGGACGAAAACAATTTAATTACACATGTTATTCTAACCGGAGGTGTAGGTAGCAGATTATGGCCGCTTTCCCGTAAAAGCCAGCCTAAACAATATTTGGAAATATTTGAAGGAAAATCTTTATTTGAAATGACTGTTGAACGAAATAGTTATTTAGCAAATAAGGTAATGGTAGTTGGGAATGCTGATAATCATCATTTGAGCGGTAAAGTAATGGAGAAATCTAATACTTCATACATCAATATCGTTGAAGCTACTCCCAGAAATACGGCTGCAGCAATTGCATTTGCAGCTTTTGCTTCGAATCCAGATGATATATTAATAGTCACTCCGTCGGATCATATTATTGATAAAATGGAAGATTATAATAATGCTATAGATCAGGCAATTTTAAAAGCTAAGGAAGGTTTTATTGTGACTTTTGGAATTATTCCAACTAAGCCAGAAACAGGTTATGGTTATATAGAATCAAAAGATGATAAGGTGATTTCATTTAGAGAGAAACCAAATGAAACAACTGCTAAAGATTTTATTGCAAAAGGTAATTTTTTATGGAATAGCGGAATGTTCTGTTTTAAAGCAAGTGTACTTCTGAATGAATTAAAACAGTTTCAGCCTGAAGTTTATGAAAAATCGAAAATTGTGTGGGAGTCAAACAAAAAAGGATTTTTAGACTTAGAATCATCTTTAGAAATTCCATCCATTAGTATAGATTATGCTGTTATGGAACGTAGTAAAAGAATTAAAGTGGTTCCTGCCTCATTCTCCTGGTCTGATTTAGGTTCTTTCGAATCAGTTTATGATTATCTGGTTTCTAAAGGACATCCAGTTGACAAAGATGGTAATATGGTTATTGGATGCGAAAAACATACAACTTTTCTGGGATTAAAGAATACGATTTTTGTTTATACAGAAACGGCTAATTTAATTTTGCAAAAGGAAAATTCTCAGGATGTAAAGGATATATACAGCGAGTTAGAAAAACAAAATTCAGAATTATTAAATTAAATTAAAATGAAAAAAATTCTTATAACGGGCGGTGCTGGTTTTATTGGTTCACACGTGGTCAGACGTTTTGTAAATAAATATCCAGAATATCAAATTTACAATTTAGATGCTTTAACTTATGCTGGGAATCTGGAAAACATTAAAGATATAGAAAACAAACCTAATTATAATTTTATAAAAGGAGATATTGTTGATGAAGTTTTTATTAATGAACTTTTTTCAATTCATAATTTTGAAGGCGTACTTCACTTAGCGGCAGAATCTCATGTTGACAGATCAATCGAAGACCCATTGGCATTTGTGAAGACAAATGTTATCGGCACAATGAATCTGCTTAACGCTGCTAAAAAGCAATGGAAAGATAATTTTGATGGGAAGAGATTTTATCATATCAGTACAGATGAAGTTTATGGTTCTCTAGGGAATGAAGGGCTTTTTACAGAAACTACTGCGTATGATCCTAATTCTCCATATTCAGCATCAAAAGCAAGTTCAGATCATTTTGTAAGAGCTTATGGGGAAACTTATGGATTACCATATGTATTAACAAATTGCTCAAACAACTACGGATCCTATCATTTCCCTGAAAAACTAATTCCGCTTTTTATCAATAATATTATTCATAATAAACCATTGCCCGTTTATGGAGATGGAAATTATACTCGTGACTGGCTCTTTGTTGAAGATCACGCCATAGCAATTGACTTGGTTTTTCATGAAGGAAAAAATCACGAAACTTACAATATTGGAGGTTTTAATGAGTGGAAAAACATTGATTTGGTTAAATTATTATGCCAGATTATGGATGAAAAATTAGGACGGGAAAAAGGTAAATCTGAAGGGTTGATTACTTATGTAAAAGATAGGCCGGGTCATGATCTCCGTTATGCAATTGATGCCTCTAAAATTAATAAAGAACTTGGATGGAAACCCTCTGTGACTTTCGAAGAAGGTTTGGAAAGAACTATTAATTGGTATTTGGATAACGAAGAATGGTTAAAAAATGTGACTTCTGGTTCCTATAAAGAGTATTATAAAAAACAATATTCACAAACAAAATAGAATTTTTAAACAATACTTAAGTTTAATTATTATTTAAATATGAAAAACCTAACATACGTTCTTGCCCTGTTTTTTGTCTTACTATTGTCTTGTAATTCAAATGCTCAGGATATAATGAAGTCGAAAGATTTAAGCACAGTGAGAGTAGATTATTTGTCTGATGACGAAATAGCTAAGGTAATTTCTCAATTAAAGGCTAATAATGCTACGATTAATGAGGTAGAACCTATGGCTTTGTCAAAAGGGATGAGTCAGACTGAATTTGATAAGTTAAGAACTCGAATTACAGCATATGAGAAAAAAAACTCTGGAGATAAGGATAAAAATAGCAAGGACATAAAAAATAATGATAAATTAAAGGATCAGGATAAAAATTCGGAGTTTGGAAGAAATCAGGAAAAAATCAAAAACGAAAAAATCAAAGATTCATTAAATGCTTTGATTTTCGGATCAGAACTATTTGATAATCCGACTTTAAATTTCGAGCCAGATTTAAAAATGGCAACACCAGTCAATTATGTTCTGGGGCCGGGTGATAAATTGGAAGTAAGTGTTTATGGTGTTCAGCAATTTGATGATACTGTACCAGTAAATTTTGAAGGTAAAATTTCAATTCAGAATGTTGGACAAATTGCAGTAACAGGAATGTCAATTGAAGCCGCCTCACAAAAAATAAAAGCTGCAATTGCAAGGGTTTATAGTACGGTTCGATCCGGACAATCGCAGGTAAGTGTCAGTTTAAGTGATATAAGAACTATTAAAGTGACCATCGTTGGAGGTAAGCAACCTGGTAATTACTCTATTTCCTCTCTCGCTTCTGTTTATAATGCATTGCATTTAGCTGGTGGTCCAGGTAAAAATGGAAGTTATAGAAATATCGAATTGATCCGAAATAATAAGGTTTATAAAAACATTGATATCTATAAGTTTTTAGTCAAAGGAGATCAATCAGATAATGTAAGTCTGAAAGATAATGATGTAATAAGAATTCCTGCATATAGCCTAAGAGTTGTAGTTGAAGGCGAAGTTAAACGTCCAGGTATATTCGAAATGAAAAAGGGAGAAACATTTACTGATTTATTGAGTTTTACTTCCGGTTTCAATGAGTATGCCTACACAGCCTCAGTAAATGTTTTGCAAAAAACAGGAAAAGAATTTAAGGTTCATGATATTAATCAAAGCGAATTTTCTAGATACATACCGAAATCAGGAGACGTATTCAGAATTACTAAAATTCTAAACAGGTTCGAAAATCGTATAAAAATAGAAGGAGCCGTCTTTAGACCGGATTATTATTCGTATAATGCAGGAATGAGAATTTCTGATCTAATAGCTAGGGCAGAAGGGCTTAAAGAAGATGCATATACTAAAAGGGCTAGAATTATTCGTTTAAAATCGGATTTAACAACTGAAATAGTAAATGTAAATTTAGAAAATGCTTTAGCCGGTGATCTAAATGCTAATATCGAATTAAAAAGAGAAGACGAAGTAACTGTATACTCCATTTTAGACTTTAGAGAAGAATATAAAGTTACCATTGATGGCGAAGTTAAAAATCCAGGCGAGTATCCATTTTATGATAATTTGACATTAAATGGTTTAGTAGATCAGGTTGGAGGCCTAACAGGTTCTGCTTCAAAAAGAGTAGAAATAGCCAGAATGATTAAATCTGACGAAATTGACGATGCTAATCCAAAACGCATAGAATTGGTAGAATTAGAAATTACTGCGGATAATAATGAACAGGTTAAAAACTTTGTATTAAAACCTTTTGATGTTATTAATATTCGAAGAATGGCAGTTTATGAAAAACCACAAATGGTAACAATTAGTGGAGCAGTTTCTTATCCGGGTAAATACGTATTAGCAAACAAAAAAGAATCTGTTTACAATATAGTGATGCGCGCTGGTGGGCTAACTTCTGTTG
This sequence comes from Flavobacterium hibisci, assembly GCF_020026925.1. GTDB lineage: Bacteria > Bacteroidota > Bacteroidia > Flavobacteriales > Flavobacteriaceae > Flavobacterium > Flavobacterium hibisci. The sequence continues at coordinate 168,042 of NZ_JAIQDW010000004.1, read as the reverse complement.
CTAATTTAGAAGGGATGAAAATTAAAAGACCTATTAAACAAGAACAAATTGATCAAATAGAAAGAGTTGATCTGAACCTGACTAAAAATGATACCTTAAAGGAAGATCTTGCAAAAAAATTAAAAGAGGAGTTAAAATATGTTACCATTCCTGTAGATTGGAAAAAAATTATGAAAGATAAAGATCACTATTCTAATGTGACTTTATTTCCAGATGATGAAATAGAAATTTCGATATTGAATGAAGGCGTTAAAGTTACGGGAAGCGTTTTACTTAATTCCGAAATCCCTTATCGAAATGGCAAAGGGTTTAGATATTATATAAATGCAGTTGGGGGTGTCGATAATAAAGGCTGGAAGAAAAAAGCTTATATTATTTATCCTAATGGGAAAGCTGCAGTGACAGGCTCCTTTTTGTTTTTTAGATCTTATCCTAAGGTTACACCTGATTCTCAAATTGTGGTTCCTGAAAAACCAGAAACAAAGAAAATGAGTACTGGAGAATGGGTAAGTATCGGTAGTGTATTAACTAGTTTAGCCTTATTAATTGTAACAGCATTTAAGTAAAATTTTATATGGAAAATAATTTACCTGTAAAGAGTGATGAAATTACGTTGAAGGAATTAATTCTAAAAGGTAAAGAATGGTGGGATTATTTATTGGCACAATGGAAAATTATATTAATTGCTGGAATAATAGGTTCGGCTCTGGGATTAACATATTCAATCATTAAAAAACCAATTTATACAGCAACATTATCTTTTGCAGTAGAAGATGAAAAAGGGGGAGGAGGATTAAGTGGAGCACTTGGATTAGCCAGTTCATTTGGTATTGATTTAGGAGGTAATGGGGGAAGTATTTTTACAGGATCTAATCTCACTGAATTATTTAAGTCGCGTATAATGGTTGAAAAAACATTGCTTTCTCCTGTTACAGTGAATGGCAAAACTATTTCGTTAGCTGAAATGTATATTGAAAATAATGGATGGCGAAAAAAATGGAGTAATGATCCAAAATTTGCAAAATTAGAGTTCCTGCCAAACCCTAACAGACAATTGTATACGCGTGTTAAGGATAGTATTTTAGGTAAAATTTTTGAAAACTTGTCAAAAGGAGGTTTAACTGTTGCTCAAAAAGATAAAAAAAATTCGATAATTAGTATTGATGTTTCTTCTGAAAATGAGTTTTTTGCAAAATATTTCTGTGAATCTTTAGCCAAACAGGTTGGAGAATTTTATGTGGAAACTAAAAGTAAAAAAGCTAGAATGAATATGTTGATTTTACAACGTCAGACAGACTCTATTCGAAATGAATTGAATAGTGCAATCACAGGAGTTGCAGTTGCCAATGATAATACGTTTAATTTAAATCCGGCACTCAATGTTCGTCGTGCACCTTCTGCCAGAAGACAGGTTGATGTTCAAGCTAATACGGCTATATTGACTGAACTCGTCAAACAAACAGAATTGGCAAAAGTTACATTGCGAAAAGAAACACCATTGATTCAGATTATTGACAGACCAATTTTGCCTTTGGAGAAAGAGCGATTTGGAAAGGTGAAAGGAATTATATCTGGAGGGTTACTATTTTCTTTTTTCAGTGTTATATTTTTTACTTGCAAGAAAATATTCAATAGGTTTGTTTAGTTTTTTTGTGTTATTTAAGTAATGGAGCAGCAAAGAAGTGTTAAGTTTAATTATTTTTTGAATGTTTCGAGAGTTTCTTTAGGGATACTTATAGGCTTTTTTACGATGCCTTATGTAAATAGAACAATTGGTGTTGATGGCTTAGGTAAAGTTGAATATGTAAATTCGATAATTACTTATTTTGTTTTGTTTTCTGGGTTGGGTATTCCGATGTATGGTATAAGAGAAACCGCAAATAAGAGGAATGATCTAAAAGCTAGATCAAAATTAGTAATAGAGTTGGTGATTATTTTATTAATTACAACTGTTATTTCTTATGTGATTTTATTTTTTGTACTCCAAATTTCGTCTTTACAGTCATTAAAAACTCTAATTATCATTATGAGTTCAATGATTTTTTTTACCAATTTGGGTGTTGAATGGTTTTATCAAGGTATAGAAGACCAGAAGTATATTACTGTTAGGTATTTTGCTGTTCGAATTATAGCTTTTATTCTATTATTTATATTTGTTACATCAAAGAATGATTATCTTTATTATGGTGTTATTATGGTCTTATCTACGGTTGGAGGGAACTTATTTAATTTAATAAATCTAAGGAAACATATTCAATTTAAAGGTATTAATATCTATGACTTAAATTTCAAACAACATTTCCAGCCCCTTTTTACAATTTTTATAGCTAGTATTTCAATTAGCATATATGTTCAACTTGACAATCTAATGTTAGGAATGCTTAAAGGTAGTGAATCAGTAGGATACTATTCAATGGCAAATAAATTAATTAGATTTCTTTTGGTTCCTATAACCACTTTAGGAGTAGTTTTACTGCCTAGATTATCCTTTTTAGCTCATAATGATGTAGATCAGTATTATTGTTACCTTAAGAAAGTACTTAATTATTTTCTAATAATTTCTTTTCCTTTTGCTGTATTGTTTTTAATGTTAGCAAAAGATTTTACATTGGTGATGGGCGGTAAAGAGTTTTTGTCTTCTGTATTGACAATGCAAATACTTTCACCAATCATTATTATTGTAAGTATTGCATATTTTTTAGGTTATTTAGTTCTTTACCCTCAAGGAAAGGAAAAAATATATACAATTGCTGTGATTTTTAGTGCAATTTTTAGTGTACTTTTTAACTTGTATTTAATTCCAAAATTTAGTCATATTGGTGCTGCTATTGTTGCAGTGTCATCTGAATTTTTAGGAGTTGTAATTATTGTTTTTTTGTATCGCAAAGAATTAGTTCAATTGAAATTATTAAATAAAAGTTTGTTTTGGTTTTTTATTTCAAGTACTATAATGGCAATTCTAATATATTTTGTGAGTTTATTTGATTTTAGTTCGTTACTTAATTTGATGATTTCAAGTACTGTTGGACTTTTAGGTTTTTTAATTTCTTTGTATTTATTTAAAGAAGTAACTCTTATGGAAATAATTGAAGAAGTAAAAAATAGGCTTCAAAACATCTCATAATCTTTAATCTTTTTTTTATGTAAATTATGAATTTTGATATTTCAGTTGCTATTGCTACTTATAACGGTTCTAAGTTTTTAGAAGAACAATTAAATTCAATCTTAAATCAAACTATTGTTCCTCGCGAAATTATTATGGTTGATGATTGTTCTACAGACAATACAATTCAGATTATTCATGAGTTTCAAAAAAAACATACAAATATTTATCTTTATGTAAATGATACTAATTGTGGTCCAATACAAACATTTAAAAATGCCATTTTAAAATGCCATTATGATTTCATATCACTATGTGATCAAGATGATATTTGGGAACTAAATAAATTACAAAGATGTTACGAGGAACTCCTCATTATTAATGTTGTCAATAAGCCTTGTATGGTTTTTAGTGATTTAAAAATGATTGATGTTTTTGGAAATGAAATGGAACCTTCATTTTGGGATGTTCAAGGATATAATCCAAGAAAATTTAATTTAAAACAATTGTTAATTGGTAATATAGTTACAGGTTGTTCGATTATGATAAATAGGAATATGAAGGAAGAAATTTTGAAAATGCCTGTTGATAAAATCATGATGCATGATCATTGGATTGCTTTAATAGCTTACAGTAAGGGCAATTTTAAAATCATTTATGAAAAACTTATAAAGTACAGAATCCATCAAACTAGTGTGACATTGAAATCTAAAATAAGTTTTAGTCAGAGATTAAAGCTTTTTTCGAATGTTTTTTTTGATAGTAAAAGAGAGTATTTATCCAATAACATTTCTCAAGCAGAATCGTTTTATAGTATTTATAATTCACAGTTATCTAATGATATAAATGAAATTTTTGAAAATTTTATTTATTTAAAAAACAAAAATAGTCTTTATAGGAAGTTTTATGTTTTTTTAGAAAAATATTTGAGATATGCAAAATAATTACGTTTTTAAATATATTTAGAAGAAATTCAATGGTGTTTAATGATTTTTTTGTGGTTATTGTGCTCTATAAAAAAAGTTTATCAACTTCGGAGACTTTAAATACTCTAAGTGAATTTTTGAATTTTTCAATTAATATCTTTGTTTTTGATAATAGTCCAGACAGACAATATGATGCAGAATATTTTGATTATAAAAAGTTCAGAGTAAAATATTTCCATGATGGCTCGAATCCCGGTCTTAGCACCGCATACAATTTAGCAATTGAAGAAGCTATTAAAATTAATAAAAATTGGATTTTGTTATTAGATCAAGATACTATTTTCACAAGAGAATTTGTTTCAGAAATTTCAACTATTAATTTTTCAAAATTACATATTGATACCGTTGCAATTATCCCTAAAGTTCTTTCCTTAGAAAATAAAATAATTTCGCCTGCTAAAATGTATTTGGGAGGCTTATGTAAGCCGATAAAAATTGATTCTGGATTAGCATACGATGCTTTGACAGGAATAAATTCAGGAACCATACTTGATATTGGTTTTGTAAAAAAAATAGGAGGCTTTAACAAATCATTCGCTTTGGATATGTTAGATCATTGGTATTTTAGAGAAATTTATAAATCAAATAAAAATGTATTGGTTTTAAATTGTCAAATTTATCAAAATTTATCAGTTGCTGGAGATTATGAAAATGAGGTCTCAGTTACAAGATATTATAAAATGTTAATTGCTGAGAAATTATTTGTAAAACAAGATGGGATTTTTGCTTATGTTATTTTTATTTTGCGACTAATTACAAGGGCTTTAAAGCAAATGAGATTTAAAAACAAACAATATTTTTTTATGACCCTTAAAACTGTCTTTAATCTGAATCATGGGTTATAATTAAAGTTTAAAATAATTTAAGTGAAAGATATAGAAGACAGAAAATTTACATTTCTTAAAATTATTTTTATTTTAAGTTTTTTTGAAATAATAATTGGTGGAGGTGGCAGATTCTTAGAAGTTGGTTTTTTAACTGTTAGGATGATGTTGTTTTTGCTTATTATGGTAGTTTCTGTGTTCTTGTATCAGTTTCGGAATAAAATATTAAGAAGTACAGTAATAGTAACAATTTTTTTTTCTGTATTAACTTTGATGAGCTTGGTTGTAGGACTATTAAATAATGCTTCAATATCAAATATTTTCGAAGATATCAAACCAATATCTTTTTTTTTTATGATTTTATTTTTTTCTATAATGATAAAAGACGTAAAAGATATTGTTTTAGTTAGTAATTTAATTAAAATTGGATCAATTTTTTTAGCATTATCATATATTGGTTTCATTGCATTATTGTATTTTGGTTTTATTGATTTCCTGTCATTTTATGATAAACAAACTGAAATAGGAGAAATATTATTTAGAGGTGATTTTTTATTTTTTTACAAAGGATTTTTGTATCTGTGTATTGGCTTTTTCTTTTTTTTAACGTCTGAATATAAGTGTAAACTATTAGTTCTTATAATTTTATTTGTATGTGTTATGCTTACATTGACACGTGGTTTTATATTGTTTACTTTTTTAATTACTTATTTTTATATTTTCTTTATAAATAAAAAAAAAATAATTAAAATAATATCAGGAGTTTTGTTAGTAATAATATCTACACTGATTTCTGAATTTTATCTTCAAACAGTCGGCGATAGATCAGATTCAGATAAAACTAGATATGTTCAGGTTGAACAGGTTTTGGATGAAATAAATCCCATTAGTTTTTTAATCGGGCATGGTTTTGGAAACGGTGTTCCTGATCGACCAATACATATGGAGAATTCTTTTCTTGAAATATTTCATAAGCAAGGGTTGATTGGTATATTATTTTGGATTGGCCTATTGTTTTATGTTTTTGTGCTTTACATTAATATTAAAAATAAAGAATTTAAAAAATTAGCACTTCCATTTATTTTAAGTGTTTTTTTTGTTTATTTTCAATCCTTAACCAATCCTTACATTAACAATCCAATGGGATTAAGTTTTTTACTAATAACTATTGTGGTTTTTTCTAAATTTATAGAATTACAAAATAATTAATACGATTATGATTTCAGTTTGCGTTGCTACCTATAATGGAGAAAAATATATAAAAGAGCAAATCGATTCAATACTTTGTCAAATAAGTAATGAAGACGAAGTTATCGTATCAGATGATGGTTCACAAGATAATACAATTGAAATTATAGGGCAATACAAAGATAATAGAATAGCAATTCATCATAACTCTTTTAAAAATCCAACAAGAAATTTTGAATTTTTAATATCGATTGCAAAAGGAAATTATATTTTTTTGTCAGATCAAGATGATGTATGGCATCCAGCTAAAGTAAGTATGTATTTAAAAATATTTAATGAAAATCCTAAGGCCTCTTTACTAGTTAGTGATTTAAATATTATAAATAAAAATGGAATCTTACAAGATAAAATTTTTTATAAAAATGGTTTTAAAAGTAAGTTAATTCAAAATTTAATTAGGAATAATTTCATAGGTTGTACGATGGCTTTTAGGGGGGAACTAAAAAAAAAAATACTACCTTTCCCTAGAAATATTGCTATGCACGATTGGTGGATTGGGCTTTGTTGTGTTTTGTTCGATGAAATTTATTTTATTGATCAAAAATTACATTCTTACAGAAGACATAATAATAACGTAACTTATGAAAAGAAGTTTAATTTTATATCAAAAGTGAAATTTAGAATCAACATGATAGAAAAACTTTTAAGAAGATATATTAAAATTAAATATAATTAATTGTAATGAATAATATACTTGTTATACTTGCATCGTATAATGGAGAAAAATATATAAAGGATCAAATAGATTCAATACTTTCTCAAGAGAAAATAAGCGTTAGCGTAAAAGTATTTGATGATTTAAGTAATGATAATACGCTAGAATCTTTGAAAGTCTTTAAAAATGATAATCAAGTTGAAATAGTAAATAATCATATTAGTTCCGGTAGTGCGGCAAATAATTTTTTGAATGCTATCAAAAATATTAGTGAAGAAGAAATATTAACTTATGATTTTGTAGCTTTTTCAGATCAAGATGACATATGGTTTCCAAATAAATTAAATGCAGCTTCAGAACTCTTAATAAAGGAAAAATCAAGTTTGTATTGTTCAAATTTAATTCTTTGGGATCAAAATTCAAACAAGGAATTAATCATAAATAAATCGTTTCCTCAAAAAAAATATGATTTTTTATTTGAAGGAGGGAGCGCAGGATGTACTTATGTGTTCACAAGTTCTTTTTGCATAGGTTTAAAAAAAGCACTAAATGAATTTGATTACTCTTCCTGGCAATTTTTCTCTCATGATTGGTTTGTTTATTTTTTTGCTAGAATAAATCATTATAAAGTTTCAATTGACTCAAACGCTTACGTTTTATATAGAATACATGATAATAATGTTCACGGGCAATTAAATGCAAATACTTTATTTGCAATTAGAGAAAGATTAAAATTAATAAAAATGGGTTGGTATTTTAAACAGATAAAACGGTTTAGTCATCATACAGCACCTGAATCTATTGAAAATAAAATATATCGTTTATATTCAAAAAATTATTTTTCAAGGTTGTATGTTTTAGTAAGATACAATTTTCAATTAATTCGTAGTTCTAAAAAATTTTTTCAGTTTTTTATTATTAGTTTACTTCCGATAAGAATTAAAAAATAGATATGTATAATAGCTTTATTAAAAGAATGATTGATTTTGTTAGTTCTTTATTTGGATTACTATTATTAAGTCCAATATTAATAATAGTGACTATTAGTTTGTTTTTTGCCAATCAAGGAAAACCTTTTTTCTTTCAGTTACGTCCTGGTAAGAATGGAGAAATCTTTAAAATTATTAAATTCAAAACAATGAATGATAAAAAAGATGCAGGCGGAAATTTACTTTCAGATAGCGAAAGATTAACGGCTGTTGGCTCTTTTGTTCGTAAAACATCTTTGGATGAAATTCCACAATTATTGAATGTCATTAAAGGAGATATGAGTCTGATAGGTCCCAGACCATTGCTTCCTCAATACCTCAAGTTATATTCTGATTTTCAGAAAAGAAGGCATGAAGTAAAACCAGGTATTACAGGTTGGGCACAAGTTAATGGGCGTAATGCAATTTCTTGGGAAAAGAAATTTGAATATGATGTTTGGTATGTTGATAATACTAGTTTAATGTTAGATTTAAAAATATTTTTTTTAACAGTAAAAAAAGTGTTTTTCAGAGAAGGTATTAATATGCAAGGTCAAGTAACAACAGAAGCATTTAAAGGAAATTAATATGGGAGCTATTATAAAAGCAATAGAATATGTTTATCCAAAAAACAAAGTTACTAACGAAGACTTGGTTAGAGAATTTCATAATTACGATTTTTCCAAATTTGAAGTGAAGGTGGGAATTAAGAATCGATATTGGGTAGGCGAAAAAGAGACTGCTCTTGATTTGGCTGTTCAAGTTTGTGAAAAACTTTTTGAATCTCAAGATCGTCAAGAAATAGATTATGTTCTATATTGTACGCAAAGCCCAGAATATTTTTTACCCACAACAGCTTGTGTCTTGCAAAATAAGTTAGGGTTAAAAAAAAATATAGGCGCATTAGATTTTAATTTAGGGTGTTCAGGTTTTACTTATGGAGTTAGTTTAGCAAAAGGATTAATTACTTCTGGACAAGTTAAAAACGTGTTATTAGTAACGGCAGAAACTTATTCTAAATACCTTCATCCGAAAGACAAATCCAATAGAGCTATTTTCGGTGATGCTGCAACGGCTACTTTACTCTCTTTTGATGAAATTGAGGGTTTAGGTGAATTCCTTTTTGGGACTGATGGTTCAGGATATGACAAACTTATTGTGAAAAACGGTGCTTCTCGATTTCAATTTGATCCACAATCACCTGAAATTGTCTACGGGACAGACAATACCTATACAGATAATCATTTGTACATGAACGGACCTGAGGTATTTAACTTTACAAGTGAAGTGATTCCTAATTTTACAAAGGAAATTTTAGAAAAAAACAATGTAAAAACAGAAAATATAAATCAATTTGTTTTTCATCAAGCAAATGCTTTTATGCTTAATTTTATTCGCAAAAGATTAAAAATTGTAACTGAGAATTTTTTCATTGATTTAGAAGATGGAGGGAACACAGTTTCATGTACCATTCCAATTGCTTTAAAGAAGTACAGTCAATCTATAGAAAAAGAAACAACAATTGCTATTGTTGGATTCGGTGTCGGCCTTTCTTGGTCAGGAGGATTGATAAAAATTAAAAATAAATTATAAAACATAGAATTATGAATAAAAATGAATTCATTTTAGGATTAGCAGAAGAATTAGAGATCGAAACTACATTAGAAAACACTACAAATCTTAAAGATTTAGATGAGTGGGATTCTATGACTGCAATGGTATTGATTGGTTATATCTCTAATGAATTTAACATTACTTTAAACGCAGATGATTTAAAAGAAATTACAACCATTGACTCTTTAATAGAAAGAATTGGGTTGGATAAATTTAATTAATATGTTTCAAGAGTTTAGTGGAGTAGAAATAAAGGCAATTTCAGCTTGTGTCCCTAAAAGAAAAATTTCAAATGATACTTTTGGAGAGTTATTATCAGCAAAGGAATTAAGAATTTTTGAAAAAACAGTAGGAATTGTAGAAAGACGCTGGGCAGATGAAAATGTCACAGCATCTGATCTTGGTTATGTTGCTGCATTAGATTTATTTAGCCAATATGCTCTTCAAAAAGAAGAAATTGATTGTTTGATTTTCTTGAGCCAAACCTCTGATTTTAAGATACCTTTTACGTCAAATATTCTTCAATCTAGATTAGGCCTAAAAAAAGAAATATTGTGTTTGGACATTAATGCAGGTTGTGCAGGATTTATTCAAGGCTTAAGCACAGCTTTTGCTTTGGCAAAAACAATAAAAAATGGTAAAGTGCTTTTTATTGTTGCAGAAACCTTATCAAAAATTTTATCAAATAATGATAGGAGTACGTCGATGCTTTTTGGAGATGGTGCTTCTGCTATATTAATTCAAAATTCAGATGATGAGAATATGAAATCTTTTTTTAATTTTTTTTCTGACGGATTAAATGCCACGGCAATTCAAATTCCAGATGGTGGTTACCGTAATGGGATCACTAAAGAAAGTTTTGATGTGGTAACTGATGAAAAAGGTAATCAAAAATCAAAATTAAATCTATCTATGGATGGTCCTAAAGTTTTTGATTTTACATTAAGAGAAATTTCAGGAAGTATAGAGAATTTATTTCAAAGAGCAAGTACGTCTAAAGACTCAATAGATTACTTTTTATTGCACCAATCCAATCAATTTATAATTAAGCAAATCGCTTCCCAGTTGCAAATTTCTTCCGAAAAGATGCTTATAAATATTCAAGATTTTGGAAATACAAGTGGTGTTTCAATTCCACTTTTAATTTGTTCTAAAGAAGAAGAATTGAAAAAGTCTAAAAAAATTCTAATGAGTGGATATGGTTCAGGGTTAAATTGGGGTAATTGCATAATTGATGTGTCTAAAGCTCATATTTTTAATATAACAGAAATATAATAGTTGATGAAAGCTTTAATAAAACCAAACGAATATTTTGAAAAGGACGTTTTCGAAAAAGAAAAAGTAGATCTTTTTTCTCAAATTTGGAACTTTGTAGGGTTTACTTCTGACTTTTCTGAAGTTAATGATTTTGTAGTTTCTAATATTTCTGGAACTCCGGTTGTGGTTCAAAATCTTAAAGGAATAATTAGAGCTTTCAAAAACGTTTGTTCGCACAGACACTCCTTGATTCAAACTGTAGAAAAAGGCAATCGTCCGTTAATGTGTCCTTATCACGGCTGGGCTTATAATGATAAAGGTATTCCATTCGGAATTCCTAAAAAACCATTTTTTAGTTTTACAAAAGAGGAGTTAGAATGCCTTAAATTAGAAGAATTTTCAGTTGAAATTTGTGGGACTTTAGTTTTTTTGAAAATAAATTCAGATGAAATTTCGTTGCAAGATTATTTAGGAAATTTTTATTCAGATGTTGAAAAAATGTCTAAAAATTTTGGAAAATTAGTTGATTTAAATGAAATTGAAATTACTTCAAATTGGAAAATTGTAGTTGAAAATACTTTAGAAAGTTATCATGTTGCTTTGATCCATTCTGAAACTTTTCAGAAATTAGGTGCCAAAGGTTTAGAATTTACTTTTTCTGAAAATCATTCTCGTTGGGATGCTGATGTTTTACTACAAGAAAATGAAGGAAAACAAGAAAAAGTACATCGGCCATTTCAAGTAAGAGACTATAAAATAAAAGGTTATAAACATTTAATTTTGTTTCCTAATATTTTAATTTCTTCTACTTATGGAATATCATTTAATTTATCACATATTATCCCGATAGATGAGAATACAACTTTATTTAAAAGCTATGTATTTATTACTAAAAAAGAAGAGTCAGGAAAAGTAAGTCCAGTTGAAAAAATGTACGAAGACAGTTTAGTTGATTTCAATAGAAAAGTTTTTGACGAAGACAAAGCTATTTGTCAACAGGTTCAAAAAGGTGTAAAATTCTCATCATATGATGGCGAATTAAGCCAAGAAGAAGAAAGAGTACTTTATTTTCAGAAAAAATATAAAGAATTTTTATAATGATAAAAGAAAAAAAAATACTAATAACAGGTGCGACTTCTGGAATAGGTTTGGCGCTTTGTGAATTTTTATTAAATAATAATTGTAATGTAATTGCTGTTGGAAGAGATGAAAGCAAAATTACAGGTTTACAAAATCAGTTTGAAAGTGCTTTAAAATTTGTATCATTAGATTTAACTGAATTTGCATCTTATCCAAAAATATTTGAAGAATCACTTGCTGCAAATAAATTTGATGGATTTGTTCATTGTGCTGGTATGGAAGAAACACTTCCGTTAACAATGTATAATCCTGAAAGTGTTAGTAAAATATTCAATATCAATGTTTTTTCTGGTATTGAATTACTACGTTCCTTCTCTAAAAAGAAATATTCTAATGACGGCGCAAGTATAGTTTTCATTTCATCAGTAATGGGAGAATTGGGGCAACCAGGAAAAATAGGTTATTGTGCTACAAAATCTGCTGTTCTCGGAGTGGTAAAATCATCAGCACTAGAATTAGCAAAAAGAAAATTTAGAGTAAATGCAGTTTCGCCAGGAGTCGTAAATACGCCAATGACACAAAAATTATTTTCGCAAATTGAAGAGAGTAACATCGAAAGAATTAAGCAAATGCATCCCTTAGGAATTGGTGATGTTGAAGATGTTGTACCAATAATTTCTTTTTTGCTTTCGGATAATAGTAAATGGATTACTGGGCAAAATATTAAAATAGATGGAGGATATTCAATTCAATAATTCAGAAATTATTATTATCGGTGCTGGCGGACTTGCAAGAGAAATTGTGAGCTGGCATAATACTTCAAAAAAAGATTTAGATACTAAAATTATAGGTTTTTTAGATGATAATTTGAATGCATTAGATAGTTTTACTACAGATTTAAAAATTTTAGGTAAAGTTGATATAAATTTCATTAAGAAAAATCAATCTGTAATTTTTGCGATTTCTAATGTAGAAACTAAAAAAAGATTTTTAAAAAACGCATTAGATTTTTCTGTGCATATTTCTAATTTCATTCATGAATCTTGCTACATTGGCGAAAGAACTACTTATGGAAAAGGCTTGGTGATGCATCCGTATTCAATTGTTTCATGCGATACATCTATTGGTGATTTGGTTTTTATTAATAATGGATCTCAAATTGGGCATGATGTAGTTATTGGTGATTTTACCAGTATTATGGCAAATGTTGATATTGGAGGAGGAGCTATTATTGGAAATAATGTGTTCATAGGCTCTAATGCAGTTATATTACCAGGTGTTAAGGTTCCAGATAATACAAGAATTGGAGCGGGTTCTGTTGTAATAAAATCAATAAAACAGGTTGGGACGTACTTTGGAAATCCTGCCAAAAAAATATTTTAATAAATTGAATAATTCTAAAATTTGGCTTTCTTCACCTCATATGGGAGGAAACGAACAAAAATTTGTTAACGAAGCTTTTGATACCAATTGGATAGCGCCTTTAGGCCCTAATGTAAATGGATTGGAAGCGGATTTAGAAAATTATTTAGGCAAGAATTCTTATGTGGGGGTCTTAAGCTCAGGAACAGCAGCAATTCATTTAGGTCTAATTTTATTAGACGTAAAAGCAGGAGATGAGGTAATTTGTCAAAGTATGACTTTTTCGGCTTCTGCAAATCCAATTATGTATCTAGGGGCCACTCCTGTTTTTGTAGATAGCGAAACTGAAACATGGAATATGTGCTCAGAATCACTAGAACAAGCTATCATTGATAGAGTTGCTAAAGGTAAAAAACCCAAAGCTATTATTGCAGTCCACCTCTATGGGATGCCTTACAATGCAGAAGCGATTAATGCAGTTGCTACAAAATATGAAATTCCAGTTTTAGAAGACAGCGCTGAAGCGTTAGGAAGCCACTATAAAAAACAAAAATGCGGTACTTTTGGAGATATTGCAATCCTTTCTTTTAATGGAAATAAAATTATTACCACTTCGGGAGGAGGTGCTATAGTTACTAAAAATAAAGAAATAAAAGATAAAGCTGTTTTTCTTTCAACCCAAGCTCGTGATAATGCACCTCACTATCAGCATAGTGAAGTTGGTTATAATTATAGAATGAGCAATGTTTGTGCGGGCATAGGTCGTGGGCAAATGGAAGTCCTAGATAAACACATAAAATTGAGAAGAGAAATGCACTTTTTCTATAGTATTTTCTTTCAAAATATAGATGGCGTCCATATTTTGAAGGAACCAAGTGAGGATTATTTTTCTAATCATTGGCTTTCTGCAATTACTATTGATCCTGATAAAACAAACGGTAAAACGAGTGAGCAATTAAGGCTTGCGTTTGAACTAGCAAATATTGAAAGCCGTCCGCTTTGGAAACCGATGCATTTGCAGCCTATTTTTGCAGATTGCTCTTATTATGGTGGGAAAGTCGCAGAAAATTTATTTGCAAACGGTTTATGTCTGCCTTCGGGATCTAATCTTAGTACAATAGAAAGAGAAAGGATTAAAAAAGTTTTAGAACGGTTTTTTGAATATAAATAACGTTAGTATTTAGTATGAGTGATCTTTTAATTTTTTTAGTAAATCAATTTTAAACCTTAATGGCTAACTTTTAATAAAATGGAATATGAAAAGATACGTTGTATGTGAATTTTAAACTTGAAATTATGTTTGCACTAGCTGCTATAGCGTATGCTTTTTCAATATTTATTGATGTTTCTGTTTATCATTTTAAATATTACATACAGGATAGTAAGAATATTCGATATCTTTTGTCATTAATAAATATATTTCAATATTCCTCTAGAGGTTTTATTTTGATATTTATACCCATTATGGCCTATGTGACCGAATCTATAAAAGATAAAAATGAAGTATGGCTTATCACGATATTGGCTCATTTTTTGGTAATAGTGTTCTTGCTGCCGTTATATTCCTATAAATTCACTTCGCTTTTTTCTAAAAAGGTGATTACAATTTTAAATCGTTTTTTTGGAAAATCAAAACCTTTCCAATTAGAAGAAATAAAAAACACACCCTCCTTTCAAATTAAATATTTGTCCAATAATTGGCTTTTATTTGGAACTAATTATATTGCAGGTTTCTTATTTTCTATAAGCATTACTTTTTTATATTATGTAAGTTTTTCTTTTCCTCAAAAGGCTTTGATGCTTAGTTCTTTTACCCAGGTAATTAATATGTTCGGATCTATGCTATTAATTTTATTTATAGATCCAGGAATTATGGGCGCAATTGATGATGGAGGAGGACATAAAGAAATACGTATATTGACTACAAGTCGTATTTTAGTTCATGTAACTTTAGTTTTAATTCTTATTTGTATTAGATGATCCTATTGTTATTTATTGTATTGTGTGTGTTTTTATCCTTTTATTTAGGCTGTTTTGATAGTGAGAATTTAACAAGAAAAAGAATTTCTATTGCATGTTTTGTCATTTCCTCTATTTTTTTAAGAATCCTGTTAAAAGCGGATTACAATAATGATTATTATCTTTATTATAATTTTCAAATTTTTCATAAACCTACCAGTCTTTTATCATTTTTCATAAATGAACCTTATCTCTATAGTGTTTATTCTTTTTTTAAGCTTTTTACACCTATCAAAGAGACTGTTTTTATATCTATGTATTGGTTTAATTTTACTATTTCAACCTTGTTTTTTGTTTGGTTATTACTAAGAAAAGACATTGAATTATACAAAAAAATGATAATATTTGTTTTTTATTACTTTGTTATCACATACGTTGTGTTAAGGAATGGTCCAGTCTATATCTTATTTGCATTATACTTTTATTATACTTTTAGGAACAAAAAATTTAATTTGGTTTTAATTACTCCATTGTTGCATATAAGCTCTTCACTACTCTTGATTACTTTTATTCATAATTATAGGTATTATTTTAGAATTCTTATAATTCTTCCTTTATTGCTTTTTTTGTTTGTCTTTATATTGATTCCTTTTTTGTCTGCATTTGAAGAGTTTCAAACTATTATATCTAAAATTAATATATATTCAGCTGGAATAGTCACCATTGGAATTATGCACAAATTATTTTTTGTATTCATTGTTCTTTTATATATTTTATTTTATTTTTTTTATAAAAGAAAAATCCTGCATCCTATTTTAGTTACTACTTTCCTTCTTTATGCAGTAACGTATTTTATAAATCCAGTCGTAGCTTTTCGTTTTTCTCCTTATTTTATATTTGCTATGATGCTGTATCCTCTAAAGGAGTTTTTCAAAGCCAAAAACTTGCGAATGCTAAATTTATCCACAGTTTTGCTTTTTCCTATTTTTGTTTATGCGATGTTTAATTCTCATCGTAACGAGTTGTTTATGATGATTTTTAATAATTAAAAAGGATTCAATTTTTTTATTAGGTAATTTTTGAATGTAATATAATAGGGATTATTCCCGTTTTTAAATAATTTTATGAAAACAGAAACCACAAAAATAAAAGATTTACTAATTATTCATCCTACGATTTTTGAAGATGAACGCGGTTATTTTTTTGAGGCATATAATCAAGCAAAATTCAATAAAGAAGAGATAAAGTATCAATTTATACAAGATAATCAATCTTTTTCTAAAAGAGGGGTAATTCGTGGGTTGCATTTACAGATTAATCCTTTTGCTCAAGCTAAATTAGTACGGGTTTTAGAAGGTGAGATTTTGGATGTCGCAGTAGATTTGCGCAAAAAATCTCCTACGTATGGCCAACATGTAAGTGTATTGTTGAGTGCAGAAAATAAAAAACAATTGATGATACCTCACGGATTTGCGCATGGTTTTTCGGTGTTAAGTGAAACAGCTTCTGTAATGTATAAAGTAGATCAACTGTATGATAAAAATAGCGAAAGAGGTATTCATTTTGACGATCCTACTTTAAATATTGATTGGCAGCTCGAAGCCAATGAAATTATTATATCCGAAAAAGATTTGATTTTACCACATTTCAAAGATATAGACTGGGAATTTTAATATTAGAAATGGGCATAATTAGGATTTGGGAGTAAAGAACAATGGGAATCTGCTATTCCATATTCTATAAAAAATAATATAAATCAACTTATGAAAAAAATATTGATAACAGGAGCCAAAGGTCAATTAGGCTCAGAATTGAATTTGTTGTCTTCTGTCTATTCTCAATTTGAATGGGTTTTTACCGATTGGCAAGAGCTCGATTTGTGTGATTTGGAAAATTTAGAATCTAACATTGCTATGATCAATCCGCAAATTATTATCAATTGTGCGGCACATACGGCAGTTGATAAAGCAGAATCTGAGACTGAATTGTCGGATGTACTAAATCATCAGTCGGTTGCCATTATGGCAAAATGGAGTTCTCAAAATAACTGTAAACTTATTCACATTTCAACAGATTACGTTTTTGATGGAAATTCGTCAATTGCTTTAACAGAAACCGCTGCAACAAATCCTATAAATATTTATGGCGTTACAAAATTGGCAGGTGAAAAAGCATGTTTGGAACAAAATCCAGCCGCAATTATTATTCGAACTTCTTGGGTCTATTCCAGTTTTGGAAATAATTTTGTGAAAACAATGTCTCGATTAATGCAAGAAAAAAAGAGTCTCAATATCGTAAACGATCAAATAGGTAGTCCCACCTATGCCGCTGATTTAGCTCAAGCTATTATGACGATTATTAGTTACCCCAATTGGGTAGCTGGTATTTATAATTTTTCCAATGAGGGAGAAATAAGTTGGTATGAATTTGCTTTAGCTATACAAGAAATTGGGGGTTTTGAATGTGAAATTATCGGAATAGCCTCTTCTAACTATCCAACTCCAGCCAAGCGACCTATGTTTTCTTTGCTAGATAAATCTAAAATAAAAACTACTTTTGAAGTAGTAGTACCAGAGTATAAAGAGAGCTTAAGAAAATGTATGCAATTACTTCGTAACTCTAAAAAAAGATAAGTGAATAAATGTAAATAGTATTTGCATTCAAAATATAAAATATTATGAAAGGAATTATATTAGCCGGAGGTTCCGGCACCCGTTTACATCCATTAACACTAGCTATGAGCAAGCAAATGATGCCAGTGTATGATAAACCAATGATTTATTATCCATTATCAACACTAATGATGTCCGGGATAAATGAAATATTGATTATTTCTACACCTCACGATTTACCTAATTTTAAAAAACTGTTAGGAGACGGTTCTAACTTGGGATGTAAATTCAGTTATGAAGAACAGGCTGTTCCAAATGGTTTGGCCCAAGCTTTTGTAATCGGTGAAGAATTTATAGGTACTGATGATGTAGCTTTAATATTGGGCGATAACATTTTTTTTGGGTCTAATATGCAGGAACTTTTGAAATCAAATACAAAGCCGAACGGAGGTGTTGTTTTTGCATATCATGTTTCTGATCCCGAAAGGTATGGAGTAGTAGAATTTGATGAAAACCTGCAAGCTATTTCCATTGAAGAAAAGCCGGAAAACCCAAAATCAAGTTACGCAGTTCCGGGATTGTATTTTTATGATAATTCAGTTGTAGAAATTGCGAAAAGCATTCAGCCAAGTGCCAGAGGTGAATATGAAATTACCGATGTAAACAAAGCATATTTAGAAAGAGGATTGCTAAAGGTTGGTATTTTAAGCAGAGGGACAGCCTGGCTTGATACAGGGACGTTTAATAGTTTAATGCAGGCTGGACAATTTGTTCAGGTTTTAGAGGAAAGACAAGGATTAAAAGTAGGCTGCATTGAAGAAATTGCGTGGCGACAAGGGTTTATCTCAGATAGGGAACTAGAAAAACTTGCTTTACCATTGATTAAATCAGGATATGGTTCTTATCTAATGGAATTTTTAAGACAGAAAAAAAAAGGAAACCCATTTTAATTTTAAAAGAAGATTTTTTTAAAACCATTAATTAGTATTTTTGTAAGTGTAATTTTTCAATACTAAAGATAACTAGCTTGGATACAAACCCATTAACTAAAATAGCAGCTTTTTTGTACAATAAATTTTCTCCAAGAAATATTAAAGCAAACATTAATAATCTTAGTTATTTGCCAAGATGGATTATTGTTGCCATTGATATAATGGTTCTTTTGTTTTCATTTACATTTACTTATATGCTGTTTGAAGGCACAGCGATAGGTTATATAGTAACTTCATATGGTTTTTATTTCGTATCAAGTCTTATTATTGTTAATATATTTTTTTTCTGGCTATTTAGAACATATTCCGGAATTATTAGGCACTCTTCATATATAGATGCAATAAAGCTGTTGTTTTCTCAAATGTCAGTTTTGATTTTCTTTTTGATTTTTAATTTAGTTTTTGAATTATATTCTGGACACAAGGCATTTTTAAATACAGCACTTTTTATAAACTTAGTACTGTCCTTTTGTGGGTTATTTTTATACAGAGTAGTTGTAAAACAAACTTTTGAAATTTATTTTTCTGAAAAAACTGATTCAAAATTAATTAGGACAGTTATTTATGGAACAGATGCTAACGCAATTTCTGTAGCAAATGCATTAAAATTTGAAACTCCTTCAAGATTTAAGATAGTTGGTTTTGTAGATAAAAACAGCCAGAATGCATCTAAAAGAATGTTAGATTTACCTATATTAATTCAAAAGAAAAAATTACCTGCTTTGATGCGTTCCGTAGCTGCTGAAGCTGTTATTATTGCAGACAAAAGTTTGTCTAAAGATGAACAGTTGATTATTGTTGACCAATGTTTAGAATTCAACTACAGAGTATACACAGTGCCATTAATTTCTGATTGGGAAAATCAAAAAGAAATTTCTCAAAAAGTTAAGAATATTCAGATTGAAGATCTATTAGAAAGGAAACCAATTGTATTAGACAGTAAATCAATATCTAAACAATTAAAAGATAAAGTCATACTCATTACAGGTGCAGCAGGTTCTATTGGCAGTGAAATTGTAAGACAGGTTTTAGGTTTTAACCCTAAAACGATAGTGATTTTAGACCACGCAGAGACTCCTTTGCATAATTTATGTTTAGAAACCCTTGCGTTAGACTCTCAAACTAAAATAAGAGCTGTTATTGCAGATGTTAAAAGTAAAAAGGCTTTAGAAAAAGTCTTTACTGATTTTAGGCCACAGGTTGTTTTTCATGCCGCTGCTTATAAGCATGTTCCTTTAATGGAAGAAAACCCTTCACAAGCAATACTTACAAATGTCAAAGGAACTAAAAACTTAGCAGATTTATCTTGTAAGTACAATGTAAAGAAATTTGTAATGGTTTCTACAGATAAAGCTGTAAATCCTAGCAATGTAATGGGAGCCAGTAAACGCATTGCAGAAAAATATGTTCAGTCGTTATTTTTAAAAAATCAAAAAGAACAGCCAGAGTGTAAAACTAAATTTATTACTACCCGTTTTGGGAATGTTTTAGGCTCTAATGGCTCAGTAGTTCCGTTATTTACTAAACAAATTGCGGCAGGAGGTCCGGTAACAATTACTCATCAGGATATTATTCGTTATTTTATGACTATTCCTGAAGCTTGTCAGCTAGTTTTGGAGGCAGGAGCAATGGGAAATGGTGGAGAAATTTATATATTTGATATGGGAAAACCGGTAAGGATTATTGACTTAGCTAAAAAAATGATTAAGTTAGCCGGTTTTATTCCTGACAAAGAGATAAAAATAAAAATTGTTGGTCTTAGACCAGGTGAAAAATTATATGAAGAATTGTTAAATGATACTTCTAAAACTTTGCCTACTTATCACAATAAAATTATGATAGCCCAGGAAATACAAGATGAATATGAAACTTTGCATTGTGAAATTGAAGAACTCATTGCAATTGCAAATTTTTATAGTAATGAAGAAATAGTAAGTAAAATGAAAAAAATTGTTCCTGAATTTAAAAGCATGAATTCTACTTTTGAAGTTCTTGATAAGTAAATAAATGTTTTAAATCATAATATAGAAAGGTGTTTAAGAAAAGCACCTTTTGCTTTTTTTAAATCTTTTTGAATAGGTAAAAAATCCTGTTAATTATAAAATGGATACTACAGATAATAAAGACTGGTTGTTCGAAATAACACCAAAAAACAACTTTTTTTCTTTAAATTTTAAAGAAATTTGGCAATATCGCGATTTGTTATTTTTGTTTGTAAAACGAGATGTTATTACAGTTTATAAACAAACTGTGTTAGGGCCACTTTGGTATTTGATACAGCCATTATTTACATCTGTGACATTTACCATAATTTTTAATAATGTAGCAGGAATTAACACAGGTACAATACATCCATTTTTATTTAATTTGGCAGGAATTACAGTCTGGAATTATTTTACTGCGTGTCTTACAGGTACATCAGATACATTTAAAACCAATGCAAGCATTTTTGGGAAAGTCTATTTTCCTAGAATCATTACGCCTCTTTCAATTGTAATTTCTAATTTAGTTAAATTCGGAATTCAGTTTTTAATTTTTATATTATTTTATATTTTTTATTACTTTCAGGGATATAATTTAAAACTGAATACTTCTGTTTTATTTTTTCCAATTCTAATTGCAGTAATGGGTATTTTAGGATTAGGATTAGGAATGTTAATCTCATCTATGGTTACTAAATATCGTGATTTTAGTCATTTAATTACTTTTGGAATATCATTATTGATGTATTTGTCGGCGGTAGTGTATCCAATGGCATTGATAAAAGACAAATTGCCTAAGTTTGGCTGGCTAGTAGAGTATAATCCATTGGCATATATTATCGAAACTTCACGCTATATGCTTTTAAGTACGGGACAAATTTCAATATTAGGATTATTCTATACTTTTTTAGTTACGACAGCATTATTTTTTATTGGCCTTTTGATTTTTAATAGAACTGAAAAAAGTTTTATAGATACCGTATAAAATATTATTAAAAATCAATTCCAAAATATTCTAAATACCTATTACCTTAAAATCCAATTCTAAAATTGAAAGATGTAATTTTAAAAGCCGAAAATATTTCTAAGCAATATCGTTTAGGACAAGTTGGCACGGGAACATTAAGCCATGACCTGAATCGTTGGTGGCATCAGATACGGGGCAAAGAAAATCCGTATTTAAAGATAGGTGACACCAATGACCGATCTACAAAAGGGACATCAGATTATGTTTGGGCATTGCAGGATATCAATTTTGAGGTTCAACGTGGAGAAGTACTTGGAATTATTGGCAAGAACGGAGCCGGCAAATCAACACTTTTAAAAATTCTATCGAAAGTAACCGCGCCGACTACCGGAAGCATTAAATCACGTGGCAGAATTGCTTCGCTTTTAGAAGTCGGTACAGGATTCAACGGAGAGATGACCGGACGTGAAAATATTTTTTTAAATGGAGCAATTCTGGGAATGACTAAAAAGGAAATTGCTTCAAAATTAGATGAAATTATAGAATTTTCAGGATGCGAACGTTATATTGATACCCCGGTAAAAAGATACAGTAGCGGAATGACTGTTCGATTGGCATTTGCCGTAGCTGCTTTTTTGGAACCTGAAATTTTGGTTATTGATGAAGTTTTGGCCGTAGGAGATGCAGAGTTTCAAAAGAAAGCCATTGGTAAGATGCAGCACATTTCGAAAGGTGAAGGGAGAACGGTTTTGTTTGTGAGTCATAATATGGCAGCTGTGAAGAGTTTATGTACAAGAGGAATTGTGATGGAGAATGGGAGAATTGTTTGTCAGGGAAGTATAGATGAGGCTATTGATGTATATTTTAATGACTCAGTTAAAAATGCTTCAAAAAAATGGAATAAAAATTTAGCACCTAAAACAGATTTTTTACAATTATTGGAGGCTAAAGTTTTAAATGAAAAAGGTGAAGTTGTTTATAATCATTCTATATCAGATGAAATACAAATTGAATTCACATATGAAATTTTAATAGAAAATGAATTATTTACACACGGATTTAATTTATTTAATTCACACAACATACATATTTTAAGCTCTCATGATAAATTCTCATCTACATTGAAAGAAGCACCGAAACTAGGCATCCACAAAAAGAGAATAATAATTCCGAGAAATTTATTAGCGGAAGGTGGGTACAGTTGTAGTTTTGCTATTATGCGCTATGGACCATTTCACGTAGAATTTCATGAAAATGATATTTTGGGGTTTAATATTATAGATGAAGTTGGTGATAAAACAGCCAGAGGAGATTACTCTGGTCATTTTCCAGGATTAATAAGACCAAATTTACAATGGGTAAAATAGAAAAAAAAACAGGCGAAAGATTAGAGTTTTATAATTTTTCAAATGTAACTGTGGAACATCTTCATCGATATGCTCTAGCAGTTGATTTTATTAAAGATAAAATAGTTTTAGATATAGCTTCAGGTGAAGGTTATGGCTCTTATATGCTATCAAAGAGTGCGCTATCTGTTACAGGTGTTGACATTGACCAAAATACAATTAAAAATGCTCAAAGCAAGTATGTAAAAGATAACCTTAATTATATTGTAGGAAGTGCCGATGAAATTCCGGTCGAGTCTAAAAGTATTGATGTTGTAGTTAGTTTTGAAACAATCGAGCATCATGATAAGCATGATGAAATGTTTGCTGAAATCAAAAGGATTTTAAAGCCTGATGGTGTTTTAATTATGTCTTCTCCGGATAAAAAATATTATTCTGATTTAACAGGTCAAGTCAACCCATTTCACATAAGAGAATTATATTTTGAAGAGTTTAAAAGTCTATCTAAGCGATTTTTTTTAAATACTGATTTTTATTATCAGGTAGCTTATAATTTAAATTCATATATTAATCACGTTGATGATTTTGAGAAAACAGTGATTTATAGAGGAGATAATTTCGATTTAAAAAAGTTAACAATTGAGCCTGTATATAATATTTTAATTGCTTCTTCCATTCAAATAGAAAAGGTAGGACCTTCTATTTTTGATGGAATTGAAATATCTAAAAAAATCAATGACCATATAAAATCTAGTATGATTACGAATATCAAAAAAACTTTTTCATATAGAATAGGTAATTTTTTAATATATCCTTTTTTTTTAATTAAAAGAGTTATAAAAAAATGAGTAATCTACCATTAGTTTCTATATGTGTTCCGACATACAATGGTGAAAAATATCTGAAAGAAACTTTAGAGAGCATTCAAGTCCAAACGTATACAAATGTAGAGATAATTATTAGTGATGATGGATCAATTGATAAAACTTTGGATATTGTTAATAGATTTAAAGTGTTAAGTAATTTTCCTTTTTATATCTATCACCATAAGCCAAAGGGCATTGGAGCAAATTGGAATAATTGTATAAAAAAAGCAAATGGGGAATTTATTAAATTTCTATTTCAGGATGATGTTATGGAATCCGATTGTATTGAAAAAATGATTTTTGTTTATAAAGAAAACCCTCACATTGGTTTGCTTGCAAGTAAAAGATCTTTTATTATCGAACAAAATGCTGTAGGAGAGTATACTAGTAATTGGATAAAAAAATATAAAAATCTACAAGTTGGAATAAGTCAAAAAAATAATAATGTTTTAGTATTAGATAATCTTTTATTTAAGAGTGATCATTTTAGTAAATCTCCACTAAATAAAATTGGGGAGCCTAGTGTGGTAATGTTTAAAAAAGATATTGTAAATAAAATTGGGTACTTTAGGACTGATTTGAAGCAAATTTTGGATTACGAATTTTGGTATAGAATTTTAAAAGAAAATACAATTATCATAATTGATTTGCCATTGGTGAAATTTAGAATTCATGAGAATCAGGCTACAAATGTGAATCGCAAACAGAATATTGATGATTATAATATCTATGATAAAATTTTATATAAAGAATATTTTAAATTATTAAACAATGAGCATCAGTCAAGATTGAAATATAAATTCTCGTTTATTTCAAAAATAACTCGAAAATTGATGGTTTTATTTGGTTCAAAATTAAAAAAGAAATGAAAATCGTAGTTGTCATTGTTACTTATAATCCCAAAAAGTGGTTGGAGAAATGTTTGAATAGCATTATGCAAAGTACTATTTTTTTGGAGACAATTATAATTGATAATAAGTCAACAGATGGTTCACCTCTAATAATTAAAAATAAGTTTCCAGAAGTAACACTTATAGAATCAAATGAAAATCTGGGATTTGGTAGGGGTAATAATATTGGTATAGCAAAGGCTTTTTCTGATGGGGCAGATTATGTTTTCTTGCTTAATCAGGATGCCTGGATACAACCTGATACAATTACAGATCTTATGATAGCACATCAGAAGGAACCCCAATTTGGTATTGTAAGTCCAATGCATCTGAATGGGAATGGTAATGCGTTAGATTATAAATTTTCCAAATATATAAATCCGGAAAGGTGCTACAATTTATATTCAGATATTTTTTTAAATATAATTAAGAAAAAAATATATCCCGTTAATTTTATTAATGCTGCAGCATGGTTAATTTCGCGGGAATGTCTAGAAATTGTAGGAGGATTTAATCCTTCTTTTTTTCATTATGGAGAAGATGATAATTATGTGCAAAGGATTAAATTCCATGGCTTTAAAATTGGTGTTTGTCCTAATTCTATAATTTATCATGATAGAGAAACAACTTCTGAAAATCGCTATTTTACAGATGACAAAATAGTTTACAGCCGAAGTGTTATTTTGAATATGTCTAATCCGATAAATCAATTTTTTTTTGGAAAAGAATATAAAAAATGTTATGCTTCTTTATGTAAGTCACTTGTTTTATTTAAAAAAAAAGAAATTATACAGTTTTTTAAAAGAATTAAAATGTTGAATCATTTAAATAAGAAACAAATTATAAAAAATAGAGAAGAATCCTGTAAAATGCAACCCTCTTTTTTAAATATTAAATGAATCCATTAATATCTATTATAATCCCAATTTACAATCGTGCAAATTTAATTGAGGAAACACTTGATTCAATAGTAGCGCAAACCTATCAAAATTGGGAGTGCATTATTGTCGATGACGGAAGTACAGATAATACTTTTGAAATTGTCAATAATTATATAAAAAAAGATTCCAGATTTCAAATTCATAACAGACCTATTGACAAACTTCCTGGTGGTAATGCAGCCCGAAACTATGGATTTGAATTAAGCAGGGGAGAATTTATAAATTGGTTTGATAGTGATGATATAATGTTTCCAGATAAAATTGAGCGTAAAGTGAACTTGATATTAAAAAATGAATATGATTTTGTAGTTTGCAAAGGGGCTATATTTGAGAGTTTGCCAATGATAGAAGCAATACCGTGGCCACTACATTTAGAAGGGAACGTACTACTCAATCATATATTAGGAAAAATTTCATTTGTCACTAATGGTCCCTTGTTTAAAAAAGATTTTTTATTGAAAAATAAACCACT
Source organism: Flavobacterium hibisci (assembly GCF_020026925.1). Lineage (GTDB taxonomy): Bacteria > Bacteroidota > Bacteroidia > Flavobacteriales > Flavobacteriaceae > Flavobacterium > Flavobacterium hibisci. The sequence goes on along the minus strand of NZ_JAIQDW010000004.1, from coordinate 141,918 downwards.
TTTTAATGAAAAACTTACAGTGAGACAAGAATGGGAATTTTTTAACAGACTATTAATCGAGAGTCCTAAAATTGCAGTTTGTAATGATCCTCTCTATTTTTTCAGAACATTAAATTCAGGGATTAGAAATAAACATGATTTTAATAAATATAAAAGTAGAATAGTTGCAGAAAGGCTTACTCTAATTAATCTAAAACAAAAGAAATTGATGTTTACTACTAACGAATGGTACATTTATAGAAAAAAAATTATCAGACGTAATGTCGATTTTTATAAAACATTCCCTTTTGCTGTTAAAATGAGATTGTTACTTTATATTTTAACAACCATCTTAATGAGCTTTGATTTTAATTTAATTAAAACGTACATTACAATAAAGAGTCAGAGATAAATAATAAAATTAAATGAAAAACTTTTTTTTGGTAATTCCGACCAGAGACAGAATAGGGTATTTATCTGATTTGTTATTAGACTTAAATGCTTTTGAGAAATACATTTCACAGGTTATAATTGTTGATCAAAGTCTTATTGATATAGAACCAGATCTTAATAAACTGCCCTTGAATTATAATTTCAATTTTGTAAAAAATAAGAGAGAAAAATCTGTAAATGATTCAAGAAATAAAGCTTTAAATTTTTATAAGGATGAAGAGTGGCTATTTTTTTTGGATGATGATTTACGTATTCCAAGTGAGGCATTTGAGCAAATTGTAGCCGTTTTGCAACCAAATGTTATTGATGTGTTGATTCCTGGGATTCGATTTGAAGGTATGGAAGATAAAGAATTTAAATATGGTTCTATGATTGACACTATAGCTAAACCTCGTAATTTTTCAAAAGGAAGGTTTCGTTTACAAGTGTGTTCTGGTCTAAATGTTGTTAAAAGAAAAGTATTTAAAGAAGCAGGATTTTTTTTTGACGAACATTTTACTATTTGGGGTGATGATTGGGATTACGGAATGCGCTTATTACAAGCTGGAGCTAATATTTATTTTGAACCCCGAATTTTGGTTGAGCATTTAAATGCTCCATCAGGGGGACAAAGAGATAAGGCAGAGTTATTGAATGTAGCCTTAGAGAAACAAAAATTACATTTTTATTTTTACAGAAAGCATTTCCCTAAAACAGTGGTGAAACAACAATTGTACTTGGGAATCATTGAAGGGATCAAGATTTTTTTCAATTCTTTTAAGATAAATTATTTATTAAACTTAATTAAAGGATATAAAATCTCAAATACGATGAGTATGGGTAGTAACTTTAATCAACTCATATAATTTTAGAAATAAAATTATATGAAAATACTTATCGTTGCCATTGTGATGGGTGTTTTTCCTATACAGTTTAATCCAGAGGAGTAATCGGAGAGATAATTTGTGATGGTAAAGATGGTTTTTTGATATAAGCTCCAGAATCTATATCTAATATGCAAAATTTGATTTTGAAAACAATTTCAAAATGCTTATTTGATATAGAGTGCTGCATTGGAAAATAATATTTTAGCAAAAAATAGGTTAGATTATAACCAAAATAGAATAAAAGTTATTAATATTTATAAACGAATTTTAAAATGAGAATAGGTTATAATCCCAATAAAAACAAAATCCAGGATGAATCTGTTTTTTTGCATCAGGTTATTATACCGGTATACATACCTTCTCATAGCGGTTATTTCAAGGATAGTTTTGCTATTTTGAAATTATGTTTAGAATCTCTTTTTAACACGGTTCACAAAAAAACTTTTATTACTATTGTCAATAATGGAAGTGATAAGGTTGTTTCAGATTATCTGGATTTACTTTTTAAAGAAAATAAAATTCAAGAACTCATTCATACTGAAAATATTGGGAAATTAAATGCTATTCTTAAGGGTTTAGCAGGCAATAACATACAACTGGTTACTATTTCAGATTCAGATGTTTTTTTTCTCCCTAATTGGCAATTAGAAACTGTAAAAGTGTTCAGAGAAGTACCTAAAGCCGGTGTAGTTGGCATTGTTCCCCAATTTAAAACTTATGAGAGCAATTGCGGAAACGTGTTGTTTGATACATTGTTTACCTCAAAACTTCAATTCTTGCCAGTTAAAAACAAAGAAGCTTTGATTCGTTTTTATGATAGTATTGGATGGGATAGAAATTACAATCAGGATTATCTGGAATATAATCTGGGGTTGAAAATTAATGAAGAATTAAATGTTTTAATAGGATCAGGACATTTTGTAGCGACTTATAAAAAAGATGTTTTTGAAAATATTACTACTTATATAGGCTATAAAATGGGGGGGGATAGTGTAGGATATCTGGATAGGCTGCCATTACAAAAAGATTACTGGAGATTAAACACTTATGATAACTACGCTTATCACATGGGAAATACATTGGAAGACTGGATGTATAATGAGAGAAACCATAAAAAGGAAAATAGTATTGTTTCATATAACTTTACGAAAAGAAAACAAATAAACAGTATTGCCTATTTTATAAAAAATCGGCTTTTTGTTAAGTTTATCTCAGTAAAATTCACTGTAAAATTTTTTCTGAAATGGAAAAAATTACCTGATACCATGATTGCAAAATATTAATAATCGAAAATATGGTTAAAAAATTTTCAATTTTAATATCGACCAAAAACCGTTTAGACGATTTGATATTTACGCTTAAGAAAATCAATCATTTAATCCATAGGGATGATGTTGAATGTGTAGTTTTTGATGACGGTTCCAATGATGGGACTACAAATTATATAGCACATAATTATCCTGAAATTATTTTGCATTCCAACAAAGTTTCAAAGGGATATTTGTATTGCCGAAACAAAATGTTAAATGAAACAAATGCTGAATTTGCAATATCATTAGATGATGATGCTCATTTTATTACAGATGAACCATTAGAACTTATATCTGATTACTTTCTTCAAAACCCTAAGGCTGGAGTACTCGGATTTAGAGTATTTTGGTCAAAAGAAATTCCTGAAAATATATTTTCAAATGATTTGCGTGGCAGGATGAAAAGTTTTGTTGGTTGTGGACATGTATGGAGAATCTCGGTATGGCGTGAAATACCAAATTATCCAGAATGGTTTGTTTTTTATGGTGAAGAGAATTTTGCGTCCTATCAATTGTTAAAAAAAAAATGTGAAATACATTATCTGCCAGATGTTTTAGTCCATCACAGGGTAAGCTTAAAAGACAGGAGAAATGCTTCAGACTATAGTCTTAGATTAAGAAATTCTCTACGAGCCGGATGGTATTTGTATTTTTTATTTTTGCCTCTTAACCTTATTCCAAGAACTATGGCATCCTCTGTCTGGATACAATTAAAATTAAAAGTTTTCAAAGGAGATTGGGCTGCATTACAATCCATTTTATTGGCTATGAAAGATTTATTATTGGCTTTTCCCAAAATTGCTAAAAATGCAAATCGATTAACAAATGCAGAATACAAACTGTATCAGGAATTGGCTGACGCAAAATTATATTGGAAACCTGAAGATGAATTGCAAACAAGCAAAATCGATTTTTAGATGAAAACTATTGCTATGATTCCAGCCCGGGGTGGTTCAAAAAGATTACCCAAAAAAAATGTAAAATTATTAGGCGGAATTCCATTAATTGCTCATAGTATTTTATTTGCTCAGCAGAATACTGATATTATTGATGAAATTTACGTCTCAACAGATGATTTAGAAATAAAGCAAATTGCACTAGAGTTTGGAGCTAAAGTAATTGACAGGCCGCGATCTTTATCAGGAGATTTGGAGCCAACAGTTTCTGCTCTTAAAAATGTATTGGAGCAGATTGATGCGAATATAGAAAATGTTGTTCTTTTACAGCCTACAAGTCCGTTACGGCCAAAAAGTTTACTAAAAGAGGCTTTTGATATTTATGAAAAAGAGAATTATGAAAGTCTTTTTAGTATTTCAAGAAATCATCAGAAATTTGGTAAATTATCAGGTAATAAGTTTGTTCCTTTTAATTATACAATTGGACAGAGAAGCCAGGACTTGGAACCTCTGTTTTTTGAAAACGGATTACTTTATATTACAAAAGCAAAGCTGATTTTAGATAATATTATTATTTCAGAAAATGCCTTTCCATTCGAAGTAAATCATATTTTTGCCAATGTAGATATCGATACCCAGGAAGATTTTGAGTATGCTGAATATCTTTTATCAAAAAACTCATAACATATATTTTATGAATCCATATATAGAAATTGCAGGAAGAAAAATAGGTCAGGATTATCCACCTTTGGTTATAGCCGAAATAGGAATTAATCATGAAGGTTCTTTACTAGTAGCCAAAGAAATGGTAGATGCAGCCCATAAAGCCGGAGTTGAAGTTGTCAAACATCAGACTCATATTGTCGAGGATGAAATGAGCGGAGCTGCAAAAAAAGTGATTCCTGGTAATGCTGATGTTTCTATATATGAAATCATGGAACGATGTTCACTAAACGAAGCAGATGAATTAGAACTAAAAAATTATGTAGAAAGCAAAGGAATGATTTTTATTTCTACGCCATTTTCGCGTGCTGCTGCAGACCGTTTGAAAAACTTTGATATACCTGCTTATAAAATTGGCTCTGGGGAATGCAATAATTATCCATTGTTAGAACATATTGCTTCTTTTGGGAAGCCTGTTATTCTGAGCACAGGAATGAATACAATTGAAAGTATTCAGAAAGCAGTTGCTATTTTTGATGAACATAATATTCCTGTTGCTTTATTGCATACAACAAACTTATATCCAACACCTATTCATTTGGTCCGTTTTGGTGCCATGATAGAGATGCATGAGGCTTTTCCAAATAAAGTATTTGGCTTATCTGATCACACTTTAAATAATAATGCCTGTTTGGGAGCGGTAGCGCTAGGCGCAAGCATATTAGAAAGACATTTTACAGATCATATGCAGCGAACAGGTCCTGACATTATATGTAGTATGGATGAAAAAGCCTGTCAGGAATTAATTGTTTCAAGTTCAGAAATAGCTTTGATGCGTGGCGGAACTAAAAAACCAGCGCTAGAAGAACAAGTTACAATTGATTTTGCATTTGCAACTGTATGTGCTATAAAACCAATTAAAAAAGGCGAAAAATTATCAAAAGAAAATATTTGGGTAAAACGACCGGGAACAGGTAAAATCCTGGCGGAACATTTTAATGATTTGATTGGAAAAAAAGCTGTTAGGGATATTGATAATGATGAACAATTAGATTTTTCTGATTTTGATTAAGTTATTTAAATAATGACGGTAAATGATAATAAAAATTGAACGTTACTTCAATTATCCTGATTTAAAAAGACAAACACCTGATAATTCTATGAAATGGGGCAGTTTACTTTTTACAGAAGATGCTATTTATGAGTGCGATTATCTGGTTATTTTAGATTATCCAAGGAAAGATTTTTCTATTAAAGTCAATAGGGATAATATTATACATATCTGTTTGGAACCACCTAATGAGGTTTCTAAATACAGACAATATGCAAATAAAAATGTAAAACTGATAATTAATCAATTCGATATAAAAAAAAATAATATCTTATCGCACGGGGCATTACCCTGGCATGTTAATAAAAGTTTTGATTTTTTAAAAGAGTTAAAGCCAGAAGATTTAATAAAAGAGGATAATATAGTTTGGATTACAAGTAATCAAAGATCCTCAAAAGGACATAACAAAAGAATGGATTTTTTGGAAAACATGAAAAATCTTCCATTTGTGAACCTTTACGGTAGAGGAATAAATCCAATAGATGATAAATGGGAGGTTTTAAGCAAGGTTAAATATGCAATTGCTTATGAAAATTTTCAAAATGATTATTATTGGACAGAAAAAATTGCAGATTGTTTTTTAAGTTATACAATGCCTTTGTATTTTGGGTGTAATAAAGTAGAAGAATTTTTTCCAAAAAAATCTTTTATTCAAATTGATCCAGCAGATAAACATATAGATTTGTTTTTAAAGGAGATAATAATGTCCAATAAATGGGAAGAAAATTTGCATGCTATTACAGAAGCAAGAGAGCTAATACTAAATAAATATCAGTTATTTCCATTTTTATCAGATAAAATAAAAGCACTCGAATTACAAAAAAAAGATAATTCAGCAGCACAAAATGATATAGTTCACTTTAAAGGAGGGAATGAATATTTTGATAATTATCCGATTAGCGTAATGATAGAAAAGAATATTGCAAAATTTAAAAGGAAATATAACTTATAAAGGAATGAAAAAAATCCTTTTTCTAACTGGAACCCGTGCAGATTTTGGAAAAATAAAATCATTGATTCAAATCCTGGAAGCAGAAAATGAATTTGAAGTCTTTGTTTTTGTAACAGGTATGCATCTACAGAAAATTTATGGCTATACCCTTATAGAAATAGAACGCTGTAATTTTAAAAATGTATTCACATTCGAGAATCATACGCACGAAACTACGATGGATTTAACACTTGCTAAAACTATTGAAGGTTTATCAAGTTATTGCAAAAATATAAATCCTGATATGATTGTGGTTCATGGTGATCGTGTGGAAACACTTGCTGGTGCAATTGTTGGGTCATTAAATAATATCTTGGTAGCACATATAGAGGGGGGCGAAATTTCAGGAACAGTTGATGAGTTAATTCGACATAGTGTAAGTAAATTAAGCCACATACATTTTGTATCAAATAAAGAAGCTGAAAAAAGGCTGATTCAAATGGGAGAATTAGAAGAATCTATATTTACCATTGGATCTCCGGATATTGATATCATGTTTTCCGAGCAATTACCGGAATTGAATGTCGTAAAAGAATATTATGAAATTCCATTCAAGGAATTTGCGATTGTAATGTTTCATCCTGTAACTACTGAATACCTATCGATGCAGCAATATGCGAAAACATTTGTTGATTGTTTATTGAATGATAACCATAATTATGTAGTTGTTTTTCCAAACAATGATTTAGGAAGTCAGTTCCTTCTTGATGCCTACGAAAAGTTAAACTATAATGTGAGGTTCAGAATTTTTCCATCAATTCGATTTGAATATTTTTTAACATTATTAAAAAATAGTCAGTTTATTATAGGGAACAGCAGCGCAGGCATTCGTGAAGCCCCTTATTATGGTATTCCCATTATTAATATCGGGACTCGCCAGCAAAATAGATCTGTTCATGCGGATATTATCAATGTTGATTACTCTGAGAAAAGTATAAATGAAGCATTATCTTTAATAGACCAGCATAAAATACTAAACTCCAATAATGATTTTGGACAAGGAAATAGTGCGGCATTATTTCTTAAATCTCTACAAAAATCGGATATTTGGCAGCTCAATCAACAAAAACAATTTAGAGACAATTAATGCCAAACAAAAAGATTTTTATTTTATTGCCAGATGGAATAGGATTACGAAATTTTGCTTTTTCAAATTTTTATAAAATTGGATTAGAGAATAATTTTGACATTAGATATTGGAATAATACCCCATTTGATTTAACTTCATTAAATTTTGATGAAATTAAAATTCATGGTGCGAAATCAAATCCATTAACCGATAGTTACAAAAACGCTCGTAAACACATCGAACTTAATTTGAGTATTAAAGCTCAAAAAGATACTGTTTATGATACATATAGATTTCCTTTTACATATAAAAAAATAAAGCCAGCCCTTAAAAACCTGGTAACTAATTTTTTAATTACTACTCATTCTTCTTCCAAAGGTCTGAAAAAAATTCGAAAAAAAATTAAAAGTTTAGAAAGCAGTACTCCATATTACAATACTTGTATTGAAATACTTCAAAAAGAAAAACCAGATTTTGTTTTCTGTACCAATCAACGTCCTGTTTTGGCAATTGCTCCTTTATTGGCAGCAAAAAAGTTAGGGATTCCTACAGCAACATTTATTTTTTCATGGGATAACGTACCAAAAGCAACAATGGTAGTCGAAACGGATTTTTATTTTGTCTGGAGTGGGCATATGAAAAAAGAATTACTCCAATATTATTCTTATATCAAAGAAAGTCAGGTTTTTATTACTGGGACACCTCAATTTGAATTTCATTTTGATAAACTCAAATTGATCTCCAAAGAAGAATTTTTTAAAGAGCATCAACTTGATTTAGATAAAAGATACATTTGTTATTCAGGTGATGATGTTACAACCTGTCCAGATGACCCACAGTATTTGAGTGATGTTGCCAAAGCCGTCCGTGAATTAAATTCTCAGGGAAATTCACTAGGAATTATTTTCAGAAGATGTCCGGTAGATTTCTCTGACCGATATGATTTTATTTTGGAAAAAAATAAAGATATTATTACTCCAATAGCCCCTTTATGGCAAAAGATAGGTGAAGGATGGAATACTATTTTGCCAACACGGGCAGATAATTTACTTCAGGTTAATACAATACGTCATACAGAAATGGTTATTAATCTGGGTTCATCAATGGTTTTTGATTATGCATGTTTCAAAAAGCCATGTGCATTCATTAATTATGATGTGCCAAATAAGATAGACAAAAAATGGTCGGTTTCTAAAATTTATAATTATATTCATTTTCGTTCTATGACTGATAAAAAAGCTGTGATTTGGCTAAATTCTAAAGGTGAAATAGCAGATAAAATTAAACTTAGTTTAGAACAAAAAAATGAGATTGTTAACAATGCCCAAAACTGGTTTAAAATAATTAATCAGGATCCGCCGGAAGATGCTTCTATTAGAATTTGGGAAAATATCGAAGCTATTTTAAACCAAAGATTTTAATATTTTTGGATTTTATATAAATTAATTTATGTTTTTTAATTCCATAGCATTCGCTATTTTTTTACCAATCGTTTTTTTCCTGTATTGGTTTGTTTTTAATAAAAATAAAAATACGCAAAATGCCTTATTAATTATTACCAGTTACTATTTCTATTCCTGCTGGGACTGGAGATTCTTGTTTTTATTAGTTTTCTCTACATTTCTGGATTATTTTACCGGAATTCAAATCGAAAAAAGTAATTCCGAAAAAGGGAGGAAGTTTTGGTTTTGGCTTAGTATTTCAGTAAACTTAGGTTTTTTAGGAGTTTTTAAATACTATAATTTCTTCGCATCTTCTTTTGCGGAAATGTTCACTTCTTTTGGATTTAAAGTAAGCCCATTTTTGCTAAATGTGATTCTTCCTGTCGGTATTTCATTTTACACTTTTCATGGACTGTCTTATGTAATTGATATCTATTATAAGCGAATTAAAGCCGAATATAATTTTGTAGACTATTCACTCTTTGTAAGCTACTTTCCGCTTCTTGTAGCCGGCCCAATCGAAAGGGCTACGCATTTGCTGCCTCAGGTGAAAATAAAACGAGAGTTTGACTTTGAAAAAGCAAAAGAAGGAATTTGCCAAATCATTTGGGGACTTGTAAAAAAAGTAGTCATTGCTGATACTTGTGCTACTTATGCCAATGCAATTTTTGATCATTATCCTTCAATGAATTCTTTCTCCCTTATTTTAGGGGCGTTATATTTCGCATTTCAGATTTATGGCGATTTTTCAGGATATTCAGATATAGCTTTAGGAACTTCAAAATTGTTTGGTTTAGATTTGTTACGAAACTTCAATTATCCCTATTTTTCAAGAGATATAGCAGAATTTTGGCGTCGCTGGCACATTTCACTTTCATCCTGGTTTCGTGATTATTTGTATATCCCGCTGGGAGGAAGCAAAGGCGGCTTATGGATGAAAATCAGAAATACTTTTATCATTTTTGTTGTAAGTGGGTTTTGGCATGGAGCCAATTGGACATACATCGTGTGGGGCTTTATAAATGCAGTTTATTTTTTGCCTTTGCTTTTGTCAAACAGCAACAGAGACAATATGGGACCAATAGAATTAAAGTGGGATTTTGATTCTGTAAAAACAGTATTAAGTATTTTTTCTACCTTTTTGATTACTTGTGTCGCCTGGGTGTTCTTTAGGGCAAAGACGATAACAGATGCTGTTTTGTATTTGAAACGCATACTTTTAAACGGTGATTTCAGTTTCCAGTATTTAGACAATGAGCGTTATAATTATGAATTGCTTCTAATGATTGGATTATTTGTTTTGGTAGAATGGAATAATCGTAATAAAACAGAGCCGATTTCAGGAAAAAGAAGTTTGCTAAAAGCTGCTTTAGCAATATTTGCGATAATAGCTTTCGGAACTTTTTCAGATTATAAAGAGTTTATATATTTTCAGTTTTAATGAAGAATTTTCTAGTTTACATAGCCAAAATCCTTATTCTGGTTTTACTAATTGCTACAGCTTTAGACGGATTATATACTTCCATTTTTTTGCAATCTAAAAAAAGAGGAAAAATTGAAACCGTTTTTAATTCAAAACCTCAAGAATATGATGTCATAATTTTAGGTTCATCCCGTGCTAATAATCATTTTGTTTCAAAAATGTTTGAAGATAAAGGATTGAAAACCTTTAATTATGGAATGAGCGGAGGACATTTGTTTGAAGCGTCATTACTGCTAAAACTAATGATTGAAAGAAAATACAAAATTAAGAATGTAATTCTGGAAGCTGATTTAAATCTTTCAAACGACCATTTGTCAGAAGGGGTCGCAGCTAAATTTTTGCCTTACATTCATAATTCTGAAGTTGTAAAAGAACATTTTCAAACTCAGGAAAATTTTAATGAATTATATTATGTTCCATTTTACAGATACATAAAATTTGATTCAAAAATAGGATTTCGTGAGGCATATAAAATTGTGAGTGCTGAAAAAACAAATGCTTTAGATAATTTAGGATATTACCCGTTAGAAAAGCACAAAAACGCCAATATGAAAAATAATATTGTTGCACTTAACCCCTTGAAACGAAATAAATACTATGAAGAAATCAAAAGCATTTGTAAAGCAAACAATATAAATTTTATAGCAGTTATGACTCCAATGTGTGAAAATGTTGTAGGAATGAATTACTTCGATAAAGTAAAAAAAGCTTATCCAGAAATTCATAACTATGAAAATGTAGTAGTGGAGAATAAATATTTTTCTTCCTGCGGGCATATGAATGATGCTGGCGCTAGGTTATTTACCGCAAGAATTCTAAAAGATTTTTTTTAAAATGATGCATGTGGCTTTTCTGACCCCAGAGTTTCCAAATTCTAAAGTTATAAATGCTGCTGGGATTGGTACAAGTATAAAGAATCTTGGAATGGCTTTAGTTAAAGAAGGTATAAAGGTTTCAGTATTTGTTTATGGACAAAAATCACAGGACATTATTGTCGAAAACGGAATTAAGATTCATTTAATAAAAAGTCAAAAATATATCTTTTTTGGTTGGTTATTTCATCGAAAATACATTCAAAATTATTGTAATTCGGTTATTAAAAAAGAAAATATTTCAATATTAGAAGCTCCGGACTGGACAGGAATTACAGCTTTTATGAATTTCAAAATTCCTTTAGTAATTCGGTTTCACGGGAGTGATAGCTATTTTTGTCATTTAGAAAACAGGAAACAAAAATGTAAAAACTTTTTATTTGAAAAATTAGCTGTTAATAGTGCAAAAGCATATATAGCGCCAACTGCCTTTGCAGGACAAATTTCTAAAAGACTTTTTAAAATAAAAAGAAAAGAAATTATAACTATTCATAACGGATTAGATTTGAAAAAATTTATAAATCATTCTCCAAATACTTTCGAAAAAGGAATGATTTTATACATCGGTACTTTAATTAGAAAAAAAGGTGTTTTTGAACTTCCAAAGATTTTTAATAATGTTAGAAAACACTTTCCAAATGCCAAATTGGTTTTAATTGGAAGCGATTCGTTTGATATTAAAACAGGGTCTAAATCTACATGGCAATTGATGCAGGATCAATTTATTGAAGATGATTTAAAAGAAGTCGAATATTTAGGTAAAATACCATATGAAGAGGTTGATAAATATATTAGGAGGGCAAATGTTTGTGTTTTCCCAACTTATGCTGAAACTTTAGGAATGGTTACGATAGAAGCTATGGCAATGAAAAAAGCAGTTGTTAATAGTGATTTTGGGTGGTCTCAGGAACTTATTGTTAATGGGCAAGACGGTTATTTAATGAATCCTGAAAATCATTTGTTGTATGCTAAAAATATAGTTAAATTGCTTGAGGATGATGTTCTTGCTGCTAAAATAGGCGAAAATGCCCGGAAAAGTGCTGAAAATAAGTTTAACATTGAACGATTAGTGAAAGACAATATTAAGTTTTATCAGAAAATTATTAGTCAAAATCAAAAATCAATATGATTATTATTTATCACTATGATTCGGAAGTAATAAGTGTTGAACGAAATGGTGTTCAAATTTATTTTGTTCAAAAAAATATTTCCAAATCACTTTTTGAAATAGCGGTATCTTATCCTGATGAATTGATGATATGGTGTCATATAGATTTTAAATATAATTTGAATATTTCTGAATTTGAGAAAATTTTTCATCATAAAAGGATAGTGGCTTCTTACAATCCATTTAAAAATTCATTTTTATCAGATAGAATTGGTTATGTAGAAGAATCTGTTTTTATAAATATCAATAAAAATGTTACATATCCTACATGGCAAATGAGTAGTTGTGCCGGGGGTATTCATGCATCCGCTTTATTAGCTTTAAAAATCAATTTCAGCAATTTTAATAATTTTGATTATTTTCTACACTCTTTGGCAAAACTGGCAATGCCAAAAGGTCTTTTGTGTTATTCAGAGCCAAAATTATTAGATGAAGTTTCAAATGATATCAAAATTCAAAAAAATAGTAATTTTATTCTATTTCGATTTGTAAAACAGCATTATAAAATGCGTTGGTCATTTTTATTATTATTTAATCTGTTTCTTTACGAAAGAAAAATTCTCTTTTTACCTTTTGTTTTTTCACTCTTTTATTCCAGAAGAAAATTGCAAGCCGGCTTATTAAATGATATTAAAGTTGAATCTACAAAAAAAGTAGTGGAGTTAGGAACTATTGATGTTATTATTCCTACTATTGGAAGAAAGAAGTATTTATATGATGTTTTGAAAGATTTGTCAATGCAAACCCATCTACCTCCGAATATAATCATTGTTGAGCAAAATCCTAATCCGGATAGTGTTTCAGAACTGGATTATATTAAAAATGAAACCTGGAATTTTGAAATAACGCATATTTTTACACATCAGGCCGGCGCATGCAACGCAAGAAACTTAGCTTTGGCTGAAGTAAAAAGTGAATGGGTTTTTATGGCTGATGATGACATAAGAATAGATAAAGATTTTTTGAAGAATGTATTTTCGAAAATTAAAGAATTTGGAATCAATGCCATAAATTTGGCCTGTTATGATGAAGAATATCATTTTGATAAAAAACATCAAATGCAAATGCAATGGGGAGCATTTGGGTCTGGATGCAGTATTGTGAAAAGACAACTTCTAAAAAGCACAAAATATGATGAAAGATTTGAATTTGGCTTTGGAGAAGATTCTGATTTTGGAATGCAATTAAGGAATTTAGGTAATGATATTTTATATTTGCCAGATCCGGAAATCATTCATTTAAAAGCGCCAGTTGGAGGATTTAGAACCAAACTGATTTTGGCATGGCAAACTGATTTAATTCAGCCTAAACCTTCACCAACAGTTATGTTGTATAAAATATTACATTTAAATGAAAAGCAAATTTTTGGTTATAAAACTATTTTGTTTTTAAAGTTTTATAAAAGACAGTCAATAAAAAATCCAATTAGGTATTTTTATAAATTACAACAGCAATGGGATAGAAGTATATTTTGGGCGAATCAATTAAGAAATCAGGAATGAAATTTTCTTTAATCATTTGTACCTATATGCGTTCGCAGCCATTACTTTCTTTATTGAAGTCGGTTGAAAAACAGAGCATATATCCGGATGAAGTTTTAATTATTGATGGATCATCAGATAGTAAAACAGAATTAATGCTAAGAGAAAATCAGTTTAGAAACTTACACTATTTTGCTGTTCCTCCGGAACACAGAGGCTTAACCAAACAAAGAAATTATGGCATTGAAAGGGTGGCTGATAATATAGAAATAGTTTGTTTCTTAGATGATGATACCGTTTTGGAACCAGGTTATTTTGAAGAATTAATAAAAACATTTAAATCGGACTCAAATATATCCGGCGTGGGTGGAGTGGCCATCAATGAAAACAATTGGAAACCAATAGAGCAAGGCAAAAAGTATAATCCAAAAAAGTATTATTTTTTTGATGGGTTTGTTTATAAAGAAGGACAACGGAATGTGGTGCGCAATTATTTAGGACTGCAATCTAATTTGGGACCAGGTAAAATGCCAAATTATTCACATGGACGTACTTGCGGCTTTCCTTTAAATAACAAAATCCATGAAGTAGATTTGTTAATTGGAATGTCAATGGCTTTTAGAAAGAATGTAGTGGATCAAATTCAGTTTTCATCTTATTTTGAAGGTTATGGCTTGTATGAGGATGCTGATTTTAGTATTAGAGCCTTGCAATTCGGCAAAAATGTGATCAATTCAAATGTGCAGTTAAGACATTTTCACAATCCTTCCGGACGCCCTAATCATTTTAAGTATGGGAAAATGGTAGTTAGGAATGGATGGTATGTTTGGCGGGTAAAGAATCCAAATCCGACATTTATGGATAGTTATAAATGGCACTCCATAATTATCTTGCTGATGTTGATCAGATTTACTAATAGCATTAAAGGCAGTGATAGAAAAGCAGCTTTTACAGAAGCATTGGGAAGAATGGCTGGATGGTGGAGTTTGCTTTTTAATAAACCCAAATTGAATTAAATTAATTCAGAATATAGTTTAGCGTCAAAATGATATATCAATTGGAATTTTTTTGATCCTCAAAAAAAAAATTAGTTAAAAACTAATGAAATTTACAATTATTACCCATGTCAATCATACAGAAAAAGAGGGCCAATATTTTGGTTATGCTCCCTATGTCCGCGAGATGAATGTCTGGTCAAAGTATATTGATGAATTAATTATTGTCGCACCTTTTATTCAGGTGAGTAATACAGAAATTGATAGTGCTTACAATCATAAAAGCATTAAGTTTTTGAAGATTGAAAATATTGATTTACTGGGCTTTAAATCCATTTGCAATGCAATATTAAAAATACCGAAAATAGGCTGGCAAATTTTCAAAGCAATGAAAGAAAGTGATCATATACATTTACGCTGCCCGGGTAATATTGGTTTATTAGGTTGTTTTGTTCAGATTTTATTTCCGACTAAACTAAAAACTGCCAAATATGCAGGTAATTGGGATCCAAAATCAAAACAGCCCTGGAGTTATCGCCTGCAAAAATGGATATTAAATAATACATTTTTAACTCGAAATATGCAGGTTTTGGTTTATGGCGAATGGAACAGAAGCACAAGGAATATAAAACCATTTTTTACGGCTACCTATTCAGAGCAGGAAAAATTGCCAATTAAGGCATTGAATTTAAAAGAAAAAATACATTTTGTTTTTGTGGGAACATTGTCTTCTGGTAAAAATCCTTTGTATGCAATACAATTAGTTGAGGTATTATTTAGAAACGGACATAATGTGATTTTGGAGTTGTATGGAGAGGGAACAGAACGAAAAATAGTAGAAGATTATATTACATCTAATGGATTAGAAAAAATTATTGTATTGCATGGAAATAAAAATCAGGAGACTGTAAAGATGGGGTATCAAAACAGTCATTTTGTTATTTTGCCTTCAAAGAGTGAAGGTTGGCCAAAAGCTATCGCTGAAGGGATGTTTTGGGGTTGTGTTCCAATTTCTACAAAAATTTCTTGTGTTCCTTTTATGTTAGATAATGAAAATAGAGGACTTTTGCTTGAAATGGAACTTAACAAAGATGTAGCAAAAATTGAAAATATTATTAATAATGAATACGATTTTATAATTAAAAGTAAGCTGGCAAGCCAATGGTCACAGCAATTTACCCTTGAGATTTTCGAAGACGAGATTAAAAAACTTATAGTGAAATGAGAATCATTCAAATCATAGATTCGCTTGAACCTGGTGGGGCTGAGCGTATGGCTGTAAATTATGCAAACGTTTTAGCAGATGAAATTCAGTTTTCAGGATTAGTTTCGACCCGCAAAGAGGGTTTTCTAAAGGAGGAAATTAATCCAAATGTGTCTTATTTGTTTTTGGAGAAAAAAAAGAAACTTGATTTTAAAGCTATTTTCCGTCTAAAATCATTTGTTTTAAAAAACAAAGTTTCCCATATTCAAGGACACAGCACCTCTTTTTTTTTAACTTTTCTATTGAAAATAATTCACCCATCCGTCAAAATAATTTGGCATGATCATTATGGCAGCAGTGAATTTTTATATAAAAGACCTTTATTTGTTCTAAGATTGATTATTCCTTTTTTTGATGGAATTATAACGGTAAATCAAAAACTAAAAAGCTGGGCTGAAGAAAAAATACGTGCTAAGAATGTTATTTATTTACCGAATTTTCCTTTAACTACAAATCATTTTTCTGATAATACTATTTTGAAAGGAATTCAGGGAAAACGGATTGTATCTCTGGCAAACCTTAGAGAGGATAAGGATCATTTCTTATTATTAGAAGTGGCAAAAAAAGTCCGCGACTTTTATCCGGACTGGACATTCCATTTAGTAGGTAAAGATTTTGAAGATGAATATTCGAAAGAAATAAAGAAAAAAATCTCTGATTTTAATCTGGGAAATACTGTTTTTATATATGGCTCCAGACAAGACGTCCCGGCAATTTTAGCACAAGCTGATATTGCTGTTTTGACTTCAAAATCTGAAGGTCTTCCGGTTGCGCTTCTAGAATATGGATTATATAAGAAAGCTGTTGTTGTAACTCGGGTAGGAGAAGTTCCAATGATTGTTCAGCATGGAAACAATGGATTTATAATTGATTCAAATAAACCGGATTTATTTTATCAATCTTTAGAAGAATTGATTTTAAGTGAGATTTTGAGAATTGATTTTGGAAATAGGCTTTATGATGTCATTCAGGCTGATTATACTGCAAAAAATATATTGAAAAAATATTTAAAATGGCTGAAGGCCAGTTGAAATGAAAAAAGAAGATCTGTCTTATGTTTATTTATTGCTAATTCATGCCCTTATAGGCATATTATTATACGTTTTACCTATCATTTCAACAGCATTAACTGTATTACTGTTTGTATTTGGATTTTATTATATTTCACTAAATAAAAACCGAAATAATGAAGCACTGGTCATGTCGGCATATGTGGTAAGTATAGAGGTGCTTTTGAGAATGACAGGGGGAGGGATTTTTAATGAATTTGGTAAATATACTATCATAATCTATATGTTTTTAGGAATGATTTATTCCGGATTTTCAAAAAATAGCCTGTTATATTGGTTCTTTCTGATGTTATTAATACCGTCCATTATTTTGTCATTTATTTCGCTTAGTTTTGAAACTAATATCAGAAAAGCTATCGCTTTTAACATATCAGGTCCGGTTTGCTTAGGGATTTCTGCAATCTATTGTTACAAGCGGGAAATAACATTTGATCGCTTAAAGGGGGTAATTACAGCATTTTGTCTGCCTCTCATATCTGTAGTAATTTACTTATTTTTATATACTCCAAGTATTAAGGATGTAGTTACAGGAACGCAATCTAATTTTGAAACTTCGGGGGGATTTGGACCCAATCAGGTTTCTACGATTTTGGGTTTTGGTATTTTTGTTTTTTTTGTGCAACTACTCTTAAATTCCAAAAGTAAATTACTGCAAATAATAAATGCCAGCTTTGTTTTAGTTTTTGCTTTTCGTGGAATTGTTACTTTCTCCAGAGGAGGAATAATAACGGCAGTTGTAATGATTTTTTTGCTTGTAATAGTATTGTTTTTTAAGGCTAATTCAAATATAAAACCCAAAATAGGAATAATAATTATATTTTCATTTTTAGCCGGAATTGGTGTCTGGGGGTATAGTTCATTGCAAACAAGTGGTTTGATTAATAAACGATACGCAAATGAGGATGCTTTGGGAAGAAAGAAAAAAAGTCAATTAAGCGGGAGGGAAACGCTTATGGAATCTGAACTGAAAATGTTTTTGGAAAATCCTTTTTTAGGAGTAGGAGTCGGAAGAAACAAAGAAATTAGGGCAAAAGAAACCGGAATTGTTGCAGCATCACATAATGAAATTACGAGAATGCTGGCAGAACATGGTTCACTTGGTTTGCTTGGTTTATTAATTTTATTTTTTACTCCTTTGATTTTATTTTTAAATAACCGTCAAAATATACTAGCGTTGCCTTTTTTGGCATTCTGGCTTCTGACGATTAATCATGCGGCTATGCGGCTTGCAGCCCCAGCATTTGTTTATGCGTTGTCACTTCTTTTAGTTCAGGTTAAAATTCCTGAAAAAGCAGAAAATTCAGGCGATTAAATTTTATTTTTTATTATACATTTGCCTCAAATTAAGAAGCTTGTAAATCAAATGAATATGCAAAAGAACAAAAGAATGCATTTTGAAATCTCAGAAAGAAAGATACTTCTTAGGGTTTTTGATATTGCTTTTGTTTTACTTGCAATGTATTTAATGGATAAGCTTTTTTATTATCCATATTTCAATTTGGATGATTCAAATTATCAAAGACCAATATTATTTATTCTTTATCTGAGTATTTTTGGAGCAATCTTTGAGATCTATAATCTTCAAATAGCCAGTAACCAGTTTCAGATTCTCAGAGGTGTTATCTTAACTGTAACAACAGCTACTTTAGTATATTTGTTTACACCTGTTTTGTCGCCTGAACTTCCAAAACAGCGTTTGGTAATTCTGATTTTTTATTTTACGATCCTAGTGGCTTTATTGCTTTGGCGCTTTTTTTATGTTTTCTTTTTAGCGACTCACCGCTTTTCACAAAACGTAATTTTAGTTTGTAATAAACATCAGGTTGATGAACTCGTTTTAGGATTAGAAAACGTAGATCCGCATTATAAAATTATTGGTTTTGTAAATTCAGATATTTTAGCTGATCAGGATTTCTCATTAAACTATATAAAAGAAATTAAAAAGGACGATTTATTGACTTTTGTTAATCAAAATAATATCTCAGAAATTATTATAGCTTCACAAAAAACGGAAGGTATCACAGCGGATCTGTATCAATATTTGCTTCAGTTATTGGAATCAGGAAATATTATTAGAGAATACACGCAGGTTTATGAAAGCAAAACACAACGTATTCCGGTTCAGTATATTGCCAGGGATTTTTATCGTTTTTTCCCCTTTAGCCGTAGCAATAATAATAAGCTTTACTTATTATTAGTAAGTTTTATTGAATTTGTTTTTTCATTAACGGGCTTATTCTTTTGCGCTTTTTTTATCCCATTGATTTTTATCGCAAATATCTTTTGGAATAAAGGCTCTTTGTTTTATACACAAGAACGTGTAGGTAAAAACGGAAGAGTATTCAAAATTTATAAGTTCAGGACAATGGTTGAAAATTCGGAAAGCGATGGAGCCGTTTTTGCAAAATCAAACGATAAAAGAATTACGCCATTCGGTAAATTTATGCGTAAAACAAGAATTGATGAATTTCCGCAATTTATAAATGTTTTAAAAGGCGATATGGCTATTATTGGGCCAAGACCTGAAAGGCCATTTTTTGTTAAGGAAATTGCTGAAATAATGCCATTTTATGAAACCCGTCACGTAATTAAACCCGGACTTACTGGCTGGGCACAAGTAAATTACTCATACGGGGAGTCCATAGAAGAAAGCCTCATTAAACTACAATATGATTTATATTATATTAAACATCGAAGTGTCTTTCTGGATTTGAGTATTACTTTTAAAACAATAACAACAGTTTTATTTTACAGAGGACAATAAACTTAGATTATTATTGGTATTCTTTTTTTATTTCTAATCGCTACTCTTACCAAAACAACTCCAGTTGTAATTATTATTGGTAAAACAATCAAAAAATGCGCTTTGTTAATTATAAAAAGTGCATAAATAAGTAATAATACCAACTGAAATACAGCAAATTTATAAGTCCATCTTTTGTTGTTAATCGCTGAAAAAGCTATCAGCAGCAATAATAACGGACTAAATAAAAGGACATTATAGTTCATTGCCAATTCATGGTGGAAAGAATAAAACCCCATCGAAACAAAAAAAATCCCCATTAGTGATAGAATAAACAAATAGATTTTGTCAATAAATCTTTTATTTATTAGGATAATAAAACCAAGAATCATAATATAACTGTAAATGTTATTCCACAATGAAACTGGTGTTTCTTTTTTAAAACTCAAGAGTGTTTTGCTTCTACTCACAAAAGCATGGTTTTGAAAAGTTGTTTTTTCTAAACTGTTTTTTAATTCAAAAGGGAGGAAAATTTTAGTGCCTAACTGATCTACTTTAGTTCCAAAAATGATGCTCGTTCCTAGTTTCTCGTAAAAATGACCATCAAAGTAAGGGAACAATATGCTTCTATACGTTTTTTCAGTATCTCCTTTTTTGGTAATTACCTCTTTATTTAATGTTTTATTAATGATATCTACTACCATAGAGGTGCAGTTTTTATCAATAAATTTATAAGTATAATAACGATCTTCCGAAAGCAGGGTAGTGTTTAAATTATCAAAAAGTTTTTGTTTTGCGTCTTGTGGAATAAGCAGTTCTTGTTCATAAATACTTCTTTTTTCGTAATTATATTCATTTATAAAATCGGCGAAAGAATGTGCAATTACAAAATATTGTAAATCACCTTTTGCAAATTTAGCAACAAAATTAGGAGTCCTGAAATCGAAAGCACCATAATTATATACAACATCAATATTATTTGCAGGATCAGCAACGCGTATAGCAGTATGCCCGAAAAAAGAATACGATTCGTTGCCAAGACCACAAGTTAATACACTTACATGTGCTTTTTGTGATAGGGGTAAACTTTGTCCAAAACTAAAATTGAACATCAGTATTAACAACATTATTTTTTGAAACGTAAAACCTCTCATGGCTGGATTTTTTTAATAATAAATCTTATCTAAAGATCCCTAAATCTACTTTAAGTGAAAAAATATTAGAATATAAAGCAGTACTTTGATTTCCTAAATCGGTCAGTGCATAATCAACCTGAATTCCTTTATACTTAAAACCAAGACCAATATTAGGCTGAAAATTTAATTTCTCTGAATTATCTAATTGGATTACATTTTGAAAATTTCCTGCCCCTGCTCTTAAAAAAACAAGTTCTGTGTAACCAAATTCAAATCCAACTGCGGGGTCAATACTTACAATATTTGATGAAATAATATCGTTGGTTTGTTCAAAACGCATATTTAAATTTGTGGCAACCAAAAGACTTGTATCATTATGAAATTCAAACTTTTTTGAAACTCCCAATTGTGCTTTCGGTAATGTAATTTCAGTGCTTTCCGGCAGTTCCTGATTTTCACCCGGAATAGCATTTGAGATTTTGTTGTATTCTTCTTCGTCAATATTCCAAACATTATAAGTGGTCGTTATATCCCGCAACATCAATCCGAATTTCCAGTCGTTTCTTTCAAACTGAAGACCAAAATCAAATCCAAATCCCCAGGAATTAGCAAATTTTCCAATAACACGTCTGATTATTTTAGCATTTACACCATATTGAAATCCTTCAAGGGGTAATTTTCTGGCATATGAAAATGTGAAGCCATAATCAGCGGTAGAGAATAAACTTATGCGGTTGTAATCAATATTTCCCTGATTGTCGATTAATTGCGTAGTGTCCATAATGTCATCTACTCCAAAGCGAATCATTGATATTCCCCAGGCGCTTCTCTCATCAATAGGGTTTGCATATCCGATATAATCGTATTGTGCGATATTGGCAAAATAACTGGCGTGCATTAATGAAATCTGATGGTCTTCAAGATGCGTAAGTCCCGCCGGATTCCAATAGACAGAATTGACATCATTAGTCGAAGCAACAACAGCACTTGACATTGCCAGGGCAGCAGCATCAACACCAATATTCATAAACTCATTCGAATATTTTCGAACCGTCTGTGCATAATGTGATGTGCAATTCCAAAATAATAAAAATACTAAGATTTTTTTCAAGGCATTTATTTTTTCAAACCTGAGCTTGTTTAAATTTTTACCAAAAATATAATTTTTTGCTGAGCTTATTTCTTCCTTTCGATAAATAATATAAAAGTCGGGTGCCTGAAGAAAAAACTGTATTAAAAACGCATATAAGAATGACTTATTATGCTAAATTTGCTTTTTAAATCTTCAAAAATATAAAAGATGAATATTAAAAAGCATATTCCTAATTTAATTACTCTCATTAACCTTTTCTGTGGTTGTACTGCAATAGTTTTTGTTTCTAAACAAAATTATGAAATGGCTTTTTATATGGTTTGTTTGGGGATCTTTTTTGATTTTTTTGATGGTTTTTTTGCAAGGTTGTTTAAAGTTTCAAGTCCGCTTGGGTTACAGCTGGACTCATTGGCAGATATGGTAACAAGCGGAGTAGTGCCGGGATATGTTATGTACAGTTTGTTTGTGAAAAGCGCTAATCCTAATGATGTAATCGCTTCTGTTTTTATTCCTTTTTTAGGATTTATTGTAACCTTGGGATCGTGCTACCGACTGGCTAATTTTAATATAGACACGCGTCAGACGGATTCATTTATTGGTTTGCCAACACCTGCAAATGCACTTTTTATTTTGAGTCTCCCTTTAGTAATTGAATATTCAGATTCATTCATGTTATTCGAAATCTTAACGAATCATTGGGTTTTGGGGACTATTGTGCTGTATAGTGCTTATATTTTGAATGCTGAAATCCCACTATTTGCTTTAAAGATTAAAAAGTTTACTTTCAAAGATAATATGCTTCAGATTGTTTTTTTAGCAATTTCTATCCTTTTGCTTCTGTTGCTTCAATTCGTTGCAATTCCTGTGATTATTATTTTTTATGTATTGTTGTCTGTAATAAATAATAAATTTTTGAAAAAGTAGTTTATTCGAATGGCCAGAAAAACCACTTATCGTAAAACGGCTTCCAGAAAAACCGGCAGATCCTTCTTTAGCAAGATATTACGTTTTATTTCTTTTTCGGTTTTCGCAATACTTTTTGTTGCAGTAATCTATCATTATCGAAGAGGACTAGCCTATTATTTAGGTTTTAAAAGCAATAAAATGTCTGAAAAAGAGATTGAAGATAAGCGTTTATCAGATATTCGCAATTTTCAGGTTCTGGCAAAACATGAAGGTAAATCAATTGGTTTGGATGTATCGGAATATCAGGGCAAAATAAGCTGGTCGTATGTTGATACCTTAGAACAAAAGTATCCGCTTGATTTTGTTTTTATAAGGGCAACTGTTGGTAAAGACAGAAAAGATTTTCAGTTTAAACGAAATTGGATTGGAGCCAAAAAGAATAAAATGATCAGAGGGGCTTATCATTATTACAGGCCAAATGAAAATTCTATTGAACAGGCCAATCTTTTTATTGAAACAGTAAAGCTGGAAAAAGGAGATTTGCCTCCGGTTCTGGATATCGAAAAACTACCGAAGAGCCAATCTTTGGATAGTTTGAAAAAAGGATTGAAGCGCTGGCTTTTAAAAGTAGAAAATCATTATAAAGTTCGTCCCATAATTTATACAGGAGAACGATACTATTCAGATTTTTTGAAAGATGAATTTGGCGAATATCTGTTTTGGATTGCCAATTATAATTTTTACAGAGAAAAAATTGAAGACGACTGGCTGTTTTGGCAGTTCACAGAAAAAGCGAGCGTACCGGGTATTGATCGTACTGTAGATATAAATATTTATAACGGAGATTTACAGCAATTGCAGTTTATTACAGTTGATTAGTTTTTTCTTTTTGTAAAATGTAAATAAATTGTGAGAAGTGAAATGTCTGTTTGTTTTACTTCTAACATTTTACTTTTCACTTTTTTAAAACTCCAGTTTCTTCTTCCGTAATTCAAAATTCTGTCCAAGATAAACACGGCGTACCATTTCGTCTTCAACTAATTCTTCGGGAATTCCGGCTTTCAGGATTCCTCCTTCAAACATTAAGTACGTTTTGTCAGTAATTGCCAAAGTTTCCTGAACGTTATGATCTGTAATCAGAATTCCGATATTTTTGTTTTTTAACTGTGCTACAATTCGCTGAATGTCTTCTACAGCAACCGGGTCAACACCCGCAAAAGGTTCATCTAATAAAATAAATTTCGGATCTGTAGCCAATGCACGTGCAATTTCGGTACGACGACGCTCTCCTCCGGAAAGTAAATCGCCACGGTTAGTGCGAATATGTTCTAAACTGAATTCTTCAATTAAACTTTCCATCTTGGCAATCTGAGCTTCTTTTGAAAGTTTTGTTAATTGTAAAACACTCAATATGTTGTCTTCAATACTTAATTTTCTAAAAACAGATGCTTCTTGCGCCAGATAGCCAATTCCTTGCTGTGCACGTTTGTACATCGGATAGTCAGTAATATTCAAATCATCCAGGTAAATATTTCCCTGATTTGGTTTTACCAATCCTACAATCATGTAAAAAGAAGTTGTTTTTCCGGCACCATTTGGTCCCAAAAGCCCAACGATTTCTCCTTGGTTTACTTCAACAGAAATTCCTTTTACAACACTGCGACCTTTATAAGTTTTGATTAAATTATCGGCTCTAAGCTTCATTTTTTTTTCAATTAGATAATATGGCAATTAGATAATGAGATAATTGTATCTCGACTGGGCAAAATAAAGTAAAATAAATTAATCAATTAAATCAATTAACACAACATGTAGAATTATCTAATTGACGAATTGACACATTTTCTAATTACTTTCCAGCTTCTTCAAGTGCTTCCCAGAATTCGTAAGCTCTTCTTAAATGCGGAATTACAATTGTTCCCCCAACCAAAGTCGCGATTCCCATTGCTTCCATCATTTCTTCTTTCGTAACACCTTCTTTATGGCTGGTTTCTAAATGATATTTTACACAATCATCACAGCGTAAAACTGCTGAAGCTACTAAGCCCAAAAGTTCTTTTGTTTTTACATCCAGAGCGCCTGGTGCATAAGCATTAGTGTCAAGGTTAAAAATTCGTTTTACAATCTTGTTATTGTCAGCAAGTAACTTTTCGTTCATTTTAGAACGATAGTCATTAAACTCTTGTATAATATCAGACATTTTCTTTCTCTTTATTTTTATAAACAATCTTTGAAATTAGGATGCTCACTTCATAGATAATCAACATTGGTATTGCTACAATTGTCTGGCTTACCACATCTGGAGGTGTTACAATTGCTGCTATAACCAGGATTAGAACTACGGCGTATTTCCAATATTTTCTTAAAAAAACCGGAGTTACTAAGCCTAATTTTGTTAAGAAATAAATGATAATAGGCAGCTCAAAAAACAAACCACCCGCCAGGACACTTGTTTTTACCATTCCCATATAAGAATCAAGAGTAAATTGATTTTTTACTACATCACTCACTGAGAAAGTGGCAACGAAATTCACGGACATCGGAATCACAATAAAATATCCAAAAATTACTCCTAAGAAAAACAGGAGAGAAGAAGTGAAAATAAATACTTTAGCATTTTTTCTTTCTTTCTCATATAAAGCGGGACTGATAAATTTCCAAAGCTCCCATAAAATGTAAGGAAAACCTAAAATGAAGCCTACCAAAATACACATCCATACAAAAATATTGACCTGTCCTTCCATTTCAGTGTTTTGAATAATAAAATTCAGTTCAGTAATACAAATGCTGTCTGCGAACCCTAATTGGTGTGATAAATCGCAAAACCATACATAAGTAAAAAAGGTAGGTCTTGTTGGTCCCAGGATTATTTCATCAAATAAATAATCACTAAAAAAATACGTAACAAAAGCCATTACAAGAATAGCAATTGTACTTCGGACTAAAAGCCATCTTAATTCTTCGAGATGGTCTAAAAATGACATTTCGCCAAGGTTTTTCTTTGCCATTATATAATTCCTTCTTTTAAAATGTCATGTAAATGTAAAACTCCTTTGTATTCTCCATTATCAGCAACAATGAGCTGGGTTATAGAGAAATCTTCTAAAATATTTAGTGCATCGACTGCCATGGTTTCAGATGAAACTAATTTTGGATTTTTGCTCATGATATCTTTTGCGGTTAAATCGGCAATACTGTCGCGGTCATTCAGCATCCTTCGAATATCCCCATCAGTAATGATTCCAACTATTTTTTCATTTTCAACTACTGCTGTTACACCCAGTCTTTTTTCAGAAATTTCAAAAATTACTTTTTTAACGGATGTTTCAGGGGAAACTGTAGGTTTTAATGAATGTTCGATCATGTCTTTTACACGAAGTAATAATTTTTTACCTAAAGCCCCGCCTGGATGATAAACAGCAAAATCTTCTGGTTTAAAGTCACGCATTTCCATCAGGCAGACAGCAAGGGCATCGCCCATTACAAGCTGTGCTGTTGTACTGTTTGTAGGAGCCAGATTGATAGGACACGCTTCCATGTCAACAGTGGTATTTAAAACATAATCAGAACCTTTAGCCAAAAAAGAATTTATGTTGCCTGTCATTCCGATTAAAGTATTTCCAAAACGTTTTAATAAAGGGACTAAGGCTTTTATTTCCGGACTGTTTCCGCTTTTTGAAATACAAATAATGATGTCGTTATTTTGAACCATTCCTAAGTCGCCATGAATAGCTTCAGATGCGTGGAGAAACATTGAAGGTGTCCCAGTTGAATTAAAAGTAGCAACCATTTTTTGCGCAATGATGGCACTTTTTCCAATTCCGGTAACAATTAATCTGCCTTTTGTTTCGTATATGCGTTGAACAGCCTCATAAAAATTTTCGTCAAGGAAATCAATTAGCTTAGTAATTGCTTCACTTTCAGAGAGAATTGTTTTTTTTGCGATAGCTAAAATATTTTCTTTTGTAATCAAATCAGGAAAGTTAAAATTTGTGAGTGTGAAAGAAATTCGTATCTTTATGTGTTGCAAATTTATACAAAATATCCATTAATATAAAGAATGAGTTCAAACGAAATTGAAATACATAAAGAATTAAAGAAGTATTTCGGCTTTAGCCAATTTAAAGGCTTGCAGGAGCAGGTCATTAGAAGTATTTTAGATGAGAAGAATACTTTTGTAATTATGCCTACGGGTGGTGGAAAGTCTCTTTGTTATCAATTGCCTGCTCTGATTAAGGATGGGACTGCAATTGTTGTTTCTCCTTTAATTGCTTTAATGAAGAATCAGGTGGATGCCATCAGAAGTCTTTCTTCTGAAAATGGAATCGCTCATGTACTAAATTCATCTTTAACAAAAACAGAAATTGCCCAGGTTAAAACGGATATCACGTCTGGTTTAACTAAACTTTTATATGTTGCGCCGGAATCGCTGACAAAAGAAGAATACGTAGCTTTTTTGCAGAGCGTACCGATTTCATTTGTAGCAATTGATGAAGCGCATTGTATTTCAGAGTGGGGACATGATTTCAGGCCAGAATACAGGAATCTTAGAAATATTATTAAACAATTGGGTAAAGTACCAATTATTGGACTTACAGCTACTGCCACACCAAAAGTTCAGGAAGATATTCTGAAAAATCTGGATATGGTTGATGCCAATACTTTTAAAGCATCATTTAACAGACCAAATCTATATTACGAAGTTCGTACTAAAACTAAAAATATTGAATCGGATATTATTCGTTTTATCAAACAGCATAAAGGTAAATCCGGAATTATTTATTGTCTGAGCCGCAAAAAAGTAGAAACTATTGCTGAAGTTTTGCAGGTTAATGGAATCAGTGCTGTTCCGTATCACGCGGGTCTGGATGCGAAAACCCGTGCCAAGCATCAGGATATGTTTTTGATGGAGGATGTTGAAGTAGTCGTAGCTACAATTGCCTTCGGAATGGGAATTGACAAGCCGGACGTTCGTTTTGTAATTCACCATGACATTCCAAAATCACTTGAAAGTTATTATCAGGAAACTGGTCGTGCAGGACGCGACGGAGGTGAAGGGCATTGCCTGGCTTATTATTCTTTTAAAGATGTAGAAAAGCTGGAAAAATTCATGTCCGGCAAGCCTGTGGCAGAACAGGAAATAGGTTTTGCTTTATTGCAGGAAGTGGTGGCTTACGCTGAGACATCAATGTCAAGAAGAAAATTCCTTTTACATTATTTTGGTGAAGAATTTCCGGATGATGGAGACGGTGCAGATATGGATGATAATGTACGAAATCCTAAAAACAAAATTGAAGCAAAAGATCAGGTTGTTAAATTGTTGGAAATTGTTCGCGATACCAAACATATTTATAAATCAAAAGAAATTGTATTTACTTTAATAGGTCGTATTAATGCGGTTATTAAGGCTCATAAAACAGATACGCAATCCTTTTTTGGTTCCGGTTCAGATCATGATGAAAAGTACTGGATGGCATTATTACGTCAGGTTTTAGTGTCTGGATATTTGTCAAAAGATATTGAAACATATGGGGTTGTAAAAATAACGCAGCAAGGTTTGGATTTTATCAAAAATCCCGTTTCATTTATGATGTCTGAAGATCATGAATATAGCGAAGCCGATGATGAATCAATCGTGGCATCATCTAAATCATCAGGGACTTCTGATGAGGTTTTGACCGCAATGTTAAAAGAACTTCGAAAAAAGGTAGCAAAAAAACTCGGTGTGCCTCCTTTTGTGGTTTTTCAGGATCCTTCTCTAGAGGATATGGCTTTGAAATATCCCATTACATTACAGGAATTGTATAATATTCATGGGGTTGGTGAAGGAAAAGCAAAAAAATACGGTGGTGAATTTGTTGCTTTAATAAGCAGATATGTTGAAGATAATGATATTATCCGTCCGGATGATTTGGTTGTAAAATCTACAGGAGTTAATTCTGCTAATAAATTATACATTATTCAGAATATCGACAGAAAGCTGCCATTAAGTGATATTGCTTCCGCAAAAGGATTAACAATGGATGCTCTGATTAAGGAAATGGAACAAATTGTTTATTCCGGAACTAAATTAAATATCAAATATTGGGTTGATGATATGCTTGATGATGATCAGCAGGAAGAAATCCACGATTATTTCATGGAATCAGAATCCGACAAAATTGAAGATGCCTTAAAAGAATTTGATGGTGATTACGATATTGACGAATTGCGATTAATGAGAATTAAGTTTATTAGTGAGGTGGCAAACTAGTCATAAGTTTAATGTGAGATGTAAAATGTATTTTTTGATACTTTCCATCTCACATTTTTCATTTTACAACTTACTCTGAATAAATTTCCCCCCGATGCGGTTTTAAAGCATCTCTTACCTGAATCATATTTTCGTGAGTTACCACCATAAAAGCAACTGCATGCATGTCGCTTATGACTTTAAATCCCGTAATATTCAGCGGGAGTTTTTCAATTGTAATATATTCTTTCAAATGGATTTCGTGATGTTCTGCTGTTTTAGCAGAAGCCGGACCACGAAAATCCCAAATTAGTTTTATTTTTCTTGACATTATTTATATCGGTACAAAGGTTTAGAATTACAAAGGTATAAAGTCTGTTTTAAAAATGAATTTTTAGATAATTAGATACTTTGTTTGATTTTTTTGCAAACTTTTAAAACATATTCCTCTTGTGAATCAATATATTTAATAATTTGATCAGCAAGCTCTTTTGCTAATTGTATTTGTTTTTCTTCATTATTTGCAAGTAAAGTTAAGAAATCAAGATTACTAAAGTCGATATGATAATCTTCAAAAGTATTAAATGTTTTTTTTTCAATCCATCGACTACCTTTTGAAGTATACTTTTCAAAATAATCTTTGTTTTTTTTCTCAATATCTAGAATTCCAAGCAACAACTCGTTTCCTTATATTCCCATTGCCACTAAATGGTTTGATACCAAAGAAAATCCCCATATTATTATAATCTTTTAATTCAAGATATATTTTCGAATTTTTGTCAGAAACGGAGCTTCCTGCATATGTTATTTCGTACTTATTGCTTAATTGTGATACGAGTATATCTCTTATTGTATCTCGAATTTTGTTGTAAATATCATTTTTAGCCTCATCATAATTTTTTACAATTTCACTTGCTGATCCAAAATCTTTTTTAATTAATTCTTTTATTTCTTTACTCATAATATCGTTTGTGGATTGATTTGTAATGCTATTTATTAAATTTAAATATTGAATTAATGTTTCTCTTATAATTGGTTTATTGGCCACTTTTTCAACACATTTTTCAATCCAATTACTTATTTCATTTTCATATGAAATGCAAATGTATTCGTGTCCATTTGCTATATTTTTTTTTGAATTTTCGCTTGCATCTTTTCCATCAAGTGTTAAGTATATTATGGGAGCGTTCTTGTCATAATTAAAATATCTTAATAGCTGCGCTTTTTGATCTCTAGCGTAAATTTTGTTTTCTATAATGATATTGTTTTGTCCTTGAGTAATGACAATGTCAATTCTGCCTCCTTCATCATCAGTTACTTCTCCTGCAAATTTTTCAGTTATTGCTTTACTTGCAAGCGTGTTGAAATTTTTGAAAAAATCTTCTTTAACAATGCTTGATAAAAATTTAGGTTGTATAATTTCAATAAACAATTTTAAGAATAAATCCTTTTGACCATGTTTGCCTTTCGCATTTAACAAATTAGAAATTATCAAGGAATGAGATAATTCATCGCTGCGTTTTCCTAAGATATCAAAAACATTATAATGTTCTCCGGTTATTTCTGCTAATGAATTATATTTTTCCTGAATAATTGAAACGTTGTGTAAAAGATGTTCAATGTTTTTAATTTCCATTTTTTTAGTTTTTTCAAACGTACAAATATTCTCATTTCAAAATAGTACTTTTGTAACTTCTTTTCATAAATAGAAAAGCTAATCCAATAAATAAACACAATGCCAAGAGAACTTTTACTTCAGGTAACTCCCGAAATAGCAGCAAATGAATTATTACTGAAAGACTATTTGTCTAAACAAATAAAAGTTTCTTCTCATGAAATTCAGCATGTTTCGATTCTGAAACGTTCAATTGATGCGCGACAGAAAGCAATAAAAATCAATTTAAAAGTAGTTATTTATTTAAAAGGAGAAGTTCTTCAGAAATCCAAAATTGAGCTTCCTATATATAAGGATGTTTCAAAAGCACAGGAAGTAATTGTTGTT
This sequence comes from Flavobacterium hibisci, assembly GCF_020026925.1. Taxonomy (GTDB): domain Bacteria; phylum Bacteroidota; class Bacteroidia; order Flavobacteriales; family Flavobacteriaceae; genus Flavobacterium; species Flavobacterium hibisci. Next base: position 110,693 of record NZ_JAIQDW010000004.1, on the reverse strand, counting down.
GGTGCTGGACCGGCAGGTCTTTTTGCGGCTTTACAATTAGTTGAATTAGGCTTGAAGCCAATTGTACTCGAACGAGGAAAAGACGTGCGCGGACGCCGCCGCGACCTAAAAGCAATCAATCGCGAGCATATAGTAAACGAAGATTCTAATTACTGTTTTGGCGAAGGAGGGGCGGGAACCTATTCTGATGGGAAGTTATATACACGTTCTAAAAAGCGCGGTGATATAACCCGTATTTTAGAACTTTTAGTCGCTTTTGGAGCCTCTGAAGATATTTTGGTAGAAGCACATCCTCATATCGGAACCAATAAATTGCCTAAAATAATCGAAGATATCCGCAATAAAATAATCGAATTTGGAGGTCAGGTTTTGTTTGATACCAGGGTAATAGATATTTTAGTAAAAAACAATGAAGTAGAAGGAGTTGTCACTCAAAATGGAGACAGGATTCTTGCAAATAAGTTAATCTTAGCAACGGGGCATTCGGCTCGTGATGTTTTTGAACTATTAGATAAAAAGAAGATTTTTATAGAAGCTAAACCTTTTGCTTTAGGTGTGCGTGCTGAACATTCTCAGCAATTAATAGATAGTATTCAATACAGCTGTGATTATCGTGGAGAACATTTGCCTCCGGCTCCGTATTCTATAGTGAAACAGGTAAACGGTCGTGGTATGTATTCATTTTGTATGTGCCCGGGTGGTGTAATCGCACCATGCGCAACGAGTCCCGGTGAAGTAGTCACAAACGGCTGGTCACCCTCTAAACGTGATCAGTCAACTGCAAATTCCGGAATTGTGGTCGAATTAAAATTAGAAGATTTTAAGCCTTTTGCTAAATTTGGTGCACTGGCCGGTATGGAATTTCAAAAAAGTATCGAACAAAAGGCATGGCGTCTTGCTGGGGAAACGCAAAAAGTTCCTGCTCAAAGAATGATTGATTTTACACAAAGCAAGGTTTCAACAGATATTCCAAAAACATCTTATGTTCCTGGGACTACTTCGGTAGAAGTGGGGCAGGTTTTTCCTGGCTTTCTGGCTCAGATTATGCGTCAGGGTTTTTTGGAATTCGGAAAATCGATGCGGGGTTATTTAACAAACGAAGCTATTCTGCATGCTCCTGAAAGCAGAACGTCATCTCCAGTTAGAATTCCAAGAAATCATGATACTTATGAACATTTACAGATTAAAGGATTGTATCCTTGTGGGGAAGGTGCAGGTTATGCAGGAGGAATTATTTCAGCTGCAATTGATGGAGAAAAATGCGCTTTGATGATTGCCGCATCTTTGAAATGATTTTCTGGTTGATTTGTGTGGTATGGATATTAGATTTTTTAATCAGATAGAAATCTACTCTTGTTTATTTCCTATAAAATTCAATTAGTAGCTCCCTTTTGTAATTAATTAATATAGAACTAATTATTGGAATAAAACGGAAGCTCGGTTTTCTTGTATAAAACATTTTTTAGAATGTAATAAATGTCAAGTTTTTCATCGTAAAATTAACATTTATTACATTTTTAATTTTCTTAATATCTTTTATTCGGGATAAATACAGTTTTGTTATTTGTTTATTTTGTATCTAAATACTTGGTAATCTTTGCTTTTATAAAAAAATACTTATATAATTTATTGTAAATTATTGGATTTATTTTTATAGATTATTCAATAATTATATATGATGTTTTTTTATTTCTTAATAATCGTTGTTTAATTTTGATTAAATTTATACAAATTCAATTTTTTAGTATTTTTTTTTGAGAAATAGAAAATATAATGTAAAAAAATATGAGGAAATTGAAAAAAAAATCTATTTTTATGCAATCGATTACAATGGTGTTCTTGAGACGGGATTTTTCAATGAAAAGATTTTAAATTTTTCTTTTTGGAACATTTTTTGCTCGCGAGTATCTTGAAATTGATTTTACAAAATTATTTAATCCAAAAACAGCCAAAAAATGAAAAAAATTAGAACTTATCTTTTATTATTATTCGCAAGTACTACTTTTATAATTCATGCCCAAAAAGCACCAAAAATAGATTTGACTTTATGGAAGTTAACTATTCCTGAAGGTTCGGTAACCACTTATAAAGCACCAAAACTTTTGGATTATTCTGAAAATGTTGAAATCACAAAATTTATGTTCAATGATTTGACTGACAGGTCTTTGGTTTTTTATGTTTATCCTTCTATCAAATCTAAAAGATCTTTTAATAAAACAGATCTAAAAGAGCAAAACTCATTTGGAGGCGATGCAAGCTGGTCTTTTAAGCAAGGTGCAAAATTAAAAGCTTCGATTAAAATGGGAGAAATTTCTAAAAAGAATGACCAATATCCGCGTGTTATATTTGCTCAGATTGGAGGAAGGTTAAAAGAAGATCAGGTTAATCAAATTGGTGCCAAAGACAAATCTGCTCCATCAATCTTAAAAGTTTTTTGGGATAATGGATATGTAAAATTGAGATCAAAGAGGTTAGCAGATCCTTCTATTACAGGTATTGATATTTTAAAAGAAGATTCCTGGATTGATGATGATGGTTATACTTTTAAAAATAAAGTTGATTTTGATAAATTCAATTTCCAGATTGAAATTAGTGATGGAAAGATGGAAGTTAGTGTAAACGGTGAGAAAAAAGTATATTCAGGAGGTGATTACAAATTATGGAATTCATTCGATAATTATTTTACTGTTGGATGTAATCTTCAGGGAGATCAAACAGGAGCATTCGCAAATGTGAAATTTTACTCATTAGATGTTACTCACTAAGAAAATCTAAACAATAAATATGAAAAAGTCTGTGTCATTTGGCACAGACTTTTTTGTTGGTAATATGTATAACCGTTTCTTAAGGTTTCTTTTTTATTTTGTCCTTAAAAACTTTTTCAAACTTTTCTATTTTAGGCTGAATCACCATTTTGCAATAGGGTTGATTTTTGTTGTTGGCAAAATAGTTCTGATGGTAATTTTCGGCCTTATAAAATTTTGAAAGCGGTTCTATTTTGGTTACAATGGGGCTGTCGTAAACTTTTGCCTTACTGAGTTCTGCAATAATGTTTTGAGCCGCCTTTTTTTGTTCTTCATTTGTATAAAAAATTACAGAACGATATTGGGTTCCCACATCAGCGCCTTGTCTGTTCAATGTAGTAGGGTCGTGAACAGTAAAGAAAACCTTGAAGATTTCGTTAATATTTGTTATGCTTTTATCATAAGTAATTTGCACCACTTCGGCGTGACCGGTTTTACCCGTGCAGACTTCTTCGTAGGTTGGATTAACTGTTTTACCTCCGGCATAACCGGAAACAACAGATTTTACTCCATTTAGATTTTCATAAACAGCTTCTACACACCAATAACATCCTCCACCAAGTGTAATAGTTTCAATATCGAGTGTTTTTTTCTGAGAGAATCCGTTTAATGAGAAAACAAAAAAACAGATTAAAAGTATTTTTTTCATGAATAAATATTTATTTGTTATCTGGAATGAAATCCATTGCAATCGAATTCATACAGTATCGTTTTCCTGTTGGTGGCGGACCATCATCAAATAAATGACCTAAATGTCCGTTGCATCTTCCGCAAAGTGCTTCAATTCTTTCCATGCCTAACGAATTATCATTTTTATAAACGACACTTTTTTTATTGTCTTGTTCAAAAAAACTTGGCCACCCGCAATTGCTTGCAAACTTAGCGCCCGATCTGAAGAGTTTGTTTCCACATGAAGCGCAGTAATAAGTGCCTTTTTCATCAGTATTCCAATATTTTCCTGTAAAAGGTCTTTCGGTATCAGCTTCACGCATGACTGCATACACGTCTTCAGGAAGTACTTTTTTCCATTCTGCATCCGTTACATTTAGTTTGGTAGAATCTGTATTCGAATAATAAGGATTTCCGGGTTTATTTATTTTATTTCCCATGTTAGAAGTTTGTGTATTGTTCTTTTTTGATGATTGTCCACAAGCCTGAAAAATAAATACCAGAATTAAAAAGCAAAGCCTGAAAAATTGTGTTCTTGTTTTCATTGTTTGAGTGCTTTAAGTTTTATTCAAATGTACAATTAGGTTTTGAATCAAAAAGATACTAACTACACAATTGAGTTTTTTTTAAGTATGTTTTAACTTTATATTATTTACGAAGAAATACGCTCTATAGTTTTAGGGGCTTATTTTTAAGGCTTTTTTTGAATTTATTTATTGTAGTCTGTTGGTAATTAGAGAAATGTGTAATTTCTTGTCAGTTAAACTTTTCACAATCTTTTCTGAGATTTTCCAACCAATTCTTTTTTCGTATTTTTGTATATCAACATGCCCTATGATAGAAGAAAACGTAATATTAGTCAACCAAAATGATGAGCAGATTGGCTTGATGCCAAAATTAGAAGCACATGAAAAAGCCCTTTTACACCGCGCTTTCTCAGTTTTTATTTTAAACAGTAAAAATGAAATCATGCTGCAGCAGCGTGCACATCAAAAATATCATTCGCCTTTGCTATGGACCAATACATGCTGCAGTCATCAGCGTGAAGGAGAGTCAAATATCGAAGCGGGTAGCAGACGACTTTTTGAAGAAATGGGTTTTAAAACCGAATTAAAGGAGTTGTTTCATTTTATATACAAAGCACCTTTTGATAACGGTCTGACCGAACATGAGCTTGATCACGTCATGATTGGGTATTACAATGAAAATCCGGAAATTAATTTAGAAGAAGTAGAGGATTGGAAATGGATGAAAATTGAGGATATAAAAGAAGATATTGAAAAGCACCCCGAAATATATACTGTCTGGTTTAAAATAATTTTTGATGAATTTTATCATTATTTGGAAGACCACAAAATTTAAAACCTGCTAACCATAACCTAATGAAAGTAACCATATCAAGAAAAGCGCATTTTAATGCTGCACATCGATTATATAGAAAAGACTGGACATTTGAAAAAAATGATGAAGTTTTTGGAAAATGTAACAATCCGAGTTTTCATGGTCATAATTATGGTTTAACAGTAAGTGTTACAGGAAAAATTGACCCGGAAACCGGTTTTGTTTTAGATGTGAAAATATTAGCGGATATTATACGTGAAGAAGTAGAAGTTCCGTTTGATCACAAAAACCTGAATCTGGACGTTCCGGAGTTTCAGGATTTGAATCCAACTGCAGAAAATATTGCTGTTGTGATATGGAATAAAATTAGAAAAAGGATTCAGTCCGATTTTGATTTAGAAATCGTATTGAATGAAACGGACCGCAATTTTGTAACTTATAAAGGAGAATAAAGAATGTCATTGAAAATAGGAGATATAGTTCCGAATTTTACTGCAAAAGATAGTCACGGAGAAGTTTTTGAAAGCCGAAGTGTTTTGGGTAGAAAGCCACTGGTGATTTATTTTTATCCAAAAGACAATACGCCGGGATGTACTACCGAGGCATGTAGTTTTAGGGATCAATATGAAGATTTTAAGGATTTAGGCGCTGAGGTAATTGGGATAAGCAGTGACAGTGTAAAATCGCACCAGAAGTTTGCTAAAAAACATGAATTGCCTTTTATATTATTGTCAGATCAGGACAAGAAATTAAGGCATCTTTTTGGGGTTAAAAACAACTTATTCGGGCTTTTGCCAGGAAGGGTAACATATGTTATTGACAGAAATGGTGTGGTCATTTTGATTTTTGACAGTATAAATGCCGCTAGTCACATTCCGAAAGCTCTGGATACAATTAAAGAATTGGTGTTGTAGGTTAGCAAAAATAATAGTACCTTTTTATTTAATTATAAATATTAGCCTTAAAATTAAAGTATGAAATCGAATTTATACCCTTTACAATTCCAGCCAATTCTAAAAGAAAGAATCTGGGGGGGAGAAAAACTTAAAACTATATTAAATAAATCAATTACTTCAAAAATTACTGGTGAGAGCTGGGAGCTTTCAACTGTAGAAGGAGATGTCAGTATTGTGGCTGAAGGAGAGTTGAAAGGAAAATCCCTAATGGATCTTATTGATGATATGCCCGAAGAAATTTTGGGAACGTCAGTTTACAAGCGTTTCGGAAAACAATTTCCACTACTTTTTAAATATTTAGATGCGCGTGAAGATCTTTCAATTCAGGTTCATCCAAATGATAAGCTGGCGAAAGAGCGTCATAATTCTTTTGGAAAAACCGAAATGTGGTATGTAATGCAGGCTGATACCGATGCCAGGATTATTGTGGGCTTTAAAGAAGATTCAAGTAGAGAAGAATATTTGAAACATTTAAATGATAAAACTTTAGTCTCTATCTTAGATGATGTTAAAGCAAAATCAGGAGATGTTTTCTTTTTAGAAACTGGAACTGTACATGCAATAGGGGCAGGACTGGTTGTAGCTGAAATTCAGCAGACCTCAGATATAACATATCGCTTATATGATTTTGACCGTAAAGATGCACAGGGAAATACAAGGGAATTGCATGTAGATCTTGCACTTGATGCAATTAATTATAATAAAGTTAATACGCAGAAAAATTACGAGAAAAAGACTAATGTGTCAAATCTAGTAGTTGATTGTCCTTATTTTACAACCAATTTCATTCCGTTAGAAAATAAAATAGAAGTCACTAAATCTGGGGAAACCTTTACAGTTTATATGTGCATTGAAGGAAGTTTTGAAATTGAATACGATGGTTTTGAGCACTCCTATAAAAAAGGGGATACAGTTTTGGTTCCTGCTGAGATAAAAGGTTTTGTTTTGAGTGGAAATGCTTCAATTTTAGAAATTTACATTTCTTAACATATATTCTAAAGATAATATGTACTTTTGCAGACGCAAATTTAAATTAAAATAAAAAATGGCAAACGTTAAGAATTTAAAAAAAGACATCAACTTCGTATTAGGAGATATTATTGAAGCAGTTTACTTGTTTGAGATGTCTACAACAGGAAATCCAACTCCGGAGACGAATGCTTTAATCGATGAAGCTATTGCTGCATTTGATACTTTGATTACAAAAGTGAACGCAAAAAACGTTGAAAATAAAAAAGCACACTTTAAACAAATCAATGTTGAATTAGAACAAACTGCTAATCAATTGATTGAAAAAATCAACGCATTATAAGCGAAAAAAAGTATAAAAAAGTGCAGATTTATTTTGGCAAAACCAAAAACCGCTTTATATTTGCACCCGTAATGAGGCCGATGTAGCTCAGCTGGCTAGAGCAGCTGATTTGTAATCAGCAGGTCGTGGGTTCGAGTCCCTCTATCGGCTCAACGGAAACCATCACTAAAATGTGATGGTTTTTTTAATTATAGAGAGAGGTGTCAAATTTATTTTGGAAATGTAAAAAACAATTTTATCTTTGCACCCGTTAAATAGGCCGATGTAGCTCAGCTGGCTAGAGCAGCTGATTTGTAATCAGCAGGTCGTGGGTTCGAGTCCCTCTATCGGCTCAAAAACCATCACAGAAATGTGGTGGTTTTTTTTTGCTCAATTTTTATTTTTAGAATTTTTGATCCAGTTTTTTAAACAATATTTTTCTTATGTTTGTTGCTTAACCAGAAAAAATATTACAATGGAAGAAACTTCAGTTTTTGAAAAATTTGAGCTGCATCTCGATGAATCTGCAAAAGACTTTTTAAAAGAAACTGCAAAATGGGCTTATTTCTTATCTATCCTTGGGTTTATAGGCGTTGCAATCATGGCTGTCATAGCTTTGTTTGCCGGGACTCTTTTTTCAACGCTGGGAAGTACAGTTCCTGGAATGGGCGGAATGGGTGGCTCTTTTGGAGTAGTGATTGGCGTTATTTATTTTGCTTTGGCAGCGATTTATTTTTTTCCAGTGTATTACTTAAATAAATTCGCTGCAAATGCAAAAAAAGCTTTTAGGGAAAATGATTCAGAAGCATTGACTAATTCTTTCGAATACTTAAAATCACATTATAAATTTATTGGGATCTTTACATTGTCTATTATGATCTTGTATGGATTGATATTAGTATTTGCTGTTATTGGCGGGTTACTATCTTGATATCGCTAAAATCAAATAAAAAAGCGTCCCAAGTTAATTTCGGGACGCTTTGTTTTAAACGTAATATTTTTTTAATGCGCTTCTAACCAATCCTTACCTAATCCAAGTTCAACTTCCAATGGAACGGCCATTTTAAAAGCATTTTCCATTTCGTGTTTGATCATAGGCTGGATTTTTTCTAATTCGTCGTTATATACGTCGAATACAAGCTCATCATGTACCTGAAGCAGCATTTTTGATTTCCAGTTTTCTTCCTTAAGTTTTTTATGGATGTTGATCATTGCAATTTTAATAACGTCTGCAGCACTTCCCTGAATTGGAGCATTTACAGCATTTCGTTCGGCAGCACTCCTAACCACTGCATTTGCAGAGTTGATATCTTTTAAATAGCGTCGACGTCCTAAAATCGTTTGTACATAGCCATTTTCACGTGCGAATTCAACCTGATCTGAAATATATGATTTTAGCTTAGGATAGGTATTGTAATAGGCTTCAATCAAAGCAGCACTTTCGCTTCTCGATAACAAAGTCTGGTTGCTCAATCCGAAAGCTGAAACTCCATAGATAATTCCGAAATTTACAGTTTTGGCGTTGCTTCTCTGTTCACGTGAAACTTCGTCTAAAGGGACATTAAAAACTTTTGATGCAGTTGCTTTGTGAATGTCTTCTCCATCCTGAAAAGCTTTGATCATATTTTCTTCGCCACTTAATGCAGCAATAATTCTTAGTTCAATCTGCGAGTAATCGGCAGAGATTAAAGTATGGTTTTCATCGCGGGCCACAAAGGCTTTACGAATCTGACGACCTCTTTCTGTACGAATTGGAATATTCTGCAAGTTCGGATTATTAGAACTCAAACGACCAGTTGCTGCAACAGTCTGCATATAATCTGTATGGACACGCAATGTTTTTTTATCTACTTGTTCCGGTAAGGCCAAAATATAAGTACTTTGAAGTTTTACCATCTGGCGCCAGTCCAGAATTTCTTTTACAATTGGGTTGTCGTTTGCTAAATACGTTAAAACTTCTTCGCCAGTTGCATATTGACCTGTTTTGGTTTTCTTTTGTTTTGCTCCGCCAATTTTAAGTTTGTCAAATAAAATATCGCCTAACTGTTTTGGGGAAGCCAGGTTGAATTTCTCCCCGGCAGTTTCATAGATTTTTTCTTCTAAAGATTTAATTTCAATGTCCATTTCAGATGACATCGCTTTTAGAAATTCCACATCCAGACGAATTCCTTCAGTTTCCATATCAGCCAAAACACTTACTAACGGAATTTCGATTTCATCAAATAACTTTTTAGTTTCTGTTTTGTCTAATTCGGCAGTGAAGATTTCTTTTAATTGTAAAGTAATATCGGCATCTTCGGCAGCATATTCTTTAATATCTTCTAAAGGGACATCACGCATATTAAGCTGATTTTTTCCTTTTTTCCCAATTAAAGTTTCAATTGACTTAGGAGAATATTTTAAATAGGTTTCAGCTAAAATATCCATATTGTGACGCATATCCGGATTAATCAGATAATGCGCAATCATGGTATCAAAAAGTTTTCCTTTTACGGTGACACCATAATTTGAAAGGATTTTTAAATCGTACTTTAAGTTTTGCCCGATTTTCTCAATGTTTTCATTTTCAAAAAATGGAACAAATTTATTAACTAATGCCTGAGCTTCTTCCTGGTTTTCCGGAAACGGTACATAAAAAGCTTTTCCTTTTTCGTAAGAGAAAGACATTCCCACTAATTCTGCATGTAAAGCATCGATTCCTGTAGTCTCTGTGTCGAAGCAAACAGAAGTCTGTTTTTCTAAATTCTGCAAAAGCAATTTGATCCCTAAATCACCTTGGATAGTCTGATACGAATGTTCAGTGTTTTCTAAAGTACTGTAAAATGAATTTCTTGCAGCTTCGGCGCTTTCATCAAGTGTAGTGCCCCCTCCGCCAAAAAGGTCAAATTGATCTTCGTTTTTTGGCTGTGGTTTTTTGTATAATTTTGCATCAGCAGGACTATTATTTGCTAATTCGTTTCCTCCTCCAACTTTAAACAAATTATCAAACTGTTCTGCCATTCTTCTGAATTCTAATTCCTGAAAAATAGCATCTGTTTTTTCAATGTCTGGTCTTGAAAGTTCGTAATCTTCTTCATTAAAAGTAACATCACAATCACACATAATTGCTGCCAGTTTTTTAGATAAAATACCTTTTTCTTTGTTGGCTTCGATGTTTTCTTTCATTTTGCCCTTCAGCTTATCTGTATTAGCCAGAAGATTTTCCATCGAACCAAATTCTTTCAGGAATTTTTTAGCCGTAACTTCACCAACTCCAGGCAATCCGGGAATATTATCTACCGCATCGCCCATCATTCCAAGAAAATCAATTACCTGTTCTGGTCTTTCGACTTCGAATTTTGCCAAAACTTCCGGAATGCCCCAAATTTCGATTCCGTTACCCATACGCGCAGGTTTGTACATAAAGATATTTTCAGAAACCAATTGTGCAAAATCCTTATCTGGAGTAACCATATAAACCTTATAGTTTTGTTTTTCAGCTTGTTTGGCAATTGTTCCAATTAGGTCATCAGCTTCACAGCCCGCAAGTTCAATAATCGGAATATGCATCGCTCTTAATAATTCCTGGATATAGGGAACAGCAATCTTAATTGCTTCGGGAGTTTCGTCGCGGTTAGCTTTATATTCTGAAAACATTTCTGTTCTGGCGTGACTTCCTTCTTTGTCGAAAGCAACGGCCAAATGATCTGGTTTTTCTCTTTTAATAACATCCAATAAGGAGTTCATAAAACCCATAATTGCAGAGGTGTCCATTCCTTTTGAGTTGATTCTCGGATTTTTTATAAAGGCATAATATCCACGAAAAATTAGTGCATAAGCATCTAGAAGAAAAAGACGTTTTTGAGTTGACATATAAAAAATATTAGTCTGTAAAAATAAACAATTGAGCTTTAAAATTATTCTGTTCTCGAAATTAATTTGATTAAAGCATTTATCCAGATGAACCTAAAAACAGGCTTCTAAATCGGAAATGCGTTAATATCAAGTTAAATTCGAACATTCCGTTATTTCTTCATTTTGGCTTCATTTTCCGAACCTAATTTTGACATATAAATTAAAAGGTTATTAATTCTTAAATCTTAGAAATCATGAGAAATTTAGTAATGTTATTAGTAGCAGTTTTAGGAACAAGCGCAATGGTTCATGCATTTCCTGCAAAAAATGGAAAAGAAATTCCGGCTAAAGAAGTAAAAGCAACAAAAAATCCTAAACACAAAACTTCTAAAAAAGCAAAAACAGAAAAAGCGGAAACTAAAGCAGAAGCTCCAAAAGCTGAAACCGCAAAAATGAAAAAATAATAATTGTTTTCGTTTTGCTTTCAGGCAATTGTATTGGAGGCAAAACAGGAATAATGATTATGAGAGTGCGATTGAAGAAGCTGATGAAGAAATTTGTCAGCTTTTTTCATTCGTAAAATATTTAATAATGCGCAGCTTCACTTTTGATAATTCATTAATTTTAGTAGTGCTTAAATAGCAGGCTTATGAATATTTTGATTGTTGAGGATAATAAGGAACTTGCAGCAGAAGTATATGATTTTCTATGCAAGTCAGGCTATATCTGTAAAATTGTAAATAATTGCGCCGATGCCCTGGAGGAATTTGGCTCTAGTGATTATGATGCGATGCTTTTGGATTTGGGGCTTCCGGATGGAGACGGTTTTGAGGTTTTGAAAGAAGTCAGGAAAACGAAGTCTAAAATGGCAGTTATTGTGTTGACAGCGCGAGGGGAACTGGACGATCGAATTAACGGACTTCATCTCGGCGCAGATGATTATTTGACAAAGCCTTTTGCCCTGACAGAATTGGCCGCGAGAATATTTGCTGTAATTCGCAGGATTCACGGTTTTACATTAAATAATTTAAGTATTCATGGATTTTTATTGCAGCTTCAGGATTACAAGGTTACTTTTAATGAAGTTTCGATAAATCTGACTAAAAAAGAATTTGATATTTTTCAGTATTTGGTTTTGAATAAAAACAGAGTGATTACCCGTCTCCAATTGACTGAACATATTTGGGGAGATATATTAGAAATAAATTCAGATTCGAATTTTATAGATGTCCATGTTAGAAATCTCCGTAAAAAACTCGATAAACATACTGCTATCGATTGGTTTGAAACAGTCCGCAATGTTGGTTATCGTATTAATGATTAAATAGATTATTGTGAAAATAAAACATCAATTAGCCATTTTTAATGCACTGACAAGATTGTTGGTAATTTTGATTTTGTGGCTGATGCTGCCTATTTTGGTTGAAAATGTTCTATATCGGCATATCAATAATGGTCTGATAGAAAAAAAGAAAAAATTTATTGAACATTTAAATCAACAGGAGATAAATGATTTTATCGAAAATGAAGGAGATTCAACAGAAACATATTCGCAATTTTCAACGCTTCACAGCGAATTTTTAGTTCTTTCAAAAATGCCTGCCAGATATCATCAAAAACAAACTATGTTTAAAAATGAGTACAGGATTATTGAAGGAGAAGAAAATGAATATAGAATACTGAAATATCATTTTGTATATGGAGATCAGGGTTATCAACTGGAAATAGGAAGCAGTCTTAGTGAAGTAAACGATCTTACATTCATTATCAGGTTTTTTATTATAATTGTTTTGGTTGTCATTCTTTTGGTGACTTTTTTGGCTGATACCGTTTATATCGAATATCTGCTTAAGCCTTTTTATAAAATTATTGATACAAAGATAAGGAGGGTTAATGAACCTGAGGCTTTTGATCATACGCCAATAAATGCAAAATCAAGAGATTTTAAAGAACTAGACCTCGTCCTTAATCAAATGATGGACCGGATTGCAGATGTATTTAAAAAAGAAAAGCAGTTTATTTCAAATGTTTCGCACGAGCTTTTAACTCCAATTGCTTTATTAAAAAATAAGCTGGAAAACCTTTTACAAAATGAGTCATTGGATGATAATGCAATTGATAAAATTGCAGGTTCCCTCAAGACTTTGGATATGCTGAAGAAAATCATAAACAATTTGTTACTAATTTCAAGAATTGAAAATCATCAGTACGAATCAAATGAAAGGATTAATTTTCAGCACATAATAAATGAATTGCAGGAAGATCTTCAGGATCGGATTGAGGATAAAGGAATTCGGTTTAGTAATGAAACAAAACATGATTTTGTCTTTACAGGAAACAAAACATTAATTCACATACTGATTTATAATCTGGTTACTAATGCCATAAAATATAATAGAACTAATGGTGAAATTATAGTTTCAGACGGTTTTTTACAGGATCGATATTTTATTTCAATTGCTGATTTCGGTATTGGGTTGAATGAATCTCAGATTGAAAATATTTTTAACCGTTTTACAAGAGTAAATTCTGAACAGGAAGGGCAGGGTTTAGGGCTGGCTATTGCAAAAAGTATAGCGGTTTTTCATCATATTGAAATAAAAGTTTCTTCTGTTGTAAATGAAGGAACAGTCTTTACTTTGTTGTTTTAATAAAGTCTGAAAAATATAATTTAAAGTTAATTTTTTCTAAGGAGGTGAAACTTCATTTTGTCTTCATTTAGCGATTCTATCTTTGAATCAAATAAATGAAACAATACAAATTAAAAAACTACGATCATGAAAAAATTAGTAATGTTAGCAGTATTTCTTTTAGGAACAGCTGCAATGGTAAATGCTCAGACAACTCCCGCTCAGGGAACAGCTTCAAAAGAAGTTAAAGCTGTTAAACACGAGAAAAAAGGGCATAAAAAAGCAAAAGCAGACAAAAAAGCAGAGACAGATGCAGCTAAGCCGGAAGCTGCAAAATCTCAAAAATAAACTTCAAAAGTTTGTTCAATGAACTTTGTTGTGGATTATAAAAAGGTTTTAAAAAATTTTGTAGCGAAAGCTGATGGAGTAATTCATCAGCTTTTTGTAGTTTGTTGAGTTAAATTTTTGATAATAGAAAGCATTAAAATTTTCATTCTTTGTTACTTTGTTTAAAACTGTAAATAATGATTCTTCGTTTTATAATTCTGTGTGCTCTTTTTTTACTTATTGAGTTCTATTCTTATCAGGCCTTTCGTACTTTGATTAAATTAAGATGGGTGTTAATAGCTTACCAGGTTATTAGTGTATTGCTTTTAGTTTTTATCGTTTATTCCTTTACGCAGTTTGATCGTTCTGTTGGGCAAACTAAATATACCATGTTTACAATGGGACTCATGTTGATGGTTTATGTTCCTAAAATTGTAATTACGCTTATTTTGTTTGGAGAAGATATTTTTAGGATTGGAGCCAGTATTTTGAACTATTTTATGTACAATGTGCCAAGGAAGGAAATGATGCCTGAACGCCGAAAATTTGTGAGTCAATTGGCATTAGGATTAGCAGCTGTTCCTTTTTTATCTTTAATTTATGGGATTTTTGAAGGAAAATATAACTTCAAAGTATTTAAGCAAACCATATTTTTTTCTGATCTTCCTGATGCCTTTGATGGTTTTAAAATTACCCAGATTTCAGATGTACACAGCGGTAGTTTCGATAACGCCGAGAAAATAAATTATGCAATTGATCTTATTAATGAGCAAGATTCAGATATGATTTTGTTAACAGGCGATATTGTCAATACGCATGCTAAAGAAATGGATGCATGGGTAAGTACTTTTAACAGAATTAAAGAGTATAAATACGGAAAATTTTCTATCTTAGGTAATCATGATTATGGTGAATATGTTACCTGGCCATCTCAAAAGGAAAAAGATGAAAATTTTAAGGAAATTAAGAATCTTTACGGACAAATTGGATTTAAATTGATGCTCAACGAGCACACTTATATTCAAAAAGGTAAAGATAAAATCGCTTTAATTGGAGTAGAGAACTGGGGAGTGAATTTTAAGAAAGCGGGAGACTTAAATAAAGCGTCTGCTGAAGTTGCTAAGGAAGATTTCAAAATCCTGATGAGTCACGATCCAAGTCATTGGGATGCAGAAATAAAAGACCACCCTAAGAATTTTCATTTAACATTGTCAGGGCATACTCATGGAATGCAGTTTGGTATTGAGATTCCGGGTTATTTTAAATGGAGTTTAGCGCAGTATATTTACAAGCAATGGGCGGGATTATATGAGAGTTTAGGAAGGTATATTTATGTGAACAGAGGATTTGGCTTTCACGCCTATCCTGGGAGGGTCGGAATTATGCCTGAAATCACGGTAATTGAACTAAAAAAAGGCAACAATGTGGCTTAATTCGGTAAAAATGCTACATTTGTATAATGGTAATCTCTTTTAGTAGATTTAAAAAATTTAAATTTTTGGTTTTATGTCAAAATTTGGAGAACTAATAAATGCACAGGTTCCTGTGTTGATCGATTTCTATACAGACTGGAATGAATCATCGGTTTCTATGCATCCTGTTATAAAGGATGTTGCAGCTGCACTTGGTGATAAGGCCAAGGTAATCAAGATTGATGTAGATAAAAATCAGGAACTGGCAGAAGCTTTACGAATTAAAGGCCTTCCTACTTTAATGATTTATAAAGAAGGGCAGATGATCTGGAGGCAGTCAGGAGAACTGGATGCTAATACCATTATTGGAATTGTTCAGGATCAGTTCGGTTCATAGATTTTCTCATCAGAAAGTTAGCTGACAACATCAAATACAAATCCATTTTCTTTCAGAAAGCTCAAAGTCTTGGGTAGCGCAAATTTTAAATTTTGCGATGCTTTTACACTGTCATGAAAAACAATTACACTTCCTGATTTTACATTTTTTGTTACATTTTCTAAACACTTTTGTGGAGTAATGCTCTGATCAAAATCAGCACTTAAGACATCCCACATCACTATTTTATAGCCCAGGTTTCTTAATATTTTAGATTGTGTTTTTTTTATTTTTCCATAAGGCGGGCGAAATAATAAACTACTGAGTTTCTTGCCAGCTAATACGGCGGCACAATTTTTTACATTTTCAATATAATCGTTTGTTTTGCTTTTCCAGCCATTTGCATGGTTCATGGTGTGATTTCCTATTGAATGCCCTTCTGCGATTAATTTTTCAAATAAAGAAGTATGTGCATTAATGTTTTTTCCTATGCAGAAAAAGGTTGCTTTTGCATCAAATTTCTTCAATTCTGATAAAACCCAGTCTGTAACCTCAGGAGTTGGCCCATCATCAAACGTGAGGTATATTTTCTTTTCTGTGTTTGGAATATCCCAACAGTATTTAGAAAATACCCTTTTAATGAATGAATTTGTTTTGACCCAGTAAAAGCTCATTTTGATACAATTTAGAGATATGTAAAATTAAAAAATGCGGCACTATTTAGCTAATAGCACCGCATTTTTTTAATTAGTATATTTTTTGTATATTATTCTTTTTCTCTTCCAAAACGCTCGAAGACATTTACATAAGTGTTGAAAGTCTTTTTGTGGTTGTTGTAAAAAGCTAAATCTTTGTTTGTTTTCATAACCTGAAGCAGGCTTCTGTAACGTTCAATATCTGTTATGATATCAATAGCCAGATCAGACTGGTCGCTTCCGCTCAAAGTGGCATAATAATTAAGGTTCTCTTTATATTTCAGAACTAATTTATTTAGTAATTCCTGGGCTTTTTCTTTTTCTCCAACTTTATAATAACCGTCTGCAAAAGGTTCAACTAAAGAATAATATCCGTATTTATCCAATGGCATTTTTGTCATTGCTAAATTGATGATGTTTTTAGCCTTATCTGTTTTTCCTTCAGCGATAAGCTGATTCATTAAACGGGAAAGGTTTGTGCGATAAGTGATACTGTTTCTTCTGGTTTCAGGATCATGATAAATGTTGCCATTGCTATTGCCCCAGTCCCATTTTGTTACAATATTATACATTTTATCTGCATCAATTTGTCCCATATCCATTGGCCCACCGTCTTTTGAAGGTGTGTTTTTAATTGGAACTAATCTGTAAACCATTCCATCTAACTGAAGATAATCTTTTAGCCATAAATAGTCTTCATCGTCAAAAGCTCCTCCGCTAAAATAAATAGGTCTTTTCCAGTTATTATTGGCTAAGATATCCAACATCATCAGGCGATTTTTATATAATGCACTTCCTTTGATGTCAATGTCCATGTATGGTACGATAGAATCATTGTACTTAGGGTTGACCACTTTATTTTTGATAATGGTGTTTTTATCAATGTTGAGCCTGATTTTATTTGTAGGATAAAAATGAATTGTTTGGCCATTTTGTAAACCAACAGTTGATTTCGGGTGTTTAATGAAGCTAATAAAATCATTAATATCCCAACGGGTTTCTACTTTTGGTATGTGAGCCACATAATCTAATTTATCCCCAACATATTGGTCATGTGTAAACGATATTGGTAATGGGTCAGATTCGTATGCTTTAGCTTTCATCTGATCAATATACCAGTCGGTCATGAAAAGGCTGGTGTTTACAATTTTAACATCAGTACGAATGCCTTCGATTTCCTGAGCATACCATAACGGGAATGTATCGTTGTCTCCAATGGTAAATAAAATAGCATCTTTATCACATGATGTCAGATAGGCTTTTGCCATTGCGACCGCTGTGTATTTGCCTGATCTGTCATGGTCATCCCAGTTTTGAGAAGCCATTAAAACTGGCGCTGCTAATAAGCTTCCGACAATTATAACCGGACCTGCAATTTTAGGCGCTAAGTATTTTTGAATAGTTTCGTATAAAGAATAAGCTCCGAAGCCTATCCAGATTGCAAAAACATAAAAGGAACCAACTAAAGCATAATCTCTTTCACGAGGTTCAAAAGGTCTTTCGTTTAGGTAAATTTTAAGCGCAATTCCAGTAAATAAAAACAGCACCAAAAGCACATAAAAACTTTTTAAATCCTTGTTTGCGTGATACATAAGGCCAATAAGTCCTAAAATGAAAGGTAAGAAATAGTAAACGTTTCTTCCTTTATTATTTAAAACATCTGAAGGTAAATTATCCTGGGATCCTAAATGTAATGAGTCTAAAGGCTTGATTCCGCTGATCCAGTTTCCATCCAGATTGTCGTATTTGCCTTGTACGTCACTTTGGCGTCCTACAAAATTCCACATCAGATATCTCCAGTACATATATCCAAACTGATATTCAAACATAAAACTGAAATTATCAACGGTTGAGGGTTTTTCGATGATTAAATAGTCGCTGTAACTTTTTAAGAACTTTACGTAACCTTCATTGTCAATTTGTTTTTGAGCATAAGCCTGTCTGAATTCATGCACTGTTTTTTCTACTTCATTGCGCAATTGTGCTATAGCTTTATTATATTCTTCTTCACTTAACTGACTCGCGTCAATTCCATATTTTCCCAAATCATCTTCATAAGGGTAATTTGGATTTATTTTGAACTGAGGCGGATTCGTGAAATTAATGTAATTCTGAATGTGTCCAGTTTCGGTACTCCACATTCTGGGCAGAATTGTTTTTTGATTATCATCACTATTTTGTTCTGCATTTTTATAATTGTTGGTAATGATATATTTACCGGTTTTATAATCTCTCTCGTAGTTTGGCTTTTTATCCAAATAGGGTGTTTTTTCATCTAATCCTGCAAAAACTTCGGTGTACTGAGGGCCGTAAAACAATGGGTTTACACCATATTGTTCACGATTATAATAAGCTAAAACTTCAGTAGCATCAGATGGTTTGTTTTCGTTGATCACTGTATTGGCGTTGGCACGTACTGGCAGCATCATCCATGTGGAGAAACCAATTAAGATAAATAAAATACACAAAATAATTGTATTGTAGAAAACCAGTCCTTTTTGTTTAGTATATTTTAATCCAAAATAAAAGAAAGCAATAAAAAGCAGGGCAACGAAAATAGTTCCTGAATTAAAAGGTAATCCCATGCTGTTTACCATGAATACTTCGGTTTTACCAAAGAATGCCATGGTTAAGGGAAGTAGTAATTTAAAAATAAACAACAAAATAGCAATCACTACAATATTCCCTATAATGAAATTTTTTATGGTTACTTTCTCGTAATGTTTAAAGAAATAAA
Source organism: Flavobacterium hibisci (assembly GCF_020026925.1). GTDB lineage: Bacteria > Bacteroidota > Bacteroidia > Flavobacteriales > Flavobacteriaceae > Flavobacterium > Flavobacterium hibisci. The sequence goes on along the minus strand of NZ_JAIQDW010000004.1, from coordinate 91,621 downwards.
GAAAACCAATAGCAGGGATAGTTAACAAAGCCATAAAGTGGACTCCAAATGAAAGACCAATAACAAGAGAAATAATAAGCAGCCATTTGTTTCCCTTTGGTTTGTCCATATCTTGCTCCCAGCGTAATCCAAGCCAAAAAAGCAAAGCTATTAATAATGATGCCATTGCATAAACTTCAGCTTCAACAGCATTAAACCAAAAACTGTCTGAAAATGTATAAGCTAAAGCTCCAACAAAAGAGCTTCCTAAAATTACAATTGAATTATTTTGGTCAATTTCAGCAAAACGTGCTACAATTTTTTTCAAAATCATAGAGGATGACCAAAACATGAATAAAATGGTAAAGGCGCTTGAAAAAACAGACATCATATTTACCATTAGTGCAACGTGTTGATTGTCGATTGCAAACATGGCAAAAAAGGCACCTATCATTTGAAATAAAGGTGCGCCTGGGGGATGGCCAACTTCAAGTTTGGCAGCTGTTGCAATATATTCGCCGCAATCCCAGAAGCTCATAGTAGGTTCAACAGTTAGTGTGTAGGTAATTAAAGCGATTGCAAATGCAAACCAACCAATAATTGTATTCCATTTATTGAAATTGAATTGTGCCATATTCAGGTGTTAAAATTTTGTATGTTTTCTATTTTACAAAGAAAATGTTTTTTTGTGTAAAGAAACGACCATTAACAAAAAATTCTATAAAAGTATTTGATTCTTGTAACCCGTTGTTTGTGAAATATTTGTAGCGATTTGGCGGCTTTGAAAGAAAAAAAATGATAAAAAAAGTGATTTTTTTTATCAAAAAGTTTGCGCAAACTAAAAAAAGCTTTAAATTTGCACTCGCTTAACCGCACTACTTTATTGGTCTATGGTGTAATGGTAACACTACGGTTTTTGGTGCCGTCTTTCTAGGTTCGAGTCCTAGTAGACCAACAAGTAAAATAAATCCTGTAAGTTTAATGCTTACAGGATTTTATTTTTTATAATCAAATGTTGTATATCTGAATATCCTAAAATACAAAAGGCCTGAAATATTTCCAGGCCTTTTTGGGTTTTTAGAGTAAAATTATTTCTTTTCCTCTTTTTTAATTTCATTTACATACTTGGTAAGTTTTTTACCATATAAGGAATTTGCAACTTTAGGTGTCATAGATTTTTGAATAGTATCCAAAAACTTAAGATTAATATCGTAAATTTCTGCTAAAGCAATATAGGGTGCTATTTCATGATCTTTGTGGTTAATTGCAAAGTTAGTAGCAAATAAATATTTTCGTTTAATGTTCGAATCGCCTCTTGCTACAATGCTGTCAACCGCTTTTTGATCCTGTCTTTTTAAAGCTTTGAATTTAGCTTCAATTAAGGAAAGGCTTTCATCTTTAAAACGAGAGTTTACTTTTTGATATTCTTCATATAACTCATGGTTTTTTGATCCGGTAATTTTAGCACCATTAATAAAATTATCCAGATTTGCCTCGATATTTATATTACCCGGTTCTGCAAAAAATATAATATTATTGTCTAATGAATTGGTAACCCCACGATCCAGAAAGAGATAAAGCATCTCTGGTGATTCTAATTTTATATTGGTTTCGAAGGCTGAATTCCCATCAATTTTAATACTGTCAATAGCCACTAAAGCTGTGTCATTATATCTTTGGATATATAATTTTCCCTCTTTTAATCCTTTTATATTTCCTGTAAGATGCAGGCCGTCTTTTGATTCTTTTTTGTCACATGAGACAGCTAATAAGCCAATTGCAATAATTGCAATAATTGATTTTTTCATTGTTTTTTCGATTTGGGTGCAAAATAAAGAAATTTTTTAAATGGAGGAGATTGAAGGTTTAATTTTTCAGAAATAATCCAATTGATCCTTAATGTTGAATTCTGCCTTTCTTAATTTTAACATTGAGCTAAAAACTAAGTACTATCTTTGCAGGCTAAATTTTTTAAATAAAACAAGAATGTCACAAAAAAATGTTCTTAGAGGAGTTTTTCTGGTTGCTTTAGGCGCTACAAGTTATGGTATGCTGGCTACCTTTGTAAAAATGGCTTATGAAGAAGGTTTTACTACTGCAGAAGTCACTACATCTCAATTTATATTAGGGCTTATAGGTATTTTGCTGATTAATGCTTTTCAAAAGGTAAAATATAAAACAAAAGTGGTAAGAGCCACATCTACAAATATTTTTAAGCTAATGCTGGCTGGAACTTCACTCGGAATGACGAGTTTGTTTTATTATCTGGCTGTAAAATATATTCCGGTTTCTATTGGTATTGTTTTATTGATGCAAACGGTCTGGATGGGTGTTTTGCTCGAAATGATTTTAGAAAAGAAACTTCCGTCACTTCAAAAAATAATTGCTGTTTTTATTGTTTTAATCGGAACAGTGCTCGCAACGAATATCCTTAACAGTACTATTGAGTTAGACTGGCGAGGTATTGGCTGGGGTGTTCTTGCGGCTGCATCATTTACCACAACAATGTTTACTGCGAACCGTGTTGCTCTTGAAATTTCTTCGGCGCAAAGAAGTTTATACATGCTTTTAGGTGGCGCTATTATTGTTTTTTCATTTGCTTTTGCTACACAAATTACACCCTTCAATTTTTCAATTTTCCTAAAATGGGGCATTGTGCTTTCTCTTTTCGGAACTATAATTCCGCCAATGCTTATGAATGCTGGTTTTCCATTGACCGGAATTGGTTTAGGGAGCATCGTTTCGGCTCTTGAGCTTCCTGTTTCTGTAATGATGGCATTTGTTTTATTGAATGAAAAAGTTGTTTTTTTACAATGGATTGGGATTATTTTGATTATTCTGGCTATTATCATAATGAATATCAATTTCAGCAAGAAAAACTGACCTTGTAAAAAGACTTTAATAAGAAGGGAGAATCAGATGTACAATTGATTTTCTCTCTTTTTGTGTTTTCGGCCAATATTTGCCGTGAATTAAATGATACATTATAAATTTTGTAAACTTGCTGCTAAAAATTAACATAGTGTAAAAAAATGCTAAAATCAATAAAAAAAATTTATCCAATCTGATCAACTAATTATTTTTTTTATTAATATTGATCTTAATTTGAAAATCAATCTATTAATCATTAACCTCTATTTTGAATTAATTTTCACGTGATGAAAAAGAGTAACCGCAAAGAATTGAATTGGGAACAAACTGAAAAGCTTTTTTCGTTGGCATTAGAAGAGAGAAATCCATTCGAAATTATAAAAAAAGAATTTGGATTGTCAGAAAAAGAAGTTCTGGAAATAATGAAAAAGAAAATGCCTCTTGAGAAATTCGAGATGTGGAAAAAGAAGGCAATCGCAAATAAACCAAAGCCAAAACCAGTTAAAATAGATGATTTTGATGAAGATCTGGATGGGAAATACTATATAAAAAATAAATTAGACTAAATGAAAACTCCTGAATTGCAGGAGTTTTTTTATTTATATCTTTACTGTAACAGTTTTATAATTTGTAAGACTCATATAAAAATTAAACTTTTAATAAATGAAAAAAATAATTTGCACATTAGCGCTTGCAGTTACCTTATGGAGCTGTAAAACAGGGACGTCAAGTGCAGCGAATGAAAACGTTGCTGTAAATATTAATCTTACTGATGTAAAAGAGGATAAAGTTTTGGTTACAGTAACCGCACCTCAGATAAAAACTGATGAAGTAATTTACAGTATACCTAAAACTGTTCCGGGAACTTATTCTACAGATAATTACGGGAAATATTCAGATGGTTTTAAAGCTTTTGATGTAAAAGGGAATGCGCTAAATGTAAAAAGGATCGATGATAACTCATGGTCAATTTCGGATGCAAAAAAATTGAAAACCATTACCTATTTGGTTGGCGATACTTTTGATACAGAAAAAGGAACGGGTTTTGGTAATGATGATGTTTTTTCTCCAGCCGGAACAAACATAAATGCCGGAATCAATTTTATGGTAAATACGCATGGGTTTGTTGGATATTTTCAGGATAAATTAGATGTTCCGTATAAAGTTACCATCACACATCCAGAAATACTTTGGGGAGCAACTTCAATGACAGATGAAGATGCAAGTAAAACAAGTGATGTTTTTACAACGCCCCGTTATGCTGTTTTGGTAGAGAATCCAATTATGTATTCTAAGCCTGATTATACTACATTCAACGTTAACGGGATGGATATTCTGATTGCAGTTTATTCTCCAACCGGAAAATTCACTGCAGAAAGTATTACTCCGGAAATGAAAACAATGATGACGGCACAAAAAAACTTTCTAGGCAAAGTAAATGCTACTAAAAAATATACCGTTTTATTGTATTTGTCAAGTATGGAAAAGGATGATGCGCATGGATTTGGGGCTTTAGAACACCCAACAGTCACTACAGTTGTTTTACCTGAATCGATGCCGAAAGAGAAGTTGGTTGAGTCGATGAAAGATGTCGTTTCACACGAATTTTTTCATATTGTAACGCCATTGACTATTCACTCTAAGGAAATCCAATATTTTGATTATAATGCTCCAAAGATGTCTGAACATTTATGGATGTACGAAGGTGTAACAGAATATTTCGCGAATCTTTTTCAGATTAATCAGGGCTTAATTGACGAAGCTGAATTTTATACCCGTATTGCGGATAAAATCGAACAGGCAAAAAGTTTAAATGATACGATGTCATTTACAGTGATGAGTAAAAATGTACTGGAGCAGCCTTACAAAGACCAATATTTAAATGTATATCAAAAAGGGGCATTAATCGGAATGTGTATTGATATTATCATAAGGGAAAAAAGTAATGGTGAGCGAGGTATTCTTGATCTGATGCATAAACTATCTGAAGAGTATGGAGTTGAAAAACCATTTAACGACAATGAACTTTTTGATAAAATCACAAAATTGACTTATCCTGAAGTTGGGGAATTCCTTAAAACGCATGTTGCCGGAACAATTCCTATTCAGTATGATCAATATTTAGCTAAAGTGGGCGTTACAAAGGCATCTGAGAAAAAAGCGGGTTCAGTTTTCATAAAAGGGCAGGCACCATACATAGGAGTTGATCCAAAAACGAAACAGATAAGTGTTCGTCAGGATGTTGAGTTAAATCCGTTTTTTACTAATCTGGATCTAAAACCAGGAGATGTAATTTTGTCAATAAATGCTAAACCATATACTTTAGATAATATATATGATTTAATTGGTGAGAGTGAAAACTGGAAAGAAAATGATCCGATTACGGTTCAGATAAAAAGAGCTGGCAGTGATAAAACAATAAAAGGTACAGTAAAATTACCTTACGAAGAAAGTGAAACTTTTAAAGCTACAGATGCTTCAAAAGAAAAACTTAAAAATGCCTGGCTAAAAGGATAAGAAAATAAAAATCATAAGCGAAGCCCCTAAATTGTTTACTTTTTAGGGGTTTTCGTTTTGTAACCTGAACAAGTAGTTTTCTGAAAAAGGACTAATTTGAAATAAAATGTTTTTTAAGATACAGAAAATTGTCAATTGCGAAAAAAATAGTAATTTGTATACTAATGTTTTAAAGTATACTTAAATTTGCAATCCAGTTTTAAACTAATAAAAAAGAGAGTATGTATCATTCAAAAATTGCGGGCTTAGGATATTATGTTCCTTCAAATGTGGTGACAAACGATGATTTGTCTAAGATTATGGATACCAATGATGAGTGGATTCAGGAGCGGACCGGAATTCAGGAAAGAAGACATATTATTCGTGGTGAAGACACTACAACTTCTATGGGGGTCAAAGCTGCTAAGATAGCAATTGAACGTTCCGGCGTAGTCAAAGAAGATATTGATTTTGTCGTTTTTGCTACATTGAGTCCTGATTACTATTTTCCAGGACCCGGAGTTTTGGTACAACGTGATTTGGGATTGAGAACCGTAGGGGCATTGGATGTTAGAAATCAATGTTCAGGTTTTGTGTATGCTATTTCTGTTGCGGATCAATATATTAAGACCGGAATGTATAAAAATATTCTGGTAATTGGTTCTGAGGTACATTCAACAGGATTAGACATGACAACCCGTGGGCGTGGCGTTTCGGTAATTTTTGGAGATGGGGCAGGAGCGGCAGTTTTAAGCCGTGAAGAAGATTTGTCAAAAGGAATTTTATCAACGCATTTACATTCTGAAGGGCAGCATGCTGAAGAATTGGCGTTGCAGGCACCAGGAATGGGAGCGCGTTGGGTAACTGATATTATTGCCGATAATGACCCTAATGACGAAAGTTATTATCCGTATATGAATGGGCAATTTGTATTTAAAAATGCAGTTGTGCGTTTTGCAGAAGTTATAAATGAAGGCTTAGAGGCAAATGGTTTGCAAGTGTCGGATATTGATATGCTGATCCCGCATCAGGCAAATTTAAGAATCTCGCAATTCATTCAGAATAAGTTCAAATTATCAGACGATCAGGTTCATAATAATATCCAGAAATATGGTAATACAACTGCAGCGTCTATCCCGATTGCTTTAACAGAAGCCTGGGAACAAGGAAAAATTAAGTCTGGAGATACTGTTGTTTTAGCAGCTTTTGGAAGTGGATTTACCTGGGCAAGTGCTATTATCAAATGGTAAGTTTATTTGTGTAAATTATATAAAACCTGTTTCGCTTTGAAGCAGGTTTTTTTATATTTGGTTCAATTGAATTCCTTTATATAATGAAAAAAAATCAACTCGAAATAGCCTGCTTTAATTATGAATCAGCTTTAATTGCACAGGATAACGGTGCTGACCGAATCGAATTGTGCGAGAATATGGAGCTTGGAGGTACAACGCCAAATTATGTTTTAACGGTCAAGGTTCGTGAAAAACTTTCCATAAAAATGCATGTGATCATAAGACCCCGAGGTGGAGATTTTTTTTATACAGATGAGGAAATTGCCGAAATGAAACAAGATATAAAACAGTTTAAAAAGTTAGGAGTTGATGGTTTTGTTTTTGGGATTTTAAATGAAGATGGTACTATCAATAAAAAGAAAAATCTGGAATTAGTCAATTTGGCCAGACCGCTTCCGTGTACTTTTCATCGGGCTTTTGATGTTGTTAAAAATGTTGAGCAGTCTTTAGAAAATATTATAGATTGCGGTTTTAAAACAATTTTAACCTCCGGACAGGAAATAAACGTTGAACAGGGAATTTTTAATCTTGAAAAAATTCAAAAATTAGCCGGTGACAGAATTGAAATTATGCCTGGCGGGGGATTACGATCTTCAAATATTAAGTTATTGCAGGATAAATTAGAACCTACTTTTTATCATTCATCGGCTATTACAGATAATACAGAAACCGCAAATCCGGAAGAAGTAAAAGAAATTCGAAATTTTTTATAAAAACGAGTTCGTAAAAAAGGCCTGAAGCTGGCAAACTTCAGGCCTTTTTCTCTACAAGTGCTAATTAAAATAGTAAAAAATAATCGTTTAAAACATTCCGCCAGCATCTTTACTGGTATTGTCATCTCTTTGTTTACGTTGTAATTTTTTGATTTTTGCACCACCAAAGTTGTAAGTTAAACCCAGGTAAACTGTTTGACTTTCCCAGGTAAACTGTCCTGATTGAGGATAAGGATATTGGGTATCAAAAGCATATTTCATAGTATTAAAAACGTCATTAAAACGTACGCTTATATTCATTTTGTTGTCTAATAGAGTATAGCGTGAACCCATATCTATTTTGTACATTTCCTTTCTTTCCTGCTGTACATCTTCAACTGGTCCTCTGTAAAATCCGAATAATAAAAAGCTTAAACGTTTTGTGGCCTTGAAGTTAGAATTCATACGGGCGTTGAATGCTGCCACTGTAACTGTTCTCTCCTCTGCAGTGCTTTTTGTAGGTTCTGTTTCATCATATTTAAACACAACTCCTTGCTGATTGATGCTTGAAAAGTCGATAGAAGGCTGGATATCCCACCATTTTGTAATTTTGTAATTTAAAGAAACTTCAAATCCATACGAAGTATTATGATCATAATTAGTAAAACTCATAATTTGTTTATTTGGATTTAATTCATCCGGTCTTAAAGTTCTGCTAATCGGATCGTTAATACTTCTGTAAAATACACCTGTAGTAAAGCTTCCTTTTTCTAAAGTTTTGGTATAATTTAATTCTACAGAATTGGTAAACTGTGGTCTTAAGTCCTGATTTCCAAATGAGGTAACCAATGGAGTCGAAAACTCACGAATCGGTTTTGTCTGTTCTAAACTTGGGCGATCAACACGACGGCTGTAACTCAACTGAAAAGTGTTTTTTTCGTTCAGATTATACGTTAAATAAGCAGAAGGATATAAGGTAATATAATCATCATTAAATATTTTATAACCGTAGTTTAAATTGGATTTGAGATTATAACTTTCAAAACGCGCTCCCAGTTGATAACTGAATTTTTTGAATTTCTGACCAAAAGTTACATAAGCTGAATAAATATTAGTATCATATATATAATTAGATACAGGGAATTCAGCAAACGGATTTTCAGTTGCATAATTATTCTCGGTTTTCGTTATTCTGGCTTCAGCACCCGCTTCCAATGTAGTTTTTTCATTTAAAGGATTTACATAATCCACATTCAAAGTGCTTAATTTACGTTTGTCATTTATGAAATCACTATAAACATTTCTGTTGGATGTATTATCTGTTTTTATGGTTTCAGTATCAAAAGAAGCATTCTGGGTTTCCTCTGTAGTACTATAATTTCCTTCAAAATCTAACGTGTGGCCTTCTTTTTTAAAGATGTGTTTGTAAGCCAGATTATAAGTTCCGGTTGTGTTCGGACCTTCATATCTTCCTTTTTGATATATATTACTAATTCCTTCCGGTGAATTAAAATAATCAATATCAGTATTTACGAATCCAAGTCCTGTTGCTTTATTTTGAGTAGTATAAAAAGATAATGTATTATGATCATCAATTAAATAATCCATTCCAATTTTATATAAGTATGAATCATTTTTATTAGAAATGTCTAAGTTTTGGATAGTGCTTTTATCTGTTTTTTTGATGAAGCCATCATTAAAATAAGTCCCGAAATTAGTTCCGCCGTTTCCAAAGAAATTTACTTTACCGGTTTTATAATTTAAATCTAAAGACTGATTGTATTTCGCAGTTTTCCCAAAGGTAATTCCACCGCTATAACTTCCGTTGAAACCGTTATTGGCATTTTTGTGCAAAACAATATTGATGATTCCCGACATTCCCTCAGGGTTGTATTTCGCACTTGGATTGGTAATCAACTCAATTTTTTTGATAGAAGTCGATGGAATTTGTTTTAATAATTGCGCTGGATCAATATTAGAAGGACGTCCGTCAATTAATACACGTACATTGTCATTTCCGCGAAGCGAAAGCTTTCCGTCCTGATCTACATTCACAGACGGAATATTATTCATGATCTCAGATGCCGAAGCCCCTGCTGTGGTTAAATCTTTCCCAACATTGATTACTTTACGGTCGATTTTCTGCTCAATTGTAGAACGTTCAGCAACAATATTCACGCCTTTTAGCTGCGTTGCTTCTTCTTCAAGAGATACATTAACCGTAGCTGATTTTTTGTTATCACTTAAAATGACAGATCCAATATATTTTCTAAAACCAATGTACTGAATTTCGATTGTGTAACTTTTTAGGGCAAGGTTTTTAATCGTAAAATCCCCATTGTCGTCTGTATTCACTCCGGAAATGACTTTTCCGTTGTCTTTAATCGAAACCGTAGCATAAGAAATAGGAGCTTTATTCGATTTTTCAATAACTTTCCCGGATACCGTTCCCGTATTCTGGGCATGAGTTGTTGCAATTACTCCCAGTAATGCAAACAATAAGTATTTTAATTTCATAATTATTTTAGTTGATTATTTTTGATTTGATTGATGATTGTTTTCAAATTTGATAATAAGACCATTTTATTAATGATTTGTTACAACATTTTTACAGAAAAAAGCTAAAACTTATATACAGTGACTGTTTTATAATACATTAGTGTTTTGATTTTTTGATAATTTTAACAATTTGCGCTCTCATTTTTTTAAGAATTTCTAACTCTTTTTTACTATTTAATATGTTTTTCGTTTTCTCAAATTGATGAATAAGCAGTATATTTGCTCACCTTAAAAAAAGTTTACATGTCATTATCACAAATTCTTACTCCTTCTATACAAAACGCCATTCAGGCATTATTTGATGTTACTGTCGATAAAATCGAATTTCAGGCTACGCGAAAAGAGTTTGAGGGCGATATTACGATGGTGATTTTCCCTTTATTGAAATTGACTAAAAGTAATCCTGCCGAATTAGGAAATAAAATTGGAGATTACCTTGTTGAAAATGTGGCCGAAGTTGCAAGATTCAATGTCGTTTCTGGTTTCCTTAATATCGTGATTGCAGATCGTTATTATCTGAATTTCTTCAATGAGATACGGGACAATACCAAGTTTGGTTATGTAACTCCAAATCCTGATGAGAAAGCGATCATGGTGGAGTATTCTTCGCCAAATACTAATAAACCTTTGCATTTAGGGCATGTACGTAACAACTTATTAGGTTATTCTGTTGCTGAAATTTTGAAAGCTTCTGGTAAAAAAGTATATAAAACACAAATTATCAACGACCGCGGAATCCATATCTGCAAATCGATGCTGGCCTGGGAAAAATTTGGAAACGGAGAAACTCCTGAATCTTCAGGCTTAAAAGGGGATAAGTTAGTAGGAAAATATTATGTTGAGTTTGATAAAGCATATAAAAGTGAAATCAATCGATTAATAGAAACTGGCAAAACGGAAGAGGAAGCCAAGAAGCAAGCGCCAATTATCGGTGAAGCCCAGGATATGCTAAAAAAATGGGAAGCTGGGGATGAAAAAGTAATCGCGCTTTGGAAGAAGATGAACCAATGGGTGTATGACGGTTTTGCTACAACTTATACCAATCTTGGAGTTGATTTTGATAAATATTATTACGAAAGCAATACGTATTTATTAGGTAAAGATGTGGTTCAGGTTGGGATTGATAAAGGTGTTTTCGAAAAAGATCCTGATGGTTCAGTCTGGATTGACTTGACAGATGAAGGTTTGGATCGTAAAATTGTATTACGTTCTGATGGGACTGCTGTTTATATGACACAAGATATCGGAACTGCAATTCAGCGTGTAAAAGATATGCCGGATGTTGGCGGAATGGTTTATACCGTTGGAAATGAGCAGGATTATCATTTTAAAGTATTATTCTTAATCCTGAAAAAGTTAGGTTTTGACTGGGCTTCAAGCTTGTATCATTTGTCATACGGAATGGTTGATTTACCATCCGGAAAAATGAAAAGCCGTGAAGGAACCGTGGTAGATGCCGATGACCTGATGCATGATATGACGGCAACAGCCAAACAGATCTCTGAAGATTTAGGGAAACTCGACGGTTATTCTGCTGAAGAAAAGGCTAAATTGTACAAAACAATTGGACTTGGCGCATTAAAATATTACATTTTAAAAGTAGATCCTAAAAAGCGTATTTTGTTCAATCCGGAAGAATCTGTCGATTTTGCTGGTAATACAGGTCCGTTTATTCAATATACGTATGCCAGAATTCAATCTATTATCCGTAAAGCCGATTTTGATTTTTCTGCTATAACGACCATTGAAGAATTGCACGAAAAAGAAAAAGAACTGGTAAAACTAATCCAGCTTTTCCCGGAAATAATTCAAAATGCGGCACAAAATCATAGCCCGGCTTTAATTGCAAATTATACGTATGATTTGGTAAAAGAATACAATTCATTCTATCAATCAGTACACATTTTAGGAGAAGTTGATTTGATTAAAAAGATTTTCAGGGTACAGCTTTCGCAAAAAGTGGGTGAGGTTATCAGATCTGCTTTTACCTTATTAGGAATTGAAGTTCCTGAGAGAATGTAGATAGCTTATAATATTCCAAAAAGCATAATAAAAGAGCCTATAGTTTTAAATTACAGGCTCTTTTAACAACTAAAACAAAATATTTTATTTCACAAACTTTTGGATGATAGCATCAGTTTCTGATTTTGAAGCATCTGGTTTCAAATCAAACAAAAGAGAATAAAGTGTTTTTTTCTCTACTTTGGCTTCTAAGTTTAAGTCCTGATGTCTGTCAAAAAGAGTCTGCCATTTGTCACGAACATTTTTCCAAAGTGCATTGTTTTCCTTCCACCATTTTTGAGCAGCAATACATTTACTATCCGGAACTTTAGTATAAATGTCCATTCCTTTTTCCTGTGCCAGCAAAACATCTTTTCCGCTGCCATCACGAAACAATTTGTCATTGTCCTGCTCATGGTTCCATCCTGTAGCAGTGATTTCATGGATATTTCTTCTTTTTAAAACATTATAATCATTACGTTTTGTATGTTCTCTTCTTGGTAATGGTGCGTCAGTAACGTTTGCCCAGTAATCCTTTCCGTCCACATGTACCCAGGTTGCAGTTCCTTCATATCTTGGACTGTCATCTACCTGATATACTTTTTGAGTCCATTGTCCTTTTACATTTTTTTTATCCAGTTTTTTATACTTCCATGACGTGTTTTTATCGAAAAGATATAAATCCGTGTTTTCATACAGCCAGTCTTGTCTCCAGTGTTTGATGATCATATCATCGCTTACAATCAATAAATGCTGCATGACAATTTTGTTTGGGGTCTCCTCAACTAATTCTACCCATTCCAAAGCAGATTCGTGCTTTGTCTGTGAAGGTTTATAAGAAGCTGAATCCTTTGCATACTGAAAAGTTTCTGCAAAATTAAATTTCACTTCATAGCATCCACACATGGATTTTATCGATTTAATATCCTGTTGTTTTTTATCCTGACTGAATCCAAGACTGCAGGTTACAGCCATAACGGCTAATAAGTAGAGGCTTTTTGTAATCATAACTGAATTATTTAGTTTAAAAATTTTTACAAATATATAAAGTTTATTTAGAATAAATAAAAATAATTATATATTTGCAGGAGTTATTAAGAATGAATAAAAATAATGAATATAAAAATTATCCTTTTTACACTGTTTGTTTTTTGTCAAATTACAATTGCTCAGCAAATGCAAAAAGATAGCATTGAAACAAATGAATTATCGGAAGTCAAAGTAACAACAGCGACCAGAACAGAGAGGGTAATTTCATCATTGCCTTTGCCAATGACAATTATTACGGCTGAAACGATTATTAAATCTGGTGTTACGAGATTGAATGAGATTTTAAATGAACAAACCGGTATTATATTAATTCCTGATGAAAGTGGTTTTGAAGGCATTCAAATGCAAGGACTGGATGCTGCTTACACTATGATTTTAATTGATGGGGTTCCGCTTGTAGGGAGAAGTTCAGGTGTTTTGGATTTGTCCAGGGTTTCGGTTGGAAATATAGAAAGAATTGAAATTGTAAAAGGGGCTTCGTCTGCCTTGTATGGTTCTGAAGCCATGGGAGGTGTAATTAATGTAATTACAAAAAAGCCTAAAAAAGATATGTTTTCAGGAAGCCTTTCATACAGGTACGCTACATTTAACACTAATGATGCTAATGCAAACCTTCTTTGGAAAAAGAAGAAATTATCTGCTAATCTTTTTGCCAATTTTTATGCTACAGACGGTTACGATTTGAATAAAAATACGCCTCTAAAAAATGTAGAACCGTTTTACAATTTTACACTTCAGCCAAAAATATACTATGATTTTTCAGAACATTTAAAAGTAATTGTGAGCAACCGTTTTTATGATATGAAAATGGATAATAAAGCTGAAATAAATTCTGAAATGTATGAAGGCGATGCAACAGAGAAAGAATGGAACTCGCAAGTAAAATTGGAGCATAAATGGAATGATAAATTCTATTCTGAATACGAATTATATGCTACAAATTATAAAAATGATTCCTTTTTAAATGACCAGAATGATGTTCGGTATGAGGATGCATATTACGATCAATGGCTTTTTCGCCCTGAAATCAGGACAACATTTTCTGTTAAAAATGATAAAATTACAGGAGGAATAGGAGTAAATCATGAAACTTTAGACAGAACGTATTTTGATCAGAGTGTAAAATTTAATTCTCAATATGTTTTTTTACAATATGACTGGAATCCAAAAGAAAAGTGGAATATCCTTGCCGGATTCAGATACGATAATCATAGTGAATATGCTTCGCAGTTTAGCCCAAAACTGGCCGTTAATTATAAAATCAATACTAATTTTTCTTTAAAATCTTCGGTAGGATATGGCTATAAAGCACCGGATTTCCGTCAGCTGTTTTTCGACTTTACCAATCCATCAGTTGGGTATACGGTTTTGGGTTATAATGTTGCAGAGTCACGTTTGAATCAATTTGAGGAGGAAGGTCAGCTTTTGTCCAGATTAGCAGGGGTTAATTTCGATAAGCCATTAGAAGCAGAGAGCTCCATTAATTTCAATTTTGGAACTTATTATAAAAGGAATAAACTCAGAATAGATATTAATGCCTTCTACAATACTATCCGTAATTTGATTGATACACAGATTGTAGCTACAAAAACAAACAGTCAGAATATTTTTAGTTATTCCAATTTCAATACAATTTTCACTTACGGTATTGAGTATAATTCAACTTACAGTTTTTCCAAAGAGTTCTCATTATCATTAGGATACCAATATTTAATTGCTAAAAATAAAGATGTGACCGACAATTTTGAAGATTACCAATACATCCGTAATTCAGAATTACAAACGGTTCAAATTAGTAAATCAGATTATTTCGGATTATTCAACAGATCTAAACATACAGCAAATATGAAGTTTGCTTATACTTTTCCTAAAATCAAAACCGATATCAATCTCCGTGTTTTCTATCGTAGTAAATATGGGTTGTTCGATAGTAATGGAAATCAGATTCTTGACAGATACGACACATTTGTAAACGGTTATTTAGTAACCAATTTATCAGTTTCAAAATATATAATCGATACAATAATGCTTCAGGCAGGAGCTAATAATTTATTTGATTACACAGATCCGGGACAGATTCCTAATCTAGCCGGAAGACAAATTTTTGTACGAATCCAATATAATTTTTAATCAATATTTTTTAAACACTTTTACCATGAAAACAAAATTCTTAAAACTTTCACTTTTAGCATTAGTTATTTTTACAGCATCTTGTAGTAGTGATGATGATAACGATAACACGATTCCGGCTGTTGAAACTATAAAAGTTTCTGATCTTGATGCTTCAAAAGGGGCGTATACAAAGTTCAGTTTTTCTGAAAATAAAGTCGTTACCAATGATAATTGGGATATAGCTTTCAATACTACAACTATTATCGTAAACGGAGGAGTTAAAATGACTGATGCCGAACCAAACAGAACTGGAACTGGTGCGGCCAGTATTATTTCGGGGACATTCGCCAGCGTAACTTTATATCCTGCGGCTTCTGCATTTGCTCAGGATGCGGCTACCGTTTATGCAATTCCTAAAGGAAGTGGAAAAGGTTGGTACAACTATGATATAAACTCTCATATCGTTTCTCCTATTGCAGGAAAAGTTTTTGTTATAAAAACTCATGATGGCAAATATGCAAAATTCGAAATTTTAAGTTATTATAAAGGTGCTCCTGTTACTCCAGACCCATTAAAAACAGAGGATACCGGGTTTTATACTTTTAACTTCGCATACCAGGCAAATAGTACAACAACATTCTAAGAGATTACAATATTTAACTTTTAAATTAGTTAATAACTTGGTTTTTTTATTTTTTTTGGAGAGGTTAGGATTTTTTTCTAACCTCTTTTTTTGTCTGAATAACTTTCGATTGAAATATTAAAACATGATTTGCAATAAAAAAAAGCGTCAAACTATTTTTGAGTTAAATAGTTTTGACGCTTTATTCTAACAATTGATTTTGGCTTTTGACAGCCTTCCAACTATTTGATAATTATTTTTTTCCACGTTTTTTCCTGATCGTTTTGCAATTCTATTAGGTAAATTCCAGATTGCAAACTTTTCAATGATACATCAACAGTATTAGCTTTGTTTTTTACTTCAATACTCTCAACAAGTGTCCCTACTAAAGAATATACATTTATTTTATCTAAACCTGTTTTCGTTTCAATGGTAAAATTTCCGTTTGATGGATTTGGAGAAATTGAAGATGCTTTTAACCCAAAATCTTCTACACCCAAAGTAGTAGATAAAGCTGTATCTATAGCATATCCGCGGTTTCCTCCGTGATTTCCTATTGTATAACTTGCATTACTTCTTTTAGCCCAGACAAAATCAATAGTAGTATTAGCATAATTAAAGGTGTAATCGTTGGTATCTCCGGTTGAAAAATTTCTTTCTGCGATTATAGTCCTGATTCCCGAGGTTACCGTATTTGATGTTACTGTCCAGCTTTGAGAGGCATCCGTACTAGGAGGATCACCTAATCCGGTTTGTCTGGCATCAACTAATGTTGTCCCGTTAGCATATACTAAATCGTGTCCATCACTCATACCTTCACCAGCGGCAAAACTTCCGAATTCCAATCCAAACCATCTGTCAGAGGGACCTATAAGTTTTAATGTTGCTTTTTGAGTAGTATTGTTTAAGGTTAGATTTGCTGTTATACCGCTAGTTCCAAAAGTAACGTCTCCTGTCGATTTTTGCTGGGCAAAACTGCTTATACCAATTGCTAAAAGAGTTAAAAGAGTAATTTTTTTCATGATTTACTTATTTTAAAAGGTTAATGATGGGTTCATTTTGAGAAAAAACAGCATATTCAAATGCTGTTTTTCCTTGATTATCTTTAATTGTTTTATCAGCTTTATATGCTAAAAGCAATTTTACTAATTCAGTATTCTTAAATTGAACAGCCAGTGACAATGCTGTTATTCCGTTTGTATCTGTTGCATTTGGATTTGCTTTTCTCTCTAATAATAGTTTTACTAATTCTGGATAATTTTTATAAGTAGCAGCCATTAATGCTGTTCCCATATCTGAGTTGTAGTTGATATCTTTTACATTTTCTATTAGAAATTGCGCAACTTGAATGTTTCCTCTATAACAGGCCAGAATCAACGGACTTGTTTTACTTTCGTTAAGAGAATTGATTAAATCGGGATTTGATTTGTAGAGATTTTGAATCTCTGCTAAAGTTCCGCTTCTTGCAATATCAAAAACGTTTTTTTCTTGTGCAGTAGAGATAAAATAGCTTAAAAATGCAATGGCGACTAATATTTTTTTCATAAAAATTAGTTGTTAATTAATTCGGCTCCAGAACAAAATTCATAGCTACTTTTACATTTTCGGCAATTTTTCCTTTTACCAGGCTTGGAATTTCAATTTTGTAATCCTGTGGTTTAACCGAAATGGCACTAGATGCCAGAATTTTGGTCCCGTTTAAGGTAAGATTGATTTTGGTTTTTATTTTTTTTGTAACACCATGAATGGTTAAATCACCTTCTAAATCGTAAGCTGTTTTTGAAGCAGACAATTTTTTAGCATCAAAATTTAAAATCTTTCCTTTAAAAGTCGCTTTTGGATATTGGGAAGATTCCATATAATTTTCATTAAAATGTTCTTCCATTAAAGGTGCTTTGAATTTGAATGATTTTATCAGGGTCAGGGCTACAAAGTCACCTGTACTTTTTTCCAGAATGCAGGAGGTTGTTTTATTAGTCGCCGCTACCTCTTCAAAAGCAGGCATTGAAGCTTCAAATTTTACTTCACCGGTTCTGGTGATCATCTTTTGCGAAAAAACTACGTTTCCCGCTAATAAAAACAATGCAGATATTATTATTTCTTTCATTTTAAATATATTTTAATTTTTATAACCTTCTTTTTGCCAAAGTATAATCATATCAATAGTTTGCCTTGGCATGGCTCCCGATCTCGGCATTACGTTTCCGCAGGATTGAGTTTGGTCAATTCTGCAAATTAGGTCGCCGTTTTGAGAGGCATCTTTCACCTGCTCGTAAGTCTGTAAAGTTGGGAATCGGCCTCCAGCTGAATGACAGCTCACACAATTTGCTTGTATGACTGGACCAACGTTTGCTGTATAAGTAGGTGAAGTATTTGTCTCTGTTTCTGAAATTTCTTCATAAGTTCTCGGTGTACACGAAACTAAAAATGCAGCACAGGAAAATAGTATTATTAATATATTCTTTTTCATATTGAGATGATATTTTAACTTAAATAGTTGTTGTTTTAAAAGGATCTGTACATGTTGAATCCAAAATAAATCTTTCCTTTATTCCAGTCTCCTGACGCAGTTGAAAATACTGCAACATCATTCATAGGCTGGCTGTTTGAGAATACGAGTTGAAAAATGTGTCCCCCGGTTTCTATATCTAAACCAACTGTAAGCGGATTATGATAGGGATCTGTAGCTTTTTCTTCTGTAATGACACGCGCGGCGTATTCAAGATTAACGCTCATTCTTTTGGCAATTTTATATCGTAATCCTCCTGCTGCAGAAAATACATTTTGCTGTTCAATTGAATCGTCGTATAAGTTTTTGTAAACATTAATAAGTCCCAATTCGACAGAAAGCTTTTCGTTTACTTTTCTGGAAACTAGCAATTGAGTTGTAAAAGCCAAACGATCAGAAAATTGTATGTTTGGATATATTTCTTTTTCCAGTGCGCTATTGATATCCATCGTATTATATCCTACAATTGTAACAGGAAATCCGTTTACTTCCTGATTCGCCATTTTATATTTGGCTGTAACTTCATAGATTTTATTGTAGGTATGGCGTGTAGCACCAAAGCTTAGCCAGTTTGTTACACCATAGATTCCTCCAAATTTTGTAAGGGCATTATCTAAACCAAAGAAATTATTAAATCCTTCAGATAAATCACCAAAACGGTGTGAAACAAGCATATACCATTCTCCTTTTGCAGGTAGTTTTGTAGATTGCATGTTACCTATCTGCAAACCTTTGAAAGCGGCAATTTCTATTTGTTTTTCATCTGATTTAGTGGTGTCTAACTGATTTAGCAAATCGTCCTGGGCAAATAAATTTCCCGTTAAAAAAAACACAAGCACAAAGCCTAAAAAATTCCTCATTTTAATTGTATTAATCGTTATTTACTACTGAACACTGGTCTAATTTTAATTCGCCCATTAAGTCATCATATCCTACAACTCTGCCTTTTAGGGTTAAAGGCTGGCCTTCTTTAATTGCCGGATTAGATTCTTTTAAATCACAAACAATGGTATGGTCTATAATAATTTGTTTTGGGCTTACTTTACTGGCAGTTCCTTTGATGGCTATTGCTTTCTCAAGGTATTTTGTGTTTGATTTTTGAATATCAGAATCAAATTCATCAATAATATTTTTTGATGAAACACTAAAAGCAGCTTCTTCGGCCGAAACATTTCTGGCACCTCCATACCAGACATAGTAATAACCAAATGCTCCTAATGCAGTTATTGCTAAAGTTGCAAGGATTATTTTTTTCTTCATTTTTTTTCGTTTTAATAGATTTAATAGTAAAACAGACTTGATGAAGATTACCCTACCAAAGAATAGTTGTTTTTGTAAAAAAAAGATGAAAAAAAATTGAGGTGTTTTATAATTCAGGATAGTCTGAATTAAAAAGAAACCCTAAAGCTCAGGTTTGGAGTTCTTTGCAGTGAGAATGTTTCGACTTCTTCAATAGAATTTGAGAGCGGACTCATTCTGTAATATTCACTAATTTCATTTTTCCAGTTTAGAATATTTAAGATAGATATTCCTAATTTGTAAACAATACCGCGAGTTGTTTCCCACTTATAAGTGGAGGAAAGGTTGACTTGTGAAAAAATCCTCAAATTTGTATTGTTGGGTTTATTGTAAACCAAAACAGGATTTGAAAGGTCAATTTTACTAAGGTCCGGCGACGTTTTAGGCCTGCCGGATGACCATTTTGTTCCCAAAGCAATTTTAAATTTGTTTCTTTCATAAATTCCGGCCCATGATACGGTATGCGTCAATTCGAAGTTGTTAGGAAAACTTTGATATTCATAATTCTCAAAATGATAATTATTATTATTGTACGTATAGCTAAGCCAGGTTAGAAAATGATCCATCTTTTTCTGAATCAGAATTTCCGTTCCTACGATTTCATAATTTCCGGTTATACGTACAAATTCCAATTGATTCTGAAAACCCTGGCTTGCACTTGTAATCCCGCTTACTTTTTTATAAAAATTTTCAATATCCAGCAGCCAGTCATTTTTTTTATAAAATAAACTTAACGATAGCTGTCTGCTTCTCTGAATTGGAATTGACGAATTGTTTGAAATAATCCATCGTCTTTTTTCTATACCAAAATAATCTTTTTGCAAATCAATAATTTGCTGAGAGTTTTGACTTTTAATTTCGCCTAGTAATTCAATATTTAAATTTTTGTTGAAGCCATAATTAAATTGAATTCGGGGCTCTGGAATGTATTTTTTGAATTTTTCAATATAATTTAGTCTTAGTCCGGCATTAAGAATTACTCTGGAAATAGTGTCGTTATATTTTCCTTCCAAAATTAGCGCATGAGTTCTTAAAACTTCTTTTGTTTTACGGTAAAAATCAGGATTGCTCACATGTTCTAAATTAATAACACCAATTTCATTAAACTGGTATCCGTTATTAAAGCTGAATTTTGAACTTATAGTATGGTTATTTTCTAAATTGATTCCATTATTTGCAACCGTATTTTCCTGAATTACGATTTGGTCTCCATTAGTCGTTTTTTGATTGGCAAGAAGCTCATACGAAGAGTTATAAATATTAATTTTAGTCGTATTGAAGTTATTCCAGTTTCTTTTCCAGGATAGGTTTCCACCAAAATTTTGCTGCCGTAAAATATTGTTTTCAGATTTAACTATGTTATAAGTTGCAGCACTCTGAAACACCTTTAAGTTATCTTGTATGGTAATCAGATCTAATAGTATTTCATCTTTTAATCCTATTTTTTGTATGTATTTAAGAGTTGCATCGTAGAAATCGAATTCTTTATCACTTTTATAGTTGATGTTTTGATTTCGGGCAAAATCAGTAATAGTAGTGTTTTGGAATACTTTATTAAAGTATTCTTTGTATGTTGGAGTTTCTACAAAATCAGTAATCGATTTTCGTCCTGAAATTTCAACATAACTTTTTTTCGACAGATTGTATTTTGCATAAATATCAGCATTAATCATGTTGATTCCTGCGCTAAAAGAGTTTTTTTCTGCTGTCTCAGGTGTAGAAGAAATAGCTACGACACTAGAAACACTTTCGCCATAGAAAGGAGAACTTCCGTTTTTATGTATAGAAATAGTATGTGCCAGATTGGGATTAAATACTGATATTAAACCAAAAAAATGCCCTGTTTGAAACATCCGTATTCCATTCCATAAAAATAAATTCTGGTCATGTGTCCCTCCACGAACATTTATACTTGAAACGCTTTCATCCAGACTGTTTACACCCGGAATTTGCTGCATAGTCTGTAGTGCATCAGGTTCGATAAGTCCTGGCAGGATACCAAACTTTTTAGGTTTAATTTCAAAAGAGCCATTACTATTTTTAGAAATTCCCGAAGCCAGAATAGGATTGGCCTTAATTTCTTCAAGTTCTGTAACTTCTGATTCTAAAATGATGTTGAGGCATTCTTTAGAATTGATATTTGCTATTGAAATCTTTTTGGGTGTAAATCCTACGTGACTAATAGAAAAAACATTCTTAGATCCTTTCTCAAATTCAAAATATCCATTTGAAGCTGTTGTGGTGTGTGTACTAGTATTAAAATGAATATTAGCACCTTCAATAGGGTTTTTATCAATATTAGAAAAAACATACCCGCAAATTATCTCCGTTTTATTATGATTTTTATAAACGTTAATATACTTATTGTCTAAATTTTCAAAAGACAATCTGGTTCTTTGTGTGAGATATTGCAGTTTCTGTTCTAATGAAAGGGACTTTTTAGGAGGTGTTAATTGTAAACCAAAGACATTATCCTCAGTATAATTAAAGTTTACCTGATGCTGGTTTTCAATATCAATTATTATCTTTTTTAAAGATGTAGTTTTTCCTTTGCCCTGAGCGAAAAGGTTCAGGACAAGAAAAAATAAGAAAAACGAAAAATGAAATCGTTTGGGGCGTAACATCTATTTTTCGTCAAAAATTATTTTGTTTTCAGATACTTTTCTAGCCTGCAGATGGTAGGTTGTACTTATGATTTGTAATGCCGTATCAAGATCGTTATCTGGCAATTTTCCGGTAAACAGTGAAGTTGTATCTTTTGTATTTAATATGATTGTGATATTGTATTGCCTTTGAACTTCGTCCAGTAAAGTTTTGATATTCTCTTTATTAAATAAAATTTGATTATCAATCCATTCAGGTTTAGAAGAATTTACGGAAGTACCGAATTGTTTTCCGTTTTCAAAAGTAACACTTTGCCCGTGGGTTAAAACGATTTGAGTATTAGCATAATTTACTCTGACACGACCTTCGTAACACGTTACATCAAATCTGTTTTTTCTGGCTTTTACATTAAACTGAGTTCCTAAAACAGCTACTTTTCCCAGATTCGTCTGAACCTCAAAACGCCTGCCTTTGGATACTTTGAAATAGGCTTCTCCTTCTAGTTCAAGTCGTCGTTTATTGTCCCAGTTCCATTTTTTATAGTTTATTTCAGAACCAGAATTCAGTACTACTTCAGAGTTATCAGGTAACAAAAATGTGTTTGTCTCTCCAAAACTGGCAGTTTCAGTCTCCGGGACAAAATTCTCTACCGAAAAGGCAACTCCAAGAGCCAGAACAAAAATAGCTGCAGCACGGAACATCCATGTTTTATATAATGGAATCACTTTGGGATTTGTTTTTTCCTGCTGAAGAATATTTGACAGCATTGCATCTTCATCAAAATCGCCAACTTCCAGATACTCGGTGTAGTTTTTAATTTTTTGGTATTTTTTGAAATCCGGACTCGCTTCAAATTCAGCTAATTCATCTTCGGTTAAATCATCGTTGAGCCATTTGGCCAATAAGCGATTTGTTTTCATTATTTGGAAATTATATCATTAAAACAATTAGAACTGTTTTTGCCCTACTTTATATCTCAATTTCTTTGCGCAAGTTTAACAAAGCCAGGTGGATGCGCTTTTCTACTGCTTTTACACTTATTTCTAAAACTTCGGCAATTTCACTATACTTTTTTTTATCTATTCGATGCATCAAAAAAGCCACACGCTGTTTTTCATTTAAATTTTCAATCGCCTTTAAAAGTTTGGCCTGAAATTGTTTTTCTTCCAAAAGAAATTCCGGGCTTTCATTAGTGCTGTCTAAACCGTTGAAGTTTTTTTCATATTTCAGGACCACTTTTTGATGGGCAATTTCATTTAAAGTGCTGTTATTTGCAATTGTATAAATATACGATTTTGCCTTTTCAATTGGTACAGCAGCACAATTTTGCCAAAGTTTCAAAAACGCTTCCTGAGCCACATCTTCAGCCTGGTTTTTATTACCATATTTGTAAAAAAGAAAATTCCGAAGTACTTTAATATGGCTCTTAAAAAAAGACGAAAATATCATTTCGTCACAAGTATTTGATTGGTTTGTTTTTAACATTAGCAGTAAAATCTTTCAATTGGGAATTTGCAAAAGTATTTCTTTTTAATTCAAGTAGGGTAAAAGCAAAGTAAATTGTTTTTATTCAGGTATAGACAGAGTGAATTATTCATTCTTCTAAAAACTATTTTTAGTCTCTTCAGGTTTTAATTTCAGGCGTGTGCTTTCCTTGTAAAAAAAGGATTACTTATGCAGTAAATAAGCTTAATTACGCATAGCTGAAAGGCGATTTAGAGAAAACAGATTCTTAAATTATTACCTTTGTAAAAATGTTAATATGTTACGCTTTCATAAATATTTATTAGTAGTTGCCTGTTTATTCTTTTTCTCTTGTCAAAATGAAATAGACGAACAAAATCATAACGACCAGACAGTTACTAACGCTTCTCCGCTTACATCTTATCTGCAAAGGGTAGCAATGGTAAAAACAGTTCAGGATAATATAATCGACGGTTCGAGTTATTGTACTATAAAACTACCCTATACTGTTACAGTTAATAATGAGACTATTGCCATAAATACAACGGCTGATTATCAAAAAGTAATAGATAATATCAACGCCTATGCTACTGATGATGATGTTGTGAGAATCAGTTTTCCGGTAACGATGGTGTACTATAATTATATCGAAAAACTAATTCCAAATCAATCCGATTTTGATACATTAATTGATTATTGGAATCTTTATCCTGATCTTTTGTCTAAAATAAATGGACTAAATATTCAATACCCAATATCTATTAATATTTATAACAGTTATAACCAGGAAGCCAGTTCTGTTACGATTAACAGCGATCAGGCTTTTTTTGATTTTATAAAAAATTTGAACGCCAGTCAGTATATTTCATTGCGTTATCCTGTTTCGATAAAAGATTATAATAATCAGACAAAATGGATTACAAATAATAATCAATTTGAGAATGCCATTAAATATGCAATGGACAATTGCTCAGAAAACAATACAGCAGTACTTGATTTTGCTGAAACAATAACAAAAGATTCCTGGAAAATCCCTTATGTTTTTAAAGATTCTGACAAGACTTCACTGTACAATGGCTATGTTTTTGTTTTTAAAAGTGATAAATCTGTTGTTGCCACTAAAGATGGAATTTCAGAAACAGGCCAATGGGATATTCAAGCAGTTTACGGTGGAAAAGAATTTAAAATAATTTTTAATTCAAATTTGCTTCATAAATTAGATTCTAACTGGAAATTATTTGAGTTTAATAATTCTATAATACGTTTTCGGGATGTAAGTAATAGTACCAATTATCTGTATTTTGAAAAAAAAGGAAATTAATAACAGCAAATTTTCTAATCAAAAAATAAGTATAAAAGAAACCAGTTAGTTAAGCTGGTTTTTTTATTCCTATTCGCTAAATTTTACAAGTGGGTAACTTTGTGACTTTGTAACTTTAGTTTATATTTGCACTTCAATAAAAGAAAACAAAATTATGTTTGATAATTTAAGTGATAAGTTAGATAAAGCGTTCCATATATTAAAAGGACACGGTAAAATTACAGAAGTAAACGTTGCCGATACCTTAAAAGAAGTTCGTCGTGCATTGCTTGATGCCGATGTTAACTTTAAAATTGCTAAAGATTTTACTGCAAGGGTAAAAGAAAAAGCAATTGGTCAGGATGTATTGACTACACTTCAGCCAGGACAATTATTGGTGAAGTTGGTTAAAGATGAATTGACCGAATTAATGGGAGGTGATGTTGCCGGTGTAAATCTTTCCGGAAATCCAACAGTGATCCTGATGTCTGGTTTGCAGGGTTCAGGTAAAACGACTTTCTCCGGGAAATTAGCTAATTTCTTAAAAACAAAGAAAAATAAAAAACCACTTCTTGTAGCGTGTGATATCTACCGTCCTGCGGCGATTAACCAGCTTCATGTTGTTGGAGATCAAATAGGTGTTGAGGTTTACTCAGAGCCTGAAAATAAAAATCCTGTAGAAATTGCTCAAAACGCAATCAAACACGCCAAAGCAAACGGATTCAATGTTGTTATCGTCGATACAGCTGGACGTTTGGCAGTCGATCAGGAAATGATGGACGAAATTGCACGTGTACACAAAGCAATTCAGCCTCAGGAAACCTTGTTTGTTGTCGATTCTATGACAGGACAGGATGCAGTAAACACAGCAAAAGCGTTCAACGATATCTTAAACTTTGATGGCGTTATCTTAACGAAATTAGATGGTGATACCCGTGGTGGAGCGGCGCTTTCGATTAAATCGGTTGTAAACAAACCAATCAAATTTGTCGGGACAGGAGAGAAAATGGAAGCAATTGACATTTTCTACCCGGATCGTATGGCTGAGCGTATCTTAGGAATGGGAGACGTTGTGTCTCTTGTTGAAAGAGCTCAGGAACAGTTTGATGAAGAGGAAGCCAGAAAACTTCAAAAGAAAATCGCCAAAAACGAATTTGGTTTTGATGATTTCTTAACTCAGATTCAGCAGGTGAAGAAAATGGGTAATATGAAAGATTTGGTCGGAATGATACCAGGTGCTTCAAAAGCCATGAAGGATGTAGAAATTGAAGACGATGCTTTCAAACATATCGAAGCGATTATTTATTCAATGACTCCGGGCGAAAGAAGTAAACCGACGATCATCGATGTAAAAAGGAAAGCCAGAATCGCTAAAGGATCCGGAACTAAAGTCGAACAGGTGAATCAGCTAATGAAACAGTTTGACCAAATGAGCAAGATGATGAAAATGATGCAGGGGCCAGGCGGAAAAAACCTGATGAAAATGATGGGTGGCATGAAAGGTATGCCAGGCGGAATGCCGAGATAATAATAATTTAAAAGTTTCAGGTTTCAGGTTTCAAGTTGTTGAGACTGGAATTTGAAACTTTTTTTATAAAAATAAATAAGATTTCACTTTGATGTGAAACCTGAAACTTTAAACCTGAAACTAAAGAAAATGCAAATACTAGACGGTAAAAAAACATCAGAAGATATTAAAAACGAAATTGCAGCCGAAGTTCAATCCATAAAAGCCGCAGGAGGAAAAGTACCTCATTTAGCAGCAGTATTAGTTGGAAATAACGGAGCAAGTTTGACTTACGTAGGGAGTAAAGTAAAATCCTGCCAGCAAATTGGTTTTGATTCTACTTTAGTTGCTTTGCCGGAAGATATTACCGAAGCAGATTTATTAGCCAAAATTAAAGAATTAAATGAAGATGAAAACCTGGACGGCTATATTGTTCAGTTGCCTTTGCCAAAGCATATTGATGAGGAAAAGATTCTTTTAGCAATCGATCCGGATAAAGATGTTGATGGTTTTCACCCGACAAACTTTGGAAGAATGGCTTTAGAAATGGAAACCTTTATTCCTGCTACTCCTTTCGGAATTATGCAGTTATTAGAGCGTTACAAAGTGGAAACTGCCGGAAAACATACTGTAGTAATTGGAAGAAGCCACATTGTAGGACGTCCAATGAGCATCTTGATGAGCCGCAAAGGAAATCCTGGGGATTCAACCGTAACTTTAACACACAGCCGTACTAAAAATTTAGCTGAGTTTACTAAAAATGCCGATATCATTATTACAGCTTTAGGAGTTCCTGAATTTTTAAAGGGAGACATGGTAAAAGACGGCGTCGTAATTATTGACGTTGGAATTACCAGAGTTGACGATACTTCAAATCCAAAAGGATATGTGATTAAAGGAGATGTTGATTTTGATGAAGTAAGTAAAAAAGCGTCATTTATTACTCCGGTTCCTGGTGGAGTAGGGCCAATGACTATTGCGATGTTACTTCAAAATACACTTTTAGCCCGAAAAATTAGAAGTAGAAAATAATAATTTCATATAGTATCAATAACCAAAACCCATTCAAAACGAGTGGGTTTTGTTGTTTTATTCTTTGGGCGTGACCGTATTTGCAAAATGCGCTACCTCACAAACCGCTTATGTGCGCCTTTCACAAATACGGTCGGGCTATCCATGCTACTTTGGTAGCTTATTTCTATCCCTCACGCGAACTCGTAAGGTCATTATTCTCCTTAATTTCTTAAAGACATAATTTTAAAGATTAAAATAAAAAGTATTTTTGATATTGTCAATTCAAAATAATCAATAACTTTGTATCACAAAGTACTTTAGTTATGAATCAGCAGCACCAGGAAGATTTAGCACATATCCGTTCTATGATGGAACGCTCTTCAAGATTTATATCCCTAAGCGGACTCTCAGGAGTCTTTGCAGGCTTGTCAGCTTTGATAGGAGGATTGTACGTCTATCAGTTATTTAAAGCCAACGGAATGGATTATTTAAATGACGAGCACAGGTTATATTCGACCAGTCTGGTTTCAGAACTATTTTGGATCGCAATTATAATTTTAGTTTGTGCATTTGCATTCGGAACTTTTTTTACCATAAGAAAAAGCCGAAAATATAATTTGCCAATCTGGACTTCAGCGACAAAAAAAATGCTGTTTAATCTTGCGGTTCCGCTTCTAGCCGGTGGAATATTTTGTCTGGCTTTGGTATATCACGGATATTTTGGTCTTGTAGCCCCTTCAACTTTAATTTTTTACGGACTTGCAGTTATAAATGCCGAGAAATATACGTTTTCAGATATAAAATATTTAGGTTTTTCAGAACTGATTTTGGGATGCATTTCGCTTTTTTATATAGGTTACGGATTGCTTTTTTGGATATTTGGTTTTGGTATTTTACATATCTTGTACGGATTAGTAATGTTCAAAAAATATAAATAAACCAATGGGAATCATTGATAAGCTAAATAAAGATTTTGAAAGCCGTGTCAGACTGGGTATAATGTCCGTTCTGATGGTGAATGACTGGGTTGATTTTACCGAGATGAAAACGATACTGAATATCACAGACGGAAATTTAGCGAGTCATTCCTCAGCATTAGAAAAAGCAGAATATATTGAAGTCAAAAAAGAATTCGTTGGTAAAAAGCCAAAAACATCCTATCAGGTAACCCCTTTGGGGCGAGCTGCCTTCAAAGAGCACTTATCTTATCTTGAAAAATTAATGAAATCTTAAGAACTAAATTTTTTTACTTAAAAACTTTGAAATACAAAGTACTTTTTAAAAAAGAGAATATGAAATCGATTTATAAATGTGCATAAAAACAATTGGTAATGGAGATAACGTATTTGACAACTAATAAATAAATTCTACAAATATGAAAAAACTACATTTTATTTTAGTTAGCAGCTTACTGTTTACGCTGCTTTTTTACAAACAAGAGTTAGGTGTGAACCTCGGACTTTTTGGCTTAGGATTAACAGCATTGATTTGCTATTTCTTTCAGGATCGGTTTACGCACAGATCACATCTGGTTTTGGTAATAACTAGTATCCTCTCTTGTTATGCTTTTGCCTGGTATGGTGATTTTGCTTCATTTTGGGCTTTGGCCTTATCGATTGTTTTTTTGCAATTCAAAACACAGGAACCTAAACTAAAACTGCTTCAGGTATTTCCGTTGATATTCGTAAACGGAATAGCTTCTTTTGGACGAATATTTATGTTTAGTCAATATCTTCCGAAAAGAAAGGTAAACAACGGTTTTGCCAAAAAACTGATTGCCTATTTCATTATTCCTGCTGTGTTTTTGGGACTGTTTCTTATCGTATATTCATTTGGAAGCAACCATTTCTCATCTCTGTTTAGCGATTATGAGCTAGATCTTGACCTTTGGCAGCTTACTTTAATTAGCGGCTTGGGATTTTATATCTCATTCAATTTTTGGAATTACTGGATTCCTGAAGGTTGTTACGAAAAAAATCAGCTTTTAGATAATGACTTTACCGATGAGGTCAGAAATCAAAACCAAAGTTCTTTTTCGTTTCTTGATATCGACTTCGAAAGAAAAAGCGGCGAAATTACTTTGGTCCTTTTGAATGTATTGCTGCTTATTTTTATTGCGACTTATAATTATGAGCAGTTTTTTGAAGCTGTCGAAAAAACAAATCTGAGCTCAGATACGCATGAGAGGGTAAATGCTGTCATTTTTTCAATTCTTATGGCTGTTGGTGTAATCTTATTTTATTTTAAGGGAGGTTTTAATTTTGATTCGAAAGCCACAATGCTTAGAAAATCAGCTAAAATATGGATTTTACTAAACGGCGTTTTAATTGTAAGTGCCATAATCAAAAATTCAGAATACGTGTCATTTTTCGGATTAACATATAAGCGTTTAGGAGTATATGCATTTCTGATTTTAGTGACAATTGGTTTGGTGTATGCATTTTTAAAGATTGCCAGACAAAAAACCAATGCATACCTTTTTAACCAAATGGTGTGGTATTGCTATGGCTTGTTGTTGTTGTGCAGTTTTGTCAATTGGGGAAACCTGATTACCAATTATAATATCTCAGTCAACAGAGGCATAGAGCCGGTATTTTTAAGCGATTTGAATTTTAATGATGAAGTTAGAAGAGAGTATTTTTTGAAGCATAATTTAAATGGTAAGTTAAAAGAAACAGTAAGAGAATACGAGATTCATTCTTATCAGGAAAAATCTTTTTTATCTAAACCGTTGTATTATACTTTTTTGAAAAAACAATAAAACCTACAAAAGTCCTATCTAATAAAAGGTAGGATTTTTTTTGTAAATTATTTTTTCGAGTGATTTTTTATTGACAAAAAGCAAATAATAACGTTGAATGCATAAGTAAATAAAAGTTATTAAGAAATACTTTGTTATATTTGATTTCTGAAATTTGCTGATTTTGTAAGACAAAAAGTCTTATTTAGCAATGTTTCGTTGAAAATTAAATATTATTAACCTAACCTCCTAAAATTATTTATTATGGAAAAAACTACCCTTTATTCTCCAACCTCAAAAATCTATCCACCAGGTAAGTGCATTAAAAAAGCAACTAAGAGTAGATTAACCCAAAAGCCTATAAGCTTTCCTGAAAACAGATCACAAATTCCTTTTTCTCCTATAGTGCAGGCAACTTTTACAGATGCTGATACACTTCAGGTTAGAGCAGTCTTTTTAGTGTCAACCAATACGCAACTAAATGGTGATAAATTAGAATTTATGATTTATCAAAACTGGTATGTAGATCTTGATGGAACTCGTCAGTTACAATTTTTTATCACTTATGATATAGATGATACAATAAGTACAGACTTTGATGTTTATGAGATAAGTTTTAAAGCTGAAAAAGAGCCTTATGGAGAAGATGCATTTATGAATGTTAGCACGATTCAAACTTTTCTTTGGGATATAGATCCGGAAACTTCAAGAGGAACAGAAACAGCTGTTGGTACAATATAATTGAACTATATGTTAAAAGAAAAAAAAATAGGAATAATTTTTTTTGTTCTTTTATTTTTAATCTGTTTTCCTTTTATTCTTTTTTCTCAAAAGAGTCTTAACGAAGATTTATTGAAAACTGAAATAAAAAAAAAAGTAACTAAGCTTAAGGAAGAAATTGATTTTGATAAAGCCCAAAAATTCTTTTTTGAAATGGATTGGGATTCAACTTTAGTTTATTCTATGAGACAACTTAGTAGAAATAATGTTGAATTAAATGACTATTGTCATTATTTTAGAGCTGTTGGGTTTTTAAGAAAAAAACTTTATAAAGAAGCAAAAAATGAATTAAAATTTGTTTCAAAGAAATTTACTTTTTATCACAATGTGAATTTTTATTTGGGAGAAATAGCATTAGAACAAAAGGAGTTTGAACTTGCTTTGGAATATTTTAAATTTATTGAAAAACTTCCAGAAAGGAGTTATGAATTTAAAAAAAATACAGTTTTACAGAATATTGGATTGTGCTATTTACATCTTAAAAAATTTGATAAGGCAGAGGGATATTTACTTCAAAGTTCTAAATTAAATGAGATAAGGAAAGATACTTTGTCACTTGTTAAATCTTATATAGCTGTGGCCAATTTATATTATATACAATATAAAGATAATCAGGCAGTACCTTATTTTGAAAAAGCATATAATTTGTCAAAAAAGGTAAAATCATTTGATTTAAAAAGAATTGTAACCAAAAATATGGCGGTAGTTGAAGAAAACAGAAAAAATTTTCCGTTGGCCTTAACTTACAGAAAAGAATACGAAACATGGAAAGATTCCTTAAACGATCAAAACAAAGTTTGGGAAATTGCAGAAGTTGAAAAGAAATTTGCTATAAAACAAAAACAAAAAGAAGTCAACATTCTCGCTGCGGAGAATAAAGCAAAAATAGCCGAAAGAAATGGGTTTCTCATTTCTTCGGTTTTATTGTTTATACTACTTGGTACCGGAGTTTATTTTTATAGGCAGAAAATCAGGAACAGTAAAATAATCCTGGCGCAGAAAAATGAACTCGATGAACTGAACGCTACCAAAGACAAGTTATTCTCTATTGTAAGCCATGATTTGCGTTCTTCGGTTAACGCCTTAAAAACCAGTAATGGTAAATTAATAGACAATCTGGAAAGTAAAAACTATACAGAACTCGATGTTTTACTGCATAAAAACAGTTCCATTGCCAGTGGGGCATACAATTTATTAGACAACCTGCTCAATTGGGCTTTGTTGCAAACCAAACAAGGTTATTTTTATCAGGAATCATTGCATCTGGCCACGATTGTACAGCATGTAGAGTACAATTACAAACCTTTGATGCTAAATAAGAATATTGAATTTAAAACTAATGTTTCAGCTTCAGATTATGTGTTTGCTGATCTGGATTCGGTCAAAATCATCATTCGAAATTTTCTAGACAATGCGATTAAATTTTCTAAAGAAAACGGAACGATTTCTATTTACAGCCGTCCTGCATCAGAAGATTTTTGTTATCTGGTCATCGAAGACACCGGATTAGGAATGAACGAAGCAACAAGAAAAGAATTATTAAAAGAAACCATTTTGCTTTCTAAAAAGCAAAACGATGATATCATAGGAACCGGATTAGGAATGCAGCTGTGTAAAAGCCTGATCCGTAAAAACGAAGGAAAACTCGATATAGAGAGTGAAGAAAATGTTGGAACCAGGATTATCATAGCATTGCCAAAGTTTAAAAACCATGGATAATATAAATGTACTTATTGTCGAAGATACACCTGCTGAAAGCGACGCGCTTGTAAAAGTACTTACTGAAAATAATTATAATATTGTTGGCGTTGCCAGAACGCATCAGGAGGCACTGACCCTATTTTACCAAAATACAATAGACATCGTGGTTATCGATGTTTTTTTAGACGGAAAACCAGACGGAATTACTTTTGCCGAAACCATCAACATTGTGCCGGACGGACAAAAACCATTTGTTTTTTTAACCAGTTCTAAAGACCGTCAGATTTTTGAGAGGGCTAAACTTACCAAACCTTTTAGCTTTTTGTTAAAACCTTTTAATGAGCTTGAAATTTTGTATGCACTGGAAATGGCTGTTGAGAAATTTTATGAGCAAACCAATGTTTTTCATAGTGAAGATCAAAACACGGTGGTAAGCAGGGATTCTCTTTTTATCAAAAAAAACAAGATTTTAAAGAAAGTTCAAATCAAGGATATTTTGTACATAGAAGTTGAAGATCGTTATTGCAATATCATTACTGATGCAGAGAAATTTGTTATTTTAATATCCTTAACAAAAATTATTCAGTTACTCGATGCGGCTAAATTTTGCCAGACGCATCGCAATTATATAGTGAATCTCAGTAAGATTGAACAAATAAATGTAAATGACAATTTGATTATTTTAAAAGGGAATCATAAAGTTACCCTGAGTGATAAGTACAAAGATTTCGTTAAAAATTTTAGAATATTAAAATAATTATTCCTGTTTTTCTAAAATGAAATCCTTCATATGTAAAGGATTTTTTGTTTATCTTATATCAGATTTGTTAATCTTCATAACATTCATTTACCTTGTCATGTCATTCTTTTTTGGTTTTTTAGAACATAATGTA
This sequence comes from Flavobacterium hibisci, assembly GCF_020026925.1. GTDB lineage: Bacteria > Bacteroidota > Bacteroidia > Flavobacteriales > Flavobacteriaceae > Flavobacterium > Flavobacterium hibisci. Next base: position 58,136 of record NZ_JAIQDW010000004.1, on the reverse strand, counting down.
GTTTTATTTATGAAGATTGGAATTGCACTGGCTAAGCAAATGATTAGTGAAATCAAAGTGCATTTTCAATAATCTTTAAAAAAATATTCATGAAAAGAAATGGTTTACCTGAAAAAGAAGTGTTTAAACCCATACCGGGGAATAATCCTGTAAGAGTACCAGACACTACATTAGCACCTTATAAAAATGTTGGATTACTAATTATGGTATATCCTAATAGTAATGAAGAGTTTATCGGTACTGCTACATTAATTGGAAAAAGTGATGGAGACGAGGAAAGTTTATATCTTTTGACCTGTGCCCATAATTTATATTCCATAAACGAGGGAGGAATAGCAAAAAGTATTAAATTTATAAGAGCTAGTAATGAGCCAAAGTTGCCTTTTGAAGTAGTAAAAGCAGAAGCTTGGTATTATCCAGTAGGTTATCCAGCGGTATCAATACCAAACGATGTTCCTTTAAGACTTATAGATGATAAGCTTATTGAAGAAGATGTTAATTTGGATTACGGTATAGTTAAACTAAAAAAAGCAATTAAGCCTGGTGGAACGCTTCCATTATTACACGTGAAAACAGATGAAGATCTTCTTAATAAATCGTTGCAAATTAATGGTTATGGTTGGTTCAACGAAACGATGTCAGAAGCAAATGGTAAATTAACTGATGTTAATGCTTTAAGCCTTCGTTATCCTATCTACACTGCAAAAGGAGCTAGTGGATCTGCACTTGTTTTAAAAGATACAACAGAAATAATAGGTATTCATACTCGTGAAACTGATAAAGCATTTAACCAAGGGGTACGTATTACACAAGTTGTTAAAGATGAGCTTCTTGGCTGGATGGTATAATCTTTCTAAATTAAATATCAGTAAAAAGCATCGCTAAATTATATCGAGCCTTTTTACTGATATTTAATAATCGCCTCTTTTTTTAAAGCGGGGATCGTGTTTTGAAATAAATTCTGTTCTTCTTTTGGGAGCTTCCGGTTTAGGGAAACTTGCTTCTTCAGTTTTACTTGATGGTTCAATGAGCTGATTTAATTCTTTTATTTCAGCATCTGTTAAATCTCTGTAGCGGCCAACAGGAACATCCAGCGAAATATTGATAATCCTGATGCGTTTTAATGCTGTAACTTCATAACCTAAATACTCGGACATTCTTCGAATCTGACGGTTTAAACCTTGCGTCAGAATGATTTTAAAAGTGTATTTGCTAATTTGTTCTACTTTGCATTTTTTGGTAACCGTATCTAAAATCGGAACCCCATTGCCCATACGTTGAATAAAACGTTCCGTTATGGGTTTGTTTACGGTTACTGTATATTCTTTTTCGTGATTGTTTCGGGCACGTAAAATTTTGTTTACAATATCGCCGTCATTGGTCATGAAGATTAATCCTTCACTGGCTTTATCCAATCTTCCTATTGGAAAAATACGCTTTGGGTAATTGATAAAATCGACAATATTATTTCGGACTTCTAAATTGGTTGTGCATTCTATTCCAACAGGTTTGTTGAAAGCCAGGTAGATCATTTTTTCGTGTTTTTCAACGATTAATTTTCCATCTATGCGCACTTCGTCATCCGGTGAAACCTTGGTTCCCATTTCAGGTACTGCGCCATTTATGGTTACGCGGCCTTCTTCTATGAGTTTATCGGCTTCACGACGGGAGCAATAACCGGTTTCTCCAATAAATTTATTAAGACGTTTTAGATTTTCTTCCATGTTGCAAAAATACGGATTTTGAAAATTAGATAAAGATAAATGATACCCAAAAATTAAAATTGTTGCTCTTTAGCCCTATTGGAGCGGTATTGCCCGATTTTAAAAAGAAGACTTTTTTGCCGTAGTTTTTTATCGGGAATATAGCTGAAAGCTGGAAACGTAAGGGCAAAAGCCGATTATTTCGCTTCAAACAAAAAATCAATCACTTTTTGGTATAGTTCATCATCATGCATACCATGACCTAAACCTTTGGTTTCAATAAACTGACTGTTTTTCCAGTTGCTGGCGATTTTTTTTCCCTCTTCAAAAGCTACAACTTTATCTGCTCTGTCATGAGCGATTAAACCCGGGATATTAAATTGCGAAGCAAATTTTTGTCCGGAGAAATCTTCGAGTTTAAAATTGAAATGCGTTAAAAAACGATTTTCTAAAAGAGAAAACATTCTGTTATTTAAACTCAGCATCGATACATAATTGTCAATCAGTGTTTTTAAATCAGATGGAGCGCCAAGAATTACCATTTTATTGATGCTGGTGTTCGGAAATAAATACTGATGGTACACGCAGGCTGCTCCGCCAATAGAATGCCCAATGATAATATCCGGCTGGTATTTTTCTACCGTTTTATTGATGAATTCGGCATAAAGCGGAACATTAAATTCCTTACCGCTGCTTTGTCCGTGTGCCGGGGCATCAAGGGCTATAATGGTGCTTCCTGATTTTTGAAGGTGTGGAAGTGTTTTTTTCCAGCGTGAGCCATTGCTTTCCCATCCATGAACCAGAAGTATTTTGGTCTCGTTTCCTTTCCAGATATAAGTTTGAAAATGGTGTCCGTTATGATGAAAAGTTTCTGATTCCGTATTCTTTAGAATTTTAGGCAGTTTTTCTTTCAACAGTCTTCCGTCTCTTGGCTGACTGAAAAGTGCATATGAAAGTTCGACAGCTTTTTGCGGACGGATGTAACTAAGAAAGTTGATGTATTGTCCAACCGATTTTAATGTAATAAAACGAATTCCTTTTTTAAGTCCCAAGACCATTAAATTTTATGGTAAAAAAAAGTCCCGATGTTGATCGGGACAATTTTATTTAGATTTTAGCGAACAATTGTTCCATTTTTTCTCTCTCTTCGTCAGCAAGTGCGCTGTCAACTAAGATTCTTCCTGAATGCTCATCAGTTATGATTTTCTTTCTTGAAGCAATTTCTACCTGAGTCTGTGGCGGAATTGTAAAGAATGATCCTGCAGAAGCTCCTCTTTCGATAGATACTACAGCTAAACCATTACGGACACTGCTTCTGATTCTGTTGTAAGCAGCCAATAATCTTTCTTCGATTTGGGCAGCATACTCAGCAGATTTCTCAGTTAAGAAGATTTCTTCTTTTTGAGTCTCAGCCATAATAGCATCTAACTCAGATTTTTTATGTTTTAAGTGTGAACTTTTAGCTTCTAATTTTTCTTTTAGATTTGAAATAACTTCTTTCTTATGTTCGATAGAAGCTTTCATTTCTTTTATTTGTTTTTCGGCCAATTGAATTTCTAATTCCTGAAATTCAACTTCTTTTGTCAAAGAATTAAATTCTCTGTTATTACGAACTGATTCTTGTTGTTTTGTGTACTTTTTAATTACTTCTTTGTGCTCTTCAATTGCATTTTTCTTTGCTTTGATTTGCTCTTCAACCACTTCAAGTTCACCTTTTAGTTTCTCTGAACGAGTGCTCAGACCCGCAACTTCATCTTCTAAATCTTCAACTTCTAATGGAAGTTCCCCTCTTACGTTTCTGATTTCGTCAATTCTCGAGTCAATAAGCTGTAAATCGTATATTGCTCTTAACTTGTCCTCAACACTTAATTCTTTCGTATTCGTCATATTCTATAAGTACTTAACTGGATTTGTATTTTCTTCTGATAAAATGATGGCAAAATTAAGGATTTTTTTTCTAAGATAATCAACAATATAATTTTTTGTATAGCGTTCGCTCTCAAAATGACCAATATCCGCTAAAAGTAATTTGTTTTCTGCTTCATAAAACTGATGGTATTTTAAATCGGCTGTCAAAAAAGTATTTGCCCCGGCCTGGATTGCATTTTTTATGGCAAAGCTTCCCGAGCCTCCCAAAACGGCAACTTTCTTTATTTTTTTTCCTGTAAAGGCTGAGTGGCGAATTCCATTGGCAATCATTTTATCTTTTACAAAGTGAAGAAAATCCTTTTCATCCATTTCAGATTCCAGTTCACCAATCATTCCCAAGCCGATATTTTGATGCGAATTCTGTAAATCATAAATTTCATAGGCTACTTCTTCGTAAATATGATTGGCAAAAAGGGCTTTTAAGATTCCGGACTGCAAATGTTTTTCAAAAATAACTTCAATTTTTATTTCGGTCCCGGTATGTAATTTTCCTTTTTCTCCAATTACAGGATTGCTGTCTTCATTTCCCTGAAACGTAAAAAAACCTTCAGAATTGAAGCTGCAGTTGTCATAATTTCCAATTGTCCCGGCACCGGCTTCAAACAATGCATTCCTAACTTTATCTGAATTATCAGGAGTGGTGTAAGTAACTAATTTTTGAATGAAATTCTGCTTCGGAATCAAAACCTTTGTATTCGCTAAGCCCAAAGCATCACAAAATATTTTGTTTACCCCCTGCGAATGATTGTCTAAAGCGGTATGAACAGCATAAATGGCGATGTCATTTCTGATTGCTTTTAAAATGGCACGTTCGACATAGTTTTTGCCTGTGATTTTTTTGATTCCGGAGAATAATATCGGATGAAAACAAACCACCAGATTACAGTTTTTGGCAATAGCTTCTTCGATTACAGTTTCTAAAGCATCGTGACAGACTAAAACTCCGGTGCTTTCGGTTTCTGAATTTCCGACTAAAAGACCAACGTTGTCAAAATCTTCGGCGTAGGCCAATGGTGCCATTTGTTCGAGAACATCTGTTATGTTTTTAATTTTCATTTTGAATTTTGTTTCAGGTTTAAAGTTTCAGTTTTTTAATTAAAACTTCAAACAAATTAACGAATAAACTTTAAAATTTTTATTGTTGTTATACAAAAAAGGAATATGAGTAATACAATATTACTGGTATTACTTTTTTGTATATTTGTATTTCTAAATCAAACGAGATGACTACTGTAACAATAAAAATTAACGAACGTACTAAAGCAGGAAAAGCTTTTATGGCTATTTTGTCTGAAGCTTTTGTTAAAGGTTCTGATGGAGTAGAGATTATAGAAACGGATTCAAAAAAACTTATAAAAAAAAACAGCCCCTATAATCCTGAATTTGTGAAAATGGTTTTAGAATCAGCGAAAAGAGGTGATTATACTGATGTTGATCCAAAAGATATATGGGGAAGTTTGGGCTTAAAATAGAAAAATTAGCTGAAGTGCATTTAAAGAAACATTTTAAAGCAGGTAATCAGGCTAGTATTAAAAAAATCGCTCAAATATTAGAAGAACTTAGTGAAACTCCTTATGAAGGCGTTGGAAAACCGGAAGCATTAAAATATGGGTTAAGTGGTTTTTGGTCGAGAGAAATAAACTCTAAAGACAGAATTATATATAAAGTGCAGGAGGATATTGTAACCGTTTTTGTAATTTCCGCAATGGGTCATTATTCTGATAAATAACTTTATGAACTTACTTCGAAAAATATTTTTCCCGTTTGCCATTTTATACGGATTTATTACTTCAATCCGTAATTTTCTTTTTGATAAAGGAATCCTGAAATCAACCTCATTCAATGTTCCTGTTATAGCAGTTGGTAATTTAAGTGTTGGAGGAACTGGTAAAACTCCTCAGATTGAATACCTAATCCGATTATTGTCTAATCAATACAAAGTGGCTGCTTTAAGCCGTGGCTACAAAAGAAAATCGGAAGGTTTTGTTTTGGCCAATTCAACTTCCAATGCTGAAATTTTAGGTGACGAGCCTTTTCAGTTTTACCAAAAATTTCCAAATATTCAGGTTGCGGTTGATGCCAACCGGACTAACGGAATTACACAATTACTTTCACAGAAAATAAAACCGGAGATAATTTTATTGGATGATGCTTATCAGCACCGAAAAGTAAAAGCGGGATTTTATATTTTATTGACCGCTTTTGGAGATTTGTACGCAGATGATTTTATGCTGCCAACTGGAAATTTGCGTGAGAGCAGGAGTGGAGCCAGGAGGGCCAATATTGTTGTCGTTACAAAGTGTCCTAAAAACCTGTCTGATGAAAAGCAGGAAGAAATCCGTTTAAAATTAAAGTTAAATTGCTCACAACAACTTTATTTTACTTTTATAGATTATGATGATGCAATTTATAATAAGGAAGAGAAAATTGCTATAAACGAAATAAAATCAGAATCAAAAGTGCTTTTAGCCGGAATTGCAAAACCGAAACCATTTTTTGATTTTCTAAAAACCGAAAATGATGAATGTTTGACTTTTCCTGATCATCATCACTTTTCTGCAGCAGATTTGAATGAAATTCAGAATAAGGCTCAAGGCAAAAAAATCATTACAACTGAAAAAGATTACGTTCGGTTGAAAGATGTCCGGATGATTTCGAAATTGTATTATTTGCCTATGAAAAGTACTTTTATCAATCATCAGCAAAATTTTGACGCTGCTATTTTGAATTATGTTAAAAACTAATTTCAGAATTAGAAATTAATCGAAAAATTGAGCAATAGTATTGTAAAAGATATCAGGCACAAAAGGTTTTGTAATCACATCATTCATTCCAAAAGATAAAAGCTGTTCCCTGTTTTCGTCTAGTGAAATGGCGGTAAGGGCAATGATTGGGGTTTTTTTGTCGAATTCCCGGATTAACTGAGTAGCTGTTGTACCATTTATACCTGGCAAGTGGACATCCATTAAAATTAAATCAAAACTTTTTGTTTTTAATAATTCGATTGCTTCCTCTCCATTATCAAGTATTTCACAACATATAGATTTGTTTTCGAGCATTTTTCTGGTGATCATCTGATTGATTTTATTGTCTTCAATCAATAAAATGAGTTTGTTTTTTAACTGGTCATCATTGTAATGTTTGATCTCCTGAATTTTTTCTGATGGGCTTTTGCTGATATCAAAGTTTAATTTGAAATTAAATGTAGAACCTTTGCCCACTTCACTTTCTAAATGAATTTTGCCTCCTAAAAGGTGAATGAGTTTTTTTACAATAGTAAGACCTAAGCCTGTTCCGCCGTATTTGCGATTAACTTCTACAGAACCTTGTGAAAAACTTTCAAAAACTTTTTTCTGCTTGTCTTTTGGAATTCCGATTCCGGTATCCGTTATTTCAAAATAAACCGTCGCTTTTTCATTTTCCAGTGCATGTAGTTTAGCAATAACTATGACTTGTCCGTTTTGAGTAAACTTTAATGCATTGTTGATTAAATTCAGGATAATCTGTGAAAGCTTTGTTGTGTCGCCAATTAAATTATCCGGAATGGCATCGTCTATTTTCAGTAAGAAGTCATTGTTATTTGCAGCAGCTAACTCTTTTAGCGAATTCTGAATATTATTAAGTAAAGCCTTTAAGTCAAAGCTAATTTTTTCTATTTCAATTTTACTTGAATCAATTTTGTTGATTTCAAGTATTTCATTGATAAATGTAGTGAGGTAATTTCCGGAGAATTTTAACGAATCTAAATATTTTAATTGGGATTCTTTGGGATTTTCTTCAAGTAATAAATGTGCAATACCATTAATTGCATTTAATGGGGTTCGAAGTTCATGGCTTACTGTAGATAAAAACTCAGATCTGGCTTTTGAAGCTTCTTCGGCTTTATTTTTTGCCAGAATAAGTTCTTTGTTCTTTTCTCTTAAAAGTAAATTATTCTGGTTTCTGATAACGTTGTTTTTGTAAAGAGCAAGACTCAGCAAGGATAAAATAGAAATAAGCGCAATTGCCAGAATACTGATTAATTTGGAGTATCTGTATGTTTTAATCTGTGCTTTTTCTTCATTTATTCTTCTTTCTTCATTTAAAAGGTGAACTTCATTGATTTTTTTATATTTATCAGAATTGGATTTACTATTTTTTAATTTTAGAATATTCTGTTCAATCTGATAATGTTCGTTTAGATAGCTATAAGCACGTTCGAATTCCTTTTTGTTTTTATAATATTGGCTTATTGCTAATATAATACTGGCTTTTTGTTTTAAGTTTTGAGTTTTTGCATTTAAATCCAGAGCTTTATTAAAGTAGAAAATAGCCGAATCACTTTTCTTTAATTGCGTTTCTAGTAATCCAAGTTGATAATAGGATTCTGATTTGATTGCTAAAGTTTTGGTGTTTTCTGAACGCCGGATTATTTCTTTTAGTGTTTTGGAAGCTAAATCGTATTTTTTTAACGATTTGAAAGACATCGCTTTCTGGAAATTCAAATATTCATAAGAATTCCTGTAATTCGATTTGTCGGCGGCTTTTTTAGCTGAGCCCTGCAATATGTCATCATGAAAAATGGTATCTGTATTCGGTTTTATTTGCGAATACAAAAGGGTGGAAAAAAAACTGATAAAAATAAAAAGGTATTTCATAATGCAATACTTTTTATATGGAATCTTATGTTTTTTTCATCAGTAAAATTAAATCGATAAGCCTTGATGAATAACCTATCTCATTATCATACCAGCCAACCACTTTTACCATTTTATCAATGACAGAAGTTAATTGGGAGTCGAATAAGCATGAATTTGTATTGCCTATTACATCTACTGATACGATTGGATCTTCTGTGTAATCTAATATATTTTTTAAATATGTTTTTGATGCATTTTGAAAAGCATCATTAATTTCTTCAATAGTAACGGCACGTTTTACATTGAACGTAATGTCTGTTAAAGAGCCGTCGGGTACCGGGACACGGATGCCGCAGCCCCCGATTTTTTGATGCAGGTCAGGGAAGATTTTTGTAAGTGCCTTAGCTGCTCCTGTTGTAGTAGGAACAATCGACTGACTGGCTCCTCTTGCTCTCCTTAAATCTTTATGCGGCTGATCGTGCAAACTCTGATCGGTTGTGTAAGAGTGAATTGTTGTAATGTAAGCTTGTTCAATGCCGCACAAATCATCAATTATTTTAATCATTGGGGCAGCATTGTTTGTCGTACAGCTCGCATTCGAAACAATTTTTTCACTTCCGTCCAAAATCCCTTCATTTACTCCTAAAACAACAGTTTTTATAATATCTACTTCAGACGGAGCAGAAAGAATTACTCTTTTAGCTCCTGCTTCAATATGTGCATTTAACTCTTCGTGGGTTTTATATTTTCCCGTTGATTCAATTACAAAATCAATATTATGACTTTTCCAGTCTAAATTTGAAATCTTATTTTCATGAAAGAATAAATAATGTTTTTGATCCACGATTATGCTTTTTTCATCGTGAGATACTGTAAAAGGCAAAACGCCATGAATACTGTCATATTTTACCAAATGCGACATCGTTTTATTATCTGCAATATCATTGATTGCAACAACTTCAATTTCAGGATGGTTTATAAGTAATCGAAATAAATTTCTGCCGATTCTTCCAAAACCATTTATAGCAATTCTAGTTTTCAAATTTTATTCTGTGATTTGTTTAGTCGGTCAAAATAAATTAGGCATTAACCGGATAAACTTTTTACAATATATGTTTTTGTGCTTTATAAGAGGATCGAACAAGAGGACCGCTCTCTACATGGCGGAATCCCAGTTCAAGTCCAAATTTTTCATATCTGGCAAATTGTTCAGGAGTAATAAACTCTTTTACAGGTAAATGTTTTTTGCTTGGCTGTAAATATTGGCCAATAGTTACGACATCAACATTTGCATCGCGTAAATCAGTCATGGTTTGAAAAACTTCTTCTTCTGTTTCACCAAGACCTAACATAATTCCTGATTTTGTTCTGTTGATTCCCTTTTCTTTTAAGTAGCGTAAAACTTCTAAACTACGGTCATATTTGGCCTGAATACGTACTTCGCGGGTCAAACGTCTTACTGTTTCCATGTTGTGGGAAACCACCTCAGGATTTGCTTCTACAATTCGGTCCAGATTTCTTTCAATTCCCTGGAAATCCGGAATTAAAGTTTCAAGGGTTGTGTTTGGGTTCATGCGGCGAATTGCTTTTACGGTTTCAATCCAGATAATAGAACCGCCATCTTTTAAATCATCCCTGTCCACACTTGTGATTACAGCATGTTTAATGTTCATTATTTTGATAGAGCGTGCCACTTTTTCAGGTTCGTCCCAGTCTACTGTTTCCGGTCTTCCTGTTTTTACACCACAAAAACCGCAAGAACGTGTACAAACATTTCCTAAAATCATAAAAGTTGCTGTTCCTTCACCCCAGCATTCTCCCATGTTAGGACAGCTTCCTGAAGTACAGATCGTATTTAAGCTATATTTATCTACCAAACCACGAAGTTCAGTGTATTTTTGACCAATCGGAAGTTTTACTTTTAACCATTTAGGTTTTCCGGCAGGTATATTTTCGACAACAGTTTCCATACATTAAAATTGAAAGTACAAATATACGTAAAGTTGTATAAGTAAGTGATGTGACTAATTGTTATGTCATCGATTTTATTGGTTAATTATCGGTAATTTGTTAATTTTATGGGATATATTAAGGTTTAATTTTAATAATGTAATGTATTTGTGATTGTTTAACGGTTAAAAGAAATAAATATAAACTATTTTATATTTTTAGTTCTAAGTATATTTGCTCTGTAATTAAATTAAAAAGAGATGAAAAATAAATTTATAGTTTTAGGGATTCTATTCGCTTCTTTGAGCTTTACAAAAGTACAGGCGCAGATTAATTTTGGTGAAAAAGCAATAGGGGCAGTTCAAAAAGGAGTGGCTAGTTTTAGTCTGACAAATGCAGATGCGGCTAAATTATCTAAAGAGGCTGTAGATAAATTAGATGCTGAAAATGAAGTTGCAGGGCCAAATGATCCATATACGCTAAGATTGAACAGGCTTTTTGGAAAACATACTTCTGGTGAAGGTTATACTTTGAACTATAAAGTGTATAAACTAAAAGAAGTAAATGCATTTGCAACAGCAGACGGAAGTGTACGTGTGTATTCCGGGCTAATGGATATTATGGATGATAATGAACTGCTGGCTGTAATTGGTCATGAAATTGGTCACGTTGCCAATAATGATTCAAGAGATGCTATGCGTGCAGCTTATCAGAAAGAAGCCTTGATTGATGGGGTTTCTTCACAGTCTGCGACAATTTCAAGCATTACGGATAGTCAGTTGGGTAAAATTGGAAGCGCTATGATTGATAGCAAACATAGTCGTAAACAAGAAGCTGAAGCGGATCTGTTTGCCTATAATTTTATGAAAAAGAATGGTTACAATGTTAATGCTGAAGAATCTGCTTTCAGGATTTTAGCAAAAATGAGCGAGGGTAAAGAAGCATCATTTTTAGAAAAAATGATGAGTTCACATCCGGATTCAAAACAGAGAGCCGAAGATGCTAAAAAGAGAGCTGAAAAAGATGGTGTTTATAAAGCGTATGTCCAGCAAAAAATAGACAATACAGCGCCAGTTAAAAAAACAACAACGACTAAAAAAACGACGACAAAGAAAACAATTACTAAAAAGAAATAATCGTTTTTTGATTAAAAAGAAACCCGACAGTTTGAAATTTGTCGGGTTTTTTATTTGAGGATTAACCTAAAACGTGATGTGCCAATACTTTTTGAACATCATATACATTTACCGATTTATTGAATTGTTTCACAATACTCGGCTGTTGTTCACTTGAAACCCAGATTTTTAATTCAGCGTCAAGTTCAAAAGTTCCGGCGGTTTCAACGCTAAATCGTGTAATGCTTTTGTACGAAATAGATTTGTATTCAGTTTTGCTGCCTGTTAAGCCTTGTACGTCAACTAAAATTAATCTTTTATTAGTGAATATAAAAGTATCTCTGATGAGTTTGAAACCCATTTCGATTTCTTCGTTATCGGTTAAAAGCTGTCCGTATTTTTTAATTAAATCTTCCTGGCTTACTGAACCTGCATTGCCAAGGATAGCTGAAAATATTCCCATTTTTTAGTTTTTAATGTTATACAACTAATATGTTTTTTAAACAGTCGTAAAAGTAATTAAATATAAAGGAATGTTTTTTACAATTAAGAAATTAAGTTTAATTGTATTCTATTTCTTATGATAAAAATTGCACAAAAAAAGCAGAAACTAAATTCTGCTTTTTATCGGTTGTTATTCCATTTCTGTTTTTATTGTGATCGGAAGATTATATGCAGTTCGCACCGGTTTTCCTTCCAATATTCCCGGAGTCCATTTTGTTTTTAATGATTTTAGAACACGTATAGCTTCTTTTCCTAATCCGTAACCTGGATCATTTTTTACTGTGATGTCAGTCATTGAACCGTCTTTTTCGATAACAAAAGAAACATATACTCTCAATGTTCTTTCAGCGTCCAGTTCAGGTTTGTTGAAGTTGTTTCCAACGTAAGTATAGAACTTAGCCATTCCGCCCGGGAATTCCGGCATTTTGTCTAAAATGGCTGTACTTACAACTGAATTTCCGTCACCAATTGCCTTAGTTGCTTCTCCTTCCGTTCCATTACCGCCGGTTGTTGGTAATGCATTGACTACAGTTCCTGTTCCGGCAGAAGTGTTATCTACTGTAGAAGCATTATTTGTGTTTGGTGCGATAACTTCTGGTGTTGCTTCATGAGTTGGTGCTACAACAGGGTTTGCTAATTGAACTTCGGTTGATGCCGGAGCGCTTTCCTGCATAGGTGGAGCAATTGGTTCTTCTGTTTTTGGTATTACTACCTTATCTAAATCTATTGGTGTAATTGGACAAGATATTATTGTTGGCTCAATAATTTCATGTGGTTTCAATTTACCAATCAGCATGGAAAGACTCCCTATGGTTGCTATTAACAACAAAGCCATAAATAATGCTGAAACAGTTGTTTTGGTATTCTCCTGACGTAATTGGTACGCGCCGTACTCTTTGTTTTTGTTCTCGAAAACAAGATCAGTCCATTTGGTTTCGTAAAGGCTTAATTTAGACATAGTAATTAGATTTAAAAGGTTAAGTAACATTAAATCATAAGCATGACAGGTTTTTAGTTTGACTAATAACGAAAACAAAGAACGTTTGGTATGTGAAATATGGGATTTTTTAAGAATAAAAATATTGATATCTTATTGTTTTATTAAAGATAATGAATTATCTATTACGTTCGATAATTTCTGCCAATAATTTTTTAGCCCGAAGTAATTTTACTTTTACATTGCTTAAAGGCTCATTTATTTTGAGTGCAATCTCCTGATATGTCATTTCCTGAAAATATCGTAACTGAATGACTTCCTGATAATGAGGTTTTAATTCTTTGATGCACAAAAGCAAACGGGATAAATTTTGCTCCTTAATTAATGCATCCTCGGCAGATGGGGTAGGGTCGGCTATGTTGTATGCCTGCTGATTTTCATTGTCAGTGATTTCTATAAAAAGACTGGATTTCTTTTTGCGAAGTAAATCAATGTAAACATTTTTTGCAATACTGATTAGCCAGGTGTTGAATTGAAATTCGGGATTATAACTTGCGATTTTGTCGAAAGCTTTTGAAAAAGTTTCAATAGTAATATCTTCGGCAACAGTTTCATTTTCTGTACGTTTGAGCATAAAACCGTACACTTCATTCCAATAAAAATCTAATAAAAAAGTAAAGGCGATCTGATCGCCTTCTTTTGCTTTTTCTATTTTAGAATTTATTTCCAATTTACTGGTTTTGAAAAAAGATTAGTTATAAAGATATTAATTTGCGTGAATACAAGCACAATTTCAACAATAGGAAACCAAACTTTTAAGTCATTCTCTTTTAATTTTCCGGCTGAAAATCCAATTACAATCCATGCTATCGTGTATCGGGTTGCCAATAATGCCAATACAGCAATCCATTGGAATTGGAAAGCCAATAAAATAATAACTAATAAAAAGAATAATAATTGTGAACTGTAAAAAAGACCTAATTGCATTTTGTCAAAAAACTTATAATGATTTGCTGTAGCGACATGTCTTCTTTTTTGGGTAAACCATTCTTTATAGGTTTCTTTTGCTTTAGAATAAGTGAAACTTTCAGGACTATATGCAATGGTAGTGTTTGCTTTGTTTGCTGCCTGGTTTACAAATAAATCATCATCACCGGAACGAATCTGGATGTGATCTATAAATCCATTTACATTAAAAAACTCTTCTTTTTTATAGGCTAAATTTCTTCCTACTCCCATATATGGAAGTCCTGCTTTTGCCCATGAAAAATATTGCATTGCCGTAAGAACTGTCTCAAAACGAATAATTTTATTCAATAAAGAGCGCTCTGTTTTTTCATAACCGCCATACCCTAAAACAATAGTTTTGTTCATTGTGAATTGCGAACTCATAGCAGTAATCCAATCTTTTGAATTTGGATAGCAATCAGCGTCTGTAAACAATAAGTAGTCTTTTGTTGAGGCTTTGATACCTAATGTTAAAGCATATTTTTTATTTCCCCAAAAAGCTTCGTTATTTTTTACTTTTACTAATCGGATGTTTGAATATTTTTCTTCAAATTCTTCAAAAACTTCTAGCGTCTCGTCACTTGAAGCATCATCAATTAAGACAATTTCAAAATCAGGATAATTCTGTTCTGCTAAAAGCGGAATGTATTTTTTTACATTTTCTTCTTCGTTTTTTGCACAGACAATTACAGAAACCGGAAGTTTTTTGGGTGTAATAGTTTGAGGTTTACCGAAAGCGAACTTTCCAAAAATCCCTAAGTAGTAGAAAATTTGTATGAATACAACAGCAATAAAGAAGTAAAGTAAAAATATAAGCATATGGTTTTATGGTCTTTTAATTTCTGAATCTTGCGAATGCAAATGTACTTATGAATTCCTAATTTTCAATGGTAAAACCAATTTACTTTCGGCATTTTGACATTTCTTTTGCAACGGCAATAGACTGAGCGTTTTTAGTTTTCTCTAATTCTGAAATGATGTTTTTATAATTAAAATCATCGCGGTTCTGAGAAAGTTTTTTGGCAGCCTGAATTTCTTCAATTTCTATTTCAAATCCAAAGATTCCTTTGGCTTCACGCATTGTTTTGGCAGATAAATCTTCAACCCGAACCGGATTTTCCGAATTCATTTCGTATTTATCAACCAGCTTTTTCAATTGTTCTACAGCAGTTTCATAATCTACAATCTTAATTTTTCCATAAACATGAACGGCTATATAATTCCATGTTGGTACATTTTCATGATCGTACCAGGAAGAAGAAATATAAGAATGCGGGCCGGTAAATACGGCCAAAACCTGATCGTTTTCTGCAAAGCCTTCTGCCTGCGGGTTTGGTTTTTAAATGTGTCCCTGCAGGATTTCTTTTCCTTCAGAATTGAATTCCAATTCTATCGGAATATGAGTTGCACATAACTTTCCTTTAGTTTGATTGATCAGGATTCCGAAACTGTTTTCCTTTAAAAAAGCCCTGATTTCTTCCTGATTTTCATTTTTGTAGATCTGTGGTGTGTACATTTTATAACTAGCTTTTACTACTATTTTTTTTAAAATTAAATAAATTTCGATAACCACTTACATATAAAATTACGGAACCAATAAAAGTGAATATAATTCCTTCAATAAAAAATTGGATTGCAAGATCATCAGATAAAGTTACTGTGAAAGGATGGAACACATCGGATAGAATTCCTCTTCTGAAAAATTTAAGTCTTAGAACGATATATAGGCATAATGCGACTATAATATTATTCAGTGCCGAAAGTTTATTTTTCCAATTTATATAAGAAATCAGACAGATTCCTAGTAACATGCCTAGGAATATCCACACATAAATGCTTGACCAAAAATCAAAAATATCTGCTTCAGCAGGAAATAAAGGGTCGTGACCTCGTGTTTGTGAGCTTTTAAAGTGTTTTCTGATATAAATGATTTTTTCTGCTGCTGTATAAAATCTAAGCTGCAGAACACCGTTGATTAAAAATATTATTCCTATGAATTGGATAAGAATAATTTTGAAATTTAGTTTTTTCATTTATAAGACTGAAAATAATTGAGATAGCCGTATTAGATAATATTTACTTCCGCCTCAATCTGAATTCCAAATTTTTCAAAAACGGTTTTCTGAACTTCTTTAGATAATGCTAAAATTTCCTGTCCGGTTGCATTTCCATAATTTACTAAAACCAAAGCCTGGTTTTTATGAACTCCGGCATCACCAAAACGTTTTCCTTTTAAACCAGAATGTTCAATAAGCCATCCAGCTGGAACTTTTACTTCAGTTTCAGAAATTTCATAGTATTTCATCTCAGGAAACTTTTGGTGAATTTTTTCAAAATCGGACTTCAGTAAAATCGGATTTTTAAAGAAACTGCCACTGTTTCCTAAATCTTTCGGATCGGGTAATTTACTTTTTCTGATGGCAATTACAGCGTTGCTTACATCTTTTAATGTAGGTTCTGTAATGTTGTTTTTTGATAATTCAGCCAAAATATCCCCGTATGAAGTGTTGATTTTATGATTACGCTTCGTCAGTTTAAAAATAACAGAAGTAATGATATATTGGTCTTTTACTTCGTTTTTAAAAATACTTTCGCGGTAGCCAAAATTACATTCGGCATTATTAAAAGTTTTTATTTCCTGAGTAGCAATATTCATGGCGTTGCAGGAAACAAAAGTATCTTTGATCTCGGCTCCGTACGCGCCAATATTCTGAACTGGAGTTGTACCGACATTTCCAGGAATAAGTGACATGTTTTCTAAACCTCCAAAGTTATGGTCGATTGTATAAAGAACGAAATCGTGCCAGACTTCACCCGCCTGACTTTCTACCCATACAAAATCATCATCTTCTTTAATTACTTCTTTTCCTTTTAAATCAATATGAATAACCAATGCATCAATGTCTTTGGTTAAAAGCATATTGCTTCCGCCTCCCAAAATAAACTTTTTTTCGTTTTTATTTTCTTCTAAAATTGTTTTTAATTCGGCATTTGAGTGAACTGCAACGAATTGTTTAGCCTTGGCTTCAATGCCAAAAGTATTGTAGTTTTTTAAAGAAAAATTGGATTGGATTTCCATATGTAAAAGGCTTTTTAATCTGAATTCAAAAGTATGAATTATAAGTTTTGATTTAACCGCAACGACACAAAGTTTGTACAAAGTTCACAAAGCGTTGTATTTATAGCCTAAACCCTTGCGAACTTTGCGGTTAAATATTTTGCAAGTTTAATAACTCATGATATTTCTCCGCGATAACCTTCATATTAATATCATAATTCGCATTCTCTTCCACAAACTTTCTATTTCTAATAATCGCCTGATTTCGCAATTCAGGATTTTCAAAAGACCAGATTAATTCTGCTGCCAGCATTTCAATATTATCAATTTCAATGAGCTGTCCATTTTTGCGATGTGTAATCCAGCTTTGATTTCCTGGAATGTCTGAAACAACAGGGAAGCAATTAGAAGCCATTGCCTCAAACAAAGAAGCAGAAACACCTTCCGTAATGGGCATGCTGATATAGATATTGGATTGCTGTAATAATTTTGGAAGTTCGGTATTCGGAATTCTTCCTGTAAAAACCACTTTATTTTCGATTTTTAAATCTTTCGCTAAATCTTTTAAAAATTGCAGTCTTGTTCCGTCGCCCACAATAGTCAGCGAAAAATCAATTCCTTTTTGGTTCAAAATTCCAAAAGCTTTTAAAATCGAATCATGTCGATATTCCGGTTGAAGCGAACGCGTTACAATCGCTTCAATTTTGTTCGAATTATTGGTTGAAGGAGTAAAAAGCGATAAATCAATTCCTTTAGGAAGAATTAAAACTTTGCTCATATCAACACCAGTTGCTTTCATGTGAACTGCCATCACTGGCCCCCAGGCGTGAATTAAATTCGCTTTTTTGAAAGCATATTTCTGAATGAATTTTTTATAAGGATACAATTTAGATTCTTCAGGCCATAAATCGGTTCGTCCTTGCTGGGCAATGGCAATGGTTTTAGAGCCTGATAATGCAGCAAGAAAACCATAACTGGTCGTTCTTTCGGCAATTACCATATCCGGTTTTTCTTTTCGGATGATTTTTCGAATTGAAAGAGGAGAGAATAAATATTCAAGAATACGTTTGAATCTGGAACTGTTTGGTGTTTGAAGTTCCCAGGTAATGATTTCAAAATCACCAAATTCTTTCAGGCCTTTCATCCATGTGATAGCATCAGCGCGATATGATTCACCAAGAAAAAGTATTTTTCTTTTCATTTATAAAAGTTTTTCCGCCACTCCCGATAGCTATCGGGATCACGAATTTATATTGAGTAATATTATTTGTATTGATTCGTGTATTTGTGGCGATTTATCTTTTTATTCCTCAGTTTCTAATGCACGATTGATAAATTCGTTTAGAGGCTTCAAAGCAATTAGTTTTTTACTCATTTTTGAAACGAAATCTTTCTGGGTTACTTCAGAGATATCGTATTTTTGAGTTGCCGTAAAACTTTTCAGTTTTAGAAATTCAATTGCCGGATGATCTTTTTCATAACCTCGAGGCATGCTTTTCAGAGAGTTGTTTTCATTTATGTCTAAACTCCTGAACTCTTTTTTGAAGTTTTTATCATTTAGGATTTCCTGTAAATCATCATAGAAAAAGGCAATTTCTTTGCGGACTTTTTTCAAATCTTCTACTTCAGGTGAATAAAATCCGCCAGCGATAAAACTCGCTCCTTTTTCGATATGGACATAATATCCGGAACGATTAGCGCCTTTTGCACCAGCTGACATCCAAACGCCTAAATGGGCTTTATAAGGAGATTTGTCTTTAGAAAATCGAATATCGCGATTGATTCTGAAAGTACAGTTTTTAACTTCTAATAATTCTAATGAAGGATCAAGAGGTTTCATTGCATCCAGAAAATCACTTACCAGTTGATGATAGTCTTTTTTGAAGATTTCATAACGTTTTTTGTTGTCCTGAAACCAGTCTCTGTTATTGTTCTTTTTTAAATCGTCTAAAAATTGCAATGATTCTTTTGTGAGCATAATCTAATTTTTTTTATTGCAGTTGTTTTTTAACTTCTGAATTATTTATAAAATTACAAATTAAATATCTTATAACTCTGATGTGTAGATTTTACAATTGTTTCGGTTCTTTCCGGATGTGTATCCGAAATAAAAAGCTGCCCAAAAGTTTCGCTGTTTACCATTTCGATAATTTTAGAAACACGGGTTTCATCGAGTTTGTCAAAAATATCGTCAAAAAGTAAAATAGGTTTTACACCGCTTTGTTTCTTCAAAAATTCAAATTGAGCCAGTTTTAAGGCAATCAAAAATGATTTCTGCTGACCTTGTGAACCGAATTTTTTTATGGGATGCGAATCAATTTCAAAAGACAAATCATCTTTATGAATTCCGACAGTTGTATAATGTAAGGCACGATCTTTATTGATGTTTTCTTGTAAAAGCGTCAATAAGTTTTTTTCGGATAAATGACTTTCGTAAACTAATTGTACTGATTCTTCAGAACCTGTAATGACTTGATGGTGTACATTAAATATAGGTATAAATTGTTCCAGAAAATCTTTTCGCTTTTCAAAAATCGATTTTCCGTATTCGTTCAGCTGCTCATTATATATAGATAAGGTATCATTGTCAAAAGTATGGTTCAGTGCAAAATATTTCAAAAGCGCATTTCGCTGTACAATTACTTTCTGATACTGAATAAGCTGATGCAGATACGTGGAGTCTAATTGAGAAATCACGCTATCCATAAATTTACGGCGCGTTTCGCTTCCTTCCACAATTAAATCACGGTCTGCTGGCGAAATAATGACTAACGGAATAAATCCGATATGATCTGAAAATTTATCGTAAGCCTTGCCGTTTCTTTTTAAAACCTTTTTTTGTCCTTTTTTTAAACTGCAGACAATTTGCTCCGTTCTGTCATTCTTTTCCAATTCGGCGTCAATTACAAAAAACTCTTCTCCGTGTTTTATGTTTTGAACGGCAAGGGGATTGAAATAGCTTTTTCCGTAAGCCAAATGGTAAATGGCATCAAGCACATTGGTTTTGCCAATACCGTTTTTGCCGACAAAACAATTGATTTTATGGTCAAAATCGAAACTGATTTCGGAGAAATTTTTATAATTGAATAAGGAAATCTTGTTTAAATGCATTTTTTAGGCACCTTAATAGGTAAAATATGATGTTTAGAAACAGCAAATATTTAAGGGTGCAAATTATCGAAAATTATCGATATATTAGGCTTTTAGTGCGTTTTGGAATGAATTATTTTAGTGTCAATATGAAAGTAATTATCATTATCGAAAATATTTTTTTTAAAATAGTGATAAAATCGATTTTTTTTACTTCAGTTTCAATAAAAATTTTATTTTTGCCGTTCACTAAATTAATTTTAAATGGCTACTTACAATAAAAGAGGATATAAAGCACCAAAGGAAAAGGAAGTTAAAGAAGTAACTGAAGAAACACAGGTAATTGTTGATGAAAAAGACAGTACAACTGCTGGTGTTTTTTCAAAATTAGATGAAACTGCTTCAAGAACTGAGGATTGGGTTGCTAAAAATCAAAAAATCATTATTGGTTTAGTTGCTGGTATTGCTGTATTAACTATTGGCTATTTGGCTTACCAAAAATTTATTGAAGCACCTAAGCAAGATGAAGCTGCTAACGAAATGTTTGTTGCACAGCAAAATTTCCAAAAAGCTACTGATGGTGTAGCAAGCGATTCCTTATACAAATTGGCTTTGAATGGTTCTGAAGGTAAATTCGGATTTGTCAAAATTGCTGATGAATATTCAGGAACAGATGCGGGGAACTTAGCTAATTATTATGCTGGTATGGCTTATTTGAACACGGGTAAATTTGACGAAGCGATCAAATATTTAGGAGAGTTTAAATCGGATGATATGATTTTAAGCGCTTTGGCTAAAGGTGCAATTGGAGATGCTTATTCTCAAAAAAACAATCAAAAAGAAGCTCTTGATTATTATGTAAAAGCTGCTGAATCTAATAAAAATGATTTCACAACACCTCGTTTTTTATTAAAAGCAGGTAAAACCGCTATAGCTTTAGGACAAAAAGAAGATGCGCTGAAATACCTTACAGATATTAAAGAAAACTTTGACGGAACTCCGGAGGCAAATTCAGTTGATGCCTTGATTGGATTAGCGCAATAATTATACTTTTGAGTTCAGATTTTATATTTTAGATTCGTATTTTAGCAATCGTAAATTTAAATTCTAATAATACTACAAATGGCTACCGAAAATAAAAATTTATCAGAATACGATAAAAACACAATCCCAAATGCGAAAGACTTTCGATTTGGGATTGTTGTTTCTGAGTGGAATGACACTATAACCGAAGGACTTTATAATGGTGCTTTTGAAGCACTAATTGACTGCGATGTTCCTGCACAGCAAATTATCCGCTGGAATGTCCCGGGAAGTTTTGAACTGATCTATGGCGCAAAAAAAATGCTGCAGACGCAAAATGTTGATGCAGTCATTGTTATAGGATGTGTAATTCAGGGAGAAACAAAACACTTTGATTTTGTCTGCGAAGGCGTTACTCAAGGAATAAAGGATTTAAATGTTCAGACTGATATTCCGGTTATCTTTTGTGTTTTAACAGACAATAACATGCAGCAGTCTATTGACCGAAGCGGTGGTGTTCATGGAAATAAAGGAACCGAAGCTGCTATAGCTGCTATAAAGATGGCTTATATCCGTCAGCAGGCTTCTATTTCGCATCCTTTTACTCAGCCATTACTCTCTTCAGGTGCGATTCAGATTGAAGATGCTCCCAGAAAAATTGAGAACCAATAAAAAAACATTTTTGTATATTACAAAACCTATACTGTGTAAAAAAGAGTATAGGTTTTTTGTTTTTTTTATGACTAATGAAATTCTAAAAGCCAGTAGAAATTCATTAAATTTGTACACCTTGGTTTGGATTTTAAATCAAAAATCTTAAATCGTTAATCTACAATCTAAAATTTTCAATGTCGAGTATTATTCAATTACTTCCTGATCATGTTGCCAATCAAATTGCTGCCGGAGAGGTAGTACAAAGACCTGCTTCAGTTGTAAAAGAGCTTTTAGAAAACGCAGTTGATGCCAATGCGACTGATATTAAATTGATTATTAAAGATGCTGGAAAATCACTAGTTCAGGTGATTGATAATGGCAAAGGAATGAGCGTTACTGACGCGCGTTTGTGTTTTGAACGTCATGCGACCTCAAAAATTCGTCAGGCCGAAGATTTATTTTCGTTGTGTACTAAAGGTTTTCGTGGAGAAGCTTTAGCTTCGATTGCAGCGATTGCTCATATGGAAATGAAAACCAGACAGGATCAGGAGGAATTAGGAACGCATATTGTTATTGAAGGAAGTAAATTTATTTCGCAGGAAGTAGCAGTTTTACCAAAAGGAACTTCTTTTGCGGTTAAAAATTTATTTTTTAATATTCCTGCCAGACGCAATTTCTTAAAGTCTGATACAGTTGAATTTCGTCATGTTATGGATGAATTTCAGCGTGTTGCTTTGGCGCATCCAAATATTCATTTTACTTTTTATCACAACGGAAGCGAGATGTATAATTTGCCGGCTGCCGGTTATCGCCAGCGTATAGTTGGAATAATGTCAGGAAAAATGAATGAAAAATTGGTTCCTGTTAATGAAGATACTGAAATTATAAATATTCAGGGTTTTGTCTGTAAGCCTGAATTTGCCAAGAAAAGCAGGGGCGAGCAGTTCTTTTTTGTAAACGATCGTTTTATAAAGAGCGGTTATTTGCATCATGCAGTTATGGCTGCTTACGAAGGGCTTTTAAAAGATGGCTCACAGCCAAGCTATTTCTTATACCTGCAAGTTCCGCCGAATACAATCGATATTAATATTCATCCAACAAAAACTGAAATAAAGTTTGATGATGAACAGGCTTTGTATGCTATTCTAAGGGCTTCGATTAAGCATAGTTTAGGTCAGTTTAATGTAGCGCCGGTTCTTGATTTTGATCGGGATTCGAATTTAGATACACCATATCACTATAAAGATTTAGAAGCAGAAACACCAACGATTCAGATAGATGGCAATTTTAATCCTTTTACGGATGATAAAACGAATCAGCATTATTCAAAAGCCAATTCAGGATCGGGTTATAGTTCCGGATCGTCTTCATCTTCAGGAGCATTACATTCAGGTTCATCATATTCAGGTTATTCTAAAAGAGTTGAACCAACAGCAAGTTGGGAAAGTTTATATGTTGGGTTGGATTTAGATAATGCGGAAAGTATTGAGAGTTCACCATTTACATTCGAAAATGAAGAAGTGACATCTTCACTGTTTAATGATGATGAAGTAGAACAGGCAGGTCAGAAAACATATCAGATACATAAAAAATATATCGTTTCGCCGATAAAATCAGGAATGGTAATTGTTGATCAGCAGCGGGCTCATCAGCGTATTTTATATGAACAATTTTTGTTGAATATGACAGTAAATCAGGCTTCAAGTCAGCAGTTGTTGTTTCCGTTGAATTTGTTTTATTCATCAGATGAAATGGCATTGATAGAAGAGCTTAAACCTTCATTGGAAACAACAGGTTTTGTTTTCGAAAAAGCTCAAACAGATCATATTGTGATTTCCGGAATTCCCGTTAATATTACTGAAAGCGAAGTTTCTCTTGTAATCGAACAATTATTAAGCGATCTGCAGGAAGGAATACCGGGGAGCAGTTATAGTCAGAATGATACGATAGCCAAATCGATGGCCAAAAGTTTAGCAGTTAAAACCGGATCTTATTTAACGGAAAAAGAGCAGGATAATTTAGTAAACGGATTATTTGCCTGCAAAGATCCAAATATTTCACCTTTTCAAAAACCTACTTTCATCACCATGCGTGTGGAAGATATAGATAAAAAGTTTGCCTTATGATGAACATGACACCAATAGTAAAGCAGTTATTGATTATTAATATAATAGTTTTTATAGGAGCGCAATTAGTGCCTGTTTCTTACGAATATCTTGCGATGTTTTTTCCTGAAAACCCAAATTTTAAAATTTGGCAGCCAATCACACATATGTTTATGCATGGAAAATTAGAGTATGGAGGAATCATGCATATTACTTTTAATATGTTTGCATTATATTCTTTTGGATCAGCTCTTGAACATTTTTGGGGAGGAAAAAAGTTCCTGTTTTTTTATATTTCATGTGGTTTAGGATCTGCATTGTTACATACTGCTGTGAATTATTATTTTTTTCAGGATACTATGAATACATTAATTGCTAATGGATTTAATAAAGTCGAAATTTTACAACTTTTGAATCAAGGGAAAATTGATACGAGATGGCAGGATTTGGTTTCGGTAACACAATTTGATGGCTTTACAAATGCTTACATCGGGACAATTGTTGGGGCCTCAGGTGCTATTTATGGTTTGTTGACTGCTTTTGCTTTTATGTTTCCTAATGCTGAGCTTGCTTTAATGTTTATACCAATACCAATCAAGGCAAAATATTTTGTTCCGGGAATTTTAGCTGTCGATTTATTCTTAGGTTTTAAAGGTGGATCATTGTTTGGAAGCGGAGGGACAGGTATAGCGCATTTTGCGCATATAGGAGGTGCAATAACTGGTTTTTTAATGATGTTATACTGGAAAAAAAATCAGTTTAATAACAATCGTTGGAATTAATTTTTAACTTTAATAATTAATAAAAACCAAAAAGAAGCTTTATGAATATTTTGGATGATTTGAAATTACAGTATAAGATAGGAGGGGTTTCACTACGTTTGATCTATTGGAATATTGCTTGTTTTCTGATTTCATTAGTGTTTTTCTATCAATATTCAGGTGGCGGATTTGCATATCCAGACTGGTTGGCACTTTCTTCAGATCCAAATGTTTTTCTATTTAAGCCCTGGACATTTTTAACGTATGCATTTTTCCATTCTTCATTTTTGCATTTGTTGTTTAATATGATGGTTTTGAATTTTGCAAGCCAGTTGTTTTTGACCTTTTTTACTCAAAAACAATATCTGGGATTGTATATTTTAAGTGCTGTTTTTGCAGGAATTATATTTGCATTAAGTTATTATTTTTTAAATATTTCGGCACCAATAGTTGGAGCTTCTGCTGCAATTATGGCAATTTTGGTTGCGGCAACAACATATCAGCCATTGATGGATGTTCGTTTACTGTTGATTGGAAATGTAAAATTATGGCACATCACAGGCGTAATCCTGATTTTAGACCTGATGCAGTTGCGTTTAGACAATACCGGAGGGCATATATCGCATTTAGCTGGTGCCTTTTTTGGGTTTATGTATGTAAAGCTCCTCCAAAATGGTACAGATTTAAGTATTATTATTACCAAAATAGTAGATTTTTTTGCCAATCTGTTTAGAAAATCCCCAACGACCCCATTCAAAAAAGTGCATAAAAATTATCAAAAACCTATAGAAAAAGCAACATCAAGGATTGTTACCAAAGACAAAACGCAACAGCAAATTGATGAAATTTTAGACAAAATCAGCCAGTCTGGTTATGATTGTCTTACTAAAGAAGAAAAAGAGTTTCTATTTAAAGCTGGAAAATAATCTTTAGCAAAATAATATGAAAAACCTTTCCTGGTTTAATAAAATAATGTTCTTTTTGAATATAGTACTGACTGTCCTTACATTTAGTATCTATGTTTTGCCTTTTTTAGCACCTAAAAGTTTTCCACTTTTATCGGTGCTCACATTATTTATGCCGGCTTTTTTTGTGGCAAACGGGTTATTCTTTATTTATTGGGCAATTCAGTTTAAAAAACGTCTTATTTTATCAGGATTAGTGTTGTTGACGGGGATTACATTTATTAGCAAGTTTTATAAAATTTCAGGTAAAGAATATGTAGATGACGAAAAGGACTTCTCTGTAATGAGTTATAATGTTCGTCTTTTTAATGTTTTTAAATGGCTCGAACGTGATGATATTCCTGATAATATAAAAGTATTTATAGATGAAAAAGATCCTGATATTTTGTGTGTTCAGGAGTATTCGAATTCTGCACATCTGGATCTAAAAGTATATCCGCACCGTTATATTTTTATTGATGGGAAAAAAATCAAAACAGGGCAGGCTATTTTTTCGAAGTTCCCTATTATAAATGAAGGTAATATTATTTTTCCGAATTCAGATAATAATGTAGTTTATGCTGATATAAAACGAGGTAAGGACGTAATCAGGATTTACAATATGCACCTACAGTCTATTAAAATTTCGCCTGATGTAAATGAAATTTCGGATGATATTGATAATGTTAATCAAAAAAAATCACAGCGAATACTGGCCAGAATAAGTAAAGGATTTAGACAGCAGCAAGAACAGGCGGAGATTTTTAAAGAAAACATCAAGCAATGTAAGTACCCGATTATTATTTGTGGGGATATGAATAACAGCCCTTTTTCTTATGTCTATCGAAATATAAAAGGAAAACTAAAAGATACTTTTGAAGAAGCAGGCGAAGGTTTTGGTGCTACTTATAAATTTAAATATTATCCTGCCAGAATCGACTATATTTTTACTGATCCTAAAATGAAGATAAAACAGTTTGAAAGTTTTTCTGATTTTGAAAATTCAGATCATTATCCCATCATGGCAAGGCTTTCAATAGAATGATTTTTGAACCAAATACGAAATTGAAAAGTTAAATAGTGATTTAATACTCATAATTCACAACTTACATTCATAATTGATTTATATAATTTTCTGTGTTTTTAAATAATCCATTGCAAATTTTCCTTCATTGAAAAGTAAATCCAAAACGCTTAAATTGTTTATAAAACCATGTTTGTCATCAAAAACCTGAGGATATTTTTCAAATGAATTCTGATCTTTTTTTCCATTAGCCAGATATCTGAAATCAGCAACATTTTCTGCTTCATGAAAATATTCAGTTGTTTTTCCAAATTCTAATTTCATTCGTAAACATTTGGTAACTGTCTCCAGGACTTCCATGTTTAAATCCATCAAAAAAGTATGTTTTTTTTCGAATACAGGAAGAATGTCATCCTCGAAAAATTCAAAAAAAGGAGAGCTTCTGTAAGCTGCTTCCAAAGATTTAAAATGCTGTTTTTGCCAGTCAAATTCATTTTCAATCAAAACATCTTTTGTTTTTTGATGTGTCGATTTTGAATGTTTAATAGGAATATTTAATAGTTGAATTCCATTTGGACTGTAGATGTAGGTACGGTTTCTGTTAGTCTGTTTCTGAAAATTATCTTCCATTTCAAAAGTGATATTCTCAGATTGAGCCATAACTGCAAAATGGCTAATTGAGGGAAAATAAGTAGGAAGTAATAAGGAATTCATGTTTTTTATTTTTTGTTTAAAAGTTTCAGGTTTCAAGTTTCAAGGTTTGTTATGAACCTGAAGCTTGAAACCTGAAACAAATAACTTATTTAATTATGCTTTTTTCTCTTGTCTTTTTTTCCAAAAATATTCTCCAATGAAAAATACTGCTAAAGCAATCAGGAAATATTTGAAATACGATTGCGGCTGACCTTCGCCATCTACTGTTGTGAAAACTCTGTCCCAACGGATTTTATTAATACCTTTTCCGTTTGTGTCCCAGCTCATCCAGATAAAAACCGGTTTTCCTACAATGTGGTTTTCAGGAACATATCCCCAATAACGGCTGTCTTCAGAGTTATGGCGGTTGTCACCCATCATCCAATAATAGTTTTGTTTGAAAGTATATGTGGTTGCCGGTTTACCATTTATTAAAAATTTGGAACCTTGCAACTCTAAAGTATTGCCTTCATAAGTAGTGATGATATCTTTATAAAATGGTAATGATTCATTTGTTAAAGCGACTGTTTTCCCAGCTTCCGGAATATATATCGGACCAAAATTATCCTGATTCCATTTGTTGATATGAGGGAAAATGGAATTGTCATTTCCTTTAGAAATTTGTCTTTTTACATTCGTAATTCCGGGAGTGTTTTTTAAACGCTGAACACTTTCTTCTGTTAAAGCTGCAAAATATAAGGTGTCTCTTTTTGCTTCATCCTTAAATCCCATAACATCAACAAGATTGACCTTAAGTTCTTTTAAAAGTGATTCAAAATCAATAGGTGTCTTTCCGTCTAATGCTACAGCATATGAATATTGTGGTTTTGCCCTTTCAGGAAGGATTAGTTTTTTATTATTAATATAAACAAATCCGTCTTTTATTGATAAGCTGTCACCCGGAATTCCTACACAGCGTTTTACGTAGTTTGATTTCTTGTCAATTGGTTTTATAACGCCTGGTTTTCCTTTTGGCTCAAAAAAGTAATGCACAGTATCGACTGGCCAGTTAAAAACAACAATATCATTTCGTTTTATTTTTTCTAAAGCAGGAAGCCTGAAATAAGGTAATTGTGGCCAGCTTAAGTATGATTTCTTTTTTGTTAAAGGAATAGAGTCGTGAACCATTGGTAACGCTACAGTGGTCATAGGAACACGAGGTCCGTAGTTTACCTTGCTCACAAACAGAAAATCACCAATTAATAATGATTTCTCTAATGAGGATGTTGGGATTGTAAACGGCTGTACAACATAAGTATGTACCAAAGTTGCTACAATTATAGCGAAAAGCAGAGAGCTAACGGTGTCGGCTGCTCTGTTTTCAGGAGTTAATTTTCTATCTGCATAGTACTCTAATTTTTGGGTATAATTGACATAATAGATGTAAAACCCTAAAGTGAAAATGCCTAAAAAGGTATCTAATGTTGATTTTTTTCCAAATGTTCTCAAAGTTTCTACCCAAACGACAGGGAACATAATAAGATTGATTATGGGTATGAAAAGCAGGATTGTCCACCAGGTTGGGCGCCCGATAATTTTCATTAAAACGATTGAATTATAAACGGGAATTGCTGCTTCCCAAGACTTACGGCCCGCAGCCTGATATAACTTCCATGTACCCAGAAAATGGATTATTTGTACTGCTA
This sequence comes from Flavobacterium hibisci, assembly GCF_020026925.1. GTDB lineage: Bacteria > Bacteroidota > Bacteroidia > Flavobacteriales > Flavobacteriaceae > Flavobacterium > Flavobacterium hibisci. The sequence continues at coordinate 29,373 of NZ_JAIQDW010000004.1, read as the reverse complement.
AGAAAAAAACAAACCAAAGATAAAGTGTCATAATTTTATGTTTTAGTTCTGAAATTTCAGAATATTATTTTTTGGATTTTATTTAGATTCCAGATTTAAAACGTCTTTCATCGTGTAGATTCCTTTTTTGCCAGCAAGCCATTCGGCGGCAATAACAGCTCCAAGGGCAAAGCCTTCACGATTATGTGCAGTATGCTTTAATTCGATGCTGTCAACGATAGAATCGTAAGTTACAGTATGCGTCCCTGGAACATCACCAATTCTTTTAGCTTCAATATGAATTTCATTGGACTTCGGATCTTCCATTGTCCAATTTGCATAAGCACTGTTTTTAATGACACCTTTTGCTAATGAAATAGCTGTTCCGCTTGGTGCATCTAACTTTTGAGTGTGGTGAATTTCTTCCATTGATACTTTGTAAGTATCAAACTGACTCATAATTTTAGCCAGATATTCATTCAAACCGAAAAAAATATTAACGCCTAAACTAAAGTTTGAGCTAGAGATGAAACCACCTTGTTTTTCGTTGCAAAGCGCTTCCACTTCATCATAATGCTCTAACCAGCCTGTTGTTCCTGAAACTACCGGAACATTGGCATGAAAACAACTTGAAATATTAGCTACAGCGGCTGTGGGAACACTGAAATCGATAGCAACATCCGCTGTTGAAAGGCCGTCATATGTATTGAATTCATCTTTTTTCAGGACAATTTCATGCCCTCTTTCCAGAGCAATCCTTTCGATTACCTGACCCATTTTTCCGTATCCTAAAAGTGCAATTTTCATTTTCTTGTATATTTTTTATTTAAATAGATAGTAAAAAGCTATTTAAAAGTTGTAATTAAAAGTTAGTCCCACATTTGGTTTAAAAGTTACATCTGTAGGATAGATTTCCGGACGCACAGATAATCTTTCATTCACATTAAATTGTATCAGTGAAGCATCAACATTAGCATCAATGATATTTAAAGCATAAAAACCAACGACAAACAATGATGATAAATCGCGATTACGCTGATAAAACTTTTGGGCTGCAATAAGACGGGAGTCATCAAGCCTCGCAAATTTTTCGCTTGGTTCATAACCCTCTAGTCTTCTTTTGTATTCATTTCTTGCTTCTCTATATTTTTTTTGATTATCAAGATAAAAATACATACTGGTCCCAATTGCGCCATATACCAAAGGGATTTTCCAGTATTTTTTATTGTATGCCTGTCCTAAGCCGGGTAAAATTGCCGAGTAAAAGGCAGCTTTTGCTGGTCTCAGCGGGTCTATTTCTTCTAATTTAGAAGTGTCTTTAGCGACTAAAACCGTTTCTTGTTTTACCTGAGCAAAAAAAGAGACGGTTCCTGAGAGAAAGAACAATAGACTTATGGGGACAATTTTATTCACTATCCGTTTATTAATTTTATAATTCTGTTAAAGTCGGCTTCTGAGTTAAACGGGATTGTAATTTTTCCTTTTCCGTTTCCGGCAACTTTTATATCAACTTTTGAACCAAAATAGTCATTAAATGTGTTTTTTTGCGTTTCTTTAACTACAAATGAAGAAGCTGCTTTTGGTTTTCCTTCAGCTTTGGGCTGCAGGCTTTCGTGATAATTTTTAACTAAAGTTTCTGTTTCACGTACTGATAGATTTTGGCTTACTATTTTTTGGTAAATATCGGTCTGAATATCCAGATCTTCAATATTGATGATAGCCCTTCCATGCCCCATACTGATAAAACCATCGCGTATACCTGTCTGAATGATTGGATCTAATTTTAGAAGGCGTAAATAATTGGCAATCGTAGAACGTTTTTTACCAACACGTTCACTCATTTGTTCCTGTGTTAATTGGATTTCATCCATCAAACGTTGGTACGAAAGTGCAATTTCAATAGGGTCTAAGTCATGACGCTGAATGTTTTCAACCAAAGCCATTACCAATGATTCATTATCATTAGCAATACGGATGTAAGCAGGAATATGTGTTAAGCCTATCAAAGTCGAAGCACGCAAACGACGCTCCCCGGAAATTAACTGGTATTTGTTAAATTCTAATTTTCGAACAGTAATAGGTTGAATTACACCAAGTTCTTTAATAGAAGTAGCTAATTCACGTAAAGATTCCTCATTGAAATTACTTCTGGGCTGAAATGGATTTATTTCGATAGCACTTATTTCAAGCTCAATGATGTTTCCAACAACTTTGTCAGCATTTTTGTCTTCTACTGATGTGATGTCGTTTTCCGGATCTTTTAATAATGCTGATAATCCTCTTCCTAAGGCTTGTTTTTTAATTGCTTTTGTCATAAAAACTATTTGCTGTTTTTCTTTATAATTTCCTGAGCTAAATTAATGTAATTCACTGCTCCTTTGCTTGTTGCGTCATAATTAATGATGCTTTCTCCAAAACTTGGGGCTTCACTTAATTTTACATTTCGCTGAATAACGGTTTCAAAAACCATATCGTTAAAGTGCTTTTGAACCTCTTCAACAACCTGATTTGACAAACGCAATCTTGAATCGTACATGGTTAGCAATAATCCTTCAATATCCAGGTCAGGATTATGGATTTTCTGAATACTTTTAATAGTATTCAATAGCTTTCCTAATCCTTCAAGTGCAAAATATTCACATTGAATCGGAATAACTACAGAATCAGCAGCTGTTAAAGCATTTAAAGTTAATAATCCTAAAGAAGGTGCACAGTCGATTATAATAAAATCATACTCTTTCTTAGCTTCTTCTAATGCTTTTTTAAGCATGTATTCACGGTTCTCTTTATCAACCAGCTCAATTTCGATAGCAACAAGATCAATGTGAGCAGGTATCACGTCAACATTTGGAGCTGTACATTTTAGAATAGCTTCTTTTGGTGTTACAGTGTGTTCAAGAATCTGGTAAGTTCCGGTTTCAACTGTTTCCACATCAATTCCAAGACCAGATGTGGCATTGGCTTGAGGATCAGCATCGATCAATAAAACTTTTTTCTCTAAAACACCTAATGAGGCAGCAAGATTTACTGATGTAGTAGTTTTTCCAACGCCTCCTTTTTGATTAGCAATAGCAATGATTTTGCCCATTTATTTTCTGAATTTTGAACCGTAAAAATACAATTATTTATGGTTTTTGAAAATCTATTTTGTTAACATTTGTGAAACCTTGCTTAGCCTTTGTTTGATGGGTGTTTGGAACAATTTAAGCTAAATTCCCTAACTTGCTTTGCTTTACTATTAATTGTTGTTTAGTAAAAAATGTTCTGATTTCCGATTTAGCCCGTTAATATATTAAAGTGACTTTTGTGAATTTTAATTTTAATTTTTTCTTATTTCTAAAATTGTTTTGGATAAACCAAAAATAGTTATATATTTGCACCCGCTTACGGGGTGTAGCGTAGCCCGGTTATCGCGCCTGCTTTGGGAGCAGGAGGCCGCAGGTTCGAATCCTGCCACCCCGACACCAAACTTACAGTGTTATCAAAATCCCCTTGAATCATATGATTTAAGGGGATTTTCTTTTGTAAAACTGATTGATATTAATTGTAATCCTCATCTTCACTAAAGTTTAGAACTGATTATTCAATAGTATTAATAATCTCAATACATAACTTTAAATTCTAAAAATTGGATCCGATTACAGCTTAAGTTAATGTGCTTTCTTAAAAGTTGACAAATTTTCAGATGGACATTGTAAAATTGTCAGTATTTTAAATTTATACTGAGAACTGTTTTTGTAAATATTTTAAAATATCTGAATAAAAATTTTGAAAAATCGCATCAGATTTTTATAATAATTTACTATAAATGAAATTGGCTTAGATAGTTGAAACTGAAAAAATGTCATTTTTTTTGATTGGCATAATTTTGGTTTTTAGACCTGATGCACTGCTACTCAGTGTATGTTCAAAAAAATATTGTCAAACAATTTAAAAGTAAAATGTTATGAATCTTATCAAGAGAAACGGTAATCAGATTAATGGTTTGCCACGTACGTTTTTTGATGACGTTTTTGGCCGTGAGCTTTTCAATTGGGAAAGCAACAATTTTTCAACTACAAGCACTACGCTGCCATCAGTAAACATCAAAGAAACTTCGGATAATTACGAAGTAGAAGTTGCTGCCCCTGGTCTGGAAAAAAATGACTTCAAAGTAACACTTGACGGTAACCTGTTGACTATTTCGTCAGAGAAACAAAATCAACACACTACTGAGCAGGAGAATTTTACTCGCAGGGAATTCAGCTACCAGTCATTTCAGAGAAGTTTTGAACTTCCTAAAAACGTGGTGGACGAGGACAAAATCAGTGCCCGTTATGAAAATGGACTTCTCCATTTATCTATTCCAAAAAAAGAAGAGGCTAAGCAAAAACCTCCAAGAATGATCGAAATTGCTTAATTTCGTTTTTTTACCCTTGTGCAAAGCTGCCCTTTTTTAGGGTGGCTTTTATTGTTTTTTATAAATCATCTTTGTTATGTCCTCACAATTATTCTCAGGAATAGCTGTGCTTTCCTGTGTTGTTTTATTTCTAATTCTGTTACTGCGGCGTTTTAAACAGCCATATTTTATTGCTTATATAGTATCTGGTGTACTTTTAGGTCCTAATGTTTTAAATATAATTCATGCTCCTGAAGTAGTGGCGGATCTGGGAGAAATAGGAATTGTACTTTTGATGTTTTCCATAGGTGCTGATATAGATTTACGCCACTTTAGCCAAAATTTTTATAAACCCTTTCTTATTGCGTTTGTTCAGATTGTATTGAGTTTTATATGTATATATTTAATAGGAGGGAAGGCTGGATGGACATTGAATACAATAGTGTTACTGTCGTTTGTAATAAGTCTGAGCAGTTCTGCAATAGTTTTTCAATATTTGGAAAGGACGGGGGAAATTAAAAGTCAGTTGGGGATTATAACCTGTGGAGTACTGTTAGTACAAGATGTACTGGTTATTCCTATGATTTTATCCCTAAATTTTATCTCGGGCACTAACATAACTATTTTCGAGCTTGTAAAAGTATGTATAGGTGGAGTACTAATACTACTGTTCCTGAGGGCTGCAATTACGAAAAAGCTTTTTCAGATTCCTATGCGGAGAGAAATAATTGCCGATCATGATCTGCAAGTTTTTATTGGTTTTTGCATCTGTTTTGGAATGGCCTGGTTTAGTTCATGGTTTGGGCTTTCTCCTGCATTTGGGGCATTTGCAGGCGGAATTGTAATTGGTCAGGATAAAGCAACACGATGGCTTGGAAAAGCATTAATTCCTTTCAGGGTTTTCTTTATGGCTTTCTTTTTTCTTGCCATTGGACTGCAGCTAGACATCAACTTTGTTAGTAACAATGCAGGTATAATTATCCTGATTGCAATAACTGTTTTAGTGATTAACAGTTTTATTAATACCATACTTTTTAAGATTACCGGAAATAATTTGCGAGACAGTCTTTATGGAGGAGGGCTTTTGTCACAAATTGGAGAATTCAGCTTCGTACTGGTCACTCTCGCTGCTTCCCTTGGGCTTGTTGATAGCTACATCCATCAGATTACGCTTTCTGTGATAACTTTCACGATGCTGTTTTCAAGTATATGGCTGACAATTATACAGAGGTTAATATACCAATTGCCTGTTATATCAGAAGATAATCATTGAAAATTTAAAAGTTAGTTGCTTTTTAGTATAATTCTGTAATATTGTCTCAGTTAATCTTCTCCTTAATTTTGTCCAATGTGTTTTATATAACAGATTTACAGCTCTCTATTTTAGAATAATAAAAACTGATTAATCGTATTCTTTTTTCCAACAATAAAAACTTATTTTTGCAACATAATTATTAACACAACCATAATATTATGTCAGATACAATCGAAAAAATTAAATGCCTTATTATTGGTTCTGGTCCGGCAGGCTACACTGCTGCTATTTATGCTGCCAGAGCAAATATGAACCCGGTATTATATCAGGGAATGCAGCCAGGAGGTCAGTTAACAACGACAAATGAAGTTGAAAATTTTCCGGGTTATGTTGATGGGGTTACAGGACCGGAAATGATGATCCAGTTACAGGAACAGGCGAAACGTTTTGGGGCTGATATTCGTGACGGATGGGCTACAAAGGTTGATTTTTCAGGAGATATTCATAAAGTCTGGATTAACGATAAGATAGAATTGCACTGTGAAACCGTGATTATTTCAACCGGTGCTTCAGCTAAATATCTGGGACTTCCATCAGAACAGCATTATCTGAATATGGGTGGGGGAGTTTCTGCCTGCGCGGTTTGTGATGGGTTTTTTTACCGTAATCAGGAAGTGGTGATTGTTGGAGCAGGGGATTCTGCCTGTGAAGAAGCACATTACTTATCAAAACTTTGTAAAAAAGTGACGATGCTGGTACGAAGCGAAAAATTCAGGGCTTCTAAAATTATGGAGGAGCGCGTTCGTAAAACAGAAAATATTGAGATTTTAATGAATCATGATACAGTAGAAGTTTTAGGTGACGGAAATGTGGTACATGCAATTAAAGCTTTGAACAAAACCACCGCTGAAGTTATTGAAATTCCTGCTACAGGATTTTTCGTAGCTATTGGTCACAAACCAAATACAGATATATTTAAAGATTATATCACACTTGACGAAACGGGTTACATTATCAATGTTCCGGGAACATCTAAAACAAATGTTGAGGGTGTTTTTGTAGCTGGTGATGCTGCAGATCATGTATATCGTCAGGCGATTACAGCTGCTGGTACTGGATGTATGGCTGCACTTGATGCTGAACGTTATTTGGCTGCTAAAGAATAAAAGTTTGGTTTCAGGTTTTCTTTGTTTAAAGTTTCAAGTTGTTGGAGCTTAATCTAGAATTCACAAATAAAAAAATCCATTCGCATCAGAATGGATTTTTTTATTTGTTAAACCTGAAACTTTTATTTAAGTTTCTTAATCAATTTAGCCTCTTCGCTAAAACGCGTTAGTTCTATTTTTGGTTTTCCTAAAAGCGAAACTTCGGCTTTGTCTCCAATAGCAAGTGAAATTGAAATTTCTGCCATTACGATTCCTGTTGCATTATTTTCAGCAGTAAAACTGGCTTCTTTTATGTTAAACTTTGTTCCGGTAAAAACGGAATTATTATCTATACGAACACTTCCTTTTTCAGCTACACCTTCAATTGCAGCGTTTGCTTTCTGGTATAAATCGCATTTGAATTTAATTGCAGAAACTAAAGATTTTACAGAGGAGCTTTTGCTTAATTGTAAAGAGGCTTCATCTGCTTTTAAATTTATTTCCGATTTTGATTTATCATCAGCAACTAAACTGAATTTCTTCGCATTGACATTCAGAAATAATTTAGAATAATCAAAGCTGTTAAATGCAATGTCATCTAACTGAAGTTCCTGAATAGCATAGACTATGGCGTCATTTTTAGTAATTACTTTTGATAATGACTTTGTATAAGTAATTCTTACTGATAATTTTTTAAAAATTGTGGACTCTTTTGAAGTGTACAAACGAAGTATTTTTTCTCTTAAATCCATTCCGATAATGTCGTGTAAATTATCATCGGCTTCGATTTTTATTTCGTTTTTTTCGCCTCTTTCCAGATACACTTCAATATTATCATCTACTTCAAGAGCATCAAAATCACCAACTTCTTTTATGGATGTGGTAACAATTTTAGAACCTTTTATTTTTTCCCTTTTTTGGGCAAAAGTTAAAGTTGTAACTAATAGTAGTAAGAACAAGACTGTATTTTTTTTCATTAATTCTAAATTTTGATTTTGACAAATATAAAAAAATCATCCACTTTTGATGAATGATTTCTTTTATATTTAACACTTCAATAGTGTTTATCCCTGGCTGATGCTTCCTCCTGAATTTTCAGATTTTTCTATTGTTTTAGGAGATGAATCATAATTAATGCTTGATCCGCTTGATGCATCTGCTTTTAATCGTAAAATAGGATGCACACTTATGCTGGCTCCGCTTGACGCTTCTGCTTCAACTTCATTTGCCAATAATTTCTCTGCATTAATGCTGGAGCCGCTAGAAGCTGATGTTTTGATTTTTAATGCTTTTCCTTGTACATTTATGGTACTGCCACTTCCGGATTCAAAAGAGATATTGTCAGATTCAATATTAACATCTATTGTAGAAGCACTTGATGCATCCAGATGTATATTTTCTCCCTGAAGTACATTTTTACTGTGTACAGATGAGGCGCTCGAAGCTTCGATTTTGTCAATAACCGGCATTTTTACAGTAACTTTTTTGGTTACATTGTTAAATGAACTGAATTTGCATGAAATGATCAAAGTTCCGTTTTCAACTTTAGTTGTAATCTCTTTTTGGATATTGTCGTCTGCTTCAACGATAATTTCTGTAGAATCAGATTGTTCAATTACCAAATCTATGGCATTGCTGACAGATACATTTTTAAAATCGCCCTGAACAATTCTTTTTTCGGTAGTAACATTTCCGCTGCCTTCAATTGAGTTTATATTAAAATTACATGAGGCAAACAATAATGCAGTGATAGCTGCAATAATGAATTTCGTAATATGAATGATTATTTTTATCATGGTTTTTTAGTTAATTTTTATAATAACTCCGTTTTTATCAGTAGTTAATTTTCCTTTGCCTTTTTTTGCATTTAAAACTTCTTCCCCGTTAATTTTAATCGAAACTTCTTTTACAGTATCATTGGCTATAGTATCTTCTTCAAAATCATTGTCATCGTTCTCATCTGTCGGACAGTTCAGACATTTTATTTTAGAACCTTCTACTTTATAGTTATAATTACCGCTAAAGTGTAAATTGAAAAAATCATTTTCAGAGTCATCATAATCCTGTATCGAAGCATCCGGTTTAAATAATTGTCCTTCTGGTAAATATAGAAACACATCTACTTCCTGACCTCTGAATTTGTTTTTTACATCTGTAAGAAAATAATTATCCAAAATTAAATAATTTCCTTTAATGTCAATATTATAATTGATTTTTTCTGCTCTTTTTTTAGCACTTGTAAACGAGTTTCCTCTGGCGCTTTTTTCTATTTGTAAATAAGGAGCAGCCTGGTCGGTATGCAATACGTGCAAACGAACATCATTTGAGTAAATTAAAGCATTATTGGCAGAATCCTGTACAAACTCAAACTCTTTATGATGATCTAAGTCTTTCGCATAGTAATCATTATATCGAAACTTTACATATAGTGTGTCATTAGGAGTAATATTGATTGCTTTTTTCTCTACTGTTTTGTTATCGTATGATATTTCAGTAGCCTGTTTGATTCCGATGCTGATTGCAATGGCAACGGCAATAATCCAAATCGCTAACAGGGTATATTTTGCAATATTTCCGATAGTTTTTGTATTTGGTGACAATAATTTGAAACCCAAAAGCGTCAAAAAGAAAAACGGAATTCCAACGGCAAAGAACATTAATAAACCGAATGACCAGATTGGATAATCAGTAAAATTTCCGGCTTCAATAAAGTTTTCCCAAGGAAAATCCAGAAAGACATTTGTCCCTAAAGTGAAGACACCTATTAGTAATAATATTAAAACAGTAACTCCGGACATAATAAGAATAACCCCTAAAAATTTTGCGAAGATTTTAAAAACTGTCATAACAAAGTCTCCAAATGAACTACTTATTCTCTCAGCTCCAGACTTTACCTGATTTCCCATTTTGTCATAATCTGCATTTTTGAATTTCTCAGACAATGAGTCAATCTCTTCGCGAACTTTCTTTTCGATGTTAGAAATTGTTACCGGCTCTCCTGTCATTTCCAATTTTTCTGATGTTGTAACCGCCTCAGGAGTTACAACCCATAATACGAAATAAGCTAAAATTCCGGTTCCGAAACCTGCAAAAACAAATATTAAGAACACGATTTTAATCCATACAGCATCAACTCCAAAATAATGTCCTAACCCGGTAGCAACACCACCAATCATACCTTTTTCTTTATCGCGGTATAGTTTTTTGTGTTTTCTGTTATCATAATTAAAAGACTTATTAGCATTTTCTTCGTCTTCAAGTCTATAATCTTCAGGCTGTCCCATTACCGCAATCACCTCGTCAACATCTTTTAAGCCAACAACATGTTTTTCGCTTTTTTGTTTTTCTGTCAAAAGTTCAGAAACACGCATTTCAATGTCCTTAATAATTTCATCTTGTCCGGATGAGTTGTTCAATGATCTTTTTATAGCGTCAAAATAGCGTGTCAATTTTAAATATGCATCTTCATCGATGTGAAAAAACATACCGCCTAAGTTAATATTTACTGTTTTGTTCATGACTTATTGATTTTGATTGGTGATTAGTTTTACGGCATCTGATAATTCTGTCCAGGTTCCGCTTAATTCATTTAAAAATGTTTGTCCTATTTCGGTTAAACCATAATATTTTCTTGGTGGCCCAGAGGTCGATTCTTCCCAGCGATAATTCAGTAAACCGTCGTTTTTTAGTCTGGTAAGTAAAGGGTAAACAGTTCCCTCAACAACTAATAATTTTGCGTTTTTTAAAGTGTCTAATATTTCAGATGTATATGCGTCTTTTTCTTTTAATACTGATAAGATGCAAAACTCAAGAACACCTTTGCGCATCTGTGCTTTTGTGTTTTCAATGTTCATAATTTCATTTCATTTTTTTTTGATTGAACAATTCGTTTTTTGATTGATGATGATTTGATTGATTGATGATTGATTTTTTCAGGAGCTGCTTCCTGCCATCCACTTTATCTTTTACTGGCTAAAGGAGCCAGTAAAAGGATGCCGTTTCTGTCAGGGCTAGGGCTCTTGGGATTCTATAACTTTTAATGGTTAGCAGATTATTTTATAAAAGGAATCGTTAGCGGATATTTGTATAATTCTCCGTTCGAAGCTTTTATCGAAGCATAAATCACTAAAAAGAATTCAACAAATTTTAAAACCCCAAAAAGTAAAACGGCTGTTGCACCAATACTTAAAAGACCAATATTTCCTTCAAAATTAAAATTTCTAATAACAAAATCTTCATCGTTAATAATTGCTTCGATTGGAAGATTTTGTAAAACCACAGTCACAAAAATCGGGATTGCAATAAGTGCTAAAATCAAAGTGTAAAGCAATAAGCTTAACTGAAAGTTCAAAGCCTGTTTTCCGTGGTGATCTGTAAATTCAGATTTATCTTTATAGCTTGTCCAGATGATAAGTGGAAAAATATAATTCCCAAACGGAATAATGTACTGACTTAAAGTACTCAAATGAGTAAATGCTGCTGTGTTCTTTTCTGGTGTTTTTTCCATGATGAGTGGTGTTGATGTTTCCATGATTAAAAGTATATAGTAATTTCTTATGCAAATATATATCTAAAAGACAGTATCTTGTTTTACATAGTACCATATATTAACAAAATTTTAACAAATTTGTAGTTTGAATTTTAAGTTTTATTGACTTAAAATCGTTTTTAGATGCTGATTTTCTAGGCGTTATGTGGAATTCAAAACAATTTATTGTGCATGCATAGTTTTTTTGTATTTTTACATGAAAAACATCTCATGGCAGTTTCAGTTTCCAAATTCAATAAATTTGTGTTGTTTAAATTACCTTCGGCTTACTTTTGCGGGGTACGTGTTAAAGCTATTGATCAAAACAGCTGTACGGTAACAGTAAAACACAGATGGATCAATCAAAATCCTTTTAACTCTATGTATTTTGCAGTTCAGGCAATGGCAGCAGAATTAACAACCGGAGCTTTGGTAATCTCACAAATTCAGGAAAGCGGAAGAAAAATTTCAATGTTAGTTGCCAACAATAAAGGAAACTTCACAAAAAAAGCCACTGGCAGAATTACATTTGTCTGCAACGACGGGCATTTAATTGCGGATGCTATCAGGAAAACCATAGAAACCGGGGAAGGCCAGACGTTCTGGATGAAATCCATAGGAACAAACGAAGAAGGTGTTCAGGTTTCTGAAATGGATTTTGAATGGAGCGTTCGTTTGAAATGATTTTAAGTATAAACCATAAACAAAAAAGACCTCGATTGAGATCTTTTTTGTTGAAATACAATTCGGATTATTTTTTTACACAACAGGATTTTTTTTCTGTTGCAGTTTTTTTACAGCAAGATTCTTTTTTTGCTTTTTCTTTTGCTGGTTTGGTTTCCTGTGCCTGAAGACTAATGGTAAATAAAGCGATCGCTAATACGGTAAATAGTTTTTTCATTTTTTTTAGTTTAATAATTGTTGCTGATCGGTATTCGGTCAAATATAATAAGTTTTAGTTGGATGATTCTCAAGATTTAGTTAAATTATAGCAGCGAAATAAGCATTGCCAAACTCATCAAAATCATCAAACCATCTTCTATAATCGTTACAGTACTCATAGGTAAATTAAAAACAGCTCCCAAACAGGCACACTGAATCCTTTTTTTATTCAAAACCGATTGTAAAACACCAATAATACTAACACTCATAACAATAAATGTAACTGTATTGGTAAATATCGGACTAAAATTCACCAGATAAGCAATTCCTAATCCAAGTTCTAAAAAAGCATAGACATATCCCCACATCGGAATTTTTTTTGCTAAAACATCATACATCGCATAACTTTCTGCGAAGCCTTTTAGGTTAAGCAATTTAAAAAATGAGAAGACAATAAAGAACCCCGCCATAAAGTGTTGCATGGCCTGCATCACATCAAAATGATGATTTGTTAACTGAATCAGAACCGTAACTAAGCTGATATAAAAGAAAATCAATAAAATGGGTTTATAGGTTTCAAACCAGGTTCTTGTATCTTCAGCAATTTCATAATGATTAATTTCTGAAATTTGATATTTACTATCTAAAGCATTTTGCAGATTAGTTAATGGAACATGGTTTGTCATGGATAGAATTGCCGTTCCGTTATCTTTTGAAACTATTACATTTGTAACGTTATCTTCGGCTTCTAATGCTTTCTTAACCTTTTCCTCACAGCTGCTGCAGGTCATTCCGGTAATTTGATAAGTATGTGTCATGATATTTGTTTTAGAATTAAAAAACAAATTTCCGAACTAAAAGACATGTATGATTGTAAAATTTTGGGAATGATTTGCAAGATTTACAAATTCTCGATCTGAATACGTTTCCTGTCTTTCAATTGTTTGAAATAGGTAGGGGTAAAGCCGGTCACTTTCTTAAACTGATTGCTTAAATGCGCCACATTACTATAATTTAAAATATCAGCTATTTCGCTTAAAGAAAGTTCATTGTAGATAATCAGCTCTTTTACCTTTTCTATTTTTTGACTGATGAAATATTTCTCAATTGTGGTGTTTTCAACTTCAGAGAAGAGATTACTCAGTGAATTATAATCATGGTGAAGGTTTTCTGCCAGATAATCTGATAAGTTCGTTTTCAGTTCGCTGTTTTTATGGTGAACCAGATCAATAATTAGTGTTTTGATTTTCTCTATTGTTTTACTTTTTTTATCGTCAATTAAATCAAAGCCTAAAGTATGTAAACTATTTAGAAGTTCTTTTTTTTGATTTTTGCTAATGGTATTCCGGAGCTCAACTTCACCAAGTTCAACCGAAACAGTCTGAAGTCCGAGTTTTTCAAATTCAGCTTTTACAACCATTTTACATCTGCCACAAACCATGTTTTTGATATATAATTTCATGTTTCTCGTTTGAATAAGATTGAAGTCTTTTGTAATCTGTTGTTAAGAAAAGTCATTTAAACTGATTTTAATTTACGCATATCTTGAATATAGAGTTTTATATCACAAATTTACAATTTGTTTTACGTTATATGGTGGTAATTTTGCGATGTAAAATCTTTTCCTGATCATATAATATATCAAAATGAAAAAAAGTCTTATTGCGCTCTCTTTAGGGGGTTTAACTATTGGAATTACAGAATTTGTGATGATGGGATTACTTCCTGACATCGCTTCAGATATGAGGGTTTCAATTCCGGTTGCCGGATACTTAATTTCGGCTTATGCACTTGGAGTAGTTATTGGCGCGCCTTTATTAGTCATCTTAGGGCGAAATTTTCCTCCCAAAAAAATGCTTTTAATTTTAGCTTTGATGTTAACGCTTTTTAATGCGCTTTCAATTATTGCGCCCAACTATAACTTTTTATTTGCCTCCAGATTTCTTTCAGGATTGCCACATGGCGCTTTCTTTGGGGTTGGAGCGGTAGTCGCAAGCCGTTTGGCGGATAAAGGAAAAGAAGCTCAGGCAATTTCGATTATGTTTGCAGGATTAACACTGGCTAATTTAATTGGTGTGCCAATTGGTACTTATATAGGTCATCATTTTATATGGCGGTATACCTTTGTATTGATTGCAATAACAGGACTACTGACTTTTCTTTTTATTTCTCTGTGGATGCCTGCTTTAGAAAAAAACGGAGATGTGAATATGAAGACTCAATTGATGTTTTTTAAAAAAACAGAAGCATGGTTGATTATTGGGATCACAGCAATTGGTTTTGGAGGCCTGTTTGCATGGATAAGTTATATTGCTCCTTTACTAATTAATGTTTCCGCGTTTTTACCCGAAGATGTGTCTTATATATTGGTTTTGGCAGGCTTAGGAATGGTTATTGGAAATTTTGCAGGAGGTAAATTAGCTGATAAATATTCGCCGGCACCAACTGTGATGGCTTTGTTGTGTCTAATGGTCATTGATTTACTTATGGTTTACTTTTTCTCTTACAATCAATATCTGTCATTAATTTTTACGTTTTTAACGGGCGCCATTTCTTTTTCAGTTATAGCGCCAATTCAGATGTTAATGATTAAGATGGCTAAAGATGCTGAAATGATAGCTTCAGCGGCACTTCAGGCCAGTTTTAACATTGGAAATGCTTTAGGGGCTTTTTTAGGTGGTCTGCCTTTAGCGGCCGGTTACAGTTATACATCACCAAATCTTGTGGGGGTTGGCATGGCAATTACTGGAATGATTATAACTTTTGTTTTAATAAAAAGCATAAAAAAAGATTGATTTTTCATGAAATTAATAAAGAAAATTAATCATTGAGTAAATATGAAATAACATTCAACAAGTTGTCAGAAAACTATTTATAATACTATTTTTAACTTAAATTGCTAAAAATTCACACAAATTGAAATCGATTGAATTTTTTTTAATAAATACTTCTAATAGAAAATAATAAAACTTTCTTTAAAGGTTTCTTCTGGAAAAAATTATGAATTTCATATTTTAAAATAGATAATTTTTCTATAAATAATTATTTTTAAGATTTTTTTAGGAAATATAATTTTTAATAGAAAAAAAATTTTTATGTTTGTGCAATCGATTACATGTTAATTTATTTATAATAAAAAAATAATGAATTTCTTTATTTTAAATAGTTTTAGAAGGATTAAAAAAATAGTGTTATAAAATAAATATGCCTTCTAAAATTTTTGTTGATAATGTAATTTATACACCATGAATGAACTTAATAAACAATTAATATTAAACTTAACTAAACAGTAAACTATGAATTTTAAAAAGTTACTTAATAAAAGAACAAATTGCTATATGGCAATTGTTTTATTATTGTGTTTGCTTACCAGTAACAAGGCAAGTGCACAGGACTTAACAGTTGAAGGTGTTGTAAAAGATGCATCAGGATTGACCTTGCCTGGTGTAAATGTGGTAGAAAAAGGAGCGAAAAATGGAGTTTCAACAGATTTCGATGGAAAGTACAAAATTAAATTATCGAATTCAAAGGCAATTTTGGAATTTTCATTTATAGGTTTTACAACCCAAGTGGTTGCTGTGGATGGAAAAAAAACAATCAATATTGTTTTGGCTGAAGAAGCTAATAGCTTAAATGAAGTTGTTGTTGTTGGATATGGCACGGTTAAGAAGTCTGATTTAACAGGGGCAGTATCTAGTATCTCTGGTAGCGATTTGAAAAAAGTACCTGTGGCGAATGTGGCTGAAGCTTTAACTGGTCGTATTGCAGGAGTACAAGTAACGAGTTCTGAAGGTTCTCCAGATGCAGAGATTAGTATTAGAGTTCGTGGAGGAGGATCTTTAACCCAATCTGCAGCACCTTTATATATAGTGGATGGTTTTCCAATAAATAGCATGAGTGATATTTCGTCTTCCGATATTGAAACAATGACAGTATTAAAAGATGCTTCAGCTACAGCTATTTATGGTTCTCGTGGAGCTAATGGTGTAATTTTGATTACAACGAGAAGTGGTAAAGATGGTAAAATAGCGGTTAGTTTCAATACATTTTATGGGACAAAAACCAGAGCAAAGGATTTTGATGTTTTACCGGTTGATGATTATGTAAAATGGCAATATGAGTACGCTTTACTAAATCAAGGAACAGGTACAAAAGTAGCTTCTAATCCTACTTCCTATACAAATTATTTTGGTAATTGGCAAGATTACGATATGTATAAAGGGATGAAAAGTAATGATTGGCAAAAACAAATTTTTGGTCGTACAGGAGAGGTACAAAGCCGTGATTTAAGTGTTAGAGGTGGAAATGAGAAGTTGAATTACAATTTCAATTATGCTAATTATGATGAAAAAGCGATTATGTTAGGTTCTGATTATAAGCGTAATAATTTGTCTTTAGCGTTAAAGAGTAAAGTGAATGATAAAATTGATTTAACTTATACAATGCGTTATTCGGATACTCAAATTAATGGTGGAGGAGTAAACGAACAAAATGAAAAATCATCATCTGACTCGCGTATAAGGAATGCAATTGCTTATGCACCACTGCCAATTCCGGGGATTTCAACCGATGATACAAATGAAGATAATGCTAGTAGTTTAATTAATCCAATTGTTTCAGTTTGGGATAATGACCGCGAACAATTACGTAAAAACTTTAACATGTTAGGAAGTTTTTCATGGGAGTTAATTGAAAATTTGAAATTTAAGACTGAATTAGGTTTAGACAATTATTATTATCAGGATGCTCGTTTTTATGGAACATCAACCTATTATGTTAATAGTTCCCCTGATGTTAACGCTCCTTTTAAAGGAATGCCGGCCTTGATAATGTCGGATAAAAAAGATGAGAGATTTAGAAATGCTAATACTTTAAATTACGATTTTAAAAAACTATTAGGTGAAAATCATCATATAGATTTATTAGTTGGTGAAGAAACTCTTAGGACATCTTCAACTACTTTGACAAATACGCTTCATGGTTTTCCTGATTTTTTTGATTTTAACTTGTCAAAAAAATTAACAACACAATCAGGTAGTGTTAATTCGGCTTATTCAGGCACGCCTTCAAATACCAACCAAGCTCGTTTTGTTGATAATTATTTAGCTCCTGATGATAAATTGTTATCTTTCTTTGGTAGAGCTAATTACAGTTTTAAAGATCGTTATTTATTAACGGCGACTTTCCGTGCTGATGGTTCAAGTAAATTTATAGGTAATAATGTATGGGGATATTTTCCTGCATTTGCTGCTGCCTGGAAAATTTCAGAAGAGGAATTCTTGAAAGATAAAAACTGGTTAAGTCAGCTGAAAGTTCGTGCTAGTTATGGAGAAGCAGGTAATAATAATATTCCTACAGGACAAACGGTTCAAAACTTCGAATCTAAACCTATAACTACAGTAAATGGAGTTTCAAGTGGTTGGGCTACAAGTAGTAAATATATGGCTAACCCTGATTTGAAATGGGAAACCACAGTTACACAAAACATAGGTTTGGATTTTGGTTTCTTTAATAACCGTCTTAGTGGAACATTGGATTTTTACAATAATAAAACTAGTGACTTATTAATTGAATTTCCTGTAGCTGGTACTGGTTATGAAAGTCAATATCGTAATATGGGACAGACTCAAAATACTGGTTTTGAGGCTAGTTTAAATATTGTTGCAATTGAGGCTAAAAATTATGGTTTGAACTTTTCATTTAATATGGGGATAAATAAAAACAAAATCAATTCATTAGGTGTCTTGGGAGATTTTCCATACTCATCGGGTTGGGCGTCAAATCAAATCACTAATGATTACCAGGTAATGGTTGGTTCTGCTTTAGGACAAATGTACGGTTACAGAAATGACGGTCGTTATGAGGTTTCTGATTTTGACTGGAATGGGACCACATATACTTTAAAAGGTGGTTTGGTTGATAATGGCCCTGTGGGTTCAGTGCAGCCTGGCTCTATGAAAATCAAAGATTTGAATGGTGATAATATAATTGATAGTAAAGATCAAACGATTATTGGTAGTGCGCTTCCAAAAAATACTGGGGGTATGGTAATCAATGCCAATGCTTATGGTTTTGATTTGTCTGCAGCTTTTAACTGGGCTCTTGATTATGATGTTTACAATGCTGATAAAATTGAATTTTCTACTGCTAGTCAAACTAATGGGGAATATAGAAATTTGAGTACTGTAATGGCTGATGGAAAACGTTGGACGAATTTAAATCCAGTTACGGGAGAACTAGTTACAAATCCTACAGATTTAGCAGCTTTGAACGCAAATACGACTATGTGGTCACCTTATATGAGCCGTTTTGTATTGAGTGACTGGGGTGTGGAGGATGCTTCTTTCTTACGTTTAAATACTTTAACTCTTGGTTATACTGCACCCGAAAGTTTTATCTCTCATTTAGGTTTAACAAAGTTACGTGGTTATTTAACGGCTAGTAACGTATTTGTATGGACAAATTATTCAGGTTCTGATCCTGAAGTTTCAACAAGAAGAAAAACCACTTTGACTCCGGGTGTTGATTCATCAGCATATCCACGTAGCAGACAGTTGATTTTCGGTCTAAATGTTAATTTCTAATTTTAAAGCACTACAAAAAATGAAACATAAAATAATAATTGCAGGATTAGCTTTGGCTACATTTTTTACAGCCTGTCAAGAGTTTGGAGATGATTATTTAGAAGCTCCAGCTCAATCAACATTAGATGAATCTGTAATTTTTTCTACTCCGGGTTTAGCTCAAGGTGCTATTGATGCAATTAAAGTACCTTTTGGAGAAACTAATTCGTATCGTGGTCGTTTTATACCATTTTATGGGATGAATACAGATGCAGAATGGTATAATAATTCTCAATCCGTTACCGCACAATCTGACTTGGCCACTTATGATGCAAGAATAGATAACGGTCAAATGAATACTTATGATAATGCCTGGGCTTCTATGTACGGCGGTATTGAGCGTGCTAATATTGCTGTCAAAGGTCTTCGTCAATATGGAAATCCATTACCAGGAACAGAAATGGGACAGCTTTTAGGTGAAGCATTAACATTACGTGCTATTTATTATGCTGATTTAATGAAAGCATGGGGTGATGTTCCGTATCGTTTCCTGCCTATCAACAACGAAACTTTATATCTTCCTAAAACGAATCGTGATGTAATTTATAAACAATTGATTGCAGACTTAGGAGAAGCTTCAAACTTGGTAGCCTGGCCTAATGAAACATCTGCAACTTCAACAGTTGAACGTATTAATAAAGCTTTTGTGAAAGGATTAAGAGCACGTTTGGCTTTAGTAGCTTCAGGGTACCAGCAATACCCTGATGGAATTCGTAGAAGTAATGACCCTGATTTATCTGTTGCTAAAATGTATGCTTTAGCTTTAAGTGAAGCACGTTCGGTAATTCAAAGTGGTAAAGCACAGTTAAACGCTACTTTTGAAGGATTTTGGAAAAATGTAAACCAGGATTATATAACTGCAGGAGGAGAATCGCTTTGGGAGATCCCGTTTGCAGAAGGTCGTGGGCGTGTCTTGTATAGTTTTGCAATT
Source organism: Flavobacterium hibisci (assembly GCF_020026925.1). Taxonomy (GTDB): domain Bacteria; phylum Bacteroidota; class Bacteroidia; order Flavobacteriales; family Flavobacteriaceae; genus Flavobacterium; species Flavobacterium hibisci. Next base: position 9,652 of record NZ_JAIQDW010000004.1, on the reverse strand, counting down.
AAAAATCAGTCACCAAATCAATTTCAGGCAAATGGTACAGGTCCAGGTGGTACAGCTGGACCATTACCTACTGTTTTTTATGACTTTGATGAAAAAGATACTCGTAGAGATGTGACTTGTGTGCCTTATCGTTGGGGTACTGCTGTGAATGGTATTGCTAAACAGGAATTGGTAGCTTTAAATACATGGTATTTTGGTAAATATCGTTATGAATGGATGAAACGAAGAGTTACTGCTGCAAGTGATGATGGAATAAATAAAGTATATATGCGTTATGCTGAAGTATTGTTAATTGCAGCAGAAACAGCTAATGAATTAGAAGGGTTCGGTGCTGCTGCGCCATATTTGAAAGAAATTAGAAAAAGAGCTTTTGCTGCTGCTGATCAGGCGACTAAAGTTGATGCTTATATAAATGCATTATCTTCAAAAGAAGCTATGTTTGATGCTATTGTAAGAGAACATAAATTTGAGTTTACCGGTGAAATGGAACGTAAGCAAGCTTTAATTCGTTGGAACTTGCTAAAAACAAAATTGGATGAGTCGAAAACAAAAATGACTAATTTACGAGATAGAGCTAATGAATATTTAGATGTACCTGCTACATTATATTATAAATATGTGAAAGATGTGGCTAATGAGTCTAAATATAGTGGGCAAGATAATACTACTATCTTACAGATTTATGGATTAAATCGTGGTGAATCTACAAATCCGGGCGCTGATTATACAGCTTTTACATGGAATAATTTGAATGATGCTAAAATTAATTCTGTGTATAAAACAGGTATTAATCCGGATAATCATCAGTTCTGGCCTATTTGGTTATACTTTATTACTAACAGTAATGGAAAATTAGTCAATGATTATGGGTATCCAAATCAATAATAGTTTTGTCTGATTATTTAATGTAGAAAAAGAAATTATGAAAAAAAGAAATATATTTAAAGGAATAATCGTCGCTTCAATGGCGGTTATACTTGCTGGAAGCTGTGATAGTTATACAGAAGATATTATTACGGAATTAAATGTTGATCGTGAATTTTCTCCAACTGGTTTGAAAGCTACTGTGCGTAATCAAACTTCTGTTGAATTAGTTTGGAATACGAAAGAATCAGTCGATCACTATGTGGTTCAGTTTAGTGCAGATGATCCTAATTTTGGTACGATATTTAAAGAATTAAGCGTAACCGCTGCTCAATTGCCAGTGACTGTAGCTTTAGAAGGAGAAACACTTTATTCAATAAGAGTTAAAGCTGTTAGTGCTGATGAATTAGGAGAGTCTAAGTGGACTATGACTACAGCTAATACATTGTCTGAACAAATTTTCTTGCCAATTCAGGAAACTGATATAGCTGCTAAAACTGCTATCTTAAGATGGGCTGCTAATAGTAGTGTTACCAAAATTGTTCTTACTCCAGGTGATATTACCCATACTATAAGTGCAGAAGAAAAAACAGCTGGGATTGCTGCAATCACAGGATTGAGTCCGGAAACTGTTTATCAGGCAAATTTGTTTAATGGCACTAAGAAAAGAGGTGCTACAACATTTACAACTGGTATTGATGTAGGAGATGGTATTTTGGTAAAAAATACAGAAGATTTATTAGTAGCTATCGCAAATGCTAATTCAGGAGCAAAATTGTTTTTGGAGCCTGGTGATTATAAAAGTTATGATGTTGACGGTGTAACTCTGAAAACTGATATTAAATTAGCAAAATCAATTACGATTAGTGGTATCCCTGGAAAAGCCAAACCCGTATTACATTATAAAATAACACTTAATTCTGAAGCAAGTAATCTTTCGTTATTAAATTTGGAATTGGATGGGACTGGTATTGCAGAAGGTAGTGTAATTACTATTTCAGCTGCAACAGCTACAGATTTTCAGGATATTTTAATCAGCGGTTGTAATATTCATGGTTATGAAAAATCTTTAGTCTCAAATTCAGTTAGTGTGAATGCAAAAGTGAACTCAATTGTTGTTGAAAATTCAATCCTGACAGATGTGTGTACAAATACTACCTTCGGTGATTTTATTGATTTTAGGTTTTCATTTGTAAAAACTATTGAATTTAGAACAAGTACTTTTAATAGATGTGCTACACAAAGAGCCTTCATTCGTGAAGATGCTGGTGTAGGATCTGGAACAGGTACTACCCTTAAAACTACTGTTTTAATTGATAGTTGTACTTTTTATGGGGTTACAAATACAATAGCAAATAGTGTATATAATATTATAGCTGTTCGTTTTGTTTCAAATGCTTCGACAATAACTAATTCTATTTTTGCTGAAACTATTGCCAGATTTACTAATAATGCTGCAACAGCTACACCAACTTTTGGAAATAATAATTATTTTAATGCAGTTACACTTAACACGGGACCAGTTACAAATGCTCTAAGAGCTGATACAGCAGGTACTGCTTTAAATCCAGGTTTTACTAATGCGGCAGGGGGAGATTTTACTATAAGTAATCAAACCTTGATTGATAATAAGGTTGGTGATCCGCGTTGGATTAAATAATAAGTTAATCTATTAATTAATAAAGAGACATGCTGAAATTTTATATTGATGCATGTCTTTTTTAGTAAATAGAAATCTTTTTAATGAGATTAATTTTAATAAATTGATATGAAAACAATTTTTAGGCTTCTGGTATTTTTCGCTTTGATTTCGTGTCAAAAGGATGATGACACTAAAGAGGTTTCAATTCCTACGGCTAATTACGAAGTTTCAACAGCTGCTGAGCTGATTACAGCTCTTAGCAAAGTTAAGGCAGGTGAAACAATTGTTCTAAATGGAGGGACTTATGCAATGACTTCAAAAATTACGATAGCAACTTCCGGGACTGCAGACAAAATAATTACGCTTAAAGCGAAAGACGGTGCAGCAAGGCCAAAATTTGATTTTTCTTCTATGGCGGAAAGTTCTTCTAATCAGGGAATTGTTTTAAAAGCTGATTATTGGCACATTAAAGGAATTGATATTTATAATGCCGGTGATAACGGAATGCAGATCACAGGAAGTAATAATATAATCGAATTTATGACTTTTTCTGAGTGCGCAGATTCAGGATTACAATTAGATAATGGTGCTGCAAATAATACAGTACTGAATTGCGATTCTTATTTCAATGCTGATGCGACTCTTGAAAATGCCGATGGCTTTGCCTGTAAACTAAATGCAGGTACTGGTAACAAATTTATAGGATGCCGTGCATGGCAAAATCTGGATGATGGATGGGATGGTTATCTAAGAGATACGGATAATATTTCTACAACTTACCAAAACTGCTGGGCGGTCAAAAATGGTTATCTTAAAGATGGAACCAAAGGAGCCGGAGACGGAAACGGTTTCAAAACGGGAGGAAGTGATGATAAGTTGTTAAAACATAACGCTAAGTACACAAATTGTATAGCTGCTGGAAATGTCGCTGATGGCTTTGATCATAATAGCAATAGGGGAGAAGTGACCATTTACAACTGTTCTGCTTATGAGAATGGCAGAAATTATTCTTTTAGCAATACAAATCCTTTAGCAAAACTGATTATTAAAAATAGCAATGTTTTAGGCGCTTACGGAACTACACTTGCAACTGCTACAGATATAACCAATAACAGTTGGCAAAACGGAATAACCGTCACGGCTGATGATTTTACAAGTATTGATTATATCCAATTATTAGGAGCAAGAAAAGCAGATGGCAGTTTGCCGGATGTTACTTTCTTTCATCTAAAAGCAGATAGTGATATGATCAATAAAGGAGTCAATGTTGGACTGCCTTTTAATGGAACTTTGCCTGATTTAGGGGCTTTTGAATTCTAAATATTAACATGTATAATTAAACTTTTTTTATAAACTAAACCTTAACTATTAACAAATTAAACTATGAAGAAAAACTATCTCTTTTTTCTGGTATTGATTCTGTTTGGTTCCGTTGTACGGGGTCAGATTACGAATGCAGTTACCTATGATTTTACCGACGGTACCATCATTGCCGCTAAGCAAAGCACTGATGGGAAACTGACTTTGGGAGACGCCTATATCTGGCATGACAAAAGCTCTAGTGGCTATGGATTGGATTTAAAAGTCGATGAGCAAATCAATATTTCTGTTACAGGAAGTTGTACAATTCGATTCCTTGGATCCAAATATTCGGGTCTAAAACTTACTGGTACTGCTTCTACCGGTGCAAATCTTGGAACGATGAACACTCAGGTAATCAATGATAAAGTTGACACTTATGAGTTTGTTTACTCAGGGCTTGCCGCCGTTTTAAACTTTAAAGCTGTTGCGGGTACAGGAAATGATATTTACCTTCCTAAAATAGAAGTAATACCAGCCCAGCTTGGTAAAAATTTTACAGCGGCTGAAAAAAATATTGCTTATTCATTTGATTTAAGAAACGAGAGTATTATCCCATCAACCTATGTGGGAGGAACTTATGAATTAGGATTATTTAAGATTGAGGCTACTGCTAAAGCTTACCACGGCACTCAACATGGAATTTATTTCCAGCCTGGAAACAAAATTACCCTTAAAGTTGCAGGAAATAGTTACATTAGAGTAGCAACTGATCAGTATTCAGGCGGTACTATAAAAGCAACAAGTGCAACTGGTGCTTTTGATGTAACGACGGTTAATAATAATACTGGAACAACTTTTAGTAATGGGGCCCCAACTTATGTTAATATTTTATATGTAGGAACTGCCGGGACGGTTACGCTTGAAAGTGTAGGAGCAACCAATTATTTGCCATACATTGAGGTTTCTCCTGTACCTTATCCTGTTTCATTAAGTTCTTATGTACAAAAAACTGGTACTGTTGTTATAAACGGAACGACTATTAATCTTCAATCCGGAATTGATGCTGCATCTAATGCTACGGTTAGCGTTAGTGCTGGTACTGTAATTAGTGCTACAAGCGATAAAGCATCAGTGCGAATTAATTTGAATGGTAGCGCTTTGTCTACTTTTACACCTGTAGTAACAGGTGATATTGCTTCAGTAAGTGTTAATGGAGATGTAATGACAGTTACTTATGCCAATAGCGCAACTGATCCAAAAACATATTCAATTACTATTAAAGACAATAGTATTGTTCCTGCACCAGAGTTTGGAAAAACGTACACGTATAATTTTACAGATGGCTCAGAAATGCCACAGACAGCTTATACTTCTTTACGTTACAATACCTTTGTTACAAATGACGGTATGCTTACCATAAAAAGTAATACGACTACTGATGCTGTAAAATTTGGTTTTCACGATACTGCACACGGTGGCGTTTTCTATGCCGGAAATTCATTTGATATAGCAGTAGCAGGTAATGCAACTATTACTGTAACAGGATGTTTGTACGGAGCTACCGATGCTGTTTTAGAATTTAGGGACTCATCTAATACTCTTTTAGGAAGTTTTAAGGTAAAAAATGCAAAAGATGGTGAATCATTCAGTCTTTTTTATACGGGTGCTAAAGGAATTGTTACAGCAAAATTAATTAATCCGGCAAATCCTGCTGCAGAAATCTATATTCATGGAATGAGCGTTGAAAACGCTGCTAAATCAGTAGTTTCAAATGGAAAAATTGATGTTTGGGATTTAGGGGGGCAAACATTAAATACTAATACATATAATAATAATCTAACTGTTGCCAATATTAATTCCTGGTATCCTTCATCTGTTGCTGTTGGTTCGTCAGATAATCTTATACCTACAGGAACATTTACATTTTCAAATGGTCTGAAACTGACCACAGGAGACAAGGATAGATTATATACAACTAATCCTGATGCCGTTAATAATCCTATTACTCGTTATCAAACAGGTTCAATAGGAACTACAGATCCGAATTATACTGCAAGATATTATTGTAATGGTGTTGCTGCTGCTAATGGAACTACACGATTTTTTACTTTAACAGCGAACGAAGATGATGAGGTTACTATTGTTGCAAGTATTGAATCAGGTTTTTCTAATAATAACTTAACTATCGCAAGCGCTGCTACTGGTCAGACTGAACTTATTCCATTAGTCACTTCTGGTACTTTGGTTACTTTGGCTAAATTTCAGGCAAAAAAAGCTGGTGACTTTAAAATAAGTTGTTTAGGTGGAAAGGGAAATTATTACAGGATTTACAGAAAACCTGCAACATATATTAATGTAACTGGTGCAATAGACGAAACTTTGGCTGCTGGAATCTCTGGCTACTCATTATTGTTTAAAAATTTAGCTGGAAAAGCATGGACAGTTCCTGTTACTTCAGGTTCCTACAACGTAAGCTTACCTTCTGGCTTTGACTATAAAATAAGTTTGGTAAACGCTGATGAATATGTTGTTAATAGTGGAGCCACTTTATCGGTGACGAACACGACTACTATTCATAATGTAAGTGTTAAGAAAGTAGAGACATATACTGCATCAGGTGCTATTACGGGATTAGGTTCAGATATTTCGAAACTGACAGGGCTGACTTATGTGGCAGATCCGACAGCAAATAAAATATATACTCCTAAACCGGTTGTAAATAATGCAAATGCTACATATAATGTAAACCTGGAGCCAAATACGCAATACACAATTTCGGCACAAGGTATAAACGATTATCAATTGCTGGCAAATACAATTACTGTAACGGCTGCAACTACTACTGATTTGGCATTTACACCAAAACAAACTTATCCTGTAACGATTAATACAACAGGTTTAAACGCTTCTCAAATTAGCAATTTGAAATTGACTTTCACAAACTTAAACGAAAGCGGTTATGTCTATAATTTTAATTCAGTTTCAGGAATAGCCCTGCGCAATGGAACATACAGCATTTCATATACTGGATTAGATAATACTGTAGTTGTAATGACACTAACGTCTAACTTGAAAGTAAATAATGCACCTGTTTCTAAAACGCTTGATTTTGAGGCTCCGGCCCCTACAAGTAGTTTGCCTTATACTTCAATGCTTGCAGTAGGTACAGATAAGCCTTACAAAACGATTAACGCGGCCCTTGCAGATGTTAAAAGAATGACACGTACAGCTACAGAACGTGTTACGATTATGATTGATCCGGGAAATTACGAAGAGATGCTGGTAATTACACAACCAAATGTAACGCTTAAAAATGCTGCTTCTACTCCAAACATTAAGTTATTAAACAAAGGTGTGGATATCGATGCTAATGCTGTCAGAATTACTTCTTACTACGGTACAGGATACAACTATTACAGTATGGCACCTGATCAGAAATGGAATGCTAATGTTTTAAAAGTAAATAAGGAAAATGGTGCTTTGTCTTATGAAAATAAAGGCGATGGAACAACAAACGGTTCCTACTGGAATGCTACAGTTGTTGTAAAAGCAAATGGATTTGAGGCGAATGATATTATTTTTGAAAATTCATTCAATCAATATATTTCTAAAAAAGAATCTGAAGATATTGTAGTACAATGGGCAGTTGGAAGTAAAGGAGCTCGTCCAACTATATTAGGCAGCACTGATGTTCAGAACAAATCATTTGTTGAAAGAGCTGCTGCAATTGCTATTGATAACAATATCGATAAGGTAATTTTGAATAAATGTAGAGTGATAGGTCGTCAGGATTCTTTCTTTGGAGGAGTTGGATCAAGAGTAGTGGTGTACAAAGGAGTGATGATGGGAGGCACCGATTATATTTTTGGAGGAATGAATGCTGTATTCTACAAAACAGACCTGGCAATGAATACTAGCGATGTTAGTAGTGATGTTTGTTATATCACTGCTCCGCAGCAATTAACAGGAAGAGGATATTTAATGTATGAATGTAAAGTTACTACTGCTGTTCCGGGAACTGAAACAGCATCTGTTAACGGCTCCAAACCAGGTTATTTTGGGCGTCCTTGGGCTCCTACTACGAGTGAAGTTGTTTTTTTTAATACAACTATAGAAACTTCTACTTATCCAGGAAATGTAGGACAATCTCTAATTTTACCATTAGGCTGGTTAAATTCTCTAAATTCGGCTGAATCTACTAAAATGTATGAATATGGTACTAACGAAAAATCTGGTGTAAATAACAGTGCAAGTCGTGCCGGTTGGACTTCTCCTGTATTAAGTGCTCCTGTTTTAAAAGATGGTACTGCTATCACAACTCTAAATTTCACAAAAGGAAGCGATGGATGGGATCCACTGCCACAATTAATTTCTAATGATAATTTAGGTGTAAAAGATAATACGCCAACTTCTGCTGTGAACGTTGTGGCTTATAAAAACAGAATTGCGATTTCAAATGTTAAGTCAGAAACGGCAGTAGCAATTTACACCATTACAGGGGCTAAAGTAAAAACATTCAAAACAGCTCAGGATATTGATTTTGAATTTCAATCAGGAGTTTGGATTGTTTTAATTAAAGCTGAAGATGGTCAAAAAGCTGTAAAAGTGATTACCAACTAAAAATAGTTTTAAATTTAATTTTAAAAAGCGGGTCTTTTGGTTTTCCAAGGACCCGCTTTTCTTATGATTATAGTTTTTTGAGGTAAGTGAAATTAATTTAAATCAGGAATGGATAAATTTTAAATGTTTTTTTAAAATAATAAAAAAAAATCTTAACTTGGACAATCGATTACACTGATTATTAAACTTATAAAATTAAATTATGAAAAGAAAATTACTTTATGTAACTACTGTTTTACTTTTTTCAGTAGGATTTATTAATGCTCAAACTACAGTTTGGAATTTTAGTGACAATACTGTTAGTGTTAATGGTTCCGTTACAATTGCAAGTCCAGCGTTTCCTGCTGCAGGGGTTCTTACAAGTGCTTCGGGTAGTACTGCAGGAACTTCACCAAATACAATAAAAGTTGGTGGTTTGAATTTATATGGAAATACTTCTGTTAATTCTTCAGCTTTTGCTGCTATATCAGATAATAGCCAAACTTTTTCTGATGGATTTGTTGGCGCTAATAGAGCAAGTACTGGAGGTTCAAGTGCGGCAGCAGCTAATACTTTCTTGCCTACTGTTCGTTATTTTAGTTTCAATGCAAGTGGTCCATGTACGGTTAAAGCTTGGATAAAACATACAACAGGGATACCTAGTAATGGATCAGCGCCTACTACACGTACTCTTTATGTATCAAATGGAACGGCTCTATATGGAAGCGGTTCAGTTACTAATGACGTAACTGCTAATTTATCTAATGTAGTTACCGTTAATATTACAAATTCTGGTTTGGTTTATATTTATGGGGATAGTTCTTTTGCAGTTTATAAGATTGAAGTTTCCGGAGCCACACTTTCAACTAATAATTTTCAAACAGATTCTAAAGTAACTATATTTGGTGCAGATGGTAAAATCAATGTCGCAAATGTAAATGCAGCTACTAAAGTTAGTGCGTATAGCGTAACAGGCGCATTGGTTAAATCTACTCAAACTAGTGAAGATGTAAGTTTATCTGTTAATAATGGTGTTTATATTGTAAAAGCAGAATCTGCAGAAGGAATAAAAACAGCAAAAGTATTAGTGAACTAATTTAGTTCTAAAAATACCAAAAGAGGCTGTCTCAAAAGGACAGCTTCTTTTCGTTTATAAAAAATTAAGATAGCTATAAAAAATTAATTCGGTTTTCGGAATTCGGCTTTAAAGATGATTTTCCTTTTTTTGACTGATTTTTAGGCAAG
>NZ_JAIQDW010000048.1 GCF_020026925.1 Flavobacterium hibisci | reverse complement strand
GGATTGGCATTGTCCATTTTTTGGTAGCTTCTCTTAAAGCCAAATATACAGATTTTAAAACTGCTTCATCGGTAGGGAATGATAATTTATTTTTGGTGTATTTTCTAATCTTACCGTTTAGATTTTCGATTAGATTAGTGGTATAAATTATTTTCCTAATTTCAACGGGGAAGTCAAAAAATACGGTAAGTTCTTCCCAATTGTCTTGCCATGATTTTACAGCATATGGATATTTACTATTCCATTTATTAGCAAAATCTTCAAGAGAAGCCCTGGCAGCCTGTTTGGTTGGAGCATCATAAATCTGCTTCATATCTTTAGAGAATTCCTTCTTATCTTTCCACACTACATAACGAGCTGAGTTGCGTATTTGGTGCACTACACAGATTTGAGTCTGTGATTCAGGGAATACATTTTTAATAGTCTGAGTAAAGCCGTTTAGGTTATCTGTAGCCGTAATTAATATATCCTCAACACCTCTGGCTTTTAAATCTGTTAAAACTCCTAACCAAAAGCTGGAACTTTCATTCTTGCCCAACCACATACCCAAAACTTCTTTTTTTCCATCTCGATTAAGGCCAACAGCAAGGTAAATAGTTTTATTAATAACCTTTGAGTTCTCCCGAACTTTAAAGACAATCCCATCCATCCAAACGATTAAATAAACAGACTCTAACGGGCGATTTTGCCAAGCTGTTATATCACTGGAAACTGATTCGGTAATTCTAGAAATAGTGGAGGTTGATATGTCAAATTTATAAACTTCTCTTATTTGTTCTTCAATATCACTAACGGTCATTCCTTTGGCATAAAGAGAGACAATAACATTCTCTAATCCATCAACCATACTTTGACGTTTTGGAATAATCATGGGATTAAAAGAAGCTTCTCTGTCCCTTGGAACCTGAATGTCTGATTCTCCAAAGGAAGTTTTTATCTTCTTGTTGGAGAAACCATTACGAGAATTAGTTGAAGGCGTTTTTTCATGTTTCTCATAACCTAGATGAGAATCTAGTTCTCCTGATAAAATAGCTTCTATCCCTCGTTTTTGTAATTGGGCAAGAAAACCGTTTAGGTCTTCGCCTGTTTTGAATTGTTTTAAAAATTCATCTGATAATAAATCTTCTTTTTTCATAAGACTGTGTAAATGTTAAAGTTAAAAAAAAAATGATGCTGGTTTAATAACCCCATCATTTTTTAACTTACACAGTTAGTGAGATACTACC
>NZ_JAIQDW010000047.1 GCF_020026925.1 Flavobacterium hibisci | reverse complement strand
GCATTCTATGATAAAAAACAATTAAAAAGTGTTAAAATTTAAGATGCAAATTTATAGGTGTTTATGTATTCTGTTTCTCGATTAATAACTGCGAATATCCTGCTTATAAGTTTGCATCTAATATTGTTTAATACAAGCATTGAATTTTTTCCTTCAGCCTTTTTCTTGTTGTAATATTCTTTTAATTGAGGGTCGTATTTAAGAGTTGTCATGGCACACATTTGGAGCAACGATTTCATTTTTTTGTCAGCCATATTGTTAACTTTCGTTCTGCCTTTAATACTAGATCCCGAGCTGTATTCAAATGGAGCAACCCCAGAATAGCAGGCAAATTGTCTCCAATTTTTAAAAGCTGTAAATCCTTTTGTAGCAATGATTAAATATATACTGGTATGTTCACCGATTCCAGGAATAGTTCTAATGAGTTGAGCTTGTTTGCTTAATTTGTTATTCGATTTAATGATTTCTTTAATTTTCGTTTCGATTTTGCGAAGGGAATTTTTAATTGTATTTATTAAATCCTGATTGATTTTGGATACTTCCTTAAAAATTTCTTTGTTTATAAAATCTTTGTTTTCCTTGGTTGTTTCTAAAAGCAACAACGATTTAAGGATTTTTTCCCTTTCTGTATACAGAATTTTTAGTTTTTGAATATCTGTATCGGTTAGAGTAAAAAGTTTAAGTTTATCAATGTTTCTGTAACTATAATAAGCAATGTCTTTAGCGTCTGATTTATCGGTTTTGCCTCTTGAAATTCCTTTTGATCTTTTTATTTCGATGGCAGGAACAACCCATAAATCTAACTGTAGATTTACTAAAACAGATGAAAGATGATTGGTGTATACCCCAGTGTTTTCACAACAAAAAAGAGTTTGAGTAATATCAATCTTCTTTTTCAAGTCTTTAACAAAATTAGAAATACTTTTAATGTCATTTTCAATAATCAAATGTTTCGATTCAAAAGAAGATACATCAAGAATATGAATATCTAACTTCAATTTTGAAACATCAATACCTACATAAAATTGATACTTTTTCATAACTTTGAGTTTAGGATAAACAAAAATGTTGAACTTCTTTAGAGCCTTTATTAGACCATAACGTCTATCATTCTATTTGAAGCAATTCAACGGGTTCAAGGAGAAGGCAGAGGACTAATGCGCAGCTTAGTTCTTAACTAGCAAAGTCTAAAGTTCACCTCTGCTTTCCTTTGAATAAATTTAAAGTTTTTATCAAATCCAAAGTAAAGGCAAA
>NZ_JAIQDW010000046.1 GCF_020026925.1 Flavobacterium hibisci | reverse complement strand
ATAATGGAACAGATCAAACGATACATTATATCGTAAAAGACAATAATGGGTGTACTTTCCCAGGATCAGTTGTTATCAACAGATTAAATCCACCAGTAATTTCAGGTATTACCCATACCGATATTTATTGCAGCCCGCCTTCTCGTACGACCAGTACGGTTACTGTTGCCAAGGCAGCAGGTACAGGAGTTGGTACGGTGTTCACATATGAAATTACAGCACCAGCTGCTTCTGTGGCTTCGAACACTACAGGAGTTTTCACCGGATTGTCCGGAGGGGTTACTTATAGTTTCAAAGTGACCGATGCTAGCGGTTGTTATGCTACAGGCTCTCATACGGTTCCTGTTGTTACTCAGATTGCAGCGATTGCCACCAAGCTGAACGATGTATATTGTAATGGAGGTTCTACAGGTTCTATCAGGTATGATGTAAGCCAGTTTAGTTCAACTTACAGTTATAAAGTCAACACAAATGCTGCAGTTACGGCTCAGAGTGGAGCTTCGTTTACCTTGCCAAACCTTGGTGTTGGTACTTATGATGTTGTTTTCACCGATGAGACTACAGGATGTACATTCCCTACTTCTATCAGCATTACCCAGCCTAGTTTATTAGGAGCTACAGCTTCAGCGGTGAATGCGAATTGTAATGTTGCTACCTCTAAGGTTACAGTAACGGCTACAGGGGGTACTCCAGGCTATACATATGCTTACAAACAAGACGGTGTTGCACCTGTTGCATCAGATTACGTTGCCAGCAATAGTGCGGATTTAAACCCGGCTACCAATGCCAACTGGGATGTTTGGGTTAAGGATGCCAATGGCTGTACATTTAAAGTGGATGTTGCTGTTGAAAGAGACAGTACCCCATCATTAACTGTATCAGTAGACAACCAGTGTACAGGTTCAGGCAGTGGCTTTACTATTACAGCTACGCCATCATCGACAAGTCTTGCTCCATTGAGCTATAGTATTGGCGGTGCTACAGGCACCTTCCAGAGCAGTCCTGTCTTTACGGTTTCAGCGGGTACTTATACGGTTCATGTTAAGGATGCCAACGGCTGTATCGTTCCATCGGCTGCCGTTACGGTTTATCCACAGTTGACTGCTACATCAGCAGTAACCCGAGAGTTGAGTTGTTCCCCAACTACGCCAGAGGCCCAGATTACAGTTACGGCATCAGGAGGCAGAACTTCTTATACTTATGAGGTTTCCACAAATGGAGGTACTTCATACAGTGCTATGGCTACTAATGTCTATACAGCATCAGCATCGGGTACTTATACATTCAGAATTACAGATGCCAACAGCTGTACTGTTATCACTACAGCTACAGTAAATGCGATTTCAAATCCTACAG
>NZ_JAIQDW010000045.1 GCF_020026925.1 Flavobacterium hibisci | reverse complement strand
CTGATGGCTCGGTGATCGTTACAGGAATAGCCGCTGAAGCACATCCTTTGGCATCCGTTACAACTACTGAATAAGTAGTGCCTGCAATAAGACCTGTATAGATTCCTGTTGCATTACCACTTGCATTGGCACCTGTGCCGCTTAGGGCATAAGTATATGGCGCAACTCCGTTTGAAGCTGTTACTGTAATCGTACCGTTGCTCTCTCCATTACAGATTACTGCCGTTGGAACTGCTGTAGCTGTTGGCGTTGCAGGGGTAGTTACAACTGCTGCGTTTGTTGTTACTGAACAAACTGCCGCATTGCTGTCTGTAATGACAAAAGTATAGCTGCCTGCTGTAGAAACTGAAGCTGTAAAGCCTGTTGCTGTTGGCGTTGCTAATCCTGAAGGAACTCCGTCTACATACATTTGGTAAGTATATGGTGCAACTCCATCTGTAATAACAACATCAATAGTAGCATTAACAGATCCTGCACAATACAAGTCTTTGGTCAATGTAGCTGTAGCCAACAATTGTTTTTCGATTGTATAGCTTACAAATGCCTCACAACCATTATCATCCTTAATTCCTAAGCTATAAGTACCCGGTGATGTAAAGGTAGCTGTTGATGTAGCAATCGCTGATCCGTTTACTGTGTATGATTTAACACTATTATAGGTCGTAGTCAAGGCATCTAAGTCAACTGTCAAGACTGATCCAACATAACATTGCTGTGCCGGAACTGTAATCGTTGGCCTTGCATTATTTATGATCACAACATTCTCCATATGGATACAGCCGTTAGCATCTTTTACATAAACATCCCATGACAGATCTGTCAGGTTCGTATCTACTGACATCACTGCATTTGTACCATAAGCCGAAGCAACCGGTGCGGCTGAACCGCCTTGTACAACAGCGTAAGTATAAGAGCCTGTTCCACCTGTTACCGCGCTAACTGTGATGCTTGAAATATCCTGTGAACAGAACACTTTTGTACCTGATGCCGTGAAAGCAATCGGGTTTGGCTCTGTTATAGTAACTGCTGCGTTTGCCGAACAATGTGTAGTATTGTCCTCTACAGTTACTGTATAAGTACCTGCTGATAATCCTGTTAAGGTAATCACATCACCAGATTGTGATATCTGCGCTGCTGCAACTGCCGGAGAAGTCACAACGCTGTAATTGCCAGTGGCACTGAAGCCTGTAACGGTAAACTGTGCTGATCCGTTATTGGTAGTACCGTCTGCTGCATTACATGAAATATCATTTAACATAGCTCCTGCAATAGCAATTGGGGTTACCGGAACAATTTTGTAATTTCTCTCTATTGAACACCCATTGGCATCAGTTACTTTGAATAAATAAGTATCAGGGGCCAGACCGGTAAACAATGCATTGTTACCATTATCAACACTGATTGGCGAAATGATTTCGTATTTAGCCATAGGAACATATCCGCCGGTTACTGTCAGGGTAATATCGGCAACATTGCTCGGACAAACAGGTGCTGTAGTCACAGCAAAAGTAATATCCGTTAATGGTAAATATTTATCTACTGTAGCGCTTCCACCTGTAATACAGCCATTAGCATCCTTAACAGAATAAACAATAACCTGGTCTGTGCCATTGTCTGAAACAACCAAGCTGTTAACAGAAGTATAGGTCGTTGAGCCATTGAAACTATAAGTATATGGTGCTGTACCTGTACCAACAGTAGCTGTTACCGTAACAACTGCTGGCTGCGGCACATTGCCTGAATTACA
>NZ_JAIQDW010000044.1 GCF_020026925.1 Flavobacterium hibisci | reverse complement strand
CCCCAGAGTACCTTTTATCCGTTGAGCGATGGCCCTTCCATACAGAACCACCGGATCACTATGTCCTGCTTTCGCATCTGCTCGACTTGTCAGTCTCGCAGTTAAGCACGCTTATGCCATTGCACTATCGTCACGATGTCCGACCGTAACTAGCGTACCTTCGAACTCCTCCGTTACGCTTTGGGAGGAGACCGCCCCAGTCAAACTGCCTACCATGCACTGTCCCCGATCCCGATAAGGGACCTGGGTTAGAACCTCAAACGCACCAGGGTGGTATTTCAACGTCGGCTCCATGAGAACTAGCGTCCTCACTTCAAAGCCTCCCACCTATCCTACACAGATCCGTTCAAAATCCAATACAAAGCTACAGTAAAGGTTCATGGGGTCTTTCCGTCTTTCCGCGGGGAGATTGCATCATCACAAACATTTCAACTTCGCTGAGTCTCTGGAGGAGACAGTGTGGCCATCGTTACGCCATTCGTGCAGGTCGGAACTTACCCGACAAGGAATTTCGCTACCTTAGGACCGTTATTGTTACGGCCGCCGTTTACTGGGACTTCAATCAAGAGCTTGCACCCCATCATTTAATCTTCCAGCACCGGGCAGGCGTCACACCCTATACGTCCACTTTCGTGTTTGCAGAGTGCTGTGTTTTTATTAAACAGTCGCAGCCACCGATTTTTTGCAACCGCTTTGGGCTCCCTTTGTTCAAGTTCACCTACTTGCGGCATACCTTCTCCCGAAGTTACGGTATCAATTTGCCGAGTTCCTTCTCCAGAGTTCTCTCAAGCGCCTTAGAATACTCATCTCGCGCACCAGTGTCGGTTTGCGGTACGGTCGTGTGTAGCTGAAGCTTAGTGGCTTTTCCTGGAAGCAGGGTATCACTCACTTCGTCTGCAAGCAGACTCGTTATCACCCCTCATCTAAGCCCGGCGGATTTGCCTACCAGGCACGACTACAGGCTTGAACCAACATATCCAACAGTTGGCTGAGCTAACCTTCTCCGTCCCCACATCGCACTACACATCGGTACAGGAATATTGACCTGTTTCCCATCAGCTACGCATCTCTGCCTCGCCTTAGGGGCCGACTCACCCTACGCCGATGAACGTTGCGTAGGAAACCTTGCGCTTACGGCGAGGGGGCTTTTCACCCCCTTTAACGCTACTCATGTCAGCATTCGCACTTCTGATACCTCCAGCACCCGTTACCAGGCACCTTCACAGGCTTACAGAACGCTCTCCTACCACTTGCAATAAATTGCAAATCCGCAGCTTCGGTAACTGGCTTAGCCCCGTTACATCTTCCGCGCAGGACGACTCGATCAGTGAGCTATTACGCTTTCTTTAAATGATGGCTGCTTCTAAGCCAACATCCTGACTGTTTTAGCCTTCCCACTTCGTTTCCCACTTAGCCAATTTTAGGGACCTTAGCTGGCGGTCTGGGTTGTTTCCCTCTTGAGTCCGGACGTTAGCACCCGGTGCTCTGTCTCCCAAGCTGTACTCTGCGGTATTCGGAGTTTGCATAGGTTTGGTAAGTCGCCATGACCCCCTAGCCTAAACAGTGCTCTACCCCCGCAGGTAATACTTGAGGCACTACCTAAATAGTTTTCGGAGAGAACCAGCTATTTCCAAGTTTGTTTAGCCTTTCACCCCTATCCACAGCTCATCCGCTAGTTTTGCAACACTAGTCGGTTCGGACCTCCAGTACCTGTTACGGCACCTTCATCCTGGCCATGGATAGATCACTTGGTTTCGGGTCTACACCCAGCGACTGGACGCCCTATTCGGACTCGATTTCTCTACGGCTCCCCTATTCGGTTAACC
>NZ_JAIQDW010000043.1 GCF_020026925.1 Flavobacterium hibisci | reverse complement strand
CTTTGCAAGCTTCATCATCCGGCAGTTCTTTTATAAAGTTTAGTATGCTTTGTCCTTGAAATACTTCCATAGTAGTTGATTTTAAAGGCATAAATATACAGAAGCTAAATGATTAACTCAAAAAATTAATTTTATAAAAACTGTAACAAATCTAAAAAGATGAAGTCATTATAATAAACCAGCAATTATTACTTGATCACAACCAACCAAAATATCGAAGAATTAATCACGCTTTGTAAAGAGAATAATCAAAAAGCACAATTTGAAATTTACAATCGCTATTCCAAGGCTATGTACAATGTGGCTTACAGGATTGTAAAAGATGAACATTTTGCACAAGACGTCATGCAGGAAGGTTTTTTGAGAGCTTTTACTAAAATTAACGATTATAAACAGGAAGTTGCATTTGGAGCATGGCTCAAAAAAATCATTTTGAATCACAGCATCGATTTTTACAAAAAAAACAATGCTTTTCAGATGGAAGACCTGAACAAAACGCTTTACAAAATAGAAGAAAATGACACATTTTTCTCTGAAAGTATTGATTTTAATTCACTTAAAGTAAAACAAGTCCTGGATGCCATTGCGGGTTTAAAGGATAATTACCGAATGATTTTGACACTCTTTTATATTGAAGGTTATGATCAGGAAGAAATTAGCGAAATTTTAAATATCAGTTATGCAAATTGCAGGACTACATTGAGCAGGGCTAAAGAAAGTTTACGCAAAAAATTAGAAGAAGATATATGAAATTGCCAGTAAAAAAGATTTTCGAACAAAAAAAAAGCGATACCATATATTACCTATAAAAAATAAAATTTGGATATATGAAAAAGGAAAATGACGACTTAGACAAATTATTTAAAAAATTTGAAAACCAATGGGATATACAGGAAATGAATTCTGGTCATCAGATGGATTTTTTAAATAAACTGCATAAAAAGAAACCTAAAAGAAATAATTATTCGGTTTGGGCAATTGCTGCTTCAATAGTGATTTTATTAGGAGTATCTGTTTTTTACAACAATAATGAAAAACCTAAGGAATTTAAATTTGCATCAAAAGAAACCAAACAAACCGATTCTATTTTTAGTGTTTTAATTGAAAAAGAATTAGTTAAACTACAAGAAAAAAGCTCTCCGGAGAATGAGCAAATTATAAATGATGCTCTAAAACAAATGAAAGTTTTTGATGCTGATTATGAAAAAATCATAAAAGAACTTCAAAAAAACGGTGAAAATAAGCAAATCATTTATGCAATGATCAGCAACCTGCAAACCCGAATATCTTTTTTACAAACGGTTTTGAAGCGTATAGAAGAAAATGAAAATTTAAAAAACACTACTCATGACGAAACATTTTAGCATATTAATTTTATTCATTTTAATTCCTCTTACAGGATTTTCAAATGATGATACTTTTATTTCAAAGCAAAAAAACATTAAAAAAACCTTTATTGTTAACCCAAATGCAGGAATTGATATTGATAATAAGTACGGAAACATCACTGTATCAACCTGGGATGAAGATAAAATTGACTTTGACATTACTATAAAAGTTACCGGTGGAAACGAAAATTGGGTAAACGAAAAATTAAATAGCATTGACGTTGACATAAATGCGCTAAAATCTATGGTTACAGCAATTACAAAAATTGGAAGTTCAACTTTAAAAGTAAAAGGAAGCAGCAATAGCTTTGAAATCAATTACATAATCAAAATCCCAAAAAACGGCACAGTAAAACTAAATAATAAATATGGAAATATTACAGCGCTTGCTTTAGAATCAACAACGGATATTTCCTGTAAATACGGAAAAATCACTCTTGGAAAGTTAAATGGATCTAACAATCGTATTAAAATTGAATATTGTCAAAATTCAGCTATTGACTACATTAAAAACGGAATTATTCAGGCACATTATTCAGGTTTAAAAATAAATGATTCCGGAAATTTAACTTTAGATACTAATTATACAGATTTAGTCATTTCTGATGGCCAAACCATTAAATACGACTGTAATTACGGAAATTTTAAATTTCAAAAAATAAACTCACTCTCAGGATCTGGTAATTACCTCACAATCAATGTTGCAGAAATTTCAAACAATATAAATATTGATGCCAATTACAGCAAAATAAACGTTGGAATAATTACAGAAAAAGCTAATAATATCAATATCAATACAGGCTATTCTGATGTTTCCCTTGGATACGACACCAATTATACATTTGATTTTAATATAAATACCAAATACGGCAATATCAAAAAAGATAATTCATTAGATGTTTCTTCAACTGAAAGTAAATCCACTTCAAAAAAAATAAGTGGTTACAACAAAAGAAAAGGTCAAAATAAGGTCACCGTCAATTCGAATTACGGAAATGTAAGCTTAATCAAAAAACAATAATATCTTAGAACAGTTATTCAATCAGAAAAACGAGGCTGTCTCAAAAGTGAGGCAGCTTTTTTTGTGGCATAAAAAAAAGGAAAGTTTTCGCTTTCCTAATTCTTGCAATTTAATTAAATTGCGGTGTGTGTATAGCTTCAAAAGTAGTCTTTAAAGAT
>NZ_JAIQDW010000042.1 GCF_020026925.1 Flavobacterium hibisci | reverse complement strand
CAACCAAGCTGTTAACAGAAGTATAGGTCGTTGAGCCATTGAAACTATAAGTATATGGTGCTGTACCTGTACCAACAGTAGCTGTTACCGTAACAACTGCTGGCTGCGGCACATTGCCTGAATTACAGCCAAATGGCGTAACTGAAGATGTAGCTGCCAATACTGATGGCTCGGTGATGGTAATTGGAGTTTTTGGATAAAGACATGATTTTGCATCTTTAACTGTAATAGTATAAGCTGTTCCAGCTGCTAATCCAGTGAATACATTAGAAGTTTGGAAGACTCCAGCATTCAATTGATATTCGTAAGGACCTACTCCTGAAGTTACATTCACAGTAATAGTACCATCGGCAACTCCATTACAACTTACATTTGTTTCTGTTGTAGTAAATACCGTTGGTGTAATCGGATCTAAATCAAAACTAGTTGTTGTTCGACACACCGTAGCATTATTAGCATCTGTAACTCTAAACACATAATTTCCGGCTGTAGTAGCAGAATATGGATTTGTAGCAGAAACAAAACCTCCGTTATTGAAATTTACTTCATAAGTATAATTAGCAGCAGGTGTTGTGTTTCCACCTGTAGTTGTTAAAGTTATTTCTGCTTCTGGACTTGATGTACAATCCAATTCTTTTGTCAATGATGCAGATAAGTTTAATCTTGGATATACTATATAATCAACATCATCCGTACATCCATTTCCATCTTTAATCACTAAATTATAAGTCCCTGAGGCATTAAATGTAAAACTTGGTGAGCTTTGGAAAGCACTTCCGTTAACACTATAAGTAGCTCCTCCTACTAAGTCAGGATCAACTGTTCCTGAAAAAGTAATGGTAAAAGGTGTTCCATCATAACAAACCGAAGTTGCTGGCGGAGTAACTATAGGTGCATCATCTGCATCTAATGTTACAGCTGCAGTTTTAATACAACCATAAGCATCTTTTGCGTAAACAATATAATTTCCTGTTGCACTTGTTGCAAAAGTTGTATTTCCAGTCCAACCTACTGTACTTGCTGTTGGTGGTGTAGCTGATGCTAACAAATATTGATAGGTATAAGGTGCTGTACCATCTTTTGCCTGAGCAGCAATAACACCGGCTTCATTACAATTTACATTTTTAATTTTTGAAGCTGCAACCGATAAATCAATAGCAGATTCTGTAATTTCAAATGGTGCTGAAGCAACACTACAACCTGCATTTGTTGCACCTGCATCTTCAGTAATTAACACAAAATAATTACCGAATGGCAATGTTCCAAAATTATTTACAGCTAATGATCCACTAGCCGGAATAATTGTACTAATTAATCCACCAACCGGTGTAACATTTTGTGAATTGTAAATTTGGTATGTAACTGGTGTAGCTACTCCATAAGTATGATTCATTGTGAATGTTACATTTCCGTTTGCTGCTCCTTTACAAGTAATATTACTTTCTGTTAAAGGAGTAACCGTAATTGTTGAATTTGTTCCAATTGGAAATTGTGATGTTTCAAAATAATAACATCCTGTTCCTGTACCTCCATGAGTTGCATCTGCATCATATACTACAAAAGTATAAGTCACACCTGCAATCAAATTATTAAATGTAGTTTTTTTACTACCAACTGCATCTTCTGCCAACCATACACCTGATGGATATGAAGGAACAGATCCTGTGTATAAACTGAAATAAAATGGTCCGTTACCAATGGTACTTGTCGGAGAAGAACTTACAGCTACAAGTGCAGACCCAGTTCCCGAACAAACCACCGGAGATGGTGAAACAGTAATATCTAAATCATCTGGTGGTGATGCAACCAAAATGTTTTGGTGCAGGCTCTGACAACCATTTGCATCAGTAACAATTAATTCATACAATCCAAAATTAACGATATCAAATACTTGTGATGTACCTGGCTGATTTGTGAACTTCTGATTGTAGCCATTCACTCCCGTAACATGGTAAGTATAATTTGGAGTTCCACCTGTTACTCCATTTACGATAATTCTTCCTAATGAAACACCTCCTGCTCCACAAGTAATAGGATCAACATCGAAATCAACCACAATAGGATTAGGTTGCGAAATAATAATACTTCCAGTATCTGTACAACCTTTAGCATCAGTTACTGTAATTGTGTAATTACCTGCTGCTAAACCAGAAGTCTGAGTTCCGTAATTAGTTCCTGTTGTTGTATTCAATACGTTAAATACAAATGGAGCTAATCCTTTGGTATTATCAATTGTTATATTAATTGCTGCAGTATCATCTCCATTACAATTAATAGATTGTGTCTGAGCAATTCCGGTAATATCAGGATTAACAGTTGGCGTAACCACAATTGCTGTTGTAGTTGAAGCAGAACATAAATTAGCATCTGTAACTGTGAAAGTGTAATTTCCTGATACATTAGTAGTAAATACATTTCCAACAAAAGTTCCAGTATTTGGAGAACTTGTATAAGTAAACGGTCCTGCACCACCTGTTGGGGTTAACGTAATTTGTGCAGCAGTTGGT
Organism: Flavobacterium hibisci; assembly: GCF_020026925.1. GTDB lineage: Bacteria > Bacteroidota > Bacteroidia > Flavobacteriales > Flavobacteriaceae > Flavobacterium > Flavobacterium hibisci. Next base: position 435 of record NZ_JAIQDW010000042.1, on the reverse strand, counting down.
GCTGGATTACAAGTAATATCTTTATTTAAAACAGCACTTAGAGTTAATTGTGGAGCCACAATAACAGGGTTACTATCTATCGTACATCCATTAGCATCTTTTACACGAATAGTATATGTACCTATCGATGTTATTGTAAAGACATTAGATGTCTGATAAGAGCCTCCTCCATTAATACTGTAAGATAAAGTTCCTGTTCCTCCTGTTGCTGATGCAGTGATAGTGTATCCTCCCGGAGTACCCAAACAACCAGCTCCAATAGCAGTAACTGCTGTTGGCGCATTATCTGTTGTAATAGCAACATCTAATTTAAATGTACAGCCATTGGCATCCTTAACCCAAACATCCCAGTTGGCATTTGTTGACGGATTTAGATCCGCACTGTTGCTGGCAACGTAATCTGATGCCACAGCAGCAACTCCGTCTTGTTTATAA
>NZ_JAIQDW010000041.1 GCF_020026925.1 Flavobacterium hibisci | reverse complement strand
ACGTTCGTAGACATATTGAATTGACAGCCGTTTTGAAAGAGATTTCAAGACAAAATAATAAGAGTAATGGAATCGGGAGATTCGAAAAAGAACCGATAGATATTCGTCGAATAATAGTTAGCCTGGATTATCAGGCAAAAAATATACGATGAAGAGTTTGATCCTGGCTCAGGATGAACGCTAGCGGCAGGCTTAACACATGCAAGTCGAGGGGTATCCCGCTTTCGGGCGGGAGAGACCGGCGCACGGGTGCGTAACGCGTATGCAATCTACCTTTTACAGGGGGATAGCCCAGAGAAATTTGGATTAATACCCCATGGTATAGTGAGTTGGCATCAACATACTATTAAAGTCACAACGGTAAAAGATGAGCATGCGTCCCATTAGCTAGATGGTAAGGTAACGGCTTACCATGGCCACGATGGGTAGGGGTCCTGAGAGGGAGATCCCCCACACTGGTACTGAGACACGGACCAGACTCCTACGGGAGGCAGCAGTGAGGAATATTGGACAATGGGCGCAAGCCTGATCCAGCCATGCCGCGTGCAGGATGACGGTCCTATGGATTGTAAACTGCTTTTATACGAGAAGAAACACTCCTTCGTGAAGGAATTTGACGGTATCGTAAGAATAAGGATCGGCTAACTCCGTGCCAGCAGCCGCGGTAATACGGAGGATCCAAGCGTTATCCGGAATCATTGGGTTTAAAGGGTCCGTAGGCGGTCTTGTAAGTCAGTGGTGAAAGCCCATCGCTCAACGGTGGAACGGCCATTGATACTGCTGGACTTGAATTATTAGGAAGTAACTAGAATATGTAGTGTAGCGGTGAAATGCTTAGAGATTACATGGAATACCAATTGCGAAGGCAGGTTACTACTAATGGATTGACGCTGATGGACGAAAGCGTGGGTAGCGAACAGGATTAGATACCCTGGTAGTCCACGCCGTAAACGATGGATACTAGCTGTTGGGCGCAAGTTCAGTGGCTAAGCGAAAGTGATAAGTATCCCACCTGGGGAGTACGAACGCAAGTTTGAAACTCAAAGGAATTGACGGGGGCCCGCACAAGCGGTGGAGCATGTGGTTTAATTCGATGATACGCGAGGAACCTTACCAAGGCTTAAATGCAGACTGACCGATTTGGAAACAGATCTTTCGCAAGACAGTTTACAAGGTGCTGCATGGTTGTCGTCAGCTCGTGCCGTGAGGTGTCAGGTTAAGTCCTATAACGAGCGCAACCCCTGTTGTTAGTTGCCAGCGAGTAGTGTCGGGAACTCTAACAAGACTGCCAGTGCAAACTGTGAGGAAGGTGGGGATGACGTCAAATCATCACGGCCCTTACGCCTTGGGCTACACACGTGCTACAATGGCCGGTACAGAGAGCAGCCACTGGGTGACCAGGAGCGAATCTATAAAGCCGGTCACAGTTCGGATCGGAGTCTGCAACTCGACTCCGTGAAGCTGGAATCGCTAGTAATCGGATATCAGCCATGATCCGGTGAATACGTTCCCGGGCCTTGTACACACCGCCCGTCAAGCCATGGAAGCTGGGGGTGCCTGAAGTCGGTGACCGCAAGGAGCTGCCTAGGGTAAAACTGGTAACTAGGGCTAAGTCGTAACAAGGTAGCCGTACCGGAAGGTGCGGCTGGAACACCTCCTTTCTAGGGCCCCATATGTTAGTGGCAACACACGTTGGGGATAAAAGATGATTGTTTTGAAAGTTCTGAATCGTAAGGTTCGATTACTCTTGCTGTTAATTTAAAGAAATAATGAAAATTAAGTAAAAACAGAGTCTCGTAGCTCAGCTGGTTAGAGTACTACACTGATAATGTAGGGGTCGGCAGTTCGAGTCTGCCCGGGACTACTATTTTAACTTAAAAAAAAGGAAATTTTAGAGGTTGAGACCTTATGGGCAATAATTCATAACTCATAACTAATAACTCATCACTAATAAAATGGGGGATTAGCTCAGCTGGCTAGAGCGCCTGCCTTGCACGCAGGAGGTCAACGGTTCGACTCCGTTATTCTCCACAGATAGTATCAAGATGATAGTATCAGGCATTAAGACAAAATCTTAATACTTAGTACGGTAGTCTTAATACATATTAAAGTTCATTGACATATTGAGATAAGAAAAATTTAAAAAGTAGAAAGCGTTTTTTGTCATAGCAGCAATGCGAATAGCAGAAAACAAAAAAAACGGATCATATTGATTTATGATTTGGTACAATAAGCAAAATAAGGGCGTATGGGGGATGCCTAGGCTCTCAGAGGCGATGAAGGGCGTGATAAGCTGCGAAAAGCTGCGGGTATGGGCACACACCATTTGATCCGCAGATACCCGAATGGGGCAACCCACTATGTTGAAGACATAGTACACCGATAGGTGGGCAAACCCGCTGAACTGAAACATCTAAGTAGGCGGAGGAGAAGAAAACAAAAGTGATTCCGTAAGTAGTGGCGAGCGAACGCGGATTAGCCCAAACCAGTTATGTTACGGCATAGTTGGGGTTGTAGGACCACGACATTTCATGCACAAGGAACCGGAATTTTCTGGAAAGGAGAACTATAAAGGGTGATAGTCCCGTATGGGTAACAAGTGTAATGGATAGTGGTATCCTGAGTAGGGCGGGGCACGTGAAACCCTGTCTGAATTTGGCGGGACCATCCGCTAAGGCTAAATACTCCTGAGAGACCGATAGTGAACCAGTACCGTGAGGGAAAGGTGAAAAGAACCGTGAATAACGGAGTGAAATAGATCCTGAAACCATACGCTTACAAGCGGTCGGAGCCCTTTTGTGGGGTGACGGCGTGCCTTTTGCATAATGAGCCTACGAGTTAACGTTGCTGGCAAGGTTAAGTGGTTAAGCCACGGATCCGTAGCGAAAGCGAGTCTGAATAGGGCGCTTTAGTCAGTAGTGTTAGACGCGAAACCGTGTGATCTACCCATGGGCAGGATGAAGCGCTGGTAACACAGTGTGGAGGTCCGAACCGGTTGACGTTGAAAAGTCTTCGGATGACCTGTGGGTAGGGGTGAAAGGCCAATCAAACTCGGAAATAGCTCGTACTCCCCGAAATGCATTTAGGTGCAGCGCTGGCTATAGTTATATAGAGGTAGAGCTACTGATTGGATGCGGGGGCTTCACCGCCTACCAATTCCTGACAAACTCCGAATGCTATATAATGTTTACCAGCAGTGAGGGCTTGGGTGCTAAGGTCCAAGTCCGAGAGGGAAAGAACCCAGACCATCAGCTAAGGTCCCCAAATATATGCTAAGTTGAAAGAACGAGGTTTGTCTGCCCAGACAGCTAGGATGTTGGCTTGGAAGCAGCCATTCATTTAAAGAGTGCGTAACAGCTCACTAGTCGAGCGGACGAGCATGGATAATAATCGGGCATAAGCATATTACCGAAGCTATGGATTTACAGTTTACTGTAAGTGGTAGGGGAGCATTCCAGCAGGGTTGAAGGTGTATCGTAAGGTATGCTGGACTGGCTGGAAAAGAAAATGTAGGCATAAGTAACGATAATGCGGGCGAGAAACCCGCACACCGAAAAACTAAGGTTTCCACAGCTATGCTAATCAGCTGTGGGTTAGTCTGGTCCTAAGGCGAACCCGAAAGGGACAGTCGATGGCCAACGGGTTAATATTCCCGTACTACTGATTACTGTGATGGGGTGACGGAGTGATGAAAGCGCCGCGAACTGACGGAATAGTTCGTTAAAGTACCTAGCTATATTTCCTATAGGCAAATCCGTAGGGAATGGTGAAATACGATAGTACTCGGAGTCTTCGGACAAAGAGATAGTGCGCCTAAGGGCTTCCAAGAAAAACCTCTAAACTTCAGGTAATCAGTACCAGTACCGTAAACCGACACAGGTAGTTGAGGAGAGAATCCTAAGGTGCTCGAGAGATTCATGGCTAAGGAATTAGGCAAAATAGACCCGTAACTTCGGGAGAAGGGTCGCCCCGAGCAATCGGGGCCGCAGTGAAGAGGTCCAGGCGACTGTTTATCAAAAACACAGGGCTCTGCAAAATCGCAAGATGAAGTATAGGGCCTGACACCTGCCCGGTGCTGGAAGGTTAAGAGGAGATGTTATCTTCGGAGAAGCATTGAATTGAAGCCCCAGTAAACGGCGGCCGTAACTATAACGGTCCTAAGGTAGCGAAATTCCTTGTCGGGTAAGTTCCGACCTGCACGAATGGTGTAACGATCTGGACACTGTCTCAGCCATGAGCTCGGTGAAATTGTAGTAACGGTGAAGATGCCGTTTACCCGCAGTGGGACGAAAAGACCCTGTGCACCTTTACTATAGCTTAGTATTGACCTTGGATAAATGATGTGTAGGATAGGTTGGAGACTTTGAAGCGGCGTCGCCAGGCGTTGTGGAGTCATTGTTGAAATACAACCCTTTGTTTATCTGAGGCCTAACCCCGCAATGTGGGGGACAGTGCTTGGTGGGTAGTTTGACTGGGGTGGTCGCCTCCAAAAGAGTAACGGAGGCTTCTAAAGGTTCCCTCAGTACGCTTGGTAACCGTGCGTAGAGTGCAATGGCATAAGGGAGCTTGACTGAGAGACATACAGGTCGATCAGGTACGAAAGTAGAGCATAGTGATCCGGTGGTTCCGCATGGAAGGGCCATCGCTCAAAGGATAAAAGGTACGCCGGGGATAACAGGCTGATCTCCCCCAAGAGCTCATATCGACGGGGGGGTTTGGCACCTCGATGTCGGCTCGTCACATCCTGGGGCTGGAGAAGGTCCCAAGGGTTGGGCTGTTCGCCCATTAAAGTGGCACGCGAGCTGGGTTCAGAACGTCGTGAGACAGTTCGGTCTCTATCTACTGTGGGCGTTAGAAATTTGAGTGGATCTGATTCTAGTACGAGAGGACCGAATTGGACTAACCTCTAGTGTATCTGTTGTCCCGCCAGGGGCACCGCAGAGTAGCTACGTTGGGAAGGGATAAGCGCTGAAAGCATATAAGCGCGAAACCCACCACAAGATGAGATTTCTTTTAAGGATCGTGGAAGATGACCACGTTGATAGGCTATAGATGTAAAGGCAGTAATGTCATAGTCGAGTAGTACTAATAATCCGTAAGCTTATGTACACCCTTTTCCCGAGGCGCAAGCCTCGGGGAGAAACTTTCTAATACTAAAATTGTTTTCTTTATCTCAGTATGTTAAGATATTGTCCGCACCGCGGAAAGTTATGAGTTATAAGTTATGAGTTGAAGAACTGCAAACTATAAACTGTAAACTGATAACCTTAAGGTGGTTATTGCGGCGGGGCTCACCTCTTCCCATCCCGAACAGAGAAGTTAAGCCCGCCTGCGCAGATGGTACTGCAGTTTTGTGGGAGAGTATGTCGTCGCCTTTCTTCAAGAACCCTATTCTGGATAAGAAT
>NZ_JAIQDW010000040.1 GCF_020026925.1 Flavobacterium hibisci | reverse complement strand
CCTAAAAATCAGTCAAAAAAAGGAAAATCATCTTTAAAGCCGAATTCCGAAAACCGAATTAATTTTTTATAGCTATCTTAATTTTTTATAAACGAAAAGAAGCTGTCCTTTTGAGACAGCCTCTTTTATATTTTAATAATTGTAATTAATTACAATTTAGCAACATGTTTCGTTAATTTAGACTTCAGGTTAGAAGCTTTGTTATCGTGGATGATGTTCTTTTTAGCTAATTTATCAATCATAGAGATTACAGTTGATAATTTAGAAGCTGCATCAGATTTATCAGTAGCTAATCTTAATGCTTTAATAGCGTTACGAGTAGTTTTATGCTGATATCTGTTAAGAACTCTTCTTTTTTCGTTGCTTCTGATTCTTTTTAATGCTGACTTATGATTTGCCATTTTTCTTAATTTTAGATGTAATAATTTATTATAGATACTAGTTAAAAAAGAAAAACCTCCCACAATTGCAAAACAATCACTTTGGTTTTAACTAATAAAACAAAAACCGAGACACCAATTTCTATTTTACAAAACTTATTCACAACTAATTTTAGTAGTCCGTGGGGGAATCGAACCCCCCTTACCAGGATGAAAACCTGGCGTCCTAACCGATAGACGAACGGACCATTATATCAAGTAAACACTTAATCTGCAAGAAAAAAAGTAGTCCGTGGGGGAATCGAACCCCCCTTACCAGGATGAAAACCTGGCGTCCTAACCGATAGACGAACGGACCGTGTTTCTCTAATGCGGATGCAAAAATACAACTATTTTTAAGATGTACAACACCTGATGTAAAAAAAAATATTTTTTTTTAATATGCCTTAGCAAACAACACTCTTTTTGCAGAAGGATTCCCAGTAAACACGCAGCTTCCCACCTCTTCTGCATGACTTAAAGGGATGCATCGAATCGTTGCTTTTGTCAGGTCTTTTATTTTCTCTTCGGTTGCAGCTGTACCGTCCCAATGAGCCGAAACAAATCCGCCTTTACCATCTAAAACCTGTTTAAATTCCTCAAAACTATTTACTTCCGTAATATGGTTATTTCGATAGTCTAATGCTTTATTAAATAAATCCGACTGGATTTGCTCTAATAATTCATTTATATAATTTACAATTCCTTCACCAGAAACTGTCTCTTTTGTCAAAGTATCACGTCTTGCCACCTCAAAAGTTCCGTTTTCTAAATCTTTTGGACCTACTGCAATTCGAACAGGAACTCCTTTTAATTCCCATTCAGCAAACTTGAATCCCGGTTTTTGGGTCGTTCTGTCATCATACTTAACTGAAATTCTCAGCTTCCTAAGCTTAGTTGTTAAATCATTAACTGCTGCTGTTATTTCAGTCAATTGTTTATCTGTTTTATAAATTGGCACAATTACAACCTGTATAGGTGCTAAATTTGGAGGCAAAACCAGTCCCTGATCATCAGAGTGAGTCATTACCAGAGCTCCCATTAAACGGGTTGAAACTCCCCATGAGGTACCCCAAACATGTTCCTGTTTTCCTTCTGCATTCGCAAACTTAACATCAAAAGCTTTTGCAAAATTCTGACCTAAAAAGTGAGATGTTCCCGCCTGTAATGCTTTTCCGTCCTGCATTAAAGCCTCTATACAATATGTTTCATCTGCTCCTGCAAAACGTTCAGTTTCGGTTTTCACTCCTTTTACAACCGGAATCGCCATAAAATTCTCTACAAAATCCGCATACACATTCATCATTTTTTCTGATTCCTCCAGCGCTTCTGCCTTTGTAGCATGTGCAGTATGTCCTTCCTGCCATAAAAATTCAGCCGTCCTTAAAAATAAACGCGTACGCATTTCCCAACGTACTACATTCGCCCATTGATTAATCAACAAAGGCAAATCTCTATAGGATTGCACCCACCCTTTGTATGTTGACCAGATAATTGCCTCACTTGTTGGACGAACAATAAGCTCTTCTTCTAACTTTGCATTCGGATCAACCATTAGCTTTCCAGGTTTATCAGGATCGTTTTTTAATCTGTAATGCGTTACAATCGCACACTCTTTTGCAAATCCTTCGGCGTTTTTTTCTTCAGCTTCAAACATGCTCTTTGGCACGAATAAAGGGAAATATGCATTTTGATGTCCGGTTTCTTTAAACATTCTGTCTAATTCAGCCTGCATTTTTTCCCAAATAGCATACCCGTAAGGCTTAATAACCATACAGCCTCTTACACCTGAATTTTCGGCTAAATCTGCCTTAACAACCAGTTCGTTATACCATTTCGAATAATCTTCTGCTCTTGTAGTGAGGTTCTTGCTCATATTGAATATTTTGGCACAAATTTTGTTTTATTTTTTTTAACTAAATAGTTTCGCAAAACTAACTATTTTTGTAATGTGCAACAATAAAAAACACCACAGATATGAAAACTTATACTTCACTCCGACAAAACTCAGCTCATTTCTATCTAATTGGATTGTTGAGTTTTTTATTAGCATCGTGTGGTTCTTACCAAAACAGTTCGTATAATGATAATGATGGAGTTTATAGCAATAGCCGTAATTACACTCAGTCAAATACTACTCCTGCCAATAATCAATATCAGGATTATTTTAAATCACTTCAAAACGACGGAATGCCTACCGAAATATTTACTGACGTAGACAGCTATGGTAATTACGCAGAAAATGACAGCACACAAGTTGCCTCAGTATCATCTTACCCTTCATGGGGAAGCAGCAACTCCGAAGTCTCAGTCAACATTTATTCCAGCCCAACGTGGTCTATGGGATTTGGTTATGGCTTTGGATATCCATATTACGGATGGGGATACGGAGGTTATTGGGGTTATTCCGGATACGGATGGGGTTATCCTGGATACGGATGGGGATATCCTGCCTATTGGGGACCAGGATGGGGATATTCCGGCTATTGGGGACCTGCTTATGGTTATGGATACAGATATAATAACTATTCTTACAATTACGGAAGAAGAGGATCTGCCGCTTACTATGGCGGAAGAAATTATACGTCAAACAGAAGCTACAGCACAAATAGAAGTTACAACACAAGCAGAAGCTATAACAGCAACAGAAACTATACTACAAACAGAAGTTACAATACAAACAGACAAAATAGCTTTTCAGATTACAGAAGAGGATCATCAGTAAACAGAACATCAAGCCCTACATTTTCAGACAGAAGAAGTTCTAATCAAAACAATAGCAGTTACGATTCAAGCAGAAGATCAAGTACTACTAATTCAAACAGAACTTACAATTACAACAACAGCAACAACTCGTCAAGAAGTTATTCAACACCAAGTTCTTCTCCTTCACGTTCATACAACAGTAGCGGCGGTGGCGGAAGCATGAGATCCTCTGGCGGCGGCGGCGGCAGATCGTATGGTGGTGGCGGTGGCGGAAGAAGGTAACAATTTCATTCTTCAGCGTATTTAGTTACAAATCAAATTCAACAAAAATGAAAAAAATATTCATCCTAATTATAACAGGATTAACTGCCAGCGTCTCCTATTCTCAGGAAATTTCGGATGGTGTACGATACGCACAGGATAATATAAATGGAACTGCCCGTTTCAGAGCGATGAGCGGCGCCTTTGGAGCACTTGGAGGAGATCTTTCATCTTTATCGGTTAACCCTGCCGGATCTGCAATATTTAACAACAATCAGGCTGGACTGACTTTTAGCAATCAGAACATTAAAAATAATTCCAATTATTTTAACGATGTAATGTCTGCAAAAGACAATTCATCGGTTTTAAATCAGGCCGGAGTTGTTTTTGTATTTAACACCATGAATCCAAACAACAACTGGAAAAAAATAACTATTGGAGCGAATTATGAAAACACAAACAATTTCAGCAACAAAACAGTTTCAGTAGGAACCAACACAAACAATTCTATAGATGATTATTTCTTAGCATATGCCAACGGAATAGAACTAAGAAATACAAACCTGGATTATAGAGATCAATCCTACAGTCAGCAACAGGCTTATTTCGGACTTAGAGGAAAAGTTATCATACCGGCTTCTAATACTGCCAATAACACACAATATCTAACAAATGTTCCTTCGGGAAGTGACCCTGCACAAGGTAAATATTATCAGGAAAATGAAGTTCATACTGTCGGATACAACAGTAAATTAAGTTTTAATATAGCAACATCCTACAATGACAGACTTTATTTGGGAGCTAATTTAAATGTCCATGTTACGGATTACAGAAGCACAAGAACTTTTTACGAGGACAACGCAAACCCATTGCAAGCCGGAGAAACAATTTCAAATTTGCGTTTTAATAACGAAATCTACACATATGGCAATGGCTTTTCATTTCAACTGGGAGCAATTGGAAAAATCACAGATTCTTTTCGACTTGGTGTAACATACGAATCGAATACATGGTATGAGTTATATGATGAAATTACCCAAAGTTTATTTACCACAACAGAAAATAGCGCAAATGAGGTTTTTGATTATGCTGTAAATCCTAATATTACCAACGTTTACAAACCTTATACCCTACAGACTCCGGGAAAATTTACTTTTAGCGGAGCTTACATATTTGGAAAAACCGGTTTAATTAGCGTTGATTATTCTATTAAAGACTACGGAAATACTAAATTCAAACCGACGAGTGATTCCGGATTTAGAGAGCTTAACAACGACATAAACAACCAACTGACAACAAGCGGTGAATTAAGGATTGGGGGCGAGTACAAAATCAAGAGATTAAGCCTGCGGGGTGGATATCGTTTTGAAGGAAGCCCTTATAAAGACGGTAAAACAATTGGAGATCTAAATAGCTATTCCGGCGGTTTAGGGTATAACTTTGGAGGTACAAAAATTGATCTTGCCTATTCTTATACTGAAAGAGAATCTAATCAGGGATTTTTTGCAACCGGATTAACTGACCCTGCAAAAATTAATTCTAAACTCAACAATGTTTCCCTGACTTTATTATTTGAATTGTAATTAAAAATCAAAATAGAGGATTGAAAATTTCCGTCTGGTCTGACCCGGCGGATTTTTTTTTAGCCCTGATGGCAGCGACATCCTTTTTCCTGCTTCTTTAGCAGGGAAAAGATACAGCGGACAGCAGGAATAGCTTCATAAAAAACACCTAAATGAAGCCTAAACAAGCGGTGTTTGAATAAAAAAGTGTAATTTTGCACTCCAATTTATAAAAGTATGAGAACCAAGTCTTTAAAAAAGAACAAAATTAACGTAATCACTCTTGGGTGTTCGAAAAATGTATATGACAGCGAAGTGCTTATGGGACAGCTTCGTGCAAACGGAAAAGAAGTTACTCACGAAGCGACTGCAAAAGAAGAAGGAAACATTATCGTAATCAACACTTGTGGTTTTATTGACAATGCGAAAGCAGAATCGGTAAACATGATTTTGGAATACGCTGATAAAAAAGACAAAGGTTTAGTTGACAAGGTTTTCGTAACAGGATGTTTATCTGAACGTTATAGACCTGATTTGGAAAAAGAAATCCCAAATGTGGATCAATATTTTGGAACCACAGAACTGCCTCAGCTTTTGAAAGCGCTGGGTGCAGATTATAAACATGAATTATTGGGAGAGCGCTTAACGACTACTCCAAAAAATTACGCATACTTAAAAATCGCTGAAGGCTGTGACAGGCCCTGCAGTTTCTGCGCTATTCCGTTAATGAGAGGTTCGCATGTTTCTCAGCCAATCGAAAAATTAGTAAAAGAAGCACAGGGATTAGCCAAAAACGGCGTAAAAGAATTGATTTTAATCGCTCAGGACCTGACTTATTATGGCCTTGATCTTTATAAAAAGAGAAATCTTGCAGAATTATTAGAAGCACTGGCAGCTGTAGAAGGCATCGAATGGATTCGTTTGCACTATGCCTATCCTACTGGTTTCCCGATGGATGTATTGGAATTAATGAAACGCGAGCCTAAAATTTGCAATTACATTGATATTCCGTTGCAGCATATTTCGGATAACATTCTAAAATCGATGCGCCGTGGGACAACTCAGGCAAAAACTACTCAGTTACTGAAAGATTTCCGTGCTGCAGTTCCGGGAATGGCCATAAGAACTACTTTGATTGTTGGTTACCCGGGAGAAACCCAGGAAGATTTTGAAATACTGAAAGATTTTGTTCAGGAAATGAAATTTGACAGAATGGGCTGTTTTGCTTATTCTCATGAAGAAAACACTCACGCTTATTTATTGGAAGATGACGTTCCCGCCGATGTAAAACAAGCCAGAGCTAATGAGATTATGGAATTACAATCGCAGATTTCATGGGATCTGAATCAGGACAAAATAGGTCAGGTTTACAAATGTATTATTGACAGAAAAGAAGGTGCTCATTTTGTAGGAAGAACAGAATTTGACAGTCCCGACGTTGACAATGAAGTCTTAATAGACGCCTCAAAACATTATGTAAAAACTGGCGAATTTGTTAATATAAGGATAATAGAAGCAACAGAATTTGATTTATACGGAGAACCTGCTTAAATTTACGCTAAACAATCATCAATTTTAAAGTTTATGAAACCTATTCACTCCATTTTTATTTTAGTTTTCGCTTTATTAAGCTATCATTCTGTTTCAGCGCAATATGGAAATGGCTACAATAATGGCTATGGAAACGGTTACGGCAGAGGCGGCGGAATGGGCATGGACAGAAGCATGATGCAGGGTCCCCAAAGCAGCCCGAGCAAACCAAAAGAAGTTCCTGTAGAAGAAACAGCTGCGAAAATTGTGGAGCAGATGAAACCCGAAGTAAATCTTGATGAGCTACAGGTTATTGCCATTACAAATGTTCTGGCAGACAGCATGAGAGAACAAGGTGTTCTTTTGAAAAACGAAAGCAGCAGCCAGGATCAGAAAATTGAACAGATAAACGCACTAAGAGAAGTTACAACTAAAAAAATTACCGCTTTCCTAAACCCAGGACAAATTGAAAAGTACACAACTTTTATGGCTAATTTTAAAGAAATAAAAAAAACAAAATCTAAAAAGAAAAAAGATAAAGAGTCAAAAGAAGTCAAAGAAGAAACTGAAGCAATAAAGCCTGCCGAATAACAATCCTGACTCAACCTTAAAATGTAATTAAAGCATGTTAAAGAAACATTTTTTTTATCTAATTTCAGCCATTATTATTACTTCCTGCGGGACAAAAAACCCATATAAGACTACTGAAAAAGTTTACGATCAGCAGCTTAAAACTTTAGAAAATCAAATTACGAGTAAAGAAGTCCAGCCAATACCATCTGTTGTTCCGCCTTTAGTCATAGACACTACTTATGCATCACAATTAGGAATTGTAAAGGACACTCTTTCAAAAACAGGATCTACTTCTTTACTAAATGGTATTACAACTGAATGGATAGGAACTGTCAATTTCAATTTAAGAAAACCAAGTTTCATCATTATTCATCATACTGCTCAGGACTCGTTACAGCAAACCGTTAGTACGTTTACAAAAACAAAAACGCAGGTCAGCGCACATTATATCATTTCTGAAAACGGAAAAGTGATTCAGATGTTAAATGATTATTTGAGAGCATGGCATGCCGGCGCGTCAAGCTGGGGGAAGAATACCGATTTAAATTCCTCTTCAATAGGTATTGAACTTGACAACAATGGCTTCAAACCTTTTACAGAAGCTCAAATCAGCAGCTTGGTAGCACTTTTGACAAAACTGAAAAAAGATTACAATATTCCAACACAAAACATATTAGGCCACGCTGACATAGCTCCAGGCAGAAAACAAGATCCAAGTGCTTTATTCCCATGGAAAACTCTAGCAGAAAAAGGTTTTGGAATTTGGCCTGATGAAGTTCTGGAAGAAGCACCTTTTGACTTTAAAATTGAACCTGCATTGCGAATTATTGGGTATAATACCAAAAATCTTTCAGCAGCGATTCAGGCTTTTAAACTGCATTATATACAAACTGATACTTCTTCTGTTTTAGACCGAAAAACAATAGATACTATTTATTCGATTTATAAAAAACAGGTTCAATAGACGATAATACATTTAAAAACAAAATATTGAGTTATACACTTACTATCTGTTTTATTTCTTTTTGATATATGGGTTTGGTATTTACCATTCTTTCTATCGATTTATGAAAAATACTTGTTTTAAATTGAGAACGGTTTATTCTAAAAC
>NZ_JAIQDW010000003.1 GCF_020026925.1 Flavobacterium hibisci | reverse complement strand
CTTGCCTAAAAATCAGTCAAAAAAAGGAAAATCATCTTTAAAGCCGAATTCCGAAAACCGAATTAATTTTTTATAGCTATCTTAATTTTTTATAAACGAAAAGAAGCTGTCCTTTTGAGACAGCCTCATTTTTGTTTTCAATAATTGATTTTTATACCTTGTTTTACTAATACTTGTATAAAAACCAAGATTAATCTACTACCTAATAATATAAGAAATGTTTTAATGTTTGTTTTACAAAAAGAGATTTCCTTTGGAATAAATTTCTAATTTATTTAACTTAAATTCCAATAAAAAGTACGAATTTAGATTCTTAAAAAATATATTTCTGTTTTATGACAAACAACAATCCTATAGGTGTTTTTGATTCCGGAATTGGAGGTACTTCAATATGGAGTGCCATTCACAAATTACTTCCAAATGAAAAAACAATTTATTTAGCAGATAGTAAAAATGCTCCTTATGGTCAAAAAACTAAAGAAGAAATTGTTGCTTTAAGTAAAAAAAACGTCGATTTTTTAATTGAAAACAACTGCAAATTAATTGTAGTTGCCTGTAATACGGCTACTACAAATGCAATCCAGGAACTTCGTGCAGATTATGACATTCCGTTTATAGGAATTGAACCGGCAATAAAACCAGCCGCACATAATTCAAAAACCCAGGTAATAGGTATATTAGCTACTAAAGGCACCCTGAATAGTGAGTTATTTAATAAAACTGCCGAGATGTTTCATGACACAAAAATCATCGAACAGGTAGGTTACGGACTGGTTCAGCTTATTGAAGAAGGCAATCTGAATTCACCGGAAATGACTATGTTACTAGAATCTTATTTACAGCCTATGATTGAGGCCAATATTGATTATCTGGTTTTGGGCTGCAGCCATTATCCGTATTTGATTCCGCAGATTAAAAAAATACTGCCACATCACATTCAAATTATAGATTCCGGAGAAGCAGTGGCCAGACAAACGAAAAATGTACTGCGTGAAAAAGTAGGTTTTTCAGATGCGGAACAAAGCGAACCTATATTTTATGTCAACTCAAATCCTGCTGTTCTTAATTCAATTTTAGATCATAAATACAACGTCATCGAAAGAGATTTTTAGTTGTTATTCAATTTTTCGCTTGACGAACCATATTCCGTCCAATGATAAATTGAGTGATAGTTTATGGTAGTTTTCCTTTATCAGACCATCTCCAATTTTGCCTTTCTGACCGTAAGAGTAAGAAATATGAAGAGCAGAAAACGTGTTGTCTACGGGTAAAGAAACTCCAATAGAAATTGCAGCATTATTAACTCTCTTTCCATCAACTTCCAGATAACCGGTATCAAAATTTACTCCTGCCCCATACTGAACACCATCCCAATAGCTTCGTAAATTTTTATTTCTTCGATAAGTAAAACCTAAAGCAAAGCGGTCCTGATTTACAAAATCACCATATAATTCTGATTGATTGGTATCATTCCATAAGCTTTTTTCATAATCAAGGGTCATATTAAGATTATTCTTGAAACGTTTACTGACTCCAAAACCTATCTCCAAAGGCATATAAAAATCATCTGTATCTGATACCGCATCTGATTCTATGGTACTTTCGCCTGAACTGCTTATAATTCCTAAAGACTGTACTTTTGATGCTTTAATTTTGGAAGGTGCCTTAAAAGTAGAGGCAATGGTAAGAGTCGAATCAATTTTATACTGAACTCCTAAAGTTGCACGTACACTGCTATAATCAGTTTTTTTATTAATCGAAGTTACTGAGTTTGAAATCGTATAACTTCTTTCATCAGTAGTATTTCCGAAAAGAACATTTCCTGTAAACCCGGCTGATAATTTTTTACTGATACGATATCCGTATGAAATATCAAAATTATTTAATCCCCCGGATCCTTCAGCGTTTAAAATATAATACTCTGAACTGTTTTCTACAGGTAATTTAAATTCTGAAATTTTGAATGATGCACTCGAATAAGGTCGCAGACTAATACTAAAAGCAGATTTTTTATTTACTGCAAAAGCAAAAGCGATATGTGAAAACTGAAAATTGTTGCGTTTCTCAGTTTTAGAACTGCTCTGAAAAGTGGTTTCAATTGCCTTTCCTCCTACTTCAAACATAAAATGATTGAGTGGTAAATAACCTAATGAAGCCGGATTTAAGTTATTAATAAAAGCATCTGATGGCAATGCAATCCCTGAAGAACCAATAGACGGAATTACTCCATAATCTGCATCATACAAACTTCCTAAACCGTACAATGAATAAGGAGAACTGGAAATACTTTGCGAAAAAGAAGTTGCATACATCAAAATGAAGCAACTTAAAAAGATTATTCTATTTTTCATTTAATAAGAGAGGTAGTAAATTTTCAATTGAATTTTATTATTCTGATGCTTCTGGTCACCCAAAACAATTCTGTTAACAGCTTTGTTAATATTAGGCAAAGCAAAAACTAATGAAGATTTAGAGTCTGATTGTTTTAGCATTTCTTTCTGAAGAAAACTGCCTACAGATAATGAATAACCCACATTTTCATTAAATTCATCACTTTGTTTGTTTAGTTTAGCATATAATGAGGCACCGGATGCATCATTTAATACGCCACTAATCCTGTTTAATTTATCAGCCACATATACCTGCAGGGAGTCCGATAAGGGAAATCCTTTGGAATATGTGTTATTGACAGGTTTTAAAATCAATTCGGCATCAACAATTGCACCTTTATCAGCAATATATTTTAGCTGCCTGATATTTGGAAAATCTACTCTGCAGGCAAGTCCCGTACCAGACTGAATATATCCCTGATTATTGGTTAACAAACTTGACAATCTACTATTTGAGGCAGGTAAATTCTGAATCAAAGTTCCTGTCTTATCTAAAGAGATAGCATTAAACTGTTTGGCAGCATCTACTATAGTAAAATCTTTTACATAAGAGTCTATGTCGTCACCAAGATATTTTGAATAATACAATCGTACTTTACTTGTCAGATTAAAACCAATTATACTTGAAGAATTAGCGGTTTGAGGAATAATTACAAGTCCTTTTAGATATTCAGCAAAACTATCGAAGTCCGTAATTTCTCTTTTCTTAAGTTTTAAAAAAAGTGCTTCTCCAAATGCAGCATCCATTTTTACATTTATAGAATCTTTTTCTATTGGCCTGGGTTTATATGAAATGGTCCCCAAACTTTCTGAGCTGTAATTCAAAGCTGAATTATTATAAAATGAATCATCATCAGTATTAGGTTTGACCTTTTGAATGAGTCTATGGATATTGAAAGTCTGTACCTTGGTTGTATCTCCATAATAGTAATTATCATATTTTAAAATCATCGAAATAGAATCAAAAACATAATTTGCTGATTCTGTATCACTGGTACTAATTAAAGAATATGAATCTGATGCAAGTTGAAAATAACTGCTTGATTTTACTTTGCCAAATAGAGGGTCGTCATAATTGCCTATCAAAATTCTACTCTTATTAGAAGTAATCAGGGAATCGAAATTGATGGTTGACATTTCAACTGTAACCGTATCAATTAAAATCACTTTGTTGTTTACCGACAGATAATCAGAGCCGACAACAAATTCGCCAGCGTCAGTATCTGTACCACATGAAACTACAGCAAATCCAAAAAACAACATCAATATAAACTTATACATAATCCGAATTTTTGAACAAATATAAAAGGCACATTTCTGGGCAACACTATAACATATACAAGCCTTCATTTTTATACTACAGAAAGCCCAAAAACATCTACAACATCCACTGGCAGACAAATAACTCTTTAAGCCAAAAAAAATGCCATTTGGTCTACCAAAATGCCTTATACATATATATTCTTTTTTTTAAAACAGACTCCCTCCTACTTTTGAACCAATTAAATAAATAATGAAAAAAAAGGATTTGGTCTTGGTGCTGTTTTGGATTAGCTTCCTTAATATGAAAGCGCAGGAAAAGCTTGTTGCTGATTTTAATTTAAAGACGGAGCCAACAGAAAAAATAAATTTTAATGAAATAAATACCGGTATCGCTGTTTATAAAAAAATAGATGATAAAAATGAGATTACAAATAAATTAGAGTACACAAATCTGAAAATAAAATACGACACACGAGCTTATTATGATTTTGAGAACCTGAATCAGTTTAATCAGATTCAAAACAAATTAGAAATATCACGTAAAATTTCTGAGTTGACGAGATTGAATTTTTCAGTTAAACCAACAATCAATTTTCAACAAAATTTAGACATTTCTGATGTAACCCTTTTAGGGAGCTTCCAATTGAAGCAGCAGCTGACTTCAAAAATAGGATTAAATATTGGCGTTGAAAGATCAACAATTTTTGGTAATCCTAAATTTATTCCGACGCTGTCTTTTTACGGTAAAATAAATCAAACCAATATTTTAATAGGTTTTCCAGATTCGGCAATATCTTATTCCAATAATGAGCGAAACAAATTTAGTGTAAGCAATAACTTCAATGGGAATTTTTATAATCTGGATAAATCTCTTGAATCATATAGTAAGGGAACCAAAATCAGCACTTCTCAAATTACAACAGCTTTTGAGTATGAAAGGAATATGGATAAAAACTGGTTTGTAAATTTTAAAGCAGGTTACGATTTTAACAAACAATACGATTTAGTAGACGAAAACAATCATAAACTATATGATTTTAATACAGGAAACGGCTACATTTTAAGCATTGGGATTAAGTACAAACAATAAATAAATTTAATACACTATGAATAATTTAAAAAAAGGAATATTATTCGCGACACTATTTTCAAGTCTGTTTTTTATAGGCTGCAGTAACGATGATGATGATGATGAATTAGTAGGGAACTGGATTAAAAAATCTGCGTTTGACGGACCTGCCAGATCTAGTGCAACAAGTTTTGTTATTGGAGATTATGCTTATGTGGCTACTGGTTACACAGGAGATGAATATTTAAAAGATTTATGGGCTTACAACTCAAATGGTGATTATTGGGAGCAAAAAGCTGATTTTGCCGGAACAGGAAGAAGTTCCGCATCTGCTTTTGAACTTAATGGTAAAGGCTATATTGGTCTTGGATATGATGGAACTAATAAGCTAAAAGACTTTTATCAATATGATCCTATTGGTAATACATGGGAACAAAAAACTGATTTTGCAGGAACTGCCCGTTATGGAGCCGTTGGTTTTCAGGTAGGTGGAAAAGCGTATTTTGGAACTGGATATGATGGAAATTATCTAAAAGATTTCTATCAGTATAACGACACTGACAATACATGGAAACTTGTAAGTGGATTTAGTGGTAACAAAAGACGAAACGCTACTGTATTCGTTATAAATGATTTAGCTTATCTAGGAACTGGTATAAATAACGGAACCTATCAGGAAGATTTCTATGAATTTAATCCTGCAACTGAAGTTTGGACAAAGCTGCGAGACATTGATCAGGACGACGATGACGATTACAGCTGGAACGATGACTATGCAATAACCCGTTCAAACGCATCGAGTTTCAGCCTGAATGGATTAGGTTATATCGTAGGCGGTGAGGGCATCAAAACGGTATGGGAATATAATCCTTCTACCGATTTATGGGTCGAAAGAACTGCACTTGAAGGAGCAGCCAGAACTGATGCCGTAGGTTTTGCCATTAACAACAGAGGCTTTTTAATGTTAGGACGAATTGGTTCAACGTACTTCGATGATGCCTGGGAGTTCAAACCTTTAGAAGAACAAAATGACGATGATAATTAATTCCCCAAATTTAAAATTCTTCCGGAGATTATTCTGGAAGAATTTGCTTTTTATTCTATTTTTCCTGCAGTTGACAGCTTGTACGCAAAAAAAAGCACTACATGCTGAATCTATAAAAACCGCCTCGGGCTGGGGATATACAATTTCGCATAAAGATAAAATTATAATCAAGCAAACCATAATTCCGGTTATTAGTGACGCGAAAAGTTTTAACTCAGAAGATGACGCCTTAAAAGTTGCCGGATTAGTTATAAAAAAACTCTCTCAAAACAGATCGCCATCGGTAACCAAAAATGATTTAATTTTATTAAAAATAAAAATGTAAATGAATATCGGTACCCTTAAAAATACAAATTCAAATAAAGTTTTATTCCATATTACTATATGGACGTTCTTTATACTGACATCATTGATTCAGTTTTACGAAAGTCCTTTTAGAATTAATAATGACTTCTATGTACAATGGGGAACCGGAATTATTTTATTTTATCTCAACTATTTTTATTTGGTACCCGTATTGCTTCTGGAAAAAAAATATTGGCTGTATTTTATTTTTGTCCTGGCACTGATTTTACTTTTTATGGTTATCAGGGTCAATTATTTTATTCCTGAATTCAATCATTTACGTATGCAAAACATGATGCCGCCTAAAATGATGCCTGAGGAAGCAAAGATGTTTTTGAAAGAAGGCAGAATGAAAATCCGTCCGCATAAACAGCCACTTTTTTTTAAAATTGGGCCGTCATTTTTCTATCTTTTAATTACGACCATTAGTGCGATAATTAGGACCTTAACGGAATTTTATCAAAACCAGCAAAACAAATTAATTGCCGAAACACACAGGACTAATACTGAATTGAATTATTTACGAAAACAGACTAATCCACATTTTTTATTTAATTCCCTCAACAGCATTTATTCTTTGGCTCATAAAAAATCTGATTTGGTTCCTGATGCCATCGTAACATTATCAGAATTAATGCGGTATATGCTGTATGAAACGGATAATAAAACGGTGGCTTTAGAAAAAGAAATCAATTATATTCAGAATTATATTGAATTACAAAAATTGAGACTCAACAATATTGAAGACATAGTTATAAATATTCACGGAGATCCTAGAAATAAATTCATCGAGCCTTTATTATTAATTTCATTTATTGAAAATGCCTTTAAATACGGTACTGATTATAAAGGAGCTGCTCATGTAAAAATCAAGATTATCATTATTGAAAATGATCTCGATTTTTGGACAGAGAATACAATTGAAAATTATGAAAAAGACCCTGAAAATTCAGGTATTGGTTTAGCAAACATTCAAAACAGGCTGGATTTGCTATATCCTAATGCACATGAGCTGACAATAAAACAAGACAGCCAATATTATCGCGTACATCTGAATTTGAAATTAGATAAAATACAAACTGACATTCAATAAATCAACAATAAACGAATAAGCTTACTCAATATTTAACTAAATTTTAAAATGTAAGTCGTTTGTTTAAAGCTACTTTTGACACGATTAATTTATTAAAATTTAAATCTAAAAAGATGAAATGTGTAATTATAGATGATGAACCTTTAGCAGTAGATTTGCTAAAAGATTTTGTTAGCAAAGTAGATTCATTAGAATTAATAAGCACTTTTAATAATGCTATTGATGCAGTGTCTTTTATTAATCAAAACAATGTAGATTTAATTTTTCTTGATATCCAGATGCCTCATTTTTCAGGTATTGAATTCTTAAATACTATCGAAAAAAAGCCTTTAATTATTTTCACAACAGCTTATTCTGATTATGCTGTTGAAGGTTTTAATCTTGGTGCTGTAGATTATTTAGTAAAACCAATTCCGTTTCACCGATTCCTGAAAGCTGTAGTCAGGGCACAGCAGGTTTTAAATCCTCCAACCGTTCAGGCTATTTCTGAAAACACTACAATTCCTGAATTAGAACAGGATTTTATGTTTGTAAGGGCTGAATATGAAAATGTTAAAATGAATTTCGCTGATATTTTATTTATCGAAGGTTTAAAAGATTACGTGAAAATTTATACAACAGACAATAAATTCACACTCACTCTGATTAGCCTGATAAAATTAGAAAATTTACTTTTCAGCAAAGGATTTTCGAGGATACACAGGTCTTATATTATCAACATCAAACATGTAAAATCAATACAAAAAAATAAAGTTTTGATTAGTGATAAACGAATTCCTATTAGCGAAAGCTACAAAAATGCGTTTTTCGAAAGAATCAATTTATAACGTTTTTTAAAATTTACAAACAAAAAATTCCAAATTCCAATATTGTTCAAATTCCATTAGAATTTAAATATTGTTTTTTTATATTTTGAAATTATTCTTTAAACCAGCCCGAATACATAACATAATTATTAGAGATACGTTCGATTTCTCCTGCAAAATCTGACTGATCAATATCTTTCACTTTTTTGGCAGGGACACCAGCATAAATACTTCCTGAGGTTACAACTGTATTTTGTGTTAAAACCGCTCCGGCTGCAATAATCGAATTACTTTCTACCACGCAATTGTCCATTATAATCGCTCCCATTCCAATCAAAACATTATCCTGAATAGTACAGCCATGTACAATAGCATTGTGTCCAATTGAAACATTATTGCCAATAATTGTGGGATGCTTTTGATACGTACAATGTATAATCGCCCCGTCCTGAATATTTACTTTATTTCCAATTTTAATAAAATTTACGTCTCCCCTAATTACAGCGTTAAACCAAACACTGCAGGAATCACCAAAAGTTACATCGCCAACAATAGTAGCATTTTCAGCAACATAACAATCATCAGGAATTACAGGAGATTTCCCGTTTACAGCTTTTATCAACATGATATTTTAAATTTAATTAACCGCTGGACATTTACAATCGTAGCGTTCTCTCTTACAGAATAAATTAATACCAAGAGTAATCTGGTGATATCCTCCTGTATCAAATTTTACATCACCCGTTACGTTTGAATAGGTATAAGCAAACATGAATTTTTTATAATTAAGACCAATAATAGGAGTTATATACTGTAATTTTTGGTCACCTGATCCGCTTCCTCCGCTGTATGTCGCTCCGTCAAAACTTCTTCTGTAAGACAATGCCGCCCATATACTTCCGAAATCCATGTTTTTATACGCTTTTAAATTCAGATCAATAGATTTTTCTTTTGTCTGATCAAAATACTGAAATAAAATTGAAGGTTCCCATGTAATATTTTCACTTTTTCCAAAAACATATCCTGCACTTAAAAGAAATTTTCTCAAATTATCACTTTCATAATCCGTATACAATTGCCTTCTGGTTTCAATAAGTCCCTGAACAGTTAAATGGGCATAAAAATCCAAAAAATTATAAGATGCCCCTACATCAACATTGAAATAAGAATCATTTTGTATTGATCCAAAAACAATTGGATCAAAAGTTCCTCCAAATGAAGTTTCATCCAGCTGACTCTGAATCATGCCTCCGCTAATACCAAAAGAAAGCTGATTCAAATCCAGCTCACTTCTTGAAAACATGATATGATGTGCATAAGTAAGCTTTACGCCTTTTTGTGAATGATATCCATTTTTATCGTTAAAAACAATAATCCCTGCACCGGATCTTTCTCCAATTCTTCCATTAAAACTTAACGTTTGTAAAGAGGGCGCATCATCCTGACCAAACCACTGCTTTCTGGCTGTAAGTCTTATTTTTGCACAATTTGCAGCACCGGCCATAGAAGGATGAATCAAGTAATAATTATCTGATAAATAATCAGAATATACCGGAATTCCTTCTTGTGAATAAGAATAGAATGAAGTAATTATAAAAACAAATAAGATTCTGATTTTCAATTTCATGCAAATAAACTTATTAGCTACCTTTTAAATTTAACAAGATTGATTACAAAAAGAATCTTAATTGTTTTATTAAAAAACCAAATATAGCTATTAGTAGAAGATAACTTTATTAAATTTACAAAAAATATAAAGACATGGCAAAAATCACTATAAAAGAAACTCAAAATCCTACCATTATAAAGTTTGAATTTGATGATTTCATTACACAAAATCAAAATTTTGAGTTTAAAAACATTGATGAAGCACAATCATCACCATTAGCCCAGCAGTTATTTTATCTTCCGTTTGTTAAGACCGTTTACATTTCTGGAAATTTTATCGCTGTAGAAAGATTCAGTATCGTAGAATGGGAAGATGTCCAGGATGCAGTAGCCGAGCAAATTGAAGCTTTTGTAAATAAAGGCGGAACTATTGTAAATATAGACGAAAACAAACCTAAAAAACAGCCAATTACAGTTTATGGGGAAACAACTCCAAATCCTGCTGCATTAAAATTTGTGGTAAGCAGAATGCTAACCCGAAATGCTGTTGAATACAAAAACATTGACCAGACAGCTTCTTCTCCGTTGGCTCAGGAATTATTCAAATTTCCTTATGTAAAAGAAGTTTTTATTGATGAAAATTACATTTCGGTAACCAAATACGAGATCAATAACTGGGAAGAAATTACACTTGAACTCAGAACTTTCATCAAACAATTTATTGAAAACGGAGGAACCGTTTTAGATGAAAGTTTAATTCAAACTGCTACTAAAAATGATGCAACCAAAGATGAAGCTTTTGACAAATTAGATGTTACTTCCCAACAAATCATTAACATCCTGGAGGAATATGTAAAACCAGCGGTTGCAGCAGATGGAGGAAACATTGCTTTTGATTCTTATAATGAAGACAATAAGGTTGTAAAAGTTATTTTACAGGGAGCCTGCAGCGGCTGTCCGTCTTCTACATTTACTTTAAAAAGTGGTATAGAAAACATGCTGAAAAGCATGCTAAATGATGAGCAGATCACTGTTGAAGCTCTAAACGCATAAAAAACAAATAATTTACCCACAAAAAAAGCGCCTTTATTAGGCGTTTTTTTATTCCTAATCCACATTGAATATTTTACTAAAATATAACACAATACTAAATTCAAAATACTTAATATTGTATTGTAACTTAATAAACTTTTTAACATGGGATTATCATCGTTTTTTAAAAATTTATTTAGCAAAAATCTGGAAACTTCAACTCAAATAGAAAACCCAGATCAACATACTGGTGAAAAAGCATACATTGAAAAAACAGAAAACTTAGTTGAAGAAACTTTAAACAAATTCAAAGAAGTTTCTGAACCAATACTCGAAGATGCTGCTGAGTTTACTAATCACGCCAAAGACATCCTAAGTGAATATGCAGAAAAAGCCGCTGACTCTATACACGACATCGTTGATGCTGTAAAAGAAAGCATAGAAAGTGATGATAAGCAGTCAATTGTTTATGATACTGTTGTAGATATTAGCGAAAAGCCAATAACAGAAACCGACTGATAACAGTTATATCTTGTAATGATTAAGACTTTTTTTCACAGCAAATTTTTATATTTGCACAATTAATATACCTTCTCATTTAGAAGGTTTTTTTATCTAAAATATGGATGTAAACCCGAACCAGCTTTCCAGTTACGCAACGAAATTTATTGACATTTTAATTGATTATTCACCGAAGTTGATCTCGGCATTTCTAATTTTATTTGTAGGCTTATATGCTATAAGACTGATAAACAGAATTATTAGAAAAATAATGGTCAAAAGACATTTAGACCCTACATTAACTAAGTTTCTTGCTGATATTTTACTTTGGGCCTTAAGAATATTGTTATTTGTAACCTTTATTTCAAAACTTGGAATCGAAACTTCATCATTTGTAGCCATTTTAGGAGCCATGGGACTTGCGGTTGGCTTATCACTACAGGGTTCACTTTCAAATTTTGCGGGCGGAATGCTAATCATCGTTTTTAAGCCTTTTAAAGTAGGGGACACAATTGAGGCACAAGGAGTGATTGCTACCGTAGTCGAAATTCAAATTTTTGTTACAAAATTAGTTACGGGTAATAACCAAACGGTTTTTGTACCAAATGGGGCTTTATCTAATGGAAATATAATCAATTATTCAATGCAGGGTGAGCGAAAAGCTGATTTGACCTTTTCTGTCTCTTATGATTCAGATATCAAAAAAGCTAAAGACATATTACTAGATGTTTTAATTAAGAATCCTAAGGTCCTCAAATCTCCTGCACCTGAAGTATTTGTAAAAAATTTATCGGCAAGTTCTATTGATTTTGCTGTTCGTCCCTGGGCAAAAAATGAAAATTACGGAGCCGTTTTTTCTGAAACTTTAGAGAATTGCAAAATAGCATTAGATGAAGCCGGTATTGCTATTCAGCCATATACCCTACAGAAATAAAAACCATTATTGTTTTTTTGGTGCAGCAACCATAAAATCTTTCAAATAATAAGGTTCAAAGTAAGCGACATCTACAGTGTCGCTTTTTTGATATTTATCGTAACTGATTTTACTCATTGCTGCAGCGGAAGGATATTTGATATCTTCTAAAAACACAAAATTCTCTTTAGTTAAAACTGTCTTGCATTTTTCTGTACAGTCACCAACAAAATACAGTGTTTCTGTGAAATCTTTAAATGAATTTTCATCAATTACTTCTGCAAGAATTGCTCTTTCAGTTTTTAATTCAGCACTAAAAATTGCACTGTACACTTCCATTCTCCGGGCGTCCAGCATTGGAATTATTTTGCCCTCAGAAATTTTAGCCTGAGATGCCAAGGTTTGTAAAGTATCTACTGCAATCAACGGAATATTTAAGGCAAAACACAATCCCTTTGCTGCTGATACCCCAATCCGAAGCCCGGTATAAGAACCTGGTCCCTGGCTTACAGCAACTGCGACTAAATCATGAACAGAAATCCCTGATTCAGCTATTATTTCTTCAATAAAAACATGTAGCTTTTCGGCATGGGAATACCCTTCTTCTGCTATTTCTTTGCATATAACTGTTTCGCCATTTTTAGCAATTGCTACTGAACAATTTTTGGTAGCGGTTTCGATATTAAGAATAAAAGACAAAATTTTTTATTTTAATTATTATTTGAAAAAAGAAAAACACATATTAAAAGCAAAAGCGGCAAAATACATAAATTAATCGCCAGAAAACTCAAATAGAGTATCACTTTCTTAGAGACAGAAAAATAAACATACTCTTCTTTGTAATATTGGCTATTATACACTTTATAATGACTAATAAAGACAAGGATTACAGCCAGAATAAGTCCGGTAATAAATGCCATCATAAAACTTGCCGGAGGGCTTCCACATAGTGAAATCATATCAATATTTTATTTTTTGGTAACTTCAGCTTTTTTAAGTTTTACCTTATCTCCCGAATTTAATTCTTTAGATACTGTCGTGTAAGGCCCGGTAATAACAACATCGCCTGGTTTCAATCCTGACGTCACCTCGATATTAGTATCATCCTGAATTCCGGTTTTGATAATTCTGATTTTTGCTTTATCACCCACTTTCACAAATACGCATTCGAACTTTTTATCGCTTTTTGGCGCTGTTTTTTTCTCATTCGGATCCTCAACTTTAAAATCTTTCACAGCAGTTGTATCCGATTTTACCACAACAGAGCTGATAGGCACAGCCAAAACATTTGTTTTAGTTGTTGTAATAATATCAACCGTTGCGGTCATTCCTGGTCTAAATGGCGAATACGAAGCTGGTTTTCCTTCTAATAAATCCTGATAGGATTCTTTTAAAATACGAACTTTCACCTTAAAATTAGTTACCTGATCTGATGTTAAAGCTGTACTTGCCGAATTAGAAATACTGGTTACAACACCTTTAAATTTCTTTTT
The DNA here is from genome assembly GCF_020026925.1 of Flavobacterium hibisci. Classification (GTDB taxonomy): domain Bacteria; phylum Bacteroidota; class Bacteroidia; order Flavobacteriales; family Flavobacteriaceae; genus Flavobacterium; species Flavobacterium hibisci. The sequence continues at coordinate 335,831 of NZ_JAIQDW010000003.1, read as the reverse complement.
TAGGTAGGCATCCACTTCAACATTTGCTTCGTCTCCAATTTTTATTTTTACAATATCATTCTCATTAACATCAACTTCAACCTCCATATTATTAAGGTTGGCCACTCTTAAAAGTTCAGTTCCTGCCATCTGCTGTGTTCCTAAAACTCGTTCACCCAATTCTACATTTAGTACAGAAATGGTTCCGTCTGCAGGAGAATATATGGTAGTACGGCCTAAATTATCTTTTGCTTCATTTACCGATGCAGAAGCACTCTGAACATTATAGTAAGAACTTTGTCTTGTAGCTTTTGCAACTTCAAAAGAAGCGATCGCTTTATCCCAGTCAGACTTAGAAATAACACCTTTGTCATACAAAGTTTTATTGCGTTCATAATTCGCTTTTGCTTCTTTAAAACTAGCCTCCGATTGTGTCAAACCAGCTTTTGTTCCTGATAAATTTGAAACTGAACGATTGTAACTTGAAGTGTATAAATCCGGATTTATTTTCACTAATAAATCTCCCTTCTTAACAACCTGACCCTCTTTTACATTTAATAAAATAATTTCGCCCGAAACTTCCGGGGAAATTTTAACTTCTATTTCAGGTTGAATTTTACCTGTAGCCGAAACGGTTTCAACAATTGTGGAAGCTACTACTTTTGATATCTCTACTTCTTTTCCTTCGTCCTTATTTCCTATCACTCCCGATTTTGAAAGTCCTATTAAAGCTGCAATTATAATTATTGCACCGCCAATTAAGAAATAAATTGTTTTTTTTGACATGATAATTAGTTTTTGATAATTGGGACAATTGGAATTCCGAAGTAGAATTCAAGTATCTTTATTTTAAACATGTAATCGTATTTTGCTCTAATTACATCTGATTGTGCGTTTGTTAACAAAGTTTGTGCCTGAGTAAAATCGAAAGAGTTCATCAAGCCAACATCATACTTTTCTTTAGCATAGTTATAAGACTGTTGTCTTGCTTCTAAAGTTATTGTTGCTGATTCATAAGCATTTAACGCTCCTTTTGCATCCGTAAAAGCAGTATAAACATTACGCTGCAAATCTAAACTTTTTTGCTCAAGATCAATTTTAGATTTTTCCAGGCTTACTTTATTACGTTCTACATTATTTCTTGCAGAGAATCCATTGAAAATCGGAATAGATAACTGAACTCCAAAAGACTGCCCTTTATTATTATCAAACTGATCCAGAATAGGCGCCGCATTTCCCAAAACAGGTGAGTAATTATTCTGTAACACAGACTGATTAGTTCCTTCAACAAAGCCTATTTGATTGGTTGGATTTGCCGTATTTAAAGTAGATCCTGTAATAATATCTGAATAGCTTGCTCTGGTATTAAAGTTATAAAAAGCACTCAAAGTTGGCTGATAAGCTCCTTTCGCAATGGATACATTTTTTTGCGCAATTTCCAGATTAGTTTGTGCAAGCTTTAATTCTGTTCTTGTTTCCTTTGCTTTATTATAAATATCAGTTGGGTTTTGCGCCATAATGTTATTTTCATCCTGTACATTGGTATTATCGGTAACATCAAAATCAGCAAATTCTTTAAGTTGTAATAACTGAGCCAAACTTAATTTAGAAATTAACAAACTATTCTCAGCTACAATAATAGCTTGTTGATCTGTTGCCACAGTAGCTTTTAAATCGAATAAATCTCCGCGAGGAATTGTACCCGCATTTACCATTTCTTCAGAACGCTTAAATCGTTTTTCATCAATAGCAAGCTGTTCCTTTTTTACTTTTAAATTTTCCTTATTGAAAAGAATTTCTAAAAATGCATTGGCGACATTTAATGAAATATCTTCTTGCATCTTTAATAATTGATATTTTGAAGCAATTATAGAAAGTTTAGCTCTTCTATAAGTATTCTGATTTTGTAAACCCTTGTAAATATCAACACCAACACTCGCCCCAATTGATGAATATTGTGTAGTTTGATTTTCAAGCAATCCTGTTGTAATATTTTGATTTAATCCAATATTCCATGAATGTGAAGCATTTGCATTTACAGCAGGAAGATAATTTCCCAGAGCTCCTCTTTTATCTATGACAGAATTCTTAACATCTAATTCAGATAGTTTGATTGTGATATTATTATCCAGTGCATAGCGCACACATTCTTCCAGTGTCCATTGTTTTGTTTGAGCCTGTGTAGATAATGCTAATCCAAACAGGAGAGCAAAAACAAAACTATTACATTTATTTATTTTCATATATTTTGAAATGAAAGCACAGCAGATACCATGCAAATTTAACGTTTTATAAGTCCAAAAATCGCTTTAAATAATCAAATTATTTTTTTTCGCCTTCTCCCTCATTGATGAGTCCCTGATTCCAGATTTTAATTTTATCAGATGCCTTAACACCGCTTTTAATCTGAACATAAATCCCGTCACTTACACCCAGAACTACATCTTTTCTTTGGAACTTTTGAGGTGCTGTTTCGATTTCAACATAAGGCTTTTGAGTTTTTTTGTCAAACTGAACCAATGATTCTTTAATAGCCAAAACTTTGTCTGCTTTTTCTAAAATAATAGAAGCATTTGCACTTAAGCCTGCTCTGATAAAAGTGGCATCATTATTTTCTAAAGAGGCTTTGATCTCAAACTGGATAGCTCCGTTTTCTACTACTCCCTTAGGAGCTATATAGGTTAAAACAGCCATAAATTTTTTGTTTTCAATTGCTCCAATTGTAATTTCAATAGGCATTCTTTCTTTTATTTTACCTACTTCAGATTCATCAATTTTTCCAACAAAAATCATTCTTCCAACATCTGCCACGCTTGCTATTGTAGTTCCCTCATTAAAATTATTACTTTCAATAACCTGATTTCCAACTTTTACAGGCACGTCTAAAACCATTCCGTTTACAGTAGAACGAATCAGTGTATTTGCATAGCTTCCTAATGAAGATGTAGTTCCTGTTTTTACGATATCCAGACTTTGTTTTGCTGACAGATAATTTTGTTTTGCCTGTTTATAAGCTAGTTGGGCTGCATCAAAATCATTTGCAGAAATTACATCTTTATCAAATAATGTTTTTTGTCTCTGATAGATTTTCTCCTGATTGTCTAATGCAATTTTAGCGGTCTGAACCTGATTTTGAGTACTGCTTACATTAGAAACATTAGCAACAACCCTGATTTTTGCAATCATATCTCCTGCTTTGATTTTTTCACCCGCCTTAATATAAACAGACTCAATAATACCTGAAATATTAGGTTTGATCAGAACCTCTTCATCTGGCTGGATATTTCCTGTTGCAATCGTATTTTTTACAATCGTTTTAATTTCAGCTTTTTCAGTTTTAAAAACAACTGGTGACTCCTGATTTTTAGCATACAGATAATAAAGTGCGCCAAAGAAAACTATAGCAATAAAAATTAAAATGGTTACGGTTACTCCTTTTTTCATTTTGTTAGTTGTTAATTCGATTATATTTTGATTGATAATTTATTCTGTTCGTAAAGCATCCACCGGTTTTACATTGATTGCTGTCTGAGCCGGTATAAATCCTGCCAGTAATCCTGAGCCAACAAGGATTAATAAAGCCACAAATACTACTCTTAAATCTACACTTGGATTTGCAAACATGGTATTGCTGTTTGGGGGCATTGAATCTAAAAACATATTTAAAAGCGCGATAAGCCCTGTTGCTACAGCAATTCCCAACATACCTGAAATGATTGTTAAAAATATAGATTCTGACAAAATCTGTCCTCTGATAGCGCCCGGAGTTGCCCCTAAAGCCCTTCGTATTCCTATTTCTTTAGTTCTTTCTTTTACCACAATAAGCATAATATTGGATATACCAATTACGCCTGAAATCAAAACCAAAGTCCCTACAAAATAGGCAATGATTTTTAAAATAGTAAAAAGACTTTGTACCTTGTTAAACTGTTCGTACAAATCGAAGTTTCCTACTGCACGATCATCTTTAGGATTTATAGAATGAAGTGCTTTTATTTTGTCCAAAATCTTTGGCTTTAAATCTGTAATGGAGGTTTCATCTTTTGCAGTAAGTGCCATCCAGCCTACTTTATCCCCATAATTAAAAGACTGCTGAAAAGTAGTAAAAGGGATGAAAATATTTTTTTGTTCCTGCTCTGCATTTCCTCCCTGTTGTTTCGATTTATAAACGCCAACAACCATAAAATTTATTCCGTTAATTTTCACATAAGTGCCAACAGCTTCTTCTTCTTTTCCATAAAGCTCCGCAATAACACCTTTTCCAATCACTGCTATTTTTCTTCTTTCAAGAATATCCTGCTGATTGATAAAACGTCCTTTTATGATATCCATCGGCTGTTGCTTAATCAGTTCGGGATAATCACCATAAATGGTAAATGCCGAAGTTTTTGTTCCCCTAACGACATTATTAGTTCCATTAAAATCGCCTAATTGATTTCGTGGGGAAACATATAATAAATCCGGAAAAGCCTCCTTTAAAGAAGCAACATCACTGTTTCTAAAATCATACCGGCGCACCTTGGGCAAGCCTTTATAAGCTTTTGATGTTGTCTGACTCCACATAAACATGGTGTTTGTCGCTATTCCGTCAAACCCTTTTTTTACACCGTTTTCGAGGCCGTTTCCTGCGGCAAGTAATATTACCAAAATAAATATACCCCAAAATACCCCGAATGCTGTCAGGACTGTTCTGAAAACGTTGGCGGTTAAAGCCTGTAAAATCTCATCCCAATTATCTTTACTAAACATATTTATTCGTCTCTAAGTGCTACAATAGGTTTTATTTTAGCAGCTCTGTATGCCGGAAAAAAGCCAGCCATTGCTCCTGCAAATACAAGCAAAACAAGCGTTGTTAAAGCCACGCCAAAATCTACTTCAGGATTTCTGAAATATTCGCTCTGAACCATTGGCCCAACAAATTCTAATAATAAAAGACTCGCCAATAAACCTGTAAAACCTGCTATAGTAGTTATAAAAATAGACTCATGAAGAATCATAGAAATAATAGAAAATGGTGATGCCCCAAGCGCTTTTCTAATTCCAATCTCTTTTGTTCTTTCCTTTACCACAATAAGCATAATGTTACTTACCCCTACAACTCCGGCGATGATGGTACAAATACCCACCCACCAAAAAAACAGTCTGATAAAAAGATTTAAATCATAAAATTGTTTGGCTTCTTCTACCGAATTATAAGCACGTATTCCACTATCATCATCAGGTGCAACCACATTTTTACTTTTTAAAAGTGCCTTTACCTCTTCTGTAAATTTTTTTGATTGTGCTAAAGCTTCATCATAATTCATTTTTTTATTTAAAACAAACTGCATACCGTTTATTTTATCTCCTGCACCAAAAGCCCGCTGATTGGTAGACATGGGCATATAAACCCTTGATTCTTCACGTTCTCCTGAAGGATCTGTAAAAACCCCAATTACTTTAAAATTAATATTATTGACTAAAATTTCTTTCCCTATCGGATCTTCTTCTTTAAACAGGTCCTGCTTTACCTTCAAACCAATAGCTACTACTTTCTCATTATTTATCATATCGCTATTATTAATAAAACGCCCATTAATAATAGTAGCATTTTCAAGAGACAAGTAATCCGGACTAATTCCTCTAAATTGGTAGTTTCCAGACTCTTTTCCATAACTTACAATCCCTCCCCAGGTACTGCGTACAGAAGATTTTTTATCAATCTCATCACCAAACTTTTTAACCGGAAGATCATAATCACTATTTCTTAACTGAATTTGCCTTCCTGGGTTAAGCCCCTTATATTGTTTGGTTGTTGTTTCGGACCAAACTTCAATTATTCCTTTGGCATCATTCTCGAACTGCTTTTCAATTCCGTTCTGAAGTCCCTTACCTGCACCCAGTAAAATGACCAAAATAAAAATTCCCGAAGCAACAGAAACTCCTGTCAAAAAAGTTCTTAACTTGTTTTTCGAGATTGCTTCAAATATTTCCTGCCAACGCTCAATATTAAACATACGCTGAAGCTCTAACTTGTTCTACTTTTTTATCATCAATGATCAATCCATCTTTCAGCACTACATTTCTTTTGCACATTGCAGCAATATCAGGTTCGTGGGTAACAATCAAAATGGTTTTTCCTTCATCATTAATTCCCTGAATAAGTTCCATAACTTCATAGGAGGTTTTTGTATCTAAAGCACCAGTTGGTTCATCTGCCAGTAAAACTTTTGGGTTTGATGCCAAAGCTCTTGCAATTGCAACACGTTGTTTTTGTCCTCCAGAAAGTTCATTTGGCAAATGATGTGAATGCGACCCCAGACCAACTTTCTCCAGATATTTCATCGCAATTTCATAACGTTCTTTCCTCTTAACGCCCTGATAATACAAGGGCATTGCAACATTATCTAGTGCGGTTTTATAATTTATCAAATTGAAAGACTGAAAAACAAATCCTAAAAATTTGTTTCGATATCTGGAAGCAATTGTTTCATTAAGTTTTTTTATAGGAGTTTTATCCAGGATATAGCTGCCAGAATCTGCTTCATCCAAAATCCCTAAAATATTCAGAAGGGTCGATTTTCCGGAACCCGAAGATCCCATTATAGCAACCAGCTCGCCTTCTTCTATATTAAAATTTATTCCTTTTAGTACGTGCAATTCTGAACTCCCCATTTTATAGGACTTATGCAAATCTTTGATTTCAATCATAATACCGCTGAATTTTAAGACAATAATAACATTTTAATTACGTATTTTATGGTAAGAAAAAGTTAATAAATTTTGTATGGCTTTTAGAATAAGACTTCATTATCGACTAATTGTTACACTTTTTTCAAAGAATATAATTGTTTTCTTAATTTTGCTTCATTAAAAAACCTTCAAATGAAATTTCTTTTTTCTTCAGTTCTTTTCATAATCTTAACATTATGCATCAGCTGTTCGACTTCTCAAAAGCTAGCTACTTTAAAACCTGAACCGGATGATGCAAGTCCGTTGATTTATGACAGTAATCCGTCTTTTATTAATTTACCAATCACGGTAAAATTAAAAGACATAGAAAATCAAACCAATGCTCTTTTAAATGGATTAATTTACGAAAACAATGACATTGAGGATGATGATATCGAAATAAAAATCTGGAAACAGGCGCCAATCAAAATTCAAAATGATCCTGCAAATACAGATAAAAAGATAAAAACTATTTTACCCTTAAAAGCAAATATCAAATACCGAATTGGCACTAAAAAAATGGGCGTTGCACTTTATGACACACGTGAATTCAATTTAAATGGCATCATTACTTTATCAAGCGAGGTCACTTTGACAAACTGGAAACTCAATACAAAAACAGCGTTCAAATCCCTTGACTGGAATGAAAGTCCAACGATGACTGTTTTTGGAAAAAATATGCCTATCACTTATTTAGCAAATCCGGCAATCTCAATGTTCAAATCCAAAATTGAAAAGAGCATAGATGATGCAATTGAAAAATCAATGGATTTTAAACCAAATGTTTTATCTGCTTTAGAAAAAATCTGCACTCCTTTTCAAATGAATGAAACTTATGAGAGCTGGCTCAGAATTGCTCCGGTAGAAATATATTCTACTAATGCCAAACTTAAAAATGATTCATTTTTACTGGACATGGGAATAAAATGCAATATGGAAACTGTTATTGGCAAACAACCCGAATCTAAATTTAATGCTTCAAAGATTGTTTTGAAACCAGTTGCTAAAATTCCAAATCAAATTACGACCAATATTGCTGCTATATCAAGTTATGTCGATACTTCAAAAATCATGACTAAAAATTTTGCAGGACAGGAATTCGGTTCGGGAAATAAAAAGGTAACGGTAAAAAATGTTGAAATTTGGCATAAAGATGCAAAAATGGTAATCGCACTGGATGTTTTAGGATCTGTCAACGGAACCATATATTTAAACGGATTTCCTCAATATAATCCTCAGACCAAAGAAATTTATTTTGATAAACTGGATTATGTTTTGGATACCAAAAGTAAATTGATGCGAACTGCAAACTGGCTTGCTCAGGGTTACATCTTAAAAAAAATGGAAGAAAACTGCCGATATTCCATACAGCCTAATTTAGAAGAGGGCAAAAAAACCATGGCCGCTTATCTTAAAAATTATTCCCCAATGCCTGGTGTATTTATTAATGGAAAAATGGAAGACATACAGTTTGATAAAATACAATTAACCAATCAGGCTATTATAGCATTTATAAAAATAAACGGAACAGTTAATGTTTCTGTTAATGGATTGAAATGAAAAAAGACCGAATTTATTCGGTCTTTTTGCTTTTTGATTGGTACATCTTATAAATTAAAACTCCAATTATAGCTACTAACAAATACGGAATGACCATTAAATAAACAATTCCATCATTTACTGCTTCGGCTTTTTTAATGTTAGACTCTCCTGAAAGCGCAGCACGGCACATGGCACACTGAGCATTTGAAGCAATTCCAATAAAGAAAAAGAAAATTCCAAAAACAAAAGTTTTAAATTTGGAATTTAAGATTTGAATATTTTTGTTTTTAGTGCGCATAATAAGGAGAAATCATTAAATAAACTATTACACCTGTAACGGCAACATATAACCAAAGTGGGAACGTAATTTTAGCAATTTTTCTATGCTTATCAAATCGTTTTGCTAAAGCTCTAACATAAGTGATCAAAACCAAAGGAATAATAGCAATCGACAATAATATGTGAGTGATCAAAATAAAGAAATAGATTAACTTAACAACTCCTTCTCCTCCAAACTTTGTTGAATCAGCCGTCATGTGATAGGCCACATACATTACTAAAAATGCTACTGATAATCCAATCGCAGTTGTCATTAAACGTTCATGGGTTTTCTGATTCCCTTTTTTAATTGCAACAACTGCCAAAACCAAAACAACAGCCGTAATACCATTTATAGCTGCATATATTGGAGGCAAAAACGATAGCGGTTCTACATTATAACCAAAATCTTTAAGTTTTACACCAAATAAAATGGCTACCACAACCGGAATTACAATTGAAACAGCAATGATAAATTTATTGTATTTTTTTTCTAATGAATGATCTTCCATTTTATTCTTCTAATAATATTTTAATATCCTGTTGAATGTCTCTTACTCCTTTTTTATCTAATCCGTCATAATATAAAATTGGATTCCCAAAGTCATCTTTTCTGCAACGGATGTTTCCTTCTTTATCAATTAAGGCAAATAATCCTGAATGCTCAAATCCTCCGTTCACTTTTGCATTTTCACCTGCATAAAGATTAAATCCTTTGTTTGACAAATCCATGATAGCTTCTTTATCTCCCGTTAGGAAATTCCATGTCGAAGATTTGACACCTAACAATTTTCTGTGATCTTTCAGTACCTGCGGTGTGTCATGAGCCGGATCAATAGTAATAGAAACAATTCCAAAATTAGGATTGCCAAAAAAGGTTTTTTCAATCTCTAACATACTCATATTCATCTTTGGGCAAATAGATGGACAGGTTGTAAAGAAAAATTCTAAAACATATACTTTTCCTTTATAAGTTTCATTTGAAACCTTAACATTATCCTGATTAATTAGCTCAAATTTTGGAGCCTTTCCTATTGTCAGTAATTTTGCGTCTCCATTAGAAGTTTTTTCACCTACGTTGTCTAACCGATTTCCTTTAACAACATCGCCATTTTTGATTCTGTCAACAATTTTAGGCACAGCATAAATTCCGAAGATTAAAATGATAAACGAAATTCCGATATATGATTTATTTTTAAACATTATAATTGAAATTTAGAGTTGTTTAGTAGCATTATGATTCTTTTTAAGAGCTGCACGGTATTCGTAAAGAATAATCTTAAAGTCGTCGAGCATCTCGTTGCTCAATTCAGAAGGATGAAAGGTATTATAGCCTTCTTTATATTCTTTATCATCTTTTCTCCCCCTTAAATTTCTTTCTTTATCAACGATAAAAACATTAGGAGTACCCAGATTTTCGTCCAGCTTCGCTTTTAAATGCAACTGATCATAAAACTTCTGAATATCTTGGTTTGATGCAAAAACAAAATTCCAGTTTTTCACATCTGTAAAAGGAGATAAAGCATCTACAATCTTCTGAGCTTGCTTTTCAGTTCCAAGCGGGCATAAAACTACAAACTGAAGATCTTCAAATCCGTTGTAACGTTTGTAAATTTTTTCGTTTAAGTTAAAATAATTACCACGATTGCTTAAAATATCGGAACCTGCAAAACCTAAAATCGTTATCTTTTTATCAAGTGAAATTTTTTTGCCATTTAAGGATTTCCAATTGCCAAAATCACTAATTTTTGGTGTAATTACAGGAAGTGTTGTAAAACTATTTACGCCGGAGGCAAAAAACAAATAGGCGACAATTGGCAAAACAAAAAGCACAAAGAGAACTATATTTTTTTTCATTGTAAGTGCGGAAATTATTGACTACAAAAATAAAAAAAGCTCCGTTAAACGGAGCTTCTTTTCGAATTAATATCATGTTAAAAATTCCATTTAATAGTAGAATCTTTAAAAACCCCATAAATATAATGTCCTTCAGTTAAGAGAATGAACAATAAATACAGAACAAGGAAAATAACAGGCGATACAACAGACCATCTAAGGCTGCTTTTTTCACCTTCCATGTGCATAAATGCCCATACAATATAGTAAGCTTTGAATATTGTTAAGATATAAAATATCCAGTTTAATAAATTCAAACCAATAAAATGATTAAACTCTAATGATGCTGGTTTATAAATACCAAGAATAACCTCTACTGTAGTTACTACTGATAGTAATGCAAAAACAAACCAGATTCTTTTTGTATTTGATACGTGCTCGTGTGACATAATGATTAAATTCTAAAATTAAACTAAGTAGAAAACTGTAAATACAAATACCCAAACTAAATCTACAAAGTGCCAGTATAAACCAACTTTCTCTACCATTTCATAGCTTCTTCTCTTTTCGTAAGTACCTAATAATACATTAAAGAATATAATGATATTAATGATAACCCCGGAAAATACGTGGAATCCGTGGAATCCTGTAATAAAGAAGAAAAAATCAGCAAATAATTTGCTTCCGTATTCATTTCTTGTCAGATTTGCACCTTCAACTACATATTTTGCATTTGCTAAATGAGTTTCAGACTCTTCTCTTGACAAAACAGTTTTTTTCTTATGTTCAGTTAATTTTTCAGTTCTGATTAATAATTCAGGATGTGCTTTAAAACCTGCCTGCACTTCAGCAACAGTATATGTTGGCTGCGTTTCAGCATCTTCCATAAACCAGGTCGAATGGCTTCTTGTTAAAGCTTCTCTTTGTTCTGGCAATTTTACTGCAAAATCTGCAAGCGCAACTCTTTTACCATCTTTGTCAACAAACTGCAACAAACTTCCACCTGCTGTTTCAATTGCACCATATTCACCTTTTATGAAGTTTTTCCACTCCCATGCCTGAGAGCCTACGAAAATAAAACCTCCAATAATAGTAAGGAACATATAAATTGCAACCTTTGTCTTTTTCAACTGATGACCTGCGTCAACTGCCAAAACCATAGTTACAGATGAGAAAATCAAAATAAAAGTCATTAAGGCCACATAATACATTGGAGCCGAAACACCATGCATAAATGGAAAGTGAGTAAACACTTCGTCAGCCAATGGCCATGTTTCAATAAATTTAAACCTAGAAAAACCATAAGCAGCAAGAAATCCAGAGAATGTCAAGGCATCTGATACGATAAAAAACCACATCATCATTTTACCATAACTTGCTCCTAATGGCTGGATATGCTCTCCGCCTCCCCAAGTTTTTTCGTCGTTATTTGCAGTAGTAACTGTCGCTTCCATAAAAGATATTCGTTAAAAAGTTCCCAAATTTACGTTTTTTTCTTATTTAAAGAAATATAAAAATAAAAATAAATAAACCCACAATAAGTCCAGAAAGTGCCAATACATCGCACCTAGTTCTATACCAAGAGTTTGAGTTGAATTGTATTTTTGTTTAAAATGATTATAAATTACAATTAAAAGAGAAATTAATCCCCCTGCAAGGTGCAATAAATGCGTAACAGTGACCACATAAAGAAAAGTAGTCGTTATAGAACTCCCTTTACCGGTAAAATAATATCCGCTTTTTACAATCTGACCAAAACCTTCAAACTGCAAAACCACAAATGCAATACCTAATAATAATGTAGCAAGCAGAAACCCTGTAGTAGCACTTCTTTTATCTTTTTGAATGGCTTTTTTTGCCAAATGAAAAGCAATACTACAACCAATAATTACAGCTGTACTATAATAAAACGCAGATGGCAATTCAAAATTCTTCAACCAGTCTGCCCTTGATTTACTTACCACAAACGCACTGGTAAGTCCGGCAAACATCATAGTCATACTCACCATTGCGAACAACAAAATCAGTTTTGCCGATTTTGATTTTCTTACTTGTTCTTCACTTATTTTCATTGTCATTTCCATAACTATCTTAAAAATTTATCTACTATAAATACTATTTGCAGTAACGAAATATACGAAACACTTACCAGCATTAATGTTCTGGCCGATTTTGCAGTTCTTAACTGATACAAACGCACAGCATAAAACAACATCCAGAGTCCTAATAAAAAAACTACGATTGCAGCAGTTCGCGTAAGAAATAATTGTCCTGTATATCCTAACATTGGTAACAGCGACGCAATTATCAGCCAAATTGTATATAAAATAACCTGCAAAGCTGTTCCTTTATCTTTTTTTCCTGTTGGAAGCATAAAAATACCCGCCTTTTCATAATCTTCATATAAAAACCATCCAATAGCCCAAAAATGAGGGAATTGCCAGAAAAACTGAATCAAAAATAAAGTACCTGCCTCTATCCCGAATTCACCTGTCGCCGCAACCCATCCTAACATAAACGGAATTGCCCCCGGAAAAGCCCCAACAAAAACAGACAATGAGGTTACCGTTTTTAAAGGTGTATAAACACTCGTATATAAAAATATTGAGATTGCTGCAAACATTGCAGACTTTGCATTGATCGTATATAACAAAACAATTCCTGTAATCGTTAGTAAACTTGCTACCAGCAAAGCCACTTTTGGAGACATACGCCCTGAAGGAACCGGGCGGTTTTTGGTACGATCCATTAAAGAATCAATATCTTTTTCGATTACCTGATTAAAAGCATTAGAAGCACCAACCATACAGTAGCCTCCAACCATTAAAACAGCTAAAACACTCCATTGAAAAGGATTTTCATTATTTACACCTAATAAATATCCTGCAATTGAAGAAAACAAAACACTGATAGCTAAACCAGCTTTGGTAATCTCTTTGAAATCCAGAAATATCGATTTAAGTGAAATTGTATTTTTAGTAGCGTTCAACCTGTAATTATTTGTCTATTTTTTTGAGTGGTGCAAATGTACAAATTAGATTATAGAATTCTGAACTATAAAATTAGAAATTCCAAATAAAAACCTTTTCAAAATAAGGACTTGCCAATCTTTAACACAATTATATCGAAAAGTCTTATTAATATTAATAATCAAAATACCAGTTGAAAAGATCAGAACGCAATCCTATTGTAAACCAGGTCGTACTTTGTTTAAAAGTAGTTGCTGTGTTCTGCATTGGGTCGAAATTTCTATAGATAAAACTTCCAAAAAGTTTCAGATTTGTCATTGGATTTATCAGATATCCTCCCTGAATATCGGCAATAAAAATATTGGTTTTATTGCCCTGACCTATCTTTACACCATTGTCATAAGGTCGTTTTTCTTCATAACTTTTATAAATATTACCTCCGTAGTTAAAAGAATCTTCTGCGGTATCAAAATCAAAACCTCTTTTTCCCACAGTAAATTTCGCATCAGCAAAAAGACGTCCTTTATGATAACGGCCAATCGCAACAAGTTCTTCAAAATTACCACCCCATTGATGACCAAGACTTTGATTATTGTGTGCATAATTAGTAATTACAGCACTATGAGAATATACGTAAGGACGAACATGATTGTATTCTAACTGAAGAAGCAGATCTTTAATTTTAAAGGCGTTAAAATATTTAGCACCCAACTGATATCCAATTTTATTTTTCCAGCTGTTATCTGCCGCTTTTATATCTCCAAATGAAAACTCATCAATCAATAACTGTCCATACAAATTGATATTATTATTCCATTTGTATTTAGATGTAATTCCCAAAAGCGCATTACCGCTTTTAGAAGATGATGCAAACTCAACAGAACGATAAAATATAATCGGATTAACAAAATTTACATCAAAACCTCTGTTATTGGTATCTGTCCACACTACCGATTCAAAGAAACCTAAATTCAGCTTATTTGAAACATTCCAGCTCAGATAATGATTTGCCATGTATTTTGATGCATACGTTTTGTCAACTGTAGCCTCAGGACGAACATCTTTTAGCCACATATACGTATTGGTATATTTTATTTTCCAAAAAGTCGTATTAATTTTAAAGTAAGGATAAGGACTAGCTCCATCGCTTTCCAATAATGAACGATATCCGTCTCCGATAAAATTTCTTCCGTAGCCTAAATGAAAATCGAAAAATTTACTTGGCGAATACGAAATATTTGCTTCCGCTAATGGAAAATCATACGAATCGGTTTTAAATTGTTTTGCAATTCCCATACCTGGAATGATCGCAGGATTTCCTCCTGAAGGCTTTAAGGAATTGGCATAATCATTAAAATATCCTGCAAATCTTCCCTGACTTTCAAAAATTGTGGTGGTAAAGTTGATTTGTTTTCCTAAACCTCCTCTGAAATTGATCGCACGTGTGTTTACATAAGTATAGGACGCATTCAGATCTGAAGCCTTACCGATTTGCAGATCAACAATTGGATTTAAAGACAACCAGTAATCTTCTCCCTGAATCTGAACCATATTTTCATTCCACCATTTTCTTCCTAACCAGCTAGAAGTCTTTTTTTGAAGCGACTCGTTTACTGCTTTTAAATTATAATATTTTGAAACTTCTGCATAAGTGTAAGGTTTGGATGCCGTATGATTGTTACTCCCCACCTGATTCATAGCTGCATCAAACTGTGCATAATAACTGTGTGAAAAAGGAATATTTAAATGACTTTCGAATTCAGGATTATTGTATTTTTTATACACAATACTATCCAGTTCAGTCATTGGCTTTTCTATTGGTTTTAAAATTTCTGCTGCAGCAAGATTCTCCGCAGCAATCTGCTCTGAGCTTTTTAATGGAACATCAATCGAAATGGTGTATTTAGAATAAGTTGCAGTACCATTATAAGTTGATGGCTTTATATTTGGAAATTTATCAAAAACACGTTTGGCTTCTTTCGCCAGATTGTCATTTGTCGCATTTACATAAATTACCTTAAAGACTCCATTTGCATCTACTTCAAAAAGCACCTTAACTTCACCTTTATAATTTGACTGTTTCAAATTTTCCGGAACTTCAAAATTGTTATATACAAAATCATGAACTTCTTTGTAAAAGCAGTTTTCCAGATTTTTAGACTCTAAATTTTCACAATTTGGAAAAACAGGGAAACGTTCAGCAGAAAAACCTGGCTTAACAGAAGATTTGCTTGTTTCCTGAGAAAAAACAGACATGCATAATAATGTCAGAAAGAACGTTAAAAAACTTTTATTCAAAATATTTTTGATTTTCATTACTATTCATTTGGGCTATTTTCTCCGTTTGCAATTGCTTTTGCAGATGAAGTGCCGATTCGTTTAACTCCTAATTCAATCATTTCCATTGCCTCTTTATAAGTCTTAACACCTCCCGAAGCTTTTATCGGCAATGGCGATGCATTTTCTAACATCATAATAATTTCCGGGATAGTTGCGCCATTTGGAGAACCGTCCTGGGTTTTATAAAATCCGGTTGACGATTTTACAAAAACCGATGCATAATCTTCCTCTTTAAAATTAGAAATAATAACGTTTTTTATCAAAGATGAAAGCTGAATAACTTCTTTTTCCGTTAAAGCGGCAGTTTCAATAATCCATTTTACTGTTTTATTGTTTGCCAGCCCTATTTGTGTTGCTATTAAAATCTCTTGTTTTACTAATTCTGTGTCACCGTTTTTAAAAGCTTCATAATTGCAAACAAAATCAAGATCATCTGCACCATTTGCTATTGCCTGATTCGCTTCTTTGATCTTTGTTTCTAAATCTGATTTGCCTTCGGGAAAATCAATAACAGTGCCTACGCTCAAATTTGAATTAGCCTGTAAAATCATTTTCTTGGCCAAAGCTACATACTCCGGCCGAATCATAATGACTTTAAATCCCTCATTAATAGCTTCAGTGATTGCATGTTGAACCACAATATCGTTTTCTATTTCTGAAATACCGGCCTGTGAAGCAGTCTTCAAGTAAGTGGAGTCTAAATATTGCCTGATATTCATATCAATTAAGATTCTGAGATAGCGCAAAAATACATTTAAAATTTAGAAAATAAAAAACCCACCGAAGTGGGAATTATTATATTTTGTCAATTTGCTTTTTAAAAGCTATTGCCGTAAAAACTGCAGCTGTAGCTCCAATGGCATTACCTAAAATATCAGCAACATCTGCTGCCCTGGTTTTGGTAAAAATACCTTGCAATATTTCGATAGTTATTCCAAAAAAAACTGAAAATATAAAGGATATTAAGTAGGCTTTAAAATCATCCGTAGTCTTACCTTTTAATTCTTTTTTGAAAAACAAAATCCATGAAATTGTAAAGCCAAAATGAAAACAGAAATGTACTATTTTATCAATGCTGGGAAAACTGACTGCAGGAATATTACTTGAGTCTGTCAGGCAAAGATAGGTAATTATCCCTGTGCAAATTATTGCCCACAATAAAAGCAGTTGTTTAGGCACCTATAAGTTGTTTGTATGCTTCATCTGACAATAATGAATCTATTTCTGAAGCGTTAGCAATTTTTACTTTAATCATCCATCCGGCTCCATAAGGATCAGAATTTACTGCTTCAGGAGTGCTTTCCAAATCTTCATTAAAAGCAATGATTTCTCCCGATAAAGGCAAGAATAAATCTGATACCGTTTTTACGGCTTCTACAGTTCCGAAAACTTCGTCTTTTTCAAGTGTCTGATCCAAAGTTTCTACTTCAACATACACGATATCCCCTAACTCTTTTTGAGCAAAATGAGTGATTCCTACTGTTGCAACATCACCATCTATGCTAACCCATTCGTGATCTTTTGTGTACTTTAAATTTGCCGGTATGCTCATATTATTATGTTTGAAATTGATATTTAATTTTAAAGTAACAAATGTAACAATCTTCTAATTAAAATTAGTTTATAATAACAAAATTAATTCCCAAAATTATATCGAAGTGTAAATCCTGAACGAATGTTTGTTAGTGGAAATGATGTAGAAATAACTGCTTTCGAAAACGAATGATCGTAATAGAAAATAGCCGTAAGGTTCTTGCTGAAAGCATAATCTGCAGTAAGTTTTAATGACCAGATATTTTGTCCGGCTGCCAATTGATTATTATCATAATCTAAATAGCGAACCAGAGTCTGGTTGTTTCTGTATGAAAAATCTGCCTTGATATTAATATCGCTTTTTATAATTCCGGTTGGATTATCGGCCAGAGTTGATGAAAAAATTACATCCTTAAAACGATACCCTAAACCTACCACATATTCAAGACCTTTAACTTCGGTCAATAAATTATTATCAAAACTCATAGATAAAGCTCTGTCTTTCTTTACTTCAGTAAGTACCCTCAATGATCCTTTCAATTCAAAATCAACACGTATTAACGGACTAAACTGTTCTACCAAATTGACATTTGACATAATAGTTTTATTGAAGAAATTGCCATTTACATCTGTACCATTTGGATTTTCGCTATAATCGAAATTAGATCTAAACTGATTAATTGTATAAGATGCCCTGTAATTGTGCTGTAAAGAGAAACGTTTGAATCTGTCTTTAAAATATTTATAACGCATCAATCCATTATATTTTATACTCCAGTTCGGGATAGGAAAATTTCTAAAAATCCCTGTCGAGGAACTCGATGCATCATTTCCTGAATACGCAGCTAAAAATGCGGGAAGCAAAACTGCCTGATTACTTTTTCCATAACCTACAGGATAGCCATCATTTGACTGAATCATCTTTCTATCAGGGTTATTTGGATTTGCAAGATTATCTATAGGGACATTTGTATCTTCAATTGGCAGAGTTCCAGCGTCGTATCGCGGAATTGTGCTTCCGTACCGATCTTCAGCCAAACGATTTGCTATTATTAGACGGTTATTTCTAAAATCATCAAAAGCAGCCGATACATTTTCATCACTTGTAGAAAAAGCGGTTTTAATTAATACCGTGGAAATAGAAAACATTCCATAAGTATAAGGAGATAAAGGCGTATATTCACCATTGACAACACTATACTGCTCTGAAGAATTTTCAGAATAAGACCTGTCCATACTCAAGTCTATTTTAAAATCCGGAAACAAATCAATATTTGCTGTTGCCTTCAAAAGCTTGTTATTGACCTGAGTATAATTTTGATTGAAATTATCGTAAGTTGTCAGCCAGCCATTTTTAGCCGATTCATATCGTATATCATCCTGACTACCAAAAATAAATCCTAACGTTGGTTTAGAGGTTCCTAAAAACCCTATCCCGGGAGTGTAACCTGGCAAGACTGTTCCGCTGTTTTCTGTATAATTTATCTGAATATTTTTAACACTGGTCAAAACCCCAATTAAACCATCATAAAACGGACTTCTAGTTGTTTGTGCTTTATTGGTATTCACTACTTTTTCTCCTGGTTTTGGTGGCCCCGCAGGTTTTGTTTTTGCTGCTTTTTTAGATCCGGGTGTCAAACCTAAATACTTATACAAAGTAGTCATATTAAAAGTAGTACTTAAAGTATTTGAATTGGCATTCTGAATCGTATTACCCAAATCATATGTTGTAAAAGACCCATCTGGATTTTCTTCTTCGTATTGTGATAAGGCAGTTGAAGAACGCTGCCAGTTGTAATCTGCAGTGTAAGAATAATTGGCTTTTATAAAACTAAGAACGGGCACTTTGTTAATTGGAATGTCATAATTTAAAACCAGCTGCTGTGTATGCTGATTTGGCGTTCCAAGATCAAAATAATCATCCCAAATGCTAAAATCTTCTTTAGGAGTATTATCATCATTCAAAAAGTTTTTAACAATGTTATTTGAGGATGCTGTATAATTTAATTTTAAAGATTTAGTCAGATTGAAACCGAATCCATATTGATAATTATGTGCAAAATTTCTTCTGTAAAGCGCATCAAGACCAATTCCCTGGACATCTTCAACCTGTCTGAATTGCTGGCGATTACTTTGTCTGATAATATTACTATTAAAAGAAATATTAGATGGTAAATAATTAAAATTGAAATCGCTTAACAGTTTCCAATATTCACTTTTTTTCATGAATTTGGTCTGCTTGAAAGGAGTTATTTCTTTTGGCTGAAATGTATAAGCATAATTTACAGATGAATTTGACAGTTCATCCTCATAATCCTCAATTTCATAATCATGACGTTCAACCTGATTGTAAGATTGAGAGAAAGTAAAATTCTCAACATCATAAACATGTGACTTTTGTTCAGGTGTCCTGTCCTTTCTAACGCCTATAAAATTGATGCTTTTGCGTTTGGTATAATCTATAGCCCTGTTTTTAATATTATCTTTTTGAGCCTGATCTGTGGTCTCATCGAGCAATTGTTTCAACTTAATATCCTGATTGAAGGGATCATATTCAGGTGTAATCACTTCTTCTCCAATTGCATAATTAAACGGAAGGTTTATACCCCATTTTGGAGGAAGTAATTTTCCTAAATTTAAATTCGTAACAATATTATACTGCTGGATATCTTCACGGTCTCTTTCATTTGCGCCTTCTTCAATAGATCCAAAACCAATTGTACTTTTACGTCCGGTTGCTGAAACTGTAGCAAAATCAGCCATGTTTGTATCAATGTTTAATATGGCTGCCATACCACCTTTGTTCTCCATATCAGACAAACGAAGCTCATTGAACCACACTTCCCCTTTTATTCTTTTATCAACGGTATTCCCATTTTTGATACCCACCATTAAATTTCGGACCAACCCGAAATTAGGATTTCCCTTAATACCCAATACTAATTTACTATCTCCATCACCTTCTGAAACATCAGGATCATTATCAGGGTAGTAAATCCCATTAATATCTCTTTTTGAAGAATTAATATCGATACTCATCCCTTTAATCTTCATCCTGGTGAGTAAATCAAGTGCCAGGTTCATTTCATTTGCTTGAGGCCAAACCAAGTCAGGATTTATACTACAGCCACCTCCAGTGACAGTTACTTTTAAAGGAATTTCTACCTGATAGAAGTTTTCTGTAAAATCATTTCCAAATCGAATAAAGGCTACCATTTCATTGTCTGCAACACTTGCTTCACCCTCCAGAGATTCAGCATGAAGAAACATTTTCAGTTTTTTATACTGACGCATATCAATACTGACATTTTTAAAAGCAGCCCTTGAATCCTGCGCTTCTAATCCGTTACCGGAAACACGTAATGCCAATGATTGTTCATTTTGATTGATAATCGTATTATTATTGTACAATTGTTCTCTTTGAACATTTGGCGGCATAACATAATTTACGGGGCATTTCGTACTGTTTTCCTGAATATTTACTGCCTGTACATCAAAATCAGTTCCGTCATTAGTTGGATCGGTATCAGCTTTATCCATAGTTCCGTCATATCTCCTCCACTCTCCTCTCACTAAATCTAATGCTCCAAAACGTACTGTAACCTGATCATTAAAGCCCGTCATAAACATTCTCATAAACCGTATAGACCTGAAATCAGAAATATTTCCAATAGTACTTTGAGGTTGTGCAACCGGTATTTTAAACTGGATCCATCTTGCTGTCGTACTTCCTCCATTAGGTAATTCAACATTATTTACCACTTTAATATCAGTAATGTAATTTTGCCCAATAGCCATATCCGGCTTAATATCAATACTATACTCATAATACGCATTGATTGTATTCATTGTATTGTCGCGATTAATATCTTCGACATCTGGCAAAGTTGTTGATCCTCGATTTGCATCATTTATATCTACAGGAGAGTTTCCTTCAACACCATTATACTTTTTATATCGATCCTGAACACCTCCGGTTGTGTTTAAGAAATAGGTATAATCGTCAGCTGCGGGGTCTGATTCTGCAGCATAATTAGTATAAATAGCACCTTCTCTTCCATTAGGAAGGCCATCTAAACCTACATCCTGATTGGTTCTGTTTCCGGTATTATTATCAAAAGCATAAATTAAAGATTGCGAAGCCGGAACCTCTCCCCAAATTGGCTTTACCACTAACTGATCCGGTCCAAGTCCGTTTTCATATTGTTTTCTTCCGTCTTTTAAAATATCCTCTGAGACTTCTCCTAAATTAAAATATATTTTTCCGACATTAGAAGGCTGTGCTGATGCATTTCCTACATAAGGATCGAGTATCCAAAATTGAATATACTCCACATTGCTTTGTTCAAAATTGGTTGAATTTAAAGAACGCATAATCCCTCCAAAATTACCATTTACGGGATCTGAACCAAAAGTTGGATTGTTATTATAAGGTCCTCTTTCTGAAGGATAATAACTCAAATCAAGCGTATTGATTACCTGTAATTGACCTTGCGCAATATCTGTGTTTGGATATAATTCTCTACTATAAATTCGTCTTGTAGTATTTAAAGACAAATCATCATTTGATATTCCGGATGGTTTTTGTGTGTAAAAAATAGGATCTATAGAATACCATGCGAGTTTAGCTCTTTTATATCCATAACTAAGAGTATTGGAGTCTGCACCAAAAGTAGTATCTGTATCAGAATTAATAAACGGTGTAGAAGCAAGACTCCAGGCGTAAGCAGATCGCATATCCACAGTAGATTGGGACCCCTCAAAATCATCTACATATATAGTAGCTTCTCCCTCAAAATCACTTGCTTTTGGGGCATCCGGTTTTAAAAAAGCAACTTCTCCTCTTATCGAAAGGGTTGAAGGTACATCTGTATCAATATTTGGCAGTTTATTTACTAATCTGGTGAAAAATGGAATTTCTGTAGAATAATTTCCATTAAATCCGAAAATTGTATTATTTACAGATTCCTGCCCATAACTCGATTTTTGAGTAAATGGCCTTTCTGTCATCTTCAAATAGGTTCCCCCAATAAGAAATTTATCTGAAATTTTATGCTCAACATTGAATCCCATAAACCTTCTTGTCTGTTGACCAAAAACAGAATTATTCTCTAAGGAAACTTCTATTGGTGTATTTGAAGCCTGTAAGGATGCATCCAGAATCTGAACTCTTCCCAGCTGATAATCGACGCTATAATCAATCCCTTCAACCAAAACTCTTCCACCGGCAGTAACTACAACAGAACCTTGCGGAACATTAAAGGCTCCTATCGGAATCCCGTCACTTCCGGATGATTTATATTTTCCTCTTAATAAAAACTTATTTTTATCACTGTCCTGTAAAGCCCCAGACTGTGTAGTCCTATACATATTCCTAAACACATATTTCCTCTGGTTTGGGTTATAAGTAGAAGGATCATTATAATTTTCTCCAGCTGCACCTGTGTTTAATTTATCAAATAATAACTTTCCAAATGGCTCTTTAGTAGTAAATATAATTCGTCCGTTTTGCGCATCAAAAGTAATGCCTTGCAGATAATCAAAGAAACCATCTCCACCTGCCTGTGGATCATTATTGTAATTTAATCTATCCAGATTAAAAACTTTCAATAATGGTGTGTCTTTTACTTCATTACCTGCGGTTGGATTAGAAGGAAAAGGATTTGCAGTATCAACTGGTGAAATATAATTGATTGGTGACGGATCAGTATAAAGGATATTAAATCTAAAATCGTCTTGTTTTATCTGATAAGCCCCAGGTATCTGATAGATGTTTTTCATCATCAGGTTCCAGACAGGATTATTAACATTCGTTAAACTGCTTTTTAGCATTTTCAAAATCAAACTTTGCGTGATAACGGCCTGATTGTTATTTTGAGAACTTCCTGTCACTACTGTACCATCAACTCCATCACTACCAAACTCCCCTACCTGATATACAACTCCTCCAACAGTATATTCATAGGCTACTGCTAAAATTTCATCATTCGCCAAACGCTGCTGCAATGAAATATACCCTAACTGAGGATTAAAAGTATATTCGTTTGAAGTTAATTTTCTGGCATTTTCAAGGACTGAATAATCCCTTCCTTCACTTCTGTTAGGGTCAGCATTATTAAAACCATTTTTTGCAGTAACAATTTCTCTAATGTTTGAATTTAAATATGATCCAGGCTGACCAATTGCAGCCGGATCATATTTATTGTTTTCATTATCTGTAGGTGAATCAACAGGCTTATTAGTATTAAAAAAACCCGTTGAAGGATTTATAACAACGACTTCAGAATCAGGCAATCCTGTAAGCTGTGCTTCTCCCAAATCCTGAAGTGCAATAATGTTTCGCAAATTATTACTTGTTGTACTTACACGATTTTGTTTGTTTGTTACCCAAACTTCCAATCTGGTAATTTGTACACGACTATCGATGAAAGGATAATTTCTTAACGATGCATCGTATTTATTTCTAAAATATTGTGATAAGAAGAAGTGCCTGTCATTGTCGTAATCCAGTGCGTATAAATCAAAGTTCTGAATTGTTCCGCCACCTTCAGCAACTATACTTTTTGTTTGCGATTTCTGCTCAGAGAAAACTCCTGTAACAGTTGTTTTCCCAAATTGAAGCTGTGTCTTAACACCAAACAAACTCTGTGCCCCACGAATTAAAGTACTATTTAAAGGCATACTCACATTACCTACTTCTACTTTCTGAATAATATCATCCTCTGTTGGAGTATAAGCCAGTTTGAAAAGATTTTGAAAAGCAAATGTAGATTGGGTATCATAATTGGCATTTACTTCTAATCTGGTACCTACCTTACCCATTAAGCTCATACTTATTCTTTGGTCAAAATCAAAAGTAAGACTTGATCTGTTTCTTGGCGAAAATGAAGGATTATCCTGTTTGCTATATCGTAATCCCAAGTCCATCTCAACTGATCCTGTGGGCTTTACATCAATTGTATTACTTCCAAAAATAGATTCAAAAAGGCTCGAATTAATATAATATCTTGGCAATAAATCTTTTTTTGCGTTTTCACTACCTGCTTTTTTCCCGTCAACAGCGATCATTTTTTGCCTGAAATAATTTCTTCTGGATTCCTTAAGCAGTAAATCTTCGTATTGTTTTGGGGTTAAAACCAGTGGATAATCAATAGAAAAACCGTCAACAGAACTCGTATAAATATAACGGTCTGTGACAGGATCGTATTTGTACCCGGAAAGTACGCTTGGGGGATTTTCTAATTCTAGTTTTCCAACAGAAAATCCTGTTTTAGTAGTATCCTGAATTGTTGGATTTACCTGTGCATGCAGAGCATTGCCACAAAATAAAACCAGTAAAAAAAGTAAAATTTTACGCATACAATTCAAGTGTCTTAATAGTAATTTATAAAGCTTTTAAAGCTTTTTTGATAATGGTTTCTACAGTAGCGTCCGGATCTTCTTTTACAATTTTCTCAACAACTTTTTCAGATGTCTTTCTAACAAAACCTAAAACTTCTAAAGCAGATAACGCTTCATCTCGGTTTGTATTGTTTTGAACAACAGAAACTTCATCCAAATCATATAATTTTAAGACTTTTTCTTTCAAATCCAATATCACTCTTTGAGCAGTTTTATTACCAATGCCCTTAATAGACTGAATAACACCAACATCTCCTGAAGCAATTGCATTGATAATTTGCTTTGGATCTATAGATGAAAGCATCGTCCTGGCAATATTAGCCCCAATTCCGGAAACAGATATAAGCATTCTAAATATTTCTCTTTCAGACTTTTCTACAAAACCATATAAAGTATGCGCATCTTCTTTGATTAGAAGATGCGTATATAATTTTATAAAATCAGTATTTGGAAGTAATGAAAAAGTATGCAGGGAGATATTAACCTGATACCCAACCCCTGCACAATCAATAATTACCTCTGTTAGATTTTTCTCCACCAATTTACCCTGCAAATGTGCTATCATAATATTATTTGTGGGGTCAAATATACTAAATTTAAGACAACATTAACAACCGTATAAACCCTCTTATTTCGCTAGTTTGATTTTCTTCAATTCTTTTCCCTGAGCATCAATAACTGCAATTGCTGCCATATTTACCATCTCTTCAACACTGGCACCTAGTTGAAAAATATGAACCGGTTTTCCCATTCCCATCATGATTGGTCCGATAGAATTTACTTTATACAACTCTTTTAATAGTTTGTAAGTAATATTTGCTGCCTCTAAGTTAGGAAATACGAGTGTGTTTACTTTCTTTCCTGCCAATTTAGAAAATTGAAATTTCTCCTCAAGCATTTCTGGATTCAAAGCAAAATCGGCCTGAATTTCGCCATCAACAATCATATCTGGATGATTTTTATGTAAATATGCAACAGCTTCCCTTACTTTTGAAGCATTTTGATGAGTCGATGATCCAAAATTTGAATAAGAGACCATTGCAATAACAGGCTCAATACCAAACATTTTAGCCGTTTTAGCAGTCATAATCGCAATATTAACCAAATCATCCGCAGATGGATTAATGTTTATTGCTGTATCAGCCAAAAACATTGGGCCACGTGCTGTAAGCATCATGTTTGTAGTAGCAACAAGAGATGCACCTTGTGCTTTTTCAATTAACTGCATCATTGGTTTTACAACACTTGGATAACTTCTTGAATATCCTGTAACCAAACCGTCTGCTTCGCCTTCGTTAACCAACATTGCTGCAAAATAATTTCTTTCGCGCATAAATCGCTGAGCATCCAGCAAAGAAACCCCTCTCCTTTCTCTTGTCTCCCAATATGAAGTTGCAAATCTGTTGCGCCTTGCTTCTTCTTCACTTGTCTTAGGATCGATTATTTCAACATCGGCATCAAAACCTAATTCCTTTTTAAGTTCTAAAATGATTTCTTTATTCCCTAATAGAATCGGAAAGCCAATACCTTCTTCGTAAACAATCTGAGCAGCTTTTAAAACATTCAAATGTTCTGCCTCAGCAAAAACCACTCGTTTTGGATCCATTTTTGCACGGTTTGTAATCAAACGGACCATCTTATTATCATTGCCCAAACGTTCCAAAAGCTTTTCTTCATAAGCTGCCCAGTCTGTAATCGGATTTTTGGCAACGCCTGATTCTATAGCTGCTTTCGCAACAGCAGGCGCAACTACGGCAATCAATCTTGGATCAAATGGCTTCGGAATAATATATTCACGGCCAAAACCTAATTTTGTTGCACCGTAAGCCACGTTAACCTGTTCCGGTACAGATTGTTTTGCTAATGAAGCCAGTGCTTTTACGGCTGCCATCTTCATAGCTTCATTAATTTTTGTTGCCCTAACATCCAAAGCTCCTCTAAAAATATAAGGGAAACCTAAAACATTATTGACCTGATTAGGAAAATCTGAACGGCCCGTAGCCATAATTACATCCTTGCGGGTTTCGACAGCTAAATTATAATCAATTTCAGGATTTGGATTTGCCATCGCAAAAACAATTGGACTTTCGGCCATTGAAAGCAGCATTTCAGGTGACAGAATATTTCCTGAAGATAGTCCTATGAAAACATCAGCATCTTTTACAGCATCCGCCAAATCAATTTTATCACCATCTACAGCATATTTCAACTGCAACTCTGAAAGCGAAGGATTATCTTTTGTTAAAAGTCCTTTACTGTTGAACATTAAAACATTCTCAACTTTTACACCAAGCAAAACATATAAATCCGTACAGGCTATAGCAGCAGATCCGGCTCCTGAAACTACAACTTTTATATCTTCAGCTTTTTTTCCTGCCAGTTCAAGTGCATTAATTAAGGCAGCCGAAGAAATAATAGCGGTTCCATGCTGATCGTCGTGCATTACCGGAATATCTAACTCCTCGATCAGCCTTCTTTCTATTTCGAAAGATTCAGGGGCTTTTATATCTTCTAGATTGATTCCTCCAAAAGTTGGGGCAATATTCTTTACAGTCTGAATAAATTCTTCAACATCTTTTGTTCCGATTTCAATATCGAAAACATCAATATCAGAGAAAATTTTAAAAAGCAAACCTTTTCCTTCCATTACCGGTTTTCCTGCTTCAGGACCTATATCCCCCAAACCTAAAACGGCTGTCCCGTTTGAAATTACAGCTACTAAATTTCCTTTTGCTGTGTATTTATAAACATCTTCAGGATTTGCTGCGATTTCTAAACATGGTTCTGCAACTCCCGGCGAATAAGCCAGAGACAAGTCTCTCTGAGTTGCATATTTTTTAGTTGGAACTACCTGAATTTTACCTGGAGTTGGCTCTGCATGATATAATAATGCTTCTCTTCTTTTTGTCTCTTTATTCATTCGTTTTCACTTTAATTATATTCTTACAAAGATATAAGACTTGAAATAAAACTGTTTGTTTTTGAGCATACTTTTACTAAAAATGTTTAAATTTTGGATAAAAAAATAGCCCGATACATTCGGACTATTTATAAACTTTTATTATTTTAATTCTTATTGAGAAATATATGAATTCAAATGATTTATCGTATCCTTTTGCAATTCGATAATAGCTTTTACAACATCACTAATCGAAATAATACCTACAACAATTTCGTTTTCTAAAACCGGAAGGTGTCGTATTCTTTTTGTGCTCATAAGTTCCATACAATTTTCTAAATTATCCGAAAGTTTTACTGTAAAAACAGTGCTTTCCATGATTTCATCAACTAAAGTTTCTTTTGATGATTTATCCTTTAAGACAATTTTTCTTGCATAATCCCTTTCAGACAATATTCCTTTTAACTCAGAATCATCGATAATCAGAATAGCGCCTATATTTTTTTCGCCCATTACCTTCAATGCTTCATAAACAGTTGTTGTTGAACGTACGGAATAAACATTTTTCCCTTTTGCGTTTAATATTTGATTTACAGTCATATCTGAAAAATTTTAAGGATTATAAAGTTAAAAAAAATTAAACATAAAAAGATAAGCCACCACATTTTTTAACACCTAACAAATTCATTTTTAAATCATTACAAGACATTTAACTATTTAGAAATATTCTCCTAAAGAAAAGAATCACTCAGAACCTTTTTTTTGTCAAAAATGCAACGTTTCAGTATTAAGTAAGAGCAAAAGGTCTTTCCTTAACTCAGAAAGACCTTACTGTAAAGTTTTTATTTTTTTCAACTACTACTCCAAAAACTTAATATTTCTCTTCAGACCATCGAATTTAGTTCTCTTAATAGGGGAATTTTTAAAAACTGAGCGAAAAGTTTCCTCTGTTATTTCAATCCAGTCTTTTTTGGAAAAAGAAAGTAACTCAGGATTCGGATTAAATAAAGGTTCAGCATGAGGTTTAGAAAAACGATTCCAGGGACAAACATCCTGACAGGTATCACATCCAAACATCCAATCATCGAATTTGCCTTTCATTTCGTTTGGAATATTTTCTTTAAGTTCAATGGTATAATAAGAGATGCATTTGCTTCCGTCAACGACATAAGGAGCGACTATTGCCTGTGTTGGGCAGGCATCAATACAGGCTGTACATGAACCGCAATGATCCGTTACTGCATGATCGTATTCTAGATCTAAGTCCAGAATAAGTTCAGCAATAAAATAAAACGAACCTACTTTCTGAGTTAATAAATTGCTGTTTTTACCAATCCATCCTAAACCGCTTTTTGCTGCCCAGGCCTTATCTAAAACAGGAGCCGAATCTACAAAAGCACGTCCCGAAACATCCCCTATATTTTCCTGGATTGAATGAAGAAATTCTTTGAGTTTTTCTTTAATTACAAAATGATAGTCCTGACCATAAGCATATTTTGAGATTTTGAAACTTTCATTATTCTGAACCTCTGCAGGGTAATAATTTAGTAAAAGCGAAACTACACTTTTGGCATCATCAACCAATAATGTTGGATCCAAACGTTTATCAAAATGGTTTTCCATATAGGCCATTTGACCATTATGATTATTTTTTAACCATTTCTCCAAACGAGGAGCTTCTTCTTCAAGAAATCCTGCTTTAGATATTCCACAGGAAATGAAACCAAGTCGTTTTGCTTCAGATTTAATAAATTTCGAATATGTCTCTTTAGAATTAATGGTCATCTTTTAGAGAATAGAACTTCAGCCCCAACGGGTTTTAAAGTAATTAACGGATTAAACCGTATTTCATTTTTAGTTGATTTAATCACGTATCTTTTCACAATATAAGAAAGTGTCAGACACATTTCATAAATAGCAAATCCTGCCCCAATACACATTCTTGGCCCGGCTCCAAAAGGATAAAAATATTGCAGCGATTTCTTTTTTTGTTTACCAATAAAACGTTCAGGAATAAACTCATTAGGATTTTCCCAATATTTAGGATTACGATGCAGTTCATAAAAAGAAACACCAATCAGGGTTCCTTTTTTAATATTAAAATCTCCCAGGGTATCATCATCGACATTTTCCCTGTCTGTAATCCAGGCAGGCGGATATAATCGCATTGACTCATTTAAAACTGCATTTGTATACGTCATTCTTTGCAGCTGCTCCACTACATTATCAGTATCTGATTCAATTTTGAATATTTCGTCGAATATCTTCTCCTGTACATCAGGATTATTTCCTAAAAGATGTAAGGTAAAAGTTAAAGCATTAGCGGTTGTTTCATGCCCTGCAATAAAAAGAATTTTTATCTCATCTATTAATTGTTCTACACACATTCCTTCACCACTATCCTCATAACGTGTTTCAAGAAGCATATTCAGCAAATCATTAACTTCTTTTTTTGAAACAATCCTTTCCTCTACAATTTCTCTAATAATTTTATTATTTTCATAAGCCAGCTCAAGATGTTTTTTTACCTGACCACTAATTGAAAACCACCACGCTTTATGTGGAAGCCTAATTTCTTTGATTAAGAAATTCTGAACCTCTTCGATAATAAATTTTATACGATTTAATTTTTCATCAGAGGTAGAAAGCTGAAATAATGATTTAGCCACAACATTAAAGGCTAGTTCGCTCATAACAGGAAAAAGATCAATAGGTTTTTCTGCCACTAGATCATTTAGTTCTGAAGCAATTATCTTTTCCATGTTTTCAACCAGCTCATTCATTTTTTGTTTATGAAAAGCTGGCTGAATGAGCCTTCTTTGTTTTAACCAAAATTCACCATCGACAGTTAGAAGTCCCTTACCTAAATATTTCGAAAGATATACAGACTGAAACTTTGATTTATGATAGTTCTTGTGATTTTTCTGCAAAATATATTCGGCAACATCATTGTCCCTGGACAAAATGATATATTTGGATTTTCCAATTCTAATAGAAAATGAATCCCCTAAAACATTAAAGTACCTATTGTGAAACGGAATAGGATTTTTACGTATCCCTTCAGCATCCAGAAAAAATCTTAAAATTGAAAGCTTATTTGGATAATTATATATTTTACTTAGGGACATTGTATAAATAAATTAAAATAATCCTCCTTGAATATTCGTGTTTATTTTTCCTAAGTGTTTATAGGCTTTATCTGTAACTTCACGACCACGGGGAGTACGCATAATGAAACCTTCCTGAATCAAAAATGGCTCGTAAACTTCTTCAATCGTCTCACTGCTTTCAGAGACTGCTGTTGCCAGAGTAGAAAGACCAACAGGGCCTCCTTTAAATTTATTAATAATAGTTAATAAAATTTTATTATCCATTTCATCAAGCCCATGCGCATCAACATTTAGTGCTTTAAGAGCATATCTTGATATTTCTAAGTCAATAATACCATTCCCTTTTATCTGCGCAAAATCACGTACACGACGTAGCAAAGCATTTGCAATACGAGGTGTACCGCGGCTGCGGCCTGCAATTTCTATTGCTGCTTCAAGATCGATCGGCATTTTCAAAATAGAAGCACTTCTTTCCACAATTGTAGTTAAAAGTTCGGTCGTATAATATTGCAAACGGGACGATATTCCAAAACGGGCACGCATAGGAGCAGTCAATAATCCTGAACGCGTAGTGGCCCCAATTAAGGTAAAAGGATTTAAATTAATTTGAACCGTTCTGGCATTAGGGCCGGATTCAATCATGATATCAATCTTAAAGTCCTCCATAGCAGAATATAAATATTCTTCAACAATAGGACTCAAACGATGAATTTCATCAATGAATAATACATCTCTTTCATCTAGATTTGTCAATAAACCTGCTAAATCACCCGGCTTATCTAAAACAGGACCAGAAGTAATTTTGATACCAACTTCAAGTTCGTTCGCTAAAATATTAGCTAAAGTAGTTTTTCCTAGTCCGGGAGGTCCGTGAAAAAGTGCATGATCAAGTGCTTCTCCTCGCTGATTAGCAGCTGCGACAAAAACCTTTAAATTTTCTAAAACCTGGTCTTGTCCGGCGAAATCATCAAATGACAGCGGACGCAATCTTTTTTCAAGATCTAACTCTTCTGGGTTGTATCCTTTTGTGGTAGGATCTAGATTTTCATTCATTTGACAAAGATATGCAAAGTAATCAGTTTGTAAAACAGTAAAAATTCACAGATAAAAACTTTTACAAAACAAAAAGACCATCATTTCTGATGGTCTCTTAAATATTTTTAGTGATGTAAAACTTCTTCACCTTCTTTCATGGGTACATTTTGAGGAACAAAATCTACATCATGATTTGGATTACTGTAGTCATACGGCCAACGATATACATGAGGAATTTCACCTGGCCAGTTACCGTGAATATGTTCAACCGGAGTTGTCCACTCTAATGTTGTAGATTTCCATGGATTCTGAACAGCTTTCTTACCGTAGAAAATACTACTAAAGAAGTTGTATAAGAATACTAATTGGAACGCACCTCCTACAAGAGCAAATGTTGTAATTAAAACATTCACATTTTGTAAATCATCAAATAATGGGAAGTTTGTATTTGTATAGTAGCGTCTTGGTAAACCAGCTAATCCAATAAAGTGCATTGGGAAGAATACTCCATAAGCACAAACTGCTGTTACCCAAAAGTGAATGTAACCTAAGTTTTTATTCAACATTCTTCCGTACATTTTAGGAAACCAGTGGTAAATACCAGCAAACATTCCGTAAAGTGCAGAAATACCCATTACTAAGTGAAAGTGTGCAATTACAAAGTAAGTATCGTGAACGTTAATATCCAGAGTACTATCTCCTAAAATGATTCCCGTTAAACCTCCAGTAATGAAAGTAGAAACCATTCCAATAGAAAATAACATTGCAGGATTGAACTGTAAGTTACCTTTCCATAAAGTTGTAATCCAGTTAAATGCTTTTACAGCAGATGGAATTGCAATCAATAATGTTGTAAATGTAAATACAGACCCTAAGAAAGGATTCATACCTGAAAGGAACATATGGTGTCCCCAAACAATAGTTGACAAGAATGCGATTGCAAGAACAGACATAATCATCGCTCTGTATCCAAAGATTGGTTTACGTGAATTCGTTGCCATAATTTCAGATACAAGACCCATTGCTGGTAAGATTACAATATAAACCTCAGGGTGACCTAAGAACCAGAATAAGTGTTCAAACAATACTGGAGAACCTCCTTGATAATGTAAAACTTCACCAGCGATATAAATATCAGATAAAAAGAATGAAGTACCAAAACTTCTATCAAAAATCAATAATAAAGCCGCAGATAATAAAACAGGGAATGAGATAACACCAATAATAGCTGTTACGAAAAATGTCCAGATAGTAAGAGGAAGTCTGGTCATAGACATTCCTTTAGTTCTTAAGTTAATTACAGTTACAATATAATTTAAAGATCCCATCAATGAAGATGCAATAAATATCGCCATTGAAACCAACCATAAGGTCATACCCGTACCAGATCCCGGAATTGCTTGTGGCAAAGCACTTAATGGCGGATAAATTGTCCAACCTGCAGAAGCTGGTCCAGCTTCAACAAATAAAGAACACAACATTACTACAGCAGATAAGAAAAATAGCCAGTATGAAATCATATTCATAAATCCTGAAGCCATATCTCTTGCACCAATTTGAAGAGGAATAAGTAAATTACTGAAAGTTCCACTCAAACCCGCCGTCAATACAAAGAATACCATAATAGTACCATGAATTGTAACTAAGGCCAAATAAATATCATTAGCCATTACACCATCAGGTGCGAATTTATCTCCTAATAAAACATTAAATATTTTAAAAGACTCTTCAGGCCAAGCTAATTGCATTCTGAAAAGTAAAGACATTACAATACCAATGATACCCATAATAATACCTGTAATCAAGTATTGTTTAGCAATCATTTTGTGATCAATACTAAAAATATATTTAGTAATGAATGTGTCTTTATGATGATGTTCGTGCTCGTGATCGTGTCCGTGATCGTGACCGTGCGCTTCTGCTGACATATAATTGTACTTTAAATTTTCTTAATAATATTATTTAACCGCAACTTTTGCTACAGCTGCTTTAACAGTATCAATAACTGCCTTTACAGTATCTTTTACCTTTGTAGTTGTATCTGTAGTAGGTTCAGCTCCTTCAGCTGGTTTTTCAGCCGCAGCTGCAGCTTTAATATCCTGAGCTAAAGTTGTTTTTTCACTTAACCATTTTTTATAATCTTCAGGAGAATCAACAACAACTTTCATTTGCATATTGTAGTGGGAAGCTCCACAAATTTTATTACACAACAATAAGTAATCAAATGTATATGGGTCTAAAGCTGTACCTCCTTTTGCTACTAATTCAGCACTTTTTTCATTTCTAAGTTTATTGATATGGGCTACTTTCTCAATCATAAAAGGCAGCTCTCTATATTCAGCAGTAGTATAAGTTGGAATAAAAGCAAATTCTGTAACCATTCCCGGAACACAGTTCATTTGTGCTCTAAAGTGAGGAAAATAAGCAGAGTGTAAAACATCCTGAGAACGCATTTTAAAATGAACTTTTTTCCCTTTTGGAATATGTAACTCAGTTACTACAATATCATCCTGAGCATTAGGATCAGACATATCAACACCCAAAGTATTGATACCCTCAATTAAACGAACATTTGCTTTACCTAAAACATTATCATGCCCTGCATATCTGGCAGTCCATTTAAATTGCTGAGCATATAATTCAATTTCTACTACATCTTCGTCTTTGTCAACAAACATGATGTTATTCCATGCATACAATCCGTAAAGTATTAAGATTGCTAATACAACAGAAGGAATTATACTCCAAATTGCTTCCAATTTATTACTATCAGCAAAAAACAAAGCTTTTTTATCTTTATTTCCTTTATATTTAAAAGAAAACCAATATAATAAACCCTGAGTAATAACCTGAACAGTAAAAATTAATACCCATGTAATATTCATTAAATTATCTACCAAAAGACCATGCTCAGAAGCAGGTGTATGAAGTGCCAAATTACCCCATTTTAGCAGACCGTAAATTGTGAAGATATAAATGAAAGCCAAAAAGCCAAACATAATATATCCCTGAACATTGTTATCATTATCAGACGCTACCTGAGAATCGTCCGAAGAAGCACCAACCTGAGTAAGATCGAAAATCTTGGTCAATTGCCATAATGCAACTGCTAATAAAACTAAAACTATAATTACCAACAAACTTGTCATCTGTTTACTTCTTTAAATATTAATAATGAAAATGTTTACTTTCTTCTATGAAAGGATTTCTTTTTGCTAACAGAGGAGATTTACTCAAAGCAGTAAACACTACGAAAATAAATAAACCTAAGAAGAAAAGAATAGATGCAATTTCAGAAACTCCAATAAACCATCTGTCACCAACGGTTCCAGGCATAATCATATTAAAGAAGTCAACATAGTGTCCTAACAAGATCACAATTCCAGCCATTACAATAACCCAGTTAAGACGTTTGAAATCTGTATTGATTAATATCAATAACGGGAAAACAAAATTCATAACTACAGCACCAAAGAAAGGCAGGTTATATAATTGAATTCTTGTTACGAAATAGGTTACCTCTTCAGGAATATTTGCGTACCAAATCAACATAAATTGAGAGAACCATAAATACGTCCAGAATACGCTAATACCAAACATAAATTTAGCTAAATCATGAATATGGCTTGTATTTACATACTCTAAATATCCTTTAGATTTTAAATAGACTGTAACTAATGCGATAGTAGTAATACCGCTTACAAAGAAAGAAGCAAATACATACCATCCAAATAATGTACTAAACCAGTGAGGATCAAAAGACATTATCCAGTCCCAAGACATAATAGACTCAGAAACTATAAAGAATACTAAGAAACCAGCAGACAACTTAAAGTTCTTTTTGTAATATAAATCATCATTAGCTTCATCCTGAGCCAGACAGTTTTTTCTAGAATAAATACGATATAAGTTCCAGCCTAATAAAAAGATAAATGCTCTGATGATCCAAAAAGGAAAATTTAAATAACCAGATTTTCCAGCAATGATAGCGTCATAATTTGGGCTTTTAGGATCAGTAACACCTTCACCTAACCAAACAAATATATGATTAAAGTGCAATCCACATAAAACCAAAATAATAAAGAAAATGATAGAACCAGCCGGTAAGTAAGCTGTAATTCCCTGCATAACTCTAAACAATACAGGAGACCATCCAGCCTGAGCTACTTGTTGAATAGCATAAAATGCTAAAACTCCCATAGTAAGCAATAAGAAGAAAATACAAGCAACATACAAAGCAGACCACGGTTTATTTTGCAATTGGTGTAAAACATGTTCAGCATGAGCTTTAGGATCATGATGAGAAACTTCTTTGTGCTTTTCTGCTTTTACTTCATGATTAGCAACTGCAGTTTCATGAGCTACTTCTGTTTTTGCTTCGTGAACTGTATCTGCATTTGCAACAACTGAATCTTTATTTACAGCAACCTGTGCATGTGTTTCTTCAGCTACTTCGTGATGAGCAACTTCTTGTGTTTTTTCTTCATGAGTAGCTTCAGCTTTTTCTTCATGATGTGCTGCTGCAGTTTCATGATGCCCACCACCGTGCTCTGATGCTTCTTTTTTAAGAAGAGTTTCTACCTCTTCAATATTTTTAGGAGCGTTTAAAAAACCATATCCAATCCCTAATATACCAACGGCCATTAGAATGATAGAAAAAGTTTTTAATTTACTTGAAAATGTGTACATATCTATTACGATCAGTTTGTTCAACAATTATAATTGGCTTTTTAGTTTTAGAACATAGTCAGCAACTAACCAACGTTCATGGGCACTTAATTGATTTGCATGTGAACCCATTGCATTTAAACCATAAGTTTCTACGTGAAAAATACTACCCTCAGTAATTTCCCTGTCTTTATAGCTAGGTACCCCAAGAAATTTTTCTCTTTCAACCAATTTACCTTTCCCATTTCCAGTTGCGCCATGGCAGCTGATACAATAAATCTCGAAAAGCTGTTTTCCTTTTTCAGAACTTTTTTCTTCCTCAGTCAAAGGTGATTTTAAATTAGCTTTAGCCAATTCATACCCTGCCGTTGAATTTTCGTACTCATAAGGTTCAAAACCTCTGTTAATAGTTCCTTCTACAGGAAGCTGTCCTTCTTTCCCTCCCTTAAATACTTTTGACTCTCCATAAGTTTCATATGCTACAGACTCATACATATTTGGGAAATACTGATAGTTTGGTGCCGAATTATTGTGGCAAGATGAAACTAAAATAGTTATACCAACTAAAAGTGTTATTTTATATATCCTTTTCATAGCTACAATTAATTCTTTTCAATTACTTTAACTTCAACAGCTCCTGTACCTTCAAAGAAAGAAACTAATTCAGCTTCATTATCGTTTACAGCCACTTCCATTAAGAAATGGTCATCTGTTGTTCTTACATCAGGATTCTCTGCTTGTTTAAATGGCCATAATCTACTTCTCATGTAAAAAGTAATAACCATTAAGTGAGCTGCAAAAAATACAGTCATTTCAAACATAATTGGCACAAAAGATGGCATATTTTGTATGAAACTAAAACTTGGTTTACCACCAATATCTTGTGGCCAGTCATGAATCATGATATAACTCATCATTGTTGTTGCAACAGAAATTCCAACACATCCATAAAGGAACGCACAAATTGCTAATCTTGTTGGTGCTAACCCCATAGCTTTATCCAATCCGTGAACTGGGAATGGAGTAAAAACTTCTTCTATATGATGGTGTGCAGCTCTGGTTTTCTTTACTGCGTCCATCAAAATATCATCGTCATTATAAATGGCGTATATTACTTTATTACTCATGATGTGAATCTTTACTATTTGCTCTTTCTCTAATGTAATTATCTCCTGTTCCTTTCAAAATTGTCTTAACCTCTGCCTGAGCAATTACAGGGAAAGTTCTTGAATATAATAAAAACAATACGAAGAAGAAACCAATTGTTCCAATGAAAATTCCAATATCAACAAATGTTGGCGAAAACATTGTCCAGGAAGATGGAAGATAATCCCTATGCAGAGAAGTAACAATAATTACAAATCTTTCAAACCACATCCCGATGTTTACTACAATCGAAATTACAAATGAAAACATGATACTTGTTCTTAGTTTTTTAAACCACATAAACTGGGGAGAGAAAACGTTACAAGTCATCATCGCCCAATATGCCCACCAGTAAGGTCCGGTAGCTCTGTTTAAGAATGCATATTGCTCATATTCCACACCTGAATACCAAGCCACAAATAACTCAGTAATATAAGCTACACCTACGATAGAACCAGTAATCATGATAATGATGTTCATTAACTCGATATGCTGTAATGTGATGTATGCTTCAAGATTAGAAACTTTTCTCATAACGATTAGCAACGTATTTACCATTGCAAATCCCGAGAAAACAGCTCCAGCAACGAAGTACGGAGGAAAAATTGTTGTATGCCATCCCGGAATTACAGAAGTAGCAAAGTCCATAGATACAATCGTGTGTACAGAAAGTACAAGAGGAGTAGCTAAACCAGCTAATACCAAAGATACTTCTTCAAAACGCTGCCAGTCTTTTGCTCTACCGCTCCATCCAAAACTTAAGATAGAATAAACTCTTTTGTTAAATGGAGTAATAGCTCTATCACGAAGCATTGCAAAGTCAGGTAACAAACCAGTCCACCAGAAAACTAATGATACTGAAAGATAAGTTGAAATCGCGAATACGTCCCAAAGTAAAGGGGAGTTAAAGTTTACCCATAAAGATCCAAATTGGTTTGGAATAGGTAATACCCAGTATGCTAACCAAGGACGTCCCATGTGAATAATTGGAAATAGACCCGCTTGTACTACAGAGAAAATAGTCATAGCTTCTGCAGAACGGTTGATAGCCATTCTCCAACGTTGACGGAAAAGTAATAATACCGCAGAAATTAATGTTCCGGCGTGACCAATACCTACCCACCAAACGAAGTTAGTGATATCCCAGGCCCAACCAACTGTTTTATTTAATCCCCATGTTCCGATACCGGTAGATACGGTGTAAATTATACAACCCAACCCCCAAAGGAAGGCTATTAATGCGATTGAAAATACAATCCACCATTGCTTATTTGCAGGACCTTCAACAGGTGCTGCCACATCTACAGTTACATCGTGATATGATTTATCACCTATAACTAAAGGTTTTCTAATGGGTGCTTCGTAGTGAGACGACATAATCCTTTATATTGTTTCTTAATTAATAATTTTACTAAGTATTTCTAACTTTAACATGGTAAACCACATTAGGTTTTGTACCTACATGCTCTAATAAGTGGTATGATCTTTCGTCAGCAGCTAATTTAGCAACTTTACTTTCTTTATCATTTACATCACCAAATATCATCGCCCCTGAAGAACAAGCACTAGAACAAGCTGTTTGGAATTCTCCATCTCTAACTGGACGGCCTTCATTTTTAGCTTTTAATTTAGTAGCCTGTGTCATTTGGATACACATAGAACATTTTTCCATAACACCACGAGAACGTACGTTAACGTCAGGATTTAATACCATACGGCCTAAATCATCGTTCATATGATAATCGAACTCAGTGTTTTTGTTGTATAAGAACCAGTTAAAACGACGTACTTTATATGGACAGTTGTTTGCACAGTAACGAGTACCAACACATCTGTTGTAAGCCATATGGTTTTGACCTTCACGGCCGTGAGAAGTTGCAGCAACCGGACAAACTGTTTCACAAGGTGCGTGATTACAGTGTTGACACATTACAGGCTGGAAAGCAACTTGAGGATTGTCTCCTGCTTTTTCCATTTCATTAAATGTAGATAATGAACTAGATAAACCAGCAATTCCTTCTTTTCTTTCGTTATCACCTTCAAAAGTACTTTCAGAAGAATAGTATCTATCAATACGCAACCAGTGCATATCACGACTTCTTCTTATCTCTGCTTTACCTACAACAGGAACGTTGTTTTCTGCATGACAAGCGATAACACAAGCTCCACATCCAGTACAAGCATTTAAGTCAATTGAAAGATTGAAGTGATGACCAGTTGTACGATCAAATGATTCCCAAAGATCTACAGTTGTAGCCTCAACTTCCTGGTGATCTAAAGATACCATTGGCTTTTCATTCCAATGCTCAGCATCTTTAGTATTGAATATTTCTAAAGTAGTTTCTTTAATGATATCTCCTCTACCCATTAAAGTTTTCTGGCCTTGAACACAAGCAAACTCATGAACTCCAGAGGCTTTAGCAATAGAAACTGACTGAACATTATTGAAACCTTTATATAAAGTGTAAGCATTTAAACCTACTTGCATTTCTTCTTTTAAAGCTGCTTTACGTCCGTACCCAAGAGCTAGACCTACAGTTCCAACTGCTTGTCCTGGCTGAACGATTACTGGAACGTTTTC
The DNA here is from genome assembly GCF_020026925.1 of Flavobacterium hibisci. Taxonomy (GTDB): domain Bacteria; phylum Bacteroidota; class Bacteroidia; order Flavobacteriales; family Flavobacteriaceae; genus Flavobacterium; species Flavobacterium hibisci. The sequence goes on along the minus strand of NZ_JAIQDW010000003.1, from coordinate 295,763 downwards.
TAATTTAACTCCATCAACAGTAATAGTAGCATAACTACCATTTAAACCTCCGTTTGCAACAATTTCGTTTGACAAACCAAGTTTTTTAGCATCTACATTAGAAACTGTAACGTAATTATCCCAAGAAACTCTTGTAATTGGATCTGGAAACTCTTGCAACCAAGGGTTGTTAGCATGCTGCCCGTCTCCTAATCCTGTTTTAGTGTATAACACTAATTCAAAATCACCAGCAGATTTAGATTTTGCAACAGCATTTGCAGCAGAAGCAGCATCAATAGCACCTCCTGATAATGCTGCAGCTCCAACTATTGCTACACCATCATGTAATACTTTATTCCAAGAAGCACCTGAAGTGTAAGCCCCAGAATTTACTTTTAGGTAGTCATAAAAAGTACCTGCTGTGCCATTTATTGACAATAAAACATCTTGAAATTGTTTTGTGTTAAAAATAGGACGAATCGTTGGCTGAGTCAAGCTGTAAGTTCCACTTGTTAACTCAAGATCTCCCCAAGACTCTAAGTAGTGAGGAGCTGGCGCAGCAATTGAAACAATTGATGCAGTTTCATCTTCTTTTAATGAAAAAGAAACAGACGTTTTAACTTTTTTCAATCCAGATACAAAAGCAGCTGAATCAGCTAAAGTATAAACAGGATTAACTCCACTCATAATTAAAGTATGAATACTTCCAGCATTCAAATCTTTAATTAACTGTGCAACAGCCACGTTAGAACCTTTTCTAATTTGTCTTGCCCCAGCAGTAGTAAAAGCCTCACTAGCTAATACCTGATTAATAGCTAAAACTAGTAATTGAGCATTTTTATCTTCAATTCCTGATACTAAAACTCCTTTTGAACCAGCAGCTTTAAGTTGCTGAGCAGCTTTAACTACTTCTACTTTAAATTTCTCATCTAAAGAAACAGGAACAGAAGCACCTGCAATAATATTATAAATTTGAACTAAAGCTTGCTTTTGAGCAGCTACAGTCATTGGAACTCGCTTATCAGCTGCAGCTCCAGACAATGTCATATTTGATTCAAACTGGAAGTGACGAGACATTTTTCCGTTTTGAGGAATACGCCCTTGCGCATATCCTGTATCATATCCCCCACCTTGCCAGTCTCCTAAGAAATCAGCACCAACAGATACGATTAATGAAGCTTTTGAAAAATCGTAATCAACTAAAGCTCTTTGACCGTAAACAGCTTCAAAAGCATCTAAAGCTTCAGATGATGAAACTGCATCATATACAACGTGCTTAGCGTTTGGATTTTTTGCAATAAACTCAGCAATTAATTTCTCTGTAGAAGGACTAGCTAAAGTATTAGTCAACAATACTACTTGTCCACCTTTTGCTTTAGCATCTGCTAAACTAGATTTAATTTTTAAATCAACTGCTGACCAGGTAGAATCTTTACCATCTACTTTAGGCTCTTTTAAACGCGTACTATCATATAATCCTAAAATAGAAGCATGAATTCTTGCGTTAGCTGCAAATTTAGCACCAGCAATTGTATTGTTTTCAATTTTAATTGGACGACCCTCACGAGTTTTAACCAAAAGATTAGCAAAATCAAAACCATCAAAAACGGTAGTTGCATAATAATCTGCAACACCAGGAATGATTTGTTCCGGTTGTAATACATAAGGGATAGACTTGTGAACAGGACCTTCGCATGCAGCCAATGTAACAGCTGCTGTACTAAACCCTACGTACTTTAAAAAGTCACGACGTGAAGTTCCAGATGTAGATAAAGCATCAGCGTTACCCAAAAACTCATCAGTAGGAATCTCTTCAACAAACTCGTTATTTCTAAGCGCCTCAACAATAGAGCTATTTTCTAGCTCCTCAACACTTTTCCAGTATTTTTTGTTTGATGACATTGTATATATATATTAAAATCTTAATAAATCGATTAATAGTGGCATTTACCACACTCTAAACCTCCCATTTGCGCTGCAGTTAATTTCTCTACACCGTATTTTTTAGAAAGCTCAGCATGAATTTTGTCATAATAAGCATTACCCTCCATCTTAACATCAGTTTTTCTATGGCAATCAACACACCATCCCATTGTTAATTTAGAGTATTGCTTCATAATTTCAAATTCCTGTACTGGCCCGTGACAAGTTTGACATTCAATACCTGCAACAGAAACGTGTTGAGAGTGATTGAAGTAAACAAAATCAGGCAAGTTATGAATACGTACCCATTTAACAGGCTGTGTTTTTCCGGTATAAACCTGTTTAGTTTTATCCCACCCAACAGCATCATATAATTTTTGGATCTGAGCATCATAGAATGCTTTACTGTATTCAGCAGTAGCCGTTGTTTCAGCAACCTCAGAAATATTTTTATGACAGTTCATACAAACATTTAACGAAGGAATACCAGCATTTTTACTTACACGAGCAGCAGAGTGACAATATTTACAATTAATCTCGTTATCGCCAGCGTGAATTTTATGAGAGTAATGAATTGGCTGAATTGGCTCATAATTCTGATCTACACCTACCTGCATTAAGTAACCATAAACAAAATAACCACTAGCCAAAAGCAAGAAAATTGCAGTTACTAAAACCAAGAATTGGTTTCTAGCGAAAGCTTTCCAGATTGGAAGCCTTACTTCTTTTGGAGCAACCTCAATACCATTTTTATTTGCAACTTTAGTTAAAACCTTGTTCACCATAAACAACATCACAACTAAAATAGCCATTACAAGAGCAAGAGCTCCTAAAATAATATTGTTTGAAATTCCACCACCTTCAACTTTCTGCCCAGGAGGAACAGTTCCAGGAGCTGTAGCAGGTTCAGCTTTTACTTCAGAAGTATAAGCAATAATATTATCAATATCTCCTTCAGACAATTGAGGAAAAGAAGTCATTACTGACTTATTATTCTCTTCAAAAAGTTTAACTGCAACAGGATCACCTGACTTAATCATGTCAGAACTGTTATGCACCCACTTGTAAATCCAAGCCATATCATGCTTAGCAGCAACCCCACGTAAAGCTGGACCAGTTGATTTAGCATCTAATTTGTGACATGCAGCGCAATTTGCATTAAAAAGTTCTTTCCCTTTTACCGGATCACCTCCAGATGCCGCAGCCGGAGCAGCAGCAGCTTCAGTCGCCGCAGGAGCTGCAGCAGGATCTTGAGCAAATGAAGTTAGGGAGAAAATCAGCGATAGCGACAAGCTAAGCATCAATTTTCTTGAGATCGAATTATGGTTACCCACCTTTTTCATATAGTATAAAATTATCTACTAATTTTTTGGTATGATTTTTTCTGTAATTAATCAGTTAAATCTAATACCGCTTTTTTAAAACCTGCACAAAAATACAATTTAAGTACTATTCTCAAAACCTTAAAATAGTCTTAAATATCAATTTATATCAATTCTAAATAGCACAAACTTTTCACATATAAATTTTAAACATTATTTTTGTATAAAAACCATCACATTATGAGAATTTTAACCCCTTCAAAAAAGATTTTATTACTATTACCCATGCTTACTTTAACACTCAATATTAATGCTCAGGACCAAAACATTACTTTGAATCAAGATCCTAAATTTGAGCAATTACTAAATGATAAGCGTAAAATTAACACGTCAATTAGTACCAATGACACTTACAAAATTCAAATTTTCAGTGGCAAAAGTGAAGAAGCAAAAAAGACTTTATCTAATTTCAAAAGGGAATTTAACAACATTGACGGAACTATAATTTTTAATACTCCAAACTATAAAGTAGTCGTTGGGAATTTTAAAACAAGAATTGAAGCAGAACGAAATTTAGAAGAAATTAGAAAGAAATACAAAAGCGTATTCCTTATTAAACCAAGCAAATAAATTTTAGGCAAACTCAATATAAAAATACTTGTTATTTGTTTGTACCTTTAAAAGTTAAATTCTACAACATTAAAAAAGACTTTTGTTTTGATTAATTTTAAGTAGTTCTAAGCATTAAATATTAAAAACAGCAAAGAGTAACACATTAAATTTACAGTCATTTTAAAAGCAAAAAAGTCCCGATTAAATCGGGACTTTTTTGCTTTTAAATATTATTTCAATTTCTTTTTAATCGCAACCTCATGATATGCTTCAATAACATCTCTTTCTTCGATATCATTAAAACCTTTGATCTGAATACCGCAATCATATCCTTTTGTCACTTCTTTAACATCATCTTTAAAACGTTTCAATGCTACAAGTTCTCCTGTATGCACCACAACACCTTCTCTGATAACCCTAATTTTAGACGATCTTAAAATTTTGCCGTCAGTTACCATACAACCAGCAATAGAACCTACTTTGGAAATTTTGAAAATCTCACGAATTTCTGCTGTACCAAGAATTTCTTCTTTCATCTCAGGAGCTAACATTCCTTCCATAGCATCTTTCAAGTCGTCGATAGCGGCATAGATAATAGAATAATAACGGATATCTATTTCTTCTTTATCTGCAAGCTGTCTTGCATTTCCAGCAGGTCGAACATTAAATCCGATAATAATAGCATCTGAAGCAGAAGCTAAGTTAACATCAGTTTCCGTAATTGCCCCAACCCCTTTGTGTATAATATTAATCTGGACTTCTTCTGTGGAAAGTTTAGAGAATGAGTCAGATAATGCCTCAACTGATCCATCAACGTCACCTTTAAGGATAACATTTAATTCTTTAAACTGACCAAGAGCAATACGACGTCCAATTTCATCAAGCGTAATATGTCTTTGAGTACGCACTGATTGCTCTCGCATTAACTGAGAACGTTTAGATGCAATTTGTTTTGCTTCTTTTTCGTCTTCAAACACATTGAATTTATCTCCAGCCGTAGCAGCTCCATCAAGACCTAAAACAGATACTGGAGTCGAAGGCCCAGCTTCTTTTACATTATGTCCACGCTCATCATGCATGGCTTTAATTTTACCATGATGTTTACCTGCCAACATGTAATCTCCAATTTTAAGAGTTCCCTGCTGCACTAATATCGTAGAAACATATCCTTTTCCTTTGTCCAGAAAAGCCTCAACAACAGTTCCCTGAGCAGCCTTATTTGGATTTGCTTTTAAATCAAGAATTTCAGCTTCTAACAATACTTTTTCCAGCAATTCCTTTACTCCTGTTCCTACTTTAGCAGAAATATCATGGGATTGAATTTTTCCACCCCAGTCTTCAACAAGTAAATTCATACCAGCCAAACGCTCTTTGATTTTCTCAACATTAGCATTTGGTTTATCAATTTTGTTGATAGCGAATATAATTGGAACTCCCGCAGCTTGTGCGTGAGAGATTGCTTCTTTTGTTTGCGGCATGATATCATCATCGGCAGCTACTACAATAATTGCGATATCTGTAACCTGAGCTCCACGTGCACGCATCGCGGTAAACGCCTCGTGACCAGGAGTATCTAAAAACGCAATTTTCTGACCATTATCCAAAGTTACTCCGTAAGCTCCAATGTGCTGCGTAATACCTCCGGACTCACCAGCGATAACATTTTCTTTACGGATATAATCCAGTAAAGATGTTTTACCGTGGTCAACGTGCCCCATTACTGTTACAATTGGGGCTCTAACCACTAAATCTTCTTCCCTATCTTCAACTACCTCGATAGCTTCTTCGATATCAACTGTGATAAACTCAACTTCATAACCAAACTCGTCAGCTACGATAGTTAGAGTTTCAGCATCTAAACGTTGGTTCATGGTAACCATTATACCAAGCGACATACAAGTTCCAATAACCTTAGTAATTGGCACATCCATCATGATTGCAATTTCACCTACAGTAACAAACTCAGTCACTTTAATAGTCTTACTTCCTTCGTCAAGTGCTCTTTGCTCTTCATCAGATTTCTGACGATGCGTATCTCTTTTATCTCTTCTGTATTTAGCCGCTTTTGATTTTCCACCTTTACCTTGTAGCTTTTCAAGAGTTTCTCTAATTTGGTTTTTTACTTCCTCCTCAGTAGGCTCAACTTTAGCAACTATAGCCGGACGGTTTCCTTTCACAAAGCCAGGTCTCGCACTTCTATTAGCGTTAAAACCACCACCTGTGTTTGGCGTAATTTTATTAGGATTTGGTGTTCCCGAAACATTACCTGTAACTGTTTTTTGCACCCCAGAAGTACCTGGTTTAGGAGCAATTCTTTTACGCTTATTTTTATTAGCGTTATTATTTGCACCCGGAGTACCCGGTTTATTCGGCGTTATCTTTGGATCCTCTTTCTTTTTCTTAGGTTTATTAAATTGAGATAAATCAATTGTCTGACCTGTAAGAGTCGTTCCCGATAATTTTTGATATTGTGTAGTGATCGTTTCTTCTGCAGTTTCGGGATCAGTTGAAACAACTGGATCTTTTGCTGTTTTAGAAGTTTCAGCTTTTATTTCTTTTTTCTCAGTAATAATAGGATCTGCTTTGTCTGCAGTTACCAGACCATCAGTTTTACCATCTTCTTTTTGAATTGGTTTTTCAACTTCCTTGTGAGCAACAACTTTTGACTCCTCAGTCTTAACCGGTTCTTCTGAAGGAGTAGCAACAACTGTCTTTTTTGGGTTTAAATCAATCTTACCCACCTGAACAGGCCCCGTTACAACAGCCTTCGCTTTTATAATCTCCTGTTGTTTTTGACGTTCTTCGTCTTGTCTGCGTTTATCTTCGATTTCCTTTTCGCGCTCAACACGCAATGCTTCTTTTTCCTTTCTTTTCTCTTCCCCTACTTCTTTGGAAGCTTCCTTATTCCCCTTATCGCCCGCAAATTGTCTTTGAAGGATATTAAATTCACTGTCAGAAATTTTAGCGTTTGGATTTGCATCAATAGCAATCCCCTTATCTTTTAGATAATCAACAGCTCTTTCTAACGAAATATTTAATTCCCTTAAAACCTTGTTTATTCTTATTACTCTCTCTTCAGACATATAACCTTTTTATTATTACCTTTTTCGTTGTGTTGTTAGAGCAGATACAACTAGTTATCAAACTCTTCTTTTAGTATTTTCATAACATCCAGAATTGTTTCCTCTTCTAAATCGGTTCTTCTTACTAAATCTTCTACTTCCTGACTCAAAATACTTTTTGCTGTATCCAGACCTATTTTAGCAAACTCTTCAATTACCCAGTCTTCAATTTCATCTGAAAACTCTGATAATTCAACATCATCTTCATCTGCAATTGCACCGGCAACATCTCCTTCTCGAATTACATCTAACTCATAACCTGTTAACTGGCCTGCTAATTTAATATTATGACCTCCTCTACCAATTGCTTTAGAAACTTCTTCTAATTTCAAGAAAACTTCAGCTCTTTTATTTTCCTCATCAATTTTAACTGATGAAACTTTGGCAGGACTTAAAGCTCTTGTAATAAACAATTGAATATTATTTGTATAATTGATTACGTCAATATTTTCATTTCCTAACTCACGAACAATTCCATGAATACGAGACCCTTTCATACCAACACAAGCTCCAACAGGATCTATTCTGTCATCATATGAATCTACAGCTACTTTTGCTTTTTCACCAGGAATACGGACTACATTTTTAACTGTAATTAAACCATCGAATACTTCAGGAATTTCCTGTTCAAATAATTTTTCTAAAAACTTCTCAGAAGTTCTTGACATGATGATTTGAGGTTTATTTCCTTTTAATTCAACGCTTTCAATAATTCCCCTAACATTATCTCCTTTTCGGAAAAAGTCAGATGGAATTTGTTTTTCTTTCGGAAGCACAATTTCATTCCCTTCATCATCCACCAAAATTACAACTCTTGGTCTTACGTGATGCACTTCTGCTGTATAAATATCACCAATAATATCTTTAAATTGTTTATAAAGATTAGTATTATCGTGTTCGTGTATTTTAGAAATCAAGTTCTGGCGAAGCGCTAAGATAGCCCTTCTTCCTAAATCAATCAATTTTACCTCTTCAGAAACCTCTTCACCAATTTCAAAATCCGCTTCAATTTTTCTTGCTTCAGTAAGTGTAATTTCTTCATTTTCAAAGTCAAGATCCTCATCAGCAACAATTACTCTTCTTCTCCATATCTCCATATCTCCTTTATCAGGATTTATGATAATGTCGAAGTTATCATCTGAACCGTATTTTTTCTTCAATGCATTTCTAAACACGTCCTCTAAAATTGCCATAAGCGTTACACGATCAATAAGTTTATTATCTTTAAACTCTGAGAATGAATCGATTAATGCTAAATTTTCCATGCGAATTCTTTAAATTAAAATGTTACTGTAACAATTGCCTCTTTAATTTCTGTATAAGGTATTTGTTGCGTTTTTTGAACTGTTTCCTTTCCTTTTCCTATTTTCTTCGGTTCTCTTGCTTCCCAAGACAAAATTATAAAAACATCATTAGCTTCTACCAATTCTGCTTCAATTTTTTCACTATTTGTAGTAACAATCAATGTTCTACCAATATTTTTCTTGTATTGTCTTGTAAATTTCAGCGGTGAACCAACTCCAACAGACGCTACTTCAAGTGAAAAATCCTGTTCTTCACGATCCAGATTATTCTCTATTGCACGGCTGATATCAATACAATCCTGCAACGCAACGCCATTATCTCCGTCTAAACCAACACTAATTTTAAAAGAATCCGAAACAGCCAGATCAATCAAAAAGATCGATGGCTTTTCCAGAAGCGCTTCATTAATTAATGCGTTTACTTTTTCTTTAAATGTCATAATTTTATAAAAAGAGGGGACAATTAGTCCCCTCATTATTTAGATTTTAATAAATAACGGTGCAAATATAGTGTTTTTTTTATAAATCAAATAATTAGATTGCTCTAATAATATTACTTACCTTCAATTTAACACAAAAATTATTCAACTCAATTGCAATGACATTAATTTATAGAGAAAGAAATTACTAATTTCTCAAACAGCATTAAGCCAATATTGTCAGAATACACACTTACAACAGAACCGGTTTTACCATTTTTCAATAGCAGTATTAACTAACAACTGGCAAACCATACTAAAATCTATTATAAAACTTAAGAAACAGATAAAATAATAAAATAAAAAATCCAATTTAAAACTAAAATGGATTTCTCTCTTTTCTATTTAGACTTTCTGGTTGACTCTCTTTCTTTTAGTTTTGTCTTAATAACAATCGTTTCATAGTCAGAAGTTTCTCCTTCTTCTTCCTCCAGCCTTGAAATTAATCGTTTAGCAGCAACCTCCCCTATTTCAATTCCGTGCTGACTTACAGTCGTTAAGCTTGGGGACAAACGTCTTGATGCTAAAATTCCATCAGCAAACCCTATAATCGAAATATCTTCAGGTACCTTAAATCCTTTTTTCAGACTTACCCTTAAAGCTGCAACTGAATCATTTTCATCTAAAGCAAAAATCCCATCAATTTCATGATCGAAAATCGCTTCAATTTTACTTTTCATATCTTCTTCTGAATTGGTACGAAGGATTATTTTTTCGTTTACCGGAATATTATTATCCTTTAATGCTTTCAAATATCCATCAGCCCTAAGTTTTCCTACACTCAAGTTATCTACCGAAGAAATTAGGGCGATATTTTTACATCCTAAATTTATTAAATGTTGGGTTGAATTTAAAGCCGAATCAAAATCATCAACAACAACTTTATCACATTCTACTCCATAAGCAATTCTGTCAAACATTACAATTGGAGTTCCATCATTTATAATTTCGGTAAAATGAGCATAATCTTCTAATTTTTGAGCCTCCTGCGAAACCGAAAGAATAAAACCATCTATAGTTCCGTTACTCAGCATTTCGAGTGTATGAATTTCTTTTTCTAAAGACTCATTCGAGATACAAGTAATTACATTGTATCCTTTTTTATCGGCTACTTTCTCAATTCCACTAAAAACTTTCGCAAAAAAAGAATTTAATATATTAGGTATAATTACACCAATTGTTTTGGTTTTTCTATTCTTTAAATTCAGACCTATAACATTTGGCTTATAATTTTTGAGTTTTGCATACTCCTTTATCTTCACCTTGGTTTGCTCACTAATTTCAGGACTATCATTTAATGCCTTAGATACAGTAGAAACAGACACACCAAGTTCTTTCGCAATTTGTTTTAGAGTTGCTTTAGCTTTCATCCAATTGAATTTTTTATGTAATTGATACAAATATAACAGAATTACCTAAAATAAAACAAAAAAACACATGCCAGTATTTAAACTGGGAGATTCATTTCAAAACAAAACCATATCAGACTATAATTTTATAAAATCCTGTAAAATATCTTTAGTTTTCCCTTTATAATAATGTAAACTAAATTTTCAGGGATTTAATTCCTTAACTGACAGCCTGATTTTCAGTATTTAAAATATTCTTTTAAGGTATTTGGTTTTAAAATAATTAATTGTACTTTTGCATCCCCTTTATTGGGGATGGAATGTTTAATTAAAATAATATTATGGACGCATTAAGCTACAAAACAGTTTCAGCAAGCAAAGCCACTGTAACTAAAGAGTGGATTGTTGTTGACGCTGAAGGTCATAACTTAGGACGTCTTGCTTCAAAGGTTGCGATGATCTTAAGAGGTAAGTACAAGCCAAGTTACACACCGCACGTTGACTGTGGAGATAACGTAATTGTTATCAACTCAGAAAAAATTAACCTTACAGGTACAAAAATGAATGACAAAATTTACATGCGTCATACAGGTTACCCAGGAGGACAAAGAACTTTAACTGCTAAAGTATTGCAAGCAAAAAACCCTGCATTATTAGTAGAAAAAGCGGTAAAAGGTATGTTACCTAAAAACAAATTAGGAGCAGAACTTTTCAGAAATCTAAATGTTGTTGTAGGATCTGAGCACACTCATGGAGCTCAAAAACCTAGAACTGTTAACCTAAATGATCTTAAGTAATGGGAGTTATTCACAAAATCGGTAGAAGAAAAACCGCTGTTGCACGTGTTTATGTTTCTGAAGGAACTGGAAACATCACTGTAAACAAAAAAGAATTCGCAACTTACTTTCCAACTGCAACTTTACAATACAAAGTATTACAACCGCTTTCTATGACAGAAAACGCTAGTAACTTTGATGTAAAAGTAAACGTTTACGGAGGTGGTACAACTGGTCAGGCAGAAGCTGTAAGAATGGCATTAGCACGCGTAATGTGTGAAGTTAACGCTGAAAACAGAGGAATCCTTAAACCAGAAGGTTTATTAACAAGAGACCCAAGAATGGTTGAACGTAAGAAATTCGGTCAGAAGAAAGCTCGTAAGAGATTCCAGTTCTCTAAACGTTAATATTACCTGTCTTGTTCAGATGGAACAAGACATTATCAATTATTTATTGAAATTAAAAAACACAGTTATTGTTGCTCTCCTATCGAGGTAGGATATAGTTTAGCATCTAAATGTATGAAGCCTGGGAAACCGCCATTTATACATTGCTAATCAACAGAACGTAAACTAGTACAAAAATGGCAAACAAAATAGAAGTAAAAGAATTACTAGAAGCAGGTGTTCACTTCGGACACATGACTAGAAAATGGGATCCAAACATGGCTCCTTACATTTATATGGAGCGTAATGGTATTCACATTATCAATCTATATAAAACTGCAGCTAAAATTGAAGAAGCTAACGAAGCTTTGAAAAAAATCGCTGCATCAGGTAGAAAAATCTTATTCGTAGCTACCAAAAAACAAGCAAAAGACATCGTTGCTGAAAAAGCAAAAGCTGCAAACATGCCTTACATCACTGAAAGATGGCCAGGCGGAATGCTGACTAACTTCGTAACTATCAGAAAGGCAGTTAAAAAAATGTCTTCTATCGATAAAATGAAGAAAGATGGTACTTTCAACACTCTATCTAAAAAAGAGCGCTTACAAGTTGATCGTCTACGTGCTAAATTAGAGAAAAACTTAGGTTCAATTGCTGATATGTCTAGACTACCTGCAGCATTGTTCGTAGTAGATATCAAAGCTGAACACATCGCAATAAAAGAAGCTCAAAAATTAAACATTCCAGTTTTCGCAATGGTTGATACGAATTCTGACCCAAGAGAGGTTGATTACGTGATTCCTGCAAATGATGACGCTTCTAAATCAATTGACAAAATTTTATCTTTAGTAACTACTGCTGTAATCGAAGGTCTTTCTGACAGAGGTGCTGAAAAAGAAACTGAAGTTGCTGCTGAAGAAGAAGCTGCTCCTGCTGTTGAGGCTGAAGCTGCTCCTGCAACTGAAGAATAAATCAAACTTTAAATTCCAAATTTTAAATTCCAGATTCCAAATAAAAAATTAAAAACGTTATGTTGATAATTTAATAAAATTGGATTTTGGGATTTAGAATATGGAATTTTTACTTTTAACATTAAAATTCAAAATATTATGGCAACAATTACTGCTGCAGACGTAAATAAATTAAGACAATCTACAGGTGCCGGAATGATGGACTGTAAAAAAGCTTTAGTTGAAGCTGAAGGAGATTTCGATAAAGCGATACAAATCCTTAGAGAAAAAGGACAAAAAGTTGCTGCTAACCGTTCTGACCGTGAGTCTTCTGAAGGAGCTGCTGTTTCTTTTATCAATGCTGACCACACTAAAGGAGCTATCATCACTTTAAACTGTGAAACTGACTTCGTAGGTAAAAACGAAGCTTTCGTAACTTTAGCTAAAGATTTAGTTGAAAGAGCTATCAATTTCTCTTCTAAAGAAGAATTATTAGCTTCTGATTTCAACGGAATCACTGTTGCTGAGAAATTAATCGAGCAAACTGGTGTTATCGGTGAAAAAATCGAAATCGGTGGTTTTGAAATTTTAGAAGGTGCTTACGTTGGATCTTACGTTCACGTTAACAAAATTGCTGCTTTAACTGCAATTTCTGCTCCAGTTGCTAATGCAGAAACTTTAACGAAAGATATCTCTATGCAAGTTGCTTCTATGGGAGCTGATACATTATCTTACAAAGATTTTGATCCTGCGTTCGTTGAATCAGAACTTGCTGCTCGTATTGCTGTAATCGAAAAAGACAATGAAGAAGCAAAACGTTTAGGAAAAACTTTAAAAAATGTTCCTAAATACATCTCTTACTCTCAATTAACTCCTGAAGTTATCAAACAAGCTGAAGAAGATGCTAAAGCTGAATTAAAAGCTGAAGGAAAGCCAGAGCAAATCTGGGATAAAATTCTTCCAGGAAAAGTACAACGTTTTATTTCTGACAACACTACTTTAGATCAGGAGAAAGCTTTATTAGATCAAAACTTCATCAAAGATGACAGTAAAAAAGTTGGTGATTACGTAAAAGGATTCAATGTTGAAATTACAGGTTTCAAAAGAGTTACTTTAGGTTAATATATTATTTTTTCAATACAAAAAGCCCGAATATTTAGTTATTATTCGGGCTTTTGTCATTTATGAAATATAACACATCGATTAGACGTTTTCTGGTCATTTATTTTTTAGTTCCAGCAACCGGAAAATTTCTGGCACGCATTAACGCGTCAGACTTTGGGGCTCTACCCCTGAAATTTTCATACGCTTTCTCCTGATCAATTGTATTTCCAACACTGAAAACAGTATCATATAGACGTTTTGCCACTGCTTTATCATAAGGGCCTTTTCCTTCTGTAAAAGCTTCCCAGGCATCTGCATTAATAACGTCAGCCCATAAATAACTGTAATATCCTGCAGAATAACCATCTCCTGAAAAGATATGTCCAAATTGCGGAATACGGTGACGCATTACAATTTCTGAAGGCATATGAAGCGCATCTAAAGTTTCCTTCTCAAATTTCTTCGGATCGATTTTTTCTGTAGCCAAATGCAGTTTCATATCAACCAATGAACTGGAAATAGTTTCCACTGTTGAAAATCCTTCTCCAAAATTTGCTGCTCTTTCAATTCTTTCTACAAAAGATTTAGGCAATGGTGCACCTGTTTTATAATGGAGCGCAAATTTATTTAATACTTCCGGAGTTGCTAACCAATGTTCTAACAATTGAGATGGAAATTCAACATAATCTCGAGCTACAGAAGTCCCTGCCAAACTTGGATAAGTAACATTTGAACATAACCCGTGAAGCGCATGTCCAAACTCATGAAATAAAGTCGAAGCATCGTCCCATGAAATTAAAATAGCTTCATTTGGAGCACCTTTTACGAAGTTACAGTTATTAGACACGATTGTCAGAACCTCTCCATCTAATCTCTGCTGGTTACGATAAGCATTCATCCAGGCTCCTGAACGTTTCCCAGCACGTGCATAGGGATCAAAATACCATAAACCAACTGCTTTCCCCGTTAATTTATTACTTACTTCCCAAACACGAACATCCGGATGATAAACCGGCACATTGGCAACTTGCTTAAAATTCAAATTAAATAATTCACCGGCCACCCAAAACATTCCTTCTCTCAATTTTTCTAATTGTAAGTATGGTTTAACTTCGTTTTGATCTAAATCATACTTGGCTTTTCTAACTTTTTCAGCATAATAACGATAATCCCATGGCTGGATTTTAAACTTACCCCCTTCTGCATCTACGATTTTTTGCATTTCTGCTACATCTTCATGCACTTTTTCAACTGCAGGTTCCCAAACAGAAAGCATTAAGTCTAAAGTTTTTTGCGGATCTTTTGCCATTTTGTTTGACAAACTCCAATGAGCAAAAGTTGGATAACCCAGTAATTTCGCTTTTTTAGTTCGTAATTCTAAAATAGAAACTAAAGTCGCATTATTATCATTTGCGTTTCCATTATCACCGCGTTTTACAAAAATTTCGAATGCTTTTTCTCTTAAATCCCTGCGTGTCGAAAAAGTCAAAAACGGCTCAATGGAAGAACGTGTATTAGCAATACACCCCATAACATTCAGCTTTCTTTCTTTAGCCTCAGCAATAGCAGCTTTTTTTACCTCCTCGGGCAAACCATCAAAGTCATTTTCTGTTTTTAATTCTACATATTGATTCTGCTCTTCGGCCAATAAATTTTGACTAAAAAGAGTAAAAAGAGACGCTAATTCTTTATTTACAGCGGCTACTTTCTCTTTATCCGTTTTATTTAATTTTGCTCCCTGACGAACAAAATTTGTATAATACAACCAAATCAAACGCTGCTGTTCGCTGGTTAATTTTTTACTTTCCTTAGAATTATATAAGGTTTCAATTCTTGTAAAAAGTTTTTTATTCTGATTGATTTTATCACTAAATTCAGAAAATTTAGGCGACATTTCTCTGTCAATAACATTAAATTCAGGACTACTTAAGTTTGACCTGTAAATTCCGTAAACGGCAGAAATTCGATCTATAGTTTTACCAGAACGTTCCAAAGCTGCAATTGTATTATCAAAAGTTGGCGCTTTTGGATTATTTGCAATCGCATCAATTTCATTTAGTTTTTCCTGAATTGCAAACTGAATTGCAGGTTTAAAATCTGAAACTTGATATGCGTCAAAAGCAGGAACACCTCCATAGGGACCTTTCCACTCCTTCAGCAATGGATTCTCAGTATTAGTTTGTGCGTTTGACGCAAAAAAGCTTGTACTCATGAGAAAAATTGTGATTATTTTTTTCATTACATTAAAGAATTTGTTTTTCATCATTAAAACGATTATTGTTTCAAAAATAACTAAAACAAACTATATGCATAAAAATTTAACTTTTAGAAACTTAAAAACAAACATTCCAATTTTAACAAACCATTTTTAATTATAAAGAAATAGCTTAAATTTGAAAGATTATTTACAAATTTATATGTTTAAAACAAAAAAAGAAATTGTATTTGTAATTCTGGCAGGGATATTTATAACTAATGCCGTTGTAGCAGAGCTTATTGGAGGAAAATTAATTCAGATAGGGCCATTTGTAATGAGCATCGGGATTTTACCCTGGCCTATTGTTTTTCTGACAACGGATCTAATTAATGAATATTTTGGAGAAAAAGGAGTTAAAAAACTATCATTTATTACGTCTTGCTTAATCGCATATTCGTTTTTAATATTGTTTATGGCAATAGCAATTCCGGCAGCAAAAGGGATTAGTCCGGTTAATGATGAACAGTTTCAGGCAGTTTTTGGACAAAGTATGTGGATTATCGTTGGAAGTATTATCGCTTTTATGGTATCTCAGCTTATTGATGTTAGTGTCTTTTGGTTCTTTAAAAATCGTACCGGCGACAAAAAAATATGGCTCAGAACAACAGGCTCAACCATAATTTCACAATTATTTGATTCGTTTATTGTTCTCGGAATCGCATTTTATCTGCCCGGGAAAATTGATTTTGATACTTTTCTGTCTTCTGCATTAGTTGGCTATACTTTTAAGCTTTCAATTGCAATAGTTTTAACACCTTTAATTTATTTGGGTCATTATTTGATCAAAAAATATTTAAATGAGCACACATCTTTAGTCGATTAGGATTATCTTCACAACATGAAAAATGCAGGGATAATCATATTAATCTCACTATCTTACTTCTTTTTAAGCTGTGGCAATGATGCAAATAAACAGCTTAAAAAGGAATTGATTGTTTCTGTAAATAAATTAAATCCTGCTCCTGAAAAAAAGACCAAAACAGGTTCTTTAGAAAAGCCGGATATAAACTATTTCATTAAAAATTACAATCCCCATAAAAAAAATATTCTTTCACAAAGCAAAGATTCCGAAGACAAATCCGTAATACCAAACTTCTACACTGATACAGAAAATTCCGAAATCAACAGAAAGGAATCAAACAAGAATCTAATGACGTTTGATAATTTAAAAAAAATATTGTCGAATAGCGAAATCGGAGAAA
The DNA here is from genome assembly GCF_020026925.1 of Flavobacterium hibisci. Classification (GTDB taxonomy): domain Bacteria; phylum Bacteroidota; class Bacteroidia; order Flavobacteriales; family Flavobacteriaceae; genus Flavobacterium; species Flavobacterium hibisci. The sequence continues at coordinate 278,998 of NZ_JAIQDW010000003.1, read as the reverse complement.
CTTTTACCCAAAAAGAACTGATTGATAATTTCGAGATTCCAAAAGAAGCTGTCAAAATAGTTAAAAGCATTACAAAAACCGCTGATGACGAAATAGCTGTAAAATGGAAATCGACATGGCTTCTGGAAAAAGTTTCCGATGCAAAATTCGAAGACGGCATTATGAAAATTATTTTCAAAGCCAATAAGTTATATACTTCCGGAACTGCAATCGGAATAAAATACGAAAAAAGAATCTACAACAATCTGGTTATAGTTGGAAGTTCAGCTTATATTCCGGGTGTAAAAGGATACAGCTGGCAAATTGGCAAATAAAAAACCTAACAATCAGTATTTTATAAAATTTAACAAAATAAAACATAATAAAAACCTGTTAAGACTTGCTTTTCTTTTAAAAACATCTAATTTTGCCATCTTAATTTAACAAATAAAATCAAACAAAATGAAAAAAATTACAATTCTTTTTTTGTCAGTATTGACATTAGGTTTATCAGTAGCATCTTGTAGTAGTGATGACGACAATGATGGGGGTTCAGCTTCTGTTGAAGGAAAGTGGGAACTTAGCCAAGAAGGAGCAATTGTCGGTGGTAAGGAAGTATTAGTAGACGCTGAGAATGGATCTTGTGGTAAAGCTACATATGAATTCACAAACGATGGTAAGGTAAAAGAAACAACTTATTATTCTAACGATGGAAAGTGTGAAGCTGAAACTGACAATGGGACATGGACAAAAAACGGAAATACATTAACAGTTAAATTTACTGGAGATACTCAAGGAGACTCTTATGAAATTGAAGTATCAAGTAATAAAATTAAATTGAAAGAAACTTACACAGAAGGTGGTCAATCTTATACTTATGTGTATGTATATGTAAAAAAATAATTTTAAAAAAAATAATTTTTAAAACCTCAAACATTACGTTTGAGGTTTTTTTATACCTTTAAAATAAAAATTTTGAAACTAATTCGTTGCAGCTGGTGTACTTCCAGCGATTTATACAAAAAATACCATGACGAAGAATGGGGCGTTCCGGTTTATGATGACCCTACTCTGTTCGAATTTTTAATTCTTGAAACTTTTCAGGCCGGATTAAGCTGGATTACGATTTTAAATAAAAGAGAGAATTTCAGAAATGCTTTTGACCATTTTGATTATAAAAAAGTAGCCCATTATTGTGAGGGCAAAATCGAAGAATTGATGCAAAATACCGGAATCATCCGCAATAAACTAAAAATTAAAGCCGCTGTTTCAAACGCTCAGGCTTTTATGAAAATTCAGGAAGAATTTGGAAGTTTCTCTGATTATATCTGGAAATTTACCGATGGAAAACCTATCATAAACCATCCCAAAACTTCAAAAGATGTTCCGGCTACCACTCCGCTTTCTGATGAAATCAGCAAAGATTTAAAAAAAAGAGGTTTTAAATTCGTAGGCTCAACCGTAGTTTATGCCCACATGCAAGCCACCGGAATGATCAATGATCATGCGGAAGATTGCTGGACGAGAACTAAATAAAAAGTTCTTTTGTTTCAGGCTTCAGGTTTCAGGTTTGCTATGCTGATCGCATAAAAACTGCCAAAAACTTTAACTTGAAACCTAAAACTTTAAACAAAAATTATCTATATTTGCTTCACACTTTAGGGGTGTCTGCATTGCGCAGGCTGAGATTTTACCCTCTGAACCTGATCTAGTTCATACTAGCGTAGGGAAAAGTAAGATGACTTCTTCACGCATTTCTATGCGTAATTGTAGCCATTCCTAAGGTTTAGATGCACTACTGTGCATTTCTACAGTAACTAAATCAAAAGGGAATGGAACTAAAAATCAACCAACAAATCAAACAATTCAATGCTGAATCGCTTAGCGTTCAGTCATTGCTCGATCTCGAAATTCCAAACAAACAAAACGGAATCGCTGTTGCCATTAACAATACCGTTGTTCCAAAAGTAAACTGGAGCCAGCATTTTGTATCCGAAACCGACGAAATCCTAATTATTTCAGCTACTCAGGGAGGATAAATTTTAAATCCAAAATTTTGAGATTCCAAATTCTAATTTGGGACTAGAAAAGACGCACAGCAGTGCGTCCCTACATTCACATCTTACATTTTTACAATATATAACTTACAGACTATGACAAACGAAGAACAAATATCCAGAACCCCGTTTCCAAATTCCAAAAAAGTATATATAGACGGCGAAATCCATCCCATTAAAGTGGCCATGCGCGAAATTCAGTTAAGCGATACCAAACTTTCAAATGGAGGAATCGAAAAAAACCCTCCCGTAACCGTTTATGACACATCAGGCGCTTATACCGATCCAAATATTGAAATAAATATTCGAAAAGGTTTGCCACGTTTAAGGGAACAATGGATTTTAGACCGAAATGACGTTGAAATCCTCAGAGAAATTACCTCAGATTACGGGCAAACGCGTTTGAAAGATGAAAGCCTAAATCACCTTCGTTTCGAATATTTACATCAGCCAAAACGCGCAAAAAAAGGCGCAAACGTAACACAGTTGTATTACGCAAAACAAGGAATCATCACACCTGAAATGGAATATATTGCCATTCGTGAAAACCAGCGCATCGAACTTTTAAACGAACAAACCAACGCGATGCAGTGTCAGCACGGTGGACATAGTTTTGGTGCCAATACACCAAAAAGTAAAATAACACCCGAATTTGTCCGCTCTGAAGTAGCCTGCGGAAGAGCCATTATTCCAAATAACATCAATCATCCTGAAAGCGAACCGATGATCGTTGGCCGTAACTTTTTGGTGAAAATCAATGCCAATATCGGAAACAGCGCTGTGACTTCGAGCATTGAAGAAGAAGTAGAAAAAGCTGTCTGGGCTTGCCGATGGGGAGCTGATACCATTATGGATCTTTCGACAGGAAAAAATATTCATGAAACCAGAGAATGGATTATCCGTAATTCCCCTGTGCCAATTGGTACAGTTCCGATTTATCAGGCACTGGAAAAAGTAAAAGGAATTGCAGAAGATTTAACCTGGGAAATTTTCAGAGACACTTTGATTGAACAGGCAGAACAGGGTGTTTCCTACTTTACAATTCATGCCGGAGTTTTACTTCGTTATATCCATTTAACGGCAAATCGTGTTACCGGAATCGTTTCCCGGGGCGGTTCGATTATGGCAAAATGGTGTTTATTTCATCATAAAGAAAACTTCCTTTACACCCATTTTGAAGAAATCTGCGAAATCATGAAACAATACGATGTGGCTTTTTCTCTTGGCGACGGATTGCGTCCGGGTTCGATTGCAGATGCAAATGACGCTGCACAGTTTGCTGAATTAGAAACACTTGGCGAATTGACAAAAATTGCCTGGAAACATGATGTTCAGGTTTTTATTGAAGGTCCTGGTCACGTTCCAATGCACATGATCAAAGAAAACATGGACAAACAGTTAGAGCATTGCCATGAAGCTCCGTTTTATACTCTTGGCCCATTAACAACTGATATCGCCCCGGGTTATGACCATATCACCTCAGCAATTGGTGCTGCGATGATTGGATGGTACGGCTGTGCTATGTTATGTTATGTAACGCCAAAAGAACATCTTGGTTTACCAAATAAAAAAGACGTAAAAGACGGCGTAATCACTTATAAAATTTCCGCCCACGCTGCCGATTTAGCAAAAGGGCATCCCGGAGCGCAATATCGTGACAATGCTTTGAGTAAAGCCCGTTTTGAATTCCGCTGGGAAGACCAGTTCAATTTGGCATTAGACCCGGATACAGCAAGGGAATTTCATGATGAAACGCTTCCGGCGGATGGTGCAAAAGTGGCTCATTTCTGTTCGATGTGCGGACCGAAATTCTGCTCCATGAAAATATCTCAGGAAATTCGTGATGTAGCTGCAGCAGAAAAAGGCATGCAGGAGAAATCAGAAGAGTTTATCGAACACGGAAAAGAGATTTACATATAATGTGAGATGATACTTGTAAAATGTGAAAGGTCATAATTTTCACATTTTACATCTCACAAAAAACATTTTACTAAATATGATCGTAATTACAAATCCTTCGGCAGCCACAAATGAAATTGGCATTATTGATTCTTTATTTGAAGAAGGATTGTCTCTGCTTCATATTCGGAAGCCTAGTTTTTCAGAAGTAGAAACAGCAAAATTTATTCATCAGATAAAACATCAGTATCGAAGAAATCTAGTTTTGCATAACCATCATGAAATAGCAGCTGACTTTGGAATTAACAGAATTCATTTTTCAGAAGCAGAAAGAAAAAAAAAGATGAATTTTACTGGATTATCTGATCTCGTCTTGTCAACTTCAACGCATTCTATTCAGGATTTCAATGCTTTGGAAAACATTTTTGAATATGCTTTTTTGAGTCCGGTATTTCCCAGCATTTCGAAAGAAAATTACATTCCAAAAACTGATTTATTTCAAGATCTGAAATTGCGGGAAAATTTTAATGCTAAGGCTGTTGCTTTAGGCGGAGTACATTCAGGCAATATTCAAGAGACACTTCAAAATGTTTTTGATGATGTTGCCCTTTTAGGTACCATCTGGAATAGTCCAAATGCAATTAAAAATTTTAAACTATGTCAAAAAATCGTCCTTTCGCTCTCAGCATAGCAGGTTTAGATCCTTCAGGAGGTGCCGGAATTTTAGCCGATACCAAAACATTTGAGCAGCATCAGGTTCAGGGATTAGCTATAAGTACCGCAAATACAATTCAAACCGATTGTAAGTTCTACGAAATTGAATGGACGCCGATTGATTTTGTATTGCGTTCCATCAAAAAGTTATTCAAAAACTATTCGATAAAATCGGTTAAAATTGGTATTGTTCCTTCTTTTTTTTACCTAAATAAAGTGGTTTCTTTAATTAAAAAATTAAGTCCAAACACCCTTATTATTTGGGATACTGTATTGAAATCATCTACAGAATTTGAGTTTTTAGCCATCGAAAAACAATCAGATTTACAACAAATATTATCAAAAATTGATTTGATAACGCCCAATTATGAAGAAATACTACAGCTTTATCCCAATTTCATTTCTGAAAAACTTTGGGTCAAAAATGAACTTCCAACTGCTATTTTATTGAAAGGCGGTCATAATCATACTGCTTTGGGCACTGATTATTTATTCCTGAAAAATAATTTGATAGAACTCTCACCTTCTAAAGTTAACTTCCTCCCAAAACATGGTTCAGGGTGTGTTTTGTCATCAGCAATTGCTTCAAATTTAGCCTTGGGTTATGACTTAAAAACCGCTTGTTTAAAAGCTAAAGTATACATCGAAAAGTATTTAAACTCTACATCAACACTAATTGGACATCATTATGCTTAACAAATTACAATATATCTCACAAGGTGAAACTGCAGAAAAGCAATTGTATAACATTCATCAGGCACTTGATGCCGGCTGTAAATGGATACAAATGCGGTTTAAAAATCAAACTTTTGAAAAACGATTTGCTTTAGCTGAAGCTGTAAAAAAATTATGCGAAGAATATCTGGCAACTTTCCTTGTAAATGATGATGCCTTGCTTGCTCAGAAAATTGCTGCTGATGGTGTGCATTTAGGCTTGACTGACATGAGTATCCCGGCAGCGAGGGCTATTTTAGGAGATACTAAAATCATCGGTGCGACAGCAAATACTTTTGAAGATGTTCTTCTTCAAACAAAAAACGGCTGCGATTATATTGGTTTGGGACCTTTTCAATTTACCGAAACAAAAGAAAAACTAAGTCCCATTTTAGGAGCAGAAGGTTACGTTTCTATTCTAAATAAAATGAAATCAGAAAACATTACAACACCGGTTTATGCTATTGGCGGAATCTCTTTGGAAAATCTGGAACACCTTATGGAAACAGGAATTCACGGCATTGCTGTTTCCGGAATGATTACAAAAAGCCGTCAAAAAGAAAAATTGGTTCAACAACTTAACGACAAATTATATGCCAACGTCATTATTTAATATAGGAGATAAAACTTTTAATTCCCGATTATTTTTGGGAACGGGTAAATTTGGTTCTAACCTGCAAATGGAAGAAGCCATTTTAGCTTCAGAAAGCCAATTGGTCACAGTCGCCTTAAAACGCATTGATCTCGAAACAGATACGGATGCTATTTTATCACATTTACAACATCCAAACATCAATTTATTGCCTAATACATCAGGTGCCAGAAATGCCAAGGAAGCTGTTTTTGCCTCGCAATTAGCACGAGAAGCTTTAGAGACGAACTGGATTAAACTTGAGATTCATCCGGACCCAAAATATCTTATGCCGGATCCAATTGAAACTTTAAGAGCAACAGAAGAACTGGCGAAATTAGGATTTATTGTATTGCCTTATATTCACGCCGATCCAGTTTTGTGTAAACATTTAGAAGATGCCGGAACTGCTGCTGTAATGCCTTTAGGTTCACCAATTGGAAGTAATAAAGGCTTAAAAACAATTGATTTTTTAGAAATTATCATCGAACAAAGCAATGTACCCGTAATTGTAGATGCCGGAATTGGCGCCCCCTCTGATGCCGCAAAAGCGATGGAAATTGGGGCTGATGCCGTTTTGGTTAATACTGCAATTGCTGTAGCCGGAAATCCAAAATTAATGGCTGAAGCTTTTAAAGAAGCCGTAATTGCAGGAAGAAAAGCTTTTGAAGGCAAAATTGGAACTCAAAACAATCATGCTTCGGCTTCCAGTCCTTTGACATCTTTTCTTTATGAATAAGTTTTTACTCTCGCAGATTTTGGAGATTGAGCTGATTATTTTCTGGAATATTTAAATCAAAAGTAAGGTTTTTCGTTATTTTTGATATTTGCATCAAAAATAATTTTATGACTGAAAATGAAATTTCATATCAAATAAGAGGACCAATTTTTAAAGTTTATAATACACTTGGTCCTGACTTATTGGAATCAATTTATGAATGTGCTTTATTTTATCAATTAAAAAAAGACGGCCTAAATGTTATCAAACAGGTTGATGTACCTGTTAAGTACGGCTACGTATACTTAGATATTAATTTTCGATTAGACTTATTAGTAGAAGACAAAGTAATTATAGAATTAAAATCTATTGACGAAATTAAATCTATCCATTTTAAACAATCAAATACATATTTAAAATTGACAAACAAAAAATTAGGGTTGTTAGTCAATTTTAATTGTGGAAATATTCTCGATAATATTCATCGAGTAGTAAATAAAATATAATCTGCGAGATCTGCAAAATCTGCGAGATAAATCAAAATTAAATGAAAACATTCAAATCCATTTTTGAACAGTATGATTGGGATTCCATTCAATCAAAAATATACCAAACTACATCAAAAGATGTTGAATATTCTTTGTACAAAACTAAACGAAATCTGGAGGACTTTCTGGTTTTGATTTCACCTGCTGCTCAGTCTTATCTTGAGGAAATGGCGCAGAAATGCCATGAAATTACAAAAAAGCGTTTTGGTAAAACCATTCAGCTCTACGCTCCGCTTTATTTAAGCAATGAATGTCAAAATATCTGCACGTATTGTGGTTTTAGTTTAGATAACAAAATCAAAAGAAAAACACTTTTAGATTCAGAGATAAAACTAGAAGTTGAAGCACTGAAAAAAAACGGTTTCGATCATGTTTTATTGGTTACCGGTGAGGCTAATTTTACTGTAAATATTAATTATTTTCTAAATGCAATTGATTTAATAAAAGATCAGTTTTCAATTATTTCTGTTGAAGTTCAGCCACTTTCTACCGAAGAATACCAACGTTTGCATGAAGCTGGCGTATATTCGGTTTTGGTTTATCAGGAAACGTACCATCAGGAAGTATATAGAAAATACCATACTAAAGGCAAAAAATCAAATTTTGATTATCGGCTGGAAACGCCGGACCGAATTGGAACTGCAGGAATTCACAAAATAGGTTTGGGCGTTTTATTGGGTTTGGAAGAATGGCGTACAGACAGCTTTTTTAATGCCCTGCATCTGGATTATCTTCAAAAAAAATACTGGCAGACCAAATATTCGGTTTCTTTTCCGAGATTGCGTCCGGCTGAAGGCATTATCGAACCCAATTTCATAATGGACGATAAGGATCTTACACAGTTAATATGCGCTTATCGCTTATGGAACGAAGACTTGGAAATTTCGATCTCAACCCGTGAAAACGAAAAATTCAGAAATCATATTATTCCGATTGGTGTTACCAGCATGAGTGCAGGTTCAAAAACTAATCCCGGGGGTTATGTCGTTGATCCGCAATCTCTGGAACAATTTGAAATCAGCGACGAAAGATCTGCAGAAGAAATTAAACAAATCATAAAAAACTCAGGTTACGAACCCGTTTTGAAAGACTGGGACAGGAGTTTTAGTCATCAAGTCTAACATTTTACAATACACATTTTACAATACACATTTTACAGCAATGAGCATTATAAAAGAATTTTTACGTTACAACCGACAAACCATTTTACCGGAAATTGGCGACGAAGGCCAGGAAAAACTTAAAAGAGCAAGAGTTCTGGTTATTGGAGCCGGAGGTTTAGGTTGCCCTGTTTTACAATATATTGCCACTGCCGGAGTAGGTTTTATTGGAATAATGGATTTTGACACCATCGAAATCCATAATCTTCACCGACAAATATTATATACTGAAAGCGAAATTGGTCAGCGGAAAGCCATTGTCGCCCTAAATATGGTTTCGAAACTGAATCCTTTAATTCAGGCTGAAGCTATTGCTGAAAAATTAACGATTGAAAATGCAGCAGAGATAATTCAGCAATATGATATTGTAGTGGATGGTTCTGATAATTTTACGACCCGCTATCTTGTAAATGATACTTGTGTTGATTTAAACAAACCCCTGGTGTATGGAAGTATTTTAAAATTTGAAGGTCAGGTAGCTGTTTTTAATCATAACGGAAGCAAAAATCTCCGTGATTTATTTCCTGAAATGCCCGATCCAAAGTATGTTCCGAATTGTAATATAAACGGAGTTTTGGGCACTCTACCTGGAATTATCGGTACAATGATGGCACATGAAACGCTTAAATTAATTTTGGAATTGCCTTCTTTAAAGAATGAGCTGGTACTTTTTAATACCCTTGACTGGAGCTTTACAAAACTGAATTTTTAGAAAACAAGGGCGTCACCCACCTTAATTATTCCCGGATTTAAACCCACTATATTGGTCCCGAATAAAACAGAATTGTCGAAATTCCTGTATTTGCTTAACGTTTTCAGAGGTTCTTTTTTCACAATCCCATTCTGCGGATCATTGTTAACCATAATACATCTTCCGCACGGTTTTACATTTTTAAAATGAACTTCACCAACTTTAAAATGCTCAAAATGATCCTCCTCATGAGCATACTGAGTGCTTACAACAATATTCGGGCGAAATCTTTTTACAGTAATTTTTTCCTTTAGCTTTTCATTCAAAAAATCAAGACTTTTTGTCCCAATTAGTAAGTATGGGTATCCATCTGCGAGACTAACATTATACGTTTCTTTTGACCTGGAACTTTCGTGTTTGCGATCACCGGTTTTGATTATTTTAACTAATTTACATTCAAATCCTAAACAATCGCTAAACCATTTTGAAGTCGCCTTATTTACTTCAAAAACAAAACTTTTATCCTCCCATACTTTTGTGTAAATCTGATCATTTAAGTGCTCACTGATCGAAAATTCATGTTTTTGATCCTGAAAAGTAATCGTAATTTTTCCGTCTGAAATTTGCGGATAAAACTGACTCATTATGGGATATTCACGTTGTGTAATATGCTGATTATCTGAATCCAGCAACATCCAGCGACGGTCGTTTTCAAAACCCATTTCCTCAGCAAAAGCCTGTTGGCAGCTAATTCCGGCAAGGCTTTTTATCGGATAAATATAAATTTCTTTTACAATGTAAGCAGTGCTCATTTTATTCACTTTTTAAAATAGACATAAAATCGTCACGGTCAATTTCGCGACAGCCTAAACTTTCTAAATGTGGATTATAAACCTGACAATCTATTAGTTTGTAATTTTCCTTTTTTAAATAATTTACCAAAGCTATAAAAGCAACTTTGGAAGCATTTGAAACTTTAGAAAACATACTTTCGCCACAAAAAACATGGCCTAAATCAATTCCGTATAGGCCGCCAACCAAAACATCATCCTGCCAAACCTCAACCGATTTTGCAATTCCTTCAGTGTTTAATTTGCAATAGGCATCAATCATTTCGTTTGAAATCCACGTGCCGTTTTGACCATCACGTTTTATCTTTTGGCAATTGGAAATCACATCTTTAAAGCTTTGATTTAGAGTAACTTTAAACCGATTTCGGTTCAAAATATTCCGCATACTTTTAGAAACAATCAATTCATCTAAAAACAAAACCATTCTTGGATCAGGAGACCACCACAGAATTGGTTCACCTTCATTGAACCATGGAAAAATTCCACTTTTGTAAGCTAGATGCAATCTTTCTGAACTTAAATCTCCACCGATTGCCAGAATACCATCTTCATCGGCTACAGAAACTGGTGGAAAAAATAAATCATCCTGTCGTAAATAATACATCTGTAAAAATTCCAAAAATTAAACTCCAAATTCCAACTAAACACAATCTTCTTGTTTGTATATTTTGGAATTCTCCGTTGCAAAACTACTTTCAAAAAACAAAATTCCAAATCCCAATACGTTATGAATTTTGGAATTTGGAATTTTTAATTTTGGATTTTAAACTTTTTAGAATGGCAAATCGTCCGGTTCGTCTTCGTTTAAATTAGTTGCTGGAGCAAAAGTTTCTGCAGTTGGCATAGCTGGCGTTTGCACTGGGCCTTCAGGAGCTAATCTTTCGATTCTCCATCCCTGAATACTATTGAAATATCTGGTTTCTCCCTGTGGATTAACCCATTCTCTTCCTCTTAAATTGATAGAAACTTTTACAGCCTCACCTTGTTTGTAGCTACTTAATAAATCACATTTATCTTGTGTAAATTCGATTAAAATATGCTGTGGGTACTGCTCATCAGTAGTAACAACTAATTCTCTTTTTTTGAATGAGGCACTAACTTGCTGCTCCGGATTAACCACTTTTACTTTTCCTGTAACTTCCATCTTCTGTCTATATTAATTATTGTATCTTTTCTTTATTTCTTTGCCAAAAGCACTTTCCATGCTGATAAAACATCACCCTCATCGAGATATTTTTTGGCTTCTAAATGTATTTTTTTCTGGTCATCAGAGCTCAAAACCCCTTTTACCGAAAAATTTTCTTTCACAAATATACTAACTTCTTCTTTTGTGGGCAAGGCTTCTATGTTCCCTAATTTCCCAAAATCATTTCCGTTAAAAACAGGGCTTTCTTTGATAAAATTCGGAATTGCATCTACTCCCACACCCAAAGTTGTCAGTGGTTTTTCGACTTCAAAAAGTCCCTGGTTTGATCTCGAATACCAGTTATTTCCTAATCTTGAAACCAAATCAATTTTATACTGATCGATTGCCCCGTTTTCATCTAAAACAGATTCGTGAATATGAATTTTTACCACTTCACAAAGAATCAGGTTTCCCGCTCCGCCTTCTGTTCCCAAAGGAATAATCTGAGTCACTTTACATTCAAATTGTACGGGAGATTCTTTAACACGATAAGGTTTTACTATATCCGAAGGAATTTGTGTCACACCGGCTTTTATAAATTCGTTCACACCGTCGGCATATTCAGTACTTGCCAAAGAAGTCTGCTGAACCAAATCATAATTGACCACATTAATCACAACTTCACGTGTTGCTTCGGCATTCATCAAAGTGTGCTTAATAGTATTGTCCCGCACGCGCCTTGAAGGTGAAAAAACTAAAATTGGAGGATTCGCACTAAACACATTAAAGAAACTAAAAGGCGACAAATTGGGAATGCCTTTGGCACTAATTGTACTCGCCAAAGCAATTGGTCTTGGTCCTACAGCGCTTTGCAGATAGCTTTGTAATTTTACTGTTGCTATTTCTTTTGGGTTAATGCTAATCATATTTTCTCTTTTAACCGATCTGTTTTCAGTATATACAAAAGTATAGAAATGGTTTAAGTCAAGGAAATAGTTTCGTGCTTAAAAACAAAAATCTTTAAAGACTCACAAAATATAAAATGTGTTTATTTCGTTATATTTATACTCAAAAAAATCACTGTATGCATTTTTCTGAAAGCAGAAATACAACCCGTTGGACTATTATTTTTATTTCCTTTTCAATCATTTCACTGATACTCTGGAATACCTATACTTTTTTTCAAATATTCAAAAATGAAGAACGGTTAAAAATGAATATTCTCGCCAATGCACAAAAAACAATCATTAATGCTGACGAATATACTGATCTTGATTTACCTCTGGAAATAACAAATAGCAATTCTTCTGTTCCGGTAATTTTAGTGATGTACGATAAAGTTATTAATTCTAAAAATGTCCCTGAGGAAATTCTTAACGACAAAGCGAAATTTAAAGAACTTTTGAAAAAATTAAAAAATGAAAATGAACCTATTGTTTTTGAATATGCGCCCGGGAAACACCAACAGCTGTATTACGGAAATTCGGCATTACTAAACAAACTTAAATATTATCCCATTGCTCTGTTATTGATTATTTTTCTATTTGCAGCCTTAATTTATAATTTCTACAAAAGCACTAAAATAGCTACACAAAATAAACTTTGGGCTGGTATGGCTAAAGAAACTGCCCACCAAATTGGAACCCCTCTTTCTTCTTTAATAGGCTGGGTCGAAATATTAAAAACGGAAGAAATCGATCAGACTATTACATCTGAAATTGAAAAAGATGTAGAACGTCTACAGACAATCACCGACCGATTCTCTAAAATTGGTTCAGTTCCTGTTCTGGAAAATCATGATGTAGTTGCAGAGACCTTAAGTACTTTTGAGTATTTACAATTGCGTTTTTCGAAACAGGTAACCTTTTCTTATCAAATTCCGGACAAGCCTATTTTTGCACTGATCAATCCAACGCTTCATAGCTGGACTATCGAAAATCTGGTTAAAAATGCTATCGACGCCATGAAAGGAAAAGGCACTTTAGACCTCCAAATTGAACAGGACCATCATCATGTAAAAATAAACATAAAAGATTCCGGGACCGGAATTTCAAAAAACCAATTTAAAACTATTTTTGAACCTGGTTTTACGACTAAAAAACGCGGTTGGGGACTTGGACTTTCTTTAACCAAAAGAATTGTGGAAGAGTATCATAGCGGAAAAATCAAGGTTTTGCACTCTGAAATTGGTAAAGGAACCACATTTCAAATTTCACTAAATAAAAAAGTGCAGTAAAACTAATTTACTGCACTTTTCTAATTTTTATTATCTGCTGTATTAGAGATTCGCCTGAATACTTTTGGCTAAAGCCTCGAACTCATCTTTAGAAAGCGATACTTTGTTGATAAAGCGCATTTCATCCATTTCGTTTAACGGAATCAGATGTACGTGAGCGTGAGGAACTTCTAACCCAACGACTGCCATACCGACTCTTTTGCAGGGAACGGTTTTTTCTAAAGCAATTGCAATCTTCTTAGAAAATTTCATCAGACCTAAATACAGTTCATCTTCAATATCAAAAATTTTATCTATTTCCTGCTTCGGAATACAAAGTGTGTGTCCTTTAGCATTTGGATTTACATCTAAAAAAGCTAAAAAATTATCGTCTTCTGCAATTTTGTATGCCGGAATTTCTCCGTTTACTATTTTGGTAAATATCGATGCCATTGTTTATTTTTTCTTGATAGTGAAATTACTTGGTTCCTCACAATGACTTAGTCTCTTGAAATTTCAAGAATTTCAAATTTCAAAACACCGTTTGGCACTGTTATTTCTGCTACTTCACCAACTGATTTTCCCAACAATCCTTTTCCAATAGGAGAAGTTACCGAAATTTTTCCGGTTTTTAAATCTGCTTCACTTTCAGCAACAAGTGTATATTTCATTTCCATTCCGTTGCTTTGGTTTTTAATTTTCACACTCGAAAGAACCAAAACTTTAGAAACATCCAATTGAGATTCATCAATTAATCTTGCATTTGCGTAAACTTCTTCAAGTTTGGCAATTCTCATTTCTAATAAACCCTGCGCTTCTTTTGCAGCATCATATTCGGCGTTTTCAGACAAATCACCTTTATCTCTTGCTTCTGCTATATCCTGAGATGCCTTTGGACGCATTACACTTTTTAAATGCTCCAGTTCATCTTTTAATTTTTTTAACCCGTCTGCGGTGTAATAAGATACTTTACTCATAACTTCATCGTTTATATAAATACAAAAAATCCCATCGCGACGGGATTTTCTTATTACAAATATAGCATTATTTTTTATAGTACATAATTATATGTTAATCATATAGAATTCAAAAGCAAATAAATTATTTTTGTTTCACTAATCCCTTTTAAAAACAATGAAAAAAATCTTGTTTATAGCCGTTTTTATTTCTGTTCTTTTTTCATGCAGCGACAGTAGCAACAGTAATAAAAATCCAAATATACCTAATTATACTGTCGATTTGCGCTTAAATACAAACCTTCCTGCGTACAATAAGCTTATTTATCCAAGCAATCCTATTTATGAAGCAAGTCAAGGGGCAAAAGGGATAATAGTAATGATGACTGGTCCCGGAACCTATACTGCTTTTGACGCTGCCTGCCCAAACCAGGCGTTCAATTCCTGTACTGCAATGACAATTGACGGAATTAATGCAAAATGTTCGTGTGATAAAAGCTCTTATAGTTTATTTACCGGACTTGGATATGCAAAAGAAGAATATCCAATGAAACAATATCGGGTGGAAGCAAATGGAAATTTGATTCACGTATATAATTAAAAATAAAAGCCTGAAAATTTAAAACTTTCAGGCTTTTGTTTTTTGGATTTAGTCTTAGAATTTCAATGTCAGTCCAATTAAGAAATTGGTTCCTGCCTGTGGATAATAATAAGGATAAATATCCCACATAGCGCCATTCGATACATATTTTTTATCTAAAATATTATTTACCAAACCTGTAATCATTACCGATTTAAAAATAGATTTTGGTTTAATTTCAAAAGAAACATTCAAATCATTTACAAAATAATCCGCAAGTTTTGCTGCAGGCAATTCAATATTGTTCATATATTGTTCGCCAACATATTTTTGCAATAATGAAAAATGCAAATTCGGAATGGGGCTGTATACGATTATGTTTCCTGCAATAACTGAAGGTGAATACGCAATATCTGTTGTCCCGTAATTTTGGTCTTCTACATTTAAATCAACGTTTTTATTACTGCTTAAGGTGAAGTTTGGTCTAAGGATAAATTTATCTGAAAGTTTAATCGTTGCATCTACTTCAAAACCTAAACGATAGCTTTTATCGGTGTTGGAACGGATTGGATTTCCAACATCGTCTAATGTTCCGGTTAAAATCAATTGGTCTTTATAGCCCATATAATAGAAATTTGAATTCAACTGAAATTTCTCTGAATTGAACCTCCAGCCTAATTCAAAATCATTTAATTTTTCAGGTTTTACATTTCCTCCTTCATAATCAGTTCTGTTGGGTTCACGATTGGCTCTGGCATAAGAGAAATACAACGTATTTTTTTGATTGATTTCAAAATTTAAACCCGCTTTTGGGTTAAGGAAACTAAAATTATCATCTACCAGGCCTGTTTCCCAGCTATTGGCTTTATACTGAACTGTCCTGTATTGAAAGTCACCGTATAAACTCAACTTTTCAAATAATTGATAATTGGCTTTCAAAAAAATATTCCCGTCAACTTTTGTTGAAAAATCATCGTAATAGTGATCTCCCAGCTCTGATTGTGATGCATATCTTGCCCAGATTACTTTTCCGAAGTGGCTCCCTTCATATTTATTCCAGCCCTCTCCTAAAATAACATCCAGTTTTTCATCTTTATATTTTAATGAAAATGTTGCCCCGTAGAAATCATTATCTAGCCATTTTTGACGTACTAAATCTGTAGTTGTTACGGCTCCAACTGGCAGTAATCCATAATCGGCCATAGTGGCATCTTCTTTATAATTTTCGTAGTAGCCTTTTCCTTTCGTGTAATGAAACGCTAAATTAGTACTCCACTTATCGGTAAACGATTCGCTCCAATGCAGTTGATAATGATCCTGATTGTAATTATCTGTTTCATTATCATAAAAACGATCATTACCAGCTTCATCTTTGTAGGCCCCTGCAGAATTATATCTTCGGTTTTTATGTAAAGTTTCAGCATCAATTCCGTTCCAGGACTGATATGTCTTTTGGGTTCCGCCAAAAACCAAGGCCTTAATCAAAGTTGTTTTTCCCACATACGTTCCCTGTAAAAAATACGACTTCAAATCTGAACTTGCGCGATCTACATAACCATCAGATTTCATATTGGACAATCGTCCTGCCAATTCAAAATGATCGTTTAACAAACCTGTACTAAATTTTACGGTATGTTTATGCGAATTGAAACTGCCGAAAGAATTTGAAATTTCTCCATTTGCTTTTGTTGCATAATTATCAGTCAGCATATTTAAACTGGCGCCGAAAGCCCCTGAACCATTCGTTGATGTTCCAACACCGCGCTGCAATTGCAGACTTTCTACTGAAGAAGCAAAATCGGGCATATTTACCCAGAAGGTTCCCTGGCTTTCAGCATCATTATACGGAATTCCGTTTATGGTTATGTTTACCCTTGTCGCATCACTTCCACGCACACGGATTCCAGTGTACCCCATTCCGTTTCCGGCATCAGAAGTAGTTACGACTGATGGAAGATAATTCATTAATATTGGGATATCCTGACCTAAATTTCTGGTCTTAATATCTTTTTTGTCCAGATTACTAAAACTTACGGGCGTTTTTGTTGTAACACGTACAGCAGAAACCAATACATTATCTAACTGATTTACTTTGGTTGAATCCTGCTCTTGTGCGATAGAGAATAGAGTAAAGAATAAAGAGAATAGAGTAAAGAAAATAAACTTTTGGTTCAACTTCGAACCTTTGTAACTTAGTACCTTAGTACCTTTTAAAAAAGTTTTCATCCGTAAAGAATTACGAATAAAAGGGGGAATTATTCTTTTGTTAAATTAATAAATGTGTTTCACGACAAAATATAGCTTTACTAAATAATCGTCGTTTTTTCCCTTAGCAACATTACTCGCTCAGGTTCTTTGGGTATGATCTCAGCTCGTTATTTAGAGCACCCCTTTGAGACAGTGCAAAGGTAATGTTAAAATAATTAAAATTCCAAAAAAGAAATTCCTTTTAAAATTCCAAATTGTAAAATTCCAAATTCCAAAACAATGGCAATAAAGTTGATTTGGAATTTGGAGTTTTAAAAATTGAAAATTATTCTAAATTGGGTTTCTTACGGGATTGCTTCAATTCAGAAATATTCTTCTTTTCTTTAATTCTTTTCTTTATTACCGATTTCGGAACTTTTGTAGCTTTGCGAACCTTCGGGACATATAATCCTTTTTTAATAATTTCCAGAAACCGCTTTATAACAATATCTTTATTTTTAAGCTGGCTTCTGTCTTCATCACAATTTAAAATCAGAATATTTTCAGAAGTTAATCTTGTCGGTATATTTTCTTTTAAGAGTGTTTTTTCTTCATCGGATAAAGCCTGAGAAGCATTTAAATCGAAAGTCAGCACCACTTTTGAAGATACTTTATTTACGTTTTGCCCTCCTGCACCACTGCTTCTTACTGCTCTAAAACTTAATTCTGATATAATTTTTTCAATATCCATTATTTGTGAGGCTGATGTGCCGGTTTTAATAAATCATTTACGGTTTTTACCGGATTAAATGTTATTAATGGCACTGCAACAAAAATGGTTAGCCAGTTTGACATTCCACCATTCCATAATCCCGGTAATTCATAATTTTTAACAATTTTACCTTCAGCGCTTTTCTCAACAATGAATCCAGTATTATGATCTACAAATTCTTCCAGATTAAAGGATTCTCCTTTATAGTTTTTGGTTCCACAAACCAAATCAACCGGATTAAAATGTGTCGAACTTTCTAAAATTGACTTTTGTTTTTTATTGGTTAAATCCACCTGCGAGCTTTCTACAATCTGCAATGAAATTTCCCCTTTTTCGTTTCGAATCCAGAAAGGCCCTCCTCCTGCTTCACCTTCATTTTTAACCATTCCACAAACGCGGATTGGTCTGTCGAGCAATTCTTTTATTTTATTGATTTTGTTTTCAAAAGTAAATTTATTGAAATCGCGCACCATTTCTATATTAAGCTTTTGCATTAAAAACTTTACTATTTCCTCGACATCCTCTTCTTTAATTTCACCCTTTTCTATGGCATTCAAATAACCGAAAACTTTTTGCTGTGCTTCTATTAAAATTCCCGCTAATCCCTTTTTGTATAAAGTAGTCTTCTTAATATTATTTTGAATTACATTATCAATATTCTTTATAAAAATAATGTCGGCATCAATATTGTTCAAATTTTGAATTAATGCTCCGTGTCCTCCGGGCCTGAAAATAAAAGATCCTTTCTGGCTCCTGAAAACATTATCTTTAACATCGACTGCGATAGAATCTGTTTGCTTATTTTGATAGGAGAAACTAATATTGATTTGTGTCCCCGTTTCTGATTCGACTTTTTCTTTGACTTCCTCAATTGCTTTTTCAAACAATTGCTGATGTACTTCTGAAACTGTGAAATGCAAATTCGAAGTTTTATTTGTCTCAGCATAGTGCACACATTCGTTCAGATGTTCTTCTATTGGGGTCGCAATATGTGTTTTATATTTATGAAAAGGCAAAACTGCTTTGGGTTTATTAGCAAAATCAAAGTATTCCGGAGATAGCAATACTTTTATAAAGTAATAATTTTTATAATCCCTTTCTAAACTATCAAAGTCAGGATATATTTCTTTCAGTTTTTTATATACCGCTTTAAAAAAAGGGAATTTATCCATCCCTACAATAAAAATCGACAAATCATTATCTTTATTCCTATTAATATACGAATTGATTGTCTCTTTTTCAATATCATAATTATTTAAAAAAGCGATCAAAAACTTAAACATTCGGGTTGCTGCACCAGAAGCCGGAATAAATTTACATATTTTAAAACATCCTTTGTTCGCATCAAAAAAGGCAGCTTTTTCTTCAAAATCATGAGTGGTCAAACTTAAAATTCCGTTATTGACAGTAGCCGGACTTATTAAGTTACATTTAGAAATTCCTTTTTTAAAAATTTTAAGCTGTTTCAGTATATTATCGAAAGGAATTCCGTGATTATAGATTTCTACAAAATCTGCTGACGTAAAGCCTTTTCTTTTAGCAATTTTTAGGTTATCAACAATAGCAGTAGCTTTTTCCAAACGGCTTTCCTTATCGCCTGAAATTGTGATGAAAGGTTTATTGTTATCTATTAAAGCTTGTTTAAAAACAGAGAAAACAGTTTCCCTTTTATTTGGATTATCGCGGATATCATCTTTTTCCCATGGGACATCAATATCAGTCAGGAAAAACAAATCATATTCATGGGCTAAAGCTGCTTCATTTAAATTTGGATTACAAAAACCATAATATACTTCAGAAAAAACTTTGGTCACCATTAAATTAGTATCACAAAACAAATATTCTTTTGCGTTGTCCAGTTTTTCATTTTCTAATGCAACTTGCCCATAAGCAATTGGCATCATGTCTGCCTCAGTGCATACCTGCTTATTGTCTTCCCATTTTTGCTGCAGATAATCCCGTGCAAACTCCTGAACCCACTCGGTTTCGTAGTATTCTGCAAGCTGTTTTGCCAATGTTGTCTTACCTGTGCTTTCAGGTCCGAATAAGGCAATTTTTATAATATTTGTTTTTTGCTGTCTAAGATTTTTCTCCATTCTATATAAGCTGAAATTGCCAAAATTGTAAAAATTAAATACTGAAGTGACAACATTCCTAAACCACGATACGCATAAAGCGGTACAACAATAATATCACCTATAATCCAGAGTGTCCAGTTTTCGATTTTTTTCCTTGCCATGTACCACATTCCTGCAAAAAATATCCCTGACGAAATCATGTCAACATAATTATCCGGATTGATGGTATAATCGAAATATTTATAAATACCGAAAACTACAAAAAAGGTAACAATAAACAATAAAATTCCTGTTATTTTTTCATTTAAATTTGTCCTTGTAATAGGCAAATTATCTTCAGTTGTCCCTCCTTTTGCCCAAATATACCAGCCGTAAATACTCATGACCGAAAAATAACCATTGATAATCATATCTCCTATATAACCTGCCATATATAAAAGATATACTGAAATTACAGTTGCCACTAAACCTGTTGGATAGACCCAGATATTTTCTTTTTTTGCAAACCAGACGCTTAGTATCCCACACACAAATACTAAAAACTCTAAAGCAATGTGCCAAAGTGAAGTATTTTTATAGCTGTCTAAAAAAAAATCAATCATTGTGTTGTTCTTTGATTTGTTTTGGCTCAAAAAAATGACTGTCATTCTCAAAAGCAGTTCCAATTACTACTAAATCGGCGCCGGCTTCATAGGCTTTTTTAATTCCCAGTAAATCTGTAATTCCGCCTCCAACAATTATTGGTATTTCAATATTCTGCGCAATCAGCTCAATCATTTTCAGAGGCACTGGATTTTTAGCTCCACTTCCGGCTTCTAAATACATTAATTTATTGCCTAGCATCTCTCCGGCCTGAGCAGTAGCCAGAACCAAATCAAAATTTTCGCGGTTAAGCGGTTTTGTTTTACTGACGCGCGCAACAGCAGTTTCATTACCGCTCTCGATTAAAATATAACCTGTCGAAATCACTTCCAGATTTGTTTTTTTAAGAATTGGCGCTGCCTGAACCTGATATTCGATCAAATAATCCGGATTTCGTCCAGATAATAATGAAAGAAACAAAATAGCATCTGCCTGAGGTGAAATCTGCGAAGGATCACCCGGAAATATAACAACGGGTAAGTTTGTTTTTTGTTTTAACTGCGTAATTAATTCTTCTAAAATAGTTGCCCGAACAATACTTCCTCCTACAAAAATATGGGTTGCAGGAGACTGATTCATTTTTTGGATTAACCTCTCCAGATTTTCCAACGCAATTTTATCCGGGTCCAAAAGTATAGCAAGCAGTTTCTGACCTTTACTTTTAGCGTCTAAAATTTCCTGGAGTATATTTACTATTTTTTGCTGCATAACGACTGTAAAAGTAAAAGTTTTCATGTATAAGAACTACTTTGAATGCATTATATTTGTATAACTGATCTCAACAACCAAAGAAACAAACACTATGATTTCCCTTGAATTATTAGAAAAATATGGTGCTGTAAAGAAATCTTTCGATAAAAATGAGATTATTTTTGAAGAAGGGATTTTTCCTTCAAACTACTTTCAGATTGTTTCAGGAGAAGTAAAAATGAGCAATTATAATGACGACGGACGAGAGTTTATTCAGGGAATATTTTACAAGGAACAATCTTTTGGTGAACCGCCGCTATTTCTGAATCAAAAATATCCTGCTAATGCTATTGCAGTTGAAAACAGTGAAATTATTCTTCTTCTAAAAGCAAACTTCATGAAACTGCTGGAAGAAAACCCAAAAATCAGTATTCAAATAATTGAAAACCTGGCACAGCGTCTTTATTACAAATCTGTTATGGCTGCTGAAATCTCGACTCAGGAGCCGGAACACAGGGTTTTGAAATTAATCGATCACGGAATTGCCTACTTTAATTTTCAGAAAGATAAAAACGGTTATCTTATTAATTTTACCAGACAACAAATTGGGGATTTGACCGGTTTGCGTGTAGAAACCGTAATCAGAGCTATAAAAACGTTGGAAAAAAAAGGCGAACTGAAGATTATAAACCGAAAAGTATACAGATAAAATAGTTCCTGTTTTATGATTTAAATCATAAAACGCAGTGGTATAGTGGGCGTATCTTTGTCCTATAAAAATCTGAATATCATGACACTATATCAAACAACATTCGACATTTTCAATAAAAATTACATGGGATCAGCTGCAATGGCTGTAATTGGTCAAAGCTGTTTAGGAGGCGCTGCAGCGATGTATGTTTTGGCAAACGGAACTTCAGTTCTGCAAATGCTTCAGTTAGCAATTATTGTTTTAGCCTGTATCTTTGTAAATACTTCAATTTTGGCACAGATGAAACATAAAGTGGTTTTTAATCTTTTAATTCTGAGTTCAATTTTAAGTGTAGTATTTATTCTTTTAAACACTATTTTTCTGTGAAAAAGCAAATAGAAAACAGAACTGACATTTCTTTATTAATACATGAGTTCTATGCGAAAATAAGAGCCGATCATGGAATCGGCTTTTATTTTAATGCCATGATAAAAGACTGGGATGTGCATATGGAAAAACTGACTGATTTTTGGGAGATGAATTTATTTGGCGCAAAGAAATACAACGGGAATCCGCTGACGGTTCACAATGAAGTTGATGCACATTTTGATGGGAAAATCACTTCAAATGAATTCGGAATCTGGCTGAATCACTGGTTTCAGACTATTGATGAGTACTTTGAAGGCGAAAATGCCGACACTTTAAAAAGACGTGCCAGAAAAATGAGTACTTTTTTATACATGAGCATGTTTCAGCATCGCCAAAAAGAAAGTGAAGTTTAAATAATATACATTTAGTTTGTCATTTCTGACAAGATTCTGGAAAATTGGAATTTAGAATTTGGAAAATTTAGAATTTTACTTTTCAAAAGCATAAACCAAAGTAAAATTCCCTTCAAAATTATCGGATTGAATTTCCTTGTAATGCACATCAAAATCTTTTACCAAATCATCAAAATGAAGGCTTGCGCTGGTTTGGGGTTCGTCTAAAGAAAAATCCTCAACTAAAATATGATCTTTAAAACTAATTCCTTTTTCATTTCTGATTTTAAAAATAGCTTCTTTTGCTCCCCAGATTACCGTTAGTTTCTTTATGTATTCTTCTGTAAAATCAGGATTTAAATAACCGCATTCGTAATCAGTAAATTTATCTGCGATTCTCTGAATTTTTTCACGCTGTAATTCCATATCGATTCCAACCTTTTCTTTACTTATAATTATGGCTGCAAAATGATAGGAATGTGTAATTGAGATATGATTATCACAATCAAAATACGGTTTTCCAAATTCATCATAATGCAAATCCTTGTCTGTAAAACCCATTTCCTGAATCAGCATACGAACACTCAAAAAAGCACGCTGATGCATTTCAGATTTCATTCCGTCCAGTCTCTTTTGCGTTTTCTCCTTTAAAATCACTTTACTTCTTAGTTCGTCAAAAGACTCGGTTATTTCCCAAACTAAAATTCGGGTGTTTTCATTGCATTGTATGGTCTGGAATAAAGGCATTCTTTTTTAATTATGAATTATAAATGGTGAATTATAAATTACTTCTGTTTGAAAATTACCTCTGAAATTAAATGTCTGGTATTCTAGCCCTGATGGGAGCGGCATCCTTTTATGGTGGGGTTCACCATAAAAGATACAGCGGACAGCAGGATTAGCTTCTAAAAGCCATTATTTCTAACATTCTAAAGATTAATAAATTAAACATTTCATAAATCTGATAGAAAGTAGCAAAATTCAAAAGCTATTATGTAAATTTGCAAAAAATTATACATATACAAATATACTATAAATGAGTACTACAACTACGCCATATGTGGCTTTCAAAGTAAAAGACATTTCTCTGGCTGCCTGGGGAAGAAAAGAAATTGAGCTAGCTGAAGCTGAAATGCCAGGTTTAATGGCACTTCGTGCTGAATATAAAGATGAGCAGCCTCTTAAAGGAGCTCGTATCGCAGGATGTTTACACATGACAATTCAGACCGCTGTATTAATCGAAACTTTAATCGCTCTTGGTGCAGAAGTTACCTGGTCTTCCTGTAACATTTTCTCAACTCAGGATCAGGCTGCTGCTGCAATTGCTGCTGCCGGAATATCAGTTTATGCCTGGAAAGGTTTAAATGAAGAAGAATTTGACTGGTGTATTGAGCAGACTTTATTCTTTGGTGAAGACAGAAAACCATTGAACATGATCTTAGATGACGGAGGAGATTTAACTAACATGGTTATCGATCGTTACCCGGAATTAGTTCCAGGAATTAAAGGTCTTTCTGAAGAAACTACAACTGGTGTACACAGACTTTACGAAAGAGTAAAAGCGGGAACTCTTCCAATGCCTGCAATCAACATCAACGACTCTGTTACTAAATCTAAATTTGACAACAAATACGGATGTAGAGAGTCTGCAGTAGATGCGATTCGTCGTGCAACTGACTTAATGTTGGCTGGAAAAAGAGTTATTGTTTGCGGATACGGAGACGTAGGAAAAGGAACTGCAGCTTCTTTCAGAGGTGCTGGTTCTATCGTAACAGTTACAGAAATCGATCCAATTTGTGCTTTACAAGCTGCAATGGACGGTTATGAAGTTAAAAAATTAGATACTGTAATTGCTAATGCGGATATCATCATTACAACTACAGGAAACAAAGATATCGTTGTGGGAAGCCACTTCGAAAAAATGAAAGACAAAACTGTTGTTTGTAACATCGGACACTTTGATAACGAAATTGATATGGCCTGGTTAAACAAAAACCACGGTGCTTCTAAAATCGAAATCAAACCTCAGGTTGACAAATATACTATCAACGGAAAAGATATCATCATTTTGGCCGAAGGTCGTTTAGTTAACCTTGGTTGTGCTACAGGTCACCCAAGTTTTGTAATGAGTAACTCATTCACCAACCAGACTTTGGCTCAAATCGAATTATGGAATAACAGTGCAGCTTACAAAAACGAAGTTTACATGTTACCAAAACATTTAGATGAAAAAGTGGCTGCTTTGCACTTAGCTAAATTAGGCGTTGAATTGGAAACTTTACGTGAAGATCAGGCTGCTTATATTGGTGTTGAAGTTCAGGGACCATTTAAACCAGAATACTACAGATATTAGTATTACGTTTTTAGTACTAAGAATTAAGATAGAACCCTTACAGTAATGTGAGGGTTTTTTATTGGGGCGTGCCACCATTTAAAAAAAGTCCCAAATATACTTTGCGCTCATGAGGCCTTTTCTTAAATACTGTCGGGCTATCCGCGCTACTTCGGTAGCCTGCTCCTATCCCTCACGCTCACGTAATACCAGAATGATATAATTTTAACAAGACATTTACAGGTTTTTTATTTTATAACTTTAAATTTGAACTTAAAGCTTCTAAACTTAAAATAATGATCGAAAATATTATATGTGATCTGCATGGAACAAAAGAAATTTCTTTCACTTGTATTCATATTGCAATGGCAATAGACGGAAGAGAAAAAGTAGGTTTCTATTATTCAGAAGCTGAAGGAGACCTTCCTCAAATTGCCTGGTGTACTTCATGCGAACAATATCTTCTCGATAATGGCGAGGAATGGACAGATGCATTTCAAACCCTGGCCGACTTTAAAATGCTTTGTTCCGATTGTTTTGATGAAGCAAAAAGCAATGAA
Organism: Flavobacterium hibisci; assembly: GCF_020026925.1. Lineage (GTDB taxonomy): Bacteria > Bacteroidota > Bacteroidia > Flavobacteriales > Flavobacteriaceae > Flavobacterium > Flavobacterium hibisci. Next base: position 253,446 of record NZ_JAIQDW010000003.1, on the reverse strand, counting down.
TTAAAGATTCATCTCAGATAAAAATATTTTCATGAAAAAGACTATTATCCTTCTAACATTCATTATTCTATATTCGTCTTCATATTCCCAAAATAGTAATATCTGGACTTCTTTTACAAATAAAGACACAACCCTTATTGGTTTTAAAGACAAAAATGGACTAATCAAAATAGAACCAAAATTTACAGGTTTTACAACTGCCCGTAAATTTGAAAACATAATTGCTGTTACCGAGGAATTTAACAACGGTTGGAAAAGTTATTATTTAACCAAAACCGGGAAAATAGTTGGTCGCGACAGTTTATATGTATTTGACAATAGTCCAGATTGCGAAAATGAAGGTTTTATCCGTTTTAGAGACCCCAAAACCGACAAAATGGGGATACTCGATGGCGAAGGAAAAATTGTAATTCCTGCTGATTATAGCAATCTGACGAAAATCAGGAATGGAATGATCATTGCTTTAAAAGATGCTGTTAAAGAACAAGACGGTGAACATTTCTTCTGGAAAGGCGGAAAAGAATTTCTAATCGATATCAACAACAAAATTCTTGTTCAAGATTTTACTTACAATGAAAATTTAAATTTCTATTCTGTAGAAAAATCAAAAGAACCTAGTAAGGATGAAACAAGAGATAGTTTTCTGGGGGTTGATGGCTTATATTATTCGTTTATTAATTATGAGAAAGAATTTAAATATTGGCTAAAAAACACTTTGCTTTCTGATTTATCGAAAGCCAATTTAGAAAAACATTCTTTTGATAAAATTACGTATTGGAAAGAACATGATGGCTGGATCAGCGAACCGAAAACTAAGTTTATCAATCAGAATTTTACTTATTTAAAATTAAAATTACAAGAACTTAAAAATCCAAAAACCGATTATTTTGTATCTACTAACGGATTAAATCAATTTATTTTTGAATCGAGTGAATATGAAATTTATTTTAATAATTGTCATGAATCAAAAGATTGGCTTTATCCTGTAAAGAGCATTATAATCAATCCAAAAAATAAAGCCGATTTCAAACAAGATCATTTTGAATTTTTAAGAACCGAAAACGGTTATAAATTGATCAGTGTTTCTACTGCAAAAGACAATTTTAAATAATTTATTTCTGCTATAAAGTTACCTTTGTAAACAAAGTAAACTCTGAAGAATTTTCTAATAATCTCGCAAAGTCGCAGAGACCCAAAGTTATTTTTTAAGTTTTACTAAACTTTGCGACTTTGCGAGCAAAAAAACACTTGCAAACTTTGTGTAAATCTTAGCGCCTTTGTTAAAAGAAACAAAGCAAGTTTCGGATTTTATAACTTCTAAGACCAATCGATATTTGTATTATAAAATTGAATGAAGATGAACACACAAGAAACCATCAATTATAATCGTATCGCCGAAGCTATAGATTATATCAAAGCTAATTTTAAAGATCAGCCCAATCTAGATGAAGTCGCGGAAAAAGTACATTTGAGTCCTTTTCACTTTCAACGGCTTTTTAGTGAATGGGCAGGCACAAGTCCGAAAAAGTTTTTACAATATACAAGCATCGAACATGCCAAAAAGTTACTGAAAGAAAATCAGGCCAGTATTTCTGAAACTGCTTTTGAAACCGGATTATCAGGCACAAGCCGTTTACATGATTTATTTGTAAATATCGAAGGAATGACTCCAGCCGAATATAAAAACGGAGGAAAAAATCTGGAAATCAATTACAGTTTTGCCGAAAGTCCATTTGGGAATATTATGGTGGCTTCAACTCAAAAAGGCGTTTGTTTTATGGCTTTCGCTGAAGATGAAACGAACGGGTTTGTAGCGTTGAAAGACAAATTCACGAATGCTCAATTTTCAAAAAAACTTGATTTAGCACAACAAAATGCCTTATTTATTTTCCAAAACGACTGGAGTAAATTATCCGAAATCAAACTGCATTTAAAAGGAACCGATTTTCAATTGAAAGTTTGGGAAGCTTTACTGAAAATTCCAATGGGACAATTGTCTACTTATGGTGCTATTGCGAACCAAATTCAGAAACCAAACGCATCGCGTGCCGTTGGAACTGCCATTGGAAGTAATCCAGTTGCATTTTTAATTCCATGTCACCGTATTATTCAATCTTCAGGAACATTTGGCGGTTACATGTGGGGAAATACCCGAAAAACAGCCATTATAGGCTGGGAAGGTGCACAAATAAATCTTTAAGTTTTTTCCGCCACGAATGACACAAATGAACACGAATTAATTTTATTAATCAGACGAAAAATTAGTGCAATTCGTGTAATTCGTGGCGAAAAAAAATCTCAATCTAAAATTCTTATGCAAAATATACAATCAAAAATTGCTTCTCAAAATTGGGAAAGCATTACCGAATCTATGCATCAAAATGGTTTTGCCATGATTCCAAATGTGCTTAATTATAAACAATGTGAACACTTAAAATTCGATTATGACAATCCAAATTTATATCGAAAAACAGTTGTAATGGAACGTCATCGATTTGGTCTGGGCGAATATAAATATTTCAATTATCCATTGCCTGATTTAATTCAGAATCTCCGCTCTTCAATTTATCCGAAACTTGTTCCAATTGCCAATTCCTGGATGAAAGCTTTGAATATAGATACTGTTTTTCCAAAAACACATGCTGAATTATTACAGCAATGTCATGACAACAATCAGCTCAAAGCAACTATTTTAATTTTAAAATATGGCAAAGGCGGATTCAATACTTTGCATCAGGATTTATATGGAGATGTTTATTTTCCAATTCAGATTGTGCTTTTTCTAAATGAACCTGATGAAGATTTTACTGGAGGCGAATTTGTCTTGACGCAACAAACGCCAAGAGCACAATCGAAGGCTATTGTTTTAAAACCTAAAAAAGGAGATATTCTGGTTTTTACAACCAATTTCAAACCTGTAAAAGGAACAAAAGGGTATTATCGTGTAAACATGAAACATGGTGTAAGCGAAGTTCATTCTGGCGAAAGATATACATTGGGGATTATTTTTCACGATGCTCTTTCATAATTTTATATCTCGCAAAGTCGCGAAGTCGCAAAAAAACAACTAAACTTTATGCTTTAAGTTTTAAACTCTTTATATCTTAAATCGAAACAAAAACTTTGCGTTTTTGCGACTTTGCGAGAAATTTATTTTTAATCAATATGCTTCAACATAACAAAATTTCAGATACTGATCTTCGGAATAAATTTAAAAAAGGCGAAATTTGTTTCGGTGGGAACCAAAAATTAAAAATCTACGGAACATTGAAATGTTCTTCGGGAAAAAGGATGAAACGTGAAAATCGGGTTTTCTTTTTATCTGAAAATGAAGCGAGAAAAAATGGCTTCAGACCTTGCGGACATTGTATGAAATTGGAATATCAAAAATGGAAAAATGGACTTATTTAACCCTCAAATAGACGAAACAACAAACTTACTTCCAAAAGATGGAACTGTGAATTATTACGGAAAATTATTCTCTAGAGATAGGGCTGATTTCTACCGCGATATTTTACTAAATACAATCGAATGGAAAAATGACGAAGCCATAATCTTTGGTAAATTAATTCTAACTAAGCGAAAAGTAGCTTGGTACGGAGATCAGGAATTTGAATATACCTATTCGAATACAACCAAAAAAGCATTGCCTTGGACTCCTGAACTTTTAGAGTTAAAGAAGATAATTGAAGAAAAAACAGGTGAAAAATTTAATTCTTGCCTGCTGAATTTATATCATTCAGGCGAAGAAGGAATGGCGTGGCACAGCGACGCCGAAAAAGATTTGAAGAGAAATGGAGCAATTGCATCCGTAAGTTTTGGCGCTGAACGTAAATTTGCCTTCAAACATAAAGAATCCAAGGAAACCGTTTCTTTAATTCTGGAACACGGAAGTTTATTGGTTATGAAAGATGAAACGCAAACGCATTGGCTGCATCGTCTGCCCCCAACAAAAACTACACATAAACCCCGGGTAAATTTGACTTTTAGAACTATTATAAGATAGATTGTTATTTCTTTTTTGAAGCGACATTTTCATACGAACGTATTAAAGCATCTTCAAACATTTCATGCCTTACCTTTGAAAGTTCTACAATTGTCCATCCTTGTTTTCCCCATTTATTCGGAACTGGATAAAAAATCATTTCACTTGATGCACAAAAAACGGATTGATCAATTTCATTTAATTTTAAAACAGCCGTATTGTTCTTTTCATCAAAAGTTGCAAATATTTTCTTGTTTATCCGAAAAGATGTTTTTTCAAAATGAGGTTCTTCTGCAACATCATGAAGAGACAAAGCTAATTTTCTAAATGTTTCAATTAAGACCATAATTTTAGTTTAAATTCAAATTAAAGGTCTTAATAGAATCATTAAAAGACCAAATATTATAGAAATTCTAAAGTTCTTTCTAATGCCATACCACGTGATCCCTTAATCAGGATAATACTTGATTCTTTGGGTTTATTAATTTTTAAATATTCAGAAAAATTATCAAAGGTTTCGAAAAAATGAAGATTTTCTTTAGAAATACGATTTTCATAAAACGACTTTCCAATCAAATAACAAATAGATTTCTGCTGCTTTGCTAAAGAATCAACAATAGTTTTATGTTCTTGATGACTTTCACTACCAAGCTCAAACATATCACCCAAAACCATCACCTTATCAGGATTACCTAATTGTAAAAAATTAGTTATTGCTACAGCCATACTGCTTGGGTTAGCATTATAGGCATCCAGAATAATTTCAAATGATTCCTTTTTTAATAACTGAGATCTATTATTGGTTGGAGTATAGTTTTCAATTGCTGATTTAATATCATTTTTTTCAACTTTGAAATGTTTTCCAATAGCAACGGCCGCATTAATATTGTTGGCATTATAAAGACCGATCAAATTAGATTTTACAAAAAAATCATCATAATGAATCAAAACAAACGGATTTGCTTCTATTGAGCGAATATTAATATCAGCATGACTATTATTTAATCCAAATGTAAAAGATTTAATTTTTTTAGATTTTTCAATCTGAATAGCATCATCTAAATTAACAAAGGCCAATTTATCGTTTTCAAGCAAGTATTTATACATCTCGCTTTTTCCTTCAATTACGCCTTCGACACCTCCAAAACCTTCTAAATGCGCTTTACCAAAATTTGTAATATAGCCATAATCAGGCTGGGCTATTGAACATAAAAACTCAATCTCTTTTTTATGATTAGCACCCATTTCTACAATTCCAATTTCGGTTTCTATGCCAAAAGACAATAAGGTTAACGGAACACCAATATGGTTATTTAAGTTCCCAACAGTTGCCTTAGTTCTATATTTCTGTGCCAAGACAACATTTATTAGTTCTTTTGTTGTTGTTTTACCATTGCTCCCAGTTAACGCAACAATCGGAATTTTTAAATATTGTCTGTGAAATTTTGCCAACTCCTGTAATGTTTCTAAACTATTTTTTACCAGAATTGTTCTTTCGTCAATTAAATAAGACGGATTATCAATTATTACAAATAAAGCCCCCCGTTCTAAAGCTTCCTGAGCAAAAGTATTAGCATCAAAATTTTCTCCCTTGATAGCAAAAAACATCGAGTCTTTTTCAATTTTGCGTGTATCAATTGAAAGAGATTTACATTTTAAAAATAAGTCATGAATTTCTTTAATATTCATTTTATAAGCATTTATTTATATTATAAAAATAGAAAAAAACAATAAAAAAATCCAAATCCCTTACTGAAGTCAGTTTTGGAATTTGGATTTTTTTTATTGGAATTTTTAAAATTTAATTCCTTGGTGATTTTCTTCTTTCAGTTTTAGCACCTACTCTAGACATTGCGCATCTAAAACCAATGTAATCAGTAGCCATATCCTGAGGAAAATATCTTCTTTGTGCAGGATCTAACCAGTAAGCTCTGTCTCTCCATGAACCGCCTTTATAAACTCTTGCATTATCGTTTATTAAAGTTGTTCTTTTACTTGAGTTATCGTATTTTCTCACCATGTTACCTAAACTATCTGTCGTAACATTATGTATTGGAGAATTATACATTGTTTCTTTTTTAGCATCATCAGCTGATTCAGAGTCTCCAAAATCATAGTATCGTGAAGATTGTTTATCTCCATCTCTATAATTTATGTTGTCACTTTTACTGAAATTCTGTCTCAAATACGTTTCATTTTCATCAACCGGAACCTGAGCTATTTCTCCAGGTAAATTTGTAGCAACTAATTTACCATTACTTAAAGTGGTATATTTGATATTATCTTTTGTAATAATTTCTAATTTACCGTCTTTACCAATTTTATTTTTAGCATATTGATTTCCTCTGTAATAGTTAAAATCATTTGCTTCGTTATCGATTATTGGTCTGTATACGTCAGCAACCCATTCTGCTACGTTACCTGCCATATCGTATAATCCAAAATCATTAGCAGGATAGCTTTTTATCTTATTTGTAATATCGGCACCATCATCAGACCAACCAGCAATTCCGCCATAATCACCATTACCTTGCTTAAAGTTTGCCAATTGATCACCTCTGTTTTTACGTTTCGCAGAACGAGTATAATCTCCAGACCAAGGATATTTCTTTTGACCTTTATAGATGTTGTATTCTCTCTGTCCAACATCAGCTGCAGCTGCATATTCCCATTCAGCTTCTGTTGGAAGTCTGTATTCTGGCAAAATAATACCTGATGAACGCTGTGCATAAACATTTTTCTGCTCTTCTACAGTACCATCTTTACCTTTTTTAGGTCTTCTGCCATTTGGGCTTTTCTTTAGGACAATCTCTTCATTACCTCCATAAGAAGTAGATGGAGATGCAAGATATGCTTCAGTATTGAACAAACTTTCAGCACTAACATCTTGTGTTTTCGCACCTCTTTTAATATATCTTTCTTTTTCTAAAACAGCTTCGTTAACACGGTCTGTTCTCCATTTGCTAAATTCAACTGCCTGTATCCAATTAACACCAACTACAGGATAGTCAGCATAGGCTGGGTGTCTTAAATAGTTATTTGTCATCGTTTCGTTGTATCCTAAACGATTTCTCCAAACTAAAGTATCAGGAGACGCACCGGCATAGATGTTTTTGTAACTTTCTTCTGTAGGTGGGAAAACTTTTTTAAGCCATTCAAGGTATTCTAAATACATACCATTCGTAACTTCCGTTTCATCCATGTAAAATGACTGAACGTGTTGTTGAGTCGGTGTGTTATTCCAATCGTGCATAACATCATCCTGTACTTTACCCATAGTAAATGTACCTCCTTCAACGAAAACTAATCCAGGACCTGCCTGTTGTTTTTTTCCTGCATTTCTAGCAGCTGTTCCGTTCTGACTATCAACATCCCAACCTGTTGCTCTTGAACCGCGGCTAGAACTTGATTTTTTGCTACAACTAGCCGTGCCCAACATCAATACTATTGACATCATTACTTGCAAGGCTACAATTTTGTTTACTTTCATACTCATTCTTAGGTGATAAATTTAGGTGCTGCAATATAATAATTAACATTTAATTAGCAACATCTGTTCTAATAATTTTATTTAGCTGTTTTTTACCAGAAAATAACCTATAGTTTCGAAACGCAAAAATATACTTTTTATTATTACTATTACATTAAATACTATATTTTTACTTATTAAAATATTTTTAAATTAATTTCGTTTTCTTTCACTATGAAACAAGCCGTTTTTTTATATCTTTTTCTTATACCTTTTTTGCTTTTTTCCCAGAAAAATGGGAGCCTCACGATAGATTGGCAAAATAAAAAAGAAATGAGTTTTGGTGAATTAAAAATAAATATACCTTACTTTACAGGTGATAATTTTAGATTTGACATTACAAAAAAAACCATAACATTATTGTTTAGTCCAAAATATTCGGATTATTCAAGCGGCAATGAAGTTCAGATTACGAATGTTATTTATGAAACTGTTTCGGCTGATGATTTAGGCGATTTATCCTTAGCAAACATACCCAAACAACCTGACGAAACACTTCAAATAGCTGTTTCAAGAGATCAAAAACAAGGTTTTATCTCTTTGTCTCCAATTGTATCGGAAGGAAGCAGCTTTAAAAGAATCAGATCATTTTCTTATTCAATAAACAGCAATTCATCAAAAAACAATAGCTCTGCTTCGACTTTGAAATCAAATGGTATTTCAAACTCGGTTTTATCCACCGGAGATTGGTACCGCTTTTATGTAGAAAAATCAGGTGTTTATAAAATTTCAAGGTCTTTTTTACAAAGCCTGGGTTTTGATGTAAACAAAAGTGATCCGCGAAAAATAAAAATCTACGGAAACGGAGGAAGAATGCTTCCATTATCTAACAACAGTTATTATCCTGAAGATTTAACGGAAAATGCGATTCAGGTCATTGGTGAAAATGACGGGACTTTCAATAATGAAGACTATATTCTTTTTTACGCTGAGGGAATCAACAATTGGAGTTCAGAAAGCAAAACCAATATTAACTTATACGCCACCAGGTCATATTATTATATTACTGCACAGGGAAGCGACGGAAAAAGGATTCCAAATATGATACAGCCTTCCGGAAACAGCACTTTAGAATTAACTACCTTCGACGACCATCAGTTTCATGAAGTAGACTTAATTAATATTGCGCACACGGGACGTCAATGGTTTGGAGAATCTTTTGAAATCAAAAACGAACAGGAGTTTGAGTTTAATTTTCCGAATTTTGAGTCCGGTTCGCCAATAAAAATAGAAATTACCGCAGGAGCTGCAGCATTCACCAGCACTTCTTTTACTGTTTCTGGCAACGGACAGAATATTGGAAACCTATTTTTTAGCCAAATTAACAGCAGTTCTGATGCGAAATTTTACACAGGAAACCTGCCTGCGAACACTACTTTTACAGGATCTGAAAACGTAAAAATAAAACTTATTTACGACAACAACGGAGTACCAGGTTCTAAAGGATACCTTGATTATATTAACTTAACAGCAAAAAGAAAATTAACAGGCTACAGCAAGCAATTCCAGTTTCAATATGATCAGGCTGGCTCAACAACCGGCATTGTTAATTATACTATTTCGAATGCTTCAGGCATTTCACAAATTTGGGATATTACAGACCTATATAATGTATCAAAAATTGAAAACACCAATTTAAACAATTTAAGCTTCAAAGCTTCTCTAGGTGAAATTCGAAAATATATTGCAGTTGACCCATCAGATTATTATAGTCCTTTAAAAGAGACCCAGTCTAAAATTGCAAACCAAAACTTAAAGGGGACACTTTTTAAAAATGCCCAAAATAATTTTCAGGATATTGATTATTTGATTATTACTCCAAAGCCTTTCCTTTCACAAGCTGAAAAACTGGCGAACTTTCATAGGAATTATTCCAATTTAAATGTAAAAGTTGTTACGCTTGAAAACATCTATCAGGAGTTTTCTTCAGGAAAACAAGACATAGCAGCAATCAGGAATTGCATTAGGTATGTATACCAAAACGCCTCTTCATCTAATAAAAAAGTAAAATACGTAAACCTGTTTGGTGACGCTTCATTTGATTATAAAAACCGTATCTCTAACAATACCAATATTGTACCGATATATCATTCTTTAACTAGTAACACAATTGGAGAATCTTGTTTTGCATCTGATGATTTTTACGGATTAATGGATGATAATGAAGGAAATATAACTTCTTTTTACGGAGGAATAGATATTGCAACCGGCAGGATGTTAGTTGCAGATAATGCACAGGCAGAAGAAATGGTTAATAAAGTTATAGAATACCACAATATTAAATCTTACGGAAACTGGCGAAACAATGTCGTTTTAATTAGTGATGATTCTGACAAAGCTTCTGATGCTACACTGCAGTCACGACAAAACACTTTAGCTGATAAAATTACCACTGAAAAACCATTCTTAAATGTTGAAAAAATTCTTATGGATTCTTATACGCAGGAGGCATCGGCAGGAGGCTCAAGATATCCAAAAGCAAAAACAGATCTTTTTGATGCTTTTGAAAAAGGCGCGTTAGTCTTTAATTACTTAGGTCACGGAGGAGAAGATGGCTTATCCAGTGAGAGAGTTTGGGAAAAATCAGATGGCCAAAACTTAAACAATCAATATAAATACCCATTATTTATAACCATAACCTGTGAGTTTTCCCGTTTTGATGATCCAACCCACCCTACAGCCGGAGAATATACTTTTTGGAACCCAAAAGGAGGAGCTATAGCAATGCTAACAACTATACGTTCGATTGGACAATATAATGCTGAAAATTTTAATGATATCCTAACTAAAAACCTGCTGTCTTTCGGTTCAAATCAATACATAACTATTGCAGAAGCGCTTCGGGTTTCAAAAAATGAAAACCCGAGTTCATCCAGTAATGTTGTTTTTTATTTAGGTGACCCAGCGATAATGCTTGCAATTCCCAAACCCCGAATTAACTTAACAAAAGTAAATGACGTACCGGTTTCAGGAACAATTGAGGACTTTAAATCTTTAGCTAAAATTAAAATATCAGGAGAAATCACCGATGAAAACAACAACCGGTTAAACAATTATAATGGACAGCTTTCAACTGCTATTTTCGATAAACTGGTTACAAATACCACATTAAACAATGACGGTAACAGTCCGTCAATACAATTTAAAAGACTAGGCGAAACTATTTTTAGAGGAAATGCTTCTGTGACTAATGGCCAGTTTGAATTTAGCTTTGTAGTTCCAAGAGACATTCGAATACCTGTTAATAACGGCAGAATCAGTTTTTATTCAAAAAAGAATGAAGTTTTAGAAAACCAATCCGGCTATAACGACTTCATAAAAATTGGAGGAATTAACGAAAATGCGCCTCAGGACAATATTAGCCCAAAAGTGAAGTTATATATGAACGATGAAACTTTTGTATCAGGAGGAATAACAAATGACTCCCCTTTTCTTTTAGCGTTTCTTGAGGACGAAAATGGGATTAATACAGCAAGCGGAATCGGCCATGATATAATCGCTATTTTAGATGGAGATGTTAGTAATCCTTATATTTTAAATGACTACTATCAAACAAAATTAGATGATTACACTAATGGAAATTTGCGCTTCCCATTGCGTAATTTAAGCGCAGGAATGCACACTATAAGTTTTACCGCCTGGGATGTTTACAACAATCCGGTAACAAGTGAAATACAATTTATAGTCGTTGGCGATGAATCGCTTACACTTAATCACGTTCTTAATTATCCTAACCCGTTTTCTACCTACACACAGTTTTGGTTTTCCCACAACAAGCCTTATGAACCTTTAGATGTTCAGGTACAAGTGATGACAATAACAGGAAAGGTAGTGTGGACAAAAAATCAGATCATTACCACTGAAGGTTTTTTATCAAGAGAAATTACGTGGGACGGCAAAGATGATTTTGGAGACAGAATAGGCAAAGGAGTTTACATTTACAAACTTACTGTCAAATCTAGCTTAACAAATAAAAAAGCCGAAAAGTATGAAAAACTTGTTATTCTATAATATATATTTGCAAAACCAACAACATAAACTAACACCTTATCTAAAATAAATGAAAAAAATATCCTCTTTATTATTATTTTATTTTATCATCATATCACTTGCCAAAGCACAAGAAAGACCAATTACAACCGGGGTGCCTTTTTTACAAGTTGCAGCTGATGCAAGAGCAGCCGGACTTGGCGATCAGGGAGTTGCTACATCTGCAGATGTATTCTCCCAGCAATGGAATCCCGCAAAATATGCATTTTCTATCGACAAACAAGGATTTTCTGTCAGCTACACTCCTTATTTAGCTGATTTGGTTAATGACATTTCACTAAGCCAGGTAACCTATTACAACAAAATTAATGAACGAAGTGCTTTTGCCGGAAGCGTACGTTATTTTAGTATAGGAGACATTGATCTAACAACTGAAAATGGAACCGTTATTAATACTGTTAAGCCTTCAGAATATTCAATTGACGGATCTTACTCATTGAAATTAAGCGAAATGTTCTCTATGGCCGTTGGAGCAAGATTCATTAGTTCAAATTTAGGCATCACAACCGAAGGACAAAGTTTATCTGCAGCCAGATCATTTGCTTTTGACGTTGCCGGATTTTACCAATCAGAAGAATTTGCCTATACTAATTTTAACGGGAGATGGAGAGCCGGTTTTAACTTTCAGAATCTTGGGCCAAAAATCAATTATGATTTAAGCGGTATAACGGATGGATCCGGATCTAATTTCCTTCCTGCCAATTTAAGAGTTGGGGCTGGTTTTGATTTTATATTAGATGACTATAACAAAGTAGCCGTAGGTCTTGAATTCACAAAACTACTAGTTCCTACTCCACAAATTCCTACACCCACTCCTGCATCTGATATAAATGGCAATGGTACCATAGAGCCGGGTGAAGGAGCAAGTGATGGCATTCAGGAAGCCAACAACCAATACAATTCTATTGGCTGGGTACCCGGAATTTTCAAATCTTTTGGTGATGCCCCAGACGGTTTCAGCGAAGAATTAAAAGAAATAACCTATAGTTTGTCAGGAGAATATACTTATCAGGATTCGTTTTCGATGCGAGCAGGATATTACCACCAAAGTCCTGAAAAGGGCGCTGTACAGTTTTTCTCATTAGGAGCCGGATTTAAATACAATGTCGTAAAAGTGGATGTTTCCTACTTATTCTCCGCTTCAAAAGTTAAAAATCCGTTAGAGAATACACTTCGCTTCTCATTAACCTTTAATTTTGGCGATAAATACGAAGAGTATTAATCAAACAAGAAATAAAACAATATCAAATCCAAATTCCTAGAAATAGAAATTTGGATTTTTTTTCCCTTAAAAACAATGAAAGAAATAAGCGTAACATCATCCTTTTTGGTTTTCGACACCTTACAAGAATTACCAAATGACGTTCGAAACCTGATGAGTCAGGCAATAGAAATTCGTAAAAAAGCGTATGCACCTTATTCACAATTTAAAGTTGGCGCAGCACTATTATTAGATAACGGAAAAATTATTTTAGGATCAAATCAGGAAAATGCTGCGTATCCATCCGGATTATGTGCAGAACGAGTAGCTATTTTTCATGCAGGAAGTATTTATCCCGAAGCTAAAATTTTAAAAATGGCAATTACAGCGGCATCAGATCTGAATCAGACCCATGCTCCTATTCCGCCCTGTGGTTCGTGCCGTCAATCGATTGCAGAATATGAAATTAAACAAGACACCCCTATAGAAATCTATTTTATGGGAGAAATTGGTGTAATTTATCAATCCGCATCCCTCAAAAACCTGCTTCCTTTCATGTTTGATAAAAAGTTCTTGTAAAAAAGCCAAAAAACAGCTTTTAAATTTTAGTTCTTAAATGTAATGTCTTATTTTTGCATCCCGACCCTTCGGGCGCAAATTTGTGGGAGGAAACTATTTTTGCGTTATAGGTGATATTGATAACACAAAAAAACAACTTTAGCAAAAGAAAGAATTCAGATGAAAGAAGTTACAAAAGAGGTTTACTTAAAGTGGTATGAAGACATGCTGCTTTGGAGAAAGTTTGAAGACAAACTTGCAGCATTATACATCCAACAAAAAGTCAGAGGATTTCTTCACCTCTACAATGGTCAGGAAGCAGTATTAGCCGGAGCTTTACATGCTATGGATTTGACTAAAGACAAAATGATTACTGCATACAGAAATCACGTTCAGCCAATTGGTATGGGAGTTGACCCAAGACGTGTTATGGCCGAGCTTTTAGGAAAAGCAACAGGAACATCTAAAGGTATGGGAGGTTCTATGCACATTTTCTCAAAAGAACACCGTTTTTACGGAGGTCACGGAATCGTTGGAGGACAAATTCCGGTAGGAGCTGGTTTAGCTTTCGCTGATAAATATTTTGAAACTGGCGGTGTAACTATGACTTATTTTGGTGACGGAGCTGCAAGACAAGGTTCTTTACACGAAGCTTTCAACATGGCGATGTTATGGAAATTACCCGTTGTATTTATCGTTGAAAACAATGGTTACGCAATGGGAACTTCTGTAGAAAGAACTGCAAACCACACTGACATCTGGAAATTAGGTTTAGGCTATGAAATGCCTTGCGGACCTGTTGATGGAATGAATCCTGTAAAAGTTGCCGAAGCAATGCACGAAGCTATCGAAAGAGCGCGTCGTGGAGACGGACCAACTTTCCTTGAAATGAAAACATACCGTTACAGAGGGCATTCGATGTCTGATGCTCAATTATACCGTTCTAAAGAAGAAGTTGAAGAGTACAGAAAAATTGACCCAATTACTCAGGTTCTTGATGTAATTATGGATCAAAAATATGCTACACAAGAAGAAATCGATGTAATCGACCAAAGAGTTAAAGACTTGGTTGAAGAGTGTCAGAAATTCGCTGAAGAATCTCCATACCCAGACTTACAACAATTATACGATGTAGTATACGCACAAGAAGACTATCCATTTACACCTCATAAACTATAACATTATATTATGGCTATAAAAGTAACAATGCCTCGCTTGAGCGATACTATGACGGAAGGAACGGTAGCGACTTGGTTAAAAAAAGTAGGCGACAAAGTTAGCGAAGGAGATATCCTAGCTGAAATTGAAACAGACAAAGCAACAATGGAGTTCGAATCTTTCAATGAAGGAACTCTTTTACATATTGGAATTCAGGCTGGAGAAACTGCTCCGGTTGATTCATTATTAGCCATCATTGGTAACGAAGGGGAAGATATTTCTGCTCTTTTAGCCGGTGGTGACGCTACTGGTGCTGAAGCTCCAAAAGCAGATGCTCCTGCTGCTGAAGCAAAAACAGAAACTGCTGCTCCTGCTAAAACTGCAGCTGAATTACCAAAAGGGGTTGTAGTGGTAACTATGCCTCGTTTGAGCGATACCATGACTGAAGGAACAGTTGCAACCTGGTTGAAAAAAGTAGGTGATGCTGTTGCTGAAGGCGATATTTTAGCAGAAATTGAAACAGACAAAGCTACTATGGAGTTTGAGTCTTTCAATGCTGGTACTTTATTATACATCGGAATTCAGGAAGGAAGCACTGCGCCTGTTGACAGCTTATTAGCTATCATCGGACCTGCAGGAACTGATATTTCCGGAATTGCTGAAAACTATACTGCCGGAGGTGCTGCACCTGCAAGCGCCCCTGCTGAAGAAACAAAAGCAGCTCCTGCTGCCGAAAAAGCACCAGAAGCTGCAGCTGAAACTTCTAACGGAAGAGTTTTGGCTTCACCATTGGCTAAGAAAATTGCTTCTGATAAAGGAATTCAATTATCTCAAGTTAAAGGTTCTGGAGAAAACGGACGTATCGTAAAAAGCGATATCGAAAACTTTACTCCATCTACGCAAGCTGCCCCTGCTTCTAATGCTTCTGCACCAGCTGCAAAAGCAGAAGAAACTAAAGCTGCTGCTTCGAAAGTATTTGTTCCTGCCGGAGAAGTTTACACAGAAGAGATCAAAAACTCTCAAATGCGTAAAATCATTGCAAAACGCCTTTCTGAGTCATTATTCACTGCTCCTCACTACAACTTAGTGATTGAAGTAAGCATGGACGAAGCAATGCAAGCTAGAGCTGCTATCAATAGCGTTCCTGATACAAAAGTATCTTTCAACGATATGGTAATCAAAGCTTGTGCTTTAGCATTGAAAAAACACCCAAAAATCAACTCTACCTGGAAAGAAGATGCTATCATCATCAACCACCACGTAAACATTGGTGTTGCTGTAGCTGTTGAAGATGGATTAGTAGTTCCTGTATTGAAATTTACAGATGCTATGAGTTTATCTCAAATTGGCGGAAGCGTTAGAGATCTTGCTGGAAGAGCTAAAAACAAAAAACTTGGACCACAAGAAATGGAAGGAAGTACTTTTACAGTATCTAACCTTGGAATGTTTGGTATTACTGAATTTAATTCAATTATCAACCAACCAAACTCTGCAATCCTTTCTGTAGGTGCAATTGTTGAGAAACCAGTAGTTAAAAACGGTCAGATTGTAGTTGGAAACACCATGATGCTATCATTAGCTTGTGACCACAGAACGATTGACGGTGCTACGGGAGCTCAGTTCTTACAAACATTAAAACAATACATCGAAAGCCCGGTTACTATGCTGGCGTAATTAGCTGTAAATTTTATAATTAAATCCCGTCCCGAAGTTTTTCGGGACGGGATTTTTTGTTTAATTTCCATCCTCAAATTCAAAAACTCATAAAATGAAGAAACTAATCCTTGTAGCTTTATTTCTAACAGTAATTGCCTGCCAGAAAAAAGAGCAAACCGAAAAACAAGCAGTTGTTACCGATGAACACAGCTATTCTAAACCAGAACTCGCTGTGGTCAAGCATCTGGATCTTGATATTAAAGTTGATTTTGATACCCAGACTATTTCAGGAAAAGCGTCCTGGTTGATTGATAATATCAGTAAAGGAAATGAAATTATTTTTGATGAAAACACTTTAAATATTACCAAAGTAACTTTAGGAGACGAAGAAAAAGAAACCAAGTTCGAACTTGGAAAAGATACTGAATTTCACGGAAAACCACTTCATATTACTATTGAACCCAACACAACTAAAGTAAATATTTACTACAGTACAACTAAAGACGCTGTTGCTTTGCAATGGTTAAAACCAGAACAAACAGCTGACAAAAAGCATCCGTTTTTATTCTCTCAAGGAGAAAGCGTTTGGTCTCGTACCTGGATTCCGTGTCAGGATTCGCCTGGAATTCGTTTTACTTACAATGCAAAAGTTACAGTTCCTAAAGATTTATTGGCTGTGATGAGTGCTGTAAATCCACAGAAGAAAAATGATACTGGAGTTTATACTTTCAAACAATACAAAGCAATTCCGTCTTATTTAATGGCAATTGCTGTTGGGGATATTGCATTTCAATCTATTGATAACAGAACCGGAGTTTACGCAGAACCATCGATGCTTAAAAAATCGGCTTGGGAATTTGCTGAACTTGGAAAAATGGTTGTTGCAGCAGAGAAACTATACGGTCCGTATCGTTGGGGACGTTACGATGTTTTGGTTTTGCCGCCAAGTTTTCCTTATGGCGGAATGGAAAATCCAAACTTAACTTTCTTAACTCCTGGCGTAATAGCGGGAGATCGTTCGTTAACAAGTTTATTAGCACATGAATTAGGCCACAGCTGGAGCGGAAATTTAGTGACCAACGCAACCTGGGATGATATTTGGCTAAATGAAGGTTTTACCACTTATGTAGAACACAGAATTGGAGAAGCTATCTTTGGAAAGAAAGAATTTGAAATGCAAAACGTTATCACCAACAAAGAGCTAGTTGATAATGTTGCTGAATATGGAAACACAAGTCCGGACACAAGATTAAAAGTGAGTTTGACGGGAAGAAATCCTGATGACGGAATAAGTATGATTCCGTATGTAAAAGGATATGCTTTTTTAAGAATGATTGAAAATGCTGTGGGACGTGAAAAATTCGATCCGTTTATTAAAAACTATTTTGATGCCCACGCTTTCAAATCTATTACAACAGAAGATTTCGTAAAGTATATCAACGAAAATCTTATTAAAGGCGACAAAGCTTTAGCCGATAAAATTAAATTAGGAGACTGGATTTACAAACCGGGAATTCCATCAAATATAACCCCTGTAAGTTCAGCAGATTTTGATGCTATTGATAAAATCCAAAACAACTGGAGAAAAACCGGTGTTGCAGGTTTAAGCAAAAAAATCACTACAACTGCAGAAAAACAGCATTTTATAGATCATCTTCCAGCGGATATTACAGTTGCAGAAATGGAAGCTATTGATAAAGAATTCAACTTTACAAAAGGTGGAAATTTCATAATCAAACGTCAGTGGTTTGTTCAGGCAATTCGTCATCAATACAAGCCGGCTTATCCTGCAATTGAGCAATTTTTAATTGGAATCAGCAGAACTGGATCTGTCATAATGCTTTACAAAGAAATGGTTAAAACTCCTGAAGGAAAAATTTGGGCGAAAGAGGTTTTTGAGAAAGCAAAACCTGGTTATCACGCTACGACTATTCAGGCTATTGAAGATGTTTTGAAGTAAAATTCTTCATATTTATAAATTTCAAAAGAGATTATTCATAAAGGATAATCTCTTTTTTTATACGCTGCTGTCTGTCAATTTCGACCGTAGGGAGAAATCACAATCGTAACCACAAAGATTAGCGATATAACTTTACGGAATTTCTAGTGTGATTTCTCCTTTCAGTCGAAATGACAAAAATAACGAAGAACACTCTTATGAAAATGAGAGCCCTAGCCCCGATAGAAGTGAAAATCCTTTTGTGGCGGGGTTCGCCACAAAAGATTGTAACGAATAGCGGGATTAGCTCCTGAAAAAAATCACACTTTTTAACCTCAAAATAAAAAGAGGGAAAATTGTCCATCACATAGCGCCAATTCTCCATTTTCTAAAATCTGTAATCGTCGCACCTTTGTAATGTCAAAAGACAACAACAAATAATAACAATTAAAAATTAAATAAAATGACACGATTAACAGCATTAAACCCGGAAGAAGTAACAGGAAAAACTAAAGATTTGTTCAACGCTGTACAGGCAAAACTAGGAGTTGTTCCGAACATGATGAGAACAATGGGTAATTCTCCAGCAGTCTTAGAAGGATATTTAAACTTAAGCGGAGCTTTAAGCCACGGAAAATTAAGCGCGAAAACAGGAGAATTAATCGCTTTGGCCGTTTCAGAAAGCAACTCATGTGATTACTGTTTAGCAGCTCACACTTTTATTGGAGAAAAATTAATTAAAGCAGATCCGGAAGTTTTAAAAGCAGCAAGATCCGGAAATTCTACAGATCCAAAAACAGAAGCGATATTACAATTGGCCAAAACTTTAATCAGCAAAAATGGTTTAGTAAATGATGAAGATGTAAATAAAGCTAAAAATGCAGGAGTTGCAGATGCTGAAATCGCTGAAACTATTGCTCACGTCGCTTTGAATGTGCTGACAAATTATTTCAACAATGTCGCTAATACTGAAATTGACTTTCCAGCAATTTAATTTCAGAATAACATAATAACAAAAATCAATTTATAAAGATAGTGGTGAATTATTTTCATGCCTATCTTTATATTTTTAAAACCGCCCTTTATGAGTTCTCAAAATGTTTACACTTTAATAAATCCGAAAACCGGAAATTTAGCATTTAAAATTCTTCCATTTGAAGACAATATTCATTTTGACCATTTACAGCGCAATAATTATTACTCTTTAATTTGGGTAACCAAAGGAAAAGGCAAAGTCAAAGCCGATTTTGCAGAACATCATTTTGAAGAAAACTCGCTCCTCGCCTTTTCTCCTTATCAGCCTTTTATGCTTTGTGTAAGCGAGCCAATTGAAGGAATCGCGATTCACTTTCACCCTGATTTTTATTGCATTCATATGCATCAAAAAGAAGTTTCGTGCAACGGTGTTTTGTTCAACAATATTTATCAGCCGCCTTATGTAAAAGTTACGGAGCAGGCTGAACTGACTTTTAATATGGTTATCGACCAAATGAAAGCCGAGATTCTAAATGCTGAATTGGCGCAATACGAACTACTGATTTCGTATTTGAAAATATTCTTAATCACAGCATCAAGATTAAAGACAGAACAATTGGAAGAAATGAATTCGGTTCCAGATTCAAAAGAGCCTGTTATTCTTCAAAACTTAAAAGATGCGATTGAATTGAATTTCAAAACCAAACATTCTGCAGGAAATTATGCTGACTTGTTGAATATTTCTTCCAAAGCCCTCGCAAAACTATCCAAGAATTATTTTAATAAAACGTTAACCGATTTAATTTCGGAAAGAATTATTATCGAAGCCAAAAGAGAGTTATACCTGACCAGTAAAACCGTCAAAGAAATAGCATATGAACTGGGCTATGATGACGAGCATTACTTCAGCCGTTTCTTTAAAACCAATGCCGATATTTCACCTCAAATGTATCGTGAGACAGTTGGTTTTGGAAAAATGGACGTTTAATTTTTGTTCTTTGCCTCTATCCATTTTGCCATATATTTTGTACTTTTTAAAGTGTGATGCTGCAATAGGCTTCCCATAAAATTATGAAGGCGATGCGTTTCAGAGTCATTCAATAATAAATTAACCCTATCTATTAATTTTTCCGAATATTTATCTTTTGAATAACATTCGTTTATAATTGCAATTCCGTTTTTTTGAGATTGCTTCCAAAGATTTTCATCCTGATAAAGTAAAATTGCTTTTTTAGCAAACTCATCTGGATTATCTTCAATGAAACCATTCCAAGACAAATTTTCATGCATAGCTTCAGAACCAATTGTTGAAGTTACGCTTGGTGTTCCGCATTGCATCGCTTCTAATAATTTACCTTTTAAACCTGCTCCAAAACGTATTGGCGCCAGGACAACTCTTGATTTTTTTATTATTTCATTTGCATCTACTGCTCTTCCCATGATAAAAAACCCGTTTTTAGGCTGATGCAATTGTAATACTTTTTGCGAAGGATAAGCTCCATAGATTTCCAGGACAGCTTCTGGCAAATCTTTTTTAATTAAAGGCCAAATGGCTTCTTTCAAATATTGAACCGTATTCCAATTGGGTTCATGCAGAAAATTTCCGATGAAAACAAAATGCTGCCGTTCTTCAAAAGAAGGTAATACCAACAACTCTTCTTCTTCTATTTCTTCAACTAAAAAGGGTAAATATTGTAATAAAGCGGAATCCATTTTAAAAATATCCTTTAAAACCTTCATTTCGAATTTAGAAATTATATAACTCAAGTCACATCTTAAAATACTGGCAATTTCGCGTTTTGCTACTTCTTCAGAAAGTAAATCCGTCAACTCAAAAGTTCGGTTTTCCTTTAAAGCTTTTTGCCTTGCTGTTCGTAAACAATGTAAATCTTCTGTATCTAATAACCGAAGGGTTTTTGGGCAATTTTCTGCAACACGCCAGCCAAATTGTTCTTCAATCATGAAACGATCAAATAAAACAACATCCGGATCAAGTTCTATTATGAAATTATCAAAACTCGAATTATTCAGCTCAATTGATTTTCTTTCAACACCAAATTCAGACAAATCAACCATAAAATCACTGTCCTGTGCAGCGCTTGCCAAAGTGATTTCGAATTCATTTTCACGAAAAATTGAAATTAGCTGCATCATTCTTCCGCCAGCAGCAGAAGAATTTGGTTCAGGCCATACAAAGCCAATGATTAAAAGTTTTTTTGTTGGATTCATTTTAATTGTTTGAACTACAAAATAATGCATTTTTAAGCGTATTTACATGATGTTTCCTGATTTAAGCTGATAAAAAAGAACTAATTTTGCAAATATAAATCTGCAGAATTATGTTAGGATTAAAATTAGCCACAGATCCTCGTTGGGTAAATATCGTTGAATCCAATATCGAAGAAATTTTAACGGATCATGCCTGGTGTGAGCAAAAAGCAGCTTCAAACGCGATAAGCTTAGTTACGTATAACTCTGAATTAGAGGAATTGGTAACCGAAATGCTTGTTATTGCCAGAGAAGAACTGGAACACCTGCAAATGGTTCACAATTTAATCAAGAAAAGAGGCCTGACTTTGGGGCGGGAGCGAAAGGATCATTATGTAAATGAGCTTTTTAAATTCATGAAAAAAGATGGCAGCCGTAAAGATGCCCTTTGCGATCGCTTATTATTTTCAGCAATGATAGAAGCCAGAAGCTGCGAACGCTTTAAAGTGCTTTCAGAAAATATAAAAGACGAAGAACTGGCTAAATTTTATCGTGATTTGATGATTTCTGAAGCGGGACATTATACCACATTTTTAGGATTTGCCAGAAAATATCAAGACAATATAGATATCGACAAACGCTGGAAAGAGTGGATTGAATATGAAGGTTCTATTATTACCAATTACGGAAAAAACGAAACTGTTCACGGATAATCCACACTTTTAATTATTATTTTTAAACCACTTCTCAATAGTATTCATGTCAAAAAATAAAACTAAATCTATCTTATTAAAAATTGCCAAATATTCCGGAATAACGTTTGTCGTTGTTTTGGGATTACTTTTTTTGACACCTATTGTTTTTGCCGATAAAATCAAGGAACAGATTAAAAAGACTGCCAATGAAAAACTGAGCGCAGAACTGAATTATTCTGATGTTTCACTTTCTTTTTTTCATCATTTTCCTTCGTTAACTTTGACTTTAAATGATTTACATCTAAATGGATCAGCGCCTTATAAAAACGAAAAATTCATAACAGCCAAAGAAGTTTCTTTTGGAATTAATGTCGCCAGTCTGCTATTTAGCAAAGAAGTAAAAATCGATCAGATTTATTTATCGGATTCCTTTATTAATGTAAAAGTGAATCCAAAAGGAGAGGCAAATTACAACATTTATAAATCTTCTTCACAACAGGAAAAATCAAAAGACAGTTCAGATACTGCTTTAAAGCTGGAGAGAATTGAAATTTTGAACAGCAAAATCATTTACGACGACCAGTCAACCAAAGTGCATTTTGACGCTTTGGGATTTAACTATCTAGGAAAAGGGGATTTAAACAAGGCTGTTTTCGACTTATATTCAAAAGCCAAAATTGAAAAACTAAATATTGTTTATGAAGATGAGCCTTATCTGATGAACAAAAAGATAGATGCTGATTTGATTACGAAAGTAAATGTAAATTCATTATCGTTTTTCTTTGAACAGAATAACCTAAAAATCAATCAGCTTTTGGTTGATTTCAAAGGAAAATTCGACTTTTTGAAAGATGGTTACAATATGGACTTTGTTATTAAATCTGACAATAGCGATTTGTATGATATTTTCACTGCATTTCCTCCAAAATATATTACCTGGCTTTCTAAAACCGAATTAAAAGGAAATACTAATTTACTTTTTACTTTAAAAGGAGATTATATCGCTTCAAAAAATATAGCACCTGATTTAAATTTAGATGTGAAAATAGATAACGGATTTGTAAATTATGACAAAAGTGCTTTTCCGGTTTCAGATTTGAATTTGTACATTAAAACAAAAATCCCATCTTTAAATCCGGATCTTTTAATTGTTGATGCTAAAAATTTGTCTTTGAACATTAATAAAGATTATCTAAAATCAAAATTTTATATAAAAGGAGCAAATACTCCTGATATAAATGGTGATTTTAAAGCCAAAATTGATCTTGACAAATTAAGCCACGCTTTAGGAATTCCAGGAATTACCTTAAAAGGCACATTGACCGGAGACATTAAAACCAATGGAAAATTTGATCAAAAAAACAGACTTTTTCCAACCACAAAAGGTTTTATTGATTTAAATAATGGATATGTTAAAACCAAATATTACCCAAATCCAATTACAAATATTGTTGTAAAAACTACAATTGACAATCAAAAAGGCACTTTTGATGATTTAAAAGTGAAACTAAAACCTGCTCAGTTTACTTTTGAAGGAAAACCTGTTTTTGTATCAGCAGACCTGAACAATTTTGATGATTTACATTATGATATAAGAGCTAAAGGAGAGCTTGATGTTAATAAAATATACAAAGTCTTTTCTACAAAAGGTCTTGATTTGGATGGATTTATAAAAGCTGATCTGGCTTTAAAAGGAAAACAAAGTGATGCAACAAAAGGAAATTACAGCAAACTTAGCAATAAGGGAACACTTGAATTACGAAACATCGGAATTGCATCAGAATATCTTCCTAAAAAATTCATCATTAAAGAAGGTATTTTTAAAATCAATCAGGACAAAATGTCCTTCAATAACTTTTTGGCTGCTTACGGACAATCTGATTTTAAAATGAATGGCTACCTGCAAAATGTTTTTAATTATGCCATCACTAAAACCGGAATTCTAAAAGGTTCTTTTACAGTTTCTGCGCGATATATTAACGTAGATGAATTTATGTCAACTACAGAAACGAACAAATCTGCATCAAAAAATCCTGTTCCTCAAACTGAAACAAAACCTGTTACAACGCACCAGACAGGAGTTATCATAATTCCGGCGAATCTAAATCTGCAGTTAATGACAAATGCACAAAAAGTATATTTTGACAAGCTTAACCTTCAAAATGCAAGAGGAAACTTAAGCATGAAAAATGGCAAACTCAACATGCGAAATACAGGATTTAATTTAATTGGCTGCAATGTCAGCATGAATGGCAGTTATGAATCTGTCACTCCTCAAAAAGCAAATTTTGATTATGCCATTACTGCGTCAGACTTTGATATTAAAAGGG
This sequence comes from Flavobacterium hibisci, assembly GCF_020026925.1. Taxonomy (GTDB): domain Bacteria; phylum Bacteroidota; class Bacteroidia; order Flavobacteriales; family Flavobacteriaceae; genus Flavobacterium; species Flavobacterium hibisci. Next base: position 229,162 of record NZ_JAIQDW010000003.1, on the reverse strand, counting down.
CGTATAATGAAATTGAAGTATTTAGAAAAATGGCCAGTGCTGCTGAAAAAGCGCAAGGAATTGTTTCTTTGGATTATAAATTAAAAGGTCGCTTAAACGGAAGTATGGAACCTGTTTATTCGTCCTTTGCAGGCGGCGGAACACTTTCTGTAAAAGATGTAAAAATAAGAGGATTGAAAATGTTTAATGCAGTAAGCAAAAAAACAAGCTCTGAAGCCATAAAAAATCCTGATGTTTCCAGAGTTGATATCAAAAGTACAATCAAAAACAACATCATGACTGTTGAACGCTTTAAATTTAAATTTGCCGGATTCAGACCAAGAATAGAAGGTACAACAAGTCTGGATGGAAAACTGAACTTGAAAATGCGTTTAGGACTGCCTCCGTTAGGAATATTTGGAATTCCACTGACTGTTACCGGAACACAGAATAACCCAAAAGTAAAAGTTGGCAGACATACTGAAGACCTGGAAGAAACTCAGGATGCTGAGAAATAACAATATCAAAATTCAATAGCAATATCAAATTTCAATCTTGGAAATTCCAAATTCCAATCATCAAACAGCCTTTGTCAAAGTGTAAAACTTAGACAAAGGTTTTTCTTTTACAAATAATGATCGATTATAATGTCACCATAAATGACAAACATCAAAGAAAATGGGAACGCAATTATTAAATGAACTTATATTATATGGTTAAAACAAACTTTGCTTTTTTATAAAACAAAAAACCCGATCTTTTCAGATCGGGTTTTCTATAATAATTTATCTAATGATTATGCTTCGAATGGAAGGATAGATACATAAGATTTGTTATCTCTTTTCTTTTGGAACTTAACAACTCCATCAACTTTAGCATGTAAAGTGTGATCTTTACTGATGTAAACGTTTTCACCTGGATTATGTTTTGAACCTCTTTGTCTAACGATGATGTTCCCAGCAATAGCAGCCTGTCCACCAAAAATCTTAACGCCTAGACGTTTTGATTCTGATTCTCTACCATTCTTCGAACTACCGACACCTTTCTTGTGAGCCATGACGTATGAGTTTAAATATTGTTATTATTCTTCTTTAGCTTCTTTTTTTGCTTTTGGAGCTGCTGCTTTTTTTGCTTTTGGAGCTGCTTCAGCTTCAGTAGCCGGAGCTTCTTCTGCTACAACTGCTTTTTTAGCTGCTGCTTTTTTAGTTCCGCCTGCTGCAGTAATACCTTCAATTACAATTTGTGTAAGATATTGTCTGTGACCATTTCTCTTTTTGTATCCTTTTCTTCTTTTCTTTTTGAAAACGATAACTTTATCACCTTTTAAGTGTTGTAACACTTTAGCTTCTACTGAAGCACCTTCTATAGCTGGGGCGCCTAAAGTTACGCTTCCGTTATCATCTAATAAAAGAACTTTGTCAAAAGAAACTTTTGAACCTTCTTCATTAGCCAAACGGTGAACATAAACCTTTAAGTCTTTGCTTACTTTAAATTGTTGCCCTGCTATCTCTACGATTGCATACATACCAAATTGATTTATTGATTTTTAAGGTTGCAAATATACAATTAATAATTTACTGTGCAATCCCTTATTTCAAAAATATTTTTAAGCCTTTTAAGTCTGCTTTTCAGGACTTTGCACTATATCTTTAGATGGATTCAAAAGTAAAAGATTGTTAAAATACACCTAAATAAACACCTATTCTTAAATGATGGCTAAAAAAACTTATTTTTGATGTAACATAAACCAACTCTTGAATACCTACACTTATTAATTAGGTAAAATAAATTATTAATCTTTATGAAAAAATCAATAATGATGTTAAGTGCTGCAATAATACTCGGCGGAGTAGCTCATGCCCAAAAAGTAGCTTTCGAAGAATACAATTTAGACAATGGCATGCATGTTATTCTGCACAACGATCCCTCTGCCCCTGTGGTTGTTACTTCTGTAATGTATCATGTAGGTTCAAAAGACGAGCGACCTGACCGAACGGGTTTTGCACATTTCTTTGAACATCTATTATTTGAAGGAACCCAAAATATAAAGCGCGGAGAATGGATGAAAATCGTTACCGCAAATGGAGGTGTAAACAATGCCAACACCTCTGATGACAGAACCTATTATTATGAAGTTTTTCCATCAAACAGTTTAGAATTAGGATTATGGATGGAATCTGAACGTTTGATGCACCCAATTATTAATAAAATTGGCGTTGACACTCAAAATGAAGTTGTAAAAGAAGAAAAGAGAATGCGTTACGACAATCAGCCGTACGGAAATATTTTGCCTGAGGTCAAAAAACACATGTTCAAAAACCACCCATACCGCTGGACGACTATTGGCTCGATGCAAGATCTTGACGCTGCGACTCTTGAAGAGTTTCAGGCTTTCAACAAAAAATTCTATACCCCAAATAATGCGGTTTTGGTTGTTGCCGGAGATTTCGATAAAACCAAAACAAAAGAATGGATTCAGAAGTATTTTGGACCAATCCCGAAAGGGGAAGTTTTGAAAAAACAAACTTATACGGAAGAACCGATTACACAAACCATAAAAGCATCTTATGAAGATCCAAATATTCAGATTCCGATGGTAGTTGCTTCATACAGAACCCCATCAATGAAAACAAGGGACGCGAGGGTTTTAGATTTAATTTCTTCCTATTTAAGTGACGGAAAAAGCTCTAAACTATACAAAAAAATAGTGGATGACAAAAAAATGGCACTTCAGATCGGTGCTGTTGGTTTTAGTCAGGAAGATTACGGAATGTACATCTTATATGGTTTGCCAATGGGTAAATACACTACAACAGACATCTTAAAAGAAATGGACGAAGAAATCGTAAAAATCCAAACGGATTTGATTTCTGAGAAAGACTATCAAAAATTACAAAATAAATTTGATAATAATTTCGTCAATGCCAATTCAAGCGTCGAAGGAATTGCAGAAAATTTAGCTTCTTATTATTTGCTTTATGGAGACGTAAATCTTATAAACACTGAAATCGACATCTACCATTCTATTACCCGGGAAGAAATCAGGGAAGTCGCTAAAAAGTATTTAAACCCTAATCAGCGTTTAATTTTAGATTATGTTCCTTCAAAAAAAGTTCAAAACTAAGCCCCGAATCATGAAAAAAATACATACAGTTTTAATCCTTTTATTCCTTACCGGAATTATGCAAGCACAAGATCGTCCACAACCCAAACCAGGAAACGCACCAGTAGTTAACATCAAAAAACCGCAAACTTTTGTTTTGGCAAATGGTATGAAAGTTTTGGTAGTTGAAAATCATAAATTGCCACGCGTGAGCTTTAATCTTACACTGGACAACGCCCCTTTTACTGAAGGAAACAAAAAAGGCGTTGATGAATTGACCAGCAGTTTAATTGGAAACGGAACCAAAAAAACTACAAAAGAAGCCTTTAATGAAGAAATTGACTTTTATGGAGCCAGTATAAACTTTACATCGTCTGGTGCTTACGCAAGCGCTCTTTCAAAATATTCAGGACGTATTTTAGAATTACTGGCCGAAGGTGCTTTACAGCCTAATTTCACTCAAACAGAATTTGACAAAGAAAAAGCAAAACTACTGGAAGGTCTCAAAGCTGATGAAAAAAGTGTTCCTGCCATAGCCAATCGTATTGTAGATGTTTTAACTTTTGGGAAAAACCATCCTTCGGGAGAATTCGTTTCAGAAGAAACGCTGAAAAATGTTACTCTTGATGATGTTAAAACTAATTACAATACTTATTTCGTTCCTGAAAACGCCTATTTAGTTATAGTTGGCGACATTAAATTTAAAGAAACAAAAACTGCCGTAGAGAAACTTTTTGGAGGATGGAAAAAACAAACTGCTCCAAAAAATACTTATCCCAATCCGGAAAATGTATCTAAGCTACAAATCAATTTTGTAGATGTTCCAAATGCGGTTCAATCTGAGATTTCATTAGTCAATACAGTAAATCTAAAAATGAGCGATCCTGATTTTTTTCCTGCTGTAATTGCAAATCAAATTTTAGGAGGTGATTTCAATAGTTACCTGAATATGAATTTACGCGAACAGCACGCCTGGACATACGGAGCAAGTTCTAATATTGGAAGTGGTAAATATGTGACCAAATTCAAAGCCTCGTCTGCTGTTCGAAATGCCGTTACCGATAGTGCTGTTGTACAATTTATCAAAGAAATTAAAAGAATCCGAACTGAGAAAGTTTCTGAAGATGTATTAAAAAATGTAAAAGCAGGTTACATCGGAAGGTTTGTGATGCAGGTTGAAAAACCTCAGACTGTTGCGCGTTATGCTCTTAATATTGAAACCGAAAAACTTCCGGCTGATTTTTACGAAAAATACATTCAGACCATTAACAATGTTACAATTGATGATATTAATCGTGTATCGAATAAATATTTCCAAATCGACAACATGAGAATTGTAATTGTTGGAAAAGGATCTGAAGTACTTCCTGGTCTGGAAAAACTACAGATTCCGATTTCTTATTATGACAAATACGGAAACCCTGTTGAAAAGCCAGTTACCAAAAAAGAAGCTCCGGCAGGAATTACTGCAAAAAGCATTTTTGACAATTATATTAAAGCAATCGGAGGAGAAAAAGCCGTTTCTGCAGTAAAAACATTGTTCATGAACGGGACTACTACAATTCCGCAGGCGCCAGCTCCTTTGACTTTTGTTTCAAAATTAGATTCGAAAGGAAAAATGATGGTTTCTCTTTCTATGGGAAGCATGGCCTTAATGAAACAGGTTGTAAACGAAAAAGGCGCTTATTTAGAGCAGCAAGGACAACGCAAAAATTTAGAAGGCGCAGATTTAGCCGAGATGAAAGCGAATGCAGCTCCTTTTGAAGAGTTGCAGTTAAGCAAAAGAACAGATTTAACCGTAAACGGAATTGAGCAAATAAATGGAAATGATGCTTATTCTATAAAAGATGGCAAAACGATTTACTTTTATGATGTCAAATCAGGATTAAAAGTAGCCGAAACTAAAGTAAAAGAACAAAGCGGACAATCGACTACACAAACAACCTATTTTAATGATTATAAAGAAGTAAAAGGTGTAAAAGTCCCTTTTAACTTAATACAAAATGCAGGTTTTGAATTGGATATAAAAATGTCTGATATTAAAATCAATGAAGGAGTTACTGAGAAGGATTTTCTTTAAAATCTAACATTGTTAAAAAAAGAAAGGCCGTCGTAACTGACAGCCTTTCTGTTTTTAGTTTGTGTCATTTCGACGAAGGAGAAATCACACTCGGGATTCGACAAAGATTGGCGATTTTGATTGCGGAGTTTCTAATGTGATTTCTCCTTCGTCGAAATGACAAACTGATATTCAAATCTTTCCAACCTTTTATTTTTTCGCCGACAAATAAACCCCAATTAAAATCACAAAAGCACCAAAAAACTGAATTAGCGTCAGCATTTCGTTATCCAGCAATCCCCAGAAAAAAGCCACTATTGGAATTAAATACGTTACTGAAGTTGCAAATACCGGTGAAGACATTTGAATTAATTTAAAGAATAATACATTTGCAATTCCGGTTCCCAAAACACCTAAAATCATTACAAACAGAACAGAGTATTGCGTTGTTTCAAGATGTATTTTTTGAGTAAAATCTGTAGTGCTTAAAATAATCAAAGCCGGTAAAAACAAAATCGCAAAATTACCTGTTGTAATGCTCAGGGAATTCAAATCAGATAAATATTTCTTTATTAGATTAACGTTGATTGCATAACAGAGTGTTGCAATTACTACTAAAATCAAATAATAATAGTTTTGTCCTGTATGACCTGAAGTCCCATTCAAAACCAATAACAAACATCCAATCAGCCCAATAAAAACTCCTATGACCTGTCGTTTATGAAACTGAATTCCAAAAAATATAATTCCTAAAACCAAAGTATTTAAAGGTGTCAGCGAATTCAAAATAGCTACAATGGAACTGTCAACCTGAGTCTCTGCAATGGCAAAAAAGAAAGCCGGAATAAATGTCCCGAAGAATGAAGTCAGAGCCACAAATTTCCATTGACGCAGCGAAATTTTCTTCAAACTCGAAAAACCGACTATAAGCAGAAACAAGCCGGCAAAAATTATTCGGAGCGAACCTACCTGAATTGCCGTTAATCCTACTAACCCCCTTTTTATTAGAATAAATGAACTTCCCCAAATTAGCGAAAGCAGTAATAAATAAAACCACTTTAATTGTTTTGCATCCATAAATCGTATTTTAATGCAAATTTGTAATAATTTTAGGAACTGACCTTTCCTTTTTTATTAATTTTGCAACAAACATATTGACATCTAAAATTATACATAATGAAATTTACAAAAATAATAGCATTGTTAACCATTGCAGGTTTGGTACTGGTAAGCTGTAAAAAAGAAGAAGATAAAAGTTTAGCCGTTGTAAAAGGTGAAAAAACTGAAACTCCAAAAGAACACAAACCAATCGCTGCAGAAAATGTACAGACTGCCAGTTTTACAATTGACGGAATGACCTGCGCTGTTGGATGCGCCAAAACTATTGAAGAAGAGTTAGCTAATCTTGAAGGAGTTGAAAAAGCAGCTGTTGATTTCGACAAAAAAACAGCAACCGTAACTTTTGACAAAACAGTTCAAAATCCTGAATCATTGACAAAAGTCGTTCAGGAAACAGGAGACGGAAAAACATATAAGGTTTCGAATATGAAGTCTTAAAAATTTATAATTTAAGTAGCGCTCAATTTGAGCGCTTTTTTATTAAGTAAAAATTTAAGCTTTTATAGTATAAAATTATATTTTTAAAGTCTTATTCAGAAAATATTGTTTTATTTAGTTTTAAATGGATCTTATAGAAATAGTTTCGGGAAGATATTTGTTAGAGCTTTTAGGAGCAAGTGCCAGATACGTATATGCAAATATGATAGTCCTGCTAAATGAAAACGATTTTATCTCATTTTCAGAAATTTGGTCACCAAAAGGAAATATCAATAAAAAGAATGGCAATAGTGAAAGAAATCACATGATAGGAACAATTATATTTATAGGGATTATCGTTGTTATGCTGATTTTTACACCATAAAAAATGAAGAATCATATAGTTTAAAAGATCAGATAATTACATTTTAAAAAACTAAAATCAAAAAAGAATCCAAATTAAAATCGTTCCCTTTTTTCCTTATTTCCATTTCAAAGTCTCCATAAGCCGCTGCATATCATTTTTGATATAACTTGCTGCCGGCATAACCGAATCGAAATTGGGTTTGGTATAAAAATAAACAGACCCCGTGATGAAATGCTTAGTACTATCCGTCACATAAAATTGTGAGTTAGTTGCCGCATTTCCATTTACCTGATAAAACATTCCGTACACCTTTTTCTCAGGATTTAAATAAGGCTGTTCTAATATATCATCTGCTTTGATAACATGTTCGTAGGTAAGTTTCTGAGCATCTCTAAGCAGTTTATCGATATTGTTATTTACCGGTTTATAGGTCAGGTAAATAGTCGCTTTCATTTTTGGATATGTAATCGCAAATCCACATTCTTTTTCACCCTTAATTACAGCGTCCTCATTCATTTGAAACGAAAAAGGACATGTGTTTTCAAAGTTTACATATTTAGCCATCGGATAATCCAGACGCAAAAAAGCAGCCGGCTTTGGCAAAACATCATCTTTACAGCTTATAACAGTGAGGCTCAGTAAAATTACTGCTATCCAAATTGTTTTTTTCAACATCTTATTCTATTGTTACTTTTATTTGTTTTATGCGTTTATTATCAACAGTCTCTATAGTAAATACACAGTTTTCAAATGCTATTTTTTGATTCTTTTTAGGGAAATTGCCCAGAATTTCAAGAATAAATCCTGCTAATGTTTCTGCCTCTCCTTTGCGTGATTCAAAAAGGTCTTCATCAACATCAATAATTCTGTAAAAATCCTTTAGATTAATCTTTCCTTCAAAAAGAAAATTATTTTCATCAATTTGGGAGAAATTTAAATGCTCATCATCAAATTCATCACTGATATCGCCAACTATTTCCTCGATTACATCCTCTAAAGAAACTAAACCTGAAGTTCCTCCGTATTCATCAACCACAATCGCCAAATGACTTTTCAGGCTCTGGAAATCTTTAAGCAGATTATCTAATTTTTTATTCTCAGGAACAAAAAAAGCTTCTCTGATTAAGGTGGTCCAGTCAAATTCGGTTTTATCAATATGAGGCAGTAAATCCTTAACAAACAAAACGCCCTCAATCTGGTCAATATTGTCACGATAAACCGGAATTCTTGAAAAACCAGTTTCAATTATTTTAGGATAAATTTCCGCAAACGTTTCTGATATTTCCAGTGCAAAAATATCAATTCTGGGACTCATTACCTGTTTGGTATCTGTGTTTCCAAAAGAAACAATTCCTTCCAGTATTTTCTGTTCTTCACTTGATGTCCCTTCCGAATCGGTGAGTTCTAATGCCTGCGAAAGCTGATCGACTGAGAAATTTGTTTTTTGTTTTCCTAATTTATTGTGCAAATATAGCGTAACGGCACGCATTGGCAAACTTACAGGAGAAAGTAATTTATCTAAAAATGCAATTGGATAAGCGACACGTTTCGCAAATTTTATATTATTACGGCTCGCATAAACCTTTGGCAAAATCTCTCCAAACAACAAAATCAGGAAAGTAACCAAAATAACCTCTAAAAGAAATTTTAATGAATCAGAAACGACATCCTTAAAAATATTTCTGCCGATAAAAGAGAAAAGGATAACGACCCCAATATTCAAAAAATTATTCGCAACCAATAATGTAGCTAAGAGTTTTTTGGGTCTATCCAAAAGATTGGAAATTATTTTTCCCTTCGAGTTATTTTCCTGCAGTACATCTTCGATTTCTTTTTGAGACAAGGAAAAAAAGGCAACTTCAGCACCAGAAACAATGGCTGATAAAAAAAGTAAAATAAATATTCCGACAAAACCAACAATGAGATTGGTGTCTGTGTATACAAAAAATAAACTGGGCTCCGGGTCCAAATTAAAAAAGATTAGTTAAACAATCAAAAAGGCAAATCGTTGACCGGCAAGCCTTCATTAGGATTTTCAAAGTTAGTGTTTTTTGGCGATTCAGAAGCCTGATGGTGTTTGTGCTCTGTTTCTTTTTTAGTTGTCAAAAAGGTAAATTCGGTTACCTGAATTTCATTGGTATATTTTGTAGTTCCGTCTTCAGCCTGCCATTGCCTTGATTTTATACGGCCTTCAACATATATCTTGTCTCCTTTGGACAAATATTTTTCACAGATTTCAGCAGCTTTATTGCGTACAACTAAGTTATGCCACTCTGTCGAGGTAATTTTTTCATTGGTAGTTTTATTGATATACACTTCGTTTGTTGCCAGCTGAAAACGTCCGATGCAATTACCTCCGTCAAAATAATGCATTTTAACATCGTCGCCTAAATAGCCTATCAACATTACCTTGTTTAATGTTCCGTTCATGGTATAGCATTTGTGTGAATCAAAGATACTTTTTTTTAACGACAAATTTCTTCCTTTTCAATAAAATTATAAATCACAATCGGAAAAGGAAACTCTTTTAATTCATTACAATTCAAACCATTAGACAAAACATCACCGATTTTTACCTTCCAGAACTGTATATGCAAATGCTGGTGTGAAAGTTTATGAATTACTGTTGCATGCGCACAATCCTCAATACTTTTAATGTCATAAGAAGACAAAATACCATGCTGCACTGTTTTTGTAATAAAATCAAAATCAACAATTTTATCTGTTTCCAATAAAGGAAACTCATATAAATTATGCCAGATACCTTTTGTAGTTCTTTTTTGGATTAAAGTTTTTCCCTCAATATCTTCTAATACCAGATAATTAAAGAAACGGTTTGTGATTTTTAGTTTTTTAGATTTTACAGGCAGAGTGTCAACCTTTTTCTTTTGCAGAGCCAGACAACTGTCATTAAAAACACATACAGAACAATTTGGACTTTTAGGCACGCATTGCAAAGCACCAAATTCCATTATTGCCTGATTAAAAATTGCTGGATTCTCTTTTGGCATTAATTCTTTTGCAAGCCCAGTAAATTCTTTTTTGGTTGCTGGCAAAGCGATATCGGATGCTATATCAAAATAGCGTGAAAGAACCCTAAATACATTACCATCAACAACCGGGACAGCTTCATTATAAGAAAAGGATGCAATTGCAGCAGCTGTATATTCGCCTACTCCTTTTAACTTTAATAAATCATTATAAGTAGCCGGAAAGACTCCTTTTAGATCATTGGCTATATATTGAGCAGTTTTGTGCAGATTTCTTGCCCGTGAATAATATCCTAATCCCTGCCAGAGTTTTAGAACTTTTTCTTCATCAGCATTAGCTAAATCAAAAACAGTAGGAAATTCCTTTGTAAATGAAAAAAAATAGGGCATTCCCTGCGCCACTCTTGTCTGCTGGAGCATAATTTCTGAGAGCCAAATATGATACGGATTTACCGTATTACGCCAGGGTAAATCGCGTTTGTTTTGTAAATACCAATTTATCAGTGTGTTATGAAAATTCATTTTAAAATACTTAGAAAACAAAAGTAAATCTTTATGTAATTAAAATTTAACGAATTAGCTTGATTAATTATTTTTTTAATTCCTATATTTGCATCCTCAAAAAAATAGTACATCATTTATAAAATAAAAACAGGAAAGAAAATGACGAAAGCAGATATCGTAGCGAAGATTTCAGAGAAACTAGGTCTTGAAAAAGGAGACGTTCAGGCAACAGTTGAAACTTTTATGGAAGAAGTTAAGACTTCATTAGAAACTGGTGACAACGTTTACCTAAGAGGTTTCGGAAGTTTCATCGTAAAGACCAGAGCTGAGAAAACAGGAAGAAACATCTCTAAAAATACCACAATCAAAATTCCTGCACACAATATTCCTGCTTTTAAACCTGCAAAAGTTTTTGTAGAGGGAGTAAAAACAAACAACGAAGCAAAATAACACTATTAATTAATCATAAAATCGATACGATATGCCAAGTGGTAAAAAAAGAAAGAGACATAAGGTAGCTACTCACAAAAGAAAAAAAAGAGCGAGAGCTAACCGTCACAAAAAGAAAAAGTAGTTTTAAACTACTTTTTTCTTTTTAAACGTTCATTGAAATTTGGGAAGTTTCAAAAATTCCAAAAAATAAAATCCAAAATCCAAAAATTAAGAAATCACTATAGAGTGCAATTGGAATTTGGAATTTAAAATTTGGAGATTAAAATTTTCCCTCCGGGTTAATACCTGTTAAAAATATTGTTTAATCCATCCTTACAATTCAGTTATGAGTTATAAGTTATGAGTTATGGGTTGTAAAACCCTAAACTTGAACCTAAAACCGGAAACTAAAAGTCTGGATAAAAATTTACAGAGTGAATAAAGAATTGATCATTAGATCTAGTTCTGAAGCCGTAGATTTTGCCTTATTAAAAGATGGAAAACTAATTGAATTACACAAGGAACAAGAGACAAGCAACTTTCAGGTTGGTGATATTTTTATTGCCAAAATACGAAAACCAGTTGCCGGACTTAATGCTGCTTTTGTAAATGTAGGCTTCGAAAAAGATGCTTTTTTACATTATCACGATTTAGGTCCAAACTTAGCTTCCCAGCTGAAATTCATAAAACTTGTAAGCGCAGGTAAATTAAAAGATTTCTCCCTAAAAACCTTTCAGTTTGAAAAAGAGATTGACAAAGATGGCATCATTACTGATATTTTAAGTGCCAATCAATCTGTCTTAGTTCAAGTTGTAAAAGAACCTATATCGACCAAAGGTCCAAGAATAAGTGCAGAGCTTTCATTGGCCGGAAGATTTATTGTTCTGGTTCCGTTTTCTGACCGTGTTTCTATTTCACAAAAAATAGAAGACAAAAAAGAAAAGGACCGACTAAAAAAACTTGTTCTATCGATCAAACCTAAAGGATTTGGTGTTATTGTTCGTACAGTAGCCGAAGGCAAAAATACAGCCGAATTAGAAAAAGATTTGCAGAACCTGCTTGGCAGATGGACTGCAATGTGTAAAAAATTACCAACTGCTCATCATCCATCCAAAGTATTAGGAGAGCTTAACAGAGCTTCTTCAATATTGAGAGATGTATTCAATGATACCTTTAGCGGTATTCAGATAGATGATGAAGAGTTGTATCATCAAACGAAGGATTATCTGCAAGAGATTGCACCTTCAAAACAATCAATTGTGAAGTTTTATCAATCAAACGACACTCCAATTTTTGAGAAATACAATATAGAGAGACAAATCAAAACTTCATTTGGAAGAACAGTTTCGATGAGCAAAGGCGCTTATCTTATTATTGAACATACTGAAGCTTTGCACGTTATAGACGTCAACAGCGGAAACCGTTCTAATAAAGCGACTAATCAGGAAGATACCGCCATGGAAGTAAATATGATTGCAGCTGCTGAAATCGCAAGACAATTACGTTTGCGGGATATGGGCGGAATCATAGTTGTTGATTTTATCGATATGTCTAATCCTGAAAACAGGAAAGTCCTGTTCGACTTCTTGCGAGAAGAAATGAGCGACGATAAAGCAAAACATAAAATATTACCGCCAAGTAAATTTGGTTTAGTCCAGATTACCAGACAGCGCGTAAGACCAGAAGTTAACATTAAAACCAGAGAAGAAGATCCAAACAATGAAAATGGCGAAATTGAAGCGCCAATTTTAATCATTGACAAAATCTCATCTGATTTAGACCGGCTTCTAAAAACCCACAAAAATGTTGTGCTCAACGTACATCCGTTTGTGGCTGCATACCTCAGTAAAGGTTTTCCATCCTTACGTTCAAAATGGTTTTTTGAACATAAGAAATGGGTGAAAATCATACCTCGTGACGCTTACACGTACTTAGAATATCATTTCTACGATAAAAAAGGAAATGTTATTTCAGAATAAAATAAAAACCGCCTTCGAAAGACTGGCGGTTTTTTTATGCGTAATTGTGAGCAACAAATTAATCTCACTTTGCATTTCACTTTTAACTTTGGGGTTTCCAATTGAAATTTGTTTTATTAGAAGCAATTTCCAGCTATCCGCTTGTATCTTTTCCCGGCTAAAGGAGCCAGAAAAAGGATACCGCTCCTATCTGGGCTAGGCAATCATTTTCATAACAAACTTTAATTCATCAAAGTATCATTGATTTTGGAATCTGGACTTGAGCGATAGTGAACAGGCGAAACAATCAAAAAAATTGGATTTTCTTTTAGAATTTATTCTCTAACAATCTCAATTTTTCTCCTTATTTCATTCCCGGAAGCATCAACAACCGTAACATAATGTATGCCCGAAGCTGGAGTAATAGGTAATTCATGAAATGTTTTGGTCGTGGCTTTGTAAACATTATCGACATACCAAAACAACTCTTTATCTCTTTCTGAATAAGCGACTTTTAAAATTACGGGCTGTACATTACTATTAAAATCTTTCGTTAAATAAATTTTACTGTTCGCTTTCGGATAAATAAAATCCATTGTAGTGGTTTGTGTCCCTTCACAGCCCTCTTTAAAAGGAGGCAACGGCAAATATTCAATATGTTGACTCTTGTAATACCATGCCATAACCGGAGGCAGTACAAACCAATTTTTAGTTACAATATTATCTATACTTTCACAACTGCTGTTTACCTGAAACTGTTCTGTTTTATCTAAATGAATGGTTTTGTGATATGGACAAACTTTTGTCGATTTTCCTTTTTTAGAAACCAATTGTTTAATTTTCGGACAACTATCCTTTGCCAAATAACCGCTTAATCGGCATACCTCAACTTCAGCCAAATCATTATACGGTGTATCAAACCATCTTTGTCTTGGCAGTAAATTAAAAACATCAAATAAAATTGGCGCTGAGCTTGTAACGCCAGTCAAAGTTGGTCTTCCTTCGCCTGTTGCATTTCCAACCCAAACTCCAACTACATATCTTGAATTTGTTCCAATCGCCCATGCATCCCTGTTTCCGAAACTAGTTCCGGTTTTCCAGGCAATTTTAAGTGAACTGTCATAAAACTTCCAGGCTTCATCTCCTTCTGGCCTGTTGACTTCTTCCATTGCATTGTAAGTCAGCCAGATTGATCCTGCTCCCAAAATATTCTTTTGATTCGTTTGTGAACCAAAGTCGGGTTTAAAATCATTTTTATAATTGAGCTCTGTAAATTCATTTGTTCTATATTGCCCGTTATTTTTATTGAAATAATTAACCGTAGAAGAAAGATTCGCATATGTTCGGCACAAATCCCACAAGTTACTTTCTGCTCCTCCCAAAATTAACGATAAACCGTAATGATCTGGTGTTTTATTGATATTCTTTAATTTGAACTTCTGCAGTTCTTCATAAAATTTATTTACACCAAAATCCTGAAGCATTAAAACCGCAGGAATGTTTAACGAACGTGACAATGCACGATGCGCAGGAACAGCTCCATCAAAAGTGAGATTAAAGTTTTGGGGTGTATAACCCGAAATCTGTGTTGGAATATCAGCAATTAAAGTATTGGGCAGTAATTCACCGTCATCGAGCATAGCTCCGTATAAAAGCGGTTTTAAGATACTTCCTGTACTTCTTGGCGCATCGATAATATCCACATCTTTTTGATGATCTGCATCTGCCGGAGAATTCCCAACATAACTCATTACCTTTCTGCTCTGAACATCAATTACCAAAATCGCCAGATTGTGGACTTCGTTCTGTTTGTATTGATTGTAATAATATCGCGCAATTTGATTGACCCTGTTTTGTAAAGCATAATCAATTGTAGTTTTGACTCTCGTTCCTTCTTCATTTTTAGCGACTCTTTGCAATAAATGTGGAGCAATTTGAGGCAAATCATACGGTTTTTGAGGCAATGGTTCTTCTATCGAAAGTTCGTACGTTTGCTTGTCGATTATGTTTTCTTGGTGCAATTTTAATAAAAGTCTGTTGCGTTTGTTCAGTAATTTTATCTGGTTTTTTCCCGGATAAATTAAACTTGGCGCATTGGGTAAAACAGCCAAAACTGCATTTTCTGCCCATGATAATTGATTGGACTGAACGCCAAAATAACGCCATGAAGCCATTTCAAGCCCGACAACATTTCCTCCAAATGGCGCGTGTGCCGCATACATTTCGAGAATTTCGTTCTTAGAATAGCCTAATTCTAATCTTGTTGCCAAAATAATTTCAATCAGTTTTTCAAAATAAGTTCTATTTTTTCCTTTTCGCGAAAGCCTGATAACTTGTTGTGTCAGCGTACTTCCTCCTCTGACCACTTTTCCTGCTTTTCTATTTTGTTTGAAAGCATTAATCATTGCTCCTGGATTGAAGCCGGGATGTTTATAGAAATATTCGTCTTCAAAATAAACAATACATTTTTTGAACTTGTCCGGAACGCTGTCTTGCGCCGGAAAACGCCATTGTCCGTCGCGTGCAATTTTAGCTCCGAGAAGTTCTCCTTCTTTGCTTTCTATGACGGTTGAATAGGGTTCTTTGAATAAAGTTCGAGGTATCGAAAAATAGTAAATCAGCAAGAGCAGAAATGCAATTGCTGATTTTATTTTATTTTTTTTTATCCAGTTAATAATACGCTGGAGAAATGCTTTTAATTGATTTTTCAACTCCTATACTGATGTTTTTTTGCTATCCTAACAGGTTTTCAAAACCTGTTAGGTATTTTTAGATTCTAAAAGAAAACAATTATATATCTAATATTTATAAATACCTAAAAGACTTTTAAAAACCTGTTAGGATATGAAAATTATTCATCTTGTAGATCTATTTCATTTATCACCCCATCATAAACAATTCTTCTTTCATTATGACAGAATTTAAAATTATCTAAATCATTAAATAATCCCAAAATAAACTCACGGTCTAAACTAGTTGATTTCGCAGATAAATAAGCACGATACGATGAATGTAAATAAGTTTCAAATCGTTCCGTAAATTTATGTTTGACAGGATTTAAGTGAACATATACAATTAATTGTTTTAAATATTCCTCATTTTCTATTCTGTTTCGTTGTAAATGTTCCTGAAATAAAACTTCCGTTTCTTCCATACATTTTATTTATGCTTTTTGAATATGAATTAAAAAGATTAGAAAATGGCAAATGAATTTTTTCTTTGAACTTTTCAGGCAAATCAATTTTATCTTTTACTCTAAGAACTATATGAAAATGATTCTTTAACAAACAATAGGCATAAATATCTGCAATGGGTAAAATATATTTCTTAACCTTTTCTAGAAAATAACTGTAATTCTTTTCTTCTAAAAAAATATTCTCATTATTATTTCCTCTATTGTAAACATGATAATATTGTCCTGCCTCAAAAACTTCTTTTCCCAATTTATTATCTTCTTTATTTATCATAACAGGTTTCCAAAACCTGTTAGGTATGTTTTTTTAAATCTATTATTCCCCTCTTTGTCTAGCATATAATACCTAACAGGTTTTTGAAACCTGTTAGGATAGGCTAAACTTACTTCACAACCTCAACCCAGAAACCTTTTGTTCTGGCCAGGAATGTATTATCGTACATGGCTTCGCATTGTAATCCTGGCAGGTAATAGTTTCCTAAATACGATGCATTTAGCAGAATACGGAAAACTTTCGTTTCTCTCGCTTTCATTCCGAAATAGAAATTAGTTCTGTCATCGCGAATATCAATATAATCTGCAATGTTATTTACCGCATCGCCATAATCGGTGAAACGAGTATTTACAATTTCGAATCCTGAAGGCAGAATTTGCGACAACGCCACATTTTGAACACTTTCACCTCTTTGGTTTTTAATGGTAACCTCAGCAACAAATTCCGTTCCTTGAGCAATTCTCGAAACATCAATAGTACTTCCTTTTCTGTTTTTGAAAACAATCGAAGCCGTTACATCAGTTTGAACCGCATTTTCTTGCCCGATTGGTAATATTCCTGTATTCAATACCCGAACATAAACTGTATTCGCTTTATTGTTTTTCAGCGTAATACTATTTCCGCCTGAAGTAACAAACAAACTACGATCTGCAACTGATTTACCAGTGTTTATGGTTTCTCCTTTTCCGTTTTTACTAAACTGGATATTGATTCCTTTTGAACCATTACTGACCGCAAATTTTGACATTGCATACAAACAATAAGCCGTTGTCTGCGTACTCATCCATTGATTAGCCGACATTTCTTTCGCCAGTTTTGCTGCTGTTGTAAATGCCTTTTGCTTCTGTCCTAAAAGAATCATCGTCTCAAGAGCCATTGCCCTGTTTCTTTCGCTTGAGCCATAATAGTAATAGCTGTAACCATCTGAACTACCGTCAATGCTCGTTTTCAGGAACAAACTTTGTCCAGCCGATTTTTGACCTGCCAAAACATAAGCCGCAGCCAAACGAAGCATACTTTCATTCGAAATTCCTTTGGTTTCTCTCAACCTGTTCATCGCTGATAAGTCGGCATTTCCCGCTAAAGCCAAAGTATATAAACGATACGCCTGAGCCAAATCATTTCCGTATTTCGGTTCAAAACGCCATTGTTTTGCTTCGCGTTGCTGATAACCCAGCCATTTAGATTTGAAGTTTATCGGTAATACATATCCTTTTTTCTCTGCTTCAATTAAGAAATGTCCAGCGTACGAAGTTCCCCAATCGTCTGCAATTGCATTTCCTTGCCAATACGGCATTCCACCATTTGATAGTTGGAAATTCCCCAATCTTGCAATTCCAGCCGCAATATTTTTCTGAATCAGATCTTTGCGTTTCGCATCGATATCAGCGACATCTCCCAAATACAATTGTGGAAAAACTGATGATGTCGTTTGCTCCACACATCCATGAGGATACTGAATCAGGAATTGCAATCTTCCGTTGAGATTCATCGATGGCATTGACGAAACTTCTAGTCTTGCTTTGTTACTTCCAGCAATTCCAAATGTTTTCCATGAAATTGTTTTTGAGCTATTTGGCGTTAAAACAACATCAGTAAATGTACTCGTAACCGGATTCGGGTTCGTCATATCGATTTCAACATCATAAACCGATTTCTCACTTCCAGATGTTGCGATTACCTGAACTTTTGCAATTCCAGTCGCAGATCCTACAACCAGATTAAAATAAGCCATTTTTTCATCCGGCTGTTTGAAGTTCAGTCTTTGAACCGTACTTCCAACAACTCTCAATCCGTTGCTGGTTTTTACCTGAACCGAAACATTTTTGATTTTGTTTTCAGTTGCAAATACCGTTACCGGAAGCGTTACTTTTTCCGATGGTGAAATTTTTCTTGGCAGTGAAGCCAACACCATCAGCGGACTCTTAACAGGCGTTGCTTTTTCAACACTTCCGTAAGCGCTTGTATTCGCATCTCCCGCCACAACCATTGTTCGGACTGAACCAATATATTTAGGCAATTTTAATTGATGCGATTTCGTTTCTCCTTTTCCTAATTTAAATGGTCCGTAGTACAATACAACTGGTTTAAAACGATTGGCTTTTTTAGCTTTTCCACCGCCTAAATCCTGATCTCCACCAATACTAAAAATCTGATTTATTTTTCCACCATAAGCTCCGATTACATCATCATAAATATCCCAGGTTTTTACTCCTAAAGCTTCCCGAACGTAAAAACTATCCCAGGCATTTGGTGTTTTAAAACGGGTTAAATCTAAAAGTCCTTCATCGACAACGGCAATGGTATAGGTCATTTCTTTACCTGATTTTTCGCCTACTTTAACCGTAAAATCTTGTTCGGGTTTCAGAACATCAGGCATTGAAAGTGTTGGTGCCAAAATAGTGTTTTTATCTACTACTTCAATCGGAACAATTCCGTACATACGAATTGGCGAATCGTTTTTAGTTGAAGCATGCGGCTGCAACAACGTAATATTGAAATACACATTTGGTGCCATTGCTCCTGTAATTGGAACTTCAACTTTGGTTTCTCCTTTTTTAGTTTCTGCCCAGATAGTCTGCACTACCCTTGATCCGTTTTCGATTGAAATTAAAGCACGTCCACCTTCACTTGAAGGGAAAGAAATTTGTGCTTTTTCTCCAACGGCATAGTTTTTCTTATCGGTAGAAAAAACCAGCATATTGGCTGTTGAAGCGTCTCTGTTTCTTGTTTTCCCCGACCAGATTGGCCAGTCTATATTTACAGTTAGAGAAGCCGCATGACCGTCTTCCTGATCTTCCACACGAATTAAATAACGTCCCCATTCTTCATCTGTCAAAGCAAACTGAAAACTTCCTCTTCCGCTGGAATCGGTATTTATTATAGTGGATTTATAAGATGTTGTAGCATTTGAAGAGTTATAATTCGATAAATTATCACTTGAAGAATCCCACCACCATCTCCATTCGACTTTATAGATTCTTACTTCCAGATTACGAACCGATTTTGGCCTTCCGTTTTCATCAACCGTTACCACTTCAAAACGATTATTGGTTCTGGTTTCCAGCATTCCATATTTATTAGGTTCCGGCGATTTGATTCCGACATACGTTTTATAAGGCGAATAAGTTGTTGACATTACATCAGTACTAAAATCTCCTCCTTCTTCATACACTTTTGTAATGAAGGAGGCACGAAGCATTCCAGGTGCCTGACCTTGTAATCTTGGCTGGATATTAACCGAAGCTTTTCCACTTCCATTTAATTTTCCTGAGAATACATTGATTTCTTCTGTACTGAATTGACGTGCTAAATCATCAAAAGTATATTTTTCATAACCTTTGAAAGTAGTCGCTTGCTGAGAAAATTTTGCCTGCATTTCTACATTCAAATTCTTCGCAATGGCCCCGTGCAGCCAGGTTACTTCCAGATTATCTGTATTTGGATAGGATGAAGAAAGTGTTTTTCTTGAGAATGTATTTTTGATTTTTAAACGATTTGGTTTAATCGTTTCTATCTTGATGCTCTTATAGAATTTTGCTCCTCCAACGCTTACCATTGCTTCCCAGTTACCTGTTGGTGCATCTTGATTCGTAGGAACTACAAACGCATAATGATTCAGTTCATTCGTTTTTTGAACGATCTGATAAACGGTTTTTCCGTTCGGATCGTTTAATCTGAATTTAATTGGATGCGATTTTGGCAATTTATTCGCTGCATCATTCAAAATAAATGACAAATACAAATTATCCCCTGGACGCCACACGCCTCTTTCTCCGTAAATAAATCCTTTTAAACCTTTTTGCAAAGTCTCTCCCCCAACATCAAAATTACTTACAGACAACGAAAGTCCGTCATCCAGCTTCACATAAGTCGATTGATCTCCTAAAGTAACAATGGCGAAATATGCGAATTTATCGAGTTGAAAAGATGCAATCCCATCACTATCTGTACTTCCACTAGTAATTTTCTGCTGTTGAAAATTATACAAATCCACTTTTGCATTCGAAACCGGTTCTGTCGTTACAATATTATTTACTGCAAATAAATACGATTTATTTTCGCCTCTCTTTGCAATTACACCTAAATCTGTCGCGAGAATATTGGTTGCAATTTTAGCATTATAATAATACGAACCAGAACACGGATCCTGGCTTTCTCTCCAGTCATAATCATCATAGTAATAATCGTCGTAGGAGTTACCGCTATAGTTTACATCATTTTCATCAACCTCTTCTTCCTCTTCCTGATTTGAATCTTCGTCTGAACTATCACATTTGTATAACGAATATTTTCTTTTATATTCAAACTCCACTCTGTAAATTGCACCCGGTTCCGGTTTTATAATTTTAGACAAGTCCAGGGCATATGTATTCCATTTGGTTAAATTTACAAGCGTACTTTCTTTTAAGTTGAGTGTTGTTTTGGCGATCGGTTGTGCCACCTTCTTGAGATTCTGAGCTCCGTTTAATTCATTATACTGAAGAAACTGCAGAATATTATTTTTATAAATTTTATAAACCTTTACATCAACCGCACTAAGATTTACAGCCTCAAAATTCAATTTTAAATTATTTGAACTTGGCAGAATCGTTCCGTTTTTAATAAAGCGGACATTTGGTTTTATCTGATCAAAAGAAATTTTCTCTGAGTAATTTGCTTCCAGTTTTTTACCATACTGGCTTTCAATTCCCTGAAAAACCTCTAACAATAATTCCCCTGTAATAACTTGTTGGGGTTCTTCATCCGGGACATATTCAACAGCTTCTTCTACAACAGCGGCAGCTGAATCAACTGCAACTGATGCTGAATCTACTACAACAGCAGCCGAATCCACAGCAGAAGCAACTGGTTCTTCTACAGCTACTACTACCGGCTCTTCCTTTTTAGGGGCATTTTGATTTGTAAAATAAACTTTCAGTAAATTTCCCTGAGTCGAAAACTTCAGATTATTAGTATTTTGAATCGAAACCAATCCTGCAAAATCCTGTCCTTTTTCTAAAGGTTCGGAAAAATTGATTACAACCGACTGATTATTACCATCAGGAACTTCAACCTTTATAACTTTAAACTCATTAATACCTGTAATCGGAAAATCGATTTGTCCTTTCTGATCGATATCAAAATCATCACCGTCATACAGAATCTCCAAATTTGTAGCTTCAGAATAGCGCTGAATACTGTCTATGATAAAATGAAACTCTTTGCCCGAAGCCGGATTTCTATCAAACTTAATTTTAAGATCATTTCCTTTCTGTTTGGCTTCAACTAGTTTTTTCGCCGTTTCCAGATCAATATTGTCAGCCGTTTTTAAAACACAGTTTAAGTATTGATATTCTTTGCTATAGGACTGGATATCTGCCGTATTTATAGTAAAATCCTGTTTAACAGTCTTAACTGTAAAGTTGAATTTTGAAAGTTCTTCTTCTTTCTCTTTCGGAATTGCCGTCAGCTTATCTAAATTTAAAGTGACCTGATATTCTGTTCCCGGTTTTAGTTTTTTCTCCGGGATAAAAGCTAAAGTATTGGTAGAAAGCGCGACCACTTTTCCACTTACATTTGGTGAAATATCAAACAAATCGTCATCCAGTTCTTGATTCGGCTTCCAGTCGTTTTTATCGAATGCCAAAACCACACGAATATCAGAATCTGCAGAAACAATTCCGCCGGTAAAACTGACTATATAGTCTTTAAATAGTGAAAAATCGGAATTAAAATCTGCAGCTGATTTTCTTCCGCAGGATTGAAAAATAAAAAATACAGAGAGTACGAGAAATAATCCTTTTTTCACTTGATTTAGAGTTAATGGGTTAGAAAACTATAAAATTAACAGAATTTACTATTAATTGCATAACAGTAAAAAGTAATTTAAATTATGTTAAAAGTAAAATATTTTTAGAAGAAATTTCCGTCCGACAATTATTTAACTTTTGTTGAAGTTTATAAGTGCTATATGAGTAATCAGGAGCTGTTTCCAGCTTTACGCTATATTCCCGATAACAAAAACTACGGCCAATAAAGCCTTGTTTTTCTAAAGCGGGAGATGCCGCTCACATCTGGGCTAGGGATCAGGTTTCCATAAGATTATTTACGTCTTTCCACAAAAAAACGTTTCATTAAATCGGCAGCTTCATTCGCCATAACACCAGAAACGACAGTGGTTTTGGGATGCAGTTTTGTTCCCATATTCATAAATCCGCGTTGTTCATCACGTGCCCCAAAAACAATTTTCGAAATCTGGCTCCAGTACAACGCTCCGGCACACATCTGACAAGGCTCTAAAGTAACATATAGCGTGCAATCCTTTAAATACTTCCCTCCCAGAAAATTTGCCGCTGCGGTTATCGACTGCATTTCAGCATGAGCTGTAACATCATTTAGCAATTCCGTTAAATTATGACTGCTTGCAATCACTTTATCGGCTACAACAATAACTGCCCCTACAGGAATTTCACCTTTATTAAAAGCCATTTCAGCTTCCTGTAAAGCTTTTTTCATAAAATATTCGTCGGTAAAAGGATTTATCATGAAACAAAAATACATTTTTAGTTAGTAATTTTTATTACATTTATTTTTTGAAATTCTAATTTATGGATAAACAGTACAAAATCTCAATTCCGGAAGCCTGCCATGAAAACTGGAACAAAATGTCTCCAAAAGACAACGGAAGATTTTGTTTGAGCTGCTCTAAAACGGTTATTGATTTCACTTCTATGCTTCACGAAGAAATTCAGCATTATTTCATTCAAAATCAAAACGAAAAAATTTGTGGCAGATTTAAAAAATCGCAATTAGATTCTATTACTATTCAAATTCCGAATCGGGTTTTATATTCTCAAACAAATTATCATAAAATATTTTTACTGGCTTTGTTTATTGCTATGGGAACAACTTTATTTAGCTGCGCCGATAAAGACGGAAACAAACAGAAAATTAATAAAATCGAAGTTGTTGACAATACTGAACAAAATCAGGACGAACAAGCTGTTTCCTCCTGTTACGGACATGAAATAGAATCTAAAAAGCCTAAAAAAATAAAACACGACAAAGCGGCAATTACAATGGGATTAATAATCCCTCCTAATAGTAGTCAGGCCGGAAATTTTAAGTATCATATTATCTATAATCAAACTGATTTAGATGTTGTACCTGTTCCTGAAAAAGGGATGAAAGAATTCTATAAATTTTTCAATAAAAATTATACCGCTTCAGCAAAAGGCAAAATTACGGTGTTATTTGTCGTAGAAGAAGATGGCAGTCTGAGTAATTTTAATATAGTCAAAAATACGCCAGCAGAAATAGGAGAAGAAGCTATCCGAATCTTAAAAATGAGTCCAAAATGGATTCCGGGAAAACGAAAAAATAAAAGTGTCCGATCCACTTATACATTATCAATTTCACTTTAAATATGCAGAAATATTGCTTTAAAATATTTTTACTCGCTTCGTTTTTTATCATAGGAACAACGCTGTTTAGCTGTGCGGATAAAAATGAAAATAAGAACCAAAATAACGAAATTGAAGCTGTTGATACAGAAAAGGATGAAATCAACAATTTAGAACAGATTCCTGACACCTCTCAGCTATCAAAAGAAGATAGCCTGAAACTTCCTGAAAAAAACATTGAAATTAATAAGGAAGTAGTTATTCCTTCTAAAACAACTTCTCACAAAAACAATCCCAATCATTCCGTTGCATTACCAGCAAATGAAAGTCTTGCAAAATCGGTAAAAATCAAAGAAAACAAAAATCTTCAGCCTGAGAAAATAAACAATGATAAAAATAGCTCTGCAAAGGTGAAGACTAAAGCTATTCCTGCCACAGAAACCCCATCTCAAATAAATGCTGAATTTCCCGGTGGAATAGAACAGTTTCATAATTTTTTTATGAAAGAATATAAAAAACCTGAAAGTGCAAGTTATTGGAAAATCAACATTAATCTCGCTTTTGCTGTAGAAAAAAACGGTACACTTTCATTTCTTGAATGTTCACCGGCAGTTGAAGAACTTGTAGAAAAAGAAATAATCAGAGTTCTCAACTTATGCCCTAAATGGAAACCAGGAGAATTCAACGGAAAAAAAATCAAACTCCAATATTCCGTTCCACTTTTTTTGAAATAAGACTCATCCAAAAAAATTAAATTTAAAACCGTAAATTTGCTTTTTATCCTTACAATGAAAAGCAATTTACTTTCAGGTATCTATAATCCAGCCGATTTACGCCTCTTACAAGAAGAGCAGCTTGTACAAGTTGCTCAGGAATTACGTCAATTTATTATTGAGGTGGTTTCAGTAAAAGAAGGACATCTAGGCGCGAGTTTAGGAGTGGTTGAACTGACAATTGCATTGCATTACGTTTTTAACACTCCCGAAGATTTATTAGTTTGGGATGTTGGTCATCAGGCTTACGGGCATAAAATATTGACGGAAAGAAGAGAAAATTTTCATACCAACAGACAACTTGGCGGGGTTTCTGGATTTCCAAAAAGAGACGAAAGTATTTATGATGCTTTTGGTGTTGGACACTCCTCGACTTCAATTTCTGCAGTCCTTGGGATGGCGATTGCATCTAAATTAAAAGGAGATTTTGACAAAGAGCACATTGCTGTTATTGGTGATGCGTCAATTGCAAGCGGAATGGCATTTGAAGGGTTAAACCACGCCGGAGTTACAGATGCTAATATTCTGGTTATTCTGAACGATAATGCAATCGGAATCGATCCAAGTGTCGGAGCTTTAAAAAAATATTTAACAGCGGTTAAAAACGGAAAAAACCCAAAACAGAATAACATCATCAAATCTTTAAATTTTGATTATTCCGGGCCAATTGACGGGCATGATCTTCCGTCATTAATCAAAGAATTAAATCGTTTAAAAAAGATAAAAGGCCCAAAGTTCCTTCATATTGTTACTACAAAAGGAAAAGGACTGCAGCAGGCTGAAGAAAATCAGGTAAAATATCATGCACCTGGAAAATTTGATGCCTCAACCGGAGAAATTCATTTAAAATCTGAAGAAAATCTGCCTCCTAAATATCAGGATGTTTTTGGCTTAACAATTTTAGATTTAGCCAAAAAGAACGAAAAAATTATCGGAATCACTCCTGCAATGCCGTCTGGAAGTTCTTTAAAATTTATGATGGATGAAATTCCCGAACGTGCTTTTGACGTGGGAATTGCCGAACAGCATGCTGTGACACTTGCAGCCGGAATGGCAACACAAGGCATGATGGTGTATTGCAACATTTATTCTACTTTTCTGCAACGTGCTTATGATCAGGTGATTCATGACGTTGCCTTACAAAATTTACCGGTTATTTTTTGTTTAGACAGAGCCGGTCTGGTTGGCGAAGACGGCGCAACGCATCATGGCGTTTTTGATATTGCTTATTTGAGAGCGATCCCAAATATGATTATTTATGCGCCAATTAATGAAATTGCCCTCCAAAATATTCTATATACTGCCCAGTTGGGATTAGATCATCCAATAGCAATTCGATATCCGCGTGGACGTGGTGTTTTACCAAATTGGAAAACAGAAAATTTCGGGCATTACAATACAGTCCCGATTGGAAAAGCAAATTGTTTAAAAGCCGGAACAAAAACAGCTGTTTTATCTACAGGTGCAATTGGAAATAATGTAATCGCTGCCTTAAAAGAATTAGACAATCCTGAAACCATAGCCCATTACGATTTCCCATTTATAAAACCTTTGGACAATGATTTGTTAGACAAAATATTAGCTTCTTTTGATGATATCATTACCATTGAAGACGGAACAAAAATTGGTGGTTTTGGAAGTGCGGTTTTAGAATATGCAACAGCAAATAATTTTGTAAAGAAAATAGAAATTTTGGGTATTCCGGATATTTTCATCGAACATGGCACAGTAATTGAGCAACAACATTTTTGCAAAATTGACGTTAAAAGTCTTGTAAATCTTTTTAAAAACTTATAAAATAAGTATTTTGCACAGCCGAAAAGAAATCAAAAGTTAAACCTAATGAAATTACTCCGCTCTACCCTTTTTTTATTCATTATTTTATTATTTACAGCTAACAGTTTTTCTCAAATTATCAGAACAACATTAGATCCTGGGCAAATAGCTCCACCTCCTTCTAACTGGGCTAAAAAAAACAAACTTGGTTTTGATATTTCAGAAATTGCGTTTGTTAACTGGAGTGCAGGGGGAACCAGTTCTGTTTCAGGACTTTTTAAGGGCGAGTTTACCAGAACCTACAATAAAGACAATCATAAATGGTTTAATGAACTTATTGTAAAATACGGAATGAATAAACAAGATGGTACCGAACTAAGAAAAACGGATGATGCTATCCAGTTTAACTCCACTTATGGTTTTAGAAAAGATACTATCTCTAATTGGTTTTATTCTGCAAAATTCAATTTCAATACTCAGTTTACCAACGGTTACCGATATCCAAACAGGGATGTAGCAATCTCTAAACCTTTTGCTCCCGCTTATATCTTTCTGGGAGCCGGAGCAGAAAATTCAGATAAGAAAAAGAACAGAACCTTTTATTTCTCTCCAATCACGTTAAAAACCACTTTAGTATTAGATCAGGATTTAGCAGATCAGGGAGCTTTTGGTGTTAAAAAAGCGGTTTATGCTACCGACCCTCTTGACCCTAATAACCAAATTTTAATTGAAGAAGGCCAGAAAGTAAAAGCTGAGTTCGGTATCTTATTTACAGGTTACATGAAAAGCGAGATTTACAAAAATGTTTTTTACGAAAACAGACTGACTTTATATACTGATTATTTAAACCGCTTTGGAAATGTTGATATCGATTATGATACTCGTTTAGATCTTGTGGTTAATGCTTATGTAAAAGCTAATATTGGTGTTCATCTCGTTTATGACGACGATATTAAAACTAAAAAAGATGTTGTTGACCCTGTCTCAGGTTCAAAATCACAAATTGATGATGGACCAAGAATGCAATTAAGACAAGTTCTGGGTGTTGGCCTTGTATATGCTTTTTAAATGGATTAACTTTTTTTTCTGCCGTTAATCATTTCATATAGTTCTAACGCATTTCCATCCGTTAAAAGGGAAACGTAGTGACAAATATGAAGCAGACGCTCATATAAATTACCTTTTTCCAAATGATGTTTTTCAGGAAGCATCTTCAGGATTAATTTATCGTAATTTGAAGCAGTTCCTTCATATTTGTTATTAAAAGCGGTGATAAATTTATCCAGCAAAGTCTGGATTATTTGATAGCCTACAATTTCTTTTTCAATTACTTCACGGCTTTGGTAGATTTTATCGATACTTAGTTTGATAATATCATTCATCTGTGCCTTATATTTGCTTTTATCTGTTAAGGCAAAAGGGAAATTTCCGGCCAGGATTTCTTCTTCGTTTTCAATAAAAACTTCTACAGCATCATTAATCAAAGCTCCAATCGCCAAAGCACGAAGATAACTGATTCGGTCTTCTTTTGTTTCTAATAAATTGTATTTATCAACACCAATATTATCTTTTACCAGTTTGATGAGGTATTCTAAAGCATAATCTTCAGAAACCAAACCTAAATTTATGCCATCTTCAAAATCAATTATAGTATAACAGATATCGTCTGCCGCTTCAACCAGATAGGCAAGAGGATGTCTTTCAAAGCCAATATCCCCCTCTTCTTTGTTCGAAATCAAACCCATATCTTCAGCAACTTCCTGAAAGAATAACTTATCCGCCTGAAAGAAACCGTATTTTTTATCCGCAATATTATTAGTCGGTTTTTTAGGAAGGCTTTCTTTTGGATATTTCATGAAAGCGCCAAGAGTTGCGTACGAAATCCTAAGCCCGCCTTCTATTCCCGGACGGCTTCCGGTTAGCACCGAAAACCCATTGGCATTTCCCTCAAAATCAATCAGGTCCTGCCACTGTTTTGCAGTAAGTTTATCTTTGTATTTTAATCCTTTTCCACTCGAGAAATATTCTCCAATAGCTTTTTCACCAGAATGTCCAAATGGCGGATTTCCTATATCATGTGCCAGTGAAGCCGCAGCTACAATTGCCCCGAAATCATTCATATGATAACCGTGAACTTCTTTTAAATAAGGGTACTTCTCTATAATCTTTTTACCAACCAGGCGTCCTAATGAACGTCCTACAACTGAAACTTCCAGACTATGCGTCAATCTGGTATGCACAAAATCTGTTTTAGAAAGCGGAATCACCTGTGTTTTATCCTGCAAAGACCGAAACGCAGCCGAAAAGATGATTCGGTCATAATCGACCTCAAAACCTAACCGCGTATCATCTTGTTCTATACGTAATCTTTTGCTTGTGTCACCTTGTTTTTTAAGAGATAAAAGTTGTTCCCAGTTCATTTTTATACTTTGATTGTAAGTTTCTGATTTAGATTCAAGCTCAAAAATACATTTTATTTTACGATTTTATAATGATTAAAACTAAAGTGCCGTACTATGTTTGATTTCTCCCATTACGAAAATACTATTTGTGTTTCCGATATTTTCAATCGTCGATAATTTATTCATCACAAAATACTGATAACTCGCCATATCTTTTACTAAGATTTTGAGCATAAAATCATAATCGCCTGCAATATTATAACATTCTATAATTTCAGAAAGTGCCACAATATCTTTCACAAAATTGCTTCCCACATTTTTCGCATGTTCTTTAAAAAGCGAAGAAATGGTGAAATTGCTAGAGAAAGCTTCAGCGGTAATTCCCGTAGATCAGTTATGGGTTAATCCGGATTGTGGTTTGAAAACACCCCATTGGGATGAAACCAAAAAAGCCTTAATCGAAATGGTTTCTGCCGCTCAGGAAATGAGAGCTGAAATCGGATATCCTGTAAGCTTATAATGCCTTTTAAATAATTTCTTGTTTTTTATTGTCAACAGGTGAAGTCGGTCTCTTGTAGTTATGATTCGTTCCGGCTTCACTTTGTTGGCATTTTTTTGAAGCAGAGACATCTTCATTAGCACAAAACCTGTCCCGCTATTCACTATATCTTTTCCCGGCTAAAGGAGCCAGAAAAAGGATGCCGTTTCTATCGGGGCTAAATCACAGGCTTTCGTTTTCATTATTGTTTTCTGTTTTTTAAGGCCAACCTTTTAAATTTTCAATTTAATTAAGTTCAATACAGAACAAAATTTAGCAACCGATACTATTTCTGTTTATTTTTGCAGTAAATAAAAAGTCATGTCGATAGAAGTAAACAACATATCAAAAAGTTACGGAACTCAAAAAGCATTAGATGCTATTTCATTCTCGATTCAAAAAGGGGAAATAGTTGGATTTCTTGGTCCAAATGGCGCCGGAAAATCTACTTTAATGAAGATTTTGACCACTTATTTACTTGCAGATGATGGCTCAGCTTTAGTAAATGGCCAGGATGTTTTGGCAAATACAAAAGAGGTTCAGCGTTCTATTGGCTATTTACCAGAACATAATCCTCTATATTTAGATTTATATGTTCGTGAATATTTGGCTTTTAATGCCGATGTTTATAAAGTGAATAAATCCAGAATCGAAGAAGTAATTCAACTCACAGGACTATCACCGGAGAGCCATAAAAAAATCAGTCAGTTATCAAAAGGATACCGCCAGCGTGTAGGACTTGCCAATGCCCTATTACACAATCCTGATGTATTGATTCTGGACGAACCTACTACAGGTTTAGATCCGAATCAATTGATTGAAATTAGAAATGTAATCAAAAATGTAGGCAAGGATAAAACCGTATTTTTGTCAACTCACATCATGCAGGAAGTAGAGGCGATTTGTGACCGCGTGATCATTATTGACAAAGGAAAAATTGTAGCGGATAAAAAACTGGACAATTTAATCTCGGCAGATAAAGAACAGGTAATCGAAGTTGAATTTGATTATAAAATTGAAGAACAGTTAATTGCTGCAATCCCGCATTTAAAATCATACGCTAACATACATGATTGTTTGTGGGAATTAACGTTTCTGGCTGATAAAGACATGCGACCGGCTGTTTTTGATTTTGCACACGATAACGGATTAAAAACATTACAGCTTAATCAGAAAAATAAAAACCTGGAAGCTGTGTTTAGGGAGATTACCAAATAAGTTCCTGTTTTCAGATAAATAAAAAAACACGTTTTAAATTAAAAACGAGTTTTTTTATTTCATCAATGATTTGAGATAAGCCTTAAATGTTTATTATATAGCCAATCTAAAAACATATTTTATTAAAACCATTACAACTTAAAAGAAATACAGATATGCATCTATGTAAGTAGATTTTTCTTTACAAAAACATGGTTTTTTATTTTTATTTAGTCTAAATTATTTTATTTTTGCGGTCTAAAATTTAAATAACCGCCATGAAGTTTACTTATTTAGTAGTATTGTTAGCCTTTTTCAATATGGGGCAGGCACAAAATGCAAAAATTACAGGAAAAATAATTTCCGATAATGATGAAGCTGTTTCGTATGCTTCTATTTCCATTAAAAGCTTAAAAAAAAATACCGTTTCTGATGATAACGGAAATTTCGAAATTTCGAATCTTGTACCAGGATTTTATACTGTTTCTTTTTCCGCAATGGGGTTTTCTGCTTTGGAAAAAACAATTGAACTGCATGAAAATGAAAATGCAGAAGTTTCTATAATTTTACAAAAAAACATCAATACGCTCCAGGCAGTAGAAATTACAGGTCGAAAAGAGAAGTCCTATAAAAACACCAAATCTTTTATTGGAGCCAAAACAGAAATTGCTCTAAAAGATTTACCTCAGGCAGTTTCTTATGCCACAAAAGAGTTAATCGCAGATCAGGGTACCATTCGCGTAGGCGAGGTTGTAAAAAACTTCAGCGGGGTAAGTCAGTTTACTTTTTATGATGATATCTCCATTAGAGGATTTCGTATCAATGGAGGAAGTAATACGCAATTATTAAACGGAATGCGAACCTCGACAGGTTTTTGGAAACAGCCGCTTGCCAATTACTTAGAACGTGTTGAAGTTTTAAAAGGTCCGTCTTCGGCTTTGTTTGGAAATGCATCACCTGGAGGAGTTTTAAATCGTGTTACCAAAAAACCTTTAGATCAGGCGGCCAACAGCGTCAGTTTTTCTACAGGCAGTTTTAATACATTAAGAGCTCTGGCTGATTTTACTGGTCCGCTCACTGAAGATAAGTCTCTTTTATACCGTCTGAATCTGGGGTATGAGAACGCCAATTCATTTAGAGATTTACAATTTGATAAAAATATCGTGTTAGCCCCGTCTTTATCTTTTTTGCCTAATGATAAAACGAGCGTCAATTTTGATTTGATTTATACCTCATCAAAAAGTATTCTTGATCGAGGACAGTCTACCTATGAAGATAATTTGTATTCGACAAAGATTTCCAACTCTTTGAATTCGACAAATGATTATTTAAATGAGGAAACCTACATTGTAACCACTTCCCTAAACCACCAATTTACAGATCGTTTGTCTTTTTCAGCTTCCTATATACGTACAGGCTATAACGAAGATCTGCTGGAACACCGCGGTGCTAATAAATATGCTTCTGCAGGTGATGGAAGCACAATTTCAACGGCAATTGAAATGCAGGTTTTTCAACGCAAGCGTAAACGTTATATCGATAATCTTTCTGCTTTTTTAAAATATCAGGTTAAAACCGGAATTTTCGATCATAATCTGATTGCCGGTTACGACTATGCACAGGAAAATGTTCCCCCGGGTGGTTCTCAATTACAGGCATCCGGATACCGAAATGCTGCCAACACAGGATTTATCGCAACATATAATCCGAATAACAAAAGCGCTTATTTATTAGATTCTAAAGGAAATCCAGTACCAAACGTAGCGCATTTTGACTTGACAAATCCATCAGCATCTCAGCAACTAAAAGACATGAGCAAATATTTTTATACGGTTCGGGCGTATGATCCTACGTATTACTCTTTGTATGGGGTATATTTTCAGGATCATGTAAAATTTGGGGCTTTTCAGGCATTACTAGGAATTCGATATGATGAGTATACCGATAAAGAGAATTATAAAAAAGATACTGAGAAAAAAGTAAAGCAGCATTCATTTTTACCGCGTTTTGGTTTAACCTATACGCTTAATCAAAATATTAATCTTTATGGGACTTATGTAAAAGGATATAACCCCCAATTGGCTTCCTCATTATCAAATCCAAATGCAGGAGGTCCTTTTGATCCTTTAGAAAGTAATATGATTGAATTTGGAGGAAAATCTTCCTGGTTCAGGGAAAGACTTTTCGTAACGGTAGCCTTGTTTAAAATTCAGCAGAAAAATACCTTGTATCCGGCGAATGATACCACAAATCCAGATTTAATGCGAGCTGTTGGAGAAGAAGAATCTAAAGGTATTGAGATTGATGTAAACGGAAGTATAACAAGAAACTGGAGCATCTCGGCGGCCTATTCTTATAATGAAGCGTATATAACAGAAAGTCCGGAAGCAACCGAAATTGGAAGACAAAAACCTAATACACCCGTTCAGCAGGGCAATATCTGGACGCGTTACAATTTTACTGATGGTGCACTTAAAGATTTTGGAATCGCAATGGGATCTAACTTTGTAACAACCCGAAATTTAAGTCAGACCATAACACAAACAATTCCAGGCTATACGTTATTTAATGCTGCTTTGTATTATAATATTAATAAGTTTAAAATACAGTTGAATGCCAATAATATAACTAATAAAACCTACTGGGTTGGCGGTTATGACTATATTCGTCTGTTCCCCGGGGCACCATCAAATTGGCTCTTGACACTTGGGTATTCATTTTAAATTTTAATATCCTAACCAAAATAGTAAAAATGTATCTGAATAATTAGCCTGGAGTAATATCCGGGCTAATTGTTTTATTTCTACCCGATGGTGAATGACTGTAACTTCCAAATCAAATTCAAAATCCTTATTTCAAAAAATAATTATTATCCTCAAACCAGTCTGTTAATCGCTGTGACCAGGTTTTCAGTGAGTTTGTTTTAGCTCTTTTGCCCATATTAAAAGCATGCCCGCCTTTAGAGTATAAATGCATTTCTACCGGAACATTCGCTTTTCGGTATCCGTTGAGCAATTCCACTATTGGTCCTGAACAGCAGGAATCATCATTTGCCGCTACTAAAAAAGCTGGTGGCGCATCAGCCTTAATTTCTTTCGGAACAAACAATGGTCCCGGATACACTAATATTTGAAAATTGGGCTGTGCGTCTAATTTGTCTATTGCATCTGAAGTGTTTTTCACAACATTATTAGATTTATAGGCAATCAGCGCAACCACTTCACCGCCTGCAGAAAATCCCATCGCACCAATTCGGTTGACATCAATTTTATATTCAGCTGCTTTGCTTCTTATGAGTCTCATCGCTCTTTCAGCATCCTGCTTAATATGAGTTTCTAATTTGTATGGAGAATCTTTTGTTCTGGCTAAACGATATTTCAGGACAAAAGCTGTAATTCCTATACTGTTTAAAAACGCAGCAGCATCTTTCCCTTCCGAATTAAAAACCAGGTTTTCATGCCCGCCTCCGGGACAAATAAGTATTGCCAATCCATTTGGCTTCTCTGGAAAATAAGCTGTTATGGATGGATTATGAATATTTCTCACCCACCAGTCCTGAGCTTGTTCGGGTTCATCTTTACGATTTTCAAAACCGGGAGCACCATTTTTCCAAAGCGGAATTTTAACTCCTTCCTGTTGTGAAAACAATATATTAGCAAACATTAGAATAAATAAACAACTATATATCTTTATCATTATCTGCTTAATTTAAAATTAGTGCTAAATATAAGAAAAATCAATATAATCTGTTTGGTACAAAATCATCATATCCTGATTTTAAGACTTAATTGTTTTAATTTTTCTTTTCCCCCACTTTCTATTGTACCAAATAATAAATCCGGTAACAGGTAAAGTGGCACCAATAAGTGCAGCAAAAAAAGCAAGTATTTTTCCCGGAAACCCTAAAATGGATCCAATATGTATATCGTAATTCATTTTTCTTAATTTACCTCCAAAGCCCAGCTCTTTATATTTTTTACTGTCAAAGGCTTTATCTGTAATTCGTTTTGAAGTGTGCTGATCAAAATAGTAGAAATTCGCATTATAAAACTGCCCTTTATTAGGGTAAGCCATCATATAAATAGCCGCTTTAGCATTTGTTGTATCGGGGAATCTATAATAAAAACCCTCTGATTTTGGATTATCTGCGATTACCTTTTTCCAGGAAGCATCCATTGCTTGTTTTAAAGTATAATGTTTTCCTTGTTGCAAAGAGTCCGACTCTTTTTCTTTCCATTCCGTAAGAGTTTCTCCTCCGGAAGTAGTGTAATATAATCCCTTACTGTACCATTCTATTCCCCAAACCATTCCGGTAAGTGCAATAGCAAGTAAAAACAAAAGCGAATAAAACCCAAATACGTTATGTAAATCGATGTTGATACGCTTCCAATTGGCAGTCCATTTGATTTTAAAACTTTTGTCACGTGTTGTTTTATTCCATTTTTTTGGATACCACCAAACCAATCCGGTAATCAATAAAACAACAAAAACCATTGTTGCATAATTCACTATTGGTCTTCCTATTTTCCATGGAAGCCATAAAAAACGATGTCCTTTTAATACCCAGTCAAAAAAGATAAATTCGTCTTTGTAATGTGTTTCAACATCAACAATTTTACCATTATAAGGATTCCGTTTAATGTGTATCGCTCCTTATCTTCCCACTCCCCAATTCCTACATCAACAGTTCTTCCTTCTTTGAAAATAGCCGATTCAATCTTTTTACCAGGGAATCTTTTAGCTGCTATTTCCAGTATTTTTGACGGAATTACAACTTCCTTTTGTTCTGGTTTTATATTGCTTTTAGAATCTATCAATCCCGTAATTTCCTCATTAAATACCCAAATGCAGGCAGTAAGACAAACAACAAATACAATTGCGCCGGATATAAGCCCAAGCCACAGATGCAGCCAGTTATTAATTTTACGAAAACGTGATTTAGATTTAGTAATAGGCTTAACAGTTTTTTTTGGGTTTTGGTCATGATTTCAAATTATTAAATCATTAGTATAAAAAAACCATATAATCAAGGCTTTAGCAGCAATGATTATATGGCTCAAAAAAAATAAGTTTTTTTATTGTGGAGTTAATTTAGTAATTGCCGAGATATCTGTTCCTCCTCCGGTTACTTTTGCTCCTGCAATTGCAACACCAGACGCAATATTAATTTTATAAACACGAACTTCGTCATTAGTTACAAAAGCTTTGTAAGCGTTTCCGTCTTCAACAAATAAACTACCAATTCCAAAATAACTGTCACCTGCATGAAGAGGTAATCCTGTTACTGGAGTTATAGTTTTAGATGGCAAATCAATAATTGCTGATTTAAATTTGTATGAAGAATGGTTTAAGAATCCCCAATCTACTGTATCATCAGCTGTAGGAACATAAACAATATATGCTTTTTCTCCACCTAAAGGATAAGCAGCCACTACTTTACCATTTAATGAACTAGCCTGAACGTCAAAGAAATAATTAGCATCAAATTCTGTCTGACCTTTATTAATACGAAGTATTCCAGAAGTTTCACCTTCTGCAACTTTGTATCCAGAAGCCATAGCATTTGAAGAGAAAGTATAAACATTTCCAGACTCTGTACGGATAATTCCAGTATTTGTGTAATACATCCCTACTGCGGTAGTACGAGTATCTGCAATTCTTTTTACAAAGTTTAATGAAGGATAGTCATAAACTCTTATGTACGCATTTTTTTGATCAATATCCCAGTTATCACTAGCATCTCTGTCAAATACAGAAACAAATATTTTGTCTCCAACTACAGTTACACCTGTTGGAAAATCAAAACGTCCTGTAGTGGTAGCAAAGTTGTTAAATTTACGACCTGTAATAGCCTGCTTTACCGGATCATAAATAATCAACTCATTATCTGTTGAACTTCCTTCCCAGGAAGCACCAACAATTAATAATTTATTATCATCTGTCACTCCGTATGCAAATTGTGATTCAATAAATACACGGTTTCCAGGAACTAACTGACTGGCTGAATTTAAATAAAAAGGAGCTGCTCCTTCTACTTCGGTATCACAAGCAAACATAGTATTTGCGATAGGAATATAAGAACCTCCTTGTTCAATACCTTTTCCTGTCATATCAATTGTTCCGCTCATTATTTGATCTAATGAATCAAAACTCCACATGTAATTACTGTTCCATGTCGCAGTTTGATAGCCCAAAACATATTTACTTCCTTCTGTTGTGCTTTCTGAAGAATCATCACTACTGCAAGAAAATAAAGCAGCAGACATTAGCGTAATTGCCAATAAACTTTTAATTGTTTTCATTTTATTTGATTTTAATTAATTATATCTGTCGTAAAACAGAATTAAATATTTAGTTTATAATCTTATTCTTAGAGTAAAAATTACATAAAGAAGTATCTTAACTTCATAGTAAATGATCTTCCTGGTTTTTGCACGTTATAATAATCATACAATTTAACATCTGTCAGGTCATGACATTCTAAAGCGATATTGTAACGTCCTCCTTTAAGCGTATAAGCTAATGATGCTGAATAGTAAAGCTGCTCAGGTATTTCCTTTTTATTCTGGCTACCTAAAGTAGGAGGATTTAAATAATAACTTGCTCCGTAAGTTGTCGATAAATTGAAGGTTAGAAAATCATCTGTAAATTTTAGCTTTTTAAAATGAAAGCCCAGATTTCCGTTACCATAAAAAATTGGTTCATTCGGAACTTGTGTTTTATATAAATAATTCACCTGATTTGTTCCCGGTAAAAGACTATCGTCCATGTTCAATTTCTTTTGATAAGTGGCATTAGCATCAAAAGTGAACCATTCTTTGTAGCCGTAATGAACTACTCCATCTACACCGGTAACTTGTACATTTTTAAAGTTTCTGCTTTTACTTTTTGTAGCGTCATTTGGGTCAATTCCCGGTTGTATAAAATTATTTCCCTGACGATAGATAAAACTTGTTTCTAAACCTAAAGAATGTACTCCAAACGTTTTTTTATAAGCGAAACCAAGATTAACATTATCACTAACCTCTCTTTGAAGCTCTGGATTTGGATTTACTCTGTATCCTCCATCTCCTAATAATTCAAGGGCCGAGGGGAGTCTGTAAGCATGTTCGTATGATGCTTTTACCTGAAATTCCTCTGGAATAATAAAATAAGCTGCTGCTGTTCCATAACCAATATCATTAAACATTGGTTTTGTAATATTCCCGTTTTGGTCTTTAATTTCACCTTTCATATCAAACATTTTGGTAAATGCTGTAAAGGAGAACCTCTTTTCTAAGGCAGATAAATTATAAGAAAGACCTAAAACATTTTTGTTTATAAATGGTTCACTTGGAGTGTCTTTAGTACTGTATTCATTATCTTCTTTACGCTTGTAGTATAACAGAGTATAATTAAAAGCCAAAGCATTATTCTCATTTAAATCATATCGAAGATTTGCATTGCTTTGAAGCGATTTAATGTCAAACACCATAAGAGTTTTTACTGTATTTATCTCTCCGCCACTTTCATAACTTTTAATTGAATAATTTCCAGACCAGTCATATCGTGCTGATGAAGTATCCACTACTCTGTCCTGAGAAATATTATAGGATGCAGCCAAACTTGCTGTCAATCCTTTGGTAAATAAATCACTCTTTTTATATTTTAATGAAGGAACAAAGTTTTTACTGTCTGTAAAAGCATCTCCAACAACTCTCAGCATTGTAGTTCCTTGTTGAATTTCTTTTTCATTTGCACTGACAGTTGCTCCAAATAATAAATAATCTGCATATTTTTTATCTTTCACACCTACTTCTGCCATAACAGATGCCTGTTTATAGCCGTCATGAAAATGTTCAAGTTTTTGCTCAGGTCCATAAACACCGGAAAATGAATCTGGAATACGGGCTGTAACTTTAAAATTATTATCAGAATAATTTCCAAAGGCTAAAATATTTGCTATTACACCTTTTTTACTTGTCAATCTCGTATTGATAGATAATTTGTGTGTATTAAAAGAGCCAAAACTATACGAAGCATCTACAAATCTATTGATACTTCTGTTTGTAACAATATTTACTGCTCCTCCTAGTGCATCCCCTCCTAACTCAATTGGCACAACTCCTTTATATACATCAATTCGTTCGGCCATTGTTACAGGAATATTATTTAAGGTAAAAGAAGAACCATAATTATCCATCGGGATTCCGTCCAGAAAAAATTTAATCTGTTCACCTGAAAAACCATTTACAGAAAATTTAAACTCAGATCCCATTCCACCAGATTCACGTACACGCACACCAGTAGTTGTATTTAAAACCTGATTTAAATCTGCTGATGTATTATATAATTGTTTTAAATCAACTGTAGAAATATTAAAAGGCTGCTCTTTAACACGTTGCACTTTAGTTTTTCCTTTAACCTGAACTTCTTCAAGAGCCGCCATATCTTCTTCGATTGTGATATTTGGTGCCGTTTGATTTGACTGAAGGTTAATTTTTGTTTGTTTCGATTTGTAACCTATATAACTTACTGAAAGTGTATAATTACCGGGAATTGCATTAATTTCATACTTTCCTTCTTCATTTGTTAATGCCGAATATGCTGTTTCTTTTAATGCTACAGAAACGCCTTCAAGGGGTTTTCCATTGTTCCCGAGTACAATACCACTTAAAATTACTTTACTGTTTTGCGAAAATCCTTGTTGTGAGGTAAACAAAATTAATAGCAATACTAATATTCTATTTATTTGCATTATTTAGATTTAGTTTAAATTAAATTTGAGACAAAATTAACATCGCAGTCAAGGTTGTGCAAATTATTTTTAATTATTCTAAATAAAAAATAAAAACAGCTTTAAAATTATCATATTTGTATTTTATTTACAAAAAACAGAGATTTAACTTAAAAAAAATAAAAAACCTAAAT
The DNA here is from genome assembly GCF_020026925.1 of Flavobacterium hibisci. GTDB lineage: Bacteria > Bacteroidota > Bacteroidia > Flavobacteriales > Flavobacteriaceae > Flavobacterium > Flavobacterium hibisci. Next base: position 189,786 of record NZ_JAIQDW010000003.1, on the reverse strand, counting down.
AATCAAAAATAAAAGCAATAATAAAAGAAAACTATTTTTAATATTAAACTTACAAATTAATCAAAAAAAATCCTGTCTCTATTTGGAACAGGATGATTAAAAAACCGAAAATTAGTTTTTTTTATGAAGAGAAAACTGAATTCATTAAGTTGACAACTGCTACAACATCCTCTTTATTCGTACGCCAATTTACAAACGAAGCCCTGATTCCTTTTATGTCTTGATATACAGTAGGTGTCATAAATACTTTTCCGGTATCATTGAGGTTTGTCAAAAACTGAGATACTTTTTCCTGATTGTCCTCTCCTTTTAGAGTAAAACAAACATTATTTAGATGTATTGGAGCCAGAAGTTTAAAATTTCCTTCATTCGAAAGAGCATTTCCAAAATCCAAAGCCAGTGAAACACTATTTTCAACTATATCCTGAAAACCTTCTTTTCCATACGCCAATAATGAAAACCAAACCGGTAAGGCTCTCAAACGTCTTGAATTTTCCGGCAACACATTCAGGTAATTAAAATTTTCTAATGGATTCCCTAAATACGGTGCATTAGAGTTCTGAAAAGTTTCAATCTGTAAAGCTGTATGCTGCTCTTTTATCAAATAAAAGGCGCTTTCGTAAGGCACATTCAGCCATTTATGGCAATCAATTGTAATACTGTCTGCGCCTTCCCAGCCTTTTACCAAATGTTTGTATTTATCCGATACAGCTGCAAAACCTCCAAAAGCAGCATCAATATGCCACCAGAAATCATATTTTTCTTTTAGTTTTGAAATAGCTTCAAAATCATCAAAATCGGCAGTATTTACTGTTGCTGCACTTGAAATCAAAATAAAAGGTTTCCCGTTTAGGGATTTAATATTTTTCTTCAGATCTACTATATCAATTGCTTCGCGATTTCCTTCAATAGTTTTAATCGCAGTATAATTTTGACTTCCAATTCCTAACATCGATAATGCTTTTATGGAAGAAGAATGTGGCGTAGCAGAAAAAATATTTAGGTTTTCTGAAATTCCGTTTTTGGCAAAATCCTTCCCAAATTGTATTCCAAACCATTGCCTCGCAACTCCTAAGCAGGTAAAATTGGACATCGTCGCACCTGTTACAAATCCGCCCAAAAATGATTTTGGCAACTCTAATAATTGCAAAAGCAGATTTATTGTTTCAAATTCTATCAATGCCGATACGCCGCCCTGCGCTTTTACAGCTTGTGTGTTTTGATCGTAAATTGAAGTCAGCCAGTCACCAACAATCGATGCAGGTGTTGAACCGCCGGTTACAAAACCCCAATATCTTGGCCCGGAAGAAGCAACCATTAAAGGTGCCAGTCTTGCATTAAATTCTTCTAAAGCTGCCAGCGATCCTAAACCTAATTCGTTTAATTCTCTGCTGTGATCGATTGATTTTTTGTTAGAAGTTGGAATATTTCCAAGATTATTCAAAAAGTCGATTCCCTGCTTTTTTGTTTTTTCTAAAATGTTTTCAAAATTATTTAAATCGTGTTGAAGTACTGAATTCACTATATAAAATTTAAAAAGTTTGACGTATTAAAACGGTAATAAAACAGAATGAATTATTACCATTATTGGAGCTGAAAAAAATTACTTCTCTAAAACAATCGTAGTAAAAGCCCGGTCAACAAGCTCTCCTGTTTTGCTTTTTACTTTTTCGGTCTGGCTTTCAGTGTAAACAACTCTAAAAACTGTTTTTTCAATTAGTTTAAGTGCTTTTTCTGTACTATAAAGCTCAAATTCAAATTGCGTAAACGGAAGCGTTTTCATAAAACTTTCCTCAGCAAATGTCAGGCAGAAATTTCCATTTGGCTTTAAAACCCTGTAGATTTCTAAAAGCAGTTTTTGAGGATCCTGCCAAAAATAAATAGTATTTACTGTGAAAATTTTATCGAAAGATGCTGCGTCAAACGGAATGATATTTCCGTCATAAACCGAAAAGAAAGCTTGTTTTTGAGAAACAAAATTTCTATTGATCTGGCGTGCTTCCTGAAACATTAACTCAGACATTTCGAGTCCGTAATATTTTAGATTTTCCGCTTGTTCAAAAAGAAATTCAACATGGCCTGCGTTTCCGTGGCCTAATTCAAGAATACTATTTCCTGATGAAATATTGAGATTCTGAATTGAATGGCGCGTCATGTTGATGTTGGTTTCATGCATCATGTTCGCAATCTCAATTCCTTTTTCTCCTGTTGGATGTTTTAATTGGGATGCTATTGCCTGTAGTTCTTCATTTTTCATGATAATAAGGTTTAAATTCCAATTTAAAAAATTCCAAATTCCAATTTTATGTCAGTCATTACGAGGGACGAAGCAACCAAAGCTACAAAATCTTCAAAGATATACTTCGTGAGATTGCTTCGTCCCTCGCAATGACTGTACGCAACAATTAAAAAACCTGACTGGCAATCTGACGGATATTCTCAGATTTACCCATTGAATAATAATGTAAAAACGGAACTCCGGCTTCTTTTAATTCTTTTGACTGCTGAATCGCCCACTCGATTCCTACTTGTTTGATTTCAGCGTTGTTTTTGCATTTATCGACTTCGTGAATCAAATCTTCCGGTAAATCGATGCGGAAAATCTGAGGCAGGATCTGCATGTGTTTTTGAACTGCAATTGGCTTAATTCCCGGAATAATTGGCACTGTAATACCCATTTCCCTTGCTTTTTCTACGAAAGCAAAATATTTAGCGTTGTCGAAAAACATTTGCGTTACCACATAATCTGCTCCGGCATCTACTTTTTCTTTTAATCTTCGCAAATCAGACTGTAAAGAAGGCGACTCCAGATGTTTCTCCGGATAGCCTGCAACACCAATACAAAAATCGGCTCTGTTGTCGACATCCATCACTTCATGAAGGTATTTACCGCAGTTCAAATCATTGATTTGTCTAACCAGATCAACAGCATAATGATTACCGCCATCTTTAGGAACGAAAGATTGCTCGTGTTTCATCGCATCACCACGAAGCGCCATAACATTGTTGATTCCTAAATAGTGACAATCTACCAGCATATATTCTGTTTCTTCCTGTGTGAATCCGCCGCAAAGCAAGTGCGGCACAGTATCAACATTGTATTTGTGTTTTATAGAAGCGCATATTCCAAGCGTTCCCGGACGCATACGAGTTAACTTCTTATCTAAAAGTCCGTTCCCTTTATCAATATAGATGTACTCTTCGCGAGAAGTTGTTACATCAATAAACGGCGGATTAAACTCCATTAACGGATCAATGTTATCGTACAATTCCTGAATGCTTTTCCCCTTTTGAGGCGGAATAATTTCAAATGAGAATAATGTTTTTCCTTTGGCGTTTTCTATATGTTCTGTTACTTTCATTCTTTATCTTTTGTTTCAAGTTTTAAGTTCCAGGTTTCACGTTCTTTACAGCAACTTGAAACCTGAAACCTGAAACCAAAATAACTTTTGTTAATCTGCTATATTAGGGTTTAACCATTTCATTGCGTAATCAAGCGGTACATTTCGGCGTTTAGCGTAATCTGTTACCTGATCTTCTTTTATTTTTCCTAGTCCGAAATATCGGCTTTTTGGATTCCCAAAATAGTATCCCGAAACTGATGAAGCTGGCCACATCGCCATACTTTCTGTCAGTTTAACTCCTATTTGTTTTTCAACATCCAGGAGTTTCCATATCGTAGGTTTCTCCAAGTGATCAGGACAAGCCGGGTAACCCGGAGCCGGACGAATTCCTTTATAAGATTCTTTAATCAATTCTTCGTTGGTCAAATCTTCACCTGAATCATAACCCCAGAAATCCTTACGTACTCTTTCGTGAAGATATTCGGCGAAAGCCTCTGCAAAACGATCTGCAAGTGCTTTAACCATAATCGAATTATAATCATCAAGATTCTTTTCGTATTCTGCTGCCCACTCATCTACACCAAAACCGGTTGTCACACAGAAAGCTCCCATGTAATCATCAATTCCGCTTTCTTTTGGAAGAATAAAATCAGCCAAAGCAATATTCGGAGCGCCTTTTGTTTTTTGAGATTGTACCCTCAAAGTCAAAAACTTCTCTAATACTTTTCCGTTTTCATCACGCAGTTCGATATCGTCGTCATTTACCTGATTACAAGGGAAAATTCCATAAATACCTTTTGCTTTTAATTTTTTCTCCGCCAAAATAACTTTCAGCATAGCCTGAGCATCGGCAAAAACAGCAGTCGCTTGTTCGCCCACAACCTCATCTGTTAGAATCGCCGGATATTTTCCGTACAATTCCCAAGTTTGAAAAAATGGTGTCCAGTCGATATACGGAACCAAAACATCCAATTCTACTTCGACAATTTGTGGACCAATTACCTTTGGTTTAACTGGTGTATACTCAGACCAATCTAATTGTAATTTATTTTTACGCGCATCTTCGATCGTTAAGAAATTTTTGTCTCTCGAACGATTTAAAAACGTTTCTCTAAAAGAATCGTATTCTGCACGAATATCTGCTGCATATATTTTTCGGTTATGATCTAACAGATTTCCTGCAACAGTAACAGCTCTCGAAGCATCGTTTACGTGAATTACAGTTTCTCTGTATTGAGGTGCAATTTTCACGGCTGTATGCGCGCGCGAAGTTGTTGCCCCACCAATCATAATCGGGATTTTAATATCTTGTTTGTCTAATTCTTTGGCCAAATACACCATTTCGTCAAGCGAAGGCGTGATCAGTCCGCTTAATCCGATAATGTCAACTTCGTGTTCGATCGCCGCTGCAATGATTTTCTCCGGAGGAACCATTACACCTAAGTCTACAATCTCATAATTGTTACAAGCCAAAACAACCGAAACTATGTTTTTTCCAATATCGTGAACGTCACCTTTTACAGTTGCCATCAGGATTTTTCCGTTTCCTTGTTTGTCTCCCGCTTGTTTACTCGCTTCGATAAACGGCAATAAATAAGCCACTGCTTTTTTCATTACACGAGCCGATTTTACAACCTGAGGCAAGAACATTTTTCCGCTTCCGAATAAATCTCCAACGACATTCATTCCGGCCATCAAATTGATTTCGATAACTTCAATTGGTTTCGTTGCTGCCAAACGTGCTTCCTCGACATCTTCTTCAATAAACGCATCGATTCCTTTTACCAACGAATGCGTAATACGGTCCTGAACTGACCCTAAACGCCATTCCTGAATCGCTTTTTCGTCGCTTTTTACTTCGCCTTTTACATTTTCTGCAAAATCTAAAAGTCTTTCTGTAGCATCGTCACGTCTATCTAAAATTACGTCTTCAACATGTTCTAATAAATCTTTCGGAATATCATCGTAAATCGTCAACATTTCTGGATTCACGATTCCCATCGTCATTCCTTCTTTAATCGCGTGGTATAAAAACACAGAGTGCATCGCTTCACGAACAACGTCATTTCCTCTAAACGAGAACGAAACGTTACTTACACCACCGCTGATATGTGCGTGTGGCAAGTTTTCGCGAACCCATTTTGTTCCTCTAAAAAAGTCCAATGCATTCAGGCGGTGTTCTTCCATTCCTGTTGCAACCGGGAAAATATTCAAATCGAAGATTATATCTTGCGGAGGGAAACCTACTTTGTTCACCAAAATATCATACGAACGCGCACAAATCTCTACACGACGATCGTAATTATCGGCCTGACCTACTTCGTCAAAAGCCATGACAATTGCCGCTGCACCGTAACGTTTGATTAATTTGGCGTGATGAATAAAGGCTTCTTCTCCTTCTTTTAACGAAATCGAGTTAACGACACTTTTTCCTTGTACTACTTTCAGGCCTGCTTCAATAATTTCCCATTTCGAACTGTCGATCATAATCGGCACTCTCGAAATATCCGGTTCTGCAGCAATTAAATTCAAAAATTTAGTCATTGCAGTAACTCCGTCCAGCATTCCTTCATCCATATTGATGTCGATGATTTGTGCTCCTCCTTCTACCTGCTGTCTTGCAATATCAAGTGCCTCGTCATACTTCTCTTCCTTGATTAATCGAAGGAATTTTCGCGAACCCGTTACATTCGTACGCTCACCAACGTTTACAAAAACGCTTTCCGGCGTAATAATCAAAGGTTCTAATCCTGCTAATACAAGGTCTCTTCTTTTTTCAGTCATTTTCTTTAAAGTTGCTAAGCTTCTGAGGTGCTTAGGTTCTAAGTTTTATTCTTTATTTCTGTCCTGCAAGGTTTTCAAAACCTTGTAGTTATTTATGTCTATTATTTTGGCCGTGTCCCAAGGGCCGGGCTATCCGTTACAAGTCCTCGACCAATTTCGTTATCACTATATTCGTCTGCGGGCTTTTCACTTCTATCCCTCACGCAGACTCGGTTTCATAATAAAATTATTTTTTTCTTATTCTAACAATTTACCCAATTGATTTTGAAGCGTTTTTTTATCCGGCAAATACAATTGATATTTACTCAGCAAAACTTTATTTGTAATACTATCTGTCGCATATTCAACCAAAATATGATTTTTATGAGCGCCTAAAACAATTCCAATCGGTTCATTATCTCCTTCTGTTGCTTCTTCTTTTTTAAAATAGTTCAAATACAAATTCATCTGACCTATATCCTGGTGATCAATTTCGCCTCTTTTCAAATCAACCAAAACGAAACATTTTAATATTCGGTGATAAAAAAGCAAATCCAGATAAAAATGTTTTCCTCCAATACTCATTCTGTATTGTCTTCCAATAAAGGCGAATCCTTTACCCATCTCCATGATGAATTGCTGCAAATTAGAAATTATTTTTTCTTCCAGTTCATTTTCCAAATATTGATATTGCTCCGGAATATTCAGAAAATCCAACACAAAAGGATCCTTAATCAAATCCTCAGCATTTTCTACAATATGTCCTTCTTTCGCTAATTTTAAAACTCCCTCTTTATCTTTACTTAAAGCCAGTCTTTCAAACAAAGAACTTTTCATTTGACGTTTTAACTCCCTCACACTCCATTTTTCGTGTTGGCATTGTTGGGTATAAAAACCTAATTCTAAATCATTATTAGCTTTTAAAATCTCTGTATAATGACTCCATGTCAATTGTCCAGACAGTGTCTGGATATTTTGAAACTTGATATAAAACTGACGTATTTGAAACAAATTAGAACGGCTAAAACCTTTACCAAAACTTTGAGACAAATCTTTAGAAAGAATATCCAACAACTGAGTTCCGTACTCTGCTTTTTCGTTTCCTTTTTGTTCAAACTCAACAATATGCTGCCCAATATGCCAATAAGTCTGCACCAAAATAGCATTAACCGATTGCACCGCCTGCTGTCTGCCTTGCTGCAACAAGCTGCCAATTTTATCGATAAGAATACTATATGATTGCCTTTCTGGGGTCATAACTACTTTATTGTCTCAACTTATTTTATATTATTTGCTCTTTACAAAGCTCTTTTTTTAATATTTTGGGCGTGTCCCAAGGGCCGGGCTATCCGTTACAAGTCCTCGGCCAATTCCGTTTCACTGCATTGGTCTGCGGACTTTTCACTTCTATCCCTCACGCGAACTCAGTTTCATAATTATATTCCGAGTTAATTATTCATAGAAATAATCTGATTTTGGCATTTTCTTTATTTCTTCTTTTTTTTCTAAAATGTCCCAAATCATCTTATATAAATCAAGGAAAGGCTTCACCTTTTTCTCATTTAAATCATCAGTAAATCCATTTTCATAACTCACATATTTCTTTTTGCCGTTCATAAAAACCGATATACTATTTTGAAAACTAGGCATTCTTACTTTGATAGTTCCTGATTTTCCCGTTGGCTCAAAGATCATTGGCATATTAAAAAAATCAACTCTCTTAATAAAGTCAAAAATTCTCCTTTTTTCCTCTAATGTTAATTCAACTTTTACTGTTTTTTCCTCATTTAAATATTTTCTGTAAAAACTGTTAAACTGAGAATTATATGCATCATTTCCTCCACTGTTAATCACAAAAGAAAAATCAGGCGGTATTTCTTGTGCCACTTTTAACCAAGTCTTTTCACTTCTAAAACCAAACAAGCCAAAAAGTATAAAAACAACGGATAGTATTCTTAATTGCTTCATCGGCAGTTTATTTATTCCAAAACCGGCGCCACACGTGGCTTATAATCCTTTGCAACTTCTGCCATTAATCGAATATGATCTGGAGTTGTTCCGCAACAACCTCCAATGATATTGATTAAATTATCTTCTAAATATTCTTTAATGAATGCCTGAGTTTGTTCTGGCGTTTCATCGTATTGTCCGAAAGCGTTTGGCAATCCTGCGTTTGGATGCGCCGAAACATTAAAACTTGTATTATGCGCTAATGTTTTTAAATACGGCTTCAACAAATCGGCTCCTAAAGCGCAATTGAATCCTACGCTTAATAACGGAATATGCGAAACTGAAATCAAAAATGCTTCAACCGTTTGTCCGGAAAGTGTTCTTCCTGAAGCATCAGTAATTGTTCCTGAAACCATAATTGGCACATCGATATTACGTTCTTCTTTTACTTCTTCAATTGCAAAAAGTGCCGCTTTTGCGTTTAAGGTATCGAAAATCGTTTCTACTAAAAGTAAATCACAACCTCCGTCTAATAATGCTTCTACTTGTTGTTTGTAAGCGATTCGTAAATCGTCGAAAGTTACGGCTCTGTAACCCGGATCGTTTACGTCTGGTGACATACTTGCGGTACGGTTTGTTGGTCCGATGGAACCGGCTACAAAACGTGGTTTTTCCGGATTTTTTGCTGTGAATTCATCCGCAACTTGTCTCGCCAGTTTAGCAGATTCGTAGTTTAATTCGTAAACCAGATCTTCCATGAAATAATCGGCCATACCAATTGTAGTTCCGGAGAATGTATTGGTTTCTACGATATCTGCTCCAGCTTCGTAATACGCTGCGTGAACGTCACGAATTGCCTGTGGCTGAGTTAGGGATAATAAATCGTTGTTACCTTTTAACGGATGCGGAAAATCTTTGAAACGCTCGCCACGAAAATCTTCTTCTGAGAAGTTGTAGCGCTGTAACATGGTTCCCATTGCTCCGTCAAGGATTAGGATATTTTTTTTGATTGCTTCTTGTATAGACATTTCTCTTTTGCCGCTAAGGCACTAAGGCACAAAGCTTTTTTTAATTTATTATCTTGAAAGTTATACCTAACAGGTTTTAAAAACCTGTTAGGATATACTCGTTTCGTTTAATTCCAAAAGTGCACAATTGCCGGCTCATTAGTCCCGATGGTTGCGATATCCTTTTATTCTGGGGTTCAGAATAAAAGATATAGCATACAGCGGGAATTATGACTGCAAAAATGCGCCAATGATTCGCTCGAAATACTGAATCTGTTTCAGAATATTGTAAGTTGTCAGGAAAAGTTTTTGAGAAATACGTACTGTATTTTGCGTTATCTATCTTGAATACATTTTGTTGTATTAAGTAGAATGTAGCACCTTCTTTATGGCAAAGGGTTGCTAAGGTTTCATTGGGTCTTTCCCTCCGCCTTTCGTGATAACTTTCAATAAAATTAGGAACGGCGCAAAGGTACAAAATAGCCTTTCGACTTGCAAGTTTTTTTTAAGATTCTAAAATGCTAAAGTTCTGAGGTTCTAAGCTTAAATTTTATGGAATAAAAAAAGCCCGAACTACTATAGTTTGAGCTTTTTTTATTCCAAATTCCTCGTTAATAAGCCTAAAGACCGGCTTATTAATAAATCAAAATGTGATTTGTTTAAAAACTTCTGTCCCATTTTAGAAATGTATCCATGACTTCCTGATGATCTGTTAATTCATTATCTGTCATTTTCATTTCACTGCCGACTTTGGAATTTTCTTCTAGTAGTTGTTCGTCATTGTTCATAATAGATAATTTGTTTAATACTTTCTTAAAGTTAATATTTTATATTGGTAATTCAAAATACTAAAATCAAAATTTCTTATCTGAAAAAAATTAATACTGCAAATTTAATCCACTTCTTACGGACTAAGTTTAAATTAACATCAACAAAAAAGCCCAAACTAAAAAAGTTTAGGCTTTTACCATATAAAATCTTTGACCTTAGTCGCTAAGCAACTTAGTACTCAGACTACACTATTGCTTTTACAACTGCTTTTGGAGCTTCTTTACGAGTTCCGTCAAAACCGTCTACACCAGATACTGTTGTATATTTCAACACATATTTTTTACCTGGATTGATAATTTGGTAGGCTGCCTGACACATCAAAGTCGCTTCGTGGAATCCACAAAGGATTAATTTTAATTTTCCTGGATATGTATTAACGTCTCCGATAGCGAAAATTCCAGGAATATTGGTTTGGTAATCTAATGCGTTGTTCACTTTGATTGCATTTTTTTCGATTTCTAATCCCCAGTCAGCGATTGGCCCTAATTTTGGAGTCAATCCGAAAAGTGGAATGAAATAATCGGTTTCAATTTTACGGTGTGCTCCGTTTTCTTCGATATCCAAAGCTTCTACATGCTCAGCACCGTGAATTCCAACTACCTCAGCAGGTGTAATTAATTTGATTTTTCCGGCCGATTTTAATTCCTGTACTTTTTCTACAGAATCTAAAGCGCCTCTAAATTCGTTTCTTCTGTGGATCAACGTTACTTCTGAAGCGACGTTGGCCAGGAAAATACTCCAGTCTAATGCTGAATCTCCTCCTCCTGCAATAACCACTCTTTTATCCCTGAATTTCTCAGGATTTTTGATGAAGTATTTTACACCTTTATCTTCATAAAACTCTATATCTTCAATAAGAGGCTTTCTTGGTTCGAAACTTCCCAAACCTCCCGCAATTGCGATAACCGGTGCGTGGAATTTTTTTCCTTTGTTTGACGTTACGATAAAACTTCCGTCTTCTTGCTTTTCGATAGTTTCTGCACGCTCGCCTAAAGTAAAACCTGGCTCAAACTGTTTAATCTGCTCCATTAAACCATCTACTAAATCACCTGCCAGAACTTCCGGAAAACCAGGAATATCATAAATAGGCTTCTTTGGATACAACTCAGAAAGCTGTCCTCCAGGCTGAGGCAAAGCATCTAAAATATGGCATTTCAATTTTAATAATCCTGCCTCGAAAACGGCAAATAAACCTGTTGGTCCTGCTCCAATTATAAGTATATCTGTTTTAATCATTATGGTGTTGTTTATAATCATTCTTAATAATACAAAGAAACGAATAATTTATTCTAATTTCAATGATTTTTATCATTCATTTCCTTGCGAAATTTTACTCTTTATTTTTTAACGAAGCGGTAATTTCGTTCATCTTCTTCACCTTATCTTCAAAATCACCTTTCAGGGTTTTTCTGTATTCATTGAGATTCTCAACCATCTTGTTGATATCCTCCGGAATCACTTCTTCAAAAAACTCCCTTAGTCTTTTAGCTGTTGTTGGTGATTTTCCGTTGGTAGAAATAGCAATTTTTACATTTCCTTTTGTTACGATTCCACCTAAGTAATAATCACATAAATCGGGCGTATCGGCAATATTGCAAATCAAATAGCGTTTTCTGGATAAATTGTACACTCTTTTATTGACTTCAAGATCATCTGTACAAGCGATTACCATGTGGCGCTTTTTGAGCATTTTCTTTTTGAACTTCGCTTGCGTCAATTTAACTGAAGGATGGTTTTCAGCTAAAACTTTTATTTCCACATGGAAGTTTGGAGCCACTACCTCAACGTTTGCATTCGGGCTTGATTTCAGCAAAAAAGAAAGTTTTTCTAAGCCAACATTTCCTCCACCCACAATCAGCACATTCAGATTGTGAAGTTTTAAAAATATTGGATATAATTCGTTTTGTTCCATTTTAATTTTTTGTTTCGCCTAAAATACTGAAATCCGACGTTACAATTTTTATTTTATCAATTGGATAAAATCCAACGTCCTTAATTTTGTTCGTTATTTCATCGGGTTAAAACCCGACACTACAACATGTTTCGTTGCTACGGAACTTTACTGAGCGATTTCTTTTGACAGAAATTCTTCGTAAAATCCTTTTAGCTTGTGACTTTCTTTTACAACTTCTCCAAGAACTATAACGGCCGGCGAACTTAAATCTTGCTGCTTTACAATTTCAACAATTGAATTTACTGAACCTACACCTATTTTTTCTTCTGCTGTGGTTCCGTTTTGGATGATAGCAACTGGCAGATTTCCTTTGTTTTCTTTTTGAAACAATTCTACAATCTGAGACAGTTTGTGCATTCCCATCACGATTACAACTGTTGCAGAGGACTGGGCTGCCAAAGCAAAATCAGCTGATAATTTCCTGTCGGAAGTTGTTCCTGTAATTGCCCAAAAGCTTTCTGAAACTCCTCTTTTTGTAATGGATATTCCCTGACTTGCGGGAACTGCTACTACTGATGAAATTCCAGGAACTATAACCGTCTCAATTCCGAAACTTTCTGCGTATTCTATTTCCTCGCTTCCTCTTCCAAAAATAAACGGATCTCCGCCTTTTAACCGAACTACATTTCCATACGTCAACGCATTATCCACAATCAGCTGATTGATCTGATCCTGCGTGTAAGCATGGTTTCCTATTTTTTTTCCAACAATAATTCTGATGGCATTTTTAGGAGCATGCCTTAAAATTTCATCATTTGCTAAGGCATCATACAAAACCACATTCGCTTCAGCCAGTGCCCTAACACCTTTCAGTGTAAGCAATTCCGGATCGCCGGGACCTGCACCGACTAAAGTTACTTTTGGTTTTATACTATTATGCATTGGCTAATTCCTGAGCTCTGTATTTTTCTATAATCGCAAAAAATGCAATTCCTTCTTCAATATATTGTTTTGCGAAAGCTTCAGTTGGTTCATTTTTGTTGATTTGATAAACCAATTCTCTGAATGTTGTCGGCAAACCGATTTTAGCGCTTTCCACAAAAACAGTATCAAATAAATCTACTATTCCAGCGTGATTGTTTGTTTTTTGATTTTCAGAAAGTAACAACGCTTTTGCACCATTTACGAATCCCGCATAAGTATGATAGATTGCATCTGCCCATTTTCCTTCGTCGAAAGACTCCTGTGCGAAAGTCAGTTTGTCTTTAGCTTCTAATAACAAAGTAGCAACCAAATCAATTACAACTCCGGCACATTCTCCAACTCCAACCGCTTTTACGTAGTTATCTGCGTTACCCCAGTCAATAAAATCTGCTTCGGTAAGATTCGTTACATCTGCAAAAGGTTTTAAGATTTCGTAGAAATATTTCTCTCCTTTAGCATCATAATAATTCAGGAATTTTTGTCCGTTTCCGTTAGTGTCAAAATCATTTAAGATAGTACGCAATGCATCTGGTCCTCTACGGCTTGGGATTTTGATTACTTTATCAGCAAAACGCCCTTCACCGTTTCCTAAACGTCCTCCACCTAATAAAACCTGTAAAGCCGGAGCTACCAGTTTTCCTGAGTTGATAGACATTCCCTGAAATCCAATGGCTGACATATTATGCTGTCCACAGGCATTCATACAACCGGAGATTTTAATTTCAATTTCGCTGTTGTTGCTGTACTGTGGATATTCTGCTTTGATTACTTTTTCTAATTCTTCTGCAATTCCGGTACTGCTTGCAATCCCCAAATTACAAGTATCTGTACCCGGACAAGCTGTAATATCGCCAATTGTATTGTAACCTAAAGCTACCATATCTAATTTGGCTAATTCCTGGTAGAAGAATGGTAAATTTTGTTCTTTAATATTACGGATAACAATATTTTGTCTTAATGAAAAACGCAATTCATTTGCTCCGTAATTCTTAATTAAATCAGCTAATAACCTCGCTTTATCCGTATAAAAATCGCCTAATAAAACTTTGATTCCGATTGCATAATAACCAGACTGTTTCTGCGCAATTACATTGGATGCTTTCCATGCTTCATAAGCTGCTGTGTCATCAATCGTTACCTGAGGCACTTCTAATAAAGGTTCCTGAATTGGTCCTTCAAAAGCAGTTGTGTCGATTTCGTAAGTTTCAAAAGCAATTGCTTTTTTCTCTTTTTCAACCAAATCAAGGAAAACATCTTTCCCGATTTCTTTGATTAAAAATTTCATACGTGCTTTCATTCTTTTGGCACGTTCACCGTATCTATCAAAGATTCTGATGATTCCTTCTGCCGTTGGAATGATTTGATTAACCGGAACAAACTCTGAAAGTAGTTCAGCGTGAGCTGGCTGAGATCCTAAACCTCCTCCAAAAACAACTTTGAATCCTTTTTGCCCGTCTTTAATTTTCGGAATAAATCCTAAATCATGTAAATAACTCAAGGCAGTATCTTCGTCTGAAGAAGAGAACGAAATTTTGAATTTACGTCCCATTTCCTGACAGATTGGGTTTCTTAATAAGTATTGAAACATGCCGTGTGCATATGGCGTCACATCAAACGGCTCGTTTACATCTACACCTGCTAATTCGCTTCCTGTAATATTTCTAACCGTGTTACCACAAGCTTCACGCAATGTGATATCATCTTTAGCCAATTCTGACCAAAGTTCAGGTGTTCTGTCCAGACTTACGTAGTGAATCTGAATATCCTGACGTGTTGTAATGTGCAAACGTCCTGTAGAATATTTGTCTGATACTTCGGTAATTCTTCTCAATTGCTCGCTGGTCACTTTACCATAAGGCAATTTGATACGAATCATCTGAACGCCTTCCTGACGTTGTCCGTAGATTCCTCGTGCTAAACGAAGACTACGAAAACGCTCGTCATCAATTTTTCCCCCACGGAATAAGTGAATCTTTTTTTCTAATTCGATAATCTCTTTCTGAACTATCGGATTTTCTATTTCTGTTCTAAAACTTTCCATTTCTCTTTAGTTGTTGGTTGTTCGTTTTTGGTTGTTGGTTATTGTTGAAACTATCAACTAAAAACCATCAACTATCAACTGTTTATTGAATAAACCCTACTCCTGCTGTTGTATTGGTTACGGCATCAATTAAAATAAAAGCTCCGTTTGACTTGTTTTCATTGTAAGAATCAAAATACAAAGGCTTGCTTAATTTGATATTTACTTCTCCTATTTCATTAATTGCTAATTGTGAAGCCGGAGTTGTACCTGAATAATCAGTCGCAATAGTATTTTTAACGCTTTCAATTTTTGCCAAAACCCTGTTTGTATTGTGCTGTACAAAATATTTAGTTCCGGGAACCAATTTTTTACTGTCCATCCAACAAATAGTGGTTTCAATATCTTTTTCAATTTTTGGAAGCTCTGATGATTTTACGATCATATCACCTCTCGTTACATTGATATCATTTTCTAATTCGATTGTAATTGAAGAACCTGCAACAGCCTCATCAAATTGCTTATCGAAAAAGTGAATATTTGTAATTTTTGATTCGGTTAAAGAAGGTAAAACCGTAACGGCATCCCCAACTTTAATAGAGTTCCCGTATAATTTTCCGGCGTATCCTCTAAAATCGTGGTATTCTTCTGTTTTAGGACGAATAACCGTTTGAACCGGGAAACGTGCTTTTCCGCTTTCAAAAACATCTGAAGAGTGCAATCCTTCCAAATGCTCTAAAATAGTCTGTCCTTTGTACCAAGGCATTCCATCTAATTTATCTACCACATTATCTCCTGTCAAAGCACTTAACGGAATATAACTTACGTTTTGTTCTTTGAAAGTACTTTTTGCATTTAATGCCTGAAAATCGGCTTTGATTTTATTGAAAACTTCTTCTGAATAATCAACCAAATCCATTTTGTTGATCGCTACAATTACCTCTTTTACTCTCAATAAATTATTGATAAAAAAGTGGCGGTATGTCTGCTCAATTACCCCTTTTCTCGCATCGATCAAAATAATCGAAACCTGAGAAGTTGAAGCTCCTGTAACCATGTTTCTTGTATATTCTACGTGACCCGGAGTATCGGCAATAATGTAACTTTTCTTTGCTGTCGAAAAATAAATATGAGCGACATCTATCGTAATTCCCTGCTCTCTTTCTGCGACTAATCCATCAGTTGCCAAAGAAAAATCCAGGTAATCGTATCCTTTTTGTTTACTGCTTTTTTCGATTGCTTCTATTTTATCTGTAGTCAATGATTTTGTATCGTACAATAATCTTCCGATCAAAGTACTTTTTCCATCATCTACACTTCCTGCTGTTGCTATTTTTAAAACGTCCATCTTGTATACTGTTTCAGGTTTAAAGTTTCAGGTTCCATGTTCTCTCGAAACTTATAAATCTGTATGTTTTGTTTTTTTGATTCTTCTTACTTCTAACTTTTAACTTCTCACAAAAAATTAAAAGTATCCTTGTTGTTTTCTTTTCTCCATTGCTGCTTCAGAACGTTTGTCATCGATTCTGGCTCCTCTTTCTGAAATGGTAGACTCTCTGATTTCACCTACTACTTCTGCAATAGTTGCTGCATAAGATTCAACAGCTGCTGTACAGCTCATATCTCCAACGGTTCTGAAACGAACGATTCTTTCTTCGATTTGCTCGTCTTCTTCCTGATAAACAAAAGGAGAATGTGACCAGATTAAACCATCTCTTAAAAACACTTTTCTTTTATGTGAAAAATAAATCGATGGAATCTCAATGTTTTCTTTTTCGATATAACTCCAAACATCTAATTCTGTCCAGTTTGAAATTGGAAAAACACGAACGTTTTGTCCATTTTCGATTTTTCCGTTCAAAATATCAAACAACTCAGGTCTCTGATTTTTTTCGTCCCATTGTCCGAAATCATCACGAACTGAGAAAATACGTTCCTTAGCTCTTGCTTTTTCTTCATCACGACGTGCACCACCAATACAAGCATCAAATTTGAATTCTTCAATTGCATCCAAAAGTGTTGTAGTTTGCAAGCTGTTACGGCTTGAATATTTTCCAGTTTCTTCCACTACTTTTCCTTCATCAATGGCATCCTGAACATTACGAACGATTAATTCTAAGCCTAATTCTTCTACCAATTTATCTCTGAAAGCAATTGTTTCAGGGAAATTGTGTCCTGTATCAACATGTAATAGAGGAAACGGAATCTTAGCAGGGAAAAATGCTTTTTGCGCCAAACGTACTAATGTAATAGAATCTTTTCCGCCTGAGAAAAGTAAAACCGGTTTGTCAAACTGAGAAACAACTTCTCTAAAGATGTATATCGCTTCACTTTCTAAAGCATTTGTTTTTAATACTGAACTCATTTTTGATATTTTATTTGATATTTTATGTGTTTCAAGTTTTAGGTTTCAAGTTTCTTAAACCAGATCTAATACTTTCCACTTTTATTCTATTCTTTCGCTTCTTGCTTCTCTATTCTTTCTTAATACCGTGCAAACCACATTCTTTGTGACTTGATTCCCAATACCATCTTCCAGCCCTGATATCTTCTCCCGGAAAAATAGCTCTCGTACAAGGTGCACAACCGATACTTACAAAGCCTTTTTTATGTAATGCATTTTGAGGTACATTGTTTTCCTGTAAATAATCTTCAACTTCCTGCAAAGACCATTTTAATAACGGATTGAATTTAATAATATCAAAACCTCCATCATATTCAAACAGACTCAACTCTTGTCGGTTCTCGGATTGTTCTGCTCTCAAACCTGTAATCCAAACTGCATTTCCTGCCAAAGCTTTTCGCAACGGAACCACTTTTCGGATAAAACAGCATTCTTTTCTGTTTTCAACCGAATCGTAAAAGCTGTTTGGCCCTTTTGTTTTAAGCAAATTTTCAACAGATGCTGCTTCTGGAAAAAACACTTCAATTGGTCTTTTGTATTTTTTTAATGTTTTATGAAAAACATCATAAGTTTCCTGAAACAATCTTCCTGTGTCTAAAGTAAACACCGTAATATCTGTGTTACTTTTTGCAATTAAATCCGTAATTACCTGATCTTCCTGACCAAAAGATGTAGAGAAAATTACTTTTCCCGGATATTCTTCAGCCAGAAAAGCAAAAGTCTCTTCAATTGAAAAATCTTTCGTTTTATCTAACAGTGATTGTATAATTGTCGCACTCATAATTCTCTTTCCTTCCTAAAAAAAATTTACAATAATTTAGATAATGTTTTTAAACTCAACAAAATAATTAATATTCCTACTGCAATCATCATTGGTTTTCTTTTGATTTTGTTAACCAAATAAGCAGCTAATGGAGCAGCTAGAACACCTCCTAAAATCAATCCTATAATGATTTGCCATCCCGCAATTCCTCCGAAAAGCATAAATGTAATTCCGCTTGCAAATGAAACCGCAAATTCTGCTGCATTTACAGAACCAATAGTATAACGTGGGTTTCTGCCTCTTCCTAATAAAGTTGAAGTAACAATTGGTCCCCATCCGCCACCTCCTACAGAATCCATAAAACCTCCAAAAGTCGCCAGAATTCCTAATTTTTTCGTTTTCTTTTTAACGATACTTTTTCTTGAGGCTTTTCTAATGATTATCAAAGCCAAAACAATCATATAAACAGCAATAAACGGCTTTATAAAATCACCATCAATAACATCCGACAACAAATATGCTCCTGTTACGGAACCTAAAACACCAGGTATCAATAAGTTTTTTACTAGTTTTTTATTGATATTTCCAAATTTATGATGCGATATTGCAGATGCTCCTGTCGTAAACATTTCAGCTACGTGAACTCCTGTGCTACTAATTACAGGCGGAACACCATAAGCCAGTAAAAATGAAGTTGAAGTCGCGCCATAACCCATTCCTAAAGTACCATCTACCAATTGTGCAAATACACCGATAGCAAAAAAAACTAAAAACTCCTGATTAAAACCTCCCACAAATCCATCCCATGAAAACTCCGCATGGTGATTATAAATTAGTGTACTTAGCAAACCTATTAATAAAACAACAGGTATCCCTATCCATAATTTTTCTTTTATAGATGCATAAAATGTAACATCTGCATTACTAATTTTTAATTCTTTCTCCATAATTACTGGGTTTCCTTGCCAAAATCCATTACCCTATCGGGTTAGTAGATTGAAAAGCAAAATTACTACTTATTTCTAAATATCAAAACAATTCTTTAACTTTTTACACTTCTAAACTTCTTAAAATCAAATTTTAAGGATATTTTAATAGGTTAATAAATAAATTCAACAAATCTAAAATCATATATCGCTGTTTTTAAGACACATATACTTAAAATTATTTAAAGTTTCAAAGATACACTTTTAAAGCCTACCATTTCCATAGGATAATTATAAAATTGTTTCTATTTTTGCGCCAAACTTTTATTTATGGATTTTCAGATAGGTTTAGTTATTGCAGGTTTAGTTGTTGGCTTTGTAGTAGGCCTGACAGGTGTTGGAGGTGGCTCTTTAATGACACCTATTTTATTATATTTTGGTATTCCGCCAACAAAAGCCGTGGGTACCGATTTACTTTATGCGGCTTTTACTAAAATGGGCGGTGTATTTGTACATAATAAAAAAAGCAATATAAACTGGTCGATTACCGGATGGTTAACCTTAGGCAGTGTTCCGGCAGCCTTACTGACTTTATGGATCCTAAATAATATTAAAACTGATATTGAAACTGTGAATCAGGTTATTAAAAAAAGTTTAGGCTGGGCGTTACTTTTCACCTCTGTAGCTATTATATTTAAACAAAAGATATTAAAGTTTTCTCAAAAACATGCCGGCGATAAATTTCACAGCGAAAGCACCACTCAAAATATGCTAACCATAGGAATTGGCGTTTTGCTAGGCGCGACAGTAACTTTGACCTCTATTGGTGCGGGCGCATTGGGAACCGTTACATTATTTTTTCTTTATCCTTTATTGCCAACACCTCGATTAGTAGGAACTGAAATTGCGCATGCTGTTCCGTTAACATTAGTTGCAGGCGTTGGACATGCCTCAATGGGAAATCTGGATTTAATATTGTTAGGACAGTTATTATTAGGATCTCTGCCAGGAATTTTTATAGGAAGTATGCTGAGCGGCAAAGTTCCGGATCAATTTCTTAGAAACGCAATTGCAGTCATGCTTTTTTTAGCAGGATATAAATTGATTTTTTAGATTAAAACATTATATATAAAAAATGACCATTTCTGAAATTTTTAGAAATGGTCATTCTTTTATTATTAATTCTGTAAAATTAAAATGCAATATCTGCCAAAGAATTGCTTTCCAGTATTTTGAGTGTATTGTCACGAACTTCGGTCATCAGACGTCTTGCGGCACAAGTAGTCTCATCATCGCAATCATCGCATTTTTCATAAAAATTATGGCTTGCACAAGGCAACAGAGCTATTGGACCTTCCAGAATACGATAGACTTTTGCCATGCTGATGTCTTTAGGTTCTTTAATCAGATAATAACCGCCGCCTTTTCCTTTTTTGGCGCCCAAAAAACCAGAGTTTCTTAACAGCAACAAAATACTTTCCAGGAATTTAATTGAAATATGTTCGTTTTTGGCTATCTCAGCAATTTGAACCGGCTCATTATTTTCACGTCTGGCCAAATATGTCAAAGCTTTAATTCCGTATTTTGTTTTCTTTGAAAGCATTTTTAAGATTTAGATTGTAAACTGCTTTTAATTTTTTATTATTCGCTTAGCTAAATAAGCAGCCCACTTTTTTATGCATCAAAAATAAGCTTTTTAAATGGAAAAAAACATAAGGTAAAATGTTAAATACTACAATACCTATCAAATTACTTCTTTACTTCCAATTAAATTAAATTCATGAAATAACTTTACTTCATTTTCTAAATCTTTTTTGTTTACAACATAGGTATTAGAAATAGAGTCATGCCAGCCTCTGCTTCCTAAAAAGGAAAAGCCGTCAAAAGGAATTAACCGGCATAATGTTCTTTTAAGAATAATTCCGAACGAAGGTTTTTCTCCATTTTCATCTACAACAACAGTTCCTGTAATTAATTTACCCAAAGATCTTCCAAAAAGACCTTCAGTAAGTGAATAATAAAAAATAGAAATTACCACAAAAATCAATTGCCCTTCCCAATCACTCAAATTCCCCATCCACAATAAGAATTCATTTAAATCCAAAAGACTTGCCAGGACAGCAAAAATAAAAGACAAAGCAAAGATTAAAGCAATGATGACAACAATATCTAAAATATAGTTTAGAAAACGGCTTCCGCTAGAAGCTAATAATTTGTCATCAAGAATATAAGTAGAGTTACTCATGAGTTAGGTATTTGTTATTTGTTAGTATAAACTTCGTATAAAAAACAAAAATATACTTTTTGTAATAACAAACACTAAAATCAAATGACGATTTAATAGTAAAAATTACCATTAAAATCGTCATTTCTATAATTGAAATAATTACCTAAGGAATTCAAAATCAGGAAAGGGCTTGCTCTAAATCAGCAATAACGTCTTTTACTGTTTCCAAACCTACAGAAACGCGCACTAAACCTTCCGTAATTCCAACAGCTAGTTTCTCTTCCAAAGATAATTTGCTGTGTGTAGTTGATGCCGGATGAGTAACAATTGTTTTTACATCACCGATATTTGCTGAAAGTGAGCACAATTGAATTTTATCCAAAAATTTACGTCCTGCTTCGATTCCGCCTTTAATTTCAAATGCAATAATGTTACCTCCTAAAAGCATTTGCTTTTTGGCAATTTCATATTTTGGGTGTGATTTCAAGAACGGATATTTCACACTGTTTACATTTGGGTGACTTTCTAAAAATTCGGCAACTTTTAAGGCATTTTCGCAATGTCTGTCAACACGAACAGCCAAAGTCTCTAAACTTTTTGACAATACCCATGCATTAAACGGAGACATTGCCGGACCTGTATTTCTTGAAAACAAATATATTTTACGAATTAACTCCGCATCACCAACTGCAACACCTCCTAAAACACGTCCTTGTCCATCTATTAATTTTGTAGCAGAATGCACTACGATATGCGCTCCGTATTTAATTGGCTGTTGAATATATGGCGTAGCAAAACAGTTGTCAATTATTAAAATCAGATTATGTTTTTTGGCTATTTGCCCTAATAACTCTAAATCAATTACATCAACACCCGGATTTGTTGGTGTTTCAGCGTATAAAATTTTAGTATTTGGCTTAATAAAACCTTCAATAGTTTCCGGCTTGTTGATATCAAAATAGGTTGTTTCAATATTCCATTTTGGGAAATAAGTCATAAACAACGCATGAGTCGATCCAAAAACGCTTCCCGCAGAAACAATATGATCACCAGATTCCAGCAAAGCAGCAAAAGTGGAATAAATTGCAGCCATTCCGGTTGCGGAAGCATATCCTGCCTCAGCACCTTCCATAGCGCAAACCTTATCTACAAACTCTGTTGTGTTTGGATTACTGAAACGGGAGTAAATATTCCGTACTTTTTCTTCAGTGAAAGACGCTCTCATATCTTCTGCATCTTCAAATACAAAACTTGAAGATAAATACAAAGGGGTTGAATGTTCCTGATATTGCGATTTCTCTAAATGTGTTCTGATGGCCTGGGTTTCAAAACCAAATTCTTCTGTATTCATTGTGTGTTGTTTTTTGTTTTTTTGTTTCAGGTTTCAGGTTTCAGGTTTTAAAAACAGAAATCTTAACTAAAACAAGTCAATTATTTATGCGTAATCTGAACATTTTCTAATTATCTAATTGACTAATTATTTAATTTATAAAGCTTCGTTGTTCAAGACAACTTTGTATTTAATTGTTGCAGTCGGTTCAACTGTTTTGGCAACTGAACAGTATTTCTCGAAAGAAAGTTGCGCTGCTTTTTTTGCCTTTTCTGGATTGATTTCTCCTTCTAAATAAAAAACCACATCGATTTCTTTAAAAGGTTTTGCTTCTTCGATTTGAACTCTTGTTCCTTCAACCTCAGCATTAAAAGAAGTGATTTCCTGACGCTGTTTTTTTAAGATTGAAATCATATCGATAGCACTGCATCCTGCAACTCCCATTAATACCAATTCCATTGGACTTGCACCTAAGTCGCTTCCGCCAAATTCGGCTCTGCTGTCAACGTCAACTACATGTCCGCGTTCATTTTTTACTTTAAAATGAAATGCGTCATTTACTCTGTTTAAAGTTACTTTCATTGTGTTTTTATTTTTTTTGTTTTTTATTCAATACTATGTGATTGTCTTTATTAGCTGTTGTTATATTGAGCAAGAAGTACTAACTCCTGCTCTTTGATTATTATTCTTTACACTCTCCAAAACTTTGTTTTTCATTGAGACATCACAACAAATGTGTCTTAGATAAAAGTTATTAGAAAAATCTAAAACAGATAATCTTGGCGATCCTTTTACAGTTAAAGAAGTCAATTGATTTGACTCACAATGTAAATAATTCAAATCTTTCATCCCAATAACATTTAGATTTATTAGTTTATTTGAATGACAATATAAGGCCGTTATGGTATTTATTCCTGTAAGGTCTAAGGAGGTTAATTGATTAGAATAACAACTTAAATAAATTAATTTTTTTAACCCTTGAACATTCAAATCCGTTAATTCATTCTCAAAAGCCATTAAAAGCTCCAGACTTTCTAATCCTCTAAGATCTAAGCTTTTTAATTTATTTTCACGACAAGTTAAATCTCTTAAAGATCTTAAGCCCTTTAAATTTAAATTCTTTAATTGATTGGCACTGCAATCTAGATTGGTAAGAGAACTAAAACCATCAACATTCAAAGTTTCAATTCTATTATAACAGCATATCAATTTTTTTAAAACATCAGATTTCTCAATATTTAGAGAATTTAATTGATTTTCGGCACAAAATAAATTTTCTAAATTCACCAAACCTTTTATATTCAAACTAGTAAGCTTATTTGTTGAACAATCTAAATGTTCTAAAATTAAGCACTTTTGAATCTCTAATATTTGTAACTGATTATTATAACATTCTAGTTTCTTTAATTTTTCTAATCCATTTAGATTCAAAGAAGTCAACTCGTTGCCTATACATTTTAAGGCATTTAAATTCTTAAAGTTCTCAATCCCTTCCAGATTTGAAATGTTCGCATTTATAAGTACTAATTCAAAAACATCTTCAGCCTCATTAGCCTGAATTTCACCATCGTCATTCTGATCTATTTTTAGAGATTTATTATTTTTATCTTTCGCTATATAGCTCGAAGTCGATGATTCTAAAAGTTTTGCTTTAAAATTGGCATCAACAATTTTTATCTTTTGTGCAGAAACAGAAAAAAGGTTAAAAACTAAAACTAAAAAACAAAAAGATATTTTCATAATTATTTATTGGCTTCCAAATTAAATTCTATAAATCAATTACCCTTTATCCGATAATCTCAAAATATCTCCAAAAACTCCTCTCGCAGTTACCGCAGAACCTGCTCCGGCGCCCTGAATTACAATTGGTCTGTCTCCGTAAGATTCTGTGTAAATTTCGAAGAAAGAATCGGAACCTTTTAATCCTCCAAGCGCTGTGTCAGAAGGCACTGAAACTAATTTTACTTCCAGATTTCCTTTGTCATTTTGCAAATCACCAGACAATTCGCCAATGTATCTTAATACGTGATTTGGTTTTTGCTCAGCTTTAATTTTATCATAAATCGGGTCGAATTCTTTCAGTTTGGTTAAGAAATCTGAAACATTTCCTTCACGTAAATGTTCCGGAATTAAATTCTGAATAGAGATTTCTTCAAATTCATTCTGCAAATCTAATTCCCTTGCCAAAATCAATAATTTTCTTCCCACGTCATTTCCACATAAATCTTCACGCGGGTCAGGTTCAGTATAACCATTATCAATTGCCTCTTGTAAAATTTCGCTGAACGGAGCATTTTTCGCAGAGAAATTATTAAATAAATAGCTCAATGTACCAGAGAAAACACCTTTTATCTTAGTGATATTCTCACCAGAAAGATGCAGTAATTTTATCGTATCAATTAAGGGTAAACCTGCACCAACATTGGTTTCGTACAAATAGTTCTTTTGGTTTTCTGCCAGAACTTTTCTTAATTCTTTATAAAAACCATAACTCAGTGTATTAGCCACTTTGTTAGAAGAAATTAAATCGAAACTGCTTTCTGCAAACTTGATATAATTTTCTACAAATGAAGCACTTGCCGTGTTATCAATCGCAATTAAGTTCTCTAAATGGTATTTGTCTGCATAGTCAATAATATCCTGAATCGTATAATCAAGTCCTTTGTTCTGGATTTCATTTTTCCAGTCCGAAGTCAAACCATTTTTATCTAAAATTAGTTTTTTAGAATTTGCGATAGCAAAAACATTCAATTTAATCCCTTTACGTTTTTCGATGGCATCCGCCGATTCTAAAATTTGGTTGATCAAAGTTCCGCCTACTAATCCGTGACCAAAGACAGCGATATTAATTTTCTTGGAAACCCCAAAAATCTCTCCGTGAATTACGTTTAACGCTTTATTCAGTTCTGATTTTTTAACCACCAAACTCACGTTTTTGCCCGTAACGGTGTTGTTAAATAATATCGGAACAATTTTATTCTTGATTAAAGCGGTGTAAGGCTTATGAAAAGTACTCAAATCCTGTCCAATAATCGAAATAACTGAAACATTATCGGTTACTGTAATCTGGTTCACATCTTTCGAATAAAAGTCATTTTCAAATTCTTTCTCCAGTTCAACCATTGCTGTAGTTGCTTTATCAGTCGCCACAACAAGCCCGATTCCTCTTTCTGAAGAACCCTGCGAAATAATGCTTACACTGATATTGTTATCGCCCATTACTTTAAAAATTCGGGCATCAACTCCTGCCTTTCCAAGGAGTCCGCGACCTTCAAGATTTAAAAGGGAAACGTTTTCAAGAACCGAAAGTGTCTTGATTCCTTCTTTAGCCGAATCAGAAGTGATTAAAGTGCCGCGATTTTCATGATTGAATGTGTTTAGGATTCGAAGAGGAATATTTTTTTCCAACAAAGGAATAATCGTTTTGGCATGCAGAATTGTTGCCCCAAAATTGGCTAATTCATTTGCTTCATTGAATGATAAAAATTCGATTTTTTTAGCATCTTCAACTAAATCCGGATTTGCGGTATAAATTCCGTCAACATGCGTAAAGTTTTGTAATTCTTCTGCATTCAAATAATTAGCAATTAGGGAAGCCGTGTAATTACTGCCGTTTCTTCCTAAAGTTGTAGTGTCATTATTATTATTCGAACCAATAAAACCAGTTATGATATTCACCTTTTTATCGTGTTCTTTAAAATAATTAACCACATTTTTTTTGGAAAGCTGTTCCAAAGGCTGCGCATCACCAAATTTAGAATCTGTTTTAAGCAAATCCCTTGAATCGGTAAAATTTGCCGGAATACCTTTTTCTACCAAAATAGCGGTTAATAATTTAGCCGAAAGCAATTCGCCTTTAGACAAAATCTGATCTTTGATTTTGTTACTATAATCGCCAATCAGACTTACCCCTTCATAAAGTTTATCCAGAATGGTAAACTCTTCGGATAAATCAACCTGAGGATAATCTGAAATTTGGTAGGTTTTAAAATTTTCTAATAATCGTTTGTAGTCGCCGTTTTTAGCAGCAATTTTTAAAATATATTCCAGTTCATCTGTAGCGTTTCCTCTTGCAGAAACTACTACGGCAATTTTTTCGCCCTGATTTACTTTCTCGGCAATGATTGAGACAACTTTGTTAAGTCCTTCTCCGTTTGATAATGATTTACCACCAAATTTTAATATCTTCATTGTATCTTGTTATTATTTCTGCTAAAAAATAGCAGCAAGTAAATTATCTAATTGTTTGTACTCGATTAAAAAAGCGTCATGGCCGTGCACCGAATTTATTTCGCTGTAAAAAACATTTTCCTTGAACTTTTTTAATTCATTATAGGTTTCCAGATTTTCTTTTGGTGTAAAAAACAAATCTGAATCGATTGCAATAATGTGAATAGCTGCCGATGTTTTAGAGAGAAGCGTTTCAAAATCATCACTATTTCTCGTAATATCTATGGTTTTCAGCAACTGGTTCATCAGTTTATAAGAGGAAAGCTGATAACGTTGCTGCAACTTTTTACCATGATGTGCCAGCCAGCTTTCTATATTAAAAATCAAAAGATCCTGATTAATTGTGCGCTGAAATTTTTCTTTGAATGATTCTGGAGAACGATAACATAACATCGCATGAATTCTGGCATCTTCAATTGGTTTTGACGAATGGTTCAGGATTTGTTCCTGTAAAAAACAGTTGGCAATCATCCAGTCTGTCGATTTCCAGTCGGTTGCAATAGGAATTAATTTTTTGGTGATGTTTGGAGCCAATGCCAGCATTTCCCATGCAATTCCGCCACCAACTGACCCCCCTATAATAGCATAAAGCTGTTCAATATTCAAAGTTTCGATTCCCTTCAAAAAGATTCGGGCAACATCCCTTGCCGTAAAATCCTGATAATTTTCAATACTGAAAGAATCGCTTCCGTTACCCGGAACGTTAAAAGCTAAAACGGAATATTTAGTCGTGTCGATTGTTTTTCCTTCTCCAATTAAATCATTCCACCAGCCATTTTCACCAGTAACCTGCGCATTTCCTGTTAAGGCATGATTGACCAGAATAATGGGAGCACTGTGTAATGGCAAACCAAAAAGTGCAAAACTTAAGGGTAATGAATTATATAAAGCACCACTTTCAGTAGTGAAATCTTTTAATATGATAGGGTTTGGTATACTTTCCAATTTCAAATCTTTTATTTTTTGATTTGTATATGGAAATATTAGAAAGAAAGTCTAGAACGAAACTAGAAAAACTCTTATTGTTATCTTTCCACGTTGGGCGTGGTAGAATGCAGCACCTTCTTCGCTTTACCGAAGGGTTGCTAAGGATTCATCGGGTCTAATCCCTCGTCCTTTCTTTATAACATTTCAATACGTTTCTGAACTTAACGGTGCAAATTAACTACTAATTTCTTAAACAAACAAATTTATCTCAACAGATTCTTTCGCTTATTCAATATATCACAAACAAAAACTATTGTACGCAAAAAATTACCGAACAAAAATGCCCAGTAAAATTAAGCAGGTATTACCTATTTGAAATGCTTTTTATTTTAGATGAAAAGCGTTTCATTTTCTTTAGAATACATTAAAAACAATAAAGAGTCCGGATTTTTCTTTTCAGTTTTAGTATTGTTTTCAGTAACTCCAAATCTTGGATGTATCAATTCATTTTTTGGCGGCGGGTTATTTTTTTTAGTCCTTATGTTTTTCAATGTAGAAATCTTTTTTGCCAGGTAGTTCAAAGTGCTCATGATATTAGTGTTTAGTTTGTTTATTTATATTGAATTATTTTTTTCTCTTTTATTAAGTCTTTTAAAACAAAAGACCCTTTTGGTTTCAGATGCCAAAAGGGTCAAGTTATTTTAACTTACAATACTTTTGGAATCAACAGACGCATACACGAATAGCTGCGACACTGAACATCTTGTTCATCTGAAGGGACTTATTCATCTGTGATTTATTTGTTATTTTTAAAAATTCTAGCATTTGTCGTATAATTAAAAAAGCCTCTCAAAATATTTTGGGAGGCTTTGCTATATTTGATATTGTTCTTACAATTTTAAGCAATAGACACCCAAACGGTTTCTTTCGAAATGGCGCAAAACATTTTATAGGAATTAAACATATCTTCAGTAGTTTTTGGGTTTAACAAATATGCGAAAGTTTTTTTTATTTACCAAATATTTACGCACAAATTCAATAAAAAAACAATTTTTTAACGTTAAAAACATCTTACAAAAATTACATCGTTTGAAATCCACGTTAAAACTTACAAATTACTTCATTCGTTCATTAGCTTTCTCCATAAATCAGTCTTTCAAAGAACATTGTTATATGAATACCTTTCTAAATTATGCTTAAAAATGTAATTCAAAAAAAAATCACCTTTGGTAAATGAATACCAGAGGTAATTTTCAAACAAAAAACAAAAAAACTTTAATTTTTATTAAAGACTGTATTATGTGATTTGGCAACAGTTGCAAAAACGGTTTTCAAATCTGCAATTAAATCTTCTATATCTTCAATACCTACTGAAAGACGGATTAAATCTTTTGAAACTCCTGTTTCCAGCTGCTCTTCATCTGTTAATTGCTGATGAGTAGTACTGGCCGGATGAATAATAAGTGATTTCGTGTCACCAATGTTTGCCAAAAGCGAGAATAACTTTGTTTCATCAACAACTTGTTTGGCCGCTTCGTAACCTCCCTGCAAACCAAAAGTAATGATGCCGCTCTGACCTTCTGGTAAATATTCCTGTGCTAAATCATAATATTTACTCGATTTTAATCCCGGATAATTTACCCAGACCACCTGATCTTGTTTCTCCAACCATTCCGCTAAAGCCAACGCATTTTCGCTATGTTTTTTAATTCGGATTGGCAAAGTTTCCAGTCCCTGAAGAATTTGAAAAGCATTGAACGGACTCAAAGCTGATCCAAAGTCGCGTAATCCTTCAATTCTTGCTTTTGCGATAAAGGCTGCATTTCCAAGGGCTTCGTGATAAACCAATCCGTGATATCCGAGTGAAGGTTCTGTAAATTCAGGAAATTTTCCGTTAGACCAGTCAAAAGTTCCGGCGTCGATAATAACACCACCCAGTGAAGTTCCGTTACCTGAAAGATATTTCGTCAGTGAATGAATGACTATGTCTGCTCCGTGCTCAATTGGGTTTAACAAATAAGGAGTTGCGACTGTATTATCTACAATAAAAGGGACTTTGAAGTTTTTGGCTTCCGCAGAAATTGCTTTTAGATCTAATACATCTAATTTTGGATTTCCAAGTGATTCAACAAAAAATGCCCTGGTATTTTCTTTTGCCGCTTTTGTAAAGTTTTCTGCTCTTGAAGGATCTACAAAAGTAGTTGTAATTCCTAAACGCGGCAAAGTGACTTTTAAAAGATTATAGGTACCTCCGTACAAACTATTTGACGCTACAATATGATCGCCTGATTTGAGCAGAGTCAATAAAGTTGTAGCAATAGCTGCTGCCCCTGAAGCTGTCACGACTGCCCCGATTCCGCCTTCAAGCGAAGACAGTCTTTGCTCTAACACGTCATTAGTCGGATTATTTAATCTTGTATAAATAAATCCCGCCTCTACCAAACCAAATAAATTGGCAGCATGGTCCGAATTATTAAAAACATAGGATGATGACTGGTAAATTGGTACTGCTCTTGTCCCAGCGTTTTTAGTAACGTCATGTCCTGCGTGTAGTGCGTTTGTTGCGAATTTTTGTGTGCTCATGATTTCTTAGTTTTTTAGATTATTATTCTTATTTTTTATTATTATTTTATTGTAATTGATTTTTGGGATTGAATATATTAAATGAAAAGATTTTCATTTTCTGCAGAATACATATGCGCAAGAAGTGAATTTGCTTCATTAGAATACAACTTGCCTTTTTTCAAACTGAAATTTGATTTTTGATTTTGAACTATTCCAAGAATATTTTTGGGTTTAATTGATCTTAAGATTCTATATATAATTTTCATGATTTTTAATTTTAAATTAACGGAATAAAAAAAGCCCTTTCGGATGGTGGCCGAAAGGGCTATAGTAGGAACTATAACAAAGATTTATCTTTACTTTCAGCAGCAGCAGTGCAGGATACACATAGGCATCATACAACATATCATTATTTTATTTGCTACTGAATTACTCATTTTTATTTTATATTTTATTTTCTAGTTAAACTCAAAAAAAAACCTCTACAAATTGCAGAGGTCTTATTGTTATTTTTAGTTTTTTAATTCTAAACAATAGTGTACCCCTCGGAAGTTTCCGAGATCATGCAACACATTTTTTTAGTAATTAAATTCATTTCTCTTATTGTTTGTACTGCAAATTTGAGAACTTTTTTTCAAACCGCCAAACAAAAAGCAAATTAATTTCAATTACCCTATCAATTTAATATACTAATGTTAAATTTATATCTAAAAAAATAAAAAAAGTTGAACTTTAATTTGCAAATCAAAATGGTTTTGTACTTTTGCACGCGAATACAGAGGAAAAATTTGAACTGATTGCAACCTCTTCATAATGAAATGGTTCGTTATGAATACTGAAAAACAGATTTCGGTAGTAAAAAATGCTAAAGCAGAAACTCTTCTTTAGACATTTTCAGCAATTATTTTCCTCGCTTAATTTTAATTTAATACATTATTATGGCTTATTTATTTACGTCAGAATCTGTTAGTGAAGGGCATCCAGACAAAGTTGCAGATCAAATTTCGGATGCATTAATTGATAACTTCTTAGCATTTGATGCTGACTCAAAAGTTGCATGTGAAACTTTAGTTACAACTGGTCAGGTAATTTTGGCCGGAGAAGTAAAATCGAATACGTATCTTGATGTACAGCAAATCGCGCGTGAAGTAATCCGTAAAATTGGATATACTAAAAGTGAATATATGTTTGAGGCGAATTCGTGTGGAATTCTTTCAGCAATTCACGAGCAGTCTGCAGACATCAACCAAGGTGTTGACAGAGCTAAACCAGAAGAGCAAGGTGCAGGAGATCAGGGAATGATGTTTGGTTATGCAACTAATGAAACTGAAAACTATATGCCATTGGCGCTTGATCTGTCTCATAAATTATTACAGGAATTAGCTATTTTAAGACGTGAAAATAAGGAAATCACTTATTTACGTCCTGATGCTAAATCTCAGGTAACCTTAGAATACAGTGACGATAACAAACCAACCCGCATTGATGCAATTGTAATATCGACACAACATGACGATTTTGACGAAGAAGCTGCAATGTTAGCTAAAATCAAAAAAGATGTTATCGAGATTTTGATTCCTAGAATCATTGCTAAAAACCCGGAACACGCTCATTTATTCAACGATAAAATCAACTACCATATTAATCCAACAGGAAAATTCGTTATTGGAGGACCTCACGGAGATACTGGTTTAACAGGAAGAAAAATTATCGTTGATACCTACGGTGGAAAAGGTGCTCACGGTGGTGGTGCTTTCTCTGGAAAAGATCCAAGTAAAGTAGATAGAAGTGCTGCTTATGCAACTCGTCATATCGCTAAAAATTTAGTTGCTGCTGGTGTTGCTGATGAAATTTTAGTTCAGGTTTCTTACGCCATTGGAGTTGCTGAACCAATGGGAATTTTCATTGAAACTTATGGCACATCAAAAGTAAATTTAACTAATGGTGAAATTGCTAAGAAAGTAGAAGAGTTATTTGACATGCGTCCTTACTTTATCGAACAAAGATTAAAATTAAGAAACCCAATTTACAGTGAAACTGCTGCTTATGGACACATGGGACGTAAACCAGAAACGGTTACTAAAACTTTCTCTGCTCCAGGAGGAAATGAAAAGACAGTTACTGTTGAATTGTTTACATGGGAAAAACTTGATTTTGTAGATAAAGTAAAAGCTGCTTTTGGATTGTAAAATCAGATTATTCAGACTGACTTAAATCGCTAGATTCTTTTTAGTCATAAACATAAAAAACCCCGATTTCTAATTTTTAGATTCGGGGTTTATTTTTATGTGAATAAATCTAGAATTTCTATTAACTCTTTTTAGCCCTGATGGGAACGGCATCCTTTTTCTCGCTGCTGCCAGCGAGGAAAAGATATAGTGGACAGCAGGATTAGCTTCTACTACAACTACAAATTATATTTCATAGAAAAAATGATGTATCTCGGCTGGACTGTGTATTGAGAAACTCTTGTTGAGAACTGCGAAAAGTTGTCATCATTGAGATATTTGGTGTTTAACAAGTTGGTAGCTGCAATTTTATATTCCCATTTGCTGTTTTTCTTCTGATAAATCAAACTGGCGCTCAAAAAATCATATTCGTTATCAACTGATTTGTTTCCGTTGTAGTAATGATAGAATTCATACTCAGAAACGAAAGAAAAACTATCCAGAAAATAATAGTCTAATTTTGCAAACGGCTTATCGGTATAAAAAGTCGAGCCGCTGTATTTGTTGATCAGCATATTATAACCAAACTCAATATTGGGCAGATTTTTATAATTCGTAGAAGCTTTTATAGTATAACTTTGAGTAAAACTCTCTGTTGTTGCAGGCTCTCCATTTTGTCTATTATTGAATTTTGACCAATTAAGACTTGCAGTTGCTGAAGCTTTGTAATTTTTTAAAAATGAACGTCCATAATTTCCCATTCCGGAAAGGGTTTCGTCTGCCAAATTAGAATTATATGGTACTGATGACTGGTTTATTCCTTCGAAATCGGCTTCAGTTTTTATAGCATCTACTTTTCTGGTATAGGTTGCATTAGCAAAAATGTTCTCAAAATTGAACATATTATATTTGAAGTAGCGGAGCGAATGTACTTGCGAAGTTGCATTTTCGAGGGAACGATTTCCACGAAACAAACTGCTGTAATCTGACAGAACATAACCTTCAGCCAATTGATTGATATCTGTAAAATCATTAGTCAAAGAAAAATTATAAGTCAGTGTTTCTGATTTTTTGATTTGATATAAAGCAAAAAAATCAGGCAATATTTTTGTGAAGTTCTGCGAATAATCTGTACCTGATTGTGTGTTTGTCATTGTATAGGAATGCAGGCTGACACCGGGAGTCAAGGTAAATTTTCCGGCTAAAATCTTGTAATGAAATCCTAAAAAAGTATCATTAAAATTATAGTTCACATCATTATTATTTGACGGATCATTCAAATCATTTTTATCTCCGTTATCCAGAATCTGAAAAATGTGAGAGTTGAAATTTTGGTACGAATAGGTATTTCCTAATGTTATATTGATGTTGCTTTTTGGCGTCACCATATAATAGTAATCCAGCTTCGTATCCAGTTTATTGGTTTTTACAAAACGGTTCTGATTCAGATCATTTCTTTGCTGACCTGAAGTGTAACCCAATAAATCAAAAGGCTGTGTGCGTAAATTGGCATTATAAAAAGGGTTTTCGTCCTGATATAAATGCTGCATCTCAAAAGCAAAAATATTTTTGTCGCTTTGTGTGTAATACAAGCTCAGATTTTGATTTATAGAAGTCGGATCTTGTTTTTTGGCCGTAAAAATAGTTTCTGAACCTGGGATGTTATTCACGACCTGCTCACGAAGCAAATCAGCATTTTCTTCCTGTTTGGTCAGTTTGGTTAAAATATCATAATCAAATTGAAATTTATCATTGGGTTTATAAGTCGAGCTTAATTTAAAAAGTCCCAGATTATTCTTTTGATGCGTCTCTTCGTCTCTCTTTTGCTGATCTCCTGAAGCTAAAATTGTGGTTTGAGATTTCGTTTCTAAATCGGTTTTTGAGGTCGAAAGAATTCCAAAACCGCTAATATTCCATGCTTTATTTACAGAATAGGCGAAATTTGTGGCACCAAATTTAGTTTCAATTTCCTTTGCCCGATTATTTCTTAAAAGTGAAATTCCTACGTCATTGGACGAAACATTAAAATTGCTTCCGCCTTTTTTCATCATATTTTTAAATCCGCCTGTGAATTTAAAATAATCCTGTGCTGTCATTGGCAACTCTCCAATGTTATTAAAATTCGTAATTAAATTTATACTGTATTTTGGACTGTAATAAAACAATTTCGGATTGATTACATAACGACTATCGAGTTCTGCAACCCCAGTTCCTGCGGTAACATCACCAAACCAGAAGTTCTTTTTACCTTCTTTCAATTTAATGTTCATCGCTACATTATCCTGATCATTTTCAAGACCTTTTAAAGCGCTGACCTCATTATAATTTCTTAAAACCTGAATTTTATCAATGGCATCAGCCGGAATATTTTTGACTCCCAATTTGGTATCCCCATCAAAAAAGTCTTTTCCTTCGACCATTAATTTGCTGACCTTTTTCCCTTCTACTTCTATTTCTCCATCTGCATTTACCTCAACACCGGGTAGTTTTTTAAGCACATCCTCGAGTTTCCTTTCGGTTCCGGATTTAAAAGAATCGGCATTATAAACGATGGTATCACCTTTTATAGAAACCGGCATTTCACGGACAATTTCGACGCCTTCTAATTCAATTCCGGTTCCATCCAGAACTATGCTTTGAGATATATTTTCAGATTTGGTTGCAACGGATATTTCTTTAGATTTCATTCCCAAATAACTTACTTTTATAGTATAAGCCGTATTTGGTTTTAAGGTGAGCTGAAATTTCCCTTTATCATTGGTAATTCCGTACGAATCCATTGCTTTTGTACTATTATTTATAGCCATGATGTTGGCCATTTCCAGCGGATTTTTTTGGTCATCCTGAATAAATCCATCAAAGCGGACACTTTGAGAAAAACTCAAAGAAGTAAATAAAAAAGCTACGAAACAAAGTATTTTGTTCATTAATAAAGATGATTAAGATAAATATAAATTAGAACAGGTATTTTATCTCCCCATCATGGGTGGACCTCCTGCACGGCCACGATTCATTTCCCTAAACTCTTTCATCTTTTTTACAACTGTTTCGTCATACTCTTTCTGCGAAATTTCTTTTCCTTTGGATGGTGCTTTGATATCTGCTTTTTCTTTGGCATTCAAAACAATTTTTGAACACAAAATAGTGGTTGTCCCATCATTAACTTCTAAAATCAAACCCGGTAATCCCCAATAATTTTCCGGACCCTGATTAATTGGGATTTCAGGCGTGTACCAGGCTGTTACAATTATTTCCTTTGGGATTTCAAAACTGTCTTCAAAGTTGGTTTTTGTATCCCCGGATGTTTTTTTTGCGTCATCTTTTTTATCATCATTATTTTTAGGCCTGAAATTTCTAAAATCAGTTTGACTCGCTTCTTTTACAGCAGTTGCTTTGTAACAATTATACCCACCAATTTGTTTGGTTTCCTGTTCTAATTTCCAGTTTAATCTTGGCAGGGAATCTTTTACCAGAAATTCTTTACCCATGAATTCTTTATCGACCGCATAGGTTTTACTTTTAACATCTTTATAAAAAGTGCCGCCCCCGCCCATCATAGAGCTCATCATCATTCTCATTCCGCCGCCTTGCTGTCCGGGAGTTTCTAATTTTTCTTCTTCTTTGTAAATAGAAGCCGATTTATTGAAGTTTAGTATAAATGTTTTTTCTAACATTTGCTTCATTCTTTCTTCGATGCTTTTTTGCATTTCAGGTGTAATATCACGGTTTCCTGCACGCATTCCATCAAATTTAGGTGCCTGTGTTTTTGACTCATAAACAGCCATTCCCTGAAAATCTTTCTGCGCCTGTACCTGACTGAAAGCAAGTACTAAAAGCAAATAATATGGTAATTTTTTCATTGTTTCTTTTTTAAATTTTAAGTAAATCCGATAAAACTTACATTCAAATGTATTATTAATTTTAAAATACCAAAAGTTAAATATATCAATTGAGCCAGCCTATAGACAAAACAGCTTATTAATTAGACCATTAGAATGCCTAAAAGTTTAAAATCAAATACAATTAAAAAAGCATCTTGATGTAGTTTTTTGTAATTTGCACTTTAGAAATGCAATTAAAATGAGCAAAATACCAGGCATAATTTTATTTTTACTTTTTTTCTTCTGTTCTTTTTCGATTGTTTTGGGTCAGAGTTCAAAGAAAATCCCAACTCCTGTTTCCAATTTTACTACTGATGCTGATGATTTTTTAGGTTATGACTCTTTTGGATATTCTTATGAGATAAAAAATGATGTTTTCAGAAAAATAAAAGGAAACGAAATTTTTGAATATAAGAATATTTCATTGGGAAAAATCACAAAAGCAGATATTCTGAATCCGCTTAAAATTGTATTGTTTTATGAAGATTTCAACAGTGTGGTTTTGCTTGACAACCAATTAAATAAAATTTCGGAGATTAATTTTTCTCAAAATAATTTTCCGATTGTAACAAACGCCACCGGTATGTCAACACAAAATCAGTTATGGATCTACAATACCTTAAACCAGCAAATTGGTCTTTTTGATTATTTAAAAAATGAGTACAAAACTGTTTCAACACCATTAACAGAAAATATAAAATTTTATCAGACCGATTTTAATACTTTCTACTGGATTGATGAAAAAAACAATTGGTTTTTATGTGATATTTTTGGCAAAACCACCTCTTTAGGAAAAGTTTCTGACTTTGATAAAATACTGATTTTAAGCCCAAAACAATATATTTTCAGCAAAGCTAATTTGCTGTATTTTAAAGACATTCATAAGGATGGATCTGAAAGTGTTTATGAAATTGAATTACCGCAAAAATCATTACATAAATTCTATTGCAAAGACCAAATTTTATCTATTTTTACACCTAAAGAAATTACCAATTATAAAATCGTAATACCGTAATGCACATAGCAATAGCAGGAAATATAGGCGCAGGAAAAACAACTTTGACTAAATTACTGGCCAAACATTTTAAATGGGAGCCCCATTATGAAGATGTTGTTGACAATCCATATCTGGATGATTTTTACCATCAGATGGAACGCTGGTCCTTTAATTTGCAGATTTATTTCTTAAACAGCCGTTTTCGCCAGGTGCAGCAAATTCGGGAAAGTGGAAAAAAAATCGTTCAGGACAGAACTATTTATGAAGATGCTCATATTTTTGCTCCCAATCTATATTCGATGGGTTTAATGACTACCCGTGATTTTGAAAATTATACTTCTTTATTTGAATTAATGGAGTTATTGGTAAAACCACCTGATTTACTAATTTATTTAAGAAGTTCTATTCCGAATTTAGTTGGGCAAATCCACAAACGCGGACGCGAATACGAAAACTCTATTTCAATTGATTATCTGAGCCGCCTGAACGAAAGATATGAAGCCTGGATTCAGACTTATTCGAAAGGAAAATTACTGATTATTGATGTGGACAATATTAATTTTGTTGACAATCCTGAAGATTTAGGAAACATCATCAACAGGATTGACGCCGAATTGAATGGATTGTTTTAGGAATATACTTTAAGAAAAAAACAAAATGCCTCTGAGATTACGGAGGCATTTTTATTTTATTATTTCTTTTTTTTAACTAATGGCAGTGGCTTTGTAAATCCTTCCTGTAACTTATTGTCTCCATTAAATCGAATAAAGAAATTATTATTCACAATCTTTAACTCAAAAAACATCAATAAGGAGTAGGTTTAGTAAATGACTCCTGCGAAATAATAGCATCTTTCATGTCTATTTCAGTAGTTGCTGTTTTTAGTTTTATCGAAATTCCTTTTGTTTCCCTAGGTTTTGTATTTCGGTCTATTTCAATTATAAATTTGATTTTTTCTTCTGCTTTGATAGTCTCAAAAAGGGCCTTGGACTTTTTTTCATCAAAGAAAATATCACTTTCCATGCGTCTGTCATTAACATCATGCCAGACAATATTTATTTTTCGGGGAACTGCTCTTTCTTTTATTGGCATTACATTTCCATTTAAACTTAAAAAAATTGATTCGAACTCTCCATTAATATAATTAATTCCGATAGTCTCTACTTTGTCTTCTTTTTTAACAATTGGCGTAATAGGATATTTTTTAAAAAGAGTTTCCCAATATCCAAATGGGATTGTGCCGTTTTTAATCTGGTCTAATATGTCTTGTGGTAAATCTTCATTCATATAATTGACATATTTAGTAATGCCTTCTTTATCTTTCATTGTTTCATGCGCAATTCCCCAATCTACGGTTTTATCCTCATACGCCTGATACCTACCTACAATAATCATATTTGATTGACTAAATACATATAAAACAACCATTCCTCCAGGGAACAATCCTGCATTAATAACAAAATAATAATCTTTTACAATACCAACTTTTTTAGTTTCAACATCCCAGTAGGGTCTTTCATTACCGTTAATCATTAATGCTTCTATTTTTTCAGAATCCAGTTTAAAAATACCAGAATAACTTTTGTTTTCTGTATAGGAAAGCCATGTTATATCCAGTATTTTAGGGGCTATTCCGGTAGCTTCTCCGGACGAAGAACCATCATTGTCTCCTAAGTCCTCGCTGTTTATTATTCTGTTAAAAGGCATATAAACATAACCACTTTTGGGTTGGTCACTTAATAACAAATGCCCCGAAAATATTTCAGCAGGGTAGTTTTTAGGTGTACAAACAGCAGCTGTCCAATTATATTTTTTTTCTTCCATTTTATCTTGACATGAGATGAGCGTAATATTTAAAAACGCTGTTAGTATAAATAATTTAAAAGCTTTTTTCATATTCCTATCCTGAAATTATTTTTCGTTTTCTAATAATGTTACTTAGATTGTCCATCTGAGGTTCCATCCCTATGCCGTCCATACTGGCAGAACAATGCAAATATTTGTTACGTAAGTCTGGCAGCAAATAATAATCGGTGACTTTTGTATTAAAATCATCAATTTCCTGTTGGTTTTTCCATTCTTTTTTTCGTTTCGATTCTATTTGTTTTTTTGTATAAAATTTCATTTTAGATTTATTTTCAAAAGCATAAGCATCTATTCTTTCTTTAACTTTATTTAATTCTTTTGGAATCTTATAATCTTCATTGAGAATCTTATATTTCCATGGAATTTTATATTTCCGTTTTCCAAATTCTGCCATAAGGTGCAGAATTACAAAACTATATTTATTACTAAGAGTCCTTGTGCCTTTTAAATAATAAGGAACTAATGAAGGTAAATCTTTTAATTGATCAGGATTAAACCAACCCTGCTCCAGAACATATTTTTTTTCAGCTTCGATTATTGGGGCAGATTCTGTAAGTATTACAATTTCTTCTCCATTTTTATATCCACCGCCAATATCTGAGTGACAGCCCGGAAGTGTAAGCTCAATGCTGTTAGCTCCCGCACTGGCAATATTGGTAAGTGGGAAATTCTCGCGGTATTCATCTTCTGCGGTAAGGTGCACTGTAAACCCAACAGCAGGAATTTGTAGTGGTACTTTGTCAGCATCAATATCATCAAAAACATTACTGCCGTAAGAAGAAACTG
Source organism: Flavobacterium hibisci (assembly GCF_020026925.1). Classification (GTDB taxonomy): domain Bacteria; phylum Bacteroidota; class Bacteroidia; order Flavobacteriales; family Flavobacteriaceae; genus Flavobacterium; species Flavobacterium hibisci. Next base: position 149,923 of record NZ_JAIQDW010000003.1, on the reverse strand, counting down.
TATCGTATAATCCTAAAAATCGTATTTTTATTCGATAGGGTTTTACTTTATACCCCAGCTCTTTAAATGCTTTGCCTAAATACCCCTGATTATAAGTATCTCTATCTTTGGGATTTTTTACCTTATACAATTCATTTACAAAAATACGGGCTGCTGTAGCACCGCGACTAAAACCAAAAATATCTACATACAAGGTACTTATATTTAGTTCTTTTTCTTCTTGCAATTTTTTTACAATATCCTGACATCCTTTTTCTACTTTTTCAAAAAGTCCTGTTTCCCCTGTGCCATATCCCTGACCTCGGGTAAAATCGCCGTAATAATCAAGTGTCCCATCTTCATTTTTATCCGGATTTTTAGTTCCGATTCCTTCTACATAAATAGAATAATAATGTTTTCCCTTCACATTTAAATAAGCATTTTCTAATCTGTCCACATTAGAATGATCGTTTCCATAACTGGTGTTTGACCCATCGTTACTTGACGCGTAGCTATTTTTTAATTCAGGATCCTTTCTCCTTCCCTCAATATTCTCTCTGTTGTTTGAAGTACCATCAAAGAAAACACCCAGATAAACATCATTTCTTTCTTTATTATCTTCTTTTGGTGGTTCAAATCTTGGTTTTCCAAATAGTATATTACTCATATATTAAGATTTATTACCTTTAATGTTTATCTTTTTTCCTGAAATTAATGTCAAATTTTCTTTTGTTGCCACTATTACTATTTTTTCAGCAGTTTCGTGCATAGTACCTGAAAAACTCGTGTGTGTATTTTTTATTATTACTTTTAAATTCTTTGCTGTTTTATTAATTGCCATAATTATTGTTTATTAAAAGAAATTTGATTTTTCGACACTATTTATTTCTACCGTTTTATTAGTACTTTCTAAAAGCATATTTTCTTTAGTACTAAAAATTGTTACTTCTTCGGCATGATGCGTCGATTCTAATGAACTTCGAATATATGTCTGTTCGATGATTTCTGTTTTGTTATTAGAACTTTCTATTATATCTCCACCGGCATTTTGTGTTAGGTCATTTCCTGCTGCCTGTACTATATCTTTACTTGCCTCAATTTCAACATCCTCACCTGCACTGACAGATACATTTTTACCTGCCTTAATGCTAACATTCTCACCAGCATTCAAAGTCAAATTCTTTCGCGCATTAACAGCAATATTTCCCTGACCATCCATTTTCCAGGTATTACCACTCGGATCTTCAATCAAAATACTTCCCTCTCCGTCGTTCAAAATAAATTTGATTCCCGAACGTGTGTGGATCGCTTTTACATTATTCTGACCATCTGCATAACCGCTGGATTGGCTTCCGTTATACTGTGTTCCCAAAACATACGGATTCTGTGCATTGTCGCCTTCAAAACCTACTAAAACTTCTTCACCGATTTCAGGAATAAAGTAAAATCCTTTTCCGGAACCTGAATGTGGCTGTATCATTCGTAGCCACTCACTTGAATTGTTTCCGCCTGCCCAGTTGAACCGTACTTTTACACGTCCTAATCCTTCCGGATCGTTGTTGTCTTTTACTTTCGCTGGCTGTGTTTCGGCTTTGGCAAATACATGTACGTCTGTATAATGTGGGGCTGCAACGTCTGCCGGAATAGCCTTGAAATTACAGGAATAGTTTCCGTGGACCTGAGAAATGTGTGTTACTTCTGTCACAATCAGTTCGTGTTCTACAGTCTGGTTTATGATGCTGAAAACCTGTCCAAGTCCTAAAGGAAAATAAGATATTCCGCTGTAATAAACACTATTGGCGTCGCTGCCTGCGGTCTGCAGTCTGACCATTTCCTGGATTTCTTCGCTGCTTTGGGCATTGGTGGTGTAAGCTCCATTGTTCAAATCGTTTTGGGCAACGGTTCCCTGGTTATGCCCTACAACGGAAGAAAAACTGTCTTTGCTTCCCGAAGATGTTCTTGCTGCCGAATTACGAATATTGGATGCCCCATTGTAATCATACCCTCCCAAAGAAATTTTATGGGAAGCCATGTTGGTCTGGATTTTAAATCCATGCAGCGAAGACCCGTTGATGAGTTTTATTTTGCTGGTTTTGGTCTGTCCGAACTGCATCCGCATTCCGTCAAAATAAAACCATTGGCCGTATCGGCTGGCCAATCGTTTCAAGAAATCAAAATTGGTCTCATTGTACTGGGCCAGGTATTTGAATTCCTGAAGATACGTGGATTTTATAGCATCTCTTTCGTAAATTCTCCCGGACCTTCTGCTAAAATATCCAGCACGATATCATTCATGCCCCTTTGCTGGTAGGTCCTTGACTTTTTCATATCGTCCAGAACAATAGTGTGGCTGATCCCTTTGACATGCAATCCTTCGGGGCTGCCGTGAAGATCTACAGAGGAGAGTTCTGTTATGATTCCTTTGCTCATCAACCTGATTCCGGTAAGACTTTTAAAGGTAAAGATAACTTCATCCCCAAGATACGTTCGCAATGCCTTTGCCTGATCTGCAGGGTTTATGATCGCCTTTCCTGTGTATTGCCAAACAAAAGAAAAATGATGGTGATCGGCCATCTTTTGTGACAGTTCTAAATTATGATAAACGACGTTTTGGGTAAAGCTCCCTATGCTGATATGTACCTGTTCTGAAAAATGTCCCATAAGTGATTTGGCGAATATATTAAGTAAGAATTTTTTCTCAAAAATAGACTTTAAAACTAATTTCACAAATGTTCTGTCGATATTTTTGTAAATATTTTACTTCACAAATAAATTACCGTGTTTTCTAAAAAAAGAAAGAAACATATAGTCATAAAAAAACATCCAAAATCAAGTTTATTTTGGATGTTGGAATGTTCTGCTTACTTATAAAACCGCACAAAGCAAGATTATAACACTATATACTCATTAAAAACCCAATTAGATTTTCTTTTTTATTTAACCCAAGTTTTTTTCTTAACCGGTATCTGGCCAATTCGACTCCTCCATTGGATATATTCATGATTTCGGCTATTTCTTTAGTGGACATATTCATGAGCAGATAAGTTGATAAATCCAATTCTCTGGGAGAAATTGTTGGGTATTTTTCTTTTAATCTTTTTAGGAAATCAAAATGTACATTCTTAATATGCTTTTCTAAATCTTTCCAGCTTTTATCCGTATTTACTTCTTTTACAATACTTTTATGGAGCTTATTAAATTCAGATTTCGTGGCATCATCTAATATGTTTGTATCAATATCTTTTAGTTTGCTTATTATGCTATTCAGGGTTTTATTTTTCTTTACGACCTGTAAAGAGTTATTTACCAGCTCTTTGTCTTTTGCCAGAATCTTAATTTGAAGTTTGTCGTTTTTTAATTTTTCAATTTCTTTTTCTAGCTCATGCTGCTCCTGTCTTATTTTAGATTCCTTTTCCAGGTATAAACGTCTTTGCTCAATGGTTTCATAGTATTTATTTTTTCTGATCTTTAGTTTAATCCTGTTCGAAATCACATATATACCAACAGAAATTAAAAGCAAATAGGAAATATAAGCTAAAAAATGCCTGTACCATGGAGGTGAAATCGTAAATTTGACCTGATCTATTTCTGAAACTATACCAAAACTGTTTTTGGCTCTTAATTTCATTGTATAATTGCCTTCCCTTAAATTCGTATATTCTTTAATTGCAACAGAAGACCAGCTGCGCCAGGTATCTTCAAAAGGTTCTAATTTATAAGAATAAGTAACATTTTCCTGATTTTCGAACACAGGCGAAGAAAAAGTAAACTTAACACGATTGTCACTATAAGACAAATTAAACAGTTTGTCAATTGTTTTTAGATTCCCCGTTATAATAGTATCTCCCGGAAAAGAAAAACTTTCTATAAAAGCAGTTGGTTTTGTTATAAATGTATTCGGAATTGTAGCGTCATAGTGTGTTAATCCATCGGTTAGTCCAATGAAAATATTTTTGGAGTCAATTCTGTTTATTGATATATAGCTGTTGACCAGATTCCCCGTTAAATTAGAGAATGGCGCTTCTTTTCTAACGTATTTTTCATTGTCTGATTTTTCTAATACGCCAAGAGACTGATTGAATGAATACCATAAATTTCCTTTAGAATCCTGAATTAAGGTATTAATTAGCGGAATATTTTTAAAAAGACTGCTCATTTTTCTGTCTTCAAAAAAATCATCCTGATCTTTAGAAAATCTGTAAAAATGATTTTTTGTCTGAAAATAAATTTTATTATTAATTAATTGCACACTTTCAATTCCTTTATTGACTACAGATATCCGGGTATGTTTTTTTATCGATTCAAATTTCTTCAGATCATCAGAAAGTCCCATCTGATATAAGTAGGGACTTTTTCTGAACCATACATAATCATTGTCCAATTCGACTTCGAAAGTACTGGTGGTTTCATCAAAACCCTGAACCTGATTTATAAACTCAGCGCTGTCTGATCCAATTTTAAAAATTGAAAAACCATTATAATGCTCTCCGATGGCATATTCAGGATGTCTGGGTATCTGTTTCAATCCAAAATATCCTCTGGTATCCAGTATTTTTGACACCTTATTATTTTCTATCACTAAAGCGCCGCTATTGCTGGAACATACTAAAACATTATTTATAACCTGAATATTCCATGCCTGAGCTATTGTTCCCTCGACCCTGTTAAAAGGTTCATCACTAAATGGAGTATTCCAGGAATGATAAAATAACCCCTGATTGGTTGCCACATACAATTTATTCTGATGCAATACAGATGCGTAAACTGTACCTATATTATAACTATAATCAAAATAGGTAAAAGGCGAATTTTCATTAATAAAGGTTATTCCGTTATCAAGTCCCAGCCAAAGATTATTTTTATTATCAACAAATGAAGTGAGTATCGTATTGTTTTGAAGTCCTTTTTGGCGATTAAGATGCTGAATTATATTTCCTTTCAAATCGCAAATTATTACACCACTTAAAACAGAATTTAGAACGATAAATTTATTTTTTATAATTGCTCCGCCAAGAGAAGTATTCTTTTTTATAAAACTATTTGCTTCATTATTCCATTCTGTTATGCTGTTAAAATCATAAACAAAAAGGCCTTTTTCGAGGGTAGCCAAAAGAATCTTGTTGTCAGGCAACGGAAACATGGCCCAAATCTCTTTATCATTTAGAACCTTTGTGCCTTTTAAAGAATATAATTTTTGATTTTTATATTCTAAAATTCCCAATTCCTTATCCTGAAAGTAAAGACGGTTCTTTACTACAAAAGAAAACTGAAACTTTCTTGGTGCATTTAGAACTTTAATTTTGTTGTTTTTGTAAAAAAGTGCTTTAGTAAAAGATTGGAAAATTACTTCTCCTTTAAAAATATGAATTCTCCATATTAAATTTATATCCCTTGCATGTTTGGGACTAATTAGCTTGGAAAGTGAGTAATATTTCAAATCTCCCTTATTCCCTGATTTAAAATAGCCAAATTCATTGTTCCCACCAACAAAAATTCTTCCTGTACCATCTATTTTCAAACTCCTTATTGCAGTATTATTTGGTAAAAAATATGTACGCCACGTAGAACCATCAAATTGAATCAATCCGCTATTATTTGCGAAATATATATTGCCATTTTTATCCTGATCGATACTCCAGTTTTGCGTTCCTCCTTTATATTCTGTTCGTTTATAATTTTTAAAATTAGGAGTTCCAATGTTTTTTACCTGGCTAAAACTGTTGAAAGCAAGCAGAAATAGAAATGTGTACAAAAAACAACTTAACGATTTCATATTTTTTAAACCCTTTTGTTATGAATAATGTATTTAATTGTAATTTTTACATTTATGCTAAATACGTAATTACAATAAAAACTATATACTAATGATTTATTTCAGTTTTGATAAATGTAGTGTTTTTTTATGATAATTAACATTATTATAACAATCCAACTAGTTTTTCAAATATTTGTAAATCAATTATTTAAAATTAATATGATGTGTTTTTGTAAAGTATAATTTTATAGTTTGATGTGTTTTTGTAATGATATTTAATTATAAAAATTTGGAATTTTAACTTTATCATTGCATCAAATAACTAATTAATTAACCAAAATTTTTAGAAAAATGAAATTAACAAAATTACTTCTTTTTTGTTTTTCGTCTTTATTGTTTTCAGTTATCGCAGTCGCTCAGGATATTACGGTAAATGGAAAAATTAACGATGAAAGTGGATTGCCCGTCCCGGGAGCAACAATTTTAATTAAAGGTACTAACAAAGCAACTGCATCTGATTTTGATGGAAAGTTTCAGATTAATGCTCCTTCTAATGGAACATTGACAATATCTTTTGTGGGATATAATACAATAGAAGAGGTTGTAAATGGAAGAACTAAAATTGAAATCAGATTAAAGCCTGAATCACAAAACTTAAATGAAGTTGTAGTGGTAGGATACGGAACGCAAAAGAAAAGTGGTATTACAGGTGCAATATCTTCAATAAAAGCAGAGCAAATTGCCACTTTATCAGTTGGTTTGTCAACACAGGTATTGCAAGGGCAAGCTGCCGGTGTAACTGTTATGGCACAATCTGGCGCTCCGGGAGCTGGGGCTAAAGTTCGTATCCGTGGAGCAGGATCAAATGGTAACTCAGACCCTATTTATGTGGTTGACGGGATGCGAACCGGTAACATCGATTTCCTTGACTCTAATGATATCGAAAAAATAGAAATATTAAAAGATGCTGCATCTGCTGCTATTTATGGAGCTGACGGAGGTAATGGAGTTGTAATGATTACAACTAAAAAAGGTAAAGCAGGATCAATGAAAGTTACTTATAGCAATCAATTTGGTTTTCAGTCTTTGAGAACAAAATTAGAAATGATGAATGCTGATCAGTACGTTAAATGGATTGATGAAACAAAACCTCCGGGTAACAGACCAAATGTAGCAGACTGGGAAGGCAAAAAAGGAACAGACTGGCTTGATGAAGCAGCTGAAGATGCAGCACCAATGCAGCACCACACACTTCAGCTTGCAGGAGGAAATGAAGTTTCGACTTTTTTAATTTCAGGCAACTTTTTTACTCAGGATGGGATTTTTGGAGGAGATAAAACCAATTTTAAACGTACAACCGTTAGAGCTAACTCCAACCACAAAGTAAGCAAATATTTAGAAGTTGGAGAAAATTTCTCTCTTTCGGTAAACAAACGTAAAGCTTTTACTGAGGATGACAGTTTCAACGGTATCATGAATCACGCCATGTTAATGGATCCTTTGACACCAGTATTTTATCCTAACGGAACAGCGTTGCCACAGCACGTTCAGGATGCATTGGCGTCAGGTAAAGTACTGATCAAGAATGAAAACGGAGAATATTATGGTATCTCGGAATATATTGATGGAGAAATAGCAAATCCAATTGGACAAATTGCAATTGACCATGGCTTAAGCCAGGAAACCAAAATTATTGGTAATGTATATGCCAATATCAAACCTTTTGAAGGATTTGTTTTTACAACACGTTACGGAATTGAGCAGGCATTCAACAATTATGATGACTGGTCTCAAAAAGCATGGTGGAATTCTACTAAAGAAAACACTACGAATTCTAAAACTTATAATCAGGGAATTTTCAAAACATGGTTATTTGAAAACTTCGCAACTTACACCAAAACAATCGGTAAGCATGAATTCTCTGCTATGATAGGTATGTCTGCTCAGGACACTGAATACCGCTATTTGAATACACGTGCATCTGGTATGATTAAGGAAGGGGATCAATGGGCACCTGTTGGTGAAACTCCTGTAACGGGAACGATATCCGGTAATATAACACCATCATCCATGAATTCTTATTTTGGACGTCTTACGTATTCATTCGATAATAAATATTTATTTCAGGCTTCTTTAAGAAATGATAACTCTTCACTTTTTGCACCTGACAAACGTGCCGGATATTTCCCTGCAGTATCTGCCGGCTGGATCATCTCTAATGAATCATTTTGGGGAACTGAAACTGTAAATCATTTAAAATTAAGAGCATCATGGGGTCAAAATGGTTCTACATCTAATATTGCTGCAGGCCAATGGCAGGCATTCATTACCAAAGATGGTTTAAAATATCCGGATGCATTAGGCAATTATCATACTGTAGGTGAACTTAAAGCATTACCTAACGAAGACATTACCTGGGAAACTACGGAACAAACCGATTTAGGGTTTGATCTACGAGCCTTTAATAATCGATTATCATTTGGTTTTGACTATTATAAAAAAGTCACAAAAGATTTATTAACTCCTTCATCCCCACCTTTATCAACTGGTTATGCCGCTCCTTATGCTAATGCAGGTGATGTAACCAACAAAGGATTTGAAATTGAAGCAGGATGGAGAGAATCCGGACGTAAATTCAACTACGGAATCAACTTAAACCTGACTACAATTAAAAACGAAGTTACGTATTTAAACCCATTGCTTACAAGAGTTGATGGGGCAAACCTGCCAGTATTAGGAACTGTAACTTCTTTCGAATTAGGAAAACCGGTTTGGTTTTTCAGAGGATATAAAACAGATGGTATTTTCCAGAATCAAGCCCAAATTGACGCTTATAAAACAGCTTTAGGAAATGTTTCTACATGGAACCCAACTCCTGGTGCGCCTATAGTTGTTGATACGAATGGTGACGGTGATATTACAGATCAGGATAAAACATACATTGGCGACCCTCACCATGATGTAATAGTTTCAACCACTATAGATTTTGAATACAAAGGATTTGATCTTAAAATTTTTGCTCAAGGTGCTTTTGGAGGAGAAAACTTCTTAGCACTGGCGAGAGTTGACAACCCGGCTTCTAATCGCCCTTCATTCTTTTATACAGAAAGATGGACAGGAGAAGGAAGTACGAACAGCTTTCCAAAAGCATCTTATAGCGATCCAATCATTTATACAAGTGATTTAATGGTTCAGGATGCCTCCTATGTAAAAATCAAACAAATCCAATTCGGATATAATTTTAAATCAGAATTATTAAGCCAGATAAAAGTGAGCAACCTGAGACTTTACGTTTCATTGGATGATTACTTCACATTTACAAAATACAAAGGTATTGACCCTGAAGTAGGAAGTTTTTCAAATAACTCACAAGGTATTGACAGAGGTTTGTATCCAAATGCAAGCCGTATCATGACAGGATTATCAGTATCATTTTAATTCAAAGACATAAATAAACAACGATGAAAAAATTAATATATAAAATATCATTATTTGCAGGATTAGCAACTGTGCTGATTTCCTGTGCAGACGATTTCTTAGATAAGCCGGTGTATGGGGTTTTGGCTGCTGATGATTATTTCAAAACCGAAGAAGAACTTCAGGAAGGCGTATTTGCATGTTATGATGTGCTGCAATGGGCATATACTACAGACTGGAATTCTATGTATGTTGTAAAATCATTTCCGGCAGACGAAACACACGCAGGTGGAGGTTCAGATGGTGACCAGCCATCATACCAACAACTGGATGACTTTTCATATACAGCTGAAAACAAACCAATTGAACATTCTTTTAAAACCATGTATTTTGGCATTATGAGAGCTAATGCTGTTATTAATATAGCCGTAGGAGATACACCTGCCAAAGTTCAGATGATAGCCGAAGCCAAAGCCTTAAGAGCCTTTTTTTATTTTGAATTGGTTTCAATGTGGGGAGGAGTTCCATTACGATTAGCTCTTCCGGGTGCATCTGAGTTTGCGCTTGAAAAATCGACTCCTGAACAAATCTATGCCCAAATACACAAAGATTTAGATGAAGCTATTCCAAACCTGCCTAAAAAAAGTGAATATTCACCCGAAATGCGTTTTAGAATGTCAAAAGGGACAGCGCAGGCGATAAAAGGTAAAGCTTATTTATATCAAAAAAAATATCCTGAATCAGCTGCTGCATTTGAGGATGTAATAACTTCAACTGAGTACGACCTTGCCCCTGATTATTCCAAATTATTTTTAAAAGAATCTGAATACGGCTTAGAATCTTTATTTGAAGTTGGTTATAATATTACCGGGTATGATTGGGGTAATTTTCAATGGGGAGGAAACCGTTCAATGGAAAACAATATCAACTGGCAGTTAATGGGACCTAGAGGAGATTACTATACTACAGGAACTTCAGGACTCCTGCCAGGTTGGGGCTTTAACTATCCAACAGCCAAAATGGCTCAGGCATTTGATGCAGAAGGTGATGTCATTAGAAAAAATGCTTGCATATTATCAGTTGCCGATCTTAGAACAAAATATGGCGGAGACTGGATAGTAGATAAAAATCTTGATTGGACAGAAGCACCGCCGGTTTGGGGAATGGAAGGTTATTTCAGACTTAAATATGGTTCCTTAAAGTCTGAAACAGTTGCAAGTCCGGGTGTTGCTGAACTAAACTATGGAACAAATATTAGATTAATCAGGTATGCAGATGTTCTTTTAATGGCAGCAGAAGCGAATCTTTTAGCAGGAAATGTTTCAACTGCACAAGGCTATTTTACTAAAGTTCGTGACAGGGTAGATTTACCGGTTAAAACTGTAACTCTCGACGCAATTAAAACTGAAAGAAGATTAGAATTAGCATTTGAAGGATTCAGATTTTTGGATTTAATTCGTTGGGGTGATGCTGCAGCAGTACTTAAAAACCAAGGATTTAAGAAGAATGGTAATTTTGCTGAAAAACATAACTTATATCCAATTCCTTCTGCAGAAATTCTTAACAATAGCAAAATGACGCCAAATCCAGGTTGGGGTAACTAAGCGGCTAATAAGAAAGTTCATTGCTGAAAAAGCACTGATTACTTCTATTAGGTTAAAAATTCTAAAACAAAAAGGCAATTAATACTATTCGGGAGAATAAAATATTGCAATAAAAATGTATTCATTGAATCGTGAATCATTTGAAGTTAAGTAAGTTAAGTTTGGTTGTTAGAATAGCCCATATTCTTGAGTGATTATGGGCTATTTTAAAATCATTTTAAAGAATTCAAAAAAAGGACATTATGCCTGATTCTTATATTATTAAAACATATGCAATGAAAAAAATTGGCTTTGTTATTACTTGTTTATGTTTATCTTTTTCTGTTTATCCACAACAGAAAAAACCAAAGCAGACAAAAGAATTTACTACAAATAATAAAACCATCACAGTGTACACCACTGCTGATAATACAAAATTAAGGTTAACCCCTACAGATAATTTAAAATTCACACCTTCTAAACAACCTGTAGAAACTGAAATTTCAGTTTTTGTAGAACCTTCCAAAAGGTTTCAGACCTTTATAGGAATCGGAGGAGCTATTACAGATGCAAGTGCCGAAATATTTGCGAAACTTTCAAAAGAAAAACAAACTGAATTCCTAAACGCTTATTATGACACTCAAAAAGGAATAGGCTATTCATTACTAAGAACAACGATACAAAGCTCTGATTTTAGCAGTGGAAGCTATTCTTATATCAAAGAAGGCGATACCGAATTAAAAACTTTTTCTATTGACCACGATAAAGAATTTAGAATTCCATTAATCAAACAAGCCATAAAAGCTGCCGGAGGAAAAATTCCCGTCTATGCAACACCTTGGTCACCTAACGCTTTCATGAAAAGTAATAAAAGTGTACTTAAAGGCGGAAAATTATTGCCGGAATTTTACCAGCCCTGGGCTAATATGTATGCCAAATTTATAAAAGAATACGAAAAAGAAGGTATTCCAATCTGGGCGACTTCTGTACAAAATGAGCCTATGGCAACCCAAACCTGGGAATCCTGCCTGTACACTGCTGAAGATGAGAGGGATTTCCTGAAAAATTTTCTTGGACCAACATTAAAAAAAGAAGGCTTAGGAAATGTCAAAATTATTGCATGGGACCATAACCGCGATTTAATGGTACAAAGAGCAAATGTGATTTTTTCAGATCCCGAAGCTTCAAAATATGTTTGGGGAATGGGCTTTCACTGGTACGAAACCTGGACCGGTGCACAGCCGATGTTTGAAAATGTAGCAAGGGTTCATGAAGCCTATCCGGATAAAAAATTAATATTTACCGAGGGTTGTATCGAAAGATTTGATGCTTCAAAATATCAGTTCTGGCCAAATGCAGAAAGATATGGAACTTCTATGATTAATGATTTCAATAACGGAACCGTGGCCTGGACCGACTGGAATATTCTATTAGATCAGTTTGGCGGACCAAATCACGTTGGTAATTTTTGCTTCGCCCCTATTCATGCTGATACCACAACTGGTGAATTAATTTATACACCGTCTTATTATTATATTGGTCATTTTTCTAAATTCATTCGCCCAAATGCTGTTAGGGTAAGCACATCGGTAAGCAGAAGTCATTTGTCCAGCACCTCATTCTTAAATAAAGATGGAAACATGGCCACTATCATAATGAATCATACCGATAATGAAATCACGTATAATTTAATTGTGGCAACTGAAAAAACAGTAGTAAAAATACCTGCACATGCAATACAGACTTTAGTTTATTGATTATTTATTTAGTCCTTATGTCATTAGCCATATAAAAAATACAATGAAACAACAACCCAATTCTAAAATCAGACTGCTTAAGATTCAAATAGTAAAATAGAATTTACAAGCTTTAAGCTTATGATTAACGTTTTTTTAAAAGATGGATTTTTTTCAGCAGAGCTTAAAATGGTAGCTTTGGAGAATAAAAATTTTTAATATGAAAAAGATACACATTGTTATTCTGTTATTAATGCTTCTTTTTGCAAGCTCTTCATTCTATGCTCAGAATTTAAAAATGATGAGTTATAATATCCGTTTGGACGTTGCTTCAGACGGAGAAAATGCATGGCCAAACCGAAAAGATTATTTTACTTCTCAAATCCGGTTTTACAGTCCCGACATTTTAGGAGTTCAGGAAGCTACCCCTGGTCAGGTTGTTGATATTGCTTCCGCATTGCCGGAATATAGTAAGTTTGGAATAGGGAGAGAAGAGAATGAAACGGGTGAAGCCTGTACTATTTATTATAAAAAAGAGCGCTTTAAAGTAGAACAAATAAATACATTTTGGCTTTCAGAAACACCAAATGTTGTCTCAAAAGGCTGGGATGCCGCATGCAACAGGATATGCACCTATGCACTTTTCAAAGATTTAAAAACAAAGAAATCATTTTGGGTTTTTAATACACATCTGGATCATGTGGGCAATGAAGCCAGAGTGAAAGGAGTGCAGCTGATTCTTTCTAAAATGAAAGAGATAAATGCTAAAAATTATCCGGCATTTTTGATGGGTGATTTTAATTCAGAACCCAATACAAATCAGATTGCAGAAGTAAAAAAAGAAATGGATGATACCCAAGACGTTTCAAAAGAAAAACCTTTTGGCCCTTCGGGAACATTTAATGGTTTTAAGCATAATGAGCCTGTTACATTACTAATAGATTACATATTTGTTTCTAAAAATAGCAGATTAAAAATTCAGAAACATGCCGTTTTAAGTGATTCAAAAGATTTAAAATATCCTTCGGACCATTTGCCTGTTTATATTGAAGTGAATTAAAAAACTGCTATTTCCTTCATCAGAATAAAATTTACAACAAACAATTAATCTCAAAACTTAAAAAAAATTATATACAAGACAGTACAAAGAATAAAACAATGTATTTCATGAAAAAAATAACAACAATGACCCTGTTGATGATTTCCATTTTTGCGATGGCCCAGCAACAGACAATAGATCAAAAGGTAAATGATTTATTGAAAAAAATGACACTGGAAGAAAAAATAGGTCAGCTTAATCAGTACACAGGAGATAATCAGGCAACCGGGCCAATTACAATTAATCCAAACAAGCAAAACGAAATTAAGCAAGGTTTAATTGGTTCGATGCTAAATATTATCGGGACAAAATATACCAGACAATATCAGGAGCTGGCAATGCAATCCCGTCTTAAAATTCCGTTGTTATTTGCTCAGGACGTTATTCACGGATACAAAACCACGTTTCCAATTCCGCTGGCAGAAGCGGCAAGCTGGGATTTAGCAGCTATTGAATTAGCAGCAAGGGTTGCGGCAACAGAAGCTGCGTCAAGCGGTATTCACTGGACATTTGCCCCAATGGTAGATATTGGGCGTGACCCGCGTTGGGGAAGAGTAATGGAAGGTGCCGGAGAAGATACTTACTTGGGTTCTAAAATTGCGTATGCGAGAGTAAAAGGATTTCAGGGGAATAAATTAGGAGATTTAAACTCGGTTATGGCTTGTGTTAAACATTTTGCAGTATATGGAGCCGCTACTGGCGGAAGAGATTATAACTCTGTTGACATGAGTGAAAGAATGCTGTGGGAAACTTACCTCCCTCCTTTTAAAGCGGCTTTAGATGCCGGAGCGGCAACATTTATGAATTCATTTAATGACCTAAACGGCATTCCGGCAACAGGAAATGTACATTTGCAAAGAGATATCTTAAAAGGAAAATGGAACTTTCAGGGCTTTGTAGTTTCTGACTGGGGATCCATTGGCGAAATGGTGGCTCACGGTTATTCTAAAGATCTTAAAGCTGCTGCCTATTCAGCCATTACCGCAGGAAGCGATATGGATATGGAAAGTAATGCCTATCGTTATAATTTAGCCGAATTGGTTAAGGAAGGAAAAGTTTCTGTTGATGTAATCGATGATGCCGTAAAACGCATTTTGCGCAAGAAATTTGAATTAGGATTATTTGATGATCCTTACCGATACTCTGACGGCAAAAGAGAGACAAAAGAACTGAACAATCCTGAAAACAGAAAAGCAGCACTGGATGTAGCTAAAAAAAGTATTGTTTTGCTAAAAAATGAAAACGAAACTTTACCCCTTTCTAAAAACTTAAAAACGATTGCCTTCATTGGCCCAATAGTCAAGGAATATAAAGCCAATATGGGATTCTGGGCAGTAGAATTACCCGAAGTAAATTATAATAAATGGGTGGTTTCGCAATGGGATGGTATGCAAAATAAAGTAGGTAAGAATACGAAATTACTGTATGCGAAAGGCTGCGAAGTTACCGGAGACAATAAAGATGGTTTTGCCGAAGCAATTGTAACTGCAAAACAAGCTGATGTGGTAATTTTAAGTATTGGTGAAAAACACGATATGAGCGGAGAAGCAAAAAGCAGAAGTGATCTGCATTTACCAGGAGTTCAGGAAGATTTGGTAAAAGCAATGATTGCGACCGGAAAACCTGTGGTAATTTTAGTAAATGCAGGAAGACCTCTTGTTTTTAATTATACTGCTGATAATGCACCGGCTATTCTATATACCTGGTGGTTAGGAACCGAAGCAGGAAATGCAATTGCTGATGTTTTATTTGGAGATTATAATCCGTCTGGAAAACTGCCAATGACTTTCCCAAGAGAAGTGGGACAAATTCCAATTTACTATAATCATTTCAGTACAGGAAGACCTGCTCCTGATGAAGATGCGAAAGGATATGTTTCCTCGTATATCGATTTAAAAAACTCGCCTAAATTTCCTTTTGGTTACGGGTTGAGCTATACAAAATTTGATTATTCAGGTTTGAAATTATCTTCAGTAAAAATAAAAAGCAATGAAAACATAAAAGTATCATTTCAATTATCAAATGTCGGAAAAGTGGCTGGAGAAGAAGTGGTTCAGTTATATATTAAAGACAAATTTGGTTCAGTTGTCAGACCCATTTTAGAATTAAGAGATTTCCAGAAAGTAAAATTAAAGGCCGGAGAATCTAAAACTATTGAGTTTACAATTGACAAAGAAAAGCTTTCTTTCTACAATGATAAATTAGAATGGAATGCTGAACCAGGAGATTTCGAAGTTATGATTGGAGCTTCATCAGCAAATATTAAACTAAAATCTGGTTTTGAGTTATTAGAGTAAATGCCTCCAATTCGAGGCATTTTTTCTTTTAAAATACTGTTTTCTTCCTATTAACTATATGTTCTATTTTTCTTTCCAGTAATCAACATCTGGCTTACTTAATGGCTCTTTGCCTTTTTCCCATTTTTGGAATACAAAACCAAAAGACAAAATGTTATAATTTTGGACAAAGAACACTATCCTAAAACGTTTTTCGTTTCCTGTCTTTCGTAGGCTCCATACCAAGAGAACCATTATCTGCCGACCAGTGTAAATATTGATTACGGAGTTTTCTTAAATCTTTTTGCTCATTTATTTCCTGCTGATAAGCCTCATATCGCTTATCTCCGGCTTTTACCCCTTCGTACTTTTCATGAATTTTGCCATACCATTTAAATTTGTAAGGTTTTGCATCACCAAAAACATAAGCATGCAAACGTTTTTTTACCCGAACCAGCAATGGGTTATTTGAAATACTATAATTGTCAATTACTAATTTTATTTTATCAAAAGAGACATTTTGTAATATTGCAGCTTCTGCCATTAAATGAAGTGGAATATAACTATATGTGTTTTTTAAATTTCGTGTCCCTTTTAGCTCATATTGAGGGCCAAAAAAAGACATTTCCAGTTGATCTTCTAAATACCAAGAATTATTTACGAGCTTCTCTGAAAGCTTTTTTAAATTTTCTTTAAAATTTTTCTCAATAATTTCAACTACTTCTTCACCATCGTTATAACTTCCTCCAATATCTGAATGTACACCAGGAAATTCTTTTTCTTTTCCAACCCTGGTTTTAGTTAGTGAAAAATTGTTTCTATGCTCATCTGTAGCAACAAAATGCAGTACTGTTTTAGCCTTAGCTAAATTATGTAACTCAATTTCAGTAGTATCATTATCAAAATCAGGTGTTGGGCTAAATGATGCAGAATAAGATGATACTGTATCAAAAAGACCCAAAAAACGTACTTTTACCAAACCAACCTTAATATTATTTTTTGCTAAATAATACCCTAAATACCCACCTTTGTTTTTAAATTTTACAGATAAGGGATAAGGTTTCTTACTTATTTCATCCAGAAAAACCCTGGCCGCCGCTGCACCACGACTAAAACCAAAAACATCTAAATAGAGTATTGGGATTTCTTTGTCCTTCGAGCCTAATTCCACTAACTTTTTGACCAATCCTTTACAACCTTCTTCTACCTTACCGAGAATTCCGGTACCTGCAAAAATAAAACCAGTACCAAAACCAGCTCCTAATACAGAGTCAGCTTTTTCAGTCTCAGTACCAATTCCGTCTACATAAACTACCTTATTTTTATCATAAGCATCGCTAAGTCTTGCCACATTAGACCAGGCATTGTAGTAACTACTGCTCTTCTTATCTTTTCCATATTTTCTATACGCCTCTGCAGAGATCTTTTCTTTTTCTGTTAGTTTTTCGCCTCTTGCCCTTTTATCATAGTATTCTTTTGCTTTGGTATTGTTCTTATTGTTATTAGTTCCGTCAAAAAAAACACCAATAGTTAAATCCTTCTTTTTCCCCTCTTTTTTAGGTGGATTATAATCTCCAAATATGATACTCATAATTAGTCGTATTTACCTGAATCCTGACAAAATTGATTCAAATTATATTTTTTTTCTTCTTGCTTTATGTAAAAATCAGTAACCCAGCTATCATCTTCAGTTTGCGTAGGGTCAATTTTTATGACCATTTCAGCAGATTTGTTTTTGTCAATATGCTCTTTAAATAATTTTCTGATTTCATTTTTATAAAAATCTACAGGCATTTGATCATCAACTCTTTCATCTTGAAGGTATATATTCCAGAACTCTATGTCTTTAGTAAAAGCGATTCTCGATACAAACTTTTGCTGTTTTTTACCATTTCCAACAGTCCAGAAAATTTCAATCATAAACGGGATTGCTCTTTGCTTTTGCTCTATCGGTCTATCATAAGGGTCTTCTTTTTCTCCGTTGCACATTTTCATATATACCGAAATTATTTTGCATCCTTCAGGCAGAATAACCTTGGGTTTCCAAAGGTATTTTTCCCGGTAACTTTCATATACTTCAGCAGGAGGATAACCATATTTATTGAGTTGTTCCTCTACATATTTAGAAATAACGAAATCATTTTTTAATCTATCTTTTGAATAATCTTTCCTAAACATATATTTTTCGTCCTCGGTAATCACTCTTGGATCTATCGTAGTTTCGTGCGCCTGAAAACGGGCTACTTCTACCTGTATACCTGCCCCAGCTATCCATACCACAACCATTCCTTTTGGAGCCAACCCAATATTTATATAGGTATAAGGTTCCGTTACGACTTCATCTCCTGTTTTTGAATAGATTCCTTCCTCAAAAAGCTGTTTTATTTTCTCTATAGGAAGCTCGCTATCAATAGTATAAAACTTATTATCTACATAAGATAGCCATGTTAAATCTATCCTTTCTGGCAATTCAGCTTTTATATCAGTATCACCTGTAGCACCACCCCAGCCACTATTACTAAATCCTCCCATATGGCTAAAAAAGTAGCCACCTACAGCTCCTGTATATACTTCGACTGGGTATTCTCTTGGTGCAGAAATAGCTGCAGACCATTCGTATTTTTTCTCTATAAATGAATTCATTATTATTACTAATATAGTTATCACTATTATTATGATGAAACAGAACAAGATGTTATATTTTTTCATGCTATTTTTTCTCACCATTTATCATTATTTTTTTACCACTTACTAAATTTAAATCTCCATTTGTGGCTTCCAGATTCAATTTATTAGCTTTTTTTTCAATTCTGCCACCTACGTTTAACAGATAAGTATCTGTTACTTCTATTTTAATACTTTTTGCCTGTTTTGTAATTGCCATACATTTTTAATTAAAAAAGATTTGATTTTTCTACACTATTAAATAAAATTTGTTTTCCGCTTTGTATCGACATATCCTTCTCGTGGCTTTGAAGACTAATTTCGGCAGCAATCTCGTTTGAAACATCAGAAGTTCTGCTAAAATCTTTTTCGACAATTTCACTCCTGTTATCTGATTGTTCAACAATATTCCCATTTGCATTAATAATTACATCATTCCCTGCACTTTGTAAAATATCTTTACCTGCATCAACATCAACATCCTCTCCTGCACTAACAGAAACATTTTTACCTGCTGTAATACTGATATTCTCCCCTGCATCAAAGGTCAGATTTTTTGGCGCACTTACATTAGTATTCCCTTTCCCATCCATAAAATATTTATTCCCGCTAGGATCTTCAATCAAAATACTTCCATCACCATCGTTCAAAATAAATTTGATTCCCGAACGTGTGTGGATCGCTTTTACATTATTCTGACCATCTGCATAACCGCTGGATTGGCTTCCGTTATACTGTGTTCCCAAAACATACGGATTCTGTGCATTGTCGCCTTCAAAACCTACTAAAACTTCTTCACCGATTTCAGGAATAAAGTAAAATCCTTTTCCGGAACCTGAATGTGGCTGTATCATTCGTAGCCACTCACTTGAATTGTTTCCGCCTGCCCAGTTGAACTGTACTTTTACACGTCCTAATCCTTCCGGATCGTTATTGTCTTTTACTTTCGCTGGCTGTGTTTCGGCTTTGGCAAATACATGTACGTCTGTATAATGTGGGGCTGCAACGTCTGCCGGAATAGCCTTGAAATTACAGGAATAGTTTCCGTGGACCTGAGAAATGTGTGTTACTTCTGTCACAATCAGTTCGTGTTCTACAGTCTGGTTTATGATGCTGAAAACCTGTCCAAGTCCTAAAGGAAAATAAGATATTCCGCTGTAATAAACACTATTGGCGTCGCTGCCTGCGGTCTGGAGTCTGACCATTTCCTGTATTTCTTCGCTGCTTTGGGCATTGGTGGTGTAAGCTCCATTGTTCAGGTCGCTTTGGGCAACGGTTCCCTGGTTATGTCCTACAACGGAAGAAAAACTGTCTTTGCTTCCCGAAGATGTTCTGGCTGCCGAATTACGAATATTGGATGCCCCATTGTAATCATACCCTCCCAATGAAATTTTATGGGAAGCCATGTTGGTCTGGATTTTAAATCCATGCAGCGAAGACCCGTTGATGAGTTTTATTTTGCTGGTTTTGGTCTGTCCGAATTGCATTCGCATTCCGTCAAAATAGAACCATTGGCCGTGTCGTCTGGCCAATCGTTTCAAGAAATCAAAATTGGTTTCATTGTACTGGGCCAGGTATTTGAATTCCTGAAGGTAAGTCGATTTTATAGCATCCCTTTCATAGAATTCTCCCGGACCTTCTGCTAAAATATCCAGCACGATATCATTCATGCCCTTTGCTGGTAGGTCCTTGACTTTTTCATATCGTCCAGAACAATAGTGTGGCTGATCCCTTTAACATGCAACCCTTCGGGGCTGCCGTGAAGATCTACAGAGGAGAGTTCTGTTATGATTCCTTTGCTCATCAACCTGATTCCGGTAAGACTTTTAAAGGTAAAGATAACTTCATCCCCAAGATACGTTCGCAATGCCTTTGCCTGATCTGCCGGGTTTATGATCGCCTTGCCTGTGTATTGCCATACAAAAGAAAAATGATGGTGATCGGCCATCTTTTGTGACAATTCTAAATTATGATAAACGACGTTTTGGGTAAAGCTCCCTATGCTGATATGTACCTGTTCTGAAAAATGTCCCATAAGTTATTGTTGATATATTAAGTAAGAATTTTTTCTCAAAAATAGACTTTAAAATTAATTATCCAAATATATTTCGCTATAACTTATACGTATTTTATTACATATGAAAAACTACATAAATCAACCCAATTTAAAATACAAAAAAACGCTGTAAAACAAAATCTTACAGCGTTGATGATTCTATGAATCCAAACTTCATATTTAACATACTCAATAAATTTCTACATCATTCATATTTTAAAGTTTATTTCGCCGCTTCAACTTTAGCTTTCACCTCAGCTTCAGTTCCTTCAAAAACTTCAGTAGTTGTTTTGCCATTTTCGGTTTTTGTTACAGTTCCAACCGTAATACCATTTACAGTAGACAAATTAACCTCAACTCTTTTTTTCTCGTATTTACTGGTATCAAAACAATCTGTTTTTTGGTATTTCCCTTTTGCATCAAAATGAGCCAGGCACTTTGCAGTTTCTTCTGCAGAACAGCCTTTTTCTTTGCACATTTTAATACATTCTTCTTTGGTCATTCCTGACATATCTCCGCATTTAGAAACTCCGCCTGCATGCATCTCCATTTTACAACAGGAAGCTTTTCCTGCCATATCTGATGGCGCATGTCCGTCACCTAAAATTGGCGCAATCACCAATCCAATCAAACAAGTGAGTTTAATTAAAATGTTCATTGAAGGTCCTGAAGTATCTTTGAATGGATCACCAACTGTATCTCCGGTTACCGCTGCTTTATGAGCATCAGAACCTTTATACGTCATTTCTCCATTGATCATTACTCCTGCTTCAAAAGATTTTTTAGCATTGTCCCAGGCACCTCCGGCATTGTTTTGAAAAACAGCCCAAAGCACTCCTGAAACCGTAACTCCGGCCATATATCCTCCCAGCATTTCAGCAATTAACTGATTGTTATCTGCATAAACTAATTTTCCTAAAAGTACAATTGCAATCGGGAAACCAATAGTCAATATTCCAGGCAGCATCATTTCGCGCAAAGCGGCTTTCGTAGAAATCTCCACACATTTTCCGTATTCAGGTTTACCAGTTCCTTCCATAATCCCCGGAATTTCTTTGAACTGACGACGAACCTCGTACACCATATCCATTGCTGCTTTTCCGACAGAATTCATTGCTAATGCAGAGAAAACTACCGGAATCATTCCACCGACAAATAACATCGCTAAAACTGGTGCTTTAAAAATATTAATTCCGTCAATTCCGGTAAAAGTTACATAAGCTGCAAATAAGGCTAATGAAGTTAAGGCTGCCGAAGCAATTGCAAAACCTTTTCCTGTTGCTGCAGTTGTGTTTCCTACTGAATCTAAAATATCGGTTCTGGTACGCACTTCTTTTGGCAATTCACTCATTTCGGCAATTCCACCAGCATTATCAGAAATTGGTCCGAAAGCGTCAATCGCCAATTGCATAGCGGTTGTTGCCATCATTGCCGAAGCAGCCAGCGCCACTCCGTAGAATCCTGCCAAAGCATAAGAAATCCAAATTGCTACAGCAAACAAAATAACAGTTGGAAAAGTAGAAATCATTCCGGTTGCCAAACCAGCGATTACATTTGTTCCAGCTCCTGTTGAAGATTTCTGAACAATTGCCAAAACTGGTTTTGTTCCTAATCCTGTGTAATATTCTGTTACTGATGAAATGGCGCCTCCAACCACTAATCCGACTAATGTGGAGTAAAAAACACGCATGGAAGAAATTTGTTGTGCTCCTTCTCCAAAGAATTCCATTGTCATTACTTCGGGCAACATATGTTTTACCAAAAAGAAACAGGCTATTGCTGTTAAAATAATCGAAATCCAGTTTCCTATATTTAATGCTTTCTGTACTTGTGCTTCTTTTGCATTATCATCTGATATTTTTACCACTGTAGTTCCAATAATGGAGAATAAAATTCCAAAACCGGCAATTGCCATTGGAAGCAAAATTGGACCAATTCCGCCAAAAGCGTCATTAATACTTCCGCCCATATCTTTTATAACATAATTTCCAAGAACCATGGCAGCTAAGACTGTTGCTACATACGACCCGAACAAATCGGCTCCCATACCAGCCACGTCTCCTACATTGTCTCCAACGTTATCTGCAATTGTTGCCGGATTACGAGGATCATCTTCCGGAATTCCTGCTTCTACTTTACCTACTAAATCAGCACCAACATCGGCAGCTTTGGTATAAATTCCACCTCCGACACGTGCAAACAAAGCGATTGATTCTGCACCAAGTGAAAATCCTGCCAAAGTTTCTAAAACAACAGTCATTGTTTCAGTATCTTTCCAAACACCGTCTGAAAATAAATTAAAGAAAATTATAAAGAAAGCCGTCAAACCTAAAACAGCCAAACCGGCAACTCCCAACCCCATTACAGTTCCGCCTCCAAAAGAAACTTTCAAAGCCTGAGGCAAACTGGTTCTGGCTGCCTGAGTGGTTCTAACGTTTGTTTTGGTTGCTATTTTCATACCTATATTACCTGCATAAGCTGAAAATAATGCCCCGAAAATAAATGCAACTACGATTAATAAATGTGTTTTTACACCCGGGATAAAAGTAATTCCTGCCAAAGCTAAACTGGCAATAATTACAAAAATGGTCAATAGTTTATACTCGGCTTTTAAGAAGGCTAAGGCTCCTTCGTAGATGTAATCTGAGATTTCTTTCATCTTACCATCGCCGGCATCTTGTTTTAAAACCCAACTCCTTTTTATTCCCATGAAAAGTAATCCTAGAACTGCCATTACAATAGGCAGGTAAATCATAAATGCATTCATATTTATTGGTTTTTGGTTAATAGTCAACAAACTAACTAAACGAATTTAAACAAAAAAGCAATACTCTTAACGGAGTATTGCTTTTTTTACAAAATATGATGCCTAAAATTATTTAATACTAAATAATCCTTCTGGTTTGTTTTCAATCTGATTAAAACGGTCTGTACATTCTTTAATAATTGCGAATGCCTCTTTTACATCTCCCCATCCTTCTACATCAACTTTTTTGTTTTCAAGATCTTTATAAACCTGGAAGAAATGCTCGATTTCTTTCAATAAGTGTCCGTTGATATCTGAAAGATCATTTAATGAATTCCAGATTGGATCTGAAACTGGTACACAAATAATTTTTTCATCTGGTCCTTTATCATCTGCCATGTGGAAAACCCCAATTGGCTTCACTTCTATCACACATCCTGGGAAAGTTGGTTCGTTAATCAAAACCAATACATCAAGAGGGTCACCGTCCAGGGCTAAAGTTTCTGGAATAAATCCGTAATCTGCCGGGTACATCATTGAAGAGAATAACATTCTGTCAAAACGCATTCTTTTGATTTCAAAATCGTACTCATATTTATTTCTGCTTCCTCTTGGTATTTCGATTAAAACATCGAAAGTTGTTAGTTTGTCTGCGGTCATTTTCTTTTTTTATTATATCTATAATTTGGATGCAAAAGTAACCCAAAGAATCCTTTTTTACAATGAAAAAAATGCATTAATCTATATACTTTATTCATTATTTAATATACTTTCCTTATTATATAACAGATAGTTAATATGTAATCTTACGATTTCGTTTATTTAAGTAATAATGCCAAAGCAGATAGGTTGCATAAGATCGATACGGACTCCACTCTTGAGTATAGATTTCCATTTCGCCTTTGTCATGAATATTAAATAATTCTTTGATTGTATTGACTATTGCAATATCGCCTAAAGGAATTAAATCCGGCTCCTGCAGACAGAACATTAAATAGATATCGATTGTCCAGTTTCCGATACCTTTTAACTTAATGAGTTCTTCGCGGACTTGTTTTGCTGATTTTGAAGCCAAGTTTTCAATGTCTAATTCTTTATTTAAAACTGCTTCCGCTAAAATCTTAATGTATTTTGTCTTTTGACGGCTGATCCCGAGATTTCTGAACTCTTCATCCGGCAAAACTGCCATGGTTTCGGGATTACAAATTGTATAATTCTTGATTTTTAAAAATGTGGCTTTCGCCGAATCTATAGAAACCTGCTGTTCAAGTATTAACAACACTAAAGTTTCGAAGCCTTGTGGTCGTTTTGGGATTGATGGTAATCCGTACTTTTCGATTATTTCCCGAAATATTGGATTTTTAGTTACTAAAAAGTCAATAGCTTCTTGCATAACGTAATTTTTTTTTAGCCCCGATAGCAGATGAAATCCTTTTATTTTTTTCTTTAAAAAATAAAAGATTGAAACGGATAGCGGGATTAGCTTCTAAAAATAAATAAAATAATGACTCTATAAAAAAGCCAAATTGCTAAGTGTAAATTCCTAGCAATTTGGCGTATGTAAAATTTAAATTATTTTAGAAATAGAAACCAAAGGATCCTTTTACGGCAAATTTAGCAGCATCGGGCATATTCAAATAATTTCCTCTCCATGAAAAATCAATTCTGAAAACTTTAAAGATATTTCCAATTCCGGCATTATATTCCCAATACACTTTTTCAGGTGCATTATACGGAAGACCGGAAGCGTTTATGGCTCTGTTTTCATCAGAAATTGTTCCGTGGACGGCTCTCACTCCTATAAATTCTCTCCAGTTCAGTTTTCTCATGAATGGGATTCTGGCAAATATTCTTCCTCCAAAATCATGATTCCATTGTAATGTTGTGTATTGATCTGTAACAAATTCGTAGAAATTCAGGTTGCTAAAAGTATTTTCAATCGTAAAATACGTCTGGTTACCCGGAATTACACTCATTAATCCTAACGGAATTGTACCAAAAGTTTTTCCTGTTTCAAGTGTGATATTTGTTCTTCCTAGCGGTCCTATAATAATTGGCTGTCTGTAAAACAACTGTACTTTTTCATAAGCAAAATCACTATTCATAACTCCTTTTAGACCATAACTAAAGTTAACGAAGAAATGGCTAAATGGGCTGTCAACAAGATCTCTTTCAACTCCATAACCAATTGTTTTACGATTTGGCATAAACTCAAACTGAATGTTAGCCTCAGATTGCGTAACCTTACTTTCAACCACACCAGCCGGATTTGAAACAGATGGCAAAGTTTTATAATAGTCTAAACTAAAGGTCTGCGATGCCGATTCTAATGTTCGATATGAAAAACCTGCAGAAACTATAAAATTTTTCTTAGCTTCCATTTCAATAGAAACGTTACTCAGATTAATATTGGTCAATTTTCCGTTGCTTCCAGTTGTAAACAACGCCGAAGAAGCAAAACTGCGTCCTAAAACATCATTTGTTGTGGTTAAACTAGCTCCGATTTGTTCGATATCACGTCTGTTTCCTCCAGAAATAATTAATCTGTTTTTCTTATCCAGCATCCATTTCCCTGAAACCCCATATTTGAATTTATTATCATCAAAACCATAAGCGGTATAAGCTTGTATACGCCATGGATCATTAGGTCCAAAATAAGTTCTTCCTCCTACCCTGAGCCTCAAACCCTCGACTTCATTATAACCAAAAGTCGAAAAAATAGGACCATAATCGAAATTCTTGAATTCGACATAACCACTCCCTAAAATGGAAACCAGACTATACAGCTGTTTAAATCTCTTGACAGTCTGTAAAGTGTCCAGCATTTTATAAATACCCTGTTCGTCTTTATTTAGTTTTTCAAAACGATTTTCTTCCCAAAATTCATCTGGTCGTTCATAAACAGCATTATCTATAAAATTAACTTCTTCTTTATAAAATTTCTCCGGTTTCTGAATATTGAATTTATGATTTCTATATAAAGTTGTTCGTTTTCCATAAACTCCTTTTGATTTTTCCTTTTTGTTTAAAGCAAAATCAGACATCATATAATCGCGGGTTAAAAGGAAAACGGAATCGTTTTCTACTTCAAATTCCTGCTCAATATAAATATCTTTTACCCAGTTAATATTGGCACTTTTAGTAACTCCCATATTAATTTTTTTGATGGCAAAAGTGGAATCGTTGACCCAGAAATCTCCTTTAAAAGTTAATTCATTTTTACGCCTTGGATAGAAAACAATATTATAACACCATTTTTTGTCAATAAAAGCACTGTCTTTCAAAACATAGTTATACACATCAATTCCGGTTTTTGAAAGCGGACTTGTAAAACTTTTATCAAAAAACTTAAGGTGATTGTCGTAAATATTATAGTCCGAATAGAGGTCTTTTACGAAAGATAAAATTTGTTGGTTCCCATTGAAACCTGACATTTTATTTCCGGATAAATTTTCTTTTACTTTTTTTAATTTATTATCTCCGTAAACATCATAAACGGATTCGTTGATAAAAATTGGCAGATAGGTTTTTCCGGTAACATCAGAAGTATCCACATGTTCAAAGACAAACTCCATTCCTTTGAAAAGCTTGTTTTTCATAAAAGCACTGTCAATCGTATTCATATCGAATTCAACTTTTTCGTACTTCTGCATTTGATACTGATTGAATTGATAAAGACCGTTTTTTCGTTTTCTTTCCCAGATCTTTCTCAAAATATCCAATGCCGGATTATTCTTTTTTGAAGTTTTACCTGTAAAAATAACCACTTCATTAAGTGCTTCAGGTTCGCTTAAGACAATTTTAAAATTATAATTTACTGCTTTTTCCAAAGGAACTTCCTTATCTGAAAATCCTGCTGAAGTGATTAACAAAGCGGTATACGTATTTGGGGATTCTAAATAAAAACGTCCGTCTTCATTAGAAACTATTCCCGTATTTGAACCCTTAAAAACCACATTTGCAAACGGAACAGGCTGATTGGATTTGTCCAAAACAATTCCACTCACTTTAGTTTGCGCAAAAACATGGTTTGCTAAAGCAAATACAAAAAACAGGCTGAGTAAAATTATTCTTTTCATATTCCGGCAAAAAAAAACTTCATCAATTAACCAATGAATGATGAAGTTTTTATGAGTATGTATGTATTATTATTTGTACATTACTTTTTTTACTGCTTTCACTACATCACCTGCATTAGGCAACCAGTCTTTCAGTAAAACAGGTGAATAAGGTGCAGGAGCATCAGCAGTTGTAATACGCTGAATTGGCGCATCAAGGAAATCGAAAGCCTGCTCTTGTACAATATAAGTGATTTCAGATGAGATACTTGCGAATGGCCATGCTTCTTCTAAAATTACCAAACGGTTTGTTTTTTTAACTGATTTTAAGATCGCTTCATTATCCATTGGACGAACAGTTCTTAAATCGATAACTTCACAAGAGATTCCTTCTTTCGCTAATTCATCAGCAGCGATAAAAGCTTCTTTGATGATTTTTCCGAAAGAAACGATTGTTACATCAGTACCTTCACGCTTTACATCAGCAACTCCAATTGGAATTACATATTCTCCGTCCGGCACTTCTCCTTTATCACCATACATTTGCTCAGATTCCATAAAAATTACAGGATCATTGTCACGAATGGCTGATTTTAAAAGTCCTTTTGCATCGTAAGGAGTTGAAGGAACGATAACTTTAAGACCCGGAGTGTTTGCAAACCAGTTTTCTAAAGCTTGTGAGTGAGTCGCTCCTAATTGACCTGCAGAAGCAGTTGGTCCACGGAAAACGATAGGCACATTAAACTGTCCACCTGTCATCTGACGCATTTTAGCAGCGTTATTTATAATCTGATCAATACCAACTAAACAGAAGTTGAAAGTCATATATTCTACAATTGGTCGGTTACCGTTCATTGCAGATCCTACTGCAATTCCTGTAAATCCAAGCTCAGCAATTGGAGTATCGATTACTCTCTTTTCACCAAACTCAGCAAGCATTCCTTTTGAAGCTTTGTATGCTCCGTTGTATTCTGCAACCTCTTCGCCCATTAAATATATGGATTCATCGCGACGCATTTCTTCGCTCATCGCTTCGCAAATGGCCTCTCTAAATTGTATTGTTCTCATAGTTGTATGTTATATTCTTTTTTCTGATGAGCAAAAATAAATATTTTAAATAACTTAAAAGCATAAATTGAATTTAAAATAACAGTAACTTCTCTTTCTTCTTTCACTTTTAACTTTTTAAAATTTATTGTGATATTTACAAAATAGATATAGCGCCACTTTTATTGATTAAAAAATATTTCATAAAATCCCATTTTATCTGATTTATCCTAAAACATTCAAAAATCTTTTTTATGTTATTTCGAGAAAGAACATTAATTAGCTATCATTAAGCATTCTATATACCTTAAAAAAATAAAGTTCTCTAAAAACCAATACTATCAATAAAGTTTTGATTTTATTTTTTCACGAAAGTATCCCAAAAACCAGCAATTTCCGAAATCGTAATAGTTTTAAAAAATATTATGCATGCATAGTATAATTATTCCAAATTAAATTCTAAATTTGTAAAAGCATATTATAAATTCAAAATATATACTTATGAAAATATTGGTTTGCATCAGCCATGTGCCTGATACTACTTCAAAAATTAACTTCTCCAATGGTGATTCAGAATTTGATACCAATGGTGTACAATATGTAATTAATCCTAACGATGAATTTGGTTTAACCCGTGCTATCTGGTTTCAGGAACAACAAGGAGCAAATGTAACGGTTGTAAATGTTGGTGGTCCGGATACAGAGCCGACTTTACGTAAAGCTTTGGCAATTGGCGCAAACGAGGCAATTCGTGTAAATGCAAACCCAACAGACGGTTTTTTTGTTGCTAAACAATTGGCTGAAGTAATTAAAAATGGCGGTTACGACTTAGTAATTGCAGGAAAAGAATCTTTGGATTACAACGGCGGAATGGTTCCTGGTATGATTGCCGGAATTTTAGGTTATAACTTTTTAAATTCCTGTACAGCTATTACTGTTGAAGGAAACAATGTAAAAGCTGTTCGCGAAATTGACGGAGGAAAAGAAACGGTAAGTACTACTCTTCCTTTAATTATTGGAGGTCAAAAAGGTCTTGTCGAGGAAAAAGATTTACGTATTCCAAACATGAGAGGAATCATGACAGCAAGAACAAAAGCGCTTACCATTCTTGAACCAGTTGATGCAGCTGTTAATACAAAAGCTGTAAAATTTGAAAAACCAGCTCCTAAATCTGCTGTAAAATTAGTGCCTGCAGATAATTTAGATGAGTTAATCAATTTATTACACAACGAAGCGAAAGTAATCTAGTATTGAGTGTTCAGTTTGAAACCTGAAACTTGAAACTAATAACCTTTAAACAAAAATATCATGTCAATATTAATATATGCAGAATCTGCAGAAGGAAAATTTAAAAAAGTCGCTTTCGAATTAGCTTCTTACGCTAAAAAAGTAGCAGAATCATTAGGAACTACGGTTACAGCTTTGACTGTAAACATCAGCGATGTTAGCGAATTAGCAAAATACGGAGTTGACAAGGTTTTAAAAGTAAACAATGATAAATTAGCTGGTTTTAATGCTAAAGCTTACGCTGATGTTATTAAACAAGCAGCTGAAAAAGAAGGCACGAAATTAGTTTTGCTTTCTTCAACTACAGATAGTATTTACCTTTCGCCATTGGTTGCTGTTGCCTTAGAAGCTGGTTTTGCTTCAAATGTGGTGGGATTACCGGTTAGTACTTCACCTTTTCAGGTAAAAAGAAATGCTTTTTCAAACAAAGCTTTCAACATTACAGAAATCAGTACAGATATAAAAGTTCTGGGGCTTGCAAAAAACTCTTATGGCATTTTTGAAAGTGCAGGATCTGCAACCGAAGAAGATTTTAATCCTTCAATTGGAGATAATGATTTTGGTGTAAAAGTAGATTCTGTAGAAAAAGTAAGCGGAAAAGTATCAATAGCTGATGCAGACATTGTAGTTTCGGGAGGACGCGGATTAAAAGGTCCTGAAAACTGGGGATTGATAGAAGATTTAGCTGCAGTATTAGGCGCTGCAACGGCATGTTCAAAACCGGTTTCTGACTTAGGATGGAGACCTCACAGCGAACACGTTGGACAAACAGGGAAACCAGTTGCTACAAACTTATATATTGCTATAGGTATTTCAGGAGCTATTCAGCATATTGCCGGTATCAACTCATCAAAAGTAAAAGTAGTCATTAACAGCGACCCTGAAGCCCCATTTTTTAAAGTAGCAGATTATGGTGTCGTAGGAGATGCTTTTGAAATCGTACCACAATTAATTGAGAAACTAAAGGCTTTTAAAGCGCAACATTCTTAATTTAAAAATTCTCTATAAAAATATAGCTGCCTAAAAATAAGATAATCGTATCTTTGTTTAGGTGGCTTTTTTGTTCCATATTTTTTGATTAAAATTGCACCTTTATTTTTCAGTCAAAAAAAGTATTAAATAGAGGCGCTAAGTGCCTTTTTTACAAACACATATGAGTCTAGTAAAATTATCCATAAAGGGAATATCATACAGTCAAACTCAAAATGGCGCTTATGCCTTAATTTTGAACGAAGTGGATGGCGAAAGAAAATTACCAATTGTTATTGGTGCTTTTGAAGCCCAATCAATTGCTATTGCCTTAGAAAAAGAGATTAAACCTCCCCGCCCATTAACGCATGATTTATTTAAAAATTTCGCCGAAAGATTTGATATAGTGGTAAAACAGGTCATTATACATAAACTTGTTGACGGTGTTTTTTATTCAAGCTTGATATGCGAAAGAGACAAAATCGAAGAAATTATTGATGCCAGAACATCTGATGCTATTGCATTGGCGTTAAGATTCAGCGCTCCAATATTTACTTATAAAAACATTTTAGATAAAGCCGGAATTTACCTGAAATCAAGTACTGCAGAAACCGATCCCGGCACACAGGAAATTGATGATGTACTTTCTAATCCTGAAACGTTTGGTCATGAAGAAGAAACAAATCAGTCCGGAGATGTTTATGCCAAACACAGCTTACAAGAATTGAATGAATTATTGGATCAGGCAGTTTTTCAGGAAGATTATGAAAAAGCCGCTAAAATTAGAGACGAAATCTCCAGAAGATAAAATTCATAGATGTTTGACTTTAGATTTCAGAATTAATT
Source organism: Flavobacterium hibisci (assembly GCF_020026925.1). Lineage (GTDB taxonomy): Bacteria > Bacteroidota > Bacteroidia > Flavobacteriales > Flavobacteriaceae > Flavobacterium > Flavobacterium hibisci. Next base: position 118,405 of record NZ_JAIQDW010000003.1, on the reverse strand, counting down.
ATTTAGATTTTATAAAATGAAACAATACTTAGATTTAGTAAAACACGTTTTAGAAAACGGCAATCAAAAAGGAGACCGAACCGGAACAGGCACTAAAAGTGTTTTTGGATACCAGATGCGTTTTGATTTAAGTGAAGGTTTTCCAATGGTTACTACTAAAAAACTGCATTTAAAATCTATCATTTATGAATTACTTTGGTTTTTAAAGGGTGATACCAATATTAAATACCTTCAGGATAACGGAGTAAAAATATGGGATGAATGGGCTAATTCTAATGGTGATTTAGGCCCCGTTTACGGACATCAGTGGCGCAATTGGAATAGTGAAGAAATTGATCAAATCTCAGAATTAATCACTGAATTAAAAACGAACCCGAATAGCCGCAGAATGCTGGTTTCTGCCTGGAACCCTTCTGTTTTACCGGATACGAAGAAATCTTTTGAAGAAAATGTAGCCAATAATAAAGCTGCTTTACCACCCTGCCATGCTTTTTTTCAATTTTATGTTTCAAGTCCCAATACCGAAAAAGGAGAAACAAAAGGAAAACTTTCGTGTCAGTTGTACCAGCGAAGTGCTGATATCTTTTTAGGAGTACCTTTCAATATTGCTTCTTATGCATTATTGACTATGATGATTGCTCAGGTTTGTGATTTAGAATGCGGTGAATTCATTCATACTTTTGGTGATGCACATATTTATAACAATCATTTCGAGCAATTGGAATTACAATTGACTCGTGAACCAAAGCCATTACCAAAAATGATTTTAAATCCAGAGATCAAAAACATTTTTGATTTTGATTATACTGATTTCACTCTTGTTGACTATAATCCACACCCTGCCATAAAAGGTAGCGTTGCTGTATAAAAACAAAAATCCGCTTGAATTGAAGCGGATTTTTTATACTATTAAAACGCTATTTTCACTTCCTGCAAAATCATTCCATCTGTAAGAATCTGCTTCCGGATCATTGATATATAGCCCGTCAACCACATACTTAAACTCATAAATTGCATCTTTTACTAAGTCATAAGTGGCCTTAAAAGTTCCGTTTTTCAGTTTGCTTAATGTTCCCTCTTCTATGTTCCAGTTATTAAAATCCCCAACTACAGCGACGGAATTAGCATCTTTCGCCTCAATTGCAAATGTTACTTTACAAACCGGTTTCGTTTTTATAAATTGCTTTTTCAAAGACATAACTGTTTCATTTTTAGATTTATACCTTCAAAGTTCGCAAATTCATCTGATTAATCAATACGTACCCTGTATGATTTATGATTATAGCAACCAGAAATATATTTTTTACACTATCGATAATTTCAGGCTTTTTAATTTATAAATTCGGATTTTAAGCCGATTTTGAATCAAATATTATTTATTCAAAATAGCGATTTTTCAAAATAAATTATAACTTTATGATCTTATTTTGAATAAATTATGGAAAAAGAAGTACATGAACAATATGAGTATGCTCGTAAAAGAATCAGACAGAAAAAAGCTTTATATTTTCATTTTGTTCTTTTTTTGTTAGGAAGCTTATTTTTATTTGTTGCTAATCGTTTTTTTGGTTTTAGTATTGGAACAGAACAAAATTGGTGTACATGGATCATTACTTTATGGTTTTTTATCTTTATTTTGCACTTCATAAAAATCTACATTACAGATCGATTTATGAATAAAAAATGGGAAAGAGAGCAGATTGACCGATTGGTTGCACTTCAGCAGAAGAGAATTAATCAATTAGAGTCCTCTATCAATGATAATCCTGAAAATAAAATTTAGTCTTTAACACACTATGCTTATAATGATAGCGGCTGTTGCCGAAAACAATGCCCTGGGAAAGAAAAACAAATTAGTCTGGCATCTCCCAAACGATTTTAAAAGATTCAAATCGCTTACTACTAATCACCATATTATAATGGGAAGAAAAACTTTCGAAAGCTTCCCAAAACCATTGCCTAACAGAACGCACATTGTTATATCACGACAAGAAAATTATAACCCGGGAGGCTGCATAGTGGTTGACAGCATTGAAAAAGCGATTGCGATGTGCCCCGAAAATGAAGATTCATACATTATAGGAGGAGGCGAAATTTACACGCTTGGATTACAATATGCTGATATAATTGAAATAACACGTGTTCACCACACTTTTGAAGCTGATGCTTTTTTCCCTATAATCAATGAAAGGGAATGGCAACTGGTAGAATCCGAAGCCAACTCTAAAGACGAAACCCATCTTTATGATTACACCTACGAAACATACATTAAAAAATAAAAAAAAACATCCTCAAAAATTGAGGATGTTTTTTTTAAAATCAAATGATTAGAGCAATGACCTACTCTTGAAACAATATTTGATAACATAAAATAAAAATTACAAATATTAAAAATACCCCTGAAAGGAATATAATAACATTTGATATTTTTTGAGAGTACATCTCAAAAAAACCCTTAATACCAAATACCACGAAGGTACTAAAGGCAAAGAAAATTAAAATTTCCAAAAACAAATTTAATCCTAAGAACGTATTTTGCACTTTAAATATAATACTGCTCTCAAAAACAGTACTTTCAAAACAGCTTACAAGAACAAATGAGATGCTAAGCGCAAGGAGCACCCACTTGATTTGGGTCATTGTATCTCTATTTATCATTGAAAAAATATTAACATTTTTACAAGTGCTAAATTCACCAATAAATACTTTACCTACAATACCCACTTTTAGTGATTTTACAAAATAATATTAATATCTAAAAACATTCAATCCTAATTAAGAAACACAATTGCAGTTAAATACTTTATGTTATATTTGCGTAAATAAAAAAAATGTCTGAAAAAATAACTCCGTACAAAAACTCAACTTTAGGCAAAAAAGAACAGGTTGCACAAATGTTTGACACTATATCAGGAAACTACGATAATTTAAATCGTGTGATTTCATTTGGAATAGATGTAAAATGGCGCAAAAAAGTATTAAAAATAGTTTCTGATTCAAAGCCAAAAGTCATACTTGATATTGCTACCGGAACCGGGGATCTGGCAATTTTAATGGCACAAAGCAAAGCCGAAAAAATTATTGGTTTAGATATTTCTGCAGGAATGCTGGAAGTTGGAAGAAAAAAAGTAGAAGAAAAAAATCTTTCAAACAGAATTGAATTAGTATTAGGTGATTCTGAAAACATGCCTTTTGAGGACAATTATTTTGACGCTATTACAGTGAGTTTTGGAGTGCGAAACTTTGAGAATTTAGAAAAAGGGTTTGCTGAAATTTTAAGGGTTTTAAAGCCAAATGGTGTATTTGTAATTCTGGAAACTTCAGTTCCTGATAAAACACCTTATAGACAAGGATATCGTTTTTATACTAAAAACATACTTCCAGTTATAGGCAAATTATTTTCTAAAGATAATTCAGCTTATGGTTATTTATCAGAATCTGCTGCTGTTTTTCCTTATGGAGAAGCGCTAAACAATATTTTAAGAAAAATTGGGTTTATAGAAGTTGTGGCAATGCCTCAGACTTTTGGAGTTGCAACGATATATTCTGCTTCAAAAAAATAGTATGAAAAAAACAGTAGTCTTAATTTTATTAGTATTATCAGCACAGGGATATTCACAATTTGCTAAAAGCATGTTTAGCAAAGATCCTATTATTAATCTGGAAAACTGGCAGAAACAACGTTTATACTTTGGTTATTATTTAGGCTTTAACAGCTTTGACTTTAAATTTGATTACAAAGAAGTCACAGAAGATATCCAGGTAAAGAAAACAACAGGATTTAATGTTGGGGTTGTTGCAGATTTAAGACTACAGGAATATGTAAATTTGCGTTTTGAACCGGGTTTATACTACACAAAACGAGATTTGCATTTTTCGGGAGTAGGAAATTCAGAAAGTGATTATTTAAGAGAGGTAAACAGTACTTATATTCATTTTCCGTTACTATTAAAATTTTCGGCATTACGTACAGGAAATATCCGTCCTTATTTAACAGGAGGACTTTCTACCACTCTAAATTTATCCAGTAATTCAAAGTCAAAGGACGACAACTTTGAGGGCACATTTAGGACTAAATCATGGAGTTCTGCTTATGAAATTGGTTTTGGCATCGATATTTTTTCTGAATATTTTATTTTTTCTCCCTCCATCAGAGGCATGTTTGGAATAACAGATGAATTAGTTCGTGATAATCCTGGTCAGCCGAGTCCATGGACAGACAACATCGATTCGATGAAATCAAGGGCAATTTTAATAAATTTTACTTTTCATTAAAACAAAATCCTAACTATTTCGTTTAAACTCACTAAGAACAATAGCAGTAGCGGTGGCTACATTTAAACTTTCGGTTTTTTGTAGTTTACCAAATCTGGGAATTGTGAGTCGGCTTGTTACTGTTTTTTCAATTTCTGCTGAAATACCATTGGCTTCATTACCCATAATAATGATTCCATTTTGAGGCAGTACTGACTGATAAATATTTTCGCCATTCATAAAAGTTCCAAATACAGGCAATTTTGCGTTTGTTATAAAAGATTTCAAATCGACATAATTTACATTTACTCTGGCAATAGATCCCATTGTGGCCTGCACTACCTTTGGGTTGTAGATATCGACAGTTTCTTTTGAGCAAATAATTTGTTGAATTCCAAACCAATCGCAAAGCCTTAAAATGGTTCCTAGATTTCCCGGATCACGAATATCATCTAAAGCTAAAATCAAGCCCGAGTCGATTATTGTATTTTCGGCAGGGATTTTGAATACTGCCAGACATGTATTTGGAGTTGATAAAGCACTTATTTTTTTAAGTTCCTGTTCCGTAACAGGAAAACGTTTTGAAGTCCCAACCGTTTCAAAATCATTTTGTGTTGTGAATAAATACTCTAATTCAAAATTGGACTGTAATAATTCCTGAATTACCTTTATTCCTTCAGCAAAGAATAATTGATTAGCAAAACGTTGCTTTTTTTGATGTAAACCTGTTATAAGTTTTATTTGGTTTTTACTAATCATAAAATATAATGTACTTTTGAATTAAATATTTAAAAACACTTGAAAAAGATTTTTACAAAAATAACAGCATTTATTCTAATAGCAATACTTATTTGTGCTTGTAATGCAGTGAAACGAGTTCCGGACGGAAAAAATTTACTTATAAAAAATGATATTATTGTAAACGGAAAATCTACTAATGATGAAACTGCTTCAGATCAGATGTATCAGAAACCAAACAGTAACTTATTAGGATTTCGTCTGCGTTTAAATTTATATAATCTGGCAAAATTAAATCCTGATTCTAGTTATCAGGCAAAATTTAAAAACAATCCAGGAAAATATGAGCGCCAATCTAAAATATTATCTGCTAAACAAGTAGACCGTCTTGGACAGTCATTTTTATACAAAGGAATTCATGAATTCTTAAAAAGAACCGGTGAGCCTCCTGTTATCATTGATACTTCAAAAACCAAAAAAACATTAGTTCGTTTAAAATCCTATTATTTTAACAATGGCTATTTTAATGTAGCCATGAATTACAACATTGACACGGTAGGCTATAAAAAAGCAAAAATCAACTACAATATTACAACCGGAAATGTTTTTACTTTGGATTCTATTAGACAAAACATAAGCACACCTGCTTTGGATTCATTATATAAAACAAACCCGGAGCCTTCATTTTTAAAATCAGGTAACCAATTCAAAACCAGCGATTTTGAAGAAGAAAAAAATCGTATTACTACCTATTTTAGAAATCACGGAGCCTACTATTTCCAGCCTACATATGTCACCTTTGATGTTGATACCATTGGCAAAAAAAATAAGGCGGACATAAATTTAATCATCAAAGACAACAGTATTCAGGAAAAAGATTCCAGCAGGACAGAACCTTTTAAACTGTATAAAATAAGTGACGTAAATATTTATACTGATTATTCTCCTGCACGGGCAAAAAGCCAAATAAAGGACAGCACCACTTACAACAACTTTAATTTGTATAGTTATGACAAATTAAAATACAAACCCCGCGCTATTACAGATGCTATTTTTATTACAAAGGGAGGAACTTATGCCGATTTTAGGACTACTCTTTCTTCCCGCTACTTAAACAATCTGAAAATTTTCAATTACCCATCAATACAATATGAAGTTGATAAACGAGATTCGACAGCACAATCTCTAATTGCAAAAGTCTATCTGACACCAAGAAAAAAATACAGCTTTGGCGCAAGCTTAGATTTAACACATTCCAATATTCAGGATTTTGGAATTGGAGCCAGTGTTTCAGAAACAATTCGAAATGTATTTAACAGGGCTGAAACCTTAGAAATTTCTGCTCGTGTAAACATAGGGTCATCAAAAGACATGGCAAATCCTAATAATAATTTCTTTAATGTTTCGGAATATGGAGTTGACATGAAACTTAATTTCCCAAGAATCTTAATGCCTTTTGGAACAGAAAAAATTATTCCGAAAAGCATGATCCCGTCCACGTCAATTTCCGCCGGTTTTTCTAAACAAAGAAACATTGGACTAGACAAGGAAAACTTCACAGGCGGCCTGTCTTACCTATGGTCTCCAAAAAGATACAATTCAGCAAAATTAGATTTACTAAACGCACAATATGTCCGTAATCTGAATCCGGATAACTATTTTAAAGTATATACTTCTTCTTATGATGAATTGAATAGTATTGGAAAAGATTACAATATCAATAACAACAACTGGGGAGATACACCAGAAGAACAAGCCAATAAAAACCTGACTATACCTAAAGGAGCCTCAGATTTTACTAATGATGTTATAAATAACAGAACAGCATTGACAGCATCGGATTCAAAATACAAAGACGTTCAGGGTATAGAAGAAAGAAGGGTACGTCTTACTGAAAATGACTTTATTTTGGCCACTAGTTATACATTTACCAAAACAACCAAAAAAGATTTGGCAGATAATACTTTTTATCAGTTTAAAACTAAAATAGAATCAGCAGGAACTCTATTATCTGCCATTTCAGGCGTAGTAAGCCTTCCTAAAAACTCAAGAGGCAATTACGAAATATTTAATCTTGAATATTCAGAATATATTAAAACCGAATTTGATTATATTAAACACTGGGATTTTGGCAAAGAAAAAGTACTGGCTGTCCGAAGCTTTTTTGGTATTGCAATTCCTTTTGGAAACTCAGATTATATTCCTTTTTCACGAAGTTATTATTCCGGAGGATCAAATGACAATCGCGCCTGGCAGCCTTATGCGTTAGGTCCGGGAAGTACAAATGCAGTAAATGACTTTAATGAAGCCAATATGAAGCTCGCCCTAAGTGGGGAATTTCGATTCAAAATCTTCGGAGATGTTAAAGGTGCAATCTTTGCTGACGCCGGAAATATCTGGAATGTACTCGATAATGTAACTGATGAAAAGGCAAAATTCTCTGGCTTAAACGATTTCGAAGAAATTGCTTTAGGAAGCGGATTTGGTTTGCGATATGATTTAAGCTTTTTTGTTATTCGTTTAGATTTAGGCTTTAAGACTTATAATCCGGCGCATGAACCGGGCAAACGTTGGTTCAGAGAATACAATTTTGGGCATTCAGTTTTAAATTTTGGGATAAATTATCCGTTCTAATGCTAATTAATTCTTATTTTTGCAACCTAAAAACCTAAAAACAACTAAAAAAAATTACAATGGCACACAATATTAAACCAGGAGTAGCTACAGGAGATCAGGTTCAGGAAATCTTTAATTATGCAAAAGAAAAAGGATTTGCACTTCCGGCAGTAAACGTAACCGGATCAAGCACAATTAATGGCGTTCTTGAAACTGCAGCAAAACTAAATGCTCCGGTTATCATTCAGTTCTCTAATGGAGGAGCGCAATTCAACGCTGGAAAAGGATTATCGAATGCAGGTGAAAAAGCAGCAATCGCAGGTGGTATTGCAGGAGCAAAACACATTCATACTTTAGCAGAAGCTTACGGTGCAACTGTAATTTTACATACTGACCACTGCGCAAAAAAATTATTGCCTTGGATTGATGGTTTGTTAGATGCATCTGAAAAACATTTTGCAGAAACAGGAAAACCATTATTCAGTTCTCATATGATCGATTTGTCTGAGGAGCCAATCGAAGAAAACATTGAGATCTGTAAAGAATATTTGGCAAGAATGAGCAAAATGGGAATGACATTAGAAATCGAACTTGGTATTACAGGTGGTGAAGAAGATGGCGTTGACAACTCTGACGTTGATAGCTCCAAATTATACACTCAGCCAGAAGAAGTAGCTTATGCTTACGAAGAATTATCTAAAGTAAGTCCTAAATTTACAATTGCTGCTGCTTTTGGAAACGTTCACGGTGTTTACAAACCAGGAAACGTAAAATTGACTCCAAAAATCTTAAAAAATTCTCAGGATTTCGTTCAAAAGAAATTCAATACAGGTCATAACCCTGTAGATTTCGTTTTCCACGGAGGTTCTGGTTCTACACTTGAAGAAATCAGAGAAGGAATCAGCTACGGAGTGATCAAAATGAATATTGATACCGATTTACAATTTGCATATACTGAAGGAATCCGGGATTATATGGTTAAAAACCTTGACTATTTGAAATCTCAAATTGGTAACCCAGAAGGCCCGGATGCTCCAAACAAAAAATATTATGACCCAAGAAGATGGGTTCGTGAAAGCGAAGTAACATTCAACGCAAGATTGGAGCAAGCTTTTGCAGATTTGAATAACGTGAATACACTATAATAAAAAAGTTTCAAGTTTAAAGTTTCAGGCTTCAGGTTTCGCAACTTGAAACCTGAAACCTCAAACAAATAAAACATTCAATATGGCTTGGTTTAAAAGACAGGAAAAAGGGATTACGACTGCGACAGAAGACAAGATGGACGTTCCGAAAGGATTGTGGTACAAATCTCCTACCGGAAAAATTATTGATGCAGACGAATTAGCGAGAAACTTATTCGTAAGCCCTGAAGATGATTTTCACGTTCGAATTGGAAGCGCAACCTATTTTGAAATTTTATTCGACAACAACGAATTTGTTGAGTTAGATAAAAACATGACATCAAAAGATCCTTTGCATTTTGTGGATACAAAAAAATATGCAGAGCGTTTGAAAGATGTAATGGAAAAAACGCACCTTAAAGACGCTGTACGTACCGGAGTAGGAAAATCTAAAGGAAAAGAACTTGTAATCTGCTGTATGGATTTCGCTTTTATTGGTGGATCTATGGGAGCAGTTGTAGGGGAAAAGATCGCAAGAGGTATTGATCACGCAATCAAAAATAAATTACCTTTTGTAATGATTTCCAAGTCTGGTGGAGCTCGTATGATGGAAGCTGCTTATTCTTTAATGCAATTAGCCAAAACTTCTGTAAAACTGGCTCAATTAGCAGAAGCTAAATTACCTTATATCTCTCTTTGTACAGACCCTACAACGGGTGGAACAACTGCATCTTACGCAATGTTAGGAGACATCAACATCTCTGAGCCGGGCGCTTTGATTGGTTTTGCTGGTCCGCGTGTTGTACGTGATACCACAGGAAAAGATTTACCGGAAGGTTTCCAGACTGCTGAGTTTCTTTTAGAGCACGGCTTCCTTGACTTTATCACGCCTAGAAAAGAATTGAAAGATAAGATCAATTTATATATTGATTTGATTCAGAATAATGATATTAGAAAATAAGTTTTATACTTTTCTAAAAACACAAAATCCCGGAAAATTGCTTTCTGGGATTTTTTTATATCTACCAATGTGTCGTTCCTACGGAACTTCTGAATGTGTGATTTCATTTTTTCAACGGAAAATAAATTCCGTTGCTACCGATATTTAATTCCTATGGAATTTATTTCTCTGGGTTAAAATTAAAATTCTGTCAAAAAAACTTTGAACCTTTGTTACTCTGAACCTTTGAACCTCAAAAATCACATTCCCGTCCGAATAGCCTCAACAGGATCTAAATTTGCCGCCGAAATTGCCGGCAGAATTCCCGAAATCAATCCGATAAGTGCGGCTAAACCAGTTCCTAAAAGAATATTCCCCAAACTTAAAACAAAATCAAAATCAAGCACTTTTGTGAGGATTACAGCAATTCCCCAAACCATCAGCAAACCAATAATTCCACCAATTACCGAAAGAATTATAGCTTCAAATAAAAACTGGAACAGAATAAATTTATTCTTCGCTCCCAATGATTTTTGAATTCCGATTAAATTCGTTCTTTCTTTTACCGATACGAACATAATATTAGCGATTCCAAAACCTCCAACTAAAAGAGAAAACCCGCTGATAATCCACCCTACAACATTCATTTGACCGAGAATTCCATCAATAAAATCGGTAAATCCGGAAAGTACATTTATAAAGAAATTATCCATCTCCCCTGCTTTCATTCCGCGAATTGCTCTTAGTTTTTGAGCAACTTCTGCTTTATAAGCATCCATATCTACACCTTTTACCGGTTTTAAAACAATTACTGGTGTCATCGAATCGCTGTCGCCGTACATTCTACGCAGGAAATTAGCCGGGAAATACACAGAAGTATCATTACTGTCTCCGAAAAACCCTGCCCCTTGTTTTGTCATTACTCCGATAACCGTAAAACGCTGTCCGTATAGACGAATATTTTTCCCAATAGGATCGCTTTCTCCAAAAAGTCCATTGGCAATATCATAACCTAAAACAATTACGGGAGTTCCTGAATTCGATTCGGATTCATTATAAAATCTTCCTTTGTCAAAACTCAATCCGTCAATATTAACCATTTCGAAAGAAGAAGGAATCATATTTACATCGGCAACGGTTTTCGAATCATATTTTAAAGTTTCTCTATTTACAAATAGCTGATAACCTACCTGATCTGTATTATTCAGAGAGTTTTTCAGGGCAATATATTCATCATATTTTACATTTGGAAACTGCTCTCTTTTCCATTGTGGAATTTCAGATGGGCCAAAGTTATATTTCATTAAATAAATTGTATTTTTATCTAAACTACTTAAATCTTTTGAAATTTTTCTATCGAGGGAATCAACAGCCGCCAATACAGCAATAATCGAAAAAATACCAATAGTCACACCTAACAGTGATAATAATGTTCGCAATTTATTATTTCGTAAAGCATTAATGGCAAAGCTCAGACTTTCTTTTAATAACCTAAGATAAAGTAGCATATGTTCGTTTTTTCGATAAAGTAAAATTCAATAAATTTAAATCAAAAACCTAATAAAAGGTAACTAACTCATCAGTAGATTTTTTTAATATAATGTTACAAGAATTCCTTTAAATATATAATCAAAAAAAACTACTTTTGCAGTCTGAAAATTATAACTACACAATGAGCACAACTAAAAAAATACAATCAGCATTAATATCTGTTTTTTCGAAAGATGGATTAGAGCCAATCGTTAGAAAATTACATGAGCAAAATGTTACACTTTATTCAACTGGCGGTACTGAAGATTTTATTAAAAACCTTGGTATTCCGGTAGTTCCTGTTGAAGATATAACTTCTTTTCCTGAAATTCTTGGCGGAAGAGTAAAAACTTTGCATCCAAAAATTTTTGGTGGAATCTTGAATCGTCAAGACAATGAAAGTGATGTGCAGCAAATGAAGGAATTTAATATTCCGCAGATTGATTTGGTTATTGTTGATTTATACCCTTTTGAAAAAACAGTTGCTTCTGGCGCAAGCGAACAAGATATTATTGAAAAAATTGACATTGGCGGAATTTCATTAATCCGCGCAGGTGCAAAAAATTTCAAAGACACAGTAATCGTAGCTTCAGTAAACGAATACAGCTTACTTTTAGATTTGATTACAGAGCAAGATGGGGCAACAACTCTAGAAAACAGAAGATTGTTTGCTACAAAGGCTTTCCACGTTTCTTCTCACTATGACGGAGCTATTTTTAATTATTTTAATACCGACGAGACTATTTACAAAGAAAGCATTGCAAACGGTCAGGTTTTAAGATACGGTGAAAACCCTCACCAAAAAGGATTTTTCTTCGGAGATTTTGACGCTATGTTCAAAAAAGTTCACGGAAAAGAATTATCATACAACAATTTATTAGATGTTGATGCTGCAGTAAATTTAATTGCTGAATTTAAAACAGACGGACCAACATTTGCAATTTTAAAACATAATAATGCCTGCGGATTAGCTTCAAGAAAAACAATCAGCGAAGCTTATTTAGCAGCTTTAGCTTGTGATCCTACTTCTGCTTTTGGCGGAGTGTTAATTTCTAACACAAAAATTGATGTTGAAACAGCACAGGAAATCAACAAATTATTCTGCGAAGTTGTTATTGCCCCATCGTACGATGATCAGGCTATCAGTATTTTGCAAGAGAAAAAGAATAGAATTATTTTAATTCAGAATGAAGTTGAATTACCATCCCGCCAAGTAAGAACTTGTCTTAATGGTTTGTTAATTCAGGACAGAAATAATATTACAGATAATAAAGAGCATTTAAAAACCGTTACAATTACAGAACCTACTGCTCAGGAGATCGAAGATTTGATCTTTGCTTCTAAAATCTGCAAGAATACAAAATCGAACACAATTGTATTTGCTAAAAACGGAACATTGATTTCATCTGGTACAGGTCAGACTTCAAGAGTTGACGCTTTGATTCAGGCAGTTGATAAAGCAAAAGCTTTCGGATTTGATTTAAATGGTGCTTCAATGGCAAGTGATGCCTTTTTCCCATTTCCTGACTGTGTAGAATTAGCTAAAAAAGCAGGAATAACTGCTGTAATTCAGCCAGGAGGTTCAATAAAAGACGAATTAAGCATAAATTATTGCAACGAAAATAATCTTGCAATGGTATTTACAGGAACACGTCATTTTAAACATTAATTTGTTTAACTTTGTTCGATAAATTATTTTATAACATTTTAAACCCCTAAAAAACTTATGGGATTTTTTGATTTCATGACCGAGGATATTGCGATAGACCTTGGAACCGCAAACACTTTAATCATTCATAATGATAAAGTTGTTATTGATAGCCCTTCTATCGTAGCACGCGATAGGATTTCTGGCAAAATCATTGCTGTTGGTAAAGAGGCCAACATGATGCAAGGTAAAACACATGAAAACATCAAGACCATAAGGCCTTTGAAGGATGGTGTAATTGCCGATTTTGATGCTTCAGAAAAAATGATCAATATGTTCATTAAAAGCATACCTGCATTAAAGAAGAGAATGTTTACTCCTGCTTTAAGGATGGTAGTTTGTATTCCGTCTGGAATTACAGAGGTTGAGATGCGTGCTGTAAAAGAATCTTGTGAGCGTGTAAACGGAAAAGAAGTTTACTTGATTCACGAACCAATGGCAGCAGCAATCGGTATTGGAATCGACATCATGCAACCAAAAGGAAATATGATTGTTGATATTGGAGGTGGTACAACTGAAATCGCTGTAATCGCCTTAGGTGGAATTGTTTGTGACAAATCTGTAAAAATTGCGGGTGACGTTTTCACAAATGACATCGTTTATTACATGCGTACACAGCACAACCTTTTCGTAGGAGAAAGTACTGCTGAAAAAATTAAAATTCAAATCGGAGCGGCTATCGAAGATCTTGACGGACCGCCAGAAGATATGTCAGTTCAAGGTAGAGATTTGCTTACAGGTAAGCCAAAACAAGTTGATGTTTCTTATCGTGAGATCGCTAAAGCATTAGACAAATCCATTCAGCGTATTGAGGATGCGGTAATGGAAACATTATCTCAAACTCCTCCAGAATTAGCAGCAGATATCTACAACACAGGTATTTATTTAGCTGGTGGAGGATCTATGTTAAGAGGTCTTGACAAGCGTATTTCTCAAAAAACAGATTTACCGGTTTACATTGCCGAAGATCCGTTAAGAGCAGTTGTACGTGGAACGGGAATGGCACTTAAAAACATTGCAAAATTTAAAAGTATCTTAATCAAATAAGACAAGATAAGAATCAATATTTTTTTAGAGTTAAATTATAAATCATTTGGCTCTAAAAAAATTTGAACTCAAAGCATATCCTGAAACAAAATAACCAAACAAGAAATGCAGCAAATTTTTAATTTCATTATAAAAAACAGTAATCGTTTGCTGTTTTTGCTGCTTTTAGGTATTTCGTTGGCACTCACAATCCAATCTCACTCATTTCACAGAAGCAGGACTATCAGCTCTGCTAACTTTATTAGTGGAGGCGTTTATGAAAAAATAAACAGCGTAAATGAGTATTTGAATTTAAGAGCTGAAAATGACGAACTGGTACTTGAAAACGCAAGATTAAAAAGTCTTTTATTCAACATAGAAGACACAACAAAAGCGCCGATGATCGACAGTATTAAAGGTGTTAAGCCAGCTGATATTATTGTCTCAAAAGTAATTCATAACTCGTATAGCACACACGAAAATTATCTTACTTTAAATTCTGGATCAAACGAAGGCGTTAAACAAGATATGGGAGTAATTAATAGTTTAGGAATTATTGGTATTGTAGACAATACATCCCCTAACTATTCTACTGTGATTAGTATATTGAATATGAAATCTCAGATTAATGCAAAATTAAAAAAATCAAATCATTTTGGTTCTTTGACCTGGGACGGAAAAAGTACTGGGACTGTTCAATTAACCGATGTTCCGAGACTGGCTTCTGTTAGAAAAGGAGATACTATTGTTACAGGTGGACAATCTGTAATTTTTCCTGAAAACATTAATATTGGTGTAATTGATAAATATTATATAGACACAAAAACAACATTCTATACCATTGATGTCAAATTATTTAACGACATGACTAATTTAGGACATGTTTATATTATTAAAAGTAAGGGAAGGGAAGAACTTATTAATTTAGAAAATAAAAACAAGGAAAAAGATGAATAGCGCACTGTTAGTCAATATTTTTCGATTTATTATGTTACTTGCAATTCAGATTGTTATTTTTAACAACATGAATTTCTTAGGGTACATAAGTCCTTACCCGTATATTTTATATATTATTTTGTATCCTGTAAACAGCAATCGATCCGGTTTAATAATTTCGAGCTTTTTATTGGGTATTACAATGGATATGTTTTGTAATTCAGGAGGTATTCATGCAGCAGCCTGTGTTATTTTAGCTTATTACAGGCCCTATATTTTTAAATTCTCTTTCGGATTGAGTTATGAATATCAAACTATCAAACTAAACGAGTCCTTAACGCCTGAGCGTTTCTCATTTATTTTAGTTTCTGTTTTCTTACATCATATCGTTTTATTTATCCTGGAAGCTTTTCAATTTAAATTCATTTGGGATATTTTGCTCCGCACTTTATTTAGTTCTATTTTTACAATACTCATTTCTATCATAATCATTTATCTTATTAAGCCAAATAAACGATGAGAAAAGTCCTGCTGCCCACTTTAATTATTATTGCAGCATCTTTGCTAGTGATCAGGATATTTTATTTGCAGGTTATTGATGATTCTTTCAAACTGAAATCAGAAAATAATGCCATCAAAATAAAATATGATTACCCTGAACGCGGGTATATTTATGACAGATACGGAAAACTGCTTGTTGCAAACCAGTCATCTTATGATATCATGGTCATTCCAAGAGAAATTAAAGATAATCTCAATATCGCTGAATTCTGCCAACTATTAAATATTACTAAGGAAGAATACGAGAAAAGAATAGCCAAAGCAAAGGTGTACAGCCCAAGATTACCTTCTGTTTTTTTATCACAGCTTAACAAGACAGAATTTGCAGCTTTTCAGGAGAAAATTAGAAAATATGAAGGTTTCTATTTTCAAAAACGTTCTCTTCGTGACTATGAAGTTGATTGTGGAGCTAATATTTTTGGTTTTATCACACAGGTAACCGAAAAACAGATTGCAAAAAATCCTTATTACAATAGTGGTGATTTAATTGGTAAGCAAGGTGTCGAAGAAAGCTATGAAGAAATCCTGAGAGGTATAAAAGGTGTAAAATATATCCAAAAAGACAAATACAACAGAGAAATTGGTTCTTATAAAAATGGAAAATACGATACTATAGCTGTTCAGGGAGAAGATATTAATTTAACTATTGATGCTGCACTTCAAAAATATGGTGAAGAATTGATGATCAATAAAAGAGGCGGTATCGTTGCTCTTGAGCCTAGCTCGGGTGAAATTTTAGCACTCGTAACCGCTCCGTCATACGATCCGGGAATCTTAGTTGGAAGGCAGCGTTCTAAGAATTACACACTTTTATATCGTGATTCAATAGCTAAACCGCTATATGACAGAGGACTTTTGGCGGAATACCCACCAGGTTCTCCTTTTAAAATATTAACAGGTCTGGTAGCTTTACAAGAAGGTGTAATTGATGAAAATTTTTCTGTTACCTGCCATCATGGTTTCAGTTATGCAAGAGGACGATTTATGAGATGTCACTGCAGTGGAGGCCAATTGCAATTACACAGAGCTATTTACCAATCCTGTAACAGTTATTTCGCAACTTCTTACATGCGAACAATTAATAAATACACAAAACCTGCTGCTGCAGTAGATGTATGGAGCAATCACCTTAAAACTTTTGGGTTAGGTGAATTTATGGGTTACGATTTACCAACTGGTAAGAGAGGAAAAATTCCAACTTCTAAAACTTATAAAAAAATGTATCCTAATGGCGGCTGGAAAAGTACTGCCATTGTTTCAAATGCTATCGGGCAGGGAGAAGTTGTAATGACACCAATTCAGCTGGCAAATATGATGGCTACAATTGCGAATCAGGGCTATTATTACACCCCTCACATCATAAAAAAGATTGAAGGCAAAAGCATCGATTCTAAATTTACAACAAAACACACAACATCTATTGATAAAAAATATTTCCCTCCAATCATAAGCGGCTTATTTGATGTTTATAATATGGGAACAGCAAGCAGATTAAAAGTTGAAGGTATTGACATCTGTGGAAAAACAGGTACGGCTGAAAATTTTGCGAAGATTGACGGTAAAAGAGTTCAGCTTGAAGATCACTCTATATTTGTTGCATTTGCACCAAAAGACAATCCAAAAATTGCGATTGCCATTATGATTGAAAATGGTGGTTTTGGAGCTTCGATTGCCGGACCCATTGCGAGTTTAATGATAGAAAAATATTTAAAAAAGAAAATTTCCAGAACGGATTTAGAAGTCAGGGTTTTAAACAAGAGTCTTCAAAGCGAATATGCAAAATTAGGCGGACTTTCAGAAAGTGTTAAAAAAGAAATACGAATAAAGGATTCTATTGCAAATGTTGCTAAGTTAGAAATTAAACGAAGAGACTCCATTGCAAAAAGCAAAAGAATAATTCCAAAAACCAAAGCTGATTCCATCAAACGAAATTAATAAGGGATTCATTTAAAATGAAAAATCAAAGTGTAAAAAAAAATATTGATTGGATAAGCGTTATCATTTACAGTATTCTGGTGATTCTGGGGTGGTTAAACATATATTCGTCTTCCTTATCTTCTACAGAAGGAACTTATGAAAAGCAGTTAATATTTATTGGATGTACCATTCCTCTAATTTTCGTTGTTTTATTCGTTGATGGTAAATTCTATGAAAAATATGCCAGTATCATCTTTGGAGTTGCATTATTATCATTAGCCGGATTGTTTCTTTTTGGAAAAACAATTGCAGGACAAAGATGCTGGTATGCTATCGGAAGCTTTACACTTCAGCCATCAGAATTTGCAAAAGCGGCTACTTCATTGGCCTTAGCCAAATATCTGAGCGACACACAAATTAATCTTAAGGAAACCAATCGTCAAATTCAGGCACTTGCCATAATATTCCTGCCTGTAATTTTGATCTTGCCGCAACCGGATCCCGGGAGTGCTTTAATTTATAGTATTTTCATTATTGTTTTATATCGGGAAGGACTTCCTGCCTGGTATGTATGGACCGGTTTCATAACCATACTTTTATTTGTACTAACACTCATTTTAGAGCCTTATGTTGTTATTTTAATAGCGTTCGCAGTATTGGCTATTATACATTTTAAAGGAAGAGCTGTTGACCGTAATATTATTTTAAGCAGTATACTCCTGGCCATTATTTCAGCATTTGTTTTTTCAGTTGATTATGTTTTTGATCATGTTTTTAAACAACATCACAGAGACCGTTTCAATATATTACTAGGAAAAACGGTCGATATGAAAGGTATCGGATACAATACTAACCAATCTGAGATTGCTATAGGATCAGGAGGCTGGACAGGAAAAGGTTTTTTAGAGGGGACACAGACAAAAGGTGGTTTTGTACCAGAACAGCACACTGATTACATATTTACAACCGTAGGCGAAGAATGGGGATTTGTTGGTTCCTTTATAGTTATTGCATTATTTGCCGGATTACTTTTAAGAATTATTTATTTAGCTGAAAGACAAAAAACAAAATTTAGCAGAGTATACGGATATTGTGTTGCCGGAATTTTATTCATTCACTTTTTTGTGAACATTGCCATGGTAGTTGGTATTTTCCCAACAATTGGGGTACCTCTGCCTTTCTTTTCATACGGGGGATCTGGTTTATGGGGATTCACCATTTTACTTTTTATATTCTTAAAAATGGATGCTAATAAAGTTAATGAATGGTAGGTAATCTAAAAAAAATTAAATAAAAAAATCCGAAGCTTGAACTTCGGATTTTTTATTACATATAACTTAAAATTTCTTTTTTGTAATTGTCATATTCACCCTGGAGAATTAAGCCATTATCCAGCAGTTTTTTATAATTCTGTAATTTATCAAAAAGCTCTTCTTTAGATAATTCACTTAATTTACGCTCACCTGTTGACTGAGTTTGTTGAATTGGTTCGAAAGTCTCTGTGTAAGACGGAGCTGCCGGTAAAATTTCTGCAAAATTAGTTACTTCTTCTGTTTCAATTTCTTCAACAGTATCCTCTGGCTCTTCTGCCTGAATAGTTTCTGAAACCGGAGCTGATATAGTCACTGGATTTTTAAGTAAATCCAACTGTTCTTTTGCGTATGTATATATTTTTCTGGCCTGGATTTTCGGAATATAATCAATCGAAATCGACAAGTCAGTATTGGTATTAAATGAGAATTCTGAACCCAGAATATTTTCTTTTACAAATGCTCCTGCAACATCATCCCAGGTATAATCTGTAAAATCCATTGAAAGACCCAGATTTTTAGGTTTACAAATAATAATTCTTTTATTCGTTAATACAATACTATCCGGAAAAACAGTAATTGCAGGTTTTTTTTGAACTGCAATATATCCTACTTCTTCTCCTTTCATCAATAAATCATTGAGTTTTGAAGTAATTTTTTCAATCGCTTTAGGATCTTGCTCTTCGTTCAGAAATTTTTTAAATTGTTCTTTCATATTCTATAAACTACTAAGTTGCAAATTAATTGAGTGTTATGTTTTTGACATTCCTTACAAATGTAATGCCTAATTTTCTAATTGCTCCGCCTGTTCGGTAAAAATTTTACCTCGGGTCAATAATTTCATTCTGAATTTTCTTTGTCAAACTTTTGAAAACCAATTCATATGAATGATCTATGAGTTCTTTGACAAAAGCAGCCGGTAAATTTCCGTTTAACGAAACTGTATTCCAATGTACTTTACTCATATGAAATCCCGGTTTTATTTCATCATATTCTACCCTTAATTCCTGAGCACGCTCCGGATCACATTTTAAATTGACTGAAGCTTCATTCTTTTCCCATTGTGATAAAGATGACAAAGCAAACATTTTTCCGCCTACTTTGAATACTAAAGTATCTTCATCAAAAGGAAAATGTTCGCTGACACCTTTTTTCGAAAGGCAATATTCGTAAAATGTTTCTAAATTCATAATTGTTTATTTACCAATTTCACCCAAATGAGTGTATTTAAAACCTTTTTCATATTTAAGGCCATAACCAAAAATACGATCCATTGCAGAATGCGACATCAAAATAACTCCTGCTAATTGCAGAACTTCAATTTTAAAATACGATCCGAAAATATAAAATAAAATAGCAATTCCTTTATGATGAAACACATTATAAAAAAACGCGCCGGTTTTATTTCCAAATAAATATCCCAGCATCGATAAATCGGGGGCTAAAATCAAAACCAAAAACCACCACCATTCAAAACTTAAAAGACTGAATAAATAGATTCCGAAAATAAATAAAGCAGTTTCTTCGAGTTTAACAATTGTATTCATCATAGTATTTTTTCCATCATTTTTTCAGGATGACTCAGTTTAGTAAATCCAAATTTTTCATATAAAAAATGTGCGTCTGTTGTTGCCAGGCGCCAGATTTTAATATCTCTCAGCAATGGTTCATTCATCATATGCTGAATTAAAATGGAAGAGTATCCTTTTCCACGATGTTGTTCCGCAATAAAAACATCCATTACATAGCCAAAAACAACATAATCAGTAATTACTCTTGCAAAACCAACTTGTTTATCATTCAAATAAATTCCAAAACAAACCGACGCATCAATTGTAGTCTGTACTTCTTCAATAGTCCGTCCGGCAGCCCAATAAATGTCCTTCAGGAAATTTTGAATGAACAAAATATCAAGTTTGCTTTTATCAGTAGAAACGGTAATCTGATTCATAAGTTTGGAATATTAAAGCTGTTTCGAATATAACCATTTTCTTTTTTTCTCTCTTTTATTTAACCTAAACAAAGTGATTTACAATTGTAAATTTTCAACAGGATATAAAACAGGTTTACTCGGACTGGCATCGTTTTCAAAAGAAGCAATTTGCAGATTTAGCAGATAATTTCCGTCGTGAATTTCGTTTGGCACAAAAATCATTTCAGTAATTGTCGCTTCAAAACGTGCATCGATGTTTAAATTATGTGTGTCCTTAACATTCCAAAAAGCTTTGTGTGCCAATAATTTGCCTTCATCATGCTCACGATCAACGCTTGGCAAGTCAATTAAAAGATGCTGAATTTCGCTTTCGCGGATAAAAACTGCTGCTTCTTCAGACAAATAGGGTGGATTTGTATTCGAATACTTTCTTGATTTTTTATCTTTTTGATTAGGAAGCGTTCTGATGATTATTGCTTCGGTTTCTGGAAAATCTGAGACATTCAGAGCTTCATAAACCTGCTTTTTTGTAATCACAAAATCTTCCTCCATTTTTTCAGGTTCGATGGTAATCAGTCTGGCAAAAAAGAAAAACTTTTTTAAAGATTGGTTGATACTGTAAAAATCATTTGTAATATGCCCTAAACATTCCGTATGCGTACCATGCCCATGCGGATTGAAGAAAATATTATTGAAATTAGTCGATGATTTTCCTTCCGAAACTTTGCCGATCCAGTCGCCAAAAACTACCGGTTCTATAACTGGCTTTTCGATATACCAGGCAATTGGGTTTTCATCAGTATTGGTTAATGGAATAGAGATATCAATGGGTTTTGAAAGGTTAATTTGATATTTATTTTCAATAATTGCAATCATTTCGGACACGGATTTTACGGATATTCTAACGCGGATTAATACAGATTTATCAGCGTTGCCTGCATCCGTTTTATCAGCGTTCTATTTTTTATTCTTTCAAATTTAGATAAAATAAATCTGAAGCAATTCCATCTGTTAAAAATTTTCCTTTTAGAGTGGGTTTCAGTATGTAATTTTCTATTGAAAGTAAATCATCATCTAAGAACTTTTGAGATTGTTTTTGAAGATAATTTAGATATTCAAATCCAAACTCATTTTCAATTTTTTCCAAAGAAACGCCCCAAATCGTTCGTAATCCTGTCATAATATATTCATTATAACGATCAGATGTAGTCAGAATTTCAGTTTCTATGGGAAGTTTATTTTCCTGAATTGATTTTAGATAAAGTGAATTATTAGCAATATTCCAGCCTCTTTTTTTTCCGTCATAGCTATGTGCTGAAGGTCCGATTCCGATATATTTTTTACCCAACCAGTAAGCTGAATTGTTTTTGGAGAAATAATTTTCTTTTCCAAAATTGGATAATTCGTAATGAATGAAACCGTTGTTTTGAAGCATTTCAACCAAAATATTAAAATGATTGGAAGCAGCTTCATCCTGAAGTTCGGCAATTTTTCCGGTTTGAATTAGCTTGCTCAAAGTTGTTTTTGGCTCAACTGTCAAAGCGTAACTCGAAATATGCGGAATACCAAAATCCAGAGCGGTCTGAATATTTTGTTTCCACATTTCGTCAGTCATTCCCGGAATTCCGTAAATCAAATCAAGCGAAATATTGTCGAAGTACTTAATAGCTTCTTCCAGACATTTTTTGGCTTCCGGCGAATTATGAGCACGGTTCATCATCTTTAAATCATCTTCATAAAATGACTGAATTCCGATGCTGAGACGATTTATCGGACTTTTAGATAATTCTAAAATCCGTTCTAAAGACAAATCATCAGGATTTGCTTCAAGTGTGATTTCAGGATTTTCGACAACTTTATAATTTTTATAAACTTCAGAAATTAAAAAGTTGATTTCGCCATTCGATAAAACCGAAGGTGTTCCTCCGCCAAAATAAATCGTTTCTACTATATCATTTTCAAATTCATTTTTACGCATCATAATTTCTTTTGCCAAAGCCAAAACCATATCTTCCTTCTTCTTCATTGAAGTTGAAAAATGAAAGTCGCAGTAATGACAAGCCTGCTTGCAAAATGGTATGTGAATGTAGATTCCAGACATAATAAAAAAAGAGCAAGTTAAATCTTGCTCTTCAATAATCAATACTTAATTAAGTTTTTTTCACTAAAGCCCTTCTTTAAAAGTACCATTTGAAATTATTATTTTCGCTTTAGTTACCGGATTTGTTGCTGTCAGGCTAAATGTTCCAGCTGCATAAGAATCATTAATAGTGGTAAAGGTTATGGTTCCTGAAACATCATAATCTATAAATTCATGTGTTGATAAATCATACTTTTGAAAAGTAATTCTATTCGCAAAATTATTGTTAGTGAAAGTGAAGGTTCCTGTTTTTGCTCCATACTTAGGAAAAGCGATACCAATTATATACTCCCCGTCATTTTCTGCGTAAAGTATTTTTGTTTCCTGATTTTCAACAGTACTGCTCATCGATAAACCATGCCAGTCTTTTCCATCTATCTTTGCAAAAGTTCCATACCCTTCCAGAGATTCTGAAGGATCATCTTCATACGAAACCTTAAATGATCCCATTACATTAACATAATCTGATTCGTGATCATATGGGTCATCATATACCTTACCAGAAAATTTTACCTGGACTGTTTTGTTTGTAGTATTCAAATTTTCTAAAGTGAATGTAAAAGTATTTGATGTAAAATGTTCTGAAGCTTCCAGAAAAGGGATATTACTTGTAATATCAGTTCCGTAGGTAAAAGCTTCATATAAATTTCCATAAATATTGAATTTAAAATCGATTCCAACTCCTCCATCTGCAGACTGTCCGGTAACTTCTATTAAATCGCCTAGTTTAATGGCTTCCCAGGTTTTTACATTTTGTACCTTACCATCTTAAGTAAATTTAAAATAAGTATCTCCTGATTGGTTATCTCCGCTATCATCAGAAGAGCATGAAGAAATAAGCGCTGCAAATAAAAGAAATGCAATAAATTTAAGTTTTGTCATTAGTTAAAGATTATGTTAATTTCGGCAAATATAACTATTTTCTTATCTTATCCTCATTCTGTTTTACAAAAGCATCCCAGCCAGAATAACTTTTTCCAGCAACCACTTTCCCGGAATTAAAGTGATGACAAACAGCTGCCGCCAAACCATCAGTCGAATCCAAATTTTTGGGTAATTCTTTTAAACCTAAAAGCTGCTGCAACATCTTGGCGACCTGCTCTTTACTGGCGTTTCCGTTTCCGGTAATCGCCATTTTTATTTTTTTAGGTTCGTACTCGGTAATCGGAATATCTCTTGAAAGTCCGGCTGCCATGGCAACGCCTTGTGCACGGCCTAATTTCAGCATCGACTGGACGTTTTTACCAAAAAATGGTGCTTCAATTGCAATTTCATCCGGATGATGTGTTTCGATTAATTCGATCGTTCTTTCAAAGATAATTTTTAATTTTTGGTAATGATTATCGTATTTGGAAAGCTGCAATTCATTCAATTGCAGAAATTCCATTTTTTTATTGGTTACTTTAATCAGTCCAAAACCCATAATTGTGGTTCCAGGGTCAATACCTAATATGATGCGTTCTTTTGTCAAGAGAAGTTTTGTTTCAAGTTTATTTGTTTCAAGTTTCAAGTTACCTGAATCTCGAATAAATCATTTTCTAATTTACTAATTGCCACATTATCTCATTCTCAAATTGACTACTTTTGCGGCATGATTTCAATTCCTCACAAAGCTAAGCAATTCCTTGTTCTTCTGGCCAAACTTTTGATTGTTGGCGGCGCATTTTATTTTATTTACGACCAGCTGGCAAACAATGATAAACTCGACTGGCAGAAATTCATTGTTTTGTTCCGAAAAAATCAGTCGGTTTTAGGAGTTGGATTTATCTTGCTGTTGAGCGTGCTGAATCGCTTTTTTGAAATTTTAAAATGGCAGAATTTAGCCCGAGTCATATATCCCATATCTTTAGGAGAAGCAACAAAACAGGTTTTAGCAGCCTTAACCGCCGGGATTTTCACTCCAAACGGAGTTGGGGAATATGCCGGAAAAGCTTTGTACTATCCGAAAACGGAAGCTAAAAAAGTGGTGTTCCTGAACTTAATCTGTAACGGAATCCAAATGATTCTGACTATTATTTTTGGCATTTTCGGTCTGTTATATTTCAATGCACTGTACGATGTCATTACCACAAAATCCGTATTGATTTTATTTGGCGGATTTGTATTGATTCTGATTCTGTTATTTTCAATAAAAAAGATAAAAGTAAAAGGATATTCAATTGAAAAACTGATTCATAAAATCAATGAAATCCCTAAACCAGTTCATCAGAAAAATATATTTTTAGGCATTTGCCGTTATTTGGTTTTCTCGCACCAATATTACTTTTTGTTTCTCGCTTTTGAAGTTCATTTACCCTATTTAACTTTAATGGCCGCTATTACTTCTGTCTATTTTTTGGCTTCTTCATTACCAACGTTTCAGTTTTTGGATTTTGCGGTAAAAGGCAGTGTTGCGATTTATTTCTTCGGAATTTTAGGCGTAAACGAATGGATTGTGGTTTTCATCAGCACTTTAATGTGGTTTTTAAATGTAGTTCTTCCGGTAGTTTTAGGAAGTTATTATGTTTTGAATTTTAAAACAAAAACTGCTGCATGAGCCTGATATTGTTCGTCATATTAAAAATTTATGTTATAACAATCGGCTTGCTGATTTATGGTTTTTTTAAAGTCAAAAGATATCAAAAATCAGATTTAGAGCCCAAAACAAGTTTTACGATTATAGTTCCGTTTCGCAATGAAGGAGAAAATTTGCCAATACTGCTGGAGAGCTTTTCGAAATTAAATTATCCAACTGATTTATTTGAAGTGATTTTGGTTGATGATAATTCAACAGAGAAATTTCAAGTTTTAAATTCCAAATTCCAAATTTCGGTAATTGACAACATTCGGGTTTCAAATTCTCCTAAAAAAGACGCGATTACCAGTGCAATGCAACATGTAAAAACCGAATGGGTTATTACCACCGATGCCGATTGTATTGTTCCTGAAAACTGGCTTTTATCATTCGACAATTATATTCAGGAAAATAAAATCTCGATGCTCGCAGGAGCAGTTAGGTGTGATTGCAAAAATTCATTTTTAGATCATTTCCAGCAACTGGATTTAACAAGCCTGCAAGGGGCTACCATTGGAAGTTTTGGACTTAACTATGCTTTTATGTGCAATGGAGCCAATTTCGCTTACAAAAAATCATTGTTTGAAAAGTTAAACGGATTTGAGGGAAACAATAAAATAGCCAGCGGAGATGATGTTTTTTTATTGCAGAAAGCGATTGAAAGATTTCCAAAAGAAGTTCATTATTTAAAAGATGAAGAAACTATCGTAACCACCAAACCCACTGAAACCTGGAAAACTTTATTTTATCAAAGAGTGCGCTGGGCGGCAAAAACAAGTTCGTATCAAAGTTCGTTTGGAAAGTTATTGGGATTGATTGTTTTCTTTGGAAATTTGAGTTTCGTTATTGGATTTTTATTTCTCCTTTTCGGAATCTGGTCATATCCGATTTTTGTTTTGTTTGCTTTTCTTAAATTTGTTATAGATTTTGTTTTGCTTTATGTCACCAGTCTTTATTTGACTAAAGGCCGTCTAAAAAGCTGGCTTTTGAGTAGTCTGTTTTATCCTTTTTTTAGTTCGGCTGTAGCCTTATACAGTTTGTTTGGTTCTTATGAATGGAAAAACCGTCGGTTTAAAGTATAATTTTCTTTTGAATCTTACTGCCTAGCCCTGATGGGAGTGACATCCTTTTTATTTTTTCTTTAAAAATAAAAAGATATAACGGACAGCAGGAACAGCTACTTTAAATCCTTATCATTTAGTTTATTTTTCTTTTCCTTAAGAATAACAGGCAAAATAAATTGTGATTTAACGGGAATTCCACGTTTAATGGCTGGATTCACTTTTGGGAAATCTATCAATCGTGCACGTAGAATACTATCGATTTTTATCGTGTCATAAGTCACCGAATCCTTAGGAAACTGTGGCTCAAATTCCAGGGTCGCATTAGGAAAGACAGTCACTTTAACTTCTATGGTATCTAATTCGGGATACAAAATGGAGAGTGTATCTATATCCAGTTTTTCCTGAATAAGCTGCGACATGATTTCGAAAAAACATTGCTGTCGCTGACTTTTATCGTTGATTTTCTCGCAGTCTGGCACAGAGGGATATTCATCAACTACTTTCCAGTTGATTGATTTTAATTCTTTTTGAAGCAATTCTTTTTCAGAAGGGATCTGCTTCTCAAAATATTGACAAGAATTTAAAGATATGAAAACAAAAAAAAGAAAAAAACGTTTCAAGATTTTGATGTTGATTTGACTAATATTGTAAAAATACGATTATTTTTTGGTAAACTTTGTATTGCAAATATTCTTCAAAGAGAAATTATGAACTATTTTTTCATTACTTTATAAATGATGATTCAATAGATGGCATAAATTTACAATTAAAATTTACAACGGTTTTTAGTATGGATTTAGTATTAGTTTTACTTGGTTTTATCTGCATGATTATAGGAATCATGGGAAGTTTTTTGCCCGTTTTACCCGGGCTGTCAAGTTGTTGGGTTGGTTTGTTATTACTGTATTTAACCAAAGCCGTTGAAAATAATTACTGGGTTTTAGGAATTACTTTTATCATCATGATTATTATCACGATTTTAGATTATGTGATTCCAGCTAAGGGAACTAAACGTTTTGGCGGCAGTTCATACGGCATTTGGGGCACTAATATTGGTCTTATAGTTGGCATCCTTGCCCCAATTCCTTTTGGAATAATTATAGGTCCATTTGCAGGGGCATTTATAGGTGAAATGTTATACGATTCTAAAGATCACAGAAGAGCATTTAAGGCTGCAACAGGTTCACTAATTGGTTTTTTAGCCTCCGGTTTTATCAATTTTTTAATTTGCGTTATTTATTTTGGATTATTTCTTACTATAGTTTGGAAAAACAGAGTTTTATTGTTTTAATTACTCAATAAACAGTTAAGTATTTTCTTATTTTTAACATCGTTCAAATAAAAATTATTTTTTTTATTTTAAATAATTGCTACTTAGTATTAATACAAAGTATGATATTCGTTGATAATACCATAATTTGTTAATTAAATTGCAGAAAAGTCAAAATAATATATTTAACTTATTTTTTGGATATGTTAATTTATTTTATATTTTTATCACTATAATCGACAAAATACCACATTTAATCGGTTTATTGACAGCAATTATTAACTAATCCCGTAACAATTATGACCCCAAATCTACAAATTGAACTACGCCGTTTTATCTCGTCTAATGTCATCTCAAAACTAAACAAATTCTATTTCGAAAATGATGCCTTACTAATTAAGGCTATCGATGTTTCGCTGGGAACTGTTTTAATGGGATGCTATAACAATTTTGATGAAAAAGCTTTAGCCGAAATGACTGATCTTGTACCAGACTCAACATTTTACAAAGAAGTTGATTTTACTTCTTCAAGAATTTTGTCTGTGGATGAAAATTATAAATCAGAAGGAAATCGCTTTTTAGAAAAAATTTTCACCAGCAAAAAAGCCAGAATTACTGAAATGATTTCGAATGAAGTCGGCATCAAAAGTGAAACAGCACGTGAAGTTTTAAACTTTTCTACATTGCTTATCCTTTCTTATTTAAAGTATAATGCTGAAGTAGCTTCAAGTTTAAAATTACTTCTGGATGAACAAAAAAGAGACATCTTGAACAGCATACCTCCGGGAATTAAAATTATTTTAGGCTTCTCTTGTTATGAAACTGTCGAAGAAAAAAATAATTCGCGTTTTGCAAGATCAATTTTTAATCTTTTTGGAAACATCTAATTTTAAATAGATTAAAAATTAGATTTTCTCAATTGGTCTTTTCTTTAAAAGTTTCAACAAAACAGGGAATGTAGAGATAACCACAATGATTATAATGATATATTCTATATGATGTTTCAGATCTATTCCTTGTTTTAAAAATACTCCGTATAAGTAATGACCTGCAAAAATCAGAATAAAAGACCATAGAAAAGAGCTCAAAACATTATAGAACATAAATTTCTTTTTATCCATAGAAACTATACCTGCGATAATTGGGGCAAATGTCCTGAAAATTGGTAGAAATCTTGCATAAATAATAGCCTTACCTCCATACTTTTCGAAGAAATCCTTCGATTGTAAGAGGTATTTCTTTTTAAACCAAAAAGTATCTTCTTTTTTGAATAAATAGTATCCGCTTTTAGCACCAAACCAATATCCGGTCATGTTTCCAAAAACCCCCATTATGGCTACCATGAGTGCTAATAAAAAGACGTTTAAAAAATCGTTAGAAATATAAACCATATTCTCTATCAATTCGCGACTGTAGATCCCTGCTAAAAACAACAAGCTGTCTCCTGGTAGAAAAAAGCCTGCAAAAAGTCCTGTTTCAGCAAAAACGATAAATAAAACAATAAATAAACCGATCTGAAAACCTCCAATGCTTAATGTAATGTAAAATTCAGGGTTTATTAATTGAGTCCAGTCGAAATTATTCATATCAGGTTTGGTTACATTTATTAGTTGGTGAAAGTAACAATAATTTAATTTAACCACAATAAAATACGGTATTTTAAAGATAAATTAACTATTAAAAAAGCCCGGGCTTTTTTAACTCCGGGCTTCCTAATTATTCTCTTTCATACTTACAGCAAGAATGCAGATTATCATAATCTGCCTGAGTTGCTTTTACTTCTTTGGTATCATGACCAACCTTTGCAACAGCTTTATTCAAATCAGCTGTTGATGATTTTTCTTCGTTTAAAATTACCGCAAGCTGGTGTGAACTAATGTCCCAATTAGCAGTTTTTACACCCGGAACACTAAAAGCTGCTTTTTCGATGCGCTTTTTACATTGTTCGCAATTGCCATTTACCTCTGTAGTGTATTTTAAATTCTTATTTTTTTTAGTTTGAGCCTGAGCCGAAAATCCTAAAAAAGTTATCAATGCTATTAAAATTATCTTGTTCATCTTTTATTATTTATTGTTATTGAATTTGTTTTTGAAATTGTCATTGCCATTGCTTTTTTGACATTGTTTCCTTATTTTATTTTAAATCGTAATCCTGCATAATACATTTGCCCAAAAATTGGCGCATAGGCTATAGAAGCATCAAAGTTCGAACCAAATGGATCTTCTGCACCTAAAATTGCTTTTTGCTGCTTGTAATTCCCAATATTCTCCCCTCCTGCATATACTTCAAAGACTGGAGAAAAAACCCTGGTAACCTGGACATTCATGACAGCATAAGAAGGTGAAAATTCTGAAAAGCGGTCAGCTTCAGGATTTGATGCCGTATATGGCAATTGTTGTTTTCCAGACCAGTTAAAGGTATAATCAAATTTCCATTGTTTGTCATCATTTAATTGCGTTTCATATTCAAGATTTCCTAAAAAACGATGTTTGGCCTGCAATGGCCTCTGAAAAGTACCTCTCAAATAATCGGTTTGAATATCATAGTATTTGTAGGCTGTTCTTAAATTCAGGTTATGGATTAACTCATAATTGAATTCTACCTGCAAACTGTTTGCGAATGAGTTTCCTCTTAAATTATAAAACAAAACCTCCTGTTGGCTTTGCATCAAATCGACAACGGCCTGATTTTGGAAATCTGTTCTGTAAATATCAAAACCTGCTTCGGCATTTTTATTGAAAAGTTTGAATTTCTGAGAAAAACTCACACCATAATTCCATGCAATTTCAGGATTTAAACCATAAATTTTTCCACTATTATCTAAGATTGAAAAAGTTCTTGAACTTGCAAAAAGCTGTTGATTTTCTGCAAAAATATTGGCAGATCGTTTTCCTCTTCCTGCAGAAAAACGAATTACACCGTCTTTCCATGGATTGTATCGCATATGCAGACGAGGTGTTACGAAAAACCCTAAACGGTTATGATTATCAACCCTTCCGCCCAAAATCAAACTGAAATTATCATTATTATCATAGGTGTATTCAAAAAAAGCACCAACTGAATTATCAATTCTGCTATAATCAGTTGCATTTACAAATTCCTGATATTGATCATAGGCAAAATTCAAACCGGCTGTAAACTTATTCATTGTGTTGCTTATTATGGAATTGAAAATCAAATTCGAATAAAAACTATTCTGTTTAATATCGTATTGATTTAAACCCAAATATGAATCTTGTTTATGACTGTTAAAAGCGTTTTGAAAACCAATGCTCTGATAGGGCATATCTTTAAACACGTAACCAATTTTTGTCGATACATCAAAACGTTCTGTATTGATTTCTGAACCCCAGTGATTCGTTGTTCCACGATCAGTATCTTTATCAAAATCTACTTGACCTGTTTGTTTTTTATCATTCATATACCTGAAATTGATAAAACTCACCAAGCCGCTTTCCGGATTATAATATTGATAACGGTTCAAAATATTGATTTGTTTGCCTAGCGGATTATCTAAAAATCCGTCATCGTTCATGTCGTTTTTTACTACACGTGTATTTCCGTGCAGAAATAAACTTGTTGCCCATTTGTCAGATAATTTTTTATTGAAATGGGTGTTCAATTCAAAACGGGCATCAGTAGAGCCATAAGCATTCAGAAAAAAAGGAATATCGCTTAAAGGTTTTAAAAGTTCTGTATTGATTTGTCCCGAAATACTTTCGTATCCGTTAATTACACTTCCGGCACCTTTCGTAATCTGAACACTTTCAATCCAGGTTCCGGGTGTAAAAGACAATCCATAAGCCTGTGAAGCGCCACGAACTGAAGGGATATTTTCTTCAGTAATCATTAAATACGGGCTCGTTAAACCCAGCATTTTTATTTGTTTGGTTCCCGTTAAGGCATCAGAAAAATTCACATCGATTGATGGGTTCGTTTCAAAACTTTCTGCCAGATTGCAGCAGGCTGCTTTAAGCAATTCCTTGCTCGTAATGACGGTCGTATTAGCAGTAACCGTATAGGATTTTTTAAGTGATTTTTGCTTTTTGGTAACTTTTACTTCCTCTAAATCTTCCTGTGAAAACACAGAAACGGAAAGCAAAAT
Source organism: Flavobacterium hibisci (assembly GCF_020026925.1). Lineage (GTDB taxonomy): Bacteria > Bacteroidota > Bacteroidia > Flavobacteriales > Flavobacteriaceae > Flavobacterium > Flavobacterium hibisci. The sequence goes on along the minus strand of NZ_JAIQDW010000003.1, from coordinate 86,678 downwards.
CATCATAAAAAGCATGATATTTTTTTGCATAAAAAAGATTTTAATGTTAATTAGAAACTGTTTTTAATTTCCTGAATAAAGAAGGAAAAAACAAAACAGTGTAGTACAAACCAAATATGGCTTGATTCTAAACATTAAAATCAGGCGTAAAAAATATATTGATGATAGAGTTGATATAAAGGAGGAGCATTCGCATCAGCATAATACGAAATGACTTCTTTACTTTTAAAATTTGGAACTGATAAAAAACCAAGCGTTTTAAACTCCTGAATTACTGCCGGAAAAGCAATCTGAAAAAAGAAAACTTTAAAAGTAGCATCATCTGATTTTTTTTCAAATTTAACCACCTTGTCTTTACAGCAGGAAGATTTTTTTTCTTTGTCCCCACAGCACTTTTTTTCAGGAGAAATTTTACTTAAGGAAACCGAAGCGATTTTTCCTCCGCAATAATGCACATCAAAAGCAAACCCAATGTTGGATACCAACAATAGGAACGCTAAAAATACTCCTGTGCACTTCTTTAAATTCATAGTGCAAAACTATTTAAAAAGTCCGGATAAAAAGCTAAATAAAATGTTATTTTTTAAGATTTTGCTGCTGATAATAAAAAGCAGGAACAAACAACAGTACGAAAATTGGCTGAATGATAAATCTTCTTACATAAAAAAGCAGCCAGTTTGCATTGGGAAAAAATTCGAGAATGATAAAAAAGGCAGTCAAAAGAAGTATTAAAAAAAACACATATAAAAATGCACTAAACTTGAAGATTTCTTTATCCCTGAACAAGGTATAAATAAGCACTAATGACAAAATAGTATTCAAAGCATAACGAAACAAAAGTCCTGCAAAAAGTTTTAAATTGTCAAACTGAGGAAATGGCAATCCTTTAAAATCAGACTCAAAATAAACCAGAAAAGGATCGTAAAACAATTTATTTTCGAAAGCCCTGACAATCCCCAAACACAAAACGACCAGAATAGTAATTATAATCCTGAATTTATTTTCGGAAAGTTTATTTAGCATATTTTGAAAATTTATTTACCCAGAAAACCCATAAAACGAAAACAAATCCATAAATAATTAACGGAAAAAGAACGCCGTGCAAAAGATGTACTTTTTCAGGATAACGAAATAACAAAACAGCTAATAACGCAATTCTGATCACATTTAAAATATAAATAAAAAGAGTTCCTGATAAGATAAACAATACAGTTGTTTTAAGCTTTCCTGAAAAAGCAAGCACAAACGAAACAAATAAAATAATCACACTTACTGCGTTACACCCTTCTACAATTCGAATAACATAATGCTTATTGTACCAAACTTCTAAATAAGCTCCCGATAAACTTTTCTGAATCAATACATCACAATTAAAAGCATCCATTAACCAATATACATTAGAGCCAACAACAGCAGTAATTCCGTCAATATTATTTGACTCAAAACTGTTCAGATAACTTTTATAAATTATGGTAAGTAAAATATAAGCAGCAAAAAAAGTCCCTATGAAAATAAGGAATGGTTTAAATTGTACTAAATATTTTTTCAAAAGATTTTTTTTTCAAATTTATATATTTTTTGAGTTCAGCTTTAAATACTTTTGTATAAAATTTTCACATCATGACATTTCAGGAATTACAACCAAAAATTTCAGCTATTGTGGCTGAGACAAATACAACCAGAGACGAGAAATTACTTGCAGTCTGTCAGTTATTAAATAAAAGTATAGACTATTATAATTGGGTTGGTTTTTATTTTGCCAATCATGATAACAAAACGTTACATTTAGGACCTTATGTAGGTGCCGAAACAGATCATACTGTAATTCCATTCGGAAAAGGTATTTGTGGACAGGTCGCTGAAAGTAATGCCAATTTTGTTGTTCCGGATGTTAAGGCTCAGGATAATTATATCGCCTGCAGTTTCACTGTAAAATCAGAAATTGTTGTACCTATATTTGTAAATGGAGTAAATATTGGACAAATTGACATTGACAGTCACGTAATTGACCCATTTACAGAAGCTGACGAACGATTTTTAGAATTTGTAAATCAGGAAGTTGCCAAATTATTTTAGAAGCCCTATTTTTATTACAAAAAATAGATCTAAATGAAAAAGAGCCTTTTCATATTATTCTTTCTTTTAATTTCAGCTACTCTATCTGCACAAATTAATATAGTCTCGAAAAAAATTTTTCTTGACTCGTTATATCGTGAAACTACACCCGAAAACCATATCTACACACGTGTCATTACAAACTATTCCCAAAAAAGCGTACGCTATGTGGTCACTGATTTCTATAAAAACGGAAGAAAAAAAATGACAGGCGCAACTTTAGACAGAGATGTCCTGAAAAAAGACGGAGAATTTATCTATTATTACAAAAATGGCGCAAAGGAATCTGTTATAAATTATACTGACAATCATAAATCCGGAAAAGAAATCACCTGGTACGAAAATCAAAGCAAAAAGTGCGAGAAGCAGAATTCCTGGGATCCTAAAACAAAAACAGCTCAAACTTTAATCCTTAATTTTTGGAATGTAAATAAAGAACAAACCGTAGCAGATGGAAATGGCGAGTACGAAAATACAGATAATTTTATAACAGAAAAAGGAACTATTAAAAATGGCCTGAAACAGGGAGTTTGGTATGGAACTGATTCTTTACATAAAATAACATTTACTGAAAATTATGATAAAGGAATTTTAATTTCGGGATTAAGTGTAGATGAAAACAATGTCAAACTCTCTTATTCCACTTTGGCTGAAAAGCAATTTGGTAAAAAAACAACTCCACAATCAATCAAATAATTCCCTCAATTATCTATTAAACAAGTTGTTAAATTGTATTAAAAATAATACATTCGCTTTATAAATAACCCAAAATTTATGAAATCGATTTTGTTTTCTTTGTTATTTCTTGTTATTCCAAAAATAGTTTTTTCGCAAGCTTCACAAAACAATGAACTAATCCTTTCTCCCGACGATAGTTTTATTTATTTAGACTCAACCAGCTCAGAAACCAAATCAAAAGATTACATGTATGTCAGAGTCGTGAAAGATGCTAAATTAAAAAAAGAAAATTATATTGTTCAGGAGTATTATCGCTCAGGATCTTTACGAATGCAAGGAATTTCAACAACTTATACCGGAACCCCGAAAGAGGGCGAAGTAACCTATTATTATAAGAATGGCACAAAAAAATCAGTTACAAATTATATTAAAGGGCGAACTAATGGCAGAAGTACTGAATGGTACGAAGATGGAAACAAAAAACTTGAAGGAGAATATATTGAAGATAACAAAAAAAACACAACACATTTTAAAATAAATGAATTTTGGGATAAAAATGGTGTCCAAAAAGTAACAAATGGAAACGGATATTTCGAAGATACAGACGAAAATCAATCTTCAAAAGGATCTGTAAAAAACGGATTTAAAAATGGGAATTGGGAAGGTTCGTCCGCAAGCCCGAGACTTACTTATAAAGAAACATATAATGAAGGAAAATTAATTTCTGGCGAAAGCTGGGACAAATACAATGTGTCGTACAAGTACACCGAAACTGAAATCAGACCGACACCAAAAGGCGGTATGTCAAGTTTTTATCAGTATATTGGAAAAAACTATAAACTACCCAATATGCCTCAGGGGACTAAAGGAAAAATCTATGTTACATTCGTAGTTGACAAAGAGGGAAAAGTAACAGAGCCGAGAATTATTAAAGATATCGGTTATGGCACCGGAGAGGAAGCTTTACGAATTTTAACTAATTATGATGGTTTCAACCCGGGAGAACAAAGAGGACAAAAAATGAAATGCTTATACTCATTGCCCATTACTATTCAATCTGCAAATTAAAATAATTCATAATTTATAATTCATAATTCATAATTATTATTTATTTTTGCACCCGTCTTACAAAAGATGTACGACATACATAAAAATCATTAAATAATATTGGAATGTATTTAACTAAAGAAAAGAAAGAAGAGATTTTCGCACAACATGGTGGTGCAACAAACACTGGAAGCGCTGAAGGTCAGATTGCATTGTTCACTTACAGAATTTCACACTTAACTGAACACTTGAAAAAAAATCGTCACGATTATAACACTGAGCGTTCTCTTGTACTATTAGTAGGTAAAAGAAGAGCTTTGTTGGATTACTTGAAAAAGAAAGATATCAACAGATATCGTGAGATTATCAAAGTATTGAATATCAGAAAATAATCAATATAGAAAAGAGGTGCGAGAGTGCCTCTTTTTGTTTTTACAATACGCAAGTCTGACAGGATTTGTTACAAGAAAAAAAGTTTGGTTTTTCATTGGGTTTTAGATAACAATAACTACACACACAACAACTACAACACAACTAAAACCCATTGTATAATCAAAAGGAAAAAATTTATGATTCCACAATTATTTGTAGAAAAAATCGATTTGGGTGATGGCAGAAGCATCACAATCGAGACAGGACGTTTGGCAAAACAAGCTGACGGTTCTGTAGTAGTAAGAATGGGAGATACGATGATACTTGCAACAGCAGTTTCGGCTCGTACCTCAAACCCAGGCGTTGACTTTTTACCGTTAACGGTAGATTATCGCGAAAAATTTGCGGCAGCTGGTCGTTTCCCAGGAGGTTTCTTTAAGAGAGAAGCTCGTCCAAGCGACAGTGAAGTATTAACAATGAGATTAGTTGACCGTGTATTGCGTCCGCTTTTCCCAGACGATTACCATGCTGAAACTCAGGTTATGATTCAATTAATGTCTCATGACGAAGAAGTTATGCCAGACGCTTTAGCTGGTTTAGCAGCTTCTGCAGCATTAGCAGTTTCAGATATCCCATTTTACAACTTAATTTCAGAAGTACGTGTTGCGCGTATTGATGGAAAATTAGTGATCAACCCAAGCAGAGAAGAATTAGAAAAATCAGACATCGATATGATGATTGGAGCCTCTATGGATTCTGTAGCAATGGTTGAAGGTGAGATGAAAGAAATCTCAGAAGCCGAAATGATCGAAGCAATTAAATTTGCTCACGAAGCTATTAAAGTTCAAATCGAAGCACAATATCGTTTACAAGCTGCTTTTGGTAAAAAAGAAATTCGTACTTACGAAGGTGAGAAAGAAAACGAAGAAATTTACAAAAAAGTAAAAGCTGCAGCATACGACAAAATTTATGCTATTGCAAAAGTTGGATCTGCTAAACACGAAAGAAGTGCTGCATTTGCAGAAGTTAAAGAAGAAGTAAAAGCTTTATTTACCGAAGAGGAATTGGCTGCTGACGGAGATTTAGTTTCTAAATATTTCTACAAAACAAACAAAGAGGCTGTTCGTAACGTAGTTTTAGAATTAGGTGTACGTCTTGACGGTAGAAAAACTACAGACATCAGACCAATCTGGTGTGAAGTTGATTACTTACCAAGAGTTCACGGATCATCTTTATTTACACGTGGAGAAACTCAAGCTTTGGCTACTGTAACTTTAGGAACTTCAAGAGAAGCGAACCAAATCGATTCTCCTTCTGAACAAGGTGAAGAGAAATTCTACTTACACTATAACTTCCCTCCTTTCTCTACTGGTGAAGCAAAACCACTAAGAGGAACTTCAAGAAGAGAAGTGGGTCACGGTAACTTAGCTCAAAGAGCATTAAAAAATATGATTCCTGCAGATTGTCCTTATACAATTCGTGTTGTTTCTGAAGTTTTAGAATCTAATGGTTCTTCTTCTATGGCAACGGTTTGTGCCGGAACAATGGCATTATTGGATGCCGGAGTTCAAATGACAAAACCAGTTTCCGGAATTGCTATGGGATTAATTACTGACGGTGAGAAATTTGCTGTATTGTCTGATATCTTAGGAGACGAAGATCACTTAGGAGATATGGACTTTAAAGTAACCGGAACTGCTGACGGTATTACTGCATGTCAAATGGACATCAAAATTGATGGTTTACGTTATGACATTATGGAACAAGCATTATCTCAGGCACGTGACGGGCGTTTGCATATTTTAGGAAAATTAACTGAAACTATTGCTGCACCAAGAGCTGACGTAAAAGCACACGCACCAAAAATCATTACCAGAACTATCCCTGGAAACTTTATTGGAGCATTGATTGGACCTGGTGGAAAAGTAATTCAGGAATTACAAAAAGCTACTGGAACAACTATCGTTATTAACGAAGTTGACGAGCAAGGTGTTATCGAAATATTGGGTACTGATCCTGCTGGAATTGAAACAGTATTAGCAAAAATTGCTTCTATTACTTTCAAACCACAAATGGGAGAAGCTTACGAAGTTAAAGTAATTAAAATGCTTGATTTTGGAGCTGTTGTAGAATATACTGCTGCCCCAGGAAACGAAGTATTGCTTCACGTATCTGAGTTAGCTTGGGAACGTACAGAAAACGTTGCTGACGTAGTTAAAATGGGAGATGTTTTCCAAGTGAAATACTTAGGAGTTGACCCAAAAACTAAAAAAGAAAAAGTGTCTAAAAAAGCACTTGTTCCAAGACCTCCACGTGAGGAGAAAAAAGAGTAATCAGATCTTAGTTTACTAAAGGTTTATTCATAGAAAACCCCCAATTCATTTATTGAGTCGGGGGTTTTTCGATTAATTCGTTTTATTTTATTTTTTAAACTGCCAGTTAAGAAAAGGAAGTTTCCGTTTTCCATTTGTATTCCAAAGTCCAAATTGCATTCCTCGCAATTCTTTAGAATTATTAAACAATCCAATCTGAAGACCGTTATGTCTCCTTGAAACATTCGAAATTCCAATTTGAATACCATTTCCGAAATCAGATAAATTAGCTAAACCTGAAATACTCAATCCGTTGAAATTTTTAGTATTTAATATTCCTCCAACAGAAAAACCATTCATTTTATTCATCCCTGAAAATATTGAAACATTGATTCCTCTGACTTCTGCACCTCCCATAAAACCACCCGAACTCACATTTAAGCCATTTATCTTTATATACGTTTCTATTTTATCATCAAAAAAAGCTACATTACTGATAACGTTATCGTTGATCCCGACAAACAAAGACTCAAACGGAACATTAATTGAAAAAGATATAAGAGCTAATGATATAGGACTGGCTTCAATATTTAACCCATTAATTACCTGGAGTGTAATATTTTGATTTTCAAAATGACCAGCACCCAGAGCAAAACCGTTTACTTTATTAACTCTTTTAGAAATTGGCGACAAACTGAAAATTTTAATACTGTCATTTCTTAAATTATTATCAGATTTCCATCTAAAATAATTCAGCTTTATTTCTTTTCCATCTAATACTACTGAAGAATCTCCATCACTATTGTTTCCCTGTCTATAATCTGTCACTTTTGAAAAATTATGCTGTCCAAAACTCAATATACTGAACATTATTATAATTAAAGTATATTGACATCTTTTTAGTTTTAAAACTCGTTTTTTATTTAATGTTTTCATGTTTTTTATTTTAATTACACATTAAAACCTTTTTTAATTATAAAATTCAGGCTTACCCATTTTGTGTAAATGCTTAAAATGCGAAAACACCATTTCAAATAAGGTCTTATGATGATAAGGCTGTTTGTATTCTTTTGTCGTTTCTTCGATTATCTTATTTATTTCGCTGTAGTTGGTGTGACAGATATTAGGAAAGAGATGATGTGCCGCATGACAATTCGATCCTCCGCTTAAAAATCTTGCCCAGCCTTTATCTGCATTCCAATCACAACTGGTGTATAATTGATGAACCGCCCACGTATGTTCCAAAAACTCTCCTTCTGGCTGTGGATAATCTGCACCATCAAAAAAATGTGTCCCCACCAGCATTATTATAAATACCATAGACGTAAAAGCACTCGCTGTAAGATACGTCAGGCCAATAAAAGTCCACGAAAAGTCTGCATATAACAATGGTATTACTAATACTAAAGAAAAATAGAACACTTTATATAATAAAAATCTAAAGTATAATTCAGCTTTTGAAACTCCTCTTTTCATCCAGTCATATTCATCTGAAAACAAGTAGACCCAGTCACTCATAAAAACAGAATGCAGTAAAGTAAACATATAAACAAAAGGCGCATAATAAGCCTGATATTTATGCTTTGGTTTCCAGGGATGCGTTGGGCTCAGCCTCAAAAACGGATTTTTATCTATATCAATATCGCTTCCTTCTACATTGGCATACAAATGATGCGATCGAATATGTCGGAGTCCCCATAATAAAGGATCAATTCCGACTGTCAGAAAACTAAAAAAATGTAAAACAGCATTTGCCTTTTTATTTCGGAAAGCAGTGTTATGAGAGGCATCATGTCCAAAACTAAATCCGATTAAAAGTCCCGATAACTGAAAAACAACATATAATAACCAAAAAACATCTTTGCTACTATTTAAAAAAAGCAATGAATAAGACGAATAACAGATTAGAGTCCAGAATAAACCTTTAAACCAAAATCTGGTGTCGCCATATGAAACAGTTTTATGTTGAAGTTTTTTATTGACCCTTTCCTTTAAAGCAGAAAAAAACAGCTTTTCATCAGCCGATTTATTGAAATATTTAGCTTTCATAATTATTCATATTTAAAAATTACATGGCAAACCTATTGCAATTATCGCATCTAAATTTGTGTAAACTAATAATATTATTTTTTATATTTGTGATTATCACAAACTATGAATCATCAGGAATCTTTTTTAAAAACCATTAGAAGCAAAGTTTCTAAGTCTGTGTCACTAATAGACGAAATAGCCGCTATCCTGGAAATCAGTTACGATGCATCACACCGAAGAATCTCTCAAAAGAGTAAATTCTCTATCGACGAAACTATTAAACTGGCTAATCATTATACCATTTCTTTAGACAATTTATTTGCAAAAAAAGAGAAGGTCATTGTTGAGAAGACCATTGAAATTACAACAATGAAAGACATGCTGAAATATTTCAAATCCTCTGCTGAGCGTATAGAAATATTAACTAAAAACCCAGAAACGACTCTCTTTTATTCTGCAAAGGATATTCCTTTATTTTATTTTATGGAGGGAACGATTCTTTCTAAGTTCAAAGCTTTTGTCTGGCTGAATCTTTTAAACACCAATCAGAAGAAAGTTGCTTTTGAGAATTTTGTAGTTGATGAATCTTTTTCGGAATATATGCAAACGCTAAAAAAAACATATGAAAATACAATAGTAAATGAAGTCTGGAACGATACTACAATAAATAGCAGCTTACAACAAATATTGTACTTTTACGAATCCGGTCTGCTTAATCTCAAAAGTGCAAATGCTTTATGCAAAGATTTAAAAAGGATTATAAATTTAATTCAGGAAAAATGTAATGCTTCTAACAGTAATTTTTCCCTTTATTACAATGAACTCATATTGCTGAATAATAATATGCTCATAGAGAATCCTGAAAAACTGACCATGTTTGTACCTTATACTCTATTAGGTTATTTTATTACTGATAATGAGGAAAGCTGCAAGAATGTGCTTCAGTTTTTCAAACAACAAATCATTAATTCGAAACCGTTAGGGCAATCCGGTATTAAAGAGCAAAACTTATTTTTTAACCGGGCAATCCGAAAAATAGATTATTATCTGGAAAGAATAAATTCTCAGGTGGATTTATTATTTTAAAAAATATTTTTATTTATTGTAACTTTTTTGATACTCCTTACGTATAATCATTTGTACACTTTAAAAAATAGGGAGACAACAACATGAGACAACTTAAAATCACCAAGCAGGTAACCAATCGTGAAACTGCATCGTTAGACAAATATCTACAAGAAATTGGAAAAGTTGACCTAATTACCGCTGATGAAGAGGTAGAATTAGCACAAAGAATAAAGGCCGGTGATCAAAGAGCATTAGAAAAACTAACAAAAGCCAATCTACGTTTCGTAGTATCTGTGGCCAAACAATATCAAAATCAAGGATTAACACTTCCTGATTTAATTAATGAAGGAAACTTAGGTCTTATTAAAGCCGCTCAACGTTTTGATGAAACTCGTGGTTTCAAATTTATCTCTTATGCAGTTTGGTGGATTCGTCAATCGATTCTTCAAGCTTTAGCTGAACAATCTCGTATTGTACGTTTGCCATTAAATAAAATTGGTTCTATCAATAAAATCAACAAAATGTATGCGTTATTAGAGCAATCTAACGAGCGTCCGCCTTCTGCTGAAGAAATTGCAAAAGAACTTGATATGACTGTAAACGATGTAAAAGAGTCTATGAAAAACTCTGGACGTCACCTATCAATGGATGCCCCTCTTGTTGAAGGAGAAGATTCTAACCTTTATGACGTATTACGTTCAGGAGAATCTCCAAATCCGGATAGAGAATTAATTCACGAATCTTTACGTACTGAAATCGAGCGTTCCTTAGAAACATTAACTCCAAGAGAAGCTGATGTTGTTCGTTTGTATTTTGGACTTGGTGATCAGCACCCGATGACTTTGGAAGAAATCGGAGAAACTTTTGACTTAACCCGTGAGCGTGTGCGTCAGATTAAAGAGAAAGCAATTCGTAGATTGAAACACACTTCGAGAAGTAAAATCCTTAAAACCTATTTAGGTTAAACAATATTTGTTTCAGGTTTAAAGTTTCAGGTTACTTTTTGTAACTTGACACATGAAATATGAAACCTTTGTAACGCAAACAACAGTTTGATTGACTGTTCGTTTTTTGATTGATGATTGAAACTCCGGCTGATTACCGGAGTTTTTTATTTTTTATAATTACCTTTGCAAAAAATAACGCATCACAACTAACAACAATGAAAAACACTCTTATTGCTCCTTCTGTTCTTGCAGCTGATTTTGCCAATTTACAACGTGATATTGAAATGATTAATAATAGCCAGGCTGACTGGTTCCATATTGATATTATGGATGGAGTTTTTGTTCCTAACATTTCTTTTGGAATGCCTGTTTTAGAAGCAATCTCAAAACACGCTAACAAAACAATCGATGTACATTTAATGATTGTCGATCCTGACCGTTACATTAAAACTTTTGCAGATCTCGGAGCCAATAATTTAACAGTACATTACGAAGCCTGTAACCACCTGCACAGAACTTTACAAGCTATTAAATCCGAAGGAATGAAAGCGGGTGTTGCCATAAATCCCCATACAAATATAGATTTATTAGAAGATGTAATAAATGACATTGACTTAGTTTGTATTATGAGTGTAAACCCTGGATTTGGCGGACAATCGTTCATTGAAAACACTTATAATAAGGTTAAAAAACTCAAAGATTTAATTACACGCAAAAATGCTTCAACACTTATTGAAATTGATGGAGGTGTAACCAACAAAAATGCGAAACAATTAGTAGAAGCGGGTGCAGATGTTTTAGTTGCCGGAAGTTTTGTTTTTAAGGCTGAAAATCCAATAGCAACTATAGCCGACTTAAAAGTCCTTACTGCTTTTTAAATTTTTTAAATTAGGAAAGAAATCAATTCCAGTCATCTTTTCTAAAGTCTCAACAGGAACTACAAACTTGTAAATTCCCTTTTGGCTTTTTTCATTCGGAATCAAAAAAGCAATTACCTTGTGTTCCTTTCCTGATTTAGCCAAAACAATTTTATAAAAATATTTAGGAACAGAAACTTTTTCTGTTCCTATTTTTTTATCAGAGTCCCTTAAAATTCCTCCGGTAACTACATAAATAGCATTATACTTTCCGGCCCAATAACGAACTTTATTTTCTAAACGATTCCAGATTCCGCTATTAAATTCATGGTTCTGAGGTGAAATATTCGAAGTATAAAATGTATCGTTGTATGCTTTTTTATCAAACTCCATATCTCCTGCAGGGCACAAATGCCCTTTGTCATACCCTGATTTTTTATAATTCCTCCAGTCTGCCGATCTGGTGGTCACCTTCGGGTCTTCAATAAAATAAGGTCTTTTAAAATCATTATCTTTCAAATACTCTTTTTTTAATTCATATGCCACCCATTCTGCCTGTTCAAATTTTTCATTGTATGACAAAGTATAATAATCATGCTTTACAATTTGCTTTGTTGTAGAAGTTGGAAGATAATCAACAGTATAACCTGATTGCGAAATATTTTGTTTGTAATCAACCAATATATTTTGAGATATCAATACTTTATTTTCATCTTTTTTACAAGAGATTATACAAAATGTGATTAAAAATAAACCGAGTATTCTTTTCATGTATATAATTAAATATGTTTTCAAAAAAAAGCTCCATAAATCAAGAAATATGGAGCTTTAACTTTTTATGTAAGTATAATTAATATTAAGACTTAACCACTTTGTCTTTTTTTATTTTAGAGGAATTTGTTTGTTTATTAACATTGCCTTTAGGCTGTAGGTCGTCTAATACATTTAACGCCTCCTCAACATATATGTCTTTTGACAAAGCCTTATGCCATGCTTCTCTTTTTTCTTTTAAAGAAGCATCTTTAGCTATTTCAAGATTTTCATAAGGTAATGATTTAAAAACCAGATTGTTCTTATAATCAGCAATTGGTTTGTATTTTTTGCCTTCGCTTTCAACTTGCTCCTGTGTGGCTTTGAAATTTTTAATATTTAAGCTGTATGTGTTTTCTTTGTTTTTAACATCAATCCATTTCGCATTATCCTCTATTAATTTAAACTGAGGATTTTGAGCAATTCTGATTTTACTATTCGATATCGCCTGATTAAAGTTTTCGTTTGAATTCCATACATTATAGTTTGCAGGATCTATTTTATCCCAAGGCATTGCATTATCCATATCGCGCTCCCCCATTTTTAAATAAGCGTAACGATCCGGCATGACAACATCACTTTTTACTCCTTCCAGCTGAGTCGAACCTCCATTGATTCTATAAAACTTTTGAGCAGTTGCTTTCAAGGCTCCAAAATCACCAAAATCACTATTACGAACAAACTGATTCAAATCGATAACAGTCTGAACAGTACCTTTTCCATACGTTTGTTTACTACCAATGATTACACCTCGTTTGTAATCCTGAATTGCTGCAGCCAATATTTCAGATGCTGAGGCAGAAAAACTGTTTACCATTATTACCAATGGACCATCCCACTCAATTTTTTTATCTTTATCGTATAACACCTCTTTCTTTTTACCCGCTGATTTTACCTGAACAATTGGACCTTCTTCGATAAAAAGCCCTGCAATATCAACTACAGTCGAAAGTGATCCACCACCATCATCACGTACATCAAGTACAATTCCGCTAATATTTTCTTTTTTAAGTCTTTCAACTTCCAGTGCAATATCTTTACCAGCATCACGACCGTCTTTGTTTTCAAAATCGATATAAAATTTAGGCAAATAGATTACACCATATTTCAATCCGTTTTTTTCAACAATACTTGACTTAGCGTATGTTTCTTCTATCTCAACTACATCTCTGATAATTGAAATAACTTTAATACTTCCATCTACCTTTTTAACAGTAAGTCTTACTTCTGTTCCTTTATGCCCTTTGATTTTTTTCACAACATCATCAAGACGCATACCTACTACATCTACAGGCTCTTCTTTTCCTTGTCCTACCTTCAGGATCAAATCGCCTGATTCAAGCTCCTTTCCTTTCCAGGCCGGACCACCGGAAATCAATTCATCAATTTGCGTGAAATCGTTTTTCTTAGTCAAACGCGCTCCAATTCCTTCTAATTTTCCACTAATATTTACATCAAAACGATCTTTTTCTTCTGGTGCAAAATAGCTGGTGTGCGGATCAAAACGAGTCATAATTGAGTTTACATAAACAGAAAACCAATCTTGCTTATCCAAATCTTTTATTAAACTAAAATTATCATCCAATGATTTAAGAGAACTTTCACGTGTTTCTTTCTCTAAAGCTTCAAAAGATTTTACTTTATATGACGGGTCTGTTTTCTTTTTATCTTCTTCTAACTTTTGCTTTGTTACCAAAGAAGAAAGAGTTGATAATTTAATCTGCATTCTCCATCTTTCATTGATTTCGGCAGTACTTTTTGCATATGGGATTTTTTCATAATCTGCATTAAAAGTTTCATCAATATTATAATTAAATGGCTGTGCTAAAATCGTTTTATATCTTTTTTTGCTTTCTTCCATACGTTTCATTAATCTGGCATAAGTAAGATTAAAAAACGTCAAATCCTTGTTGATGAACTGATCATCCAGCATTAATTCATACTGTCTGAATTCATCAATATCAGACTGCAGAAAAAATCTTTTTGAGGGATCCAACGCATCAATATAATCTTTGAAAATTCCTTTTGAAAATTCATCGTCAATTGGCGGCGGATTATAATGCCCTTTTTCTATAACAAATGCCAATATTTCTAAAAGCATTTTATCTTTATTAGGATCCGGATCTACTGTTTTATCTGCATTAACCTTGAAAGCAAACAAGGTTACAGACAAGCATAATACGGCTATAAGGATTTTATAATTTCTTTTCATAAATTTAATAATAGCATTCATCAATTTTTTTCTCTAAGTTATAGTAAAAATCAAGCCAATAAAGCCAACCCTTCTATAATTTTTTGTTAAAGATATAAAAATCTTTCAATCACTAAAAACATTGATAATTTAGTTGACAAATTTTAATTTATTTGTTGGTATTCTATCTAAATCTGTACCTACATTTGTGTTAAATCTTTATTTATGAAAACTAAAAAGCCTTTAATATTAGTTACCAACGATGATGGCATTACTGCTCCTGGTATAAGAAGTTTAATAGAAATTATGAAAACTATTGGAGAGGTAATTGTTGTTGCCCCCGATAAACCTCAAAGCGCAACCGGGCACGCTATTACTATAAACAATACTTTATACCTTAACAAAATATCTAAAGAAAATGATCCGATTACAGAATATAGTTGCTCAGGAACTCCTGTAGATTGCGTAAAATTAGCCGTAAATGAAATCTTGAAAATGAAACCTGATTTATGTGTATCCGGAATCAATCACGGTTCAAATTCTTCTATAAACGTCATTTATTCCGGAACCATGAGTGCGGCTGTTGAAGCAGGTATTGAAGGGATCCCGGCTATAGGTTTTTCTTTGTTGGATTATAACTGGGATGCCGATTTTGAACCAATTAAAACATTTGTAAAAAAAATAGTTTTAGAAACACTTGAAAAAAAAACACCTCCTGGTGTTATTTTAAATGTTAATTTCCCAAAGCTGAAAGAAAAAGAAATCAAAGGCATTAAAGTCTGCAGACAGGCAAAAGCAATGTGGGTGGAAAAATTTGATAAGCGACAAACTCCTTTTGGAAAAGACTATTACTGGCTTTCAGGCGAATTTATAAATCAGGATAAAGGAGATGATACAGATGAATGGGCGTTAGAAAATGGCTATGTTTCGGTAGTTCCTGTTCAGTTTGATTTGACTGCACATCATGCGATTCAACAACTAAATACATGGAATTTAAATGAATAAAAAAGACATACTAATTGGCTTCATTGTCGGAATTTTGACTTCTTTAATTGGAACTTGTTTGTTCATTACTTTTTTTACAGAATTTGATATTCTATATGCAATCAAAACTATTAAAGAAAATGGCTATTTAGGAAAAGTAATTACGTTAGGTACCACCTTAGATCTTGCTGTTTTTGCAATTTTGTTAAAAAGGAATAAAGAATCTATGGCAGGAGGCGTCATCTTTGCAGTGATTGTTTTGGCATTCTTAACTTTACTGATTTAAGTTACTATCTTTGTATTCCTTTAAAAAAATACTAAAAGTATGAAATACTACATTATTGCAGGCGAAGCTTCTGGTGATTTACACGGTTCTAATTTAATGAAAGCCTTATATCAAGAGGATCCTGAAGCTGAAATTAGATTTTGGGGAGGGGATTTAATGCAAAAAGCAGGCGGAACTTTAGTAAAACACTATCGCGAACTGGCTTTCATGGGTTTTGTCGAAGTAGTTTTTAATTTAAAAACGATATTAAACAATATTAAATTCTGCAAAAAAGATATTTCAGAATTTCAGCCTGATGTTATCATTTTTATTGATTACCCGGGATTTAATATGCGAATTGCTAAATGGGCAAAAACATTGGATTATAAAACACATTATTACATTTCACCTCAAATTTGGGCCTGGAAAGAAAGCCGGATTACAGCAATAAAAAATGATGTGGATAAAATGTTCGTAATTTTACCTTTCGAGAAAGGCTTTTACGAAGACAAACATGGTTTTCCGGTAGAATTTGTGGGGCATCCTTTAATTGATGCTATTCATAATCAGCCCGCTTTTGATGAAGTGATTTTTAGAAAAGAAAATCAATTGAGTGATAAGCCCATTATTGCTCTTTTACCGGGCAGCCGAAAACAGGAAATTACAAAAATGCTGGGCGTAATGTTAAGCGTTGTTGATGATTTTAAAGATTATCAATTTGTCATTGCCGGTGCTCCCAGTCAGGATTTTGAATTCTACCAGCAATTTATTTCAGATAAAAACATCAAATTCATTTCGAATAAGACGTATGATTTATTACGGTCTTCAACAGCTGCTTTAGTTACTTCAGGAACTGCAACTTTAGAAACCGCACTTTTTAAAGTGCCTGAAGTTGTTTGCTATAAAGGAAGCTGGGCATCTTATCAAATCGCAAAAAGAATTATTACTTTAAAATATATTTCACTGGTTAATTTGATCATGGATGAGGAGGTCGTAACCGAATTAATTCAAAATGAATGTAACACAAAAAGAATCAAAGAAGAATTAAAAAAATTATTAGACCCGGATTATCGCAAGGAAATATTAAAAAAATATGATCTTTTAGAACAAAAGCTTGGAGGAATTGGAGCCAGTAAAAAAACGGCCCGTCTTATTGTCGCTGATTTAAAAAATCAATAAAAAGTTTCATTTTGAAAAAGGCGTTTATACAAATACTGTTCGCTATTTTGTTGGCATCGTGTAAAACAGGTTCAACCTCAAATAAAGAGTCTACAAAAGATACAAAATTTGTAATAAATAAATTAATTGAAACTGCAACTGATAATATTGGAATAGGTTATAAACCTGCTGGTACGACAAAAGCAGGTTTTGATTGCTCAGGTTTAGTCTTTTCCACTTTTAAAACAGAAAATATTGAACTTCCCAGAAGTTCTTACGAACAATCGAAAATTGGAAGAGTGATAAAATTCGATGATGCAAAAAAAGGGGATTTAATTTTCTTTAAAACCAACAAAAGCAAGCAAATTAATCATGTTGGGCTTATAACAGAGGTAAGCCGCGATGAAATAAAATTTGTCCATTCCTCTACTTCCAAAGGAGTAATTATTTCGTCAACAAAAGAAAATTATTACAAAACTTCATTTGTTCAGATCAACAGAATACTTGAATAATTTCAAATAAAAAGGATAATTCTTACATTTTTTAATACTTTTACATTATGAAAGTATTAAATTACCCTTTGAGTAAAATCACCATTTTTTTTATAATTGGCATTTTAGCTGGTTATTATTTAAATCCTGATTTACCTTATATAAGTTTTGCTCTTTTTTCAGCCTTACTATCTCTTATAACTTCTTACTTTTTATCACAAAAGAGAAAGAAACTTGTAACGTTTTTTACCCTGAATACTTATTTGGCAGCATTTTTTATTGGCTGCCTCACCTTGTTATTTCATACGGAGTCTTTACAAAAAACAAATTATACAAATTGTAAAAAGGTTTTTGAAAAGCCACAAGAAATAACATTCTGCCTGCATGAGAAATTAAAAAGCAATGACTATAATGACAGATATATAGCAATCATTAGCCGAATTGAAAATCAAAATTACACAGGAAGAATTATTGTAAATATCCAAAAAGACAGCTTACCTAACCCGCTTATAATTGGGAACACAATTCGCTTAAAAACGACATTACAACAAAATAGCAGTCCCAAAAATCCGAACCAGTTCGACTATGCCCGGTATCTGAAAGACAAACAAATTTATGCGCAGGTTTTCGCGACTAAATCAGAAATAAGAATTAATAAAACAATAAAAAAAGACATTTGGTATTATACGGCAAAATTACACTCTAGGATTGTAAATAACCTTAATAAGCAACATTTTGCTCCTACTGAAATGAATGTTGCATTAGCTCTTATCCTGGGTCAAAGACAAGAAATATCTTCTGACATTATTCAGGATTATCAATTTTCTGGTGCGACACATATCCTTTCGGTTTCAGGGCTGCATGTCGGTTTTATAATGTTACTGATTGGTTTTGTTCTAAAGCCAATTGGAAATACACGAAAAGGCTCTTTTATAAAACTAATTGCCATTCTGATGGCTCTATTTATCTTTGCAATAATCTCAGGTCTATCCCCTTCTGTACTGCGTTCAGTAGTCATGTTTTCATTTCTTGCGATTGGCAATCATCTTCGAAGAAGCGACAACACTTATCATACCTTATTAGTTTCTCTTTTTTTGATATTACTTTTTGAACCCTATTTTTTATTTGATGTGGGTTTCCAACTAAGTTATCTGGCACTATTTTTTATTATTTGGCTCCAGCCAGTATTAAAAAATATGTGGAACCCTAAAAACAAAATTGTAATGAACATCTGGAATGTTTTGACGGTTTCGTTTGCCGCACAAATTGGCACTTTGCCACTCTGCCTATATTATTTTCATCAGTTTCCCGGATTATTTTTTGTGACCAATATTGTTATTATCCCGATTTTATCTGTCGTAATGATTGTTGGTATATTGGTAATGATTTTAGCCGTTTTTAATGCCGCTCCGGAATTTCTGATTCAAATTTTAGAAAAAAGCATTTACCTCTTAAATAAGGTTATTCATATTGTAGCATCATTTGATTCTTTTGTAATAAAGGACATTAGTTTTAACAATTACTATTTATTTTCATTTTACTTGTTTATAACGTTTGCCATTATTTGGATAAAAAAACCAACCTATTTAAAATTATGCGGGACATTGTTAGCTGTAATTATTTTACAAATCTCATTTATAGTGACTAAAAAAGATATCCAGAGCCAACAGGAAATTATTATTTACAACATGAAAAAAGAAACCATTATTTCTGTAAAAAAAGGAGAAAACATTACTTTGTTTGGTAATAATGCCTTTTTAAAGAAAACATCAAAAAACGGTATTCTGAATTCCTATCTGGTTGGCAATTTTAGCTCTTTAAAAAAGAAAACACAAATCAAAAACACACTATATTTTAATAACAATAAGATTTCTATTATTGATAGTACAGGAATTTATCAGGATAAAATACAACCTGACATTTTACTTTTAATTCAGTCACCAAAAATTAATCTGGATCGGATTTTAAAAACATTACATCCTAAGATAATTATTGCTGATGCATCAAATTCATATACTATTCAAAAACATTGGAAAGAGAGTTGTTTAAAACAAAAAATCCCTTTCCATGCAACGAATGAAAAGGGATTCTACAAAATATTTAATTAAAATCTTATTCGCTTGGATGTAAAATTGCATCCGATTCAGAAATCCATGCTTTTGCACCTCCGGGCTTATATCCAATTTTGCCCAGTGCCTGAAATGTTGTCTTACTTTTTCTAATAGAAGCGTTTGCAAAACAAACTTCTGGTAAATCCTGAACACCAAATGCATTTTTAAGTTTTACATTTTGTTCTTTATCAGCATCCGATGCATTGATGTCAGATAAATCTAATTTAACCAAAATTACATTATCTCTTGACCATACTGCAAAGTCAGGAGTTTTAAAAACTTCATTCTGAAGATTCGTTGGTGCACTTGAAGAAGTAAAAAAGATCAACATTGGTTTATTTTCTTCGTTGCTTGCAGTTATTGCAGCTTCCATAGTTGTCTTCCAAACTATATTTTGGGCTTGGAAAGTTAGTGACCCTAAAAACAAAATTAGCAGGAGTATTTTTTTTATCATAGTATAAAGATTTGGTTTGTTAGCAAAACGAAATTAACATTATATTTTAATTCTGCAAGGTTTTTTAGTATTAAAATTATACAATGTGTTTTTTTAAGTATAATATTTTACGAAAATCCGATACAAACTAAAACAAGCAAAAAAAATGAGATAATTTTTCCTACTAAACAAAAAAAATCCTCTCGCTTTATTTATGCGAGAGGATTCATAATATTGTGAGAAATATATTTTTTACATTTTTTGTGATTTAAGTATTCCGTCAGCAACTGCCAGCCAGGCTGTTGGGCCACCAGCAACATAACCTGTATTGCCAAGCCCTTTGAAATTTACTTTTCCATCTTTACTTTCGGCATTTGTGAAATATACGGTTGGAAAACCCTGTATTCCAAAAGCCTGCTGCAATTCGGCATTTTGATTCTTTATCTCAGGAGTCTGGGCTGTTCTTCTAGGATAATCCAACTCTACCAAAATTACATTTTCCTTCGCCCATTTTTGGAATTCAGGTGTTTTCAGTACTTCATTTTGCAAGCGAATACACCACCCACACCAGTCACTTCCCGTAAAAAACATCATTAAAGGTTTTTTTTCTTTATTGCTGATTTCTATTGCTTCCCTAACATCTGTGTGCCAGTTTAAATCCTGAGCTTGTAAAGCAAAAGAAGTTAGTATAAAAAAAGCTAGTATAAATATTTTTCTCATTTGGTTTTATTTTTTTCAAATTTAAACAAAATAGCATTGCTAAATACCTATTTTACTTCCTGCATTAATTTTTTAATGAATGGTGAAATTGCAATTAGAACCACTCCTGCTATCAGCGAATAAATTGCCAGTTGATAATATCCCTCAGTATAAGATTCTAATTTAGAAAGTAATGTATCACCGGTATTTGATTTAGATATTTCAGCCCCCAGTTTACCAGCGAACAACTGTCCAAATGCTGCTGCTAAAAACCATAACCCCATCATCATACCAAATAATCTTTTGGGAGATAATTTGGTGATAATTGACATTCCGATTGGACCTAAACAAAGCTCACCAATAGTGGTTACCAAATAAGCAAAAGTAAATACATTTAAAGAAGCTATTCCATTAGAGTCTGCAAAAAACTTTGTCAGATAAAAAATATAAAATGAAGCAGCTAAAAACAAAAAGCCAATTCCAAATTTAATCAACGTATTGGGTTCAATTTTTCTTTTGCCCATCCAAATCCATAACAAACCAATCAACGGACTTAGTACAACCACAAAAAAGGTGTTGGAGCTATTGTTTACAATATTAGGATCAATTGAAAAAAACAACAATTTATCATTTAGATTATCTTTTGCAAAAAGAGACAATGAACCACCACTTTGCTCATAAATAGCGTTAAATAAAAGATAGAAAAAGACAAATAAAAATGCTGCAAATAGCTTTTTCTGAAGCTTTATATCCCCTAGTTTAATTAATTCATAGGCAAAATACAAAACAGCAACTATTCCAATCGTATACATAAAATAGTCGGTATAATCTGTATTCTTTACCATTATATAAATAAGCGGAATACTTAAAAGTGAAAGCAGATAAACTGAAAATTCACGTATTTTTCTTTTCCCTGTTTCCATTTCAAGTAAAGGAGAATCACCTATAGGCCCCAGATATTTTTTTGTTGCCATAAAGGTAATCAGTCCTAAAAACATTACAATTGCAGCTGATAGAAAACACAACTCCCAGGAATAATATTTCCCTAGATAAACACATAAAGCACCTCCAAAAAGACCACCAACATTTATTCCTGCATAAAACATTCCGTAACCGGCATCTCTTCTTCCATCTTCTTCTTTATATAATTCCCCTACCATCGAAGAGACATTTGGCTTAAAAAATCCTGTTCCTATAATAGAGAAAGCAATTCCGTAATAAAACATATCATGTGGTGCTATGGCAATCAAAAGATTTCCAAGAATCATGACAATTGCCCCAAATAGTAATGATTTTTTAAATCCTAAAATTTTATCGGCAAAAATTCCTCCTATAAAAGTAAACGCATAAACAAAAGCCTGAATAGCACCATATTGCAAATTAGCATGGTCTTCTTTCAAAAAAAGCTGATCCACCATGAAAATAGTCAGAACACCCCGCATTCCGTAGAAGCAGAAACGTTCCCACATTTCAACAAAAAACAAGTACCACAATTGTTTTGGGTACTTGCCTTTAAAATTTTGAATTTCCTCTAAAGTGATTTTACTTTCCATCTTATCTAACCCCATGCATCAATTTTTTCAATAATGGAGTCAGGGCAAATAATAATAGTGCTGCAATACCTGTAAGTACAACAAATACAAGGAAAAACTCATATAAATTATGGATTTCAAATCCGGCAAAAACAGGATTTTGAGCATTAATCTGATGTTTATCTAATAATGCTAATTGTTCCGCTGTTGGGGTTATTGTTCTATCTAAAACTGCCTGAAGATCAATCCCTAATTCTTTTGCCTTTGCAAATTTATCACCTGTAGCAGGCAAAATAGAGCCTAAAGTACCTCCTAAAGCATACCCTGAAGCATTGGACAAGAAAAATACACCATATAATAAGGATGCAAAACGTTTTGGAGAAAGTTTACCAACCAACGACAAACCAATTGGAGACAAACATAACTCTGCGCAAGTATTTAAGAAATACAACAAAATCAACCATTTAACCAATAATAAACCCGAAGTTCCGATATAAGAAACCTGCGTAGCAATCATAAAGAAACTCACAGAAATTACGACTAAGCCAATAGCTAATTTAACCGGAGAAATCGGTTCTTTTCCTTTTGCCCTTAACGTATCCCATAATACACTAAACGGAACTGCTAGTAGTACAACAAATAATCCGTTAAAAATTTGCACCATCGATGCCGGCATATGGTAACCAAAGAAATTCCTATCTGTCTGATTATCTGCAATAAATGTCAATGAAGAACCTGCCTGCTCAAATGCCGCCCAGAAGAAAATGATAAAAAACGAAACTATATAAATTACAATAATTCTGTCTCTTTCTATTTTTGTCAATGAAGAATCAGAAACAATTAATCCCGCCAATGATAAACCACTTGAATAAATCAAAGTATAAATAAGGTTTTGACCTACTACATAATGAAAGAACAAACCTAAAAGGACAAATGCGACTCCGGCAATAGATAAAGCCTTAGAAGAGAAATTAGCTTGTTGAGCTTCACCTTCTTCAAAATCAGAAGCATCATTTTTAGAAGGCAATCCTCCTAAGGGCTTTCCTTCTGGTGAAACTACATATTTGTTTTTTAAGAAGTAGAAAAGTAAAGTACCTAGCAACATCGCAACAGAAGCAGCCAGGAATCCCCATCTGAAAGCATGAATATCCCTAACTCCGCCAGCATCTTTTACATCCCCCAAAATTGGACAAATAGATTGTCCTAAAAAGGCTCCAATATTAATTCCCATATAGAAAATAGTAAAAGCCGTATCCAGTTTTGTTTTTTCCTGTTTTGGATACAAACTTCCAACCATACTGGAAATGTTTGGCTTGAAAAAACCATTACCAAAAACAATTACCCCTAAGGCAGAATACATGATGATTTTTGCTAGTTCTAAATTTGATGCAAAAACACTTCCACTCGTAAATAATAACAATTGTCCGATTGCCATAAGCAATCCTCCTAGTAAAATACAATTCCTGTTTCCTAAATAACGATCTGCAATAAATCCTCCTAACATTGGTGTTAAATAGCAAAGTCCAAGGAAGCCTCCATAAATCAAAGATGCTTCTTCCTCTTTCATTAATAATGAATTCACAAGAAATAAGGTTAATAAAGCCCGCATTCCATAAAAATTGAATCGCTCCCACATCTCTGTTCCAAACAATACCCAAAGTCCTTTTGGATGCGAAGTTTTTACTTGAGTTTCTTTCATATTATTCATTATTATTATTTAGATTGATAAAATTGTATTATAAATTTTCTTTTATGAAATTAGTCATTTTATTGTAAAGCTGAATTCTGGTTTTTCCGCCATAAATACCATGATTTTTGTCCGGATATATCTGAGAATCGAATTGTTTATTTGCCTGAATTAACGCTTCCATCATTTGCATTGAATTTTGTACATGAACGTTATCATCACCAGAACCGTGAATCAAAAGAAATTTTCCTTTTAATTTATTTACGTGGTTGATTGGCGAATTATTGTCATATCCGCTTGCATTTTCCTGGGGTGTCTGCATATATCTTTCGGTATAAACGCTGTCATAAAAACGCCAGTTGGTTACCGGGGCAACCGCAATTGCCATTTTGAAAACATCGGCTCCCTGAAAAATACAGTTTGAAGCCATAAACCCGCCGTAACTCCATCCAAAAATTCCAATTCTCGAAGCATCTACATACGGATAAGCACCTATTACTTTCGCAGCATCGATTTGATCTTCTACTTCAAATTTACCTAACTCTTTTTGCGTTACTTTTTTGAAATCAGCTCCTTTAAAACCTGTTCCTCTTCCGTCAACACAAGCCACTATGTAACCTTGCTGCGTAAGGGAGAGAAACCAGTAATCATCCGTATTGTTCCAGTCATTATTAACCTGCTGAGAACCAGGACCTGAATATTGGTACATAAAAACAGGGTATTTTTTAGAAGGGTCAAAATCTTTTGGCTTTAAAATCCACGCATTTAGTTCATTACCTTTAGCTGTTTTTAAAACAAAGAATTCTTTTTTCGGCAAATTATAAGCCTCTAATTTAGCAGCAAGAGCCTTATTATCTTCGATGACCTGAATTTCCTTTCCGGTTTTTGCTTCATTTAAAGTATATGTTGTAGGCTGAATATTACTGGAGAAAGTAGTAATGAAATATTGGAAATTTGGACTGAAAGTCGCTGCACTTGTCCCTGTTTTAGCAGCAAGAGCAATTTTATTTTTTCCATCTAATGAAATACGGTAAACTGCTCTGTTGATAGAACCATTTTCTGTAGACTGGTAGAAAATTGTTTTTGTTTTTTCATCGAAACCGTAGTATGAAGTTACTTCCCAGTTTCCTTTTGTAACCTGATTTTTAAGTTTTCCGGTTTTATCATATAAATAAATATGATTGAATCCGTCTTTTTCGCTGGTCCAGATAAAACTATTATCTTTTAAGAATGTCAAATTATCTGTAACATCAACATAGGCCTTGTCTTTTTCATTTAGAACGACTTTTGCGGCAGCTGTGTTTCCATCAATAAATAGTAAATCAAGATTATCCTGGTGTCGGTTTAAAACCTGGGCTGATAAAACATTGTTATCATTTGTCCATTGCAGCCTTGCGATGTAAAAATCATTATAGTTTGCTAAGTCAACTTTTTTAGTACTATTTGCTGTAATATCAAAAATATGCAGGGAAACTTCTGAATTTTTTTCTCCCGCTTTAGGATATTTAAACGTTTCGATTGTCGGGTATAAATCTTTATGAAACATAGACATCGAAAATTCCGGAACCTGACTCTCATCAAAACGAATATAAGCTACTTTTTTGCTGTCTTTGCTCCAGTCGAATGCTCTCACAAAAGCAAATTCTTCTTCATAAACCCAATCCGTAATACCATTTATAATTGCATTTTTCTTTCCATCAGTTGTGACTGCGGTCGATTTTTTTGAAGCTACGTCATACACATACAGATTGTTTTCTTTCGCATATGCGATTTTGGTTCCATCAGGCGAAAAAGTAGGTTCCTGAACCTGAAAATCAAAAAGCTTAGTTAAAGATTTTGAAGTAATATCATATAAATAATAATGAGCCGTAAACGAGTGGCGAAAAATCTGATTGGAATTGCAGGCGATTAAAATCTTTTTTTCAGAAGCATCAAAAGTATAGCTGTCGATTCCGTCTGAAAGTTCTGCATGATTTTTTGTATCAATTAAATTGGATATTTTTTTAAGGGTGGCAAAATCATATAAATCAATCTGCATGCTTCTGCTCGCCTGATCAACATTTAAAACCGTATATTGATCTGATTTTTTTAAAGACTGCAATTCGTCCATCCCTTTGGCCCGAAAAGCTCCGCTATAAATATTTTCTATAGTTATTTTTTGTTGTCCATAAACGGCAGCAACTAAAAATAAAAGCATTACAGTAATTTTACCTGAATTCATCTAGTCGTATTTTAATATAAAAAGAGCCCAATTTTAGTAAAAAAATCGAACATAATACACATTTTAATTGTTAAATGTTAAAAAAATAAAGTTTAGAATCATTTTACATTTTAAAAAACATTTCAAACAAAAGTCTTAAAATGGTATCTTTGCTACTAGATACTACTTAATATACTGAGAATGAATAACGCTGTTGCCGGATTTTCTAAATTATCCAAAAAAGAAAAAATTAACTGGATTGCAAAAGAATTTTTTTCAAATCCTAAAGAGGCACAAAATATAATAAGAAATTACTGGAATTCAGATGAAAAGCTGCAACAGCTGCATGATGAATTTATAGAAAATACCATTACTAATTTATACATTCCGCTTGGAGTTGCCCCAAATTTCCTGATTAACGGCAAATACAAAACGATTCCAATGGCAATTGAAGAAAGTTCTGTTGTTGCAGCGGCATCAAAATCTGCAAAATACTGGGCAACACGTGGCGGTTTCAAAGCAACGGTAATCGATACTGAAAAAATCGGACAAGTTCATTTTACTTTCATTGGAGATGCTCAAAAATTAGACGATTTATTCAATCAAATAAAACCAAAATTCTTTTCTGACACCCAAAGCATTACTAAAAATATGCAGCAGCGTGGCGGCGGAATTTTGGATATCCAATTAAAAGACAAGAGAAATTTACTTGAGAATTATTTTCAGCTGCATGCCACTTTTGAAACAAAAGACAGCATGGGAGCGAATTTTATCAACTCTTGTCTGGAACAATTTGCCACAACCCTAAAAGAAGAAACTCAAAATGCAGGTCTGGAAGTTCAGGTTATTATGAGCATTTTGTCTAACTATGTCCCAAACTGTATTGTGAGAGCAGAGGTTTCCTGTCCGGTCGAAGATTTAACAGAAAAACATATTAGCAATCCACGGGATTTTGCCGAACGTTTTGTACAAGCTGTGCAAATCGCCGAAGCAGAACCTTTCAGGGCCGTAACACATAATAAAGGGATTATGAATGGTGTTGATGCTGTAGTCTTGGCAACGGGAAATGATTTCAGGGCAGTTGAAGCTGCTGTTCATGCGTATGCTTCAAAAAATGGACAATATTCAAGTTTATCCCACGCTAAAATAGAAAACGGAATTTTTACTTTCTGGCTCGAAATTCCTTTGGCTCTGGGAACCGTAGGCGGTCTAACTTCATTACATCCATTAGTAAAATTGTGTTTAGAAATTTTGCAGAAGCCCTCTTCCAAAGAATTAATGGAGATTGTAGCCGTAGCAGGTTTAGCACAAAATTTTGCCGCTTTGCGTTCCCTCACTACAACCGGTATTCAGGAAGGCCATATGAAAATGCACCTTAATAATATAATTAACCAATTTGAAGCCACTGAAGAAGAGCGTCATTTAATTAAGGCACATTTTAAAAAAACCGCCATATCTCATAGTGCTGTAGTAGAATTTATTGAAAATTTACGAAAGTAATTAGAAGCTATTCCCGCTATTCGTTTCAATCTTTTGCGCCGAACCCCGGCACAAAAGGATTTACACTACTATCGGGGCTAAAAAACACAGAATGAAAACAACCTTTTACAGCAACGGAAAACTTTTAATTACAGGAGAATATTTAGTTCTTGACGGGGCAAAAGCTTTGGCATTGCCCACAAAATTTGGTCAAAACCTGATTATAGAAAATAGCTCAGACAAGAAAATTCAATGGAAGAGTTACAATGTTGACGGAAAAATCTGGTTTGAAGATATTATTTCGTTCGATGAAATAATTAATAATATAAATGCAGCAACTGAATCTGTAAAAACAACGTTGGTTACTATTTTACACGAAGCCTATCTTTTAAATCCCACATTCATTGATACTGCTCAAGGTTACAAAGTGACTACAGAACTTACATTTCCAAAAAACTGGGGACTTGGTACATCTTCTACCTTATTAAACAATATTGCGCAGTGGACACAAATTGATGCTTTTACTTTGCTTAAAAATAGTTTTGGAGGCAGCGGCTATGATATTGCCTGTGCACAAAATAACATACCTATTGTTTATCATTTGGAAAACAATTTACCTATTGTGGAACCTATAGATTTTTATCCTGATTATACTCAAAACATTTATTTTGTTTATCTAAATAAAAAACAAAGCAGTAAAAGAGCTATTAATGCATACTACAATAATAAAAACAATCATTTAGCTAAAAATATAATCGACAATAACAAGATTACGGATGCTGTAATCAATGCAAAAACGGTAAAAGAATTTGCTCACGCATTAGAAAACCACGAAATCCATTTGAGTGAAATACTGGAACTGCAAACAATTAAAGAAAAAGCATTCCCAGATTTTGATGGAGTAATTAAAAGTCTTGGCGCCTGGGGTGGCGATTTTGTGATGGTCGTTTCTAAAGAAAATCCCAAAGCTTATTTTAACTCTAGAGGTTATGAAACTATCCTTACTTATGACGAAATGATATTGTAATAAACTTTATTAATAATTTACCTTTTTATCATTTTCTTTTGTGATTTTTGTTTTAAGCTGCCGGACTTTTTGACTCTCCAGTTCATTAGATTCAATGAGAGTGTTATGTAAACGTTCTGCCATTTTTTCTATACTGTTGGTAATAGAATCATATACCAGCTCCATTCTGCGGTGTTTTTCTTCCTTTACAGCCCTTAAAACATCTTCTACAAAAACTTTGTCATATTTCTCAGCAACAGAATCCCGGGTATTGGTCAGCCTAATAACATAATCGTTACTTAGAATAGTAACTTTAAAATGTTGTTCTTCATTACTTAAATAGTATTTACCTCCTAATTCGTCAACATTTATGTCAGTACTGCTAACTTTTAAAAGTTCTGTTATGATCCCAAAAATATGATTTTCAATTTTGGAATACACTTTAGCTTTTTTTCTAAAAAACTTAAACATACAACAAACTAAATACCTGATTATTAATGTAATTATCTATCATGCTTCCGTAATTTACTTTTGTTAAAACAAAAATTCTGACAAATTAACTGCAATAATTTGAATATCCCAAATTTTTTAAATCATATTTCTATTACCTCTATGTAACATTAGAAAAAACACTTTTAAATACTACAATAAAATCTTACAAAGTGGTTTTAAAACAAAGAGAAACCCGAAACGTTTTAATACATTTCGGGTTTCTCTTTATATTTATTACTTCTATTAGTAATTAAACTGTAATCTGTTATCTTCGATTTTAGCGTTATTTTTCAAAGCTGGTAAAATTCTGCTTGCATCTGATGCGCTTTGAGCTTTCACCTTAGATACATACTCAGCATGATTTTGCAGTGCTGGTGCTTTAATTGTTTTAATATTTTTCACAACATACACACCTGTATTTCCTTCAATTGGAGCAGATACTTTATTAACAGCTAATGCAAATGCATTACCTACCACTTTAGGCTCCTGACCAACACCTCCAGGCAATACCGGATTATCTAAAGTAACATTTGTTGCTTGTTGCACTTTTACCCCGGCACTCTTAGCGATAGCCTCAATACTTGAACCTGTCATTTTAGCTTTTAAGATTTCTGCTTTTTTCTTGTTTTTAAGGATTGGCTCTACATAAGGTCTTGCCAGTGTAACAGATACTAAACCAGATTTGTTTTCACTTTTGTATTGCGCAATTACGTGACCAATATTTGCTATTTCAAAACGTTTTACATCACCTTCTTTTGTTTCTTTATCAAATGCCCATCTTATAATAGCACGCTGGTTTCCTAATGGGCCAAAAGATTCATCCATAGCTTTAGCCGTTACAGGAGCTTCAACTTTTAATCCTAATTGTTTAGCAGTAGCATTAAAATCTTTATCAGCAGCATCCATTTCAAATTTAGTTGCCAGTGTAAATACTTTATCAGATGTGGCTTCAGAAGGCTGAATTTTTTGAGCAATTGTAGCTAAGCGAATTCCGTCTTGTTTATCTGTAATTTTAATAACGTGAAATCCGAAAGGAGTTTCAACCAAACCAACTTTTCCAATCCCGTTACTGAATACAAAATCATTAAATGGTTTTACCATCTGGTTTGGACCAAAATATCCTAAATCACCACCTTGCTGTGCAGATGAGTCATCAGAGCTTGTAAAAGCAAGCATCATAAAACTATCAGGATTGGCCTGAACTTGTTTTAAAATATCCTCAGCTTTAGCTTTAGCTTCTTCTTTTGTTCTCTTTTCTTTCTGGTTTGGAGTCTGAGATCCTTCATATCCAATTAAGATATGACTTGCTTTTGCGTTAACACCTGCTTTAAATCCTAAAGATTTAGAAATAGCATAGTATTTTCCAAAAACATATGGCCCGTAAATCTGACCTGGAGCTAAACTGAATAATTTATCAGCATCAACTGCAGGTAAAGAATTTTTAGCGATATACGTTGAATCGTAAGGAACGTCTGAATTAGCATTTACAAATTCAGCAATGTTTTTAGCATTTCTAAATCCAGGTAATGTATCATTTTTACCAGTTTTAGCATTGTACTCTACTCTTCCGTTTAATAATGATGTAATTTTAGCTTTAATTTCAGCTTCATCTTCTTTAGAAGGTTTGTCTTCTACTAATACATACTGAATTTCACGAGTAGCATCTGCTTTAAATTTTTTCTCGTTTTTCTTCATGTAATCCACAATCTCTGAGTCAGAAATTTTTACTTCACTATCTTTAATAGAAGAATATAAGGCTGCAGCATATGAAAAATCTACTTTATTAGCTTCCATTTCATATTTCAGTTTTCCTTCGCTTGCTGTAGTATAAAGACCTGATTTTACAAGTGTATTGTAGATTTGGAATTTCGCATTTAAAGTAGCATCTTTTTCTTTTTCAGTAATAAACTGAGCTGCTTCAGGATTTGCTTTAAAGTATTCCTTGAATTTTGCAATATCAAACATACCTGCAGCATTCAGGAACATTGGATTTTTACCAATATTAGGATCCGATTTTAAAACTTCTAAAAGGTGTTTCTCTCCTACTCTCAATCCTAATTTATCAAATTGGGCTGACAATAAAGCGATTGAAACTTCCTGATCCCATACTCTGTTTGCAGCTTCAGTTGAAGTAATCCCTTGTCCACTTTTTTCAACATTACTAACTTTAACTCTAAAGTCTTCAAATGAAATATCCTTTCCATCGATGCTTCCAACATCTTTTGAACTTTGACCAAAAGTACCGCTGTTGAAAAGATCCTGTATTATAAATGCAAATAATGCAAGTGCAATAACTCCTATCAATAATGCGGAACGCTGTCTAATTTTTGCTAAAACTGCCATTTTTATTATCGTTAATTTTATATTCAGTTTGCGAAAATACAATTATCTGGTTAATAACAATACAACTAGTGTTTTATTTTCGACTTTTTTTTAAAATTCTTAAAATAATTATTCTTTTACAGTCATTTTTACTAATTCGATTTTCTTGTTCGAACATTCTTCGATCACAAAGAAATAGTTTCCAATGCTGATTTTTTCACCTTTTTCAGGAATATCCTTCGCAAAATCTACAATAAACCCTCCTAAAGTCCCATAAGAATCACTTTCTGGAATTTCTAATTTGTATGTCTCATTGAGATAAGCCACGTCAAGCCTGGCAGAAAAAAGATATTTTCCTCCCTCTAATTCCTCTTCTATCAATTCTTCATCCAGATCATGTTCATCTTCAATTTCGCCAAAAAGTTCCTCCACAATATCTTCAATGGTAATAATGCCTGAAGTCCCTCCATACTCATCTAAAACAACAGCAACATTTTTTCTTTTTTTGATAAGCAGGCTTAAGGCATCTTTTATCAAAATTGTTTCAGGCACAAACTCAACTGCCATTAAAACTGATTTTATTGATTTTGGCTTCTTAAACAAATCGAAGGAATGCACATAACCTACAATATCATCAAGAGAATTTTGACTGACAATAATCTTAGAATAGCCTGTTTCTATAAATAACGCCTTGAGATCAGACACACTATCGAATAAATCAATGTCCACAATTTCTGTTCTGGGAGTCATTATATCACGCGCTTTTAAACCTGAAAATTCTAATGCGTTTTGGAAAATCTGAATTTCAGAATCTACTTCTTCATTGTCTTCCACAGCATTCATCTGTTCGGTAATATAATTCCCGAGTTCCGTTTTACTGAAATACAGCTGTACATGATCGCCTTCTGTCTTAAAAAATTTTCTTAGAATTAAATCTGAAATCCAGATAAAAAAAGTAGAGACATAATAGAATAACCGATAAAAAATATAAGCAGGAACAGCAAAAATCCGAATTAAGGAATTAGCATAAATCTGAAAAAAGACCTTTGGAAAAAACTCCGCAGTAATTAGAATAATAAACGTAGCTATTAAAGTGAGAAGAAACAAATTTGTGTAATCAGAAAACTGATATCCTAAATTTGTGATGCATTTCAGAATCAAATCTGCGGTAAAAAAACCATAAACAACCAACGCTACATTATTGCCGATAAGCATTGCTGCAATAAACTTAGATGGTTTTTCGGTAAGTTTCGTTAATATTCGGGAAATAAAATTATCCTGTTTTTTTTCTATCTCAAGATAAATCTTATTAGAGGAAACAAAAGCTATTTCCATTCCCGAAAAAAAGGCTGATAGTATTAAACATAGTATTATAATACTAATTTCCATTTTCTACTTTTTTTTATAATGATCATCGAATTTCTTAGAAAATTTTCTCCTGAAAAAAAACATAAACACGCTCACGCCAGCAATTAAGAAACTTAGCCAGTAAGTACCCTCAGGCTCACTAAGCTTAGTAATGCCATCATAAATAAAAGCAACTGCAATTAACAAGTAAACGTATTGTGTATATTTTAAATAATTCATAATCTATATTTTAATCTTCGTCGGCTTCAATTTCCCCGCTTACTCTTTGTGAATTTATCACTTTAAAATCTTTGCTAAAATCTATTCCCTGACCATACGAAACTCCCTTTGCATCTGTCAGTTTAAATTTTCTTTCGGTATAAAACCATTCGTTTTTCTGATCGAAGTACAATTGCTCTGTTTCAAGTACCTGTCCGGCTTCAGAAGTAATTTTTACTTTTCCCTGTAAATCAATTATCCCTGTCTCTTTATATGAAACAGCATAATTAGCTAAAATAAAAGTGCGCTTTTGTTTTTTATCATATAATGTAACATCAATTCCTTTAGGAAATTCTGTAAAAGGAAAATCAACGCTTGCATAATCCAGCATTTTGCGGCTTTTGAGAACGCCGGTGATACGCCCTGAATCTGTATATTTTATATTGATTGTATCAGCATCTGTAGCCGGAAAAAATTCTGAATAATTAATTTTCTGGACTTCTTTAAAATTACTTTCACAGCCAAAAAACAGTGTCACAGTAAAAACTGTGACAACGGTTATAATAGTATATCTTTTTGGTAAATTCATTCGCCAAATGTAGTAAATTGTATTGAGCTTATGAAAACATAAGTTTACACATTAGTTGAATTTATTTTTCACAAACCATTTGTCATTGAAAGAGAAACTAAGGCTGAAATTCACATAATTTTCCTGAACTAAATTTGCAGAAACCGTTCCTTTTTTACCATATTCAATTCCAAAATTGACACTGGAAAAACTTCCTGTAATAGGAAAGCCCGCTCCTACTGAAACACCAACATCTTTTATGGATTCATTATTAACTACAAGACCAATTTTTTCATATTTAAAACCTGCCCTGTACGTTATCCTGCTAAAATAACTGGTGAATGAGGTATAATTTGGAAGATAATACCCTCCGATAGCATATTTAGTATATTTTTCATAACGTACATTGTCAGTAGTATTGTAAGAATTCTTAAAATCTCCAGCACCCTGAAAAGCTAATGAACTCCCTACCAGCCATTTTCTTGCTTCTCCAATACCTGCACCTATAGTTACTTTATTCGACATTTTTAAAACACTATCAGGCGTATCCGTCACTATTGCAGCATCTCCATCTACTTGAATCGTTCTTTCAGTTTCTGAATTCAAATTACCTCCAAATGTATAGGCTAAACTGGTAAACAACTCCGTTTTTTTATAAATCTTAGTCTGATACATCGTACCGATATTGAAATTCGCTCCTGATAATGTTGAAGTATTAATTTCTCTTGTACCACTTTCAACTCCTGTAATAGCTTTAATACCAGTTGTTTCGATTTTTCCAAAATTATATTGCATATCAGCACCTATACTCCAATTTGGCTTTATTTTGTAAGCTAATGCTAAAAAAACTTTGTTCACACCCCCTTTTCCCTCATATTGACTGCTTTTTCCATTGATGTCATCAGACTGATCATTCCTGATTTTATATCCAACTGATGAAACCGGGATCAATCCAAATCCAACGCCAAATTTCCCCATTGGGATCCCTAAAAGCAAATAATCAAAAGTTGATCTTGTAGTACTGGCCTGTGCATTTTCAGATTTTAATTTCGAAGTCCCGTAAGTCCCACCAACAGTAAAAGTTGTTTGTATAAGGCTGGCATAACTTGCTGGGTTTTCAACATTCAGATGTATACTGTCCTGCTCTACTGAAACACCTGCCATCGACCTGTTTTCTAAGGTTCCCTTAAATTTCACATCACCAATTCCGTAAAAAGAATATGGTGAGGCAGTACCTTGCTGAGCGAATGAAACGAACGAGATAAGCAAACAAGCGCTTAGTATAATTTTTTTAATCATTGTTGATTTTATATTGAAATGTTTGGTTCAAACTCTCAAGCAAGAAATTTGAATTGGCAAATATGGTATTTTTTAATCGTTTAGCCAAAAAATCTGTATCGCCTCCCGTTAAAATTATTATAAAATTTGAAAAATTTGTACGATATTCATCGATAAAACCGTCAATCTCATAGACGAAACCATTCACAACACCTGAATGTATCGCCTGTGCAGTAGTATTACCTATATAGGATTCCGGAACTTCTAAAGACAGCAAAGGCAGTCTGGCTGTATAATTATGTAATGCTTCATACCGTAATCGTAATCCGGGCGAAATGGCACCGCCCCAATAATGATCCGATTCGTCGATAAAATCATAGGTAATACAAGTGCCGGC
The DNA here is from genome assembly GCF_020026925.1 of Flavobacterium hibisci. Taxonomy (GTDB): domain Bacteria; phylum Bacteroidota; class Bacteroidia; order Flavobacteriales; family Flavobacteriaceae; genus Flavobacterium; species Flavobacterium hibisci. The sequence goes on along the minus strand of NZ_JAIQDW010000003.1, from coordinate 51,582 downwards.
ATCAATAACCAATCTGTTTTGTTTTGGGAACTGTAAAGTTGCACCGGCGGCTAAAACCATCCTGTCTATCCCTAAGGTTTTTGGTGTTGCATATTTATTTATGAAAGGAAAGGGATCTTCGTGCGTCAAAAAATGAATGTCAAGCTGTTTTTCGAAAGCCAGAAAAGACTGTTTTTCGATATTTCCGACTGATGCCACCACCAAATCAGAGCAATTTTGAAATTTTTTTAAAATTTTTTTAATTTCTTTTTCAAGCTGGTTTTTCTCAAAAACAAAATTATCAAGAACAGTACTCCCCTCAAAGACAGCAGCTTTAATTCGGGTATTACCAACATCAACTGTTAAAACCATATTTATTTATTTACCACTGCGAAGGTACGAATTGATTTTTTTTAAAAAAATGTTTTGGATAAACGAAAAATGATTCTATATTTGCACCCGCAAACACGTTCACAGAAACAAACGGAAACAGAAACAAAGTGAATTATAAGGAAGGTACCTTAGCTCAGATGGTAGAGCAATGGACTGAAAATCCATGTGTCCCTGGTTCGATCCCTGGAGGTACCACAAAACCCGAATAGCAATATTCGGGTTTTTTGTTTTTATTAATTTTCCTAAACTGAAATTGGATCGGATCAGGATGGATCAATGCTAAAACGCGTGGAGCGTTAAAAAAATAAGCATATAAAATTAGATCAATCCCAAAAAAAGAAACCCGCCAAATATTCTGATTCAGCGGGTTTCTAAAAAAAATGGTCTACAAGTTATTCGTATTTCAGATATTTCAAAACATCTATTTTCGTTACCTGATATGCTTTTGTCAGCACAATCAGTAAGGTAAGTGCCAGTAATGAAATGAATGCGATTGAAAATGGCAAAGCCGAAATGTTTATTCTGAATGCGTAATCTTCAAGCCATTTTTGTAATAAAATATAAGCCGGAATGATTCCAATTCCAAATCCGAGTAAACAGAAAAGGATATATTGTTTTGATAATTCTTTCAACAGGATATCTGTTTCTGCACCCAGCGTTTTTCTAATTGCTATTTCTTTCAGTCTTCTCTCCATCGAAAATGATGCCAAAGCAAACAATCCAAAAACGGCAATTAGTATTACGACCATATTTAGAATGAAAAAGAGATTTTTTTGCTTTATCTGTTCCTCGTAAGTTTTAGCAAATCCTTTGTTAACAAATTCATATTCAAAAGGATAATCCGGATTAACATTTTTCTCCCAATATTTTTTCAAATTTTCTAACGTTTCTGTTAAATTATTTGGAGAAACCTTTACAAACACATTATTAAAGTTATTCCATTTTAAAGTTTTAAGATTAATAAAAATCATTGGTGGCACTTTACTCTGCAAACCAGTAATATTAAAATCTTTTACGACCCCGACAATTTTAAATTTCAGGTTGCCCTTTTCATTTCCCCATCCAGAAGTTACAATCTGGTTTATCGGATTTTTAAGATTTAATTGCTTAATCAAAGTTTCATTCATCAACATATTACTAATAGTATCCGACGAATATTTAGGAGATAAATCACGTCCCTGAACGATTTTAATTTTCATCATATCCAGAAAACCAAAATCCATCTCAACATTTCTTGGCTGCACAAAAATGCCGTTGTGTTTAAAACCGGAACTTGAACTGGTGCTTCCTCCAAAACTTCCTGCAAATGTGGTCACATCTACAACTCCGGGAATTTTTGCTATTTCCTGTTTATCGACCAGATATTTCTCTGTTCTTTTAAATCGATCTGGTTTATTGTACGGAATCGAAATTACCTGATCACCGTTAAATCCAAGATCTTTGTTCATCATATATTCAACCTGCGAGTTGACAATCAAGGCCCCAATAATAAAGAATGCTGCGATTCCGAACTGAAAAATAAGCATAGAATTCCGAATCCAGATACCACTTTTACTTCTTGAAAAATTGCCTTTAAGCACCTTTAAAGTTTCAAAATTGGAAATATAAATAGCAGGGAAAATACCCGCAGCAATAATTACTAATCCAAAAATTACAATGAGCTGGAGGTAAAATTCACCACCATTTATGGTCAGCGTTTTATTTAGAAAGTTATTGTAATACGGTAAAGAAAGCTCTACAATAGCCAAAGCAAATAAAATTGCCAACAATACAATTATTGCAGTTTCAAAAATAAACTGAGTAATAATCTGATTTTTTGAAGCTCCTACAATCTTACGTACACCGACTTCTTTAGCACGTTTTATTGCAGATGCAGTGGCCAGATTAATATAATTTACTAATGACAAAATCAAAATTAGAAGAGATAATCCTGCCATAATATAAAGCAGTTTCAAATTGCCCATTCCTTCCGGGAAAGTAGAACCCGAAGTCTTTGTACCATGTAAACGCGCCATTTTTAACTGATCCATCAATATCGTGATTTCGCCGTTTTCTTTAACATATTGTTCAACAGTCTGCCCGCTTTCTTTAGCATCTTTTACCGTTCTGTTGACAAAATTTACGTGCTGCATTTTCTTTAAAACCAAAGCACGATCGGCATCTTTTTTAATTTTAATAAGAAAACCATAATTAAAGTTTCCCCAGCTATTTAGGTCCGGTTCTCTTTTTACGCCGCTGAAGACATAATTTGGCTCAATAGAAGAAGGTCTGATGATTTTATAAACAGATTTTACAGTATAATTTGCAGCTCCATAAAAGATAGACTTACCAATTGGATTTTCATTTTTGAAGAGTATTTTTGCTTGTTCATCTGAAATTGCAACGCTGTTTTTCTCTTTTAAAATGTTTGTTTTGGCGCCTTTAAGTATTTCAAAAGGAAAAAAATCAAAGAAATTCTCATCGCTTACCATTATTTTTTTAGCCATCAATTTTTGATCCTGATATTTAATGATATCCTGATCATACCAAACGTTAAAAAAACAAATTTTTTCAATTTCTGGAATTGTAGCTTTACAAGTCTCACCAAACGGAATAGAGCTGGTTGCCCAGGTATCCCCATTTCCAATCTTATTAAGAACTAAATAGGCATTTTCTTTTTCGGGATTCCATTGATCGTATGAATGCTCATTATTCCAATACAAAATGGCGAAAATCACACCGGAAATCCCAATGCTTAATCCTAAAACATTTAAAAACGAAAACAGTTTGCTTTGCTTTAAATGATAAATAAATATTTTAAACCAGTTATAAATCATGGTGTGTTTTTTTTATATTATTTCAGTTTTTGACAAACCGATTTTTAGACAATTGCGAATATTTTGCAAACAAACTCAACCAGAATTAGGATTGCGGTTACAATGAATTTTAGCATCTTTTAGTTATTAGCGTTCATAAAAACATCAACATTTCGCTGATTTAGCTTTTCAGAAAATATCACACCGTCTTTCATGTGAATCGTTCTTTGAGAAAAAGAAGCATCATAATCAGAGTGGGTTACCATCAAAATTGTGGAGCCTTTTGCGTGCAGATCTGTCAGAAGTTCCATAACTTCATTACCGTTTTTACTATCCAGATTTCCGGTTGGCTCATCGGCCAGAATGATTTTAGGATCATTTACCAAAGCTCTGGCAACGGCAACTCTTTGCTGCTGACCTCCCGAAAGCTGCTGTGGAAAATGCTTTAGTCGATGTGAAATATTTAGTTTTTCTGCAATAGCCTCAATTTTTTGTTTTCTGTCTGCAGCTTTTATATTATTGTAAAGCAAAGGCAATTCGATATTGTCATAAACAGAAAGTTCGTCGATCAGGTTGAAGTTCTGAAAAATGAACCCGATATTTTCTTTTCGAACCTGAGATCTTCCTTTTTCTTTCAGACCAATCATTTCCTGATCTAATAATTTATAGCTTCCTTCAGTAGCGCTGTCTAATAGCCCGATAATATTTAATAAAGTGGATTTTCCACAACCTGAAGGTCCCATTATAGTTAAAAAATCTCCTTTTTTAATTTCTAAAGAAATACCGCTCAATGCTGCTGTTTCTACTTCTTCTGTTCTAAAAACTTTGGTTAAATTCTGAATTTTTATCATTTTGTAAAGGTGTTAAAATGTGATTGACTGTGTTTTTTGATTGATGATTGATATTTTTATTTTTTGTAAATGATTTGTCTTTTTTTGTCATTTCGACGAAGGAGAAATCACACTCGCTAATCGACAAAGATTGATGATTTACTTTGTAGAGTTTCTTGTGTGATTTCTCCCAAAAGGTCGAAATGACATAGCTTGAACTCATTCTTTACTAATTGAAAGCTCCTCAATGTCCTTATAATCTGAATAAGATGAAGTAATTACTGATTCGCCTTCTTTCAAACCTTCCAAAACTTCATAATACGAAGGATTTTCTCTGCCTAATTTAATATTTCTTCTTTCGGCTTTATTTCCTTTTACCACAAAGATCCATTTTCCTGCTGTTTCCTGATTGAAGCTTCCTTTTGGAACAACCAGTGTTTTGTTTTTTTCAGATAAAATCAGCTTTACACCAAAACTTAATCCGCCCTGTAATGCGATATTTTCTTTAGATGTAAAAGCCAGTTCTACTGTAAAATGACCGTTTTTTACTTCCGGAATTACTTTGGTTACCATTATTTCAAGAACGTTTCCTTTAAACTCTACCTGACCTTTTAATCCTTCCCGAACTTTCTCTAAATAAAATTCATCTACATCGGCTGCCAGTTTGTAGCCTCGTTTTGAATCAATTTTTCCGATACTCTCTCCTGCCTGAAATGTTTTTCCTAAAACGGGTTCAAAAGAAGTCAGTCTTCCGGATTCCGGAGCGGTGATCAAAAAGTTCTTTTTATTGTTTCTCAAAATATCCAGACTTTTTTCCATGGTTTGAATGGAACGGTTAATCTGCGAAATTTGCAACTGATTGGATTGCTTTTCCTTTTGAATACTTTGCTGGATCGTTTTTTTACGTTCTTCCTGAAAACGCAAATTTTCTTTAAATGTATTCCAGTCGTTCTTCGAAATTACATCTTTGGCAAATAATTTCGAGTTCATATCATACAATCTTTTCGCGTCGTTATAATCGTGTTCAATCAAAACCAAGTCTTTAGTTAAGTTTAATTCCTGGTTTCTGATGTTCAGTTTTCCTGTATTCAGATTGTTGATTTGTTCAATGATGGCCGTTTCCTGGGTCAGGTAATTCAATTCGGTGTTCGGATTGTATAATCTTGCCAGTGATTGTCCTTTAGTTACCATAGCACCGTTTTCAACAAAAATCTCTTTTACAGATCCGCCTTCTGTTACATTTACAAGCATTACATTTAGCGGTTCAACTTTGGCCTGAAAAACTACAAAATCTTCAAAAAAAGCTTTTTCTGCTTTTTGAACTGAAATTTCTTCTGCTTTTACATTTAAACTTCTTTTCGTATTGAATGAGAAAAAGATAATCACGGCCAAAGCTAAAAAAACACCAATTGCTACTGTGAAATATCTAAATTTTCTATTTTTACGAGGAATTACCTTGTCCATTTTTTAAATAATTTACTGATTACCAATAGGTAAATACTGTGCCATTAAATTTATTATTTGTAAAGCATTGATTTTAAAAGAGCTTTAAAAACCATTCAAAAAAGGAGTGTCCGATAATGAACAGTTGACCGTTCAAAACCGGACAAAAAAGACAGATGCGAAAAAAACTAGCCCAAATATTAATTGTCGATGATCAGGAAGAAATTCTTTTTTCGGCAAAAATGATTCTCAAAAAACATTTTGAAATCATTTTTACGACAAATAATCCCAAAAAAATCATTTCACTTTTAAGCGAAAACGAAATAAATGTGGTTTTGCTCGATATGAATTACCGAATTGGTTTTGAAGACGGGCGTGAAGGGATTCATTGGCTGAAAGAAATAAAAACACTGTCACCAAATACAATTGTAATTTTAATGACTGCTTTCGGGAAAATTGAAACAGCTGTTGAAGGTATCAAAATTGGTGCTTTTGACTATGTTTTAAAACCCTGGCAGAATGAAAAATTATTGGAAACAATTGATAAGGCTGTCGCCGAAAGCAGAAAAACCAACAAAAAACATGTTATAGAAAATAACGAAAAAAGATATTTTACCGGTATTTCACCAAAAATAAAACAGGCTTACGCTATGGCCGAAAAAGTGGCCAGAACTGATGCGAATGTTTTGATTTTAGGTGAAAACGGAACCGGAAAATATGTTTTTGCTGAGTTTATTCATCAGAATTCAGAACGCAAGAGTTTGCCTTTTATTCATGTTGATTTGGGTTCCCTGAGCGATAGTTTATTCGAAAGTGAACTTTTTGGATATGCAAAAGGCGCTTTTACGGATGCAAAAACCGATACGCCTGGGAGGTTTGAACTGGCGCAAAACGGCACTATTTTTCTGGATGAAATTGGTAATATTCCGCTTCATTTACAGGCAAAATTATTACACGTTTTACAGACCAAAACAGTTACACGTTTAGGTGAAAGCAAGCCCAGGGCTTTGAATGTCCGTATTATTTCTGCAACAAACAGTGATATTAAAACAGAGGTTAAAAATAAAAACTTTCGTGAAGATTTGCTGTACCGCATCAATACGATGGAAATACATTTGCCGTCGTTGCGGGAACGAAAAGAGGATATTGTTCCGATGGCGAATTTCATTCTGGATCAGATTGCTGAAAAGTATAATCAGGAAAATTGGCAGTTTGATGATAATGTAGCACCTTATTTAGAACGTTATCCATGGAAAGGAAACGTGCGTGAAATGGAAAATAAAATCGAACGCGCTTTAATTTTAGCTGATTACAATACAATTTCTCTAACCGATTTAGATATTCTTGATTTTGAAAACATTCAGGAGAATGATGATAATCCATTGTCTGAAATGGAAAAAACGGCTATCCAAAAAGCCCTTTTAAAACACCATGGCAACATTAGTAAAACTGCCGAAGAATTAGGATTGTCCAGAGCTGCTTTATACAGAAGAATTGAGAAATACGATTTAAAAAATAGTTAGATATAGTGTTAATTTTACCGCAAAGCACGCAAAGTATTTTTTCGGTGTGTTTGTAATTGGTTTTATAAGTTCGCAAAGCCATATAGCGACCTTTGCGTAAACCTTTGCGACCTTTGCGGTTAAGTTTTAAGCATAAAAAAAATAAATGAAAAACTGGAAGTTTTATAACGCCTTATTTGTGAGAGTCTTGTTTGTTATGATGCTCTTTTTCTTTTGTGTTTTTCTGTTTTTTAAAACGTTTTATTACAATGCCATTTTGGTTGGATTGTTTGGTGTTGTAATGCTTTTCGAAATGTATTCTTTTGTAAAAAATCAATTATTGTTTTATGACAGGACATTGCTTTCAATACTTCAAAATGATTTTTCGACTAATTTTCCGGATGAACATAAAAAAGACAATTTTAAAAGTTTGTACCTTTTATATGACACACTGAAAATAAGGCAACAGGAGCAAACATCAAAAGAGTTGGTGTACAAATCAATTTTAAATAGTATTGACACCGGCACTTTAATTTTGGAAAAAGAGCACGAAGAATGGCATGTTTTTTTAATGAATGATTGCTTTTCGAATTTATTTAAAGTGCCAAAAGTGAGTCACTGGAAATACCTTAAAAACTATTTGCCTTCTCTTTGCAACGAAATTGAAAAGTCTGATTTTGCCGAATTAAAATCGGTAATTTCTATTAAAATTGAAGAACAGGATTTACAGACTTTCATCCTTCAGACCTCGTTGACTAAAACGTATAACAAGGAATATTTTATCATTTTACTGGACAGTATTCAGCGTGTTATTGAGAAAAAAGAAAAAGAAGCCTGGATCAACCTGATGAAAATTATTTCACATGAATTAATGAACTCCTTAACGCCAATTCGTGCGCTTTCGCAGAATTTACTCCAAATTGTCGATCAGGAAAAACTCGAAGATGATGATTTTGAAGACATCAAAAGCAGTATTTCAACCATTATAAACAGAAGTGACCATTTGCAGGTTTTTGTTGAGAACTACCGAAAACTCGCCATGCTGCCAACGCCAGCCAAAGAAATGACGCCAATCAATCTGCTTTTCGAAGACTGCCTGCGGATTATGAGCCCAATTCTGAAGGCCGAAAACATTGAATTGATAAATGATATCCATAGTTCACGATCTGTCTTAATGGATAAAAACCAAATGGAGCAGGTCATCATTAATTTGATTACCAACAGCATTTACGCCCTAAATGAAAGGACTGAAAAGAGAATTTTTATATCGAGTTTTACCGAAAATAATCGCTTTTTTATTACCATTTCAGACAATGGAAAAGGAATCGACCAGGAAATTCAGGACAAAGTATTTCTTCCATTTTTCACTACCCGAAAAGACGGAGCAGGAATTGGTTTAACACTCTCTAAAAACATTATTGAAGCCCACGGTGGTTACCTGAGTTATCAAACAGAGGAAGACAAAACTACATTTGTAATTTGCCTCATCTAAGATGTAATAAAATTCTGTACTCCCTTAATTTGATGAACTTCAGGCTGTTAATGTGAATTTTAAAAGATACATATTTTATTCTGTAAAATGATTTTTTTTGTATTGGTGTAAATTTGAAGAACCCTAAATCCTGAATTTGCACTATTTTAAAAAGTATGGCGAAGACTCATTTTGAAGGTTGCTGATTATGTTTTTTCGCTGTGCTTTTAAATAAAAGTTTAATAATATTTAAAAAATTACACCATGCGACAATTACATAAATTTCTCCTAATTATAGCTGCAGGTTTTGTATTTGCTTCATTTAGCTTTAAAAAAGATATAAAATCAATTGACAATTTATATCCAAAAGAAAATCCCGGAGTTCAGAATAATTCTGATTCAGCAAGCAGTGCTTCTAAATCCAGAGAAGTGTATCTTTTATCCAGACAGTACGACCGGCTAGAGGGAGCTTTAGAAAAATACCAAAAAATTGACCGAAAAAAACTGTGGAAAAAAATAGATGTTGACAGTGCCACCTATAAAGAATTAAAACCTTTTGATAGTGGTGCCGTAGTAAAACAAATTCGTGAAAGGTTGTTTGTCGAAGGCGATTTAAAAAAGGATTCCAAAAAAGGCCTATACGATGAAGAGCTTATGGCCGGGGTTTTAAATTATAAAAAAAGATACGGTCTGAAATTGAACTACAAATTGTCATTCGAACATATCAAACAAATGAATGAGCCTGTATCAGAAAGAATCAGAGTTATAAAATTAAACATGGACCGTTGCCGCCTGATTCCTGAAAATTTAATAGATGCAAGGGATTATATTATGGTAAATATTCCGGCTTACCGATTATTATACGTAAAAAATGGTGCAAGCGAGTTTACATCTGACGTTTTTGTGGGTGCTAAATGGTCAGAAACCGAAATTTTCAGCAGTGCGATGGATAAAATTGTATTTAGCCCGTATTGGAATGTGCCCCAGAGTATCATCGATAATGAATTAAAACTGAATATGGCTTCCAATAAAAATTATCTGGAAGAACATAACATGGAATGGAACGGAGGAAAGGTAAGACAAAAACCCGGGCCTAAAAACTCTTTGGGATTAGTAAAATTTTTATTTCCAAATCCGTTTGATATCTACATGCACGATACGCCGGCTAAAAGTTTGTTTATGTTTGAGCAGCGCACCTTCAGCCACGGTTGTATTAATATAAAAGAAGCCAAAAAAATGGCGCATGTAATTTTGAAAGACGATCCTGACTGGACGGACGAAATGATTGATAATGCGATGGATGGTGAAAAAGAAACCACATGCATACTGAAAAATAAAATTCCGATATACATCGGCTATTTTACTTCATGGGTAAGTGAAGAAACCGGAGAAATTTATTTTTATCCTGATGTGTATCAAAAAGATAAAGAAACAACAGCTGAAGATCCAAATGGTTTGGTAATGGATTAATTATAATCCGATTTCAGGCTGCCAGAAATGTTTGTCAAAATCAACAATCTGATTATTGACCACTTTAATGCCTTCGTTTTCTAAAAGCTGCTGCATTAAATTGGTTCCGTCAAAATGATGTTTTCCGGTCAAAAGCCCTTTTCGGTTTACGACTCTGTGCGCCGGAATATCATCCATGTTGTGACAGGCATTCATAGCCCAGCCGACCATTCGTGCAGAACGTGCGGTACCTAATGCTTTTGCGATTGCGCCATAAGAAGTTACTTTTCCGTACGGAATCTGTCGGGCTATTGTATATACTTTTTCGAAAAAATTTTCCTCAGCCATAGTTTGGTTGTTTGCCACAGATTAAAGGATAAAATATGGTTTTATTAACGATTGAAACACCTTTTTTGCCCTATTGCCAAAGAAACTGGTTTCATCTTTTAATCTGTGGTTTTATTATTATCCGAAGTAATAATTCAAAATATTAAAAAGCGTTACAAGAGCTACCAAACCTGTAATACATCCAATAATTTTATTCATATTCCGCATCAGGTAATCGGTTTTTTGCTCTATTTTTTCAAAAAAAGCAATATAACAGTATAAAGCAGCAAAAGAACCTAAAACGGATCCCAAAACAAAAATGGAGATGATATTGTTTTCAAAAGCAAAAAGCTGATAAGAAGCTAGTGTCACACTTACAACCACATAATAAGGAATAGGAAAAAAGTTCAGACCAGAAAGCAGCATCCCTAAAAAGAAACGACTTTTTTTACTGCTTTTTTTAATCTTTGATTTTTTCTTCGCTGTTGGTTTTTTGGCAATAAATAAAAAATAAATGGTCAAAATAGAAAAGGCCACAAAGCCAATTTCGCGCAGCAGCGTCACAATATCCGGTCTGTTGTCAATTACACGTGCAAATAAAACCGCTACATAGACCTGAAAAAAAATAACTAAAACAGCACCAACAACAAACCATAAAGCATTCTTTTTTCCTTCTTTCAGATTTATTTTGGCAGCTGTCATGTTCAGTAATCCCGGAGGAATAATTCCGATAACAGCAGCAATAAAACCTGAAACTAAAGGGGTGATTAAGGCCATTCGGTTGTTTGATGGGTTAGAATTTCGTTTTAAAAAATAATTTAATCTTTAATTTTAAAACGAATATACGTAATTGCCTTGTTTATTTCTAAATATTGTTTTTCGTAAAAGGTCTGAATCGAAGTTACTACTTCCGGACTTCCTTCATTTTTATATACATTATGGTTGGCATATAAAACTTCGTGTCCTTCTCCGTGCAGTAATCCTAAGGTATAACCGTGCATGAATTCACTGTCGGTTTTCAGGTTTACTACGCCATCTTTTTTGAGTATTTTTTTATACAATTTCAAAAACTCAGAATTGGTCATTCTGTGTTTGGTTCTTTTGTATTTGATCTGAGGATCCGGAAAAGTGATCCAGATTTCATCAACTTCATTTTCAGCAAAAATATGATCTATTAATTCGATTTGAGTACGCACAAACGCCACATTATGCAGGCCATCTTCCACAGCTGTTTTGGCACCTCTCCAGAAACGGGCACCTTTAATGTCAATTCCGATAAAATTTTTGTCCGGGTATTTTTCTGCCAGTCCAACAGAATATTCTCCTTTTCCACAGCCTAATTCTAAAACTAACGGATTGTCATTTTTAAAGAAATCAGTATTCCATTTTCCTTTCAAAGGCATTAAGTCGCCTACAACTTCTTCTCTGGTTGGCTGAAAAACGTTTTCAAATGTTTCGTTTTCCCTGAATCTTTTTAGTTTATTTTTACTTCCCACTTTTTACAAAAATTTTCCGCAAAATTAAGCAATATAAACGAATGGACGAGGTGGAATTGAAGTTTAAATTTTAGCCGCAGTATTTTCAGGTTTTTAATCTGAGAAAGCTGCGGCTTATTTTTGGTTAGTAATGTGGTTCTGTTATATGTGATGATTTTGGATCCAGCGTTTCATCATGCTGAGACAAATCCAGTCCAATGAGTTCTGACTCTTCTGAAACTCGTAACGGAATAATGAAATTCGTTACTTTGAACAAGAAATAAGCTCCGAAGAATGTGAAAATGGAAACCAGTACTAATGCCATCATGTGATGACCAAAAACGCTCCATCCGCCGTGCAGTAAACTTGCATCTTCGCCATGAGCAAAAATAGCAGTCAGGATCATTCCCATGATTCCGCCTACACCATGACAGGCAAAAACATCCAGTGTGTCGTCAAATCTTTTTGAAAAACTGCAGTTTACCGCTGTGTTTGAAACCAATGCTGTTATGAATCCGAAGAACATACTTTCAGGAACCGATACGAAACCTGCGGCAGGAGTAATGGCTACTAAACCAACAACGGCTCCGATACAGGCTCCGAGTGCTGAAACTTTTCTTCCGTTCATTCGGTCAAAGAAAATCCACGTTAACATGGCTGCAGCCGATGAAGTTGTTGTAGTGGCAAAAGCCATTGCGGCAGTTCCGTTTGCTGCCAGTGCAGAACCGGCGTTGAATCCGAACCATCCAAACCATAACATTCCGGTTCCTAATAATACAAACGGAATATTGGTTGGAATATGCTGACTGTTTTTTCTTTTTCCTAAAACGATAACTCCGGCCAAAGCGGCAAATCCGGAACTCATATGTACTACAGTTCCTCCGGCAAAATCTTTCACGCCAAAATAGCTTCCCAAAATTCCAGTCGGATACCAAACCGCGTGGCATAAAGGAGCATATATAAAAATGGTAAATAAACTGATGAAAATTAAATAAGATATAAAACGAACACGCTCCGCAAAGGATCCTGTAATGATGGCAGGACAGATAATTGCAAATTTCATCTGGAACAAAGCAAACAACATAAACGGAATCGTAGTTGCCAATTGTTTATGAGGCAAAACGCCTACATAGTCCATAAAAGCAAAAGTTGTCGGGTTTCCGAAGAAACTGTAGAAATGATCGCCTGAACCAAAACCTACAGGCTCTCCAAACGCAAGGCTAAAAGCGACTACAGCCCATAAAAGCGTAACCACTCCAAGACAAATAAAACTTTGTAACATGGTTGAAATCACGTTTTTCTTGCCTACCATTCCGCCATAAAAGAAAGATAATCCCGGGGTCATGATCAAAACCAGACAGGAGGATGTCAACATCCACGCAACGTCTGCGGGTACAATGTGATCAATGGTGCCAAATGCAGCTAATACATAATCATTTTCTGTAACAGTAGGCCAAAAAGCACCCGTGATACAAACAATACTTATCATAATAAAGGAAATGATCCAGCGTTTTTCTATTTTCATTTTTCAAATACTTTATTTAACCCTATTTTTTTTGGGGTCAAAGTTAAAAAAAAATAAATATTTTAATTTTAAGGGCTAACAAAATAGAGGCTTGATTTTTATTTTAGTAAATATTATAAAATTCAGCTCGTTTTTTTGAGAGTATCTTATTTTGTGCTTCTAAATTTACGCTATTATTGCTAAATATATTATAATAGAATTGATATTCTGAGTTGTAAAGTGCCGGAAAGCCAATGATTAGAATAAGAATGAAAGATATTGCTTATTTTTTTTGAAGTTTGGCAATCAGAATATCTTCGATTGGCGCTTTAACTTTTACCACTGCATCCACCTCGTCATTTGGAATCGTCATGGATAAAACATAGTGCTGAATCTTCCATTCTTTCCCTACTTTAACCAAAACACCTGAACCGCGGCAAATTTTCATCTGTGTATTCAGCAATTCATCAAACCACGCTATTTTTCCGGATTTGTCAAAAAAGATATGACGTTCCAAAGCGGTAAAATTCCAGGTTGTGCCTTTGTCGAAATACGGTTTAGCCCAGGCTTTAAAATCGGGTTTGATCCAGTTTTCTGTGGCGTCTGTTCCAATGTAAATCGCGTCTTCGGTCATGGCATTAAAATAAGCGTCGAATTTTACATCAGCCGCGGCTTTGTGCCAGGCATCAAGGGTCTGGTTGATTTTGTCTTTTTCGGAATTTTGGGCATTTGCAAAAGAAGTAACTAATAAAAGGAACAGAATTGATTTTTTCATGAGGAATATTATTTGAGTTTAAAGGTATTGTTTTTTACCATATAAGATATAAGTTCATTTTAGTATTGTGTTCTAGTATTGTGAAATTTAGATTTTGCTGCTTGTTATTGAGTTCATAAAAATTTAATTCTAACACGTAGAAAAACATAGTTTTATGTGTAAAAAAAAGTGATCAATAAAAGAAATGCATTTCTCTACACATAGCTATGTGTTTTCGAATAAGTGAAAAGCCTTTTTTCAGCGTTCCGAAACTATATTCTATTTGTTAAATAATTAAACGCAAAGAGCACAAAGACTATTCGCAAGGAACGCGAAGTTTTTACCTGCATGCCTTCATAAAGATTTGGCAGATAAATACACAAAGTAAACTTAAATGAACTGATATATTTAATCCTTGCGTCCTTTGCGTAAAAACCTGGCGAACTTAGCGGTTAAACATAATTCAAAACTTAAATTATCTTAATATCACTTATATGGTGGAAAAAAATTATATTTGGAAGCTTTTTAAACACCTCAATCATGAATTCAAAAATCTACATAAGTTCTATCGTTATTGCCTCCTTAGTTTTTATTTCCTGTAAAAAAGAATTAGAACCTCAGGCGAATACTTCAACATCTGAACTGATCCGGTTAGGACTTGCAAAAGATACTTCTAAACCAGCCGCTCCGGTAGCACAGGCTCCGGCTACAAACCCAAATACGGTTTTAGGAGAAACAAAAGGACTGAATCCTGCTCACGGACAACCGGGACATCGTTGTGATATTGCGGTTGGAGCGCCTTTAAACTCGGCACCAACACAACAAGGGCAGGTTACCGCTCAGGCACCACAAACCGTTCAGGTAAATGCTGGCCAGCCCAATATGGTTACCACAAAAACGGTAACTGCTGCTCCGGTAAAAGTAGGGAAAGGAATGAATCCGTCGCATGGTCAGCCGGGACACCGATGTGACATTCCGGTAGGAGCGCCTTTAAATTCTCCGGTTACAAAACCTGCTACCACAACAGCAGCTGCACAAAGCGGAACAGTCGAAAAATCATTTACAGTAACACCGCCTGCAAACAATACAGTTCCTGCTTTATTAAGCACCGAAAGCGCAAAACCCGTAACCACTGCTGAAGGCACAAACCCAGTACACGGACAGCCGGGTCACCGCTGCGATATCGCCGTGGGAGCACCATTGCCGAAATCTTAGTGGGAGTTAAGTGAAAAGCGTTAAAAGTTATAAGTTAATTCATAAAAAAATTAAACCATATAAGTGATATAAGTTCAGATAAGCATTAAAAGCTTAAACTAAAATGAACTTATATCACTTATATGGTTTAAAAAAATGTGGTAATACTATATTTTTTTTTTAATGTGCTTTCATTTTTTCGAAAGTGGTAGTCAGTGATTTTTTGGCTTTTGCCAGAGCACCGTTAAAAGCTTTTTCCAGTGTATCAGCGTGTTCTGTAACGGTAAGCGGCTGTAAATTGGCGATACGCACTTCAAGAACGCATTTTTTATCGTTTAAGCTGAATTTCTCTCCATTTTCATCTCCAAAATGTACTTCTATACGGGTAATTTTATCTTCAAAACGCGCTAAACCTTTTTCAAGTTCTCCTGAAAAATAATTTTCTAATCTTGCGTGTCCTTCAATGTTTTTGTCGGTATTGATTTGAATTTTCATAACGGTTTGTATTTAATGATTGTTTCTCAAACTTATCTTTTTTTAGATGAAATGGCAAGTGAGTTAAGGAAAGATTATGAAATTTTTTGCTTTGTTTTTTTGATGAAAGTTGCTTGTTTTTTAATAAAATTGAAATTATTGTTATATATCGATTTTTAATTTAAGTTTAAAAAATTATGATTTCCAATAGATTAAAGCCTTATTTTAGCAATCTTAAATTTTGAATAGAGAACATGGAACAAATAACAGAAGAAGAAAAAATTAAGGAAGTTGTAGAGTATTTCAATATATATATCTTTGAAAACCACATAGCTGCTTCAATTAATACACATTCTAAACTTAAAAATTATAATATAAATCCAATCGTTGTTAAGTATTTATCTAAAGTTTTAGAAAATGATTATACTCCACTTGGAGTTGCAAAAGCCTTATATTATCCAAGAGTTTTAGGAACTTCAATAAATACCTCATTTGGAACAAAAATACAAAACATGTTTGTAGACTTAAAAATTGCTGAAGGCTCTTTAATAAAAGGAATGGATATTGAATTTATTGATAAAATTGACAACCGTAAAAAATGGTGTCAGTTAAAATCTGGCCCCAATACTATTAATTCTGAAGATGTAAAACCTTTAATTAATAAATTTACGAATACTATTAATCTTGCTCGTACAAATAAAGCATTTAAAAACATTAATAATACTGATTTTATAGTAGGTGTTCTTTATGGCGAACAATCGGATTTGAGTATGCATTACAAAGTTATTGACAAAACCCATCCCGTAATAATAGGCAAAGAATTTTGGCACAGAGTTACAGGTTTTCCAGATTTCTATGATGGATTAGTAAAAAATCTTCAAGTACTAATAGAGAATATTGATACTCAGGATTTAATAAATAAAGGTGTTGAAGAATTAGCTAAAGAAATAGAAATTTCTCAACTTTTCGAATTTAGAAAATCATAATATTGATTCAAAAACTTAATAATAGAATATCCAACTTCCTTTCCTAAATTAACAGGAACTGCATTTCCAATTTGTTTATATTGTTGAGCGACAGAACCATAAAATTGCCAGTCATCTGGAAAAGTTTGAATCCTGGCATATTCTCGAACTGTAAATGGCCTTGTTTCTTCTGGATGGCATCTTTCTGTTTGTTTTTGCGCAGGGCTGCAAGTCAATGTTAGACATGGCTCATCCCAACCAATTCTTCTTGCAATTCCTGTTTTTCCACCGCCAAGATAAAAGCTTCCCCCCATAAATTCTTTTTGAATTTCAATTGGTAAGTCTCTCCAGTATCCTTTTTGTGGGACTAATTTTAAAACATCAACTTTACTTTTAGGATATTTTGAACCTCCTGAATGTGGAACATCACAATCAAATAAATCACCTTTCTTTAGAGCATCTTTTAAATTATAAATCCTTTTGTAAGGCTTTGGATATTCATATTTTATATCAATATCTTTTCTGATACCAACCAAAATTAACCTTTCTCTTTTTTGAGGAACATTAAAATTAATTGCTTTTAGCACTTGTACAGGAACAACGTTATATCCGATTTCGTCTAAAATTGAAATCATACCTTGCAGGGTTTTACCATTATCATGATTTAATAAGCCTCGAACATTTTCTCCAATACAAATTGGAGGGTTCACTTCTTTTACTGCTCTTGCAAATTCATAAAATAATGTTCCTCTCGCATCCGCTAAGCCAAGTTTTTTTCCAGCATAGCTAAATGCTTGACATGGAAATCCACCAGTAACGACATCTACTTTATTATGATATTCTACAAAATTGAATTGTTTTATGTCTCCTTCAAGAACATTCCAATTTGGTCTATTAGTTCTTAAAGTTTCGCATGCCCATTTATCTATTTCGTTTAAAGCAACACATTTTAATCCAGCTTTTTCCATTCCAATTGCTAATCCACCAGCTCCGGCGAAAAGTTCAAGGACTGTATAATTATTTTCTGGAACTACATGATTGGAAACGATTTCTTGTATATCATTGTCTATAAAACTGGAAAATAAATTATTAATTTCAGATCTTTTGTACATTCTATAATTGCTCATGGGTTCACGTACAGCATTCAATCTTCCTTCATTATCCCAACGTCTTAAAGTTTCTTTGCTCTTTCCTAACAATTCTGATGCTTCAGACAATGAAATATAATCACTCATAACCAAGTTGTTTAACGTTATACAATGGTTACAAAAATAAATCAAAAAATCCCATAATTAAAAGTGTTTTTGTTATAAATCAGAACAAAAAACAATTGTCTTTTTATTCGCCTAAAGATCATTTAGATAAGAAAAAATTAGCTGGATACATTTTTGAGTTTCTTTTTTTACTTCATGTTCCCAAAATCTAAAAACCTTATAACCTAATTTTTGAAGTTTTAGATTAGTTTCATTATCACGTTGTATATTTCGTTCTATTTTAGCAATCCAAAATTCCCTATTAGTTTTAATTTTATTTTTCTTCTCTGACCAATTATAGCCGTGCCAAAACTCGCCATCGATAAATATAACTAACTTGTTTTTTTTATTGACAATATCAGGGTTTCCAGGAAGCTTTTTGTTGTGTTTACGGTATCTGAACCCTGTTTTCCATAATTCTTTTCGAAACAAAATTTCAGGTTTTGTATCTTTTCCTTTAATTTTGGACATAAGTTTACTTCTTTCAGGAGTTGTATAAAATCCATTCGCTTCTTCAAATCTTAAAACCTTTATTTTGTTTTCTGAATATTCCATGTTGTAATTATTTATTATCCTTCTTCCCCCATTTAATTTTCATCTTGCCATCGACATCTACGGCGAGTAAATGCAGTACGATTCCGCGTTGGCGAACGGCGTCGCGTTCGGCTTGGGTGGCGAGTTTGGCATCGTCTTTTGAGTTTCGGAGCGGGACGATCAGGGCGAGATTGGTGCCGCGGCCAAAGGAATAAACGCCCGTGGCATCCATGTTGAGCACGCTGGAACTGATGGTGAGGGTATTGACATCGACCTGTTCGCCACGAAGTTTGAAATTGCCGGATAAATCGCTGAACGTTATGTTCTCGACATCGCGAAACGGAAAAGCAAATTTGCCCACTTTCATAATAGGCTCAAAGTTAAGTAAAGCGCCCTGACTGACACTGAAGGTCAGGTTTCCGTATGCCGAATTCCGGATCAGTTCGCCCTTACTGTTGATCAAACCGGTTACATTGGCGCTGCTGGTGAGTTTTCCGCGCATATTATTGGGAGAAAATGATGTGATGCCGAAGTTGCTGAACGACTTTAAAAAACTAGTAATATCAACCTGACTGACCTGAGCGTTGGAAGCGAAATTGAAGTTTTTGCCTTTTGGAGAAACGGTGGTGCTAAAATTGATGCTTCCGCCACACGTCTGCAGCGAGCCGTTTTTGATGACTAGCCTTGAATCGATCATCTGAATTTGCGCTTTGGTGTTGGTTGCGGTCAGTTTGTTGTAGGTGATTTTATCGGCTCTGATGCTGATGTCAACGATACATTTTTCGATTGCAGTCCGCAACTGATTCGATACAGAAGCTTTTTTGGAGGTTTTCTTTTTTTGTGAAGAGGCCAAAATGCCCAGAAATTGTCTGATGTCAATGCTCGGACAATAAATATTCCAGTTGACGACCATTTTTTCGGGGGCGTTGTAATACAAATTCAGGAAGTTATCGATTCTGCCTTCAATGAAAATTGTGTTTTTTTGGTGTTTGTAAGCGATTTTTTTGATCAGCAGTGCTTCCTGAGTAAATTCGAGCTGAACATTTATTTTTTCGGCCTTGACGTTTTTCGGAATAAAAAGAAAAGAAGCATTCTGAACGTTTACATTGCCAATAAAACGGGGTTTGGTAATGTACAAATCGACAATATCAAACTGAAATTTTAAGTTGGCTGTGGCGTGTCCATCGGTAAAATTAATCCATTTTTCGGTGTTTTCTTCGTTGAGATTTTGGATATCGAAGTCCGAATTTACGATTCCGGTTGCGAGTGGTTTGTCCAGATTGTTAATCGATAATTGCGGAATTTGGAGTGGAACATTTTTGTATTTACCCGAAAAACGTGTCAAAATAATCGCTGAATTGGCATCGGTAAAACCGGCTCCTGGCTTGAAATTATTGGTAAAAATACCTTTGAAATCACAATCAGTAATCAATCCGTCGGGGATGCTGAGTTCGTTATTGTGCACTTCGGCCTGAACGACAATTCGCGGATCGCCTTCGGCATTAAAATCGCCTTTGATGTCGCAGTTCACATCGATTTCCTTTTTTAAATTAAACCGATTGAGCTTAGAACTGATGTTTGCCGAAAGCAAATTAGAGGCATTTTTCCATAAAATAGTCGTGCTTATATTGATGCCGAAAAGCGCATTTCCTTTGGCAAGATTGAAAAAAGCAACAATGTCAAAAGCATCTTTCCCGATTTTTAGATTCTCGGTTTTGACGTCTATTTTATCTTTTTCGCCCCCATACGAAACGGCAAAAGTGCCTTCGAGTATTTTTTCTTTGGCAAAACTTCCGTGAACGGTATTAAAAGCCAGACTTTTGACATTGGTTCTCAGGAATACATTGGTCTGCCAGTTTTCGCCATCATACTTTACTTTCGATTTTAAACTGGCTATATCAAAATCAAATAATTTCTGTCCGATGCGATTGTCAACTGTAAAATGC
This sequence comes from Flavobacterium hibisci, assembly GCF_020026925.1. GTDB lineage: Bacteria > Bacteroidota > Bacteroidia > Flavobacteriales > Flavobacteriaceae > Flavobacterium > Flavobacterium hibisci. Next base: position 31,294 of record NZ_JAIQDW010000003.1, on the reverse strand, counting down.
ACTTCATTGAGATCAATCTGATCGACAGTGGTTTCGGTTTCAGATGATGTTTCAGATGATTTTTTCTTTTTGGGTTTAAAAATATTGGCGTTCGAATAACCGTTTTCGGCTTTGTACACATAAATCTGAGCTTCATTGATCAGGATTTTGTGAATGTTGATTTCGCTTTGCAGGAGGCTCCAGATGTTTAAGTGGACTTCTATTTCGTTAGCTTTTAGTAAAGTATGTTTGTGGGTGTCCCACTGATTGTCTTTTAGTTCGACGTTTTTTAGCGCCAGCGTAAAATTCGGGAAACCGGTTAAAAATTTATATTGAAAATCACCAACATGAAATTTTCCGTTGATGTTCTCATTGATTTTTGTGTTGATTTTGGCTATGATTTCAGTTTTGTTCCGGTTGAAATAAAAGGATAAAGCTCCGGAAGCCATTACAATCACTAAAATGCATCCTAAAATTAAAAAACTAAAACGTTTGGCGTATTTTTTAAAACGATTTGATTGCAAAAAATTCTTTATATGGAGTAAAATGGCTGTCATGGAAATGAGTTATACTTATATTAAAGATAAGGTAAAAATCAATGTTTTGTTAATGTTTTGATTTGCAATTTATTAATGTGTATCTTAACAGTAACTTTAGTAATAATATAATTTATGACAATGCATTTATAATCAAAACTAATTTATGAATGGCGTTTGATTGATTTAAAATTTCTAAATTTGTACTGAAGTTTAAAACTTATTAAAAATTGTTTCCCTGAACGTGTTGACGGGATAATCTTAAAATAAATTATTATGGCATTAGCAATCACAGATGCTACTTTTGACGAAGTAGTTTTGAAATCAGATAAACCTGTAATGGTAGATTTTTGGGCAGCATGGTGCGGTCCTTGTAGAATGGTTGGTCCAATCATTGACGAATTGAGCAGCGAATACGAAGGTAAAGTAGTTGTTGGAAAAGTTGATGTTGATGCAAACCAGGAGTTCGCTGCAAAATACGGTGTGCGTAATATTCCAACTGTTTTGGTTTTCCATAAAGGAGAAGTAGTAGGAAAACAAGTAGGAGTTGCTCCGAAACAAACTTACGCCGATAGCTTAGACGCTTTGTTGTAATCGTAAGATTATGATTTATATAAAAAACGCCTGATGAAAGTCAGGCGTTTTTTATTGGTATGAATTAAGGTTGTTGGAAATGGAAATGGATTTTGTTTCACGCAGATTTTAAAAGATTTGACCAGATTATTTGTAACCATTTGGGTGTGATATTAAAAACGTCAGTTCGAGTGTTTTTTGTGGAGAGAAACGAAACGAAAAATGTATCGAGAACCGTTTTTAATGCTAATTTTTCTGTTCTCGATACAATCCCGATGAAAAATCGGAATCACTCGAACTGACGAAAAATGAGCATCAAAAACTATGTGTTAAATAGAATCGTAAAAGTAGTTCCAAATCCCGGTTTTGAGCTGACTTCGATTTTGCAGTTAATCGCTGTTCCCAAATCCCTTATTAAATGAAGTCCTAATCCGGATTTGATTCCGATGACTTCTGAATCGTTGTAAAGTGCTTTAAATTTTTCCAGATTTTCTCCCGGGCCATTATCTGTAATCGAAAGGTACGTTTGATTATCCTCCTTCCAGGCTTTCCAGATTATTTTTCCGTTTTTGGCTTTTTCCAGTACTTTTACAGCATTTCCTGTCAGGTTTCTGATAATGGTTTTCAGGTAATTTTCATCCGTATTTAAAATGATGCTTTCCGGATTTTCAAACGAAATTTCGATGTTTTCGACAGCTGAAAAATGTTTCTTTGTATCTTCGAATATAACTTCTGCCGCAATATTTTTAAAATCAGGTTTAAAATTTTCCATCTGCCCTTTGCTCCAAAGCAAAATATCTTCCATGGAGGATAGTAAATTTTCGGCTCCGGAAATAATTTTGGTCTGCATTCGTAAAGCGGTTTCTTCGTCAATGAGTTCGGGATTTTCTTTTTGAAGGTGTAAAAAGTGAATCAGATTTGAAATCGGGCTTCTTAAATCATGGTTCAGAATTCCGAAAAACCGCGCTTTGATTTTGTTGGCTTCATCGAGTTCCTGATTCAGGAGCTGTAATTTTTTATTGGTTTTTTTACGGTTTTGATTTTGTCTGAATAATAATAACCCGATTATGAAAACTAATATAAGCCCTGAAATCAAATAGAAGCGCTGTTTTCTGGCATCGCTGATCTGAATGTTTTTAATGGTGTTCTCTGCTGAAAGGTTTTTAATTTTCTGCTGTTTGGTTTTATTCTGATATCGTGCCTCGGCATTGGCAATACTTTGTTTAGCCGACTCCTGCATCATCTCATCATTGTATCTGGAGTAGATTTCATTATATTGAAATGCTTCTTTCCATTGTCCTAAAGCAGCATAACTTTGTGATAGATTTTTATTGATATTTACAAAGTTTTCCTTATCATATGTCAAGGCATTGATGGAAGCTTTTTTGAGAATTTCAATGGCATTTTTGTAATCCCTTTTTTCATAAAGTACCCGGCCCATGATAGCATTGGCTTCCATAAGAATTTCTTCATCTGTTGATTTTTGCCCCAAGGAAATTGCCTTTTTAGCATAACCGTAGGCTGTATGTATTTTGCCTATATCAGCATAATATTTTGCCATATTCTGATTGGCAAAACTTAAATTCAGAAATAGGGAATCTTTTACTGTTGGATAAGTATAAATCAAGTTGTAATATTTGTGAATACTGTCTGGTTTTTTTTGTGCTACAAAACATTGCATATAATAATTGCCGGAAAAAGCGCTGATATAGGGAGATGTTTTTATATATGGATTAGCCTCTCTTAAATATTCCAGCGCTTTGTTGAATTGTTTCATTTTTATATAAGAAGTAGCAATCTGAAGGTATGAAACACCAATATTCTCTGTATTTGCTTCACTTTTATCAAGCCGTTTTTTGTAGTTGATGGCTTTTAACTGATATCCAATAAAATTTTCATATTCAGAAGTATTCAGATAATACTCGCCGAGACTCCCATAAAGCACCGCTTGTACATAATTGCTTTTGGTCGTATCAAGTACTTTTTTGATGGTTTCAATCAATTCTTTGCCTTTTTGGGTTTCATTTAGAGAATAATAAATATAGTTGAGCCGCATCAAAGAAGAAGTTTGGTTTTCTACATGACGGACTTTGTGAGCGTATTTCCATGAATTTTCATAGTTAACCAATGCTTTTTTGTATTGATTATTGCTAAATTCATAAGCAATTCCCTGCCGCAGATAAAATGTACTTAAATACTTGTAATGGTTTTTTGAAAGTGCAATCCCTTTTTGTGAAGCGATGATAAGTCTGGAATAGTCTTCTTTGTCTAAAAGTGATTTGGTGTAGGTAAGTAAGGCATTCAGTTTTTGAATGGTTGTTTTATATTTTGTCAAATCCGGTTCCTGTTGACCAAAAACTGAAATAGTAATAAAAAACAAAATCAAAAAACCGGCTTTCTTCATCTAGATCAGGTTTAAGTTGTCTTTGTAGCTTCTGCCAACCGGAATGGAAATGTTATTGTTTAAAATAATTTCGGTCGAATTCATTTTTTGGATAAATTGTTTCTGAACAGCAAAACTTCTGTGAATTCGTATAAAGGACTGAAAGTGACTTTCTTTCAATAGATTTCCGATACTCGAAAGAACGCAATGCCTTCTTCTTTCGGTAACAACCAAGGTATAATCTTTTAACGCTTCGAGATAGAGAATTTCATGCAGTTTTACTTTCGTCTGTTCATGGCCTTCTTTGATATAGATGGTGTCGCCTCCAATGCTGGCTTCAAATAGAGAAGCTTTGAGTTTGATTTCCATAAATTCCTCAATACGGTTCATGGTTTGTGTAAAACGATCGAGTTTTAATGGCTTCACAATAAAATCTAAAGTTTCGATCTGAAAACTTTCCACAGCATGTTCGGGATGTGCGGTAATAAAAATACAAACCGGAATTTCCAGGGCATTTTTTCTGAACTCAATTCCGCTCAGCCCAGGCATATCAATATCGAGAAATAAGATATCGATTTTTTCTTTTTCTATAAACGGAAGCGCCTCTTCAGCAGATTCGAAAACACCCAAAATATCCAGAACCGGAAATTTTTTAGCAAAAGAGAGTGCCGTCAGTCTGTCAATTTCATCATCATCAACGATAATACAAGAGTATTTCTTCATCATTCCTGTTGTCTGTCTATTTAAAATGTTGTTTGTCTATTGGCTGTTTTTATCAGGATTTTATTGACGCAAATTTGTCTTGTAATTCAGCATAAGCAAAAAATAATCCCCTTTTTTGAGCTTTTGATTTTTTACAAAAATAAATGTTATTGAATTAAATAAGAACCATTTGACCAATTTTTTAAGACTAGAATTATTATGAAAACTTTTAAAACCCTTTTTGCAATTTTATTATTAGGAGTTATTACAATTTCATGCAGCGCAGACGATGGAACTGACGGAGCAGAAGGACCGGCAGGAACTGCAAATGTTATTTACAGTGCGTGGATTAGTGCCCCTGCCGGAACACCGGAAACCATAGACGGAACTTCAGGATTGTCAACTTCTATTGCTGTACCACAATTAACGGCAGACATCATGGAAAAAGGAACCGTATTGGTATATATGTCTTTTGGATCAGCGACAAATACTTTTACACTTCCTTACACTTCTACAGCAGGAGGATTTACCAACACAATTACTGCTATTGCCAGCCTTAATACTATCAAATTATTCAGGTTTAAACATGCTAATGACGGAACTACTGTAGGGCTTCCGGCCAGCTTAAAATGGCGCTATGTTTTGATTCCGGGTGGTGTTGCTGCTTCAACCTCAAAAATGGCAAAACCGGATTATTCTAAAATGAGCTACGAAGAAGTTTGTGCCTATTTTAATATCCAGCCATAATTTTTAACCAACATACTTAACACTAAATCAAAAATTAATATTATGAAAACTTTTAAAACCTTTTTTACCATTTTAGTAACTGCTGTCTTTGCTGTCTCATGCAGCAGCGATGATGATAATTCACCAAAATTTAAGACAGAAAATCCGTTAGCGGAATATTATACCAAAACAGGATTTACTACGGTTAGCAATTTCGTTAATTCTGGAGATTATGAATTCGGATTGGTTTTTACGCCAACAGTAAAAGGAAAAATAACAGCAATTACCTTAAAATTACCGGCTGTAAATCCAAATCTCCGTGTTACGATTTGGGATTATGATACAAAAACAGTTTTACGTTCTGAAACCTTAAATGTGGCGACTGCTGATGTTGAAGTTAAAAAAGCAATCAGTGAGCTGGACCTGGAAAAAGATAAAAAATATCTGATTTCTATGAATTCTAATGACTGGTACAAAAAGAGCAAAGCAGATAATTCTGCCGCTACATATCCTGTTGTTGCCGGAAACATCACTTTTAATGAGTACAGATGGCTTTCGGGTACTGCACAGACTTTTCCAACCAGTGTCTCAGCAACTTATAATGCCGGAGATTTAAGTTTCGATTTTCAGCAGACAGAATAATATTTTTTGGATACTTTGAATTAGTAGTTAAAAGGTCTGGCGAGAGTCGAGCCTTTTATGTTTTAGGAATGTTTGTCTATTTAAAATGTCGTTCGTCTATTACTGGTTTTTTACATTTTCATAGTGCTGCATCTTTGTTCTGTAATAATTCAAAACCAAAAATTATGAAAACAAGAATAAACAAACTGGCACTTTTGATTTTGGCCGTATTTGTAATCTCGTGCAGCAACGATAATGATAACGATGGGCCTGAAGAAGTTGCTCCATCTTATTTATTAACAAAATCAAATAATGTTTCTGCATTTAATGATTATAAATATAATGATGCAAACAAATTGATTGAGATAAACGGTACAGATGGGTCTTTTACGTCAACTTTCAACAGTACGGTTACTTATAATGCTAGTGGTAAAATTCAGGAAGAGTTCAAAATTGTTTCGGCTCTGTTTTCGACGCCATCCTATAACAGAATAATTTATAACTATGATGCCCAGGGCAGACTTACAGAAAAAAAATTTACACAAAACACTTCTGCAACGCCAGCGATATACGATCACAAACAAAGTTTGATTTTTGAATATAACGGCAGTACGGTTACTCAAAAACTAATAATAAAGGGGAATACATTGCCAAGCAGTAAAACTGTTTTTGAGTATGACAAAAAAGGAAATGTGTCTAAAAGTACACTTTACAACAAAATAGACGCCAATACCCCTAATGGAGTGTTTTTTTACTCTCATACTTATACATATGACAAGAAACAGAATCCTGAATCTTCTTTGCCATTAGAATACAGATTTCCAAATACGTCAAAAAATAATCCAATAAAAGTTATAGAAACCTATAACTCAGATGCTCAAACAACTGCAGATATTGTTTTGGAATATAACGAAGGCGGTTATCCTACAAAAAAAACACAATCCGGTATTGTGAGTAGTTATGAATATAAAAAATTGTAAATTTTGATAAAATGAAGGTCTGATGAAAGTCAGGCCTTTTTATTTAGAGAAAAGGAATTAATATTTTTTCGCCACGAATTCACGAATTATTTAAAGGCAAAAATAGCAAAACAAAAATTCGTGAATTCGTGGCGGAATTTTTATTTTTACGAATCTTATATTCTACTAAAAATGAAAATTTTCTACAGCTTTCTCTGCTTTTTTACAATCCTTACTTCTGGTTTTTCCCAATCAAAGCAAAATGAAAGTTCTTTTTTAGAAAATGGCGTTTCTGAGCAAATGGCTATTTTTCGAAAACAACAGATTGCAGATGTCTCTTACGGACTGACTTTTGAAATTCCGAAACAAAAAAGCGAGAACATCAATTCTGAATTGTCGTTAAGCCTGAATTTGTCTGATGTAAGTCAGCCCTTGTATTTAGACTTTAAGGAGAAAACCCAAAACATAAAATCAGTTGCTGCAAACGGAAAAAATATTGCTATTGTTCATGAAAAAGGGCATATTGTAATTCCGGCTGAAAGTTTAATTTTAAGGAAAAACACGATTGCAATTTCGTTCATCGCCGGAAATTTGTCCTTAAACCGGAATGATGATTTTCTATACACTTTATTAGTTCCGGACCGGGCGAGTACTTTATTTCCTTGTTTTGATCAGCCAGATATAAAAGCAACTTACAAACTGAGTCTTTCTGTTCCCAAAGACTGGAAGGTTTTGACTGGAGCCGATGTAAAAGAAACCGTTGAAAAAGGTGATTTTATTTCATACACTTTCGGGGAATCAGATAAAATGAGTACCTATTTGTTTTCATTTGTCGCGGGAAAATTCAATAGTGTAACAAAAAAACCTGGTTTAGAAATGACTTTTTTATTCCGGGAGAATGACAGAGGCAAAATTGCAAGCAGTATGGATACGATTTTCAGCCTGCATCAACAGTCTTTGGATTTTTTAGAAAAATATACTAACTATAAATTTCCTTTTCAAAAACTGGATTTTGCATCTATTCCGGTTTTTCAATATGGCGGAATGGAGCATGTGGGCGCGATTCAGTACCGTGAATCGACTTTGTTTCTGGATAACAGTGCCACCGACAGCGAGAAATTAAACCGTGCCAAATTAATCGCACACGAAACTTCGCATATGTGGTTTGGCGATTTGGTTACGATGAAATGGTTTGATGATGTGTGGATGAAAGAGGTTTTTGCCAACTTCATGGCAGATAAAATCATGAATCCAATTTTCCCGAAAGTCAATCATGATCTGCAGTTTTTTACAGCGCATTATGGCAGCGCTTACGCGGAAGACCGGTCTTTAGGAACCCATCCGATAAAGCAGCATTTAGCGAATTTAAAAGATGCCGGTTCGCTTTACGGAAGTATTATTTACAACAAAGCACCCATAATGATGCGACAGCTGGAAGTTTCGATGGGAAAGGAAGCTTTTCAAAAAGGAATCGAAAAATACATTCAGAAATATGCCAACGACAATGCCGACTGGAATAATCTCGTAGAAATCCTGGATGCCGAAACGCCTTTGGATATGAAGAAATGGAGCGAAGTCTGGGTGAACAAATCCGGAAGGGCCATTTTTACGGATAAAATTGAATACGATAATCAAAACCGAATTACGGCGTTTGAAATTGAGCAAAATGCAGAAGATCGATCAGAAAATATCTGGCCTCAGGTTTTTCAGATTGGTTTGGTGTATGTGAATGAGGTAAAAGTGGTCACAGCAAATTTTATAGATAAAAAATTAGTTCTTAAAGAAGCCACCGGACTTGAAAAACCTTTAGCTATGGTTTATAACTATAATGGTTTTGGATACGGTGTTTTTCCGCTTGACGGAAATAATTTAAGCCATATTTCAACATTGAAAGATGAGGTGGCAAGGGCTTCTTCCTACAGTAATGTTTATGAAAATATGCTGGTTGGCAATATTCCTCCGAAAAAAGCTTTTGATTGTTTTTTCAGGGGAATCCAAACAGAAGAAAATGAATTGGTTTTACGAATTGCATCAGGAAATTTAAACACGATTTATTGGCGATTTTTAACCCAAAAACAGCAGGATAAACTGGGGAAATTACTCAGTAATACCCTGCTTGCACGCCTGGAAAGCAATTTGTCTCCAAATATCAAAAAGACTTTATTCAATTTATTTAATTCAATTGCGTATTCCAATTCGGCGAAAGCCAAATTATATCAGATCTGGAACAAAGAAACTGTGATTCCGAATCTGAAATTGAACGAAGATGATTATACGAATATGGCGATGAACCTGGCTATTTTCAAACATAAAAAAGCAGATGAAATTCTGAAGAGAGCCCAAAGTGCGATTACAAATCCGGACAAACTGAAACGATTTGAGTTTTTGCTGCCTTCATTGTCTAAAAACGAATCGGTTCGCAATAAGTTTATAGAATCCTTAAAAGACGATGCCAATAGGGAAAAGGAATCGTGGGTTTCGGTTGGTCTGTCAAACGTAAATCATCCGCTTCGTCAGGAAAGTGCACAGAAATATATCAGATTTTCATTAGATTTGACAGAAGAAATCCAGCGAACGGGAGATATTTTCTTTCCAAAAGACTGGCTCGACAATACCGTGGGAAGATATTCGTCGAAATATGCCTTTGATGAGGTGCAGCGATTCTTAAAAGAAAACCCTAATTTTAGTCCGATCCTGAAACGTAAATTGTTTATGGCGACAGATTTGCTTTATAAAGCACAAAATAGTAAAAAAGAAACCGAATGAAAATTGAATCGGAAATAAAGAAAGTCTCCAGTTTTCAGCATCTCGAAATGCTGGCGAATCAGGTTGTGGAAGGTTTTATATCCGGAATGCACAAGAGTCCGTTTCATGGATTTTCGGCTGAATTTGCTGAGCATAAAGTGTATAATGCAGGTGAAAGCACCAAACATATTGACTGGAAATTGTTTGCCAAAACAGATCGTTTGTACACCAAACGCTTTGAGGAAGAAACGAATATGCGTTGTCACCTTATTGTCGATAATTCGTCGTCGATGCATTATCCTGAACTAAAACCGAATCAGCCTTTTTATGAAAAGAAGATTGGTTTTGCGGTTCTGGCTTCGGCGGTTTTGATGAATATTCTAAAGAAACAGCGCGATGCTGTTGGCTTAAGTGTTTTTTCCAATAGTTACGAATATTATGCTCCCGAAAAAGGAAGCGACCGCCACCACAGAATGCTGTTGAATAAACTGGAACAATTATTAGAGCAGCCAAAAGTCAAAAAAAGCACAGATACGATTACGTATTTGCATCAGATTGCAGAGAAAATGCACCGTCGTTCGATGATTATTTTGTTTACAGACATGTTTCAGTCTGAGGATGATGAAAAGCTGTTTAATGCGCTGCAGCATTTAAAACACAACAAGCATAAAGTCGTTTTGTTTCACGTAGTCGATCATGAAACCGAGCTGAAATTTGACTTCGACAACACACCAAGAAAGTTTATTGACTTAGAATCAGGAGAAGAAGTGTCGATTTTCGCAGATAATGTGAAACTGGAATATGAAAAAAGGGCAGAAGCCTATTTTAAAAACCTGGCTTTAACGTGTGCCAGGAACCAGATTAAGTACGTTCCGGTGAATGTTGGCGATAATTTTGAAAAAATATTAACGACATATTTAGTTGAAAAACAAAACTTTGGATAGTATTTTAAAATTATATTCAAAAATTTTTATCAAAACGCTTGCAGAAACGAAATTCTGTACTATCTTTGCAACCGCAATAACGCAGAGGTTTGGTAGTTCAGTTGGTTAGAATACATGCCTGTCACGCATGGGGTCGCGGGTTCGAGTCCCGTCCAGACCGCAATATTGGGAGAAGCCTTTCTTAACGGAAAGGCTTTTTTTGCCCAAATACGGTATCTAAGATTAGTTGTGTTGTTTGCTACGACTTTGTAACTCGTAGCTGGTTTAGTAGTTAGACCAATGAAAAGCTTTCCACTTTTGTGGATGGCTTTTTTGATTTAAGAGATAATTGATTTTGTGTCTTATTGATAACTTCTATAAGTGATTCAACTTTTTCCCTTTCTGCCTTTTGCGGATTTATCAAAATAATTACAACTCTTATTTTAAAGGAAAATCAAGCAATTGTTTAGGCTCAACATCTAAAGCATTAGCAATTTTTACAAGAGTTTTTACGGTAGTATTAATTGTAGCGACTTCAATTCGTGAGATTTGAGATTTAGTTATACCACAATCGTCTGCCAATCCTTGTTGGGACAAGCCTTTCTTTTCACGTAATTGTCTAATGTGAATTCCAAGATTTACAATAAAATTTTCTTCTGAAATATTCATATTTCAAAAGTGACAAGATTTATTTTCTTCATGCACGCATATATGCCTACAAATTATTATATTTGATAGAAATAAAAAATAAGACGATGACTACAGGAAGCCTTTCAAAAGAAACAGAAACTAGGTTAATTGATTTTTTCACGAACAGTATTAATCCTAAAGATATGGCTAAGGCAATACGGCAAATAAACCATATCCTTTCTCTGCAGGTAATGAAAGACTTCGAAACAATGCCTGGAAAAAACAATATCGAATATAATTTTTATTGTATGAATAGATTAGCTGAAGTTTTAGATCCTTATTTGGATATTGAGTGAATAAATTTGTTTGCATCGAGTTTGTCATTCCGAGGAAACGAGGAATCTCCGCAAGAAACTCGACAACAGCGCGTGCTCAGCGTGTGAAGATTCCTCATCCCTCGGAATGACAAATATTGAGGTTGTATTATAAAAGTTATCAAATCAAAATTTCTATAATTATGATAAAATAAAGTCTTAACGAATGAAATAACAATGTGAAAATTGCTAAATTATGACGTTTTTAAAAAACCCATTTTAACAAATTAATATTTATTTCATTTTGACATGGAAAATACAGAATTTGAAAATCAAAAAAGAGCTTATTCTAATTACATTAGTTTTTTTTATCCTGATTTAAAATGGACTAGTACTATATACAAAGACCTATATGATATTTTAGATGAAGGTTTAGGCTTGACAACAATAAGTTTAGGAGATTACTTCCTTGAGAAATTCCTTATTAGCCTAAGTGATAATCTCATTAGAATAGAAAATGAAGTTAATGACTATGCTAGAAATAAGAATTTTGATGATATACAAAAAGAGCATATTTTCTATTATAAACCATTTTTGGAAAACCGTATTAATAAGCTACTTGAAGAGTATAGATTGAAAAAGAAACCTATAATTAAAGGAGAAAAAACAATAACTCATTATGATAAAATTCTAAAAGAGCTCCAAATTATAGAAATTGTCTTTAAGTCTCAAATGAATCCTGAAATGCATTTGGGTAGTGGGATAGGGCCGGCAAGATATTGTAATAAAATATTTGTAATCTCCGATGTTGAGCTTTTGAAAGTTGGCGAATATAAAAGAGAATATTCCTTGCGTCTTGAGCAATCAAATAATACATTATTGGTGGTTAATGAACTTAAAGAAATTTATAATAAATCCTTTGAGCTTTACAATTACTTTGTTAATAATTTAAATAATCATCCTGATAAAAAAGATTTTTTTGTTGGTCAAGATGCTAAGCAACAAATCATAGATAGTACTGGATATTATCATTTTATAAACTACAGAGTAAGTTTTTGTTTTTTTGGAGTAGAACCAGATTCAGAATCTATGAGAGCTATAAATTCTAGATTTTTTGGAAGTAGTTTTAGATATAATTGCAAAAATGAAAATCTTGTGAATTTCTGTGTTCAGTTACTTGATTTTATAAAGCTAACAGGTATTTTAATTGATAAAAATAAAGAAATAATAGAAATTGATAAAAACATAAAATCGGAAAGTAAAAATCCGTTTCCGTTAATTTTTACAGGGGATAATGATAAAACTTTTGTTTTGTTTCAGAAATTTGTAACTACTCATATAATAGATAAATATACAGATTTTAGTTTTATATTCCAGCAAATGAAGCATAACGGATATATTTCAGACATAAAACATTTGAAATTTATGAAGTGGCTAAATGAAAACAATTATATAAATGAAAAAGAATACGAGGACTTTAAAGAAAAAAATACATTTAAATCATTAAATAAATGTTCGTTTAGTACTAGACTAAATTTATATTTAAAATTAAAGGAAGAAATAATTCCAAATTCCGATTAATCGGAAAAAACAGCTATAAATCGGAAATAAAATTGTTTGAATATTTGTGAATAATTATTAATAAATCACAAATGAGAATAGGTCCAATTATAAGTTATTCAAAAAAACAGTTTAGAAAGAAAATTATAGTAAACACAGAAAGACAAAACCAAAAAAGGAAGTGTTTAACGAAATCTGAAAAAACGAAGCAAACAATTAAGCTCGTTTTTAGACATTATTGGTTTGTAAAACAATTATTTAGTTTTTTGGAAATTCATGATATTTTATTTTATATAAAAAAAATATTATCTATATGGTTTTAGATCCATGTTTACAAACGCGAACTACATTAAAACAAAAAAGCTCCTGAATATCTCAGAAGCTTTTTTTAGTGCGGATAATAGGACTCGAACCTACACGCCTTGCGGCACCAGATCCTAAGTCTGGCATGTCTACCAATTTCACCATATCCGCGGTGTTTGTGGGTGCAAAGATAAGCATACTTTCGAATAATCAAAGCATTTTTTCAAAAAAAATATTAATTCTCTTTTTTGTATATTTGGTTTTCTATAAAAATAATTTAAATGGAAAACATTAAGTCCTACGTTCAACAACATAAAGATCGCTTTATCAATGAGTTGATCGAATTATTAAAAATTCCGTCGGTAAGTGCCGACACTGCATACTCTCAAGACGTTATTGACACAGCCGAGGCTGTAAAAACAAGTTTATCACAAGCGGGCTGCGATTTAGTCGAAACTTGCGACACTCCTGGTTACCCAATTATATATGGAGAGAAAATAATCGACCCTAATTTACCTACCGTTTTAGTGTACGGACATTATGATGTTCAGCCGCCGGATCCAATGGAATTATGGACCTCTCCCCCTTTCGAACCCGTTATCAAAACAACCGATATCCATCCTGATGGCGCTATTTTCGCCCGCGGTGCCTGCGACGACAAAGGTCAGATGTACATGCACGTAAAAGCGCTGGAATATATGGTACAAAGCAATACGCTGCCTTGTAACGTAAAATTCATGATCGAAGGCGAAGAAGAAGTAGGATCGGCAAGTCTGGCCTGGTTTGTAGAACGCAATCAGGAAAAACTGAAAAACGATGTTATCCTGATTTCTGATACCGGAATGATTTCGAACCAACAGCCGTCTATTACAACAGGTTTAAGAGGTTTAAGTTATGTAGAAGTGGAAGTTACAGGACCTAATCGCGACCTGCACTCCGGTTTATATGGCGGTGCTGTAGCGAACCCAATTAATATTCTCGCAAAAATGATCGCTTCTCTTCACGACGAAGACAATCATATCACGATTCCGGGATTCTACGACAAGGTTCAGGAATTATCTGCTGAAGAAAGAGCCGAAATGGCCAAAGCGCCTTTCAGCTTAGAAAAATATAAAAATGCTTTAAATATCGCTGATGTTTACGGCGAAAAAGGCTATGTAACCAACGAACGCAACTCCATTCGCCCGACATTAGACGTAAACGGAATCTGGGGCGGATACACAGGCGAAGGTGCAAAAACAGTAATTGCCAGTAAAGCGTATGCGAAAATCTCCATGCGTCTGGTTCCGAATCAGGACTGGCACGAGATTACAGAACTTTTTACCAAACATTTCACCAGTATTGCTCCTGCAGGAGTTACGGTAAAAGTAACACCGCACCACGGAGGTCAGGGCTATGTGACACCAATTGACAGTATTGGGTACAAAGCAGCAAATATGGCGTATACCGAAACGTTTGGAGTTCCTGCTATTCCGGTTCGTTCCGGTGGAAGTATTCCGATTGTGGCCTTGTTTGAGAAAGAATTAAAAAGCAAAACTATTTTGATGGGGTTTGGTTTGGATTCTGATGCTATTCACTCTCCAAATGAACACTTCGGAATCTTTAATTACCTGAAAGGAATTGAAACTATTCCGTTGTTTTATAAATATTTTGTAGAGCTTTCGAAATAATTTTTTCATTATAAAATCTAAATCCGTTAGCAATGAGCGGATTTTTTTTGTTTAAAATTTAAGATTTGAAATTGATTTTTGCCATTGAAATTGATAATTGTTATTGGATTTGGGCGTTCCCTCCGGTCGGGCTTTCGGCTAAATTCCCGATTAACAAAAACTACGGCTGAAAAAGCCTTGTTTTTCTAAATCGGGAGATACCGCCTCTATCCCTAACGCACTCCTCAGTAAATTATGAAATTTTATTTCCACAAGTAATTCTTTTACAAATACATAAAAAATAATTACTGCAATTGTTGCACATGTACAATATTATTCTACATTTGTAGAACATAGTCTATAAACATAGAATGATATGCGTAAAAAAATATTCTTAATCATGATAATGGTTTCTTTTGTTGGGTGTAAAACAGCTGTAATAAATCAGACAATAAATAAGAAGAAAGAAGGCAAATGGATAGAATTGTACGACGATGGTAACAAATACAAGTCGGTTGAATATTACAAAAAGGACCAACCCATAAAAAAATGGAAATCTTACATTGACGGAAACATTTATAAAACAGAAAAATACAAAAACGGAATTTGTACTGTAAAATATTATCATCCAAACGGAAAACTGCAATCAAAAGGAAAAACCAGCGTTGAAACTGATTCAGTCGAAACCCACTGGTTTTACTTTGGAAAATGGAAATTCTATTCGGATAAAGGAAGATTAACCGATATCAGAAAATATGATAAAGGAAATTTAGTTTCAGAACAAAACATGGAATAAAAAACTTTGAACCTCTAAAAATATGCAATTATCAAACTCAGAAGAACAATTAATGGAACATCTCTGGAAGCTTGAAAAAGCCTTCATGAAAGACCTGCTCGAAGCCTACCCCGAACCAAAACCCGCAACAACGACCGTTGCAACGCTTTTAAAACGTATGATCGACAAGAAATTTGTTGCTTATAAAGAATTCGGAAATTCAAGGGAATATTATCCGCTGGTTCAAAAAACCGATTACTTCTCCAAACATGTAAACGGATTAATTAGTAATTTTTTTAATAATTCGGCTTCACAATTCGCTTCTTTCTTTACTACCGAAACCAATTTGTCAACTTCGGAACTGGAAGAACTCAAAAAAATAATCGATTCAGAAATTCAAAAAAAGAAAAAATGATAAGCTATCTTTTAAAATCAGGTCTGCTGCTTTTGATTTTTTATGCAGTATATAAGCTGCTTTTAGAAAACGAAAAAATGTTTCGTTTTAACCGCGCTTATTTAATAGGAAGTTTACTTTTTAGTTTCATCATTCCGTTGCGATTATTTTCGCTTGAACCTTTGTTTAATAATACTTTAAATACAATTCAATTGGAAGAAATCGTAATTCGGTCAAACCGCATTACTTTCAATGAAACTTATATTTTGCATAATATATTCGACTCTTTAAAACAGGTTTATGTAGTTGTTGCAATTGTCCTGGCATTTCATTTTATATTGAATTTAATTTCAATTTTCAGAAAATTAAGGATTAAAAATAGCCAATTTATAAATGGTGAAAAAGTGATTTTAACTGAAGAACCGACTTTGCCGTACTCTTTCTGGAATGCTATTTTTATTAATAAAACGGAATTCGAAATGGGAAAAATTCCATCAGAATTAATTGCACATGAAAAAGCACATTTAGAGCAAAAACATACTTTGGATATTCTTTTTATTGAAATTCTTCAAATTGTATTTTGGTTTAATCCGGTTATTTATGTTTTTAAGAAAGCGATTAAACTCAATCACGAATTTTTGGCAGATGAAGCGGTTAATAAACAATTTAAATCGGTTAAAAGTTATCAGTCACTGCTGTTAGATTTTGCTTCAAATAATACTGCTATTTCTCTTGCCAGTAATATTAATTATTTAATAACTAAAAAACGTTTACTTATGATGACCAAAAAAGAATCCAAAATAAAATCACCATTAAAAGCATTTTTCACAGTGGTATTCTCAGGATTACTGCTGTTGATATTTAGCCATAAAAGTGTCGCTCAGAAAGATAATGAAAAATTAAAAGAAAGCAGCCGGATAGTTGGTGATCCAATTGAAACACAGCCTGAATTTCCCGGCGGAAAGGAGACTTTTTTTAAATTTATAGGTGAAAATTTTAAAATACCATCAGAAGCTGAAAAAAATAAAGTTTCTGGAAAACTCTACCTTCAGTTTATTGTGGAAAAAGAAGGGACTTTATCAGAAATAAAAGTTTTAAAAGATTTAGGTTACGGATTAGGAAATGAGGCAATCCGGGTACTAAAGCTTTCTACAAACTGGACTCCGGGTTTTATAAATGGTAAACCGGTTCGGGTTTTGTATAGTCTTCCCATAACTATTCAATCAGCAAATTAACAAAAAAAATCCGCTTCTTTATCCAAGAAGCGGATACTAAAAAAATTCAAAAACTAAAAATAAATCCGTTTAAAACAAGTCCGGATTGTATCCAAAATACGGCATGCTTTGTTCATAGAAAACAACTCCGTAACTTTCTAATTCTTCTAAAATAGGCAAATACACTTCTTTATTGATCGGGAGCTGTACACCGGGAGTTGTAATTTTTCCGTTCAAAATTAATAAAGTTGCTATGGCAACCGGTAATCCAACAGTTTTTGCCATGGCAGTATAAATCTGATCTTCGCCAATGCAAACCATTTTTGAGTCAATTTGCCTTTTCTCACCGTTGAGATCATAGCCAAATTTATGGTACATCACAATCATATCTTTATCATCCGGTTGGAGAGTCCAGCTATCTGTGAGTATTTTTTCTAAAATCTGTGCTGGGGTTGCATTAGGCAGGTTCACTTTTTTGTTTGGATTGAATAAATCCAGTTCTAACAATTTGTCCCACATTATATCGTCCTGATCGATTTTTAAAATCAAACGCATCTTTATTTCAACCGAATCCGTTGGGTGATAAGGCAAAAAGGAATTGGTAAACTGGCGGTAACTCATGTTTTCAGAATCTTCCATGATGTAACTGTCGTCTGTCATGCCTAATTGCACAAACATGTTCCAGGCTTTCGAAAAGCCAACTCTTCTGATTGTTCCTCTGTATAAAGTCAGAATATCATCCAAACCATAAATAGAACGATATTTAAGCGAATCACGGTTGGAATAGGCCTCAAATTTACCATAGCCTTCTACCTCAAGAAACTCTGTCCTGCGAAATAAAGTTCCGTATGGAATATATTTATAAGTACCTTCCTGAATAAATTTTGCTGCACCACCCTGACCCGCCAATACTACATTTCGCGGTGCCCAGGTAAATTTGTAATTCCACAAATTATTATCTGACTCCGGAGCTACGAGGCCTCCACAAAACGATTCGAAAAGCAGCATTTTACCACCTTTTGCTCTGATTTCATCAATAACTTTCATGGCACTCATATGATCTATTCCGGGATCGAGGCCAATTTCATTCATGAAAATCAAATTGTTTTTCCGGACTTCTTCTTCAAGTTCCATCATGGCGTCGCTGATATAGGAAGCAGTAACGAGATGTTTTTTGTATTGCAGACAATCTTTTGCAATTTCAATGTGTAAATATGCAGGAAGCATCGAAATGACGATTGAAGCTTTTTCTATGGCAGCTTTCCTTTCTTCAACATCAAAAATATTCAGGGCAATTGGGGTGGCATTGGGGTGGTTGTTTATTTTTTTTTCGGCCAGGGCCAAAGATAAATCAGCCACAATAATATGCAGGTTTTCGCTTTCAGATTTTGAAAGTAAATACCGTATCAAAGATGATGCGGATCTTCCGGCCCCAATGATTAGAACATGCCTCATGATTTATATATATAACACAAACATAGTAAATTGTTACAAAAATAACAATTGATAAACGGTGAAATTTTTAAAAGATTTGGAACAAAGTAAATCAGATTTTTTTGAAAAGTGTATTTGAAATGTTTTTTGTTTGGATCAATTAAGCCTATTTTTGTGATATTAAAAATACATAAAATGGAAAGAAAAATAATTATTACAGCTGCTATATTCGGAATGTTGTCCATTATTTTGGGGGCTTTTGGTGCACATGCCTTAAAGACGATCTTGACTCCGGAGCAATTAACCAGTTTTGAAACCGGGGTTCGCTATCAAATGTATCATGCTTTCTTTTTATTTTTTGTAGCGTCACGTACAGAATTGACTTTAAAGACACTAAGAGTGATTTATAATTTAGTTCTGGCGGGTGTACTTTTATTCTCAGGTTCCATTTTTTTACTGACTACAAAAAACGTTACCACTATTGACTTCAAAATTATAGGATTCGTAACTCCAATTGGCGGATTCCTATTAATCTTCGCCTGGTTAGTTCTTTTAGTTACTTTTTTTAGGAAAAAATCATAAAATTGGATTAAAAAAATTCTATCTGAATTATAATGATTAATTTTGTTGTATATATAACACATAACTTAATCCGTGTGAATATTTTGTTTTTTAAATACTTAATGACAAATAATGTAACACACAATTGAGTTATTTATATCTTAAAGTTGATATTTAAGAATAAACAATATAACTACAACAATTAAAAATTTATGGAGACGAATACACTTTCCACGAAATCGATTTCGCTAAATGATTTAGGAATCAAAAACGCAAATGTTCACTATCAGTTATCTCCAGAAGAGTTACATGCTTTAACTATCGAGGCGGGACAGGGTATTGAAAGCTCTACAGGAGCATTGGCGATTAATACAGGTGAATTTACCGGACGTTCTCCACAAGACCGTTTTATCGTAAAAGACAGTATAACAGAAGACAAAGTTTGGTGGGGAAATGTAAATATTCCGTTTTCACCGGATGCTTTCGAAAAACTATATAATAAGGTAACACAATTTTTATCAGATAAAGAAGTTTTTGTACGCGATTCATATGTTTGCTCTGATGCCAATTACAGATTAAATGTTCGCGTAGTAACCGAAACGGCCTGGTCAAATTTGTTTTGCTACAATATGTTTCTACGTCCCGAAGAATCTGAACTGCCAAGTTTCACTCCTGAGTGGACTGTGATCTGTGCGCCAGGTTTTATGGCAGATCCTGCTGTTGATGGTACAAGACAGTCTAATTTTGCTATTTTGGATTTTACTAAAAAAGTAGCACTTATTGGAGGAACAGGCTACACTGGAGAAATGAAAAAAGGAATTTTCTCAGCTTTGAATTTCATTTTACCTGTCTTCGAAAATACATTGCCAATGCACTGTAGCGCCAATGTGGGTGAATCTGGAGACACTGCCATTTTCTTCGGATTATCCGGAACCGGAAAAACTACCTTATCAGCAGATCCGGAACGTAAATTAATTGGTGACGATGAACACGGATGGACAAGTGAAAACACTGTTTTTAATTTTGAAGGCGGCTGTTATGCCAAAGTAATCAACTTATCTGAAGAAAATGAGCCGGATATTTTCAGGGCGATCAAAAAAGGAGCGCTTTTGGAAAATGTAGTTTTCAAGGAAGGAACTAACGAAGTTGATTATGATAATGTTTCGATTACGCAAAATACACGTGTAAGTTACCCAATAACTCATATCGATAATATTCAGCCGGGGTCTATAGGGCATAATCCTAAAAATATATTTTTTTTAACGGCTGATTCTTTCGGAATTCTGCCTCCAATCTCAAAACTGACTCCAGGTCAGGCGGCTTATCATTTTATTTCAGGATATACTGCAAAAGTAGCCGGAACAGAAGCAGGTGTAACAGAACCTCAGCCAAACTTTTCAGCTTGTTTTGGAGCACCATTTATGCCTTTACATCCAACGAAATATGCTGAAATGTTAAGCAAAAAAATGAAAGATGCTGATGTAAAAGTATGGTTAATCAATACCGGATGGACTGGAGGAGCTTACGGGACCGGAAGCCGTATGAAGTTAAAATACACCCGTGCTATGATTACGGCAGCTCTAAACGGAGAACTGGATAATGTCGAGTACATAAACCATAAAGTATTTGGAATTGCCAAACCACAATCCTGCCCGAATGTTCCGAGTGAAATTTTGAATCCGAGAAATACATGGGAAGATCCTGCATTATATGATAAAAAGGCATTAGAATTAGCTCAGAAATTCAAAGCTAATTTTGCCAAATTTGAAGAATTTGCGAATGCTGAAATCTTAGCAGGCGCACCTATTACAGAATAAAAGGAATTATTGATTCAAATTAAAAAAGCTGTTCATAACGAACAGCTTTTTTGTTTGGTTTCCAATCGCAGCTAAAAATAAACACTTAACACTGACGCTGCGACTGAAAACGCAGTAAACACTGAAAATTTATTTTTTGGATTCATCAATACGTTTCTGTATCAAGTCCCAGGCATAATAATGAAATGTCATTCCGTTGCTCATCGCTACAAAAAGACCGTTTTTATAGACCCCTCCTAAGTTAAGGCTGGTTACATCGGCGCCATCACATTCGATTGTAGAAGTTGGAACTTCTGCCAGTAATTTATAACTATTTGGATTTCCGTTAACTCCTTCTCTTGGATACGCCATGAAAGTATTTGCCTGTTGGTTTGATACTAAAATATATCCGGTAGAATCTGTTTTTTTGTAAATGGCAATTCCTTCGTGATCGGCTTTGAAATCTTTTTGCCCAAAGATTGCTAATTCTTTATTATCGTTTAAAGCAGGATCTGCCTTGTATTTTCTGATTCCTGTCTGCTCGTCACAATAGTAAACTGAGCCTAATTCATTATCAACAGCAATGGCTTCTATTTCTTTTTTACCGCTATAAGTTCCAAATTTGCGAACCAATTTTGCTGCAGCAAATTTTCCGTTTCCAAAAAGTTCGTATTGCCATAAATAGCTTCCTGAAGGACCGGTTTTTCTTCCAACAATGGCAAATATTTTACCGTCTGTTGGACGCGTGTACAACGCAATTCCCATTGGGTCGCGCAACTCTTCTCCTTTAAAAACTGAAATGCCTCCGTTGTCAATTGGTTCTAAATCTGGCAGGCTGAAGATTCTGATTTTGTTGCTTTCTCGTTCTGTAGTTACTGCGATATCAACTTTTTTTCCATCAACAACTAATCCGTAAGCGATATCAACATTGTTTGGACGTTTTAGCGGAATTGATTTCTTCAGTATTTTTCCTTTCAAATCAAAAGCATACAAACCCCCGTCTGTATCTTTGTCCGTTCCCACAATAATGCTTTTTGTAGCATCAGTTGGGTTAATCCAGATCGAAGGGTCGTCAGTATCGTGAGGCAAAGCTTCTGTAATAGCTGTTGGTTTTACCGCATTTGGTGCAACCGGAGCCAGTTTATCATCTTTACAAGCCGTAAATGAAAGGGCTAAAAGTAAAAACGCAATTATAAATTTATTCTTCATTTTATCATGTATTTTATGCAATTAGACAGAGCCGTTAAACTCTGTCTAATTTAAGAATTTTAAAAAACAGGTTTTTATAAGTCTAATTTCAATCCGAAATTGTAACGAGCCTGATAGTATTCAGCTTGTTTTGTATTCGATTCAATTCCCTGATAGTAACGCAACGGCTGATTTGTTAAGTTGTTAGCTTCTGCAAAAAAGCGAAGTTTAGGCGTAATTTTATAGGAAGCATTTGCATCTAAGAAAAACTGTTTGTCATAAAAACTGTCTTTGTAAGATTCTGAACCTAATTCATCTAAATAATCCGAAGTAAAGTTCGTAGAGATTCTCGCCGAGAAACGTTTGTTTTCCCATGACAATGATCCGTTGAACATGTGCGGAGCAGTTCCGGGAAGACTGATATTTTTTCTTTCGTTTCCATCTTCATCAGCAATTCCTTTTGCTTTAGATTTAGTGTACGTATAATTCACATAAATACCGAAACCTTTTAAGAAAGCACCAGGTAAAAAGTCTAATTTACGCTGAAAAGCTACTTCAAAACCATAAACATCAACAGTATCACCATTTCTTGATTGTAAAAATGACCAGTTTTCGCCTGCAGGAATTGGGTTTACCTGATTTGGGAAATCTGCAGCAAATTTGGCATCTGTGTATTGATTATCACTGTAGTTATAAATGAAATCATGTAATTTTTTGTAGAAAACACCTCCTGAAATCAAACCAACCGATTTGAAATAATTCTCAGCCATGAAATCGTAATTATATGAATAGGTCACATCCAGATCCGGATTTCCGGCCGTAATTTCTTTGTCAGCCGCAATATTGTTTACATAAGGTGCCAGTGCATAATAATTTGGCCTCGCTAAAGCTGTAGTGGCAGCAGCTCTTAAAACTAAGTCTTTTGTAGCGTTGTATTGGAATGAAATACTTGGCAGTAAATTAGTATAAGAGTTTGTTGTATTGATTTTACTTTCTAGTTCTTCTTCATCTAAAACACGGTTTCCTGTATAATCGATGTGTGTGTTTTCAACACGGAAACCCAAAACCATTGAAAGTTTATCATTAAAATCCTGATCCCATCTTACATAAGCAGCCGTAATTCTTTCTTTAGCGTTATAGTTTACAGCCAAATATTCAGCCGGATCTGCTTCTTTATCAAATAAACTTGCGTTATTAAGATCCAAACTTCCTAAGAAATCAGCCGAAGCAAAAGTTCCCGGTACATATTTGCTTCCCGGATTAAAGTTTTTTCCATCAAAATAGCTGGTTGGAACCTCAGATAATAATTCGATTCCATCATTGATTGGTTCGTAAGCGTAGAAATTGTTGTTTCTTTCTTTTTCTTTCAAACGAAGCCTAAGACCTGTTCTTACTCTTCCTTTTTCACCTGCGATAACAGAGAACGGGAAACGGATATTCACTTTTGCTCCAAATTCACTTTCGCTTGTTTCATCTGTATTTTCTGTAACCGAATTAAATTTAAATTTATCCGTAGATTCACCAACAGTTGTCAATAAAGGAAATCTCGGGTCAGATAAATCCTGAAACATGTCTAAACCTTTCTGACGGTATTCGATGTAACGCTCTTCAGGACGGTATTCTCTAGCTTTTGCATAGTTGGCAGACCAGTTTAAATCTAATTTTGAACTGATTAAATGCTCTCCGCGAATAGAATAGTTCTGAACTCGCTGATCTTCCAGTCTTCTGTTTTTATTACGATTATTATCAACACCACCTTTTGTCTGACGTTTTACACGGCCTTCAAAACCAATAATTTCTTCACCATTATAAAGTGGCTCAATATCATCATAAGTAGTTCTGAAACGGTTTTCTCTGTCGTCTCTCCAGTTGTAAATTGCATTGGCGAAAATAGAGTTGTTCTCATCAAATTTATAATCCAAAGCAACAGATCCGCTACGACGAATACGTTGTACATCGTATTTTCTAATTTCTGAAGCTTGCAAATACTGATTCCCGAAATCGTCTTTTACCCATTCGTTTTCGATGTTATCAGAACCGTAATCTACATTATTGTAAGATCCGCTTACAACCATTCCTAATTTATTATTTAAAAAGCGATTTCCATAAACAAGTCCGGCTGTGTAAGAAGCTTTTTCCCGAATTGGAAGATAACCTCCTGCAAGTGTTGCTGAAATTCTTTCACCATTTGGAGTTGCCCTTGTAACTAAGTTTACAGAACCTCCAATCGCATCAGCATCCATGTCAGATGTCAATGTTTTGTTTACTTCAATAGTCGAAATCATATCAGAAGGGATCAAATCCATCTGAACGTTTCTGTTGTCACCTTCTGCAGATGGAATTCGGTCACCATTTAACGTTACAGAGTTTAATGAAGGAGCCAAACCTCTAATGATGATATTACGTGCTTCACCCTGATCGTTTTGCATCGTGATACCCGGAACACGTTTTAATGCGTCACCTACATTAGCATCCGGAAAACGGCCTACCTGGTCTGATGAAATTATGTTTCCTATATTTTTGTTGTTTTTTTGCTGGTTCAGTGCTTTTGCCTGGCCTTTTAAGATGTCACCCACTACAACCTCATTCAATTCTGTTCCCGTCGTTTTAAGCGAAAAGTCGATTACGTTGTTTTTGCCCTGTTCTACTGTTATTTCCTGAGTGGTGGAGGTATATCCAATATATTTAACAGTTACCTGATATGTTCCAACGTTTATATTTAGCAATTCAAAACGGCCATTGTAGTCAGAAACAGTGTATTTGTTCTCCCCTACAATCTGAATCATGGCTCCAGGTAAAGGAAGTTTGTCATCAGCATCTAATACTTTTCCTGATATTATTGCCTTTTGAGCATACCCTGATATGGTTAATAAAAAGAGTATTGCTACTGCATAAAAATTTTTCATTCTGTATTTGGTTTAATTTCGTTTGCGAAACTATAACCTGAATGTTATTAAAGTCATTAAAAGAAATTAACATACTGTTATGATTGTACATTTCAAAATTGAAATTATTAATATTTATGTAACACTAATACAGTAAATAATTGATTAACAGTAAAAACAAATTGACTATTTAAGCTCCAATTGAATTTTTGGCGTTAAATTTGCCTTATCACACGAGCCTGAAAGGCGAACTGGCGAAACAATCACAATCAAAAATCATCAATCATGTTAAAACAATTTTTTATCCTGTGTTCAGGAGCCGACCGAAATCTTCTCGAAGGCTGTTCAGAAGGCGAACAAACCAAATATGTTGGTATTGGGGCCACCGTTTTTTTTACCGCAGTTATGGCTTTTCTGGCCAGTGCTTATGCGCTTTTTACTGTTTTTGACTCAATCTATCCAGCCCTGATTTTTGGATTGGTATGGAGTTTACTCATTTTTAATCTGGATCGTTTTATCGTTTCTACCATTAAAAAAAGAGATCGTTTAATGGATGAATTTCTACAGGCTACTCCCAGAATCATTTTGGCAATCATTATTGCTATCGTAATTTCAAAGCCACTCGAAATCAAAATTTTCGAAAAAGAAATCAACACCGTTTTGCTTAAGGAAAAAAACGAAATGGAACTGGCCAATAAAAAGCAGGTGGGCAATTACTTTCAATCGGATTTAGATAAGAATAAGGCTGACATTGCTGCTTTAAAGGCTGATATCCAGAAAAAAGAGAAAGAAGTAAATGATTTGTATTCTACTTACATTACAGAAGCCGAAGGAACTTCGGGAACTAAAAGATTAGGAAAAGGCCCGGTTTATAAAGAAAAAAGAGAAAAACACGATGCTGCCTTAAAAGAATTCGAAAGCCTAAAAACCGCTAACGAAGCAAAAATTGCCGAAAAAGAAAAAGCAGGTACACAGCTTCAGGCAGATCTGGATAAAAAGGTTTCACAGACACAACCCATTATTGAAGGTTTTGACGGATTAATGGCGAGAATAAATGCCTTAAATAAATTGCCATGGCTTCCGTCATTTTTTATCATGTTGTTGTTTTTAGCAATCGAAACCTCTCCGATAATTGCCAAATTGCTGGCCCCAAAAGGCGAATTCGATATTAAACAGGAAGAAGCTGAAACCGCGATGAAAGCCACTTTGGAGCAAAATAAATACCAGCGTGAGTTACTAATAAAAACAAGTGCTGAAATGCACGATAAAGTATATGCTGATATTGCCGAAGATAAAAACCTGTACCATCTGCAGCGAAAAAATGCTACTGAATTATTAGAACTGCAATCGCATAATTTTGTAGAGAAACAAAAGGCAACTTTATAGGTATAAAAAACAAAAACCTGTTTCACTTTTGTTAGAAACAGGTTTTTTTGTTTTTTCAGAATATTTTTTAAACGTTTTTCAGATTGATAATTTCCTGATCTGTCAAAAAGCGCCAGTTTCCTCTTGGTAAGTTCTTTTTGGTTAGACCTGCAAAAGATACACGGTCTATACGCAAAACATTGTATTCAAAACTCTCAAAAATTGAACGAACCACTTTTACATTCGCAGTACGCAATTTTAGGCCCACTTCGCTTTTTGGCTCATTGTCAATATAGCTTATTTCCTCTACAAAAACACGGTGTCCATCCAAAACCAATCCTTTGCTGATTTTTTCCAGATCTTCATATTTTAGGTTTTTATCCAGTGAAACCTGATAGATTTTAGATGATTTCTGATTCGGTAAAGTAAACTTACGAATCATATCATTATCATTCGTAAACAATAATAATCCAGTGGTGTTTTTATCCATTCTCCCTACCGCTGCTATTTTAGCGTTTGTAGCACCACGCACCAGTTCCAGAACATTGCGGTATTCCTGACCTTCATCTAATGCTGTTGTAAAGTTTTTTGGCTTATTCAGTAAAATATATTCCTTCTTTTCCGGAGTCAGGATAACACCGTCAAAATTCACAACATCATTTAGCTTTACTAAATAACCCATTTCAGTTACCGGAACACCATTTACTTTTACGTTTCCGGACTGAATGTATATATCAGCATCTCGACGCGAGCATACACCCGAATTCGAAATATATTTGTTCAATCGAATTTCGTCTGAAGCTTTTTGTCTTTTTGGAGCCTGATTCTGTTTTTTTAATTTTGCTGCTTTTTCTTCTTCCGCAGCTTTAACAGCAGGATTCACTTTTTTTGGCCCCTGCGCACGCTTTGCCATAGGAGGTTTCGGCTTGCTGGAGTTTGATCTTGAGCTGTTTGGTCTTGATCCGCCTCTTTTATTATTGCCTTCCTTGTTGTTCATAAATTCTGTAATTTGTGCAAAGATAGTTTTTTCCGGCTAATAATCTTAAGTTCAATGTCCTTAGATTGATAGCCTTAAGTCTTAAATAAATTTGAAGCATCACATCCGGCTTTTATTAAATATGGATTCCCGTTTTCCGTTCCCAATCTTTTATTTTTTAAAGGAAAAAATAAAAGGATTTTCACTTCAACCGGGGCTAGATTCAAACACTTGGCTTCTTTTAAAAATTAGTTATTACACCAAGCCTCTCAAAGTTAGCACAGAGCTGCACAACGTTTTTAAATAAAATCCATATGCGTTTGCGAAAATCTTTGTAAATCTATGCGAAATAATTCTTATAAGTTAGAAATCAATTGCTTTCCGTGCCACAAAACACTAGGGTTAATCAAAACAATGCAAAAAACACCTGAAACAATCAAAAATTTAAGCACATTATGAAGCAGTAAATATTGCTCTTTAGAATTTGATTTCCATAAATACAACACAAAAAATAGTAATGCCATAAAGCACACATAGAAATAGATATCCATATAGCCTACATCATAAACATTGATCAATATGTACACGGGAAGTATGGTCATAAAGGTTAAAACTGTAATGATCTGCTTTGAGACCCTTTCGCTGTAAAGAATTGGAATAGTCTGATAATTATTAGCTAAATCACCTTTTAAATTTTCAAGATCTTTAATCATTTCCCGAATTAGCAGTAGCAAAAATAAAAACATTGCATGTGCTGAAATCACTGCAAAATGACTTCTGTGGTTCTCTATTTCGTCAAATGAAATCTGATGGTAAAAAAAATATAATAAAATAGCAAAAAAAGGCAACACAGCTAAAAAAGCTGCTGTAAGATTTCCAATAATAGCATACCTTTTAATTTTATGCGAATAAAACCAGATTAGGAAAATATAAGCTGAAAAAAACAAGCAAGCACGCCAGGAAACAATTAAAGCTGTTAGAACGGCCATAAAGTTCAGGGAAAAGTAAACTGAAAGTTTTGTTTTCTGACTGACCAGACGATCCAGCATTGATTTGTTGGGCCTGTTGATCAGGTCTTTCTGGCTGTCATAAAAATTATTGATAATATAGCCAGAAGCAATCGTAACGGCAGACGCAAATACAATCAGAAACAAGTAGGAATCCAGTAAAATATCGAGCGCTCTTTTCTCCGGAGCTAATATAAAAATCGCAGATAAATATTGTGCCAATACAATAATCGGAATGTTATAACCTCTTACTACAGAGAACAGACTGACAATTTTCATTACTAAAAGTTTGTGCTGCCTGCTTAACATCATACGGATTTAAAGTTTGGAAAAGGTTAAATTAGAACTGATAAACCACTTCTAATTTATAATCTTTTAGGGAAACTTTTGCACGCTCTAAATCTTCGGTAAAACCTAAAATATAACCGCCGCCACCAGA
This sequence comes from Flavobacterium hibisci, assembly GCF_020026925.1. GTDB lineage: Bacteria > Bacteroidota > Bacteroidia > Flavobacteriales > Flavobacteriaceae > Flavobacterium > Flavobacterium hibisci. The sequence goes on along the minus strand of NZ_JAIQDW010000003.1, from coordinate 2,657 downwards.
ACCGCAAAGTTTTAAATAATAATCGTTGGTATCAATTCCGTGTTGCCAGATTCCGTGAAACTGCTCCGGAATCATTGGTTTGAAATTATTTAAAACGACTTTAGAAAGCTTTTTAGTATTAGTAAACAATGATTTCATGTCTCCGTGCAAAAAATTGTCTACACAGGCATCGGTATATTTTACAAATTGATTTTTCAGCATCGCACGGAAACCTTTGTCTTTCAGATTTTCCATAAAAATATTCACCATCGGAGCGGTTTCACCCACAATTCCTGAGTCTAACAAGAATACAGCGCCTTTACCGTCAAAACTTTGAGTCGGAATACCGGTTGCTTCAATATTGTCTTTCGAATTAATTAAAATTGGGATACTCAAATAACTGTTTAATGGGTCAAGGCCAGAACTTTTTCCGTGGAAAAAACTCTCCATATTTGCAAATATATTTTTTAGCTGCAATAGTTTTTCACGCGTCAGATTTTCAAGAACCGTAATTTTATGAGCAGCATATTTGTCATAAATAGCCGCCACCAATGCACCACTGCTGCCTACTCCGTATCCTTGTGGGATACTGGAATCGAAGTACATTCCGTTTTCAACATCACTTTTTAAAGCTGCTAAATCAAAAGAAACCAAATCAGGTTGTTCTGTTTGTAAATTTTCCAGATAAACGCTATAGCGTTTTAAACTGGCATTTGACGCAATGGCTTCTGCAGAAGGATTTTCATCTCTCTTCAGTGCGCCATTATAAAAATTATAAGGAATGGAAAGTCCTTTAGAGTCGCGAATGATTCCGTATTCTCCAAAGAGTAATATTTTTGAGTAAAATAAAGGTCCTTTCATATGTTTATTTTATATCTTTCTTTATTTGATTTGGGTCTTGTCTGGTGTCGAAAACAGCAATAATTTCAACTCTCTTAGAATTAAATTTATAAAAAATCGTGGTCTGCTTTGTGATTACGCATTTATGAACACTTTTATTAAAATCAGATTTTGGAAATGCTTCCGGATTATCTTTTATGACTGTTAAATTACCATATAATTTTTGTGCAAATTTCTGACGAACAGTTTCCGACCAAGTGCTTTCAATATATTCTAAAAGATTTTTAATCTTAAGCTGTGCATAATCTGAAATTATAATTTTTCTCATTATTAATTTCACACATATTTTTGGATAAAAGATTCGAAATCAGAATATTCTCCATTTTCAATCTGTTTTTCTCCAAATTTAATTTCATCTTTCTGCTCTTCAGTCAAATCATCCCACCAGTCTTTTTTCTTTTTGGTAAAGATTTTTTGAATAGATTTAATGATAGCTGGATCTTCCGTATCTGCTAACTTTTTTATCAATTCTAATTTTTCTAATTGAATGTCCATAATCAAAAATTTAATTAAAGATACGCAAAATTATAATGCAATTGCACCTGTTCCAATTTCGTCGCAAATGTACTGACCATTTTGACAAAAGCCAACTAATTCGTTCTTAATAAATTGCAAGACTCTTTCTTTAACATTCTCAGGATACAAAACATGCACATTTGCACCTGCATCCAAAGTAAAACAAACCGGAATACTGGTTTCGTTTCTGAATTTCCAAATGGCATTGATAATTTGTAAAGTATTTGGTTTCATCAATATATAATACGGCATCGAAGTCATCATCATAGCGTGCAAAGTCAATGCTTCGCTTTCTACAACTTTAATGAATTCTTCTATATTTCCGCTTTCAAAAATGGCAATTAATTGATCCAAATTTTCATGCGCCTGTGCAAAACGTCTTTCGGCATATGGATGATTGTGCATCAAATCGTGTCCAACGGTGCTTGAAACCTGTTTTTCGCCTTTATCAACCAATAAAATTGTATCCTGATAATTATGGAAATTTTCGTGGATTGTGTGTGGAAATTCAACTCCGAATAAATCTGAACTTCCTTCAATATTGAACTGCTCGCCCCAAACTACAACATTCCCTTTTACACTTCTACAGGCACTTCCTGAACCTAAACGGGCTAGAAAAGATGCTTTTTGGTAAAAATATTCGTCTGTCATTTCAGGATTCATCAGTTTTTCCAAACTCATAAAATTCATTGCTAAAGCTGCCATTCCCGAAGCCGAAGAAGCTATTCCTGAACTGTGTGGAAAAGTATTATGTGTATCAATCGTAAAATGATACTCTTTCAAAAACGGCAGATATACTTCTATTCTTTCTAAAAATTTTATGATTTTTGGCTTGAAATCTTCCTTTGGTTTTCCTTCAAATAGTAAATCGAATGAAAAAGCATTCTGATTTTCTTTCTTTTCAAAAGCCAGTTTTGTAATCGTTTTGCAATTATTCAATGTAAAACTTACCGAAGGATTCGCCGGAATCTGGTTCTCTTTTTTCCCCCAGTATTTTACCAATGCAATATTGCTGGGAGCGCTCCATTCGAAATTTCCGTTTTCGACTGTTGAAGAATATGTTTTAGGAATAAAATCAGCTGCTGTAAACATGAATTATAAAATTTTGGCAAAGATAGTTTTTAAATTTTTTCACCATATAAGATTCTGTGTTGATTTCCAACTAAAATCTTATTTTTTATTAATTTTGTTGCTCAAGACAGTCATAGAACTAGTCTCTATAGCGTGTTTAAACCATTTGTGTTTGCACGCTATTTTTTTCG
>NZ_JAIQDW010000039.1 GCF_020026925.1 Flavobacterium hibisci | reverse complement strand
CAGGCAAAACTAGCTGCCGATGCTAAAGCGAAAGCCGATGCAGAAGCACTTCAGGCAAAACTTGCAGCTGAAGCGAAAGCGAAAGCTGAGGCAGAAGCACTACAGGCAAAACTAGCTGCCGAAGCTAAAGCGAAAGCCGATGCAGAAGCACTTCAGGCAAAACTTGCAGCTGAAGCCAAAGCAAAAGCCGATGCAGAAGCACTACAGGCAAAACTTGCTGCCGAAGCTAAAGCGAAAGCCGATGCAGAAGCACTACAGGCAAAACTTGCTGCCGAAGCTAAAGCGAAAGCCGATGCAGAAGCACTACAGGCAAAACTTGCTGCCGAAGCTAAAGCGAAAGCCGATGCAGAAGCACTACAGGCAAAACTTGCTGCCGATGCCAAAGCAAAAGCCGATGCAGATGCATTAGCCGCCGCAGCTCAAAAAGATGAAACTGCAAAAGAGCTTGATAACTTAACTCATTTGGTTGAAAATTCAGGTAAAGCGCAATCAGATTTAATTGCTCAGTTTAACGCGACTGTTGCTAACAAGCAAAAAGATCTGAATGATATGAAGGAGGAAAATGATTTGAGTGAAAAAGGAATCTATAAAGAACCTAAACCATTTAAGAGTGTTAGTGCTGAAAATGCTCAGATAGAATCTTTAAGAAGTCAAATAGCTGATGCGAACAGGGCTCAAAAGGATGCGATAGCTAATTTGACAAATTTATATAACGAAAGACTTAAAAAAGTTCCTAATAAAAATGACGCTTTAAACAGGGCTTATTTAGAAAAAATCAACGAATTAAAAGCAGCTCAAATAAAAGCGGAACAAGATAATATAGCCTTAATTGCAAATTTAGAGCGTATTAAGACTGAGACTGAAATTGAGAAAAAACGTAGAATTAAACGTGCGGCTTATGAAAATGATGAAGGGAGATATGCACAGGATCTTGCGGCTCTTAAACGTATAAAAGAGACAACAAAAATAAGCAGTACGCCATTAACAGAAAGCGATTTTGATTTTGGTGAAGATCAGTCAAACATGCAGATTATTAAGAATATTAAAAATTCTGATAGTGGATATTATCTAATTATTGCAGTTCATAGCAGCGTTGAAAAACGAGATGAATTTTTGACAAAAGCTGTAGCAGCAGGACGATCAGATGTTAATTTCTTTTATAATGTGACGACAAGTAAATATTATATCTATTACGAAAAACATGAAGATTTATCCGGAGCAACTAAAGCATTAGAAGCAAAAGGAAACAAACCTTATAATAGCAAGATGGTTATTGTAAAAGTTGAAAATTAATAACAGAATAGGAATAAGGAATGAAGTCCTTCTTAATTTTAAGAAGGACTAACAAAAAAAAATATTTTTAAAGCGCCAAGACTTTATTTTCTAAAGCCCCTTAGATTATAAAAGTAAGCCCCAAAAAAAGTAAATACCATGAAAAAACCTACTACTTTTAAAGATGTAAAAGATGTAAAGATGATTGCAAAGCAATCCTATTATTCTTTTATAATTGCAGTATTATTGTGCTTAAGTTGTATATCAGCTAATGCGCAATTAGGAAAAGCTTTTTCTCCAAGACTTTCTGGTGGAAGCATAAAAGTAAAAGGAGATGTTGTTTTAATTGGCAATACTGTTGTAAACAGGGTCAATACTTCTCCAAGATTTTCTCCTTCAGCTCCTCAAAACGGAGTAACCTATACTGGTACAGTTACAAATTTAGCTACCCTTACTAGTGAAGCTAATGTTCCTTTTAATGGAAACGGAAACAATAATGATTATTTTATCGAATATTCAGATATTGATAATGATGGTAGTACTTTTAGCTCTACTTCAGCAGATTTACTGATAAATAATTCTTGTAAAAAAATTGTTTTTGCCGGGTTATACTGGTCAGCAATTTACCCATATGAAAGAAGTACTAATACCGGAACTAAATATGATGGTTCCAAACGAATTGAAGACTGGAAAAATATTAAGTTTAAATTACCTGTTGGTGGATATCAGAATATTACTGCAGATGAAGTTATCTTTGATGGATATAACTATACAAATGTTCAAAATTCATTTAAAGACTCGCCATATGTATGTTTTAAAAATGTGACAACACTACTCCAGGGCTTAGCGAATGCTGACGGTACATATACTGTTGCAAATGTAAGAGCTTCCAGAGGTAAAAGAAATGGAGGAGGAGCAGGAGGATGGACTTTAGTTGTGGTTTATGAAAGTCCTACATTATCAAGCAAGTTTATATCTGTTTTTGACGGGTATGCCGGAGTTAATCCTGATTCTGGTGCGGGATATCTTCCATCTATTGATTTTCCTGTTAATGGTTTTCAAACATTACCTCTTGGCTTTCCAGTTAATGCTAAAATAGGCGTTGGAGCACTTGAAGGGGATAACCAGTTAACAGGAGATAGTTTTCAGATTAAGTCAAGTTCGTTGCCGGCTGCAACTCCTTTTACTAGGATTAGTGATGCGGTAAACCCTGATACAAATTTCTTTAATGCGACAATTTCTAACAATGGTGCACATATATTAAACAGAAATCCTAATAGTACCAATACTATGGGATTTGATATTGACAATGTTATTGTCCCTAATCCATTAAATAGTGTTATTCCAAATGAGGAAAATGCAGCAACTTTAAGATTAACAACAAATGGGGATGGGTTTGGTGCATTTGTAACGACTTTTGCAGTTGATATAATTGAACCAAAGATAACATTAACCAAAGAGGTTTTTGATTATTCTACAAACCCTCCTACCAACATGGGTAATAAGGATGTAACTTTAGGTAAGGAGTTAAATTATTTAATCGGGTTTCAAAATCAGGGTAATGATAATGCTACCAATTTTACTATAACAGATGTTCTGCCTATAAACACTAAATTTAACTATCCTGCTGATATTGTTTCTTTACCAGCAGATATAGTTATAAGTGGTGTAACATATAAAGTAACACATACTTATGATGCTGCAACCCGTACGATTACATTTACTATTCCGAAAGAGTTTGTAGAAATAGGGGATCCAAGATATACTATTAGACTTAAAGTTAAAGTTGTAGAATCTTGTAGTGAAATAAGTGATGTGTGTTCTAATATTATTCAGAATACTGCACTTTCAAATTATTCGGGTGAGTATAATAAAGGAGTCTTTGGTGATAAGAGTTTAGATTCTTATACAAATTGTAACATTGGTATTCCGCAATCTACAAACTTTTTAGTGGATGTTGACGATTGTAAATTTGAAAAAAACGAAGTTTTATGTGGAACTAGTATTCAAATTAAAGCAGCTAACGGATACAGCAGTTATTCCTGGTCAACAAGTCCAACAGGAACGCCAGTAATTGGAACTGGACAGACATTAACAGTTGTAAAGGAAGGAATATATTATGTGAAAAATACTGCACTTGCACCTTGTTTGTCAATAGAAGAAAAATTTACCGTATCACTTCCTAACGGATTAATGGAAAATCCGGTATTGCCATATGCAAGGGCTCCATATGCTGGAAATATTACGCAATGTCCGGATACAGGTAAATTTTTGCCTAATTTATTTTTATGTGGCGCAGCTGATTTTAGGGACATTAAAACAGGTATATTAGGTACAGGAATTACAATTGTTTGGGAAAAGCTGGATGAAACCAGTTGTTCAGCAGTTGCAAATGATAAATGTGCTAACGAAAATACATTATGTACCTGGAAGCCTGTAGGCTCAGGTCCTGACTACAGGGCAGATACAAAAGGTCAATACCGTTTGACAATCAGGTATCAAAATAATACTTGCTTTAATCAGTTTTATTTCAACGTATATAAAAATGAGTTAAATCCAACTATAACGTATAATGATATTTATTGTAACACTAAAGGAAGAATTGCCGTTAATGGTGTTCCAGCCGGATATGAGTATAGTTTAACAAAAAACGGAACTTATCAGGACAGTAATATTTTCTCTCCAATAAATAATCCTGGACGTTATACAGTATATATTAAACAAAAAAACGTTACAACAAATCCTTGTATATTCGAAGTTTCTGTTGATATTTTAGACAGAAAGTTAGATGTTGAAACAATTGTAACGCAACCAATTTGTTATGGTGATAAAGGAAGTATCAAGTTAAACACTTCTGGTGTAAGAGGGCAGTATTACTATGAACTTTTTAAAAATGGAACTTCAGTTCAAAAAGTAGGCCCGGTTACCAATGCAGATTACCTTTTTAGTAATTTGGATTCAGGAGGATATTCTTTTACAGTAAGAACAGAGGATGGATGTACTTATAATAATAATTATGTTGGCATAAATACTCCTGCTAGTGAAATAAAAGCGGTACCATCTATTATAAAACCTTTAACGGATTGTGGACCTGGAAAAATTCTGATAACTACAGATCCGGATTGGAAAACGTATTCATATTTTGTAAATGGCTCTGCTACTTTTCAGAATTCTAAAGAAATTGATGCTCCAACACCAGGTCTTTATACCATTAGAGTAGTTGACGGCAACTGTGAAAAAACAGTTACAATTAATGTTCCAAATAATCCAAAGCCGACTTACACAGTTTCACATACCAATAGTAATTGTTATGAAGATCCCGCTGAGATAAGAATTAACCTGACAAGCCCAACTACAGGTTACACTATGGGCTATAGTATTAATAATGGAGCAACTTACCAAACCAGCCCTGTTTTTTCAAATTTACAGCCAGGTAATTATAATGTTATTGTAAAATATAGCGTTACATACCCAATTACTAATTGGCCTTATACAGAAACAAAAGATTGTTTTGACCCGGCGCAGCTAATTACGATTACAGGGCCAACTTCATCAGTAACTGCTTCTGCAGGTGTTGCTGAATTGGCAGGTTGCGGACCTTTACAGGCAGGTCAGCCAACTGGATTGATAAGATTTACAAATGTAGAGGGAGGCGTAGCACCTTACCAATATAGTTTTGATGGTGGTGTAACCTGGCAAACTTCTCCTCAGAAGTATGTTGTTTCCTCAACCGTTCCCTATGATCTACGTGTAAGAGATAATAACGGATGTTTTTATAAAATTCCATACAATGTTATTTTAGATCCTAAACCAGAGGATCCGTCCATCGATAATAATATTACTCCTATATATAATTGTGATGGGTCAGCTACTGCTACTGTTGTAGTAAATACTCCAACAACTAGTAATGGTACTACCTATACTTATGAGTATTACATGAAAACGGGTTCAGCTGCACCTGTTGCAAATACTCCAATAACAAGTAATGTATTTCAAAATGTTCCTGCTGGAACTCATACTGTTATTGTAAAATATAACGTACAAACTGTTTCTACTTATAGTAATTTATTGCAGGAAGACTTTGGAAGAGGGGGAGATACTCAATCGCCAGGTATTAATTCAGCTTATTGTTGGGAAAAACAGGACGGTAATACGATGGCATTCGCAACTTGTAGCCTCTCTGATTGGCATCCATGGTTAATGAATGATGGAGATTACGTAGTAACGAGTGCATTGCTCCCTGATCATGGACCTGATTTTAATTGGTGGTTACCGAAAGACCATACTGCTGTATTAAATAACACTCCTTCAGTTACAGGTGGTAGGTTTCTTGCGGTAAATATTGGTGATAAAATTCCGAAAGGAGCAGTTTTATACAGTAAAACAATTAATGACGTTATTCCTGATCAGGACATTAATGTGTCATTGTTTATGACTAATTTACTAAAAATAACGAATAATCTTGAATCTCCTCAATTAACAATTCAATTAGTAAAAGGAACACAAGTGATTGCATCTCAGGTAATGCCAAGTATTCCGAGAGATGAAAAATGGCATTCTTCGACTGATTTAGCTGGAGGAAATATTTTTAAATTAAATCCAGGCAATAATACTTCTTTGGAATTCCAAATCATATCTAATAGTCAAGTAATTAATGGAAATGATTTGGCCGTAGATGACATTCTTGTTTATCAGATTCCAAAAGCCTGTGGAAACGAAATAGAAATTCCGGTTGTTATTAATACAAATGGCGCTTTTAATGTTCCAACTCCTGGAATTCAGGATGCAAAATGTAGTACTTCAAATGATGGAAGTATTACTATTACTGCAAATAATTTTAATACATCCACAGGATTTTACTATTCTATTGATAACGGTTTAAATTGGAGGAATTCGACAACTTCACCTGTAATTATTCCTGGCTTAGGTGTAGGATTATATAAAGTGATTGTAAGAAATGAAAATAATAATGATCCTAAAACATGTAGTTTTTCATTTGACTCAGAAATTAAAGCGCCTCAGGCAATATTTATTGTTCTGGTAGATAAAACAAATCCGACTTGTACAACAGCAGGAACTATTACAGTTACTACTGTTACAGGTGGAACAGGAAGTTACCAGTATCAATTGAGTAATTCTTCGGGAATTGTTGTAGTTCCATTTCAAGCGAATAAAACTTTTTCTAATGTAGCTCAGGGAACTTATAAAGTTCAGGTAAAAGATGCAAATGATTGTTTGTCTCAGCCATCTGCACCAATAACAATTACAAATCCAACTGCACCAACTGCAACTTTAGCTGCTGCAACAGACTGGTGTTACACACCATCTAATCCTGCTAGTTTAGTTGTTAGTGTAACTGGAGGAGTAGGCCCTTATACTTATAAATTAGATAATAATGCTCCAATTACAACTAATACGTTCAATAATGTTGCACCTGGAACGCATACAATTGTAGTTACAGATAGTAATAATTGTACAGCAACAATTTCGAATATTATTATTGCACCACAATTGCAATTGAGTGCAACTTTGACTCAGGATTTAACTTGCTTGGTCGATGGTTCTATTACAACAGTTGTATCCGGAGGTTATGGTATACCTTATACTTACACTGTATCCCGTAATGGAGGTGCCTCTACAGCAGTTAATTCTTTCCCATATACGGCTGGTCAGGCAGGAAATTATGTATTTACAGTTACAGACAGCAAAGGCTGTACTGCAACGAGTAATACTATAGTAGTTTCTCCAAAAACAACACCAACCTTAACAACTAATAAAACAGACATTACTTGTTATAACGCTAACGATGGTACTATTACGGTTACGGCTTCCAATGGTGCTACCACTGTTTATACTTATGCGATTAAATTAAGTTCTGCGGCTACCTATACGACTCAGTCAACAAACCAGTTTACTGGCCTAGCAGCGGGTACTTATAATATTAAAGTAATCGACAGTAAAGGTTGTGAATCTGCTGTAAGTAATGTTACTATTATAAACCCTTCAGCTGTTGATGGAAGTATTAATGGTACTCAGTTAAGATGTAGTACGTCTGGTACTGTTGCTGCAGTAGTAACCGTAACAGCAACAGGAGGTTCAGGGTCTTATCAATATAGTTTTAATGGAACTTCTAATTTTACGAACACCAATACTTATTCTACTTCAGTTGCGGGAACAGTAACTGCATATATCAAGGATGCTAATGGTTGTCAATTTGGACCATTATCATTTACTATTGGAACATTAGAACCGATTACAGATATAATAATTACAGATAATGGTTATGACTGTTCAACCACACCGGTAGGAGGTAAGGTTACTATTACTGCTGTTAAAACAGGTGTGTCAAATCCAATTAATTATCAAATTATTTCAGGTCCTTCAGGATACAATGCAACCCCAAATTCAACTGGAAATTTCCAAGGTTTAGCTGCAGGGAATTATATTTTCCAGGCTACAGATACCCAAACGAATTGTACATTTACAAAACCATATACCATTAGCGGAATTCCTGCTATTGTTGCCGGTGGCTCTGTTACTGCACCAATTTCATGTTATGGAGGTACAGGTAATATTCAGTTTACAGTTTCAGGAGTTAGTACAAGTGGTTACGATTATGTTGTTAGAAACTCAGCAAATACAACAGTTGATTCTAAGACTAACCAAACAGCAAGTACCGTTAATTTGAATAATTTATCTGCGGGTAGTTATACCATTACAGTAACCGATATTAAGACAAAATGCCCGGCTACTTATAGCGTTACGCTTACACAGCCATCAGCAGTATTATCTATTACAAATGCTGTTGGTACCAATATAAATTGCAATAATGACAATTCACAAATAACGGTAACTGCTACAGGCGGTACACCGGCATATACTTATGCATATGCGATAAACCCATCTACAGTTCCTACATCAGCATATGCTTCAGGTTCAGTTTTCACGATTGATACAAATTCAGGAGCGAATTTGGCTTGGGATATTTATGTAAAAGATGCAAATGGATGTACTGCAAAAAGAACAGTTAATATCACACCTGACGGCACCCCATCATTAACTGTATCAGTAGACAACCAGTGTACAGGTTCAGGCAGTGGCTTTACTATTACCGCTACGCCATCATCGACAAGTCTTGCTCCATTGAGCTATAGTATTGGCGGTGCTACAGGTA
>NZ_JAIQDW010000038.1 GCF_020026925.1 Flavobacterium hibisci | reverse complement strand
TAAAAATCAGTCAAAAAAAGGAAAATCATCTTTAAAGCCGAATTCCGAAAACCGAATTAATTTTTTATAGCTATCTTAATTTTTTATAAACGAAAAGAAGCTGTCCTTTTGAGACAGCCTCGTTTTTGTTTTATATCATTTAAAAATCTCAAAATCAACATTAATCTTTATCTCCTCTAATAAATTTCCCCTCCTTTGTAAACTCAAGGTCTATTTTGTTTGTTAAATCTACATCAACGTTTTTGTGTCCGTAATCAATGTGGGTAATTTTTTCATTTGGATAATGTTTTGCCACATAATCCTTTATGTTTTTCGGAATAAATTCAGTTGGAATGGATTTCTCTCCACCATCTACTTCTCTATAAGCGCCGTCTTTCCAAAACTCTACTTCGGTGCCGTCTTTCAGTTTTACTTCGTATCCTTTTTCACCATGTTCTGCATCTTTTTTGACTGTTTCTACTACAGTAGTACTGAAATACTTTTTTAAAAACTCCTGTGCTGGCTTTGGCAATTCAGTAAGTTCAATTTTCTTCTGTGCGTGAGTCGATAGTACAAAACCAAGTAACAATGCGACTGTAATTATTTTCGTTTTCATAATTGCTTAAATTAAAATTTACATACTCTCTAATTTACAATAAGTAAAAACACATTCAAACCAATTTAAGAAACCTTTAGTGATTTTATAAAGCGTACAGATTTAAAACCGAAGAAAGATTAATTCTTTTTCCATGAACATTAGATCCATTTCCTATTGGAAATTTCACCTATCTAAACGGATCATTTTCCGGAAAAGAAATGTTTAAAACATTAGAATCAACTTCAAATCTTAAATTGTGCTAATGGGATAATTTTAGTATCATTGCAATTCTATATTAATTATATAGGATAAATAAATATGATATTAAAAAGCTTCTACAAACCATTCTTTCTTCTGTTTATTGTAATCACATTTAGCAGTCAGGCACAAGAAAAAGACACTTTGACCCAGCAGTTTTTAATGAATATCGAAATAAGGTCAAGAGCAGAATACACTTCAAATTATACCCTCCCTCCCAATACCACAGCCGGTCCTTATTTTTATCTCACACAGCGAAACAGGATTTCGATGCAATATGAAAGGAAAAAATGGCTCTTTAAATCTGATATACAGGAAATCCATCTTTGGGATAAAGAGAACTCGGCATCAAAAGTTGGGAGTATCAATTTTTACCAGTTATTTTTAGAAACAAAATTCAAATCGGTAAATATTCGTTTAGGCAGACAAAGCATCTTATTAGACAATGGAAGATTGTTTTCTGATGCTCCCTGGGCTCAGCAAGGAAGGGCATACGAAGGTATTCGGGTAATGAAAAACACAGCGTATTTGTCTAATGACTTTTTCTTTTTGTTTACACGGAATTACAGCACTGAATTTGAATCAGCTTATTCTCCTGTAGCTGCAAACCGGTATAAATACATGCTGGTTAATAGTTTCAGTTATAATTCGAAAAGAGCATTTTCTTTTAATTCCGTAAGTGCTGTGGATTTTTTAGAAAGTGCCAATTCACAACACCTCTATACCCGGGCCACGACAGGCGGACGAATTGATTTTAAAACCAACCAATGGAATTATACTTTAAACAGTTACCTGCAATTCGGACACAATCCAAAAGGACAAAAACTATTTGCATACTATTTTCAGCCGGAAATTAAACTGTCGCTGCAGAAAATAAATTGGCGTTTGGGTGCAGAAATGATTAGCGGAAGCAGTCCAAATTCAGCAAGTGGCAACTCTGGAGATTTTGATGTATTGTATGGCGTGACCTGGAAATTTAACGGAAACATGAATGTTTTTACCCGATTTCCAGCAGATGTTGGCGGTAAAGGTTTATTAAATCCTTATCTATTTACCAGCATTGCTTTACATCCAAAATTATCCATTCGTACAGATTTTCATCTTTTTTATTCGCAATATAATTTAAAGAATGAATTGAATCAGAATGTAAAAAAATTTCTTGGATTCGAGAACGACATTTCGTTAAAATATATTCCCGTCAGGTTTCTTGAAATCAATGGTGCATTTTCTCTTTATAAGTCAACTGACTCAATGAAATACCTTCCGAAAATACAAAAGGAAAATAAGACGGCTTTTTGGAGCTATTTAATGCTTTCTTATTCTTTTAATGCTGCGGACTGGAAAATGTACAAAAAATAGAATTAAACAAACATTTCAAACACCTCTGGCATACATTCAAAATGGCCTTTTGAACAAAACAAAGTCAGCCGTTTAAACAAAGTTTCAAGAAAAAATGCTGCCTACTTTTATCCCAACAAAATTTTAAAAAAATGGGACAAAAAAATTATAACGGAGCCTTGCAGCAACCAATAGGTTCAGGTTTCAACGCACAATCAACTTCTGCTGAAGTAATCAGAGACATTGATCTTTCAGGCAAGATTGCTATTGTAACAGGTGGAAACACAGGTATTGGATTAGAGACAGTCAAAACACTTGCAAATGCAGGCGCTACTGTCATTGTACTCGCCAGGGATATTGAAAAAGCAGTAAAAAATCTAAAAGGAATTGCGAATGTAGAAATCGAAGAAATGGATTTAGTCAATCCAAATTCTATTGACAAATTTACCTCAAAATTTTTAGCTTCAGGCAGACCACTGCATTTACTCATCAACAACGCAGGAATTATGTGGGTTCCGTTGAGAAGGGATTCCCGCAGAATTGAATCACAATTAGCTATAAATTATTTGGCGCAATTTCAACTCACTGCAAATCTATTCCCGGCATTAAAGAGAGCCAATGGAGCAAGGGTCGTAAACGTTTCATCGCAAGGACATCAGTTTGCTCCTTTTGATTTTGATGATCCTAATTTTGAACACCGGGAATATGAAACCCTGCAAAGCTACGGGCAATCGAAAACAGCTGTAAATTTGTTTTCGGTTGAATTAGACAATCGCGCAAAAAAGTTTGGTGTAAGAGCATACTCATTACACCCTGGTTCTATTAAGGATACTGAACTGGCAAGGGAAGCACCTTTAGAATTATTTGTAAAAATGGGATTTTGCGATGAAAAAGGAAATATTTTGCCAGAAGTTGCTGCTTCTCTGAAAACAATTCCACAAGGTGCTTCTACGACGATTTGGTGCGCTACTAGTCCTCAATTAAATAATATTGGAGGTGTATTTTGTGAAGATACAGATATTGCCGGATTATCTTCAGGACAGGAAGTTTCAGGAGGGGTTAAAAGATATTCGCTGGACGAAACAAACGCAAAAAAATTGTGGCAATTAAGCGAAAAACTCACAGGTATCAAATTCCATATAAATGGATAATTGTAAATTTGTAGCCACACAAGCAAATGGAATTTAAACTAAAATATATTACAGACGACATTAAACTTTCTTCTTACGAAGATAAGTTGTTTAAAACTGAGGTAGTGTTTGACCACCATATGCTTGTGTGGTTCATTTCTGGCGAAACAAAAATCATTCAGGCAGATAAAAACTACTTATTCAAATCAGGTGACATTTTTCTGATCCCAAGAAATCAATTAGCGGCAATCATCAATTACCCAAAAGACGGTCAGCCCCATAAGTCAGTTGTCATGCATCTTTCTACCGACAGATTACGCGAATTTTATGCCAGCCTGAATGTGACAACAAAAATTTCGGCTACTCAAAAAATCCGAAGTTTTGACAAGCATCCTCTGCTAGAAAGCTGCCTTGCCTCGTTGATCCCTTATTTTGATGTACAGGGAAAATTCCCTGAAAATATTGCCTCTTTAAAAATCACGGAAGCAATTTCAATCCTTCGTACCATAGATAAAGACATAGACAACATTTTAGCCAATTTTGAAGAACCGTATAAAATTGATTTGGCAGGTTTTATGGAAAAAAATTTTATGTTCAATATGCCATTAGAAAAGTTTAGTTACTTGTCAGGACGGAGTCTGACTACTTTTAAAAGGGATTTTTCTAAAATATATAACACAACACCACAACGCTGGCTCACACAAAAACGTTTGGAACTTGCCCATTATCAATTAACGCAAAAAAACAAAAAACCTGTTGAGGTCTATCTGGAAACAGGTTTTGAAAACTTATCGCATTTTTCATTTGCTTTCAAAAAACAATTCGGAATTTCCCCTACACAATTAACTATAACAAAATAATGCTCTAAGTAATACGTGCTTAAAATCATAATCAAATCAAAAAAAGCTGTCTGAAGAGACAGCTTTTTTTGATTATCGGATCAGTTTTACATAGGCGCTATAGGCGTCGTCTTTAATCGACGTCCGCAGGTAAACTTCGTTTTCGTCTTTTGTTTTAAATTCAAATTGAATTAAAGCAGCGTCAGAAAAATAAAACAAGGATTCATCATCGCTGGCAAATTCAAAATTTGAGATAGGCCTGGTGGTTAATTTAACTTCTGATGCTATTTCGCCATTCGTCAAGTCTATTTGAAAAAGTTTTCCTTTTCGGGTATATCCCCAAATGTTATCACTTTCTTCAATCATGTAAGCAATAGTATCGGCTTTAAAATCCGTTTTCCATAACTGGGTTCCTGTTTTAGCATCCACAGCATATATAGAAGAAACTTCCTCCCCTTGTGCCGCAAAATAGACTTTTTTGTCTTTACCCACTATATGTTGCCTTACATTATTTTGATTTTCATCGAATTTAAATTCCCACAAAATATCTAATTTATCTGGCGTTAAAGCATAAACGGCATTTTTTTCATTGGCTATAAATATAGTTTCACCATCGGTGGCAGGTTTTCCTAAAATGGCTCCTTCAAAGTTTTTTTGACTAAGAAGTTTTCCTGTATTGGCATCAAAACTATACAAATTTGATGCGCTTTGGGTAAAAACTTTGTTGTCAAAAAACAAAACCGGCATATCGTTATTGGTAGCTTCTAGCTTGTTGCTCCATGCTAAACTGCCGTCTTTTAGATTCAGGGCATAAATATTATTATTTGGACTCTGGGTCGTTATAAACAGTTTGCCATTATTGATGACCGGAATTTGATTTTTTAGTATAATTTGGTCTTTACTATCCCCTAATCTTGACTTCCAAAAAATTTCTCCGGTTTGATTATCAATCGCAAAAATTTCTCCGTTGATAAACGGAACATACAAAACCCCGTCAAGAAGTGTCACTCCGTTTGCGCACATTTCTGTAAAAGCATCTGTAGCTTTTACGGTCCAGGCAATTGTTTCAGATTCTAAATCGAATGTAAAAAGCGTGCCGTCGTAATCATAAATCAGGATTAAAGCTTCGTCTAACGGAACCTTTTTTACCGGTCTTATGGATTTATTACTGAAAGCATCTACAGCAGCTGAAATAGTATGAGCAGGATTAATAGTTTCAGTAGGCCTTGAAGTAGCAGGCACTTGTCCAAATACATTTATAACAGTAAATACAAACAGAAGGATGATAAGTTTTTGTTTCATTTTTAAATTTTGATTTTCGATTTGGGGACAATTATTTAAAAGTGGAATCGGATATTTAAATTATAATATTAGCCCGATACAGATTGATTAAAAACCAACAACAAACCAATATCTATGCCAAATATAGTGAAAAACTATTATAGTTATAGCTATGTACTATAGAGTCGTTATGCAGGATTGGAACAGGATTTCTTTAAAATAATACGATGGCTCATACTGAAACAAAATTAGATTGCATTTTTTGATTAATGCTATTTCATATCAAATGGATGATCCTTTTATAAACAAAAACAAGTCCATACCTCATCAGGTACAGACTTGTTCTCATAGAGTCAAAATTATTGCATTATCGCGGACCGGTGCTCCCTCCTATTTTGGTCACCATCGAGGTCAGTGTAAAACTTGACGATACCGTAGGATTGCTAAATGTTCCTCCCAGATACAGTCCGTTAAAATCCGAAGCGTTAGTTACCGCAGAAACCGTAACCAATTTATAGGTTTTACCCGAACTGAATTTGCTGCCGGACAAGAGTAATGTTGTAAAACTCGCAGGCGATTTAAACGTCATTACCTCTGCATTATCACTGTCTAATATACTAAATATCGTTCCCGCATTTCCACTCCCCAAAATGGCAGAAGCCTGAGTAGATACGCTGGCAGTTGGCGAACTGGTTGCCCCTCCGGTGCCAATCAGCAGTCCGCCGGTAATTTTAAACGTATTATTATCGCAGTCAAAACCTTCTTCAGGGCTTTTGGCTCCTGTAGAAAAGATTCTTCCTCCGGTTACTGTCAGTGTACCGTTAGAATCAATACCATCATTTGTCGTACTGTAGGCAACAATAGTGCCGCCATTGATATAAATCGCATCACCGGCATTGATGGCATCATCTACAGCCTTGATATAAATAGTGCCGTCGTTGATGGTCAGTTTACTTTTGCTCTCTATTCCTTCACCGCCTTGGCCTGTTGTAGTGATTGTAATAGTACCGCCATTGATCACCACATAAGGATCGATCGTATCATCAGTATCGTATGAAGCCACTATTCCGTCATCGGCAACAGTAGCGGTTATGGTTCCGCCATTGATGATAATATGCCCCTCCTCTGCTTCGATCCCGTCACTGGACGCTATAATGCTCAGAGTACCACCGTCGATATAAACCGCATCATTGGTATGGATCCCATCAGAAGCCGCTTTGGTAATGTTAATCGTACCGCTTTGTACACGCACATAATCATCAGCGGCAATACCATGTTTATTATTCCCAACAACGTTTAGAGTACCAGAACCTGAAAAAATAAGCTGTCCCTCACTAAAAAAGGTTGCTTTTTGATCTTCGGTCGAGGTTGCATAAGTTACTCCACCCTCTAAGGTATTTGTTCCGCTCAGTACAATAAATGCCCGCTTGCCTGACTGAATATTGATCGCCGGTCCATCATTGTTTTTGATCGACACACCATTCAGCGTAAGCTTGTATTTTTTATCACTATAGATTTTAAGCATTCCGTCTGTGGTAGTGCCGGTTATTTCATAAGCGACTCCGGCAACAGTTGAGTTCACTGTAACATCAGCACCGGAAGTAGTAACGGTTACTCCTGTTACCGCATTTTCTACCGTTGCACTTGTACCGCTAAATGTTATTTTTACCGTTGAAGCAAATGTGGAATTAGCCAATATGTCTTCTTCGTTTGCTCCTGTTTCCGATGAGCCTTCTGCTGTTCCCTTGGCAACAGTTGCACTAATGGTAACAGGATCAGTAGTTGTAACACTCGTTTCGTCTTCATTGCTATCGTTGTCTTTAGAACAGGACAGGGCAAGAACGCCTAAACAGAGATAGAAATATTTTTTTGTTTTCATAGTGTAGGTATAATTAAATTAGTAATGGCAAAATGCGACTCTAAAAAAAAGGTTCAGCGAATAAAATGAATAGCGGTTTTATCCTAATAAACGGATATCCTCATAATATTCCGGAAAAGTATAACTGCAATACTATATATATTCAACAACTCCAACAATAAATTGAGGTGAATGGGCAATATTTTGGGGTGAAAAAATTATTAACTTAAATCCAGTTTCATTTGGCAAACGGCTGCGATAAGTACCTGTTTACATTTTTTGAATCGAATAAAGCTTTGTAGCCTTTAGATTTGCACATGTAAAAATCCTTAATTTAGTCCCGGACTATAAAAAGCAAAACTCAAAAACAAAAGTACAAAATGGAAATACGTCTATTAGTTCTAAGAACAAGCGACACTAAAAAACTATCCGATTTTTACAGCCTGTTCGGATTGACTTTTGAGTACCACCAACACGGAAATTCGCCATTTCATTATAGTGCGACTATCGGAAAGACCGTTTTAGAAATTTATCCTTTAACCTATGCCCTATAATTATTAAAAACGTCAGTTCGAGTGTTTTTTGTGCAGAGAAACGGAACAAAAAATATATCGAGAACCGTTTTTAATAATAATTTTCTGTTCTCGATAATTTCCTCTCGACATCATTTGAACGTATTAAAAATTATAATCAAAACCAGTTATAACCAAGGAGTTATCCTTTAACAAAAAGCCAGACCCAGGCAGACAAAAACCTAAGGCTAGGATTCGGAATTGACAACTTCGAGGTCACAATTCAAAAATTAACAGCATTAGAAGTCGTGTTCGTCTTACCTCCCACACAAACAGAGTATGGATTTAGGACTGTAATTGAAGATTTTGAGGGTAGGAAAATTGAGTTGTATAAGAATTGAAAAATGTAATTAATATAAATAACTCGTTTGGGTAAATTAAAAATTAGTATCGGGCTGAGCGGAGTCGAAGCCCTCTCAAGTTAATATTTTGCTATCCTCAGGATGGCAACATTTCTTAAATCACACCCCTGTAAACAATTAGAATTCAAAACATTAAATCATATTCTTTTTATTTAGCTAAAAATCCCAAAATTACTTTGCTGTAAAATCGGGATTCTTTTAAAGAATTAAATATGATTATAAAAACCAAATAAAGTCAGTGCGAAATATTTCAGGATTAAATTCAAAGTTCCGGAAGTACTCCGATAGAACCGGCATAAATCATGATCGAAATGCTGAATTATTTTACATACGTTGTATTTTGAATTATTCTACATCATAAACCTCAACTTTTGAATTTGGTATCTCAACCTCAGAAGTTGGCGATTTTAAATAAACTTTACCGGAATAGACGGGTTTGTGAATATTGCTTTTTACAATCTCTTTGTTGAACTTAATGTATAATTCTACATTTTCATTTTGAGCAAAGAATGTTTTAAAAACTTTTATTAGCTCTAGATTTTTAGGACGTTCCTCAAGTGGTGATAAATTTTCTCTTACGTCTTTTTCTTTAAGAATGCAGAGATCAATGCGAACTTCCAGTTTTCGTTCAAAATTATCTTTTAGAAACAACACCATATTTCCAGGAATAGCTTTTGATATTTGAGATTTTAAAATGTAGTTCAAATCATTACTCGTATTATCGACAGCTTCATGATTAACAAACCAAATCTCATAATCATATATTTTGTATTGATGTGTTTTATTGAAATTGACTGAATACTTATACTTTTCTAATAAATCTTTAAAATAAATATTATCTATTTTGTTTTGTGCAATTTCATCTTGTACAAAAGGAAGCATATCGTTTTGATAACTTTTTATTACAACTTCTCTTTTAGCTTCTCCTCTGTAAAATTTTTTCCACTCTATAGTTGTTTCATGTGCCTGATAAGTTCCTATTTCAACCTGTGCAAAACCACTCATCCATAAAGTTATCAAACCTTTTGGCGCTATTCCAACTGTAAGTTCTGAAAATTTCAAATCAAATCCTGATCCGTCAGGATGTATTCCTTTCCCATAGTTTTTCTTGAATAATTCGTACATTTTTTCCTGCGGAAGGTCAAATTCGCCAGTAAAAAACTTATTTTCTGCATAAGACAGCCAGGTTAATACCATGCGTTCTGGCACTTTTCTCAATTCATCACCTACAACCCAAACGCCATTACCATTGCCCCAGCCTGCCTTTAAGACTTCTCCGCTTGGTATCCATTGTGTACTGTTATCAGAGGCAATAAAGCCTCCACTTACAATTTCCATTGGATATTCTTCACTAGCTCCTGCAGCTGCCAACCATTCAAATTTTTCTGTTTTTATAAGCATTTCTTTTTTCTCTTCCTTGTTAAATATTAATATCCCGCTTTCCTTGCATCGATTATACCCCACTTTTAATAACAATGTTAATAGTATTATTGTTATTACAATATAAATCTTGTTTAAACTATTTATTTTCATATTTTTAGATTAATGTGATCCCATTCCTTTTGCAAATTGATAAGCCCACCCGATAAATAAGAGTACAATTATATTTGCTATAATTAGAAGCGTAAATAAAATCTTTGTCCATATTTTTTTTAATCCATATACATAAGCATATAAGATTCTGTGTTGATTTCCAACTAAAATCTTATTTTTTATTAATTTTGTTGCTCAAGACAGTCATAGAACTAGTCTCTATAGCGTGTTTAAACCATTTGTGTTTGCACGCTATTTTTTTCG
>NZ_JAIQDW010000037.1 GCF_020026925.1 Flavobacterium hibisci | reverse complement strand
TTGTTTTAGAATAAACCGTTCTCAATTTAAAACAAGTATTTTTCATAAATCGATAGAAAGAATGGTAAATACCAAACCCATATATCAAAAAGAAATAAAACAGATAGTAAGTGTATAACTCAATAAAAATTTATCTAAATATAGTAATGCCGAGAAAATTGTTTTGGCAGAACAATTGTGGGATAGTGTTTCCAAAGAAGATTTAGAAATTTCCGATGATGTGAAAAATGAATTGGATATCCGAATCAAAAACTTAGAAGAAGGAAAAACAGAGTTGTACACTTGGGATGAGGTTAAAAACCATTTGAAAAATATCAGATAGTATACGGAATTCATTTTGTAAAAGAAGCATTATTTGATATAGAAGATATAGTTCTTTGGTATGAAGAGCAAAGAATAGGGCTTTCTTATGATTTTGAGCTTTGCCTAGAAGCTGGTGTTAAATCCACAGGCCTTTCAGAAGAAATATAGAAATATAAAAGTTAGATTTATTTCAAGGTTTCCGTATGGTATCCATTATAGATTTGAAAAGAATGAAATTATTGTAATTGGTGTTTTTCATACTTCTCGTTCTCCTAAAAATTGGTCTAAGAGATTAGGGTTTTAAATCATCGGTTAAAAATCTCTCTCAAAACCAATTATAAAAATCTCATTTTAAGTCCAATTCATTAAAATATCATACAAAACCGATAGATTTTGTTAAGAAATCCTTTTTTGTTTCATAAAATGCAATATTTTTTTTGGTACAGTTAAAATAATTTATACATTCGCACAGAATTTAAAAAATAACCCAAACAAAATGGCAACTAACCGTTTTTATTTTAGCAACAACTTTTATTTCTTCTTTAGTAGAAGTTAGGATTGTGCTATGGTTATTTGAAACAAAATTTAAGACAAATAAAACTAATATACAATCCTGATGAAAATCAGGATTTTTTTTTGACTATATGACAACTAAAATTGCAATACAAGGTATCAAAGGTTCTTTTCATCATCAGGTAGTGAAAGAGTATTTTGCTGAAAATGTTGAAATCGACGAATGTTTATCTTTTGAAGAATTGGTTGACAGCCTTATTACCGGAAAATCAGATCAGGCGGTTATGGCAATCGAAAATTCTATTGCAGGGCCAATTATTCCGAATTATGCTTTGATTGACAAAAATAATTTACACATAATAGGAGAACATTATTTAAGCATTCACCAAAATTTAATGGCTTTAAAAGGTCAGAAGATTGAAGATATAAAAGAAGTTCATTCGCACCCAATGGCACTTTTGCAATGCATGGATTTCCTGAAAACGTATCCAAACATCAAATTGGTTGAAGATAAAGATACAGCCGAAACAGCAAGAAGAATTCAGGAAAAACAATTAACCGGAATTGCAGCGATAGGAAGTAAAGTGGCTTCAGAAATGTACAATCTTGAAATTATTGCACCGGAGATTCAGACAATCAAAAATAATATGACCCGTTTTGTAATCATTAAAAAACAAAATTCATTTTTGCCTGAAAGCGAAATCAACAGAGCTTCTATCAAATTTGAACTGGATCATAAAAGAGGAAGCCTTGCAGCGGTTCTAAACGTAATGAGCGACTGCAAACTGAATTTAACAAAAATTCAATCGCTTCCAAAAATTGAAACGCCGTGGAAGTATTCATTTTTTGTAGATGTAACATTTGAGAAATACGAAGATTATGCAAAAGCAAAAGCATTGTTGAATATAATGGCAGAATATTTTAAAGTGTTGGGGGAATATAGAAATACGAAACCCTTAGCAAGTTAGAGGTTAATTGTTAGAAGTTAAAAGTTGAAACTCTAAAAGAGAATAAATAAAAATCATGATTACAACAGCAAAACGATTAGACACAGTTGAAGAATACTATTTCTCTTTAAAATTGAGAGAAGTGCGACAACTCATGTCTGAAGGAAAATCGATCATCAATATGGGAATTGGAAGCCCTGATTTGAGTCCGTCAAAAGCAGTAATTGAAGCAGTAGCTGCGGCAATTCAGGATGAAAACGGACATGGTTATCAAAGCTATCAGGGATTGCCGGAAATGAGACAGGCGATGGCGGATTTTTATAAAGATCAGTTTGGTGTTGCAGTGAATCCGAATAATGAGATTTTACCATTGATGGGTTCGAAAGAAGGAATCATGCATATTTCGTTGGCATTTTTAAATCCGGGTGACCATGTTTTGATTCCGAATCCGGGTTATCCGACTTATACTTCGGTAACTAATCTGGTAGAAGCAGTTCCGGTTTATTATGATTTGAAAGAAGAAAATGCATGGGAACCAGATTTCGAAGCTTTAGAAAAACTGGATCTTTCGAAAGTAAAAATCATGTGGCTGGGTTATCCGCATATGCCGACAGGAGCGAGAGGAAGTTTAGCGTTATTTGAAAAATTGGTTGCTTTTGCTAAAAAACACAACATATTATTGATTAATGACAATCCGTATAGTTTTGTTTTGAATGATAATCCGATGAGTTTGTTGCAGGTTGAAGGTGCGAAGGATGTCGCTTTAGAGTTGAATTCGCTTAGTAAAACATTCAACATGGCAGGTTGGAGAGTCGGAATGGTTTTAGGAAATCCTGAAATTATTGATGCTGTCCTAAAAGTAAAAAGCAACATGGACAGCGGAATGTTCTACGGAATTCAGAAAGGAGCGATTGCAGCTTTGAAATGTGATAAATCGTGGTTTGAAAATAATAATAAAATTTACAGACGCCGCAGAGAATTGACTGAAAAACTAGCAGAAAAATTAAACTGCAAAGTGTATAAAGAAGGAGTTGGACTTTTTGTGTGGGCAAAATTACCGGAAGGAATAGGATCAGCAGAGAAGTTCATTGACGAAATATTATATGAGAAACATATTTTCATTACACCGGGAACCATTTTTGGAAGCAACGGTGAAGGATATATCAGATTCTCATTGTGTGTGAAAGAAGAGAAAATACAGGAGGCGATTGAACGATTTTAATAGTCATTGCGAGGGACGAAGCAATCTCAGCTGCTGAATCAATTGTTAGTGTGATTGTTTCGTTCCTCGCAATGACGAAGCGTCTTGAAAAAACGAGAAGCCCTAGCCCTGATAGAAGTGGAAATCCTTTTTTGCCGGGGTTCGGCAGAAAAGATTGCAACGGATAGCAGGAATCAGCTTCAAATAAAGAAGAATATGAAAGTATACGTAATAGGAATAGGGTTAATAGGCGGATCGATGGTGCTGGACATTAAAGAGAAACATCCGGATGCTACTATTTTTGGAATCGATAAGAATGAAAGTCATTTGCAGCAAGCGATTGATTTGGGCGTTATCGATCAGGCAGGAAACTTTGAAGATTTGGCTGAGGCCGATTTTGTAATTGTTTCGGTTCCGGTTGATGTTGCCTTGATCGTTTTGCCAAAAGTGCTGGATGCTGTTGGAGATCAAACGATTGTTTTTGAAGTTGGGTCGACTAAAAAGCCAATTTGCGATGCAGTTGCCAGTCATCCAAAAAGGAGAAATTTTATTGCTACACATCCGATTGCAGGAACAGAGTTTTCTGGTCCATCGGCAGCAATAAGAGGACTGTTTCAGGGGAAAACGAATATTATTTGCGAAGTTGAAAAAACCACTTTTAAGCTGCAGGAAAAGGCTTTGAAACTTTTTGCAGAAATTGGAATGAGAATTCGATATATGGATCCGGTTTCGCACGATAAACACATTGCTTACGTTTCGCATTTGTCGCACATTAGTTCGTTTATGCTTGGCAAAACGGTGATGAATAAAGAAAAAGACGAACAGGATATTTTTGACATGGCGGGAAGCGGATTTGAAAGCACGGTTCGTCTCGCAAAAAGTTCGCCGGCTATGTGGACACCGATTTTTAAGCAGAATAAGGAACACGTCCTGGAAACACTAGAAGAATATATTTCAAATCTCAGTCGGTTTAGGGATTTGCTGAAAGAAGAAGATTATAATGCCATTTTTGAAGAAATGGAAAGTACAAATAAAATAAAAGAGATATTAAACGGATTAACAATAACTAAAAAGTAAATTAGAATAAGATGGAAAATAAGAAAGAAATGAGAAAGTGGTTAGAAGATTTCAATTTAGATCACCCACTTGTGATAGCTGGACCTTGTAGTGCAGAAACGGAAGATCAGGTTTTGAAAATTGCTCACGAATTGAAAGATTCAAAAGTAAGTGTTTTCAGAGCGGGAATCTGGAAACCAAGAACGCGTCCGGGAGGATTTGAAGGTGTTGGTGAAATTGGATTAAAATGGTTACAAAAAGCAAAAGCTGAAACTGGTTTATTAATGGGAACTGAAGTTGCAACTGCAGCGCACTGTAAACTAGCTTTGGAACATGATATCGACGTATTATGGGTTGGTGCCCGTACAACAGCAAACCCTTTCGCAGTTCAGGAAATTGCGGATACATTAAAAGGAACTGATAAAATCGTTTTGGTAAAAAACCCAGTAAACCCGGATTTAGCTTTATGGTTAGGTGGTGTTGAGCGTTTACACATGGCTGGAATTGAGAAATTAGGTGTTATCCACAGAGGTTTCTCTACTTACGAAAAAACAAAATACAGAAACATTCCGGAATGGCAGATTGCTATCGAATTACAAAACAAATTCCCTGATTTGCCATTAATCATCGACCCGTCTCACATTACCGGAGACCGTAAAATGATTTTCGAAGTAACGCAAGAAGCTTTAGATTTGAATTACGATGGTATGATTATCGAAACACACTTTGACCCGGACAACGCTTGGTCTGATGCTGCACAGCAAGTTACTCCGGACGCTTTGAAACAAATTATTAAAGATTTGACGATCAGAAAAACGGACGATACTACAGATGAGTACAGCCAAAAAATGACGAAACTTAGAGCAAACATCGACGTACTTGATGCTAACTTATTAGAGCTTTTAGGAAAACGTATGAAAGTGGCTGACGAAATTGGTCAGGTGAAGAAAGATGCTAACGTAGCGATTCTTCAAAACAGCCGTTGGAACGAAATCTTAGGAAAAATGATTCTGGAAGGTGAGAAAAAAGGTCTTACTGAAGAGTTTGTTTTGAGAATGTTCAAAGCGATTCACCAGGAAAGTATTGGTCACCAGGAGAAAATTTTCAATGCATAATTTTCTTTAAACCATATAAGTGATATAAGTTAATTTAAGTTTTTTTAAAGCTTTCTTAATGATTTTAATTATATCACTACTTTAAAAATTAAATTGTTTTTTAAAATCCCTATTGCTTTGAAAGAAGTAATGGGGATTTTTTTTGATAAAAGTTTGCCGCAAATTTTCTGGACATGAGCTGATTTTTAAATCGAAATAAATCTGCTAATCTGGAAAATCTGCGAGAAAAAAATAATTGCGTGAAGATTTTGCAGATTAAGCACATAAAAATAAATAATTTTCTTTCCAACCTTTTAAAACTTTTTGCTCTCTATACTTTTATACAACTTTAAATTTCTATGCCATGAATTCAAAATCGCTTTTTTCAATGTTGGCGTTTTCTCAAACAAAGTGCAATTTATTCCTTTGTATTGTTTTTTTTATTGGAACAAAAACTTTTTCGCAAAGTCCGGAAATGTCGGTAAAAGGAGCAGAAGCTGAGAAAGTCAGGATGAGTCAGCTCCTTGTTAATGTTAAGGTGGTTGGAAATATTGCTTACACTACAGCCGAAATGCATTTTTTTAATTCGGGAACCCGTCAAATGGAGGCGGAACTTATTTTTCCATTGCCCGAAAATGTTTCCGTTTCGAGGTACGCCATTGATATTAACGGAAAAATCCGAGAAGCTGTTCCGGTAAATAAAAACAAAGGGAAGCAGGTTTTTGAAGCGATTGAGCATCGAAGAGTTGATCCGGGGTTATTGGAAAAAGTGGATGGTAATAATTTCAGAACCAGAATTTATCCGTTAATGCCAAATGGAGAAAGAATTGTAATTATTGGTTACGAAGAAGAGCTGTCTGCTTCAGATAAAAGTAATTTGGCGTATCAATTGGTAAGTCGCTATCCTGAAAAACTGGATAAATTTGAGATCAATGTTTTCGTTTTTGGCGCTTCTGCATCGCCGAGTGTAGCTGAAAATTCGGGAGAAACCATTGCTTTTTCGCAATGGAACCAATCTTTTCAGACTTCTTTGAAAAAAGAAAATTACCAGCCTTCTGAAAAAATGCTTTTTAAGATTCCGATTCAGCAAAATATTCCAGGTTTGGTGATGCAGAATGTGGGAGGACAGCATTATTTCTACGGAAATACTTTTATAGAAGGAAATAAAATAGCTAAAAAAAATCCGTCTTCAATTGGCCTGATTTGGGATAACTCTTTGAGCTGTCAGAATAGAGATTTGAAAAAAGAATTGAATTTACTGGATGCTTATTTCCAGAAAATAAAAAATACAAAAGTGACTTTGTATTTCCTGAATTATACTTTCGAAAAACAAAAAGAATATATGATTGTTAATGGAAACTGGTCTGAATTGAAAAAGGTTTTGGAGAACACGAAATACGATGGGGGAACCCGTTTTTCACAAATCAATTTTGAAAATCAGGAGGAATATTTGTTCTTTTCAGACGGATTATCTTCTTTGAGTGATAATATTTTGCCAAAGACTAAAAAGCCGCTTTATACGATTACCTCTTCAGCGTCAGCAGATTTTGCTTTTTTGAATTTTTCTTCAATGAAAGCTGGTGGTAATTTTATTAATTTAAATCACATTAATACTGAGATTGCTTTGGATAAATTGATAAATACAAATTTGAAATTTTTGGGAATAAAAGAAAATTTAACGGTAACTGATTTGTTTCCGATGGAAGGAACTTCGGTTTCAGGGAATTTTAGTTTTTCAGGAATTTCTTTAAATCCAAAAAACGAAATCACTTTATTATTCGGATATAATAATGAAGCGGTTTTAGAGAAAAAAATTACTCTTGATGGAACAGTTCAAAATACTAATGATATTAATATTGAAAAACTTTGGGCACAGAAAAAAATAGCCAGTCTTGATTTGCAATATGCTAAAAATGCAGAAGAAATCGAACTTTTAGGCAAGAAATACGGCATTATAACTAAAAATACTTCACTTATTGTTTTAGAAGATATTCGGGACTATATCATGTACGATATTATTCCGCCAGCCGAATTGCGAACTGAATTTGACCGCATTAAAAAACAAGAACAAGAAAGCCGACTTGCCGAGCAAAAAAATAACTGGGAAAAGATTGAAAGCTATTTTAATGAATTAAGTGGATGGTGGAAACAAAATATAAAATATGAACAGCCAAAACGGTCAGTAAAAACAAAAAATCGAGGAAGATCAGAAAATAATGCTGGAGGAAACAGTTTACAAAGAAGTAACAGGGTTGCAGCCGGATTTATTTCTGGAGTTGTCTTAGATAAGGATGGTATTGCATTACCAGGAGCTAATATTATTTTACAAGGAAAAAGGGAAGGAGTCAGCACTGATTTTGATGGTAAGTTTACTATACAAGCCCCTGAAAATAGTGTTCTTAATATTAGTTTTATTGGTTTTGAGTCTACTCAGATAAATGTGGGGAGAAATAATATGATCAGAGTCCAGTTGCGTGAAAACACCACATCGCTTCAGGAAGTTGTTACTGTAGGGTATGGGACAGTTAAAGGGGATGCAAATGCAGTTATGACAGTTGATGAACCAGTTGGTTCAGGACCAGTAATGGAGATAGTACAAGAAGATAATTCTGTTGCTTCACCTCCGAATGCTCCAAAAGTTGATCAGGTTAAATTTGTAGCTCCCACGGTAGCGAATTCTAACGAGGTTTATCGGGATGGGGATAAAAAATCAGGTGAATTAAAAGAAGCTGAATCAACCCGGAAAGCTGTATCTTACATTCCCGAAAGAGCTGTTACCCCGGAACTTTCAAATAATGTAACACAGGCACTTGCCGGTAAAGTTGCCGGAGTTCAGGTACAGGAGGCAACAAACGATAATGTTACAATAAGAGGGAATACATCAGTTACAGGTGCAAATGAGCTTCTAATACTAGTAAATGGAGTTGTTTACGGAGGAAAATTAGAAGATTTAAATAAAGATGATATTACTTCAATGAATGTTTTGAAAGATGCATCTGCAACTGCTATTTATGGAAGCAGAGCGTCAAACGGCGTAATTATGGTTACTACTAAAAATGGTGATGCTAATACAATTCAAAACGAAACCAATCAAAACGAAACCAAAACATGGAACCCGGACAGATTGTATTTAAAAGCTTTGGCATCAGCGCCAAAAGAAAAACAATACGATTTGTATTTGGAATTAAGAAAAGTACAGGAAAGAAACCCAAGTTTTTATTTTGATGTAGCGCATTTTTTTTACAATCAGGGCGATGTTAAAAAAGCATTGCAGGTGATCAGCAATATTGCTGATCTGGGATTAGAAAATCATCAATTATATAAAACACTTACTTATACGCTTCGCCAATGGCAGGATTTTGAGGATGCTTCATATACTGCAAAACAAGTTGCCAAATGGAGGGCGCATGAACCACAAAGTTTAAGAGATTATGCTTTGGCAGTTGAAGATGCGGGGAAATATCAGGAAGCTTTTGATCAGCTGGTGAAAGCTTTGGAAGTGAATTATTATGAAGAAATGAGTGGGCAATATGAAGGGGTTGAAGATATCATTTTGATGGATATTAATCGATTGATAACAGAGCATTCAGGTTTGAATTCAGGTAAATTAGACAAAAGATATATGGCTAAAATGCCTGTTGATATTCGAATTATCATGAACTGGAATCTTATAGATGTCGATTTGGATTTACATATAATTGAACCAAATGGAGAAGAATGTTACTATGGAAATAAAGAAACACAAACTGGTGCAAGATTCTCAAAAGATTTTACGCAAGGTTATGGACCAGAGCAATATTTAATTCGAAATTCGATTAAAGGAAAATATCAAATCAAGACGAATTATTTTGGTGAAACTGAATTGACGGAAAATGGTCCTGCAACAGTGATGGTTGAAATTTATACAACTAAAGCCGGAAAAACAGTAAGAACTTTAAAAACAATTCAATTAGGAAAAATAAAAGAAAATGAAATCCTTGCCGAAATTGTCTGGTAAAGAATAATAAATTAGAAGCCTGGATTTCAAATTTAAAAGGCGAAGTTGCGTGGTTCAATTCTAAAAACGTAATTTTGCCTTTAAAAATTTTTAGTTTTAAGAGGAATCTAAATCTAAAAAAGTAATCTAAAAGTTGAATGACAGGAACCGTTTATAAATCTACAGGAAGCTGGTATACCGTAAAATCTGAAAGTGGAGATTTTGTGGAATGCCGTATGAAAGGGAAATTCAGAATAAAAGGTATAAAAAGTACGAATCCTATCGCTGTGGGTGATATTGTTGATTATGAACTGGACAAAACTTCAGATGCAGTCACGGGAACCATTCATAATATCCACGAAAGAAAGAACTATATCGTTCGTAAATCGGTTAACCTTTCCAAGCAGATTCATATTATTGCTTCTAATATTGATCAGGTTTTTTTACTGGTTACAATTGATAATCCGCCAACAACTACCAGTTTTATAGATCGTTTTTTGGTTACTGCCGAAGCATATGGAATTGAAGCTATCCTGATTTTTAATAAAATTGATACTTTAACGGAACAAACGTTAGACGATCAGCTTTACTTACAGCACATTTATTCTGAAATTGGATATAAATGCCTTCGAATTTCATCAACAGAAAATAAAGGTGTTGACAAGCTGAAAGAGATGATGATTGGCAAGGTAAGCATGTTTTCAGGACATTCGGGAGTTGGAAAATCAACTTTGGTAAATGCCATGGAACCAAGTCTTCATCTTAAAACTACTGTAATTTCAGAACAAAGCAAACAAGGCCAGCATACTACTACTTTTGCAGAAATGTATGATTTGTCTTTTGATGCCAGGATCATCGATACGCCGGGAATAAAAGGATTTGGAATCGTTGATATGGAGAAAGAAGAAATCAGCGGGTACTTTCCGGAGTTTTTTAAACTGAAAGATCAATGCAAATTTAATAACTGTCTGCATAAAGAAGAACCACATTGTGCCATAAAAGCAGCTTTGGAAAAAGATGAAATCGCCTGGTCACGATATAACAGTTATCTTAAAATTCTCGAAGGAGATGATGAACATTATCGTACCGATACTTATGGCGAAGATCGTGCAGCTAGTGATGAAACTAGGAAATAATAAATTTCAATATTCCTTTTTCTATATAAAATCCCAAATCCCAAATTGGAAATGTAGAGATGCACAGCAGTGTATCTAACCTATTCACAATAATTCACAATTTTAATGAAAATAGTAATCCAAAGAGTTTCAGAAGCATCAGTAACCGTTGAAGGAAAAAAAGTTGCAGACATTCAAAAAGGGTTGCTGGTTTTAGTTGGAATCGAAGACGCAGATACGCCGGAAGATATCGACTGGCTTGCCGGAAAAATCATAAAAATGCGAATTTTTGGTGATGAGAATAATGTCATGAACTGCTCGGTTCAGGATATTGACGGAGAAATTATTGTCGTAAGTCAGTTTACGCTTCACGCATCAACAAAAAAAGGAAACCGCCCTTCGTATATAA
This sequence comes from Flavobacterium hibisci, assembly GCF_020026925.1. Lineage (GTDB taxonomy): Bacteria > Bacteroidota > Bacteroidia > Flavobacteriales > Flavobacteriaceae > Flavobacterium > Flavobacterium hibisci. Next base: position 140 of record NZ_JAIQDW010000037.1, on the reverse strand, counting down.
AAGCTTCAAAGCCAGACTTTGCCTTTACTTTGGATTTGATAAAAACTTTAAATTTATTCAAAGGAAAGCAGAGGTGAACTTTAGACTTTGCTAGTTAAGAACTAAGCTGCGCATTAGTCCTCTGCCTTCTCCTTGAACCC
>NZ_JAIQDW010000036.1 GCF_020026925.1 Flavobacterium hibisci | reverse complement strand
GTCAATAAGCTCCGATAAATTCGGAGGAAAAAGCACATTTTGGTTGGGAATGTAATCTTTAAAGACTACTTTTGAAGCTATACACACACCGCAATTTAATTAAATTGCAAGAATTAGGAAAGCGAAAGCTTTCCTTTTTTTTATGCCACAAAAAAAGCTGCCTCACTTTTGAGACAGCCTCTTCTAAACTATAATAAAGTAATTATTTATTTTTTTATTATTTCTTCCAAAACGGCTTTATTTTCGTAATTGGTTACTTTAAGGATGATTTCCTGATTTTTTATTGTTTTTCCTTCGATAACATATAATTTTCCTTTTTTGTAAGGAACATTGCTCTGGTCAAAATCAACATCACCAAATTGCAGTGTGTTCTTTATATCAGCTGTATCAATCCATTTTTCATTCAGAGTCTGAAGAGCTTTTGGAGAATATTGAAAAGGTTTGGTTCTCAGACTATTTAAAACCCTGGCATTCGGAAAATAATTGCATCGGGTATCTTTTCCGCTAAAAACGAGCGCTACAAAAAAACATCCCATAACCAAACCAACCAAGTAATAAGCAAAACGGTGTACAAACTTCATGAATTAAATTTTTTGCAAAGGTAAGCTAAAGTTGTTTTAGAAAACAAGTAAATTGATATCGTTATCAGGTAAATCAAACCATTCCCCAATAGCTTTATTAGTCAGTATTCCGTGGTATAGATAGATTCCATTTTTTAACCCTTTATTGCATCTGATAGCACTTTCCAAACCTCCATCTTCAGCTATCTGAAGAAGATAAGGAGTAATTATATTGCTTATTGAAAGTGAAGCTGTTTTGGAATATCTTGAAGGAATATTAGGTACGCAATAATGTAAAACATTGCTTTTTATAAAAGTTGGCTTTTCGTGGGTTGTTACTTCAGAGGTTTCGAAACAGCCTCCCATATCAATACTTACATCCACAATTACGGCACCTTTTTTCATGTGTTCGACCATAGTTTCAGTAACTATAATCGGACAGCGTTCTTTTCCCCGCATTGCGCCAATTGCTACGTCACAACGTCTCAAGGCTTTTAATAATGCTTTCTGTTGGATAGTAGAGGTGAAAATTCGCTGGTTAAGATTGTTTTGTAAACGACGTAATTTGGTAATCGAATTATCAAATACTTTTACATTGGCGCCTAACCCAATGGCCGTTTTTGCAGCAAATTCACCTACGGTTCCGGCACCTAAAATAACAACATCAGTAGGCGGGACACCTGTAATGTTTCCAAATAAAAGTCCTTTTCCAAATTCATTTGTAATCATAAGTTCGGCAGCAACCAGAATAGAAGCTGTACCGGCAATTTCGCTTAATGATTTCACGGCAGGATAGGAACCGTCTTCATCTTTAATATATTCAAAAGCAAGTGCAGTAATTTTTTTTTGAGCTAAAGCTTCAAAATAAGCTTTCTTTTTAGTTTTTAACTGGATAGCAGATATGATTGTCGTTTCAGGATTAATCATTTTGATTTCTGCCAAAGTAGGTGGTTCAACTTTCAGTAATAACGGACAACCAAAAACTTTTTTAGTATCATTAGTAACTTCTGCACCCGCATCACTGTATTCTTTATCCGAATAGCTGGAACTCTCACCTGCACCTGATTCAATCATAACACGATGTCCTGCATATGTCAATGAATTTACAGCATCGGGTGTTAAGCAAATACGACGTTCCTGATAACTTGTTTCTTTTGGGATACCTATAAAAAGTTCTCTTTTTTGGCGGCCAATTTCAAGTTTTTCTTCTTGTGGCAACAATTGCTGTTTGGTAAATGGGGTTAAGGTTATTGACATGTGTGATGCAAGAATTAAGAGTACAAATTACGTAAAAAGTTTTAAAATTAGTAAAATATTCTGCGAATACTGAATTAGCAGTTAAACTATCATTTTTTCCATTTTAATATTGGCTCTTTCGTAAAGTCCCTCTTCAAGGACAACTTCAACAAAACCAAATTTTTTATATAAATGTATTGCGGGTAATAAAATTCGATTTGAATATAAAATTAACTTTTTGATATTATTTTCTTTGGTTATGGCAAAGGCATGAAGGAGCAATTTGTTACCAATTCCAAGTCCCTGGGCTTTGTCTGAAACCGCCATTTTGCTCAATTCAAAAGTTTCACCATCAATTTTCATTAAGGAAACCGTGCCTAAGATTTCATCATTAAGTTTAGCATAAAAAATCATTCCGCCTTTGTCTATAATTTCTTCCTGCGGATTAGAAAGTACCAATTCGTCTTTTTCTTCTACTCTGAAATATTTTGTCAGCCATTGAAGATTCAAAGTTTTAATGTGATCTTTCAATTCAGGTGAAAAAGGAATTATTTCTACGATATTTTGAGTGTTCATTGGAAATAAGAGAATATAAATTCACAAAGGATTATGATTATATTAGAAATATGCCAGTAATTTTTTTCTGTTTTAGTATTTGGTATTCGATACAAGTTTCTTGTATTTTTTAATTTAATTCTAATTTTCTTTTTCCATCCGGCAATAACTCAATCTTAACAACTGAATGCTCCTCAGGAATTAAACTAGCAATTTTTTCAGACCATTCGATAAAACACCAGTTTCCTGAATACAGATAATCATCAACACCCATATCCAGAGCTTCAGTCTCTTTATTTAGTCGGTAAAAATCAAAATGATATACAATTTTATTGTCAGAAGTGTAGTATTCATTAACTAAAGAAAAAGTTGGGCTGCTGGTAGCGTCTTCCACTCCCAGGGTTTTGCATAATTCTTTAATCAAAGTAGTTTTTCCAACGCCCATTTCGCCATTAAAAAGAATGATTTTTTTGGGATTTTGAGCAATAATTTGTTCGGCTACTTCCTGAAGCTGATCTAATGAAAAAACGATATTCATTGTTTTCTATTCTTTATTTGAATCAGTCCCGGAACTATTTAATTATAAAACCGGAACTGAAATTATTTTTATTTTGGGTTAAATACCAGAAACGGAATAATCATTTCTTCAAGCGAAATTCCGCCATGCTGGTAGGTGTTTTTATAATAACTCACATAATGATTGTAATTGTTTACGTAAGCCAAAAACAGATCATTTTTTGCAAAAATAAAAGAACTGCTCATGTTTATAGCTGGCAAACCGATAGTTTTCGGCTCTTTTACCACATAAACGTCTTTTTGTTCGTAAGTCAAACTGCGCCCGGTTTTGTAACGTAAATTAAGACTGGTGTTTTTATCCCCAACAACTTTTGATGGATTTTTTACGTTTATGGTTCCGTGATCTGTTGTCAGGATTAATTTAAAACCTAAAAGTTGTGCCTGTTGAATAATTTCAAGTAAAGGTGAATTTTTAAACCAGCTTAAAGTGAGTGAACGATAAGCCTTATCGTCTGAAGCAAGCTCTTTTACAACTTCCATTTCAGTTTTGGCATGCGACAACATATCAACAAAATTATAAACGACAGTTACAAGATCATTGCCTTTTAAAGCTTTGAAATTTTCTGCCAGTTTTTTACCTCCGGAATAATTCGTGATTTTAAAATAATCTTCTTTAATATTCAATCCCAGACGTTTCAGTTGCGCACTAAGGAATTCAGCTTCATAAAGGTTTTTTCCACCGTCTTCCACATCATTTTTCCAATATTCGGGAAATTGTTTTTCCATTTCAACCGGCAGTAAACCAGAGAAAATAGCGTTTCGTGCATATTGTGTAGCTGTTGGAAGTATGGAGAAATAAGGAACTTCTTTTTCTAACTTGTAATAATTGGATATTACGGTTTCAAAAGATTTCCACTGATCGTAACGCAGATTATCAATAACAACAAATAGGATAGGTTTGTCCTTCTTTTTCAGTTCCGGAACGACTAATTCTTTAAATAAGTTGTGTGACTGAATTGGTTTGTCTGCTTTAGGAGCAAACCAGTCTTCATAATTTCGTTCGATATACTTACCAAATTGCGAATTGGCTTCAACTTTTTGCGATTCCAGGATTTCAATCATCGCCTGATCGTTGATGTTTTCAAGCTCTAATTCCCAGAACAGCAATTTTTTATATAATTCAACCCAGTCTTCATAAGAATTTACCATGGCCAATTCCATAGAAATTTTTCTGAACTCTTTTTGGTAATCCAAAGTCGTTTTTTCAGAAATTAACCTGGAATGATCCAGATTTTTCTTTAAACTTAGAAGAATCTGATTCGGATTTACGGGTTTTATCAGGTAATCGGCAATTTTAGATCCAATTGCTTCTTCCATGATGTATTCTTCCTCACTTTTGGTAATCATAATCATAGGAATAGCAGACTTTTTTTCTTTCATTTCAGAAAGTGTTTCAAGACCACTCATTCCGGGCATATTTTCATCTAAAAAAACGATGTCGAAATTTTCTTCTTCAAAAAGCCCAATTGCATCGAGCCCGTTATTGCAGGTTGTAACTGCGTAATTTTTTTTCTCAAGAAATAATATATGTGGTTTTAAAAGATCGATTTCATCATCGACCCAAAGTATTTTTATTTTATCCATAACCATAATTGACTTTAATTTTACTGCAATTTAAAAGTCTAGAACTTAAAAAGTATTAAAAATAGTATAAAATTAAAGGTTCAGTTGTAATTATTTGTGTTTGAAAAAATAGAATAGACCAAAAATTATCCGTGAATTGTTTCACCTTTTCCGTAGTTTGTGATAATCGATTCTTCAAATTCGAGCCATTCTCTCCAGCGTTTTTCAACGTCAATTCCGGTGCCATATTTACGCGCATAAGTAATAAAAGTCGTGTAATGTCCAGCTTCACTCTCCATCAATTCCCTGTAAAAAACGGCTAGTTCTTCATCCTGGATATTTTCAGAAAGTACTTTAAAACGTTCGCAGCTTCTGGCTTCAATCATTGCTGAAAACAATAATCTTTCAACTAATCCTGACACACGGCTTCCGTCTCCGCTTTTTTTCATATACTGGTATAATTCGTTCACATAATCATCTTTACGTTCGCGTCCTAGTTTTAATCCTCTTTTGATAATAATGTTATGAACCTGTTCGAAATGGTCAATTTCTTCTTTGGCTAAAGCCAATAAATCCTTCACTAAATCCTGATGTTCAGAATTGTTAGTGATAATTGTAATTGCATTTGTAGCTGCTTTTTGCTCGCACCATGCGTGGTCAGTAAGGATTTCTTGTATGTTTTTCTCAACAATATTAACCCATCTTGGGTCGGTTGGCAATTGTAATCTAAGTACGCCCATGTGTTTATTTTGTTTAAAGTTTTTATTCGTTTCAGGTTTCAGGTTTGCTTCTCCAGTTCAGCTTTATCTTTAAATTAGCTTTTGTTGAGAACTAAAAAAGTTTAAAGTTTTGCACTTTCAGCAGCGCAAAACCTTAAACTTGAAACTTTAAACTTGAAACTTTTTTAGTAAACGAAAATTGGTCTTTCGCTCATCATTTCATTTACTTCGTTAGCAACTTCTTCTATAAGTGCTTCGTTTGTATGATCTGCAAGTACTTTATCTATTAAGGCTACGATAGTTTCCATATCTGCCTCAGCTAAACCACGAGTAGTGATTGCAGCTGTTCCAACACGTATTCCTGAAGTTACAAATGGTGATTTGTCATCAAATGGAACCATGTTTTTATTTACTGTAATTTCTGCTTTTACCAGTGCGTTTTCAGCATCTTTTCCTGAAATATTTTTATTTCTTAGGTCAATCAGCATCATATGATTGTCGGTTCCGCCAGAGATAATGTTGTATCCTCTTTTTACAAAAGCATCTGCCATAGCATTAGCATTTTTCTGCAATTGCATAGCATAAGTAAAGAACTCATCTTTTAAAGCTTCACCAAAAGCAACAGCTTTAGCTGCAATAATGTGCATTAAAGGTCCGCCCTGATTTCCTGGAAAAACAGCTAAATCCAATAAAGAAGACATCATTCTGATTTCACCTTTTGGAGTTTTTAATCCCCATGGATTTTCGAAATCTTTCCCCATTAAAATCAAACCACCTCTTGGTCCGCGCAATGTTTTGTGGGTTGTAGTAGTTACAATATGGCAATGTGGAATCGGGTCATTCAATAATCCTTTTGCAATTAAACCTGCAGGGTGAGAAATATCAGCCATCAAAATTGCACCAACGCTATCAGCGATTACTCTGAAACGTTCAAAATCCATATCACGAGAGTAAGCAGAAGCTCCGGCTATGATTAATTTTGGCTGCTCTTTAGTAGCAATTTCCTGAATTTTATCATAATCTAATCTTCCTGTTTCTTTGTCTACTCCGTAAAATATAGGATTGTAAACACGGCCTGAAAAATTTACAGGAGAACCGTGGGTGAGGTGACCGCCATGTGATAAATCGAATCCTAAAATTTTATCTCCAGGCTGTAAACAAGCGTGAAAAACAGAAGCATTTGCCTGAGAACCAGAGTGAGGCTGTACGTTGGCGTATTCAGCACCAAATAATTCTTTAGCTCTGTCAATTGCAATCTGCTCAATAACGTCAACTACTTCGCAACCGCCGTAGTATCTTTTGCCAGGATATCCCTCAGCATATTTATTAGTTAAAACTGAACCAGCAGCTTCCATTACTTCATCACTTACGAAGTTTTCAGAAGCAATAAGTTCTAATCCGTGAATTTGTCTGTCTTGTTCCTCTAGTATAAGGTCAAAAATTTGTTCGTCGCGTTGCATTTTTTCGTTTTTCGTTAATTTCCTGCAAAAATACAAAAAAACGTTTGTGAAACTGTTAGATTATGATATATTTGACATAGATTTTTTCAACAAATAATTAACATTCACATGCCAATAACCGCCAACGATACCAAAAGAAAATCATGGTTGGATGTACCAGAGAATAGTGATTTTCCTATTCAGAATATTCCATTCGGTGTATTTCTTACCAAAGAAAATGTCGTTACTGTAGGAACGAGAATTGGCGATTACGCTATAGATCTAGGGGCTTTACAACAATTAAACTATTTTGAAGGAATAGATTTAACAGATGATATGTTCATGCAGGATACGCTAAATGATTTTATTTCTGACGGAAAAAAAACATGGCGCCTTGTACGAAACCGTATTGCAGATATTTTTGATGAAACAAATCCTCAGCTTAGAGATTCAGAAAAAGACCGTGATGTTGTTATTTTCAAGATTGAAGATGTAGAGATGCAATTGCCGGTTTTAATTGGAGATTATACTGATTTTTATTCCAGCAAGGAGCATGCTACAAACGTAGGAAAAATGTTTCGCGATCCTGAAAATGCTTTATTGCCAAACTGGCTGCACATTCCGGTTGGATATCACGGAAGGAGTTCTACTATTGTTCCGTCCGGAATTCCTGTTCACAGGCCAATGGGACAGATTTTACCCGCAGGAGAAAAATATCCTGTTTTTGGCCCGTCGCGTCTGGTCGATTTTGAATTAGAAACTGCTTTTATTACTACTGACGTAAATGTAATGGGCGAAAATATTTCGACTTATGAAGCAGAAGATTATATTTTCGGAATGGTTTTACTGAATGACTGGAGTGCACGAGATATACAAAAATGGGAGTATGTACCACTTGGTCCTTTTCTGGCAAAGAGTTTCGCAACATCAATTTCTCCATGGATTGTAACTATGGATGCATTAGAGCCTTTCAGGACTAAAGGGCCTAAGCAGGATCCGACACCGCTTCCTTATTTACAAACAAAAGGAAAGAAAGCGTTTGATATTCATCTGGAAGTTTTACTTAAACCGGAAGATCAGGAAGAAACAGTCGTTTCCAAATCAAACTTTAAATATTTATACTGGTCTATGAGTCAGCAGTTGGCACATCATACTTCTAACGGATGTCGTGTAAACTCTGGTGATATGATGGGATCAGGAACTATTTCCGGACCAACGCCTGATAGTTTTGGTTCAATGTTAGAATTAACATGGGGAGGCAAAAATCCCATCAAATTAAAAGATGGAAGCGAACGTAAATTTATTGAAGATAATGATACAGTAATAATAAGAGGTTTTTGTGAAAATGCAGAGGTTCGAATTGGTTTTGGAGAAGTTTGCAGCCAGTTGTTGCCACCTTTTGTAAGGCCATGAAGAGAAATAAAAAATTATCTTAAATAGAGATAATATTAAAAAAAAATGCCTCAAAGAAGTTGTTATTCTTTGAGGCAATTTTTTAGTAAACTAAGAATTATATGTTAAGCAGGAATCTGCTGGCTCAAACAATGTAAAGTTCCAAATCCCCAGATAAAATCGATGCAGCTTATTCCAATTACTTCGCGATCTGGAAAGCATTCTGCTAAAATATTCAAAGCGATACGATCGTTACTGTCATTGAAGGTTGGTACTAAAACACAATTATTCAAAATTAGGAAATTAGCATAACTTGCCGGTAAACGCAAATCTTCAAAATCTACTCGTTTTGGCATTGGAAGAGCAACAATAGTTGGTGATTTTCCATCTTCTAATTTTGCATTCTGAAGTCGTTTCAGATTGTCCTGTAAAGGCTTGTAATTTGAATCGTTTTTGTCAGTTTCTACAATCGTTACAATAGTATCTTCATTTACAAATCGGCATAAATCATCTATATGTCCATGGGTATCATCGCCTTCAATTCCGTCTCCAAGCCATATAACATTTGTAACGCCAAGATATTCTTTAAAAACGGCTTCGTAATCTTGTTTGGTAAAACCTGGATTACGAACCTGAATTGTAGGGTGCATCAGGCATTCTTCAGAAGTTAGTAAGGTTCCCTTTCCGTTTACATCAATTGCACCTCCTTCAACAATTACCGGTTTTCCTTTATAAGTTACCTGAGTCAACGGAACATCAATAAAATCAGCTACTTTCCCCGGGACAAATTTGTCTAACTGATAATTTGTATATTTTGCCCATCCATTAAAATTGAAATTTAAAGCTTCTCTTTTAGAACCATTTTTTACAATAATCGGCCCTGAATCACGCATCCAGCTTCTGTTTGTTTTATGAATAATAAAAGAAATATTTCCAATATTAACCCGTGCTCTTTCGAGCATTTCGAACACTTTTCCTTTTAATTTTTCATCAGCTACAACTAAAAATACAGTTTCAAAAATGGCTACTTTTTTAATAAATTCAACAAATGCCCATTGAACTGCTTCATATTTCCCAGGCCAATCGTTTCCATTATGAGGAAAACATAGTAAAATGCCCTGTTGCTTCTCCCATTCTGCAGGAAATCGTCTATTATCTAATTTCATAAAAGTTTTCTAAATTAAAAAGAATACAAAGATAAGCATTCATTAGCATTATGTAGCATTATAGTGATTTTGAAATTAGATTTACACGTAATCTCTTGTAATTCAGTAAATAATTCAAAAAAAAGTGTTTTATAAAACAAATCTTTGTAAAAAATAATCAATAATGCTTTTTTTATTAATATTCTATTAAAGATATATGGTTGATAATTTTTACTAAAAAAACAGTTTATTTAAAAAAAAACATTAATTTTACCCTTGATGATTTAACAAATTTCCATTTAACTTTAATTATTATTTGTTAAGGTTATGGCAAAATATATCGATTTAAAGAATTCATTGCTTTTTGATCTATAAGCTAAATAATAGAAATTAGTTTGTTATTTGAAATATCCCGCCCCAAGTTGTTTTAAAAAAGCTAAAACCTTCAATAGTTCCCTGTATAACCTAGTGTATGGGAATTATATAAAATTTCTGAAAAGGAATAGAAAGCTTTTTTTATACGGTTAACATAATTTTGCTGTGAGTTTTTAACAACTCATAAGTTAAAATTCACCGTTAAAATGTAAAAATTAAAACACTTAAATATCATGAAAAAAAAATTAGCTTCCTTAACATTTTTATGTCTTTCATTTTTGGCGAATGCGCAAGATGGAATAACATCAACTTCAATTGAACCTTCCTCTGTTGATAACTCGCAATATAATAAATGGTCTATTGAATTAAATGGTGGTTTAACTAAGCCAGCAAGAGCATTAACACCTGGATATTATACTGAAGTTTTTAACCTTAACTCTTTTCACGCTGATTTAGGCGTAAGATATATGTTTAATCCGAAATTTGGACTTAAATTAGATTTTGGATATGATCAATTTCAAGATGGCGGTAGTTCATTAGATTTTAAAAGCAGATATATTAGAACAGATTTACAAGGTGTTATAAATCTTGGACGAGCTTTAAATTTTGAAACATGGACAAATACCTTTGGTTTATTAGTTCATGGTGGACTTGGAGCTTCTCAGCTTGCCAGTAAGACTGGCTTTGATGGTGAAGACTATATGGTTAATGGAATTTTAGGATTAACAGCTCAGGTAAGATTAAGTGATAGGGTTGCATTGACTGGGGATCTTACCGGAATTGTTCATGCCCAACAAAATTGGAATTTTGATGGAATGGGACCAGCGCCAACAGGTGTTTTTGATGGGGGTTTAGTTAACGCATCTTTAGGACTGACATTTTATTTAGGTAAAAATCAAAAACATGCTGACTGGGTTGGAGAAGAAGACAGATATGATGATTTAGAAAAAAGAGTAGCATTACTTGAAACAGGTGTTTTAGATACAGATAAAGACGGTGTGGCAGATTTGTATGATTTAGAACCAAATTCAATTGCAGGTGTTGCTGTCAATACAAAAGGACAATCTATTGATAACAATCAAAATGGTGTTCCTGATGAATTAGAAAGTTACTTAGAAAAAACGTATGGTCAAAAAAGTGGTGGTGTTCAGACAAATAGCACAGTAGAACAATTAATCAACGATGGATATGTAAATGTATATTTTGACTTCAATTCTTCTAAACCAACTACTGCATCTTTATCTGGTATTGATTTCTTAGTTAAATATTTGAAAAATAATCCAAATAAAACAGCAGACTTAGTAGGGTATGCTGATGAAATTGGAAGTTCAAGTTATAATGTTGAATTGTCAAGAAAAAGAGCAGAGGCGGTTAAACAAATTGCTATAAATGCAGGAATTGATGCTTCAAGACTAAATGTAATTGCTAATGGCGAAGACACTTCTGTGAATAAAAAATCAAAAGAAGCGCGTCAAATTGTAAGAAGAGTATCTTTCCAGGTGAAATAAATAAGATACTATTAATAACAAAAGGCTGTTTCAAATTTTGAAACAGCCTTTTGTGTTTTATAAAAAATATAGAGTTGATTAATCAATCGCTCTTTTAGTGATATCTCCAAATGCATCAATTCTTCGGTCTCTGAAAAACGGCCAGTTTTGACGAACGTTTTCCTGTAGATCCAAGTCAACTTCAGCAATTAAAATTTCTTCCTGATCGTGGGATGCCTGTGCTAAAATTTCCCCTTGAGGACCAGCAATAAATGAAGCCCCCCAAAACTGAATTCCATCGGTTCCATCAATATATTGTTCAAGACCAATTCGGTTAGCGGCAGCAACAAAAACGCCATTTGCAACAGCATGGCCTTTCATAACATTCATCCATGCACCATATTGGTTTTCTCCGTATTGCTCTTTTTCTTTTGGATGCCATCCAATTGCTGTAGGATAAAATAACACTTCGGCACCTTTTAAGGCTGTTATACGTGCTGCTTCAGGATACCATTGGTCCCAGCAAATTAATGTACCCACAGTTCCTTTTTTAGTTTCAATAGCCTGAAAACCTAAATCACCAGGAGTGAAATAAAATTTTTCATAAAAATGTGGATCATCCGGAATATGCATTTTACGGTATAAACCAGCTTCGGTTCCGTCAGTATCAATGATGTAGGCGCTATTATGATAAATTCCTGCCATTCTTTTTTCGAAGAAAGGAACTATAATAACAACTCCTAGTTCTTTTGCTAATTCGCTAAACGCAATAAATGAAGTGCTGTAAAGAGGCTCTGCTAATGCAAAATTATCAACATCTTCACTCTGGCAGAAATAATGGCTGCTGTATAACTCAGGCAGGAGTATAACTTCGGCACCTTTATTAGCGGCATCTTTTACCCAGCTGATACATTTTTTAAGATTATTTTCGGCTACGTCGTTAAGGTTTAACTGAACAACGGCTATTTTATATTTTCTTTTCGGCATGACTTAAAATTTAGAGTGCAAAAATAGTAATTTTTTAAGCGAATGGCAAAGGCTGTGCTGAGTTCCTAAAACTCAATTTCACTATCCTAATATAATAGAAAAAACGAGGCTGTCTCAAAAGGACAGCTTCTTTTCGTTTATAAAAAATTAAGATAGCTATAAAAAATTAATTCGGTTTTCGGAATTCGGCTTTAAAGATGATTTTCCTTTTTTTGACTGATTTTTAGGCA
>NZ_JAIQDW010000035.1 GCF_020026925.1 Flavobacterium hibisci | reverse complement strand
GAAAAAAATAGCGTGCAAACACAAATGGTTTAAACACGCTATAGAGACTAGTTCTATGACTGTCTTGAGCAACAAAATTAATAAAAAATAAGATTTTAGTTGGAAATCAACACAGAATCTTATATGACTTATATGGTTTAATTTTTCTATATCTTTAATATATGAATTCTCAAAAAAGCTGGATACTCTGCTGTTTTTTTAATTTCCTGATTGCCTGCGTTTTCGGATTATTGCTGCGTTTTATGTATCTCTTTCCTTTAGATTTTCTAAACTACAGTTTTCTGCTTCATGCGCATTCGCATGTTGCCATGTTAGGCTGGGTTTATATGATTGTTTTCGTTTTGATTGTTCATTTTTTTATTCCAAAACAGAAAAGCCAGAAACCTATTTACAACCGTTTATTTTGGCTGACAGAATTTTCGGTTATCGGAATGATGATTGCTTTTCCTATCCAGGGATATGCTTTGTTTTCGATTATTTTTTCAACAATGCATATTTTATTGAGCTATGTTTTTTGCCGTTTGGTTTGGAAAGACAGTTTGAGAGATAAATCTCCATCGCAAAGACTTTTATTGGTTTCGATTTTGTTTATTATTGTATCGACTTTTGGTGTTTGGTGCCTTGGGCCGGCCGTAAGCACTTTAGGAAAACAAAGCGCTTTCTATCAGATTGCGATTCAGTTTTTTCTTCATTTTCAGTTTAATGGCTGGTTTATACTGGCAATTTTAGCTTTGTTTTTAAAACAATTTCAGAATAAAATTGATGAGGTTAAGTTTAGTAAATTTTACTTTTTGATGCTTACAGCTACATTACTAACGCTGGCATTTCCGGTTCGATGGTTTATACAAAGTGATGTTTTGAGTTATATTAATGGTTTGGGAGTTTTAATTCAGTTTACTGCTTTTATTTACTTCTATAAAATGCTCAAACCTCAAATCAATCATTTCACAAATACTTTAGGTAAAACAACAAAAAGTGTTTACGTTTTGGCTTTGTGTTCTTTATTTCTGAAAGTCGGAATCCAATTGCTGACTATTTTTCCAAATTTAGCTGAAGTTTCGCATCAAATCAGAAATTTTGTAATTGGATTTATTCACCTAACAACTTTAGGAATTATAACGGGATTTTTGCTTGGGATTTTGCTTCAGAATAAAATGCTTTCTCCCAATTCTACCCTATTAAAAACAGGCGTGAAGTGCTTTATTTCAGGATATATTTTGACAGAAGTTTTGTTGTTTCTTCAGGGCTTGTTTTTCTTTTTTGGAGAAGGAAGTATTTCAGGTTATTATCAGGGTATTTTAATTTTTAGCATTTTTTTGGTGCTGGGGCTGGCTTTAATTATGGCATCTCTAACAACTAAAAGAAGTTTAATTTGATATTTATTTTTTTATGAATTATTTCAGGTTTAGTCTTGTTAAATAGATTATACTGAGTATTTTTCAATAAAAATAAATGACTCTCTGAATTTTAGAATAATAATGATTATTTTTGCTCGCTGATTTAAGTTAAAATTATTACGACATTATTATATTATGGTAAAAGATTTATTCGAAAGAATTCAGGACAATAAAGGACCTTTAGGAAAATGGGCTTCTCAGGCAGAAGGATATTATGTTTTTCCAAAATTAGAAGGTGAATTAGGTCCAAGAATGAAATTTCACGGAAAAGATATTCTAAACTGGAGTTTAAATGATTATTTAGGTTTAGCAAATCATCCGGAAGTTCGTCAGGCAGATACAGAGGCAGCAATACAGTTTGGGGCTGCTTACCCAATGGGAGCGCGTATGATGTCTGGACACACTAAATATCATGAACAATTAGAAAATGAACTGGCTGAATTTGTAATGAAAGAATCAGCTTATTTATTGAATTTTGGTTATCAGGGAATGGTTTCAATCATTGATGCCTTAGTGACTAAAAATGACATTATTGTTTACGATGTAGATTCGCATGCGTGTATCATTGATGGTGTTCGTTTGCACATGGGTAAACGTTTTACCTACAAGCACAATGATCTGGAAAGTATGGAGAAAAACCTCCAGCGTGCTACAAAAATGGCCGAAGAAACAGGCGGAGGTATTTTATTTATTACTGAAGGTGTTTTCGGAATGCGTGGTCAACAGGGAAAATTAAAAGAAATCGTTGCCTTCAAAGAAAAATACAATTTCAGATTATTAGTAGATGATGCACATGGTTTTGGTACTTTAGGAAAAACAGGTGCAGGTGCAGGAGAAGAGCAGGGAGTTCAGGATGGTATTGATGTTTACTTCTCTACTTTTGCAAAATCTATGGCGAATATTGGTGCTTTCGTAGCAGCTGACAAAACAGTTATCGATTATTTAAAATACAATTTACGTTCTCAAATGTTTGCTAAAGCATTACCAATGATTCAGACACTTGGTTCTTTGAAACGTTTGGAATTATTGCGTAAATCTTCTGCTATTAAAGATAAACTTTGGGAAAACGTAAATGCATTGCAAAGTGGCCTTAAAGAAAAAGGATTCAATATTGGTGATACAAACACTTGTATTACACCAGTATATTTAGAAGGAAGTATTCCTGAAGCGATGGTGATGGTAAACGATTTAAGAGAAAACTATGGTATTTTCCTTTCTATCGTTGTGTATCCTGTTATTCCAAAAGGGATTATTTTATTAAGAATGATTCCTACAGCTTCTCACACTTTGGCGGATATTGAAGAGACACTTACAGCGTTCGAAGCTATTCGCGAAAAATTAGTTAATGGTACATACAAAGAGATTGCAGAACGCACTACAGTTGATGTATCTTAATGAAACAAATTCAATTCCTAATATGGAAATTATATAAAAAAAATCCACTCCTGATAAGAGTGGATTTTTTTTATATTGAATTAATTTTATAGGAATAAACAGTAAAAATAAAAAATCATGAAAAAAGTATCAGTATTAATAATCATTATGTTTAGTTTTTTGTCCTGTAAAAAAGAAACAACACAGCCGCAACCTCAAATTACTCCAAGCGCTCCTAAAGAAGCAGAAATTGTAGAGCCTGCAGGAGATCAGTGTTATACATGGAATTCGAATGGAAGTGTAATCGAAATGAGTTTTAACGTAAACTCGCATCAGGAAGTAAATGGAAAGCTAAGCTATAATTTAGCAGGAAAAGACAGAAACGAAGGTACTATAATCGGGAACATGGTTGGCGACACCCTGATTGCTGATTATACATTTAATTCAGAAGGTGTTTCTTCTGTAAGACAGGTTGTGTTTCTGCAAAAAGACGGAACTTTTATCGAAGGATATGGAGAAACTGTTACAGCTAATGATAAGGTAAGTTTTAAAGATAAAAAGAAATTGAAATTTGATTCGAAAAATACATTGACTAAAGTGGACTGTACTGAGTAACTAGTTATAAAACATATAATAAAACAAACGTCCGAATTTTTTTCGGACTTTTTTTGTTTTTATAGCTATTCTCATGTAGTTTTAATTCTACACCAGCATTAATGTTATTCGACTCTAAAGCATCTTTTTTTTCTCGTATAAAAATTAAATTTGCTTTTGTTAAGCTAATGTAAATTAAGCGTTGGTGGAAATTTGATATGAATAAATTAAATGATGTATATGAGATTACCCCTAATGATTTTGACTCGGTAAAAGACATTATTTATGAATCTAAACTAATTGATGAGAAACTGCTTAATTTAGAAAATGCTGTGCTGTTTATTAAAGATAAATTAAGCCGGAATAAGGCAAAAATATTTGTCAAAAAGCAGCAGGATATAGTAGTTGCTTTTGCGGTATTGCATTATAAAATAAACCCATTGTCTATTCTTGAATACAATTGGCATATCTCCTATCTGTATGTCAAAACAGATTTTAGAAGAAAATCAATTGGCAGGGAAATCATGACAGCATGTTTTAACAATGCCCGGATAAATAATGTGAAGCATATTTCATTAAATACTGATACCGAAAATTTTGCAGCGCACCAGCTTTACGAAAGTTTTGGCTTCATCAGGAAAAGTTTTATTTCAAATTATTATTACTACGAAATTAAACTATGACAATATGAAGTTGCTTAAATGTAAAATATCCAATTAAATTTTAGAATAAATATAAGTGCAAAACATATGATAATACGATTACTTAAAAATTATATTAAAAATTTTACGCAGTTTTCTACGGAGGTAAAAGTTCTTGCGGTGACTACATTTGTTAACAGGCTGGGTGCAATGGTTGTACCGTTCCTTTCTAAATACATGCTGGAAGAATTGCACTTTAGTTATAGTCAGATCGGTTGGGTTATGGTTTTTTTTGGTACTGGTTCTTTTATCGGAACGTGGATTAGTGGTAAATTGTCAGATAAAATAGGTTTTTACAAAGTAATGGTGTTTAGTCTTTTCACAAGTGGTTTACTATTTATTCTGCTTCAGTTTCTAACTACTTTTTACAGCTTCTGTTTTGGTGTTTTACTCCTTACCACAATTTCTGATATGTACAGGCCTGCAATGCTGGTTTCATTAGATACTTACGCAGACAAAAAAGAACGTACAAAAGCAATATCCTTAATTCGTTCCTCAGTTAATTTAGGTTTTATGTTTGGGCCTTTGATTGGTGGAATTATTATTACTCTTTCAAATTACAGCTTTTTATTTTACATTGACGGGCTGACCTGTATTTTGAGTATTTTATTATTTGCTTTTTTTGTGAAAGAGAAAAAACTACTCTATAAGCTCAATGCCTTTAAATACTTAAAAGAAGAAAATTCATTACTAGAAGATAAACCATTTTTAATACATCTGGTAGTTACACTGATAACAGGGATATTATTTTTTCAGATGTTTACTACCTTATCCCTTTATTATAAGGAAGTCTTTAACTTTACAAGTGTCGAAAGCGGTTTGTTTCTGGCTTTAAACGGAGTGATAATATTACTTTTTGAACTCTCAATTGTTTCTTTTGTAGAATCGCGAAACATCAATAAACTTCTAATGGTTTCTTACGGCATTCTTGCTATGAGCATTAGTTATTTATTTTTATTGATTGAACACAATGTTACAGCCTTAATTTTGATGATGATTTTTATGACAATTGGTATCATGCTGACTTTTCCGTTTGCTAATTCATTTGTTAAAAAAAGGTCTCTTAAAAAACAGGAAGGTAAATTCATGGCTGCTTTTACAATGAGTTATAGTATTGCCCATATATTAAGTACCAAATCGGGCATGGCAATTATTGAATTGTACGGCTATAAAGCAAACTGGATATTCCTGTCCTGCCTTGGGTTTGCAGGCTTTATTTTGGCATATCAGCTGATCTTTATTGTAAAAAAAGAAAAAGAACATATCAAAGCTAAAATTATTCAATCGCTGTTTTCTGAATCAAAAATAGAGTAGAATAGGATCCGTTTATCACAAACAAATGCCAGCCCAATTTTATTATAGCAATACAATTAAAAAAGCTTATTGAAATAATTCTCAATAAGCTTTTTAATCACGAAGTAAATTTCTCAATTATTTAGGAGAACTTCATTCAGTTTCATCAGATTTAATATTCAGGCAAGATTTGCAAAGCATTATAATTTACCTGAAATCTCTTTTTTGTATTTATTCAGTAAAGCTCTGGTTAATCCTAAATTGGCTTTTGTAGAATCTACTGCTAAATAAATAAAATATTCATTGTTTTCTGAAATGTCAATGATGTGAATCTGTTCTGTAAGCGAAATCATGATTTCATCGATTGATTGGGATAATCCAAGTGCATTTATGGCATTCAGTTTTGCTTTAACTACCTCAAGATTGAAGGCAGAAGCTAGTTCAGGATCAAAACTGGATACTGCGGAATTACTGTAATAAGAAATACCACTTTTAATTTCGGTTATCGCAATTGCGATGTAACCAGGAACGTTTTTCTTAATTTCATCCCCAAACTGTTGTAAAAAATCTGACATTATAAATTGTTTTTAATTGTTTTTATTGAATTTTTTGTTTCTAAATGTTAAAAAACACTCTTAATCTTTTTTGAACGGTCCACTACATACGATACTAACCATGCAATTTGCCCTTCTTTGGCAAAATATATTTTTTTTGACTTCAGATTAGGAATGCTCTCCAGGCTGGCTATCAAAATAGTATTGGCAGCAATTAAATGCCTCTGAGTATAGGTATTTATAACTTTCTCCGCATTTTTATTGGTTTTAGCCAGGTTTTCGTATGCAGTAAAATTATTTTTCAAGACGGCATCATAGTCAATAATGTCCTGCAATTGCAATGGTACGAAATGGTCATCCTCATTATTTTGGTTATAAAAAAGAGTAGTAAAAGCCCAAAGAGCACCGCCTGATAAATAAATTTTCTTTTTATTTAATGAAGTTGGCTTAGATTTTAGCACGTCCTTTATCTTTTCTCTCAGCACAGGAGCGTATTCAAATGCTTTCTCCTTGTAAACAGACATACTATTAATCTCACTTGGGATTACAATGGTTTTATTTATAGCTTCTGTTAAAGTAATCG
This sequence comes from Flavobacterium hibisci, assembly GCF_020026925.1. Classification (GTDB taxonomy): domain Bacteria; phylum Bacteroidota; class Bacteroidia; order Flavobacteriales; family Flavobacteriaceae; genus Flavobacterium; species Flavobacterium hibisci. The sequence goes on along the minus strand of NZ_JAIQDW010000035.1, from coordinate 13,233 downwards.
TACCATATTCCAGGTTTAGAGGGAAAAACTCAAATTTGTTTTCCAGCACATTTACGTATCCTCCTTTGGTATTGCCTCCTCCAATATCAAGGATTAATGCGTCACCATATTCTGTTGGAGGTATAGAACCTTTTAGGAGCATTTTACCCTCAGTATCAGCATCAATAAAATCAAGATCCTTGTTGGTCAGGGATTTTATTTTATTAATTAAATCTGTCGTATTATTCGCCATTGCTACTCCCGAGGAGCCGACAATAAAAATATTTTCATCAGCAACATTATACTTTCTTTTAATGGTCATCAAATTCCCGTAGACAATATTTACCGCATTATTTATATCATCCTGGGCAAGGCTGCCATCAATAGAAATATTTTTAGCAATACCAACATTTTCTGTCCAGAAAGCAATGATGCTGTAATCACCTTTTTTGATATTATTTACATCAATTACCGAAAATTTTATTCCTTTACTTCCAATTTCTATTCCCGCATACATATCTTTTTGGGCAAAAGATTTTAAGGAGAAAAAAAGAATTGCGATTAACAGATAATATATTGATTTTGTATGCATTGTATTTTTTATTGAATACTTTAATTACTGAGTTATTTCTAAATGCAGGGTATCAATTAGTGAAGTTTTTTAAAAGAACAAATTTCACTATTAAAAGGAGAGAAATTTGTAGTCGATCGATTAATCTTGTGTAGAATTAATTCTACAATGTTTTTCTTTCTTTATTTTTTAGCTTTGATAGATAAATGATTCTAACTAATATATCGGATTTAAAATTGTATTTATATTGCTTTGATATTTTAAAGGTTCATTCTGCTAAATATTTTAAAGGCCTTCATCTACAGAAAATTCTCGTTTTTTTTTTAAATAATAACGTTATACAACGATTTAAAAACTTAAATCCTGAAAATCCCGTATATGTTATTAAATTTAATTGCTGAAATATGTTTATCTATGAATTTTGTTAATGATAAATCAGGTTTTATTAATGATTAACTAAAGTCATGCTAGCAGATTAGTGATTAAATGGATAATTTATAATAGAAATTTACCATATTACATCAATTTGAATTTTGAGATAGTAGTATTAATTAAGAAAAATTTGTACTTCGAAATTGTTTTATAGCCCCATGAAAAATAAATTTAAAGTTTTACTAGTTGACGATCATAGCGTAGTGCGGCATGGTCTTTCTTTGTTATTGAAAAGCATTTGCAAAGAGGTTGAAATTGCCCATGCTGATAGTTTTGAAGATCTTCTAAGTAAATTAAAAGAAAACCAGGATTTAATTTTTTTAGACATCAGTATTCCAGGAGGCAATAGTACAAAAATGGTTCAGGAGATTCGGTTAAAATATCCGGACTTGTTGATTATGATGTTTTCTGCTTATGATGAATCGCATTACGCTCTGCGTTATATCCATGCAGGAGCCAATGGTTTTTTAAATAAATACAGTAAAGATGAAGAAATTATTCAGGCCATTGAATCTGTAATTAAAACAGGCAAATATATAAGCAACGTTGTAAAAAATAAAATTATCGAAAATGCTTTGTATAATCTGCCAGTAAATCCCTTAGAAAAACTGTCGGAGAGGGAAATCGAAGTAGCAGAACTTCTGGTCGGCGGGGATGGAAATATCGAAATATCCAATAAATTAAATATCCAAATGACAACTGTCAGCACTTTCAAAAGCAGGATTTTTGAAAAACTCGGAATTAATAATGTGGTTAAGTTGATTGATATTTTGAAGATTTACAATAATTAAAAATGAATCATTACAATGATTTAGAGCAGGCCAAATGTTTATTGTACATTGTAATCCTCGTAAATTTTTGTTCTTTCGCCCATCAAAAACATTTTTTTCTTAAGAAAATGAATAGAAAACTGGCTGTACATCTATTCGTCGCTGTCTTCTGTTCTGTACCAAAATGTATATGAGGCACTGTTATATCCGTCTTTACGTATAGCGGTGCCTTCCCAGTTGCATTCGATTCCCCAATTTATTTTTTTCTTCGTCATATCGTCATATTGGATCACGCCGGTTCCATCTTCATTTAAAACCGTGCTTGGCTCTTTTTTGTCAGGAGGCAGGAATGTACCCGTGATATGATAAGGAAGTGTAGTGGTGATATAATGCTCTTTTGACTTATATACGATTTGATCAACCTGAACTTGTGAATGTGATTTTACAATAACAAAAAATAAGATAAAAAGGAATGTTTTTAGGAATTTCATTTTACGTAGGTTTTGGGTTTTGAACTCTTTTTGAAATGGGTATTTCTTTGGCTAATATACTTTAATTTTTGCAAGAAAATAACTGTTCATTTTTGAATTTAACTTAAAAGTTACACGCAATATTACCTTAGAACTTATAATAATTTAAAAAAAAAAAGCCTCAGCAATACATTTTGCTGAGGCTGTCTATGGTAGTAAAAAATTAAATTTAGTTTTTCTCAATCCATTTTCTGGCGTTTACAAACGCTTCATGCCATGGAGAAACTTCGTCGTTTCTGTCTTTTGGATAATGCGCCCAGTTCCATTGGAAAGTTGAACGCTCAATGTGAGGCATCATCACCAAATGTCTTCCGGTTTTGTCGCACATCATTGCCGTGTTGTAATCAGAACCGTTAGGGTTTGCTGGATATCCTTCGTAAGCATATTTAGAAACAATGTTGTATTGATCTTCAGCATAAGGCAATTTGAATTTACCTTCTCCGTGAGAAACCCAAACTCCCAAAGTGCTTCCGGCCAAAGTCGATAACATAACCGAATTGTTTTCCTGAACTTTTACAGAAGTAAAGATACTTTCGTGTTTCTGGCTTTCGTTATGGTGCATTTTTCCGTGAATTTCGTGTTCCGGATTAATTACTTCTAATTCCATAAACAACTGGCATCCGTTACAGATTCCGACAGATAAAGTATCTTCTCTTTTGAAGAAATTGTCTAAAGCAGTTTTTGCTTTTTCGTTGTATAAGAAAGCTCCAGCCCAACCTTTAGCAGAACCTAAAACGTCTGAGTTAGAGAATCCACCAACTGCTCCAATAAACTGAATATCTTCAAGCGTTTCACGACCAGAAATTAAATCCGTCATGTGAACATCTTTTACATCAAATCCAGCCAAATACATAGCATTTGCCATTTCACGCTCAGAGTTACTTCCTTTTTCACGAATAATTGCTGCTTTTGGTCTTGGTTTAGAATTGTCGATTTCTGGTTTTTTTCCTGTAAAATGCGCAGGGAAAGTATAATTTAAAACCTGATTTTTATAGTTTTCAAAACGAGCTTTTGCTGTTCCGTTTTTAGATTGTTTTTGATCTAATAAATAAGAAGTTTCGAACCAAACATCTCTATATGTTGGAATGTCTAATTTATAATCTCCAAATTCCAAACTTGCAGTTTCCTGAACTGAACCTAATTTGAAGAATTCAATGTTATTAGCATTTAACTTAGCTTCAACAGCTGCATCCGATTTTGCTTGGAATACGATTGCAATGTTTTCTGCGAAAAGGATTTTCAATAAATCTTTTTCTGCGAAAGCGCTGAAATCAATTTTTGCTCCCAAATTCACATCAGCAAAACACATTTCTAATAAAGTCGTGATCAAACCGCCACTTCCAATATCGTGTCCGGCTAAAATTTGGTTTTCACCAATTAATTCCTGAATCGTATTAAATGCATTTTTAAAGAAAGCCGAATCTTTAATTGTAGAAGTTTCGTTTCCGATTGTGTTTCTAATTTGTGCAAAAGACGAACCTCCTAATTTGAAATCATCCTGAGACAAATTGATATAATAAATTGAATCTCCGTCTTTTTGTAAAACAGGTTCAACCACTTTTCTAATGTCTGTACAGTTTCCGGCAGCAGAAATAATAACCGTTCCCGGCGCAATTACTTCGTCGTTTGGATATTTTTGTTTCATTGAAAGTGAATCTTTTCCAGTCGGAATATTGATTCCCAATTCGATTGCAAAATCTGAACAAGCCTGAACAGCTTCGTATAAACGAGCGTCTTCACCTTCGTTTTTACAAGCCCACATCCAGTTTGCAGAAAGAGAAACACCTTTTATTCCGTTAATAATTGGAGCCCAAACTAAGTTAGATAATGATTCTGCAATTGCATTTCTGGAACCTGCAGCAGGGTCAATCAAAGCTGCAATAGGAGCGTGCCCGATAGAAGTTGCGATTCCTTCTTTTCCTAAATAATCCAAAGCCATTACACCCACATTGTTCAAAGGCAATTGTAACGGACCTGCATTTTGCTGTTTCGCTACTTTTCCACCGACACAACGATCCACTTTGTTTGTTAACCAGTCTTTAGAAGCAACAGCCTCTAAACGTAAAACATCTTTTAAGTAGCTTTCAAAATCCCCTGCGTTGTAAGCAACATCAGCATATTTACGATCTACTTTTTTATCTGTCATGATGGTTTTAGGCGAACTTCCGAAGAAATCTTCTAAAGCATAATCCATTGGTTTAGAACCGTTAGATTTTGATTCGAAAGTAAAACGGTGATCTCCCGTTACATCTCCAACTTCGTACATTGGTGAACGCTCTCTGTCAGCGATTCTCTGTAAAGTATCGATGTCTTTTTGACCAATAACCAATCCCATTCTTTCCTGAGATTCGTTACCAATAATTTCTTTTGCAGAAAGAGTAGGGTCTCCAACAGGCAATTTATCTAAATCGATCAAACCTCCAGTCTCTTCAACCAATTCAGAAAGACAGTTTAAGTGTCCGCCAGCACCGTGATCGTGAATCGAAACAATTGGGTTATTGTCGCTTTCTACCAAACCACGAATCGCATTTGCAGCACGCTTTTGCATCTCCGGATTTGAACGCTGAATCGCATTCAATTCAATTCCTGAACCAAAAGCGCCTGTATCTGCAGAAGAAACCGCAGCACCACCCATTCCGATTCTATAATTTTCCCCACCAAGAATTACGATTTTATCGCCTTCTTGTGGTTTGTTTTTTATAGCTTGATTTAATTTTCCGTAACCAATTCCACCCGCTTGCATGATTACTTTATCGTAACCAATTTTTCTGTTTTCTTCTTCGTGTTCAAAAGTTAAAACAGAACCTGTAATAAGCGGCTGCCCAAATTTATTTCCGAAATCAGAAGCCCCGTTTGAAGCTTTGATCAAAATATCCATTGGAGTTTGGTACAACCATTTTCTTTCTTCCACTGCATTTTCCCATTTTCTGTCGTTGTTCAAACGAGAATATGAAGTCATGTAAACAGCAGTTCCAGCTAAAGGAAGTGAACCTTGTCCTCCTGCTAAACGATCACGTATTTCTCCTCCAGATCCTGTTGCAGCACCATTGAAAGGCTCAACAGTTGTTGGGAAATTGTGTGTTTCGGCTTTTAAAGATAAAACCGAATCAAATTCTTTTATTTCGTAAAAATCAGGTTTATCAGCCGATTTTGGTGCAAATTGCTGCACTTTTGGTCCTTTTACAAAAGCAACGTTGTCTTTGTAAGCAGACACAATATCGTTAGGGTTTTCCTGTGATGTTTTTTTGATTAATTTAAAAAGAGAAGTTTCTTTTTCTTCACCATCGATAACAAATGTTCCGTTGAAAATTTTGTGACGGCAGTGCTCTGAATTCGCTTGTGAGAAAGCAAAAATCTCAGAGTCAGTTAGTTTTCTTCCAAGTTTTGCAGAAAGATTGTTTAAGTAATCAACTTCTTCTTCGCTTAAAGCTAAACCTTCAACTTTGTTGTAAGTCGCAATATCATCAATTTCCAAAATTGGTTCTGGCTGAATGTTGATCGTGAAGATTTCCTGATCTAATTCGTTGAATTTTTGAGAAAGCATCGGATCAAAATCGGTGAAGGTTTCGGTTGCAGGATGAAATTCTTCAATTCTGATAATGCCCGGAATTCCCATATTTTGAGTGATTTCTACAGCATTTGTGCTCCAAGGGGTAATCATTGTAGCACGCGGACCAACAAAAAATCCTGTTAATGCAGATTTTTCTATCTTACTTGCGTTGGCAAAAAGCCAGTTTAATTTTGAAATGTCTTGAGCTGAAATTTCGTTTTGCGTTTGTACGGCAAAAACAGTTTTGCTTTGGTTTTCAAAGAAATGGATCATTTGTGTAGTTTGTTGTTTTGAAGGTGCAAATTTAGTCAATTCAATTCAATAAAAAAAGCGGCAATTTGCCGCTTTTTATTTAATGAAAATGTAACTTTTATTTAGTTGATTATTATCTTTTTGGTCACTGTTTTTTCTTCTTGTATAATTTTTAGAATGTAAGTTCCTCTAGCAAGATTGCTTACTGTGATTTCCGAATCTTTTGTATTCTGTTTTTCGAAATTTTTTTGTCCTGAAAGTGAAATAATCTCAATTGAATACGGTTTGTCTGAATTACCCAGCCTGATATTTAGATTGCCATCAGAAGGATTTGGATAAATTAAAATTTTATTTGAATCTGAAATAATTTCTTCGTTTTCTATTTCAGCAATTAGTGTTTTTTTGCTTGCTAAATTATTGCAGGTATCTTGTGAAAACGAATCCCATTGAGTGTTTAAGTTGAAAGTTGTGCTTGGAGAAGTTACAGTTGATTTTCTTCTTAAAGTGACATCAGCTGCAAAATTGGCTGTTCCGCCTGAAAATGTTCCGATGATGTCAATCAAAATGCCATTTTTGAATAAACCAACAGCATCATTTCCGTTAAAAGTAAGTTCTGTTACCGTTGTTGAAATATTAGCAGAACTCGTAGAAAAACAGCTTGATGACATTGAACTGTTTACCACAACAAATTTGTTTCCTGTTGCTAAAGTTCCAGTTAACGCTAATCCTATGCTCCATGAACCAGCACCGTTTGTCTGTTTTTTAATCGTGTAAGCAGATAAGTTTACAGAACTTCCAGTATTGTTGGCAATTTCTAAAGCTTTATTATTTCCTGAACCTTCAATATATTCAGAGAAAAGCAAATCTGTCGCAGTTCCTGTTCCGCTGCTGTTGGTTGTAACCGAAATGGTATTGCTTGAAGCAGAAGCATTTCCGGCCGCATCTTTTGCTTTTACATAAATTGAATAAGCAGTAGATGCTGTTAATCCTGTAATAATAGCTGTTGTTCCTGAAACAGTTGTTTTTAAAACACTATTTGCATAAACATCATACCCTGTTACGGCTATATTATCTGTAGAGGCTGTCCAGCTAAGTGAAATTGAAGTTGCCGTTTTTGTGGTTGAAGCTAAACTTGTTGGAGTTGTTGGGGCTTGAGTATCTCCGGAAGGAGGAGTTCCGCCCCAAATTTGATTTACATATTCAGGATGATCAATGTATGGATTTCTGTTATTTTGGCGGGCATAAATTGCATTATTTCTCGCAATTTCTCTTGCACTCACAGGATCCTGCGCATGCCAGGATAACAAAACATTTAAAAATGCTGTTGTAAATGTTTGGTTGCTGGAGCCATTAAACATGGCATAGGAATATCCGGCAACTGTATTTTCATACCTTGTGGCAAAGTAAAAATACATTCTCGCAATATCACCTTTAAAAGCGTTTACAGGTTCAAAAACAGTTCCTGAATATCCTGAAACTGCACTTGATCCTAATTTGCTTCCATTTTGAGAAGTATAAGTGGCAGAACTTACGTTTCCATGCGGATAATTAGAACGTACTCCGTTTACTTTTCCATCTGTTGGTGTTATAAAATGTGCATCGGCAACCATTGGCGACTGTTCATTAAAAACAGACTGCGGAATAATGTGTTCTCTATTGTAGCAATCGCCTTCAACAGAATAGTTTCCACATCGTTGCGTCGTTCCAGTTGTATAAGTATACGGATCAGTTCCTGATGGATTTTCAGAATACATGTCCAGAATAGTTCCGTCGTTTTCGTAAAAATTATCAACGTCAGAGGTTAGATAAGTGGTATATAAACCTGCATAACCATTATTAGTATGGCCTTTAATAATGTTATACAATTGTGTTTTTAAAGTGTAGCCCGTTCCGGTTGCAGTATTGTAATAACCAGAAGGAATTTGAGAAAAACCAATAACAGAAAACAGTAAAAAGTAGTTTTTTTTCATAATTATAGTTTTAAAGATTTGGTTTGAATAGAGTTTTAAATAATTGAATTTTAATTACTTAAAATTTTATTGTATCAAAAATACTATTTTTATGAATCGAAAACGTTAACTGATGTTTAAATTTAGATGTATTTCTTGCGGTTGTTTTTCTTAGTTGTAAAGGCTCAAAGAAACAAAGACTTATTTTTTTGCTGAAATCTTTTTAATTGCTTTTTGATATTCTTTTTTATATTTACTGCTTCCATCATCGGTAATTTCGATTTTGTAATCATCAATTTTATTGTTTTTGATGGTGTAGAATCCAGTCCAGTTTCTGCCGGACATCACATGGCTTTCAATAATTTTATATTTTGAATTATAACCAGGGTTTTTAATTTCTTCAAAGCCCTTAACTTTTTTGAAACTATTGGTTTTTAAATTGTATAAATAGAGGTTATAAGTCCAGTTACTTCTCACATCAGAAATATTTTGAATCAAAATATCTTTAATACTATCGTTGTTGTAATCCTGGAATTTTATTTCCTGCAAAAGACTAAAAATGGAATCTTTTATCAGTACAGAATTTTTGCCATTTAGTTTTTGGCTGATGGTTAAAATTGAATTTTTCTCGCCGAAATAGCCTTGTTTTTCAGTTTCAAATTTTTTTAATTTTATTGTAATTCCTTTGCCTTTATAAATAGAATCACATTTGACAATTGTTGTATTTTGAGCAAATGTAGTGCTGGAAATTAACAGAGATAATAGCAATAAAAAATTTGACTTCATATATATTAGGCATAATACTATTTTAAGTGTAAAAACTTTAATTAAAATTTTATTTTTTCGGAAAATCTTTATTTTGATAAGCACCCAAATCAGGAGGAGAGGTCCTTGTGTTTCCGATAATATCCAGCGGAATATTATATGCCTGATTTCCTTTCGCGAAAGCGGCAGAAGTATTGTCAATGTTAAGTTTATTCAGGTTAATGTTGAAAAACTTCGGGTTTTCGTTTAAAATAATAGCGTTATAATGTGCTGTATCTGTTCCAAATTGATAATCAGGATTTGATGTGCTGCCAAATTTCAGCAAACAATTATTTAACTGATAAGCAAAAGCCGTATTTGCATTTTTATCTAAATTGAATTCGTTGCTATTCGAACCATAAATGATACAATTATTAAAAGTAGCCTGAGTAAGCGGATTCGTTTCCGGTGTTGCACCTGACAGTTTGTTACTTAAATTAACAGCAAATTGTTGTCCGCCGGACCAGGTGTTATTAAATGTGCAGTGAGTAAATTTATAATCGCCTCCGTAAACGCATGATAAAGTTGCCAAGCCGGCATAATTTATAACGATATTTTCTCCGTTAATTTTAGCGTTTTGAGCCAGGATTCCATAATTGGAACAATCGTAAATCTGCGTATTTTTAATCTGAAAAGTGGTGGCATCCTGATTTCGTATATCCAGACCAATTTTAGCATTCTTTAGAGTTAAATGATTGATGGAATGATTCGTACTTCCGTCAGCGAATATAACCGAATTCCATTGTCCGGGAACATCAGAATATTCAGGTTCTAAGCGATCGCCTTCAAAAATAACTTCTTTTTCTAAATTCTTAGTTGTAGATATATTTCCATTGACTTGAAATGAAGCTTTATTGCTTATATAGAGTCCTGAATTATCATGAAAATGCACTCTGGCCCCTGCTTCAAAAGTTACCGTTTTGTTTTCGGGAACTCCTGCATATCCGTAAATTACGTAAGGTTTATTATTTGTAAAAAGTAACTCATTTCCGTTTGTTTCATCATTTTCATCCAGATAAAATCCGTCAACGTCTTTACCGTCAATCTCAATTTTTTCTTTGGATCCATCAGGATTTTTCTTCGGATATAAAAATACAGCATCCTGAATTAGAGTTACCAAAGCTACTTTTTGCAGATTTGAGCCGCTGTCAAACTGAATTTCATCGGTATATAAAAAATCAACTGGATTAGCATCGGTAATATCTGCTGTGGTTTCGATAAAAATATACAAACTGTCTTTGGCTAAAAGCGTCACATTGTTGAAAATCTTGCCATTATTTCCGTTCATTCCATCAACGGTCATTCGGTATTTTGAGTTCAAACCGTTTTTTAACTTAATAACCGGAATGTTGATATCGTCTTTACCTCGGTTATAAACTTTTAAGTTATAAGTGCTCGATCCGATGTTTTTAAAAACGGTATCCAAATAAACAGTGTCTTTTGAAAATTCTAAATCCCCTGAACTGGCAACAGTATCAAAATCAGTCCGGCATGAACTGGCAGTTAAAAGGATCCCGAAAATAAAGAGCACAAAATAATGACGCATTTGATTTGTTTTTCTGTAAAAATAACAAAAATCTGATACGCGAAAAGGGATTTTTAATTTTAGAATCGCATTTTCTAAATAGTGTCTTATCTTTTATTTAATTTTACGATTTTAAAGCTAATTTTAATGAATTATACAAAAGAACAGATTTTAGCATATTGCAATGAGTTTTCGAAAAACACCTTGATGGAAACGCTAAAAATAGAATATATCGACGCCGGAGAAGATTTTTTGACCGCCAAAATGCCTGTAAATCCATCTGTTCATCAGCCTATGGGATTGTTGCATGGAGGAGCTTCCGTTGCTCTGGCAGAAAGTGTTGGTAGTGCCGCTTCTCATTTTTTTATCAATGCAAAAGAGCAGGAAGTGCGCGGAATAGAAATTTCGGCAAACCATTTAAAAAGTATTCGGGAGGGAGTTGTTTTTGGAACAGCCCGCATAATCCACAAAGGCAGAAGCCTTCATCTTTGGGAAATCAAAATTACCGATGAAGCTGGTAATTTGATTTCGCTTTGTAAACTGACGAATATTGTTTTAGAGAAAAAGAAAGCAGAATAATGAGCATGAATAATTTTTTCTCAAAAATAATACAACATTACAATCAAAATTTACCTTTTGTACTTTATTCAAAACCTAATGCTTCAAATCTTATTGGGTTTTTACAACGAAATGATACTTTATATAAAGTTTCAGATTATAGCGAAAAAGGATTTGTTTTTGCTTCTTTTGATGAAAAACAGTTGATTTTAATTCCGGAAAGTGAATCCGAAATTATTAGAATTGATAAGGAGGAAACAGGATTTGAATCGGTTGAAACTGATGATCTGAATTTGAATCCTGAGGCGAAAAAGCAATATGAAGAATTAGTTGCAAAAGGAATTGAAGCAATTAAAAACGGTGAATTCAAAAAGGTAGTGTTATCCAGAAGTGAGGCTGTAGATTTAGCAGATTTTGATTTTATTTTGGCATTTCAGCATTTGGTACAATTATATCCGACCACTTTTACATATTGTTTTTTTCATCCAAAAATCGGACTTTGGATGGGAGCAACGCCGGAACAATTGCTGAAAGCAAACGGAAATGTTTTTGAAACAACAGCTCTGGCCGGAACACAGAAGGCAGATTTGGAAACAGAAATTCTCTGGCAGCAAAAAGAAAAAGACGAACAACAATACGTAACCGATTTTATTGTAAAACGTTTACGAGAAGTTGCCAATTCTGTTGTGGTTTCAGAACCTTATAGTCTCAAAGCAGGATCGATCTGGCATATTAAAACGGATATTTCGGGTGTATTAAAGGATAATTCTACTTTGGAGGAAGTAATTGATACTTTACATCCAACACCGGCAGTCTGTGGTTTGCCAAAGAAAAAAGCAAAAACCTTTATTTTAGAAAACGAAAATTACAACAGGACTTTTTATACCGGTTTCCTGGGAGAATTAAACAGCAGTTTTTTAGAAGGCAATGCAAGTTCTGATTTATTCGTAAATTTACGAAGTATGCAAATTCAGGAAAACAAAGCTATTTTGTATATGGGCTGCGGAATAACCAAAGAAAGTATTCCTGAAAAAGAGTGGGAGGAAAGCGTTAATAAATCGATGACGATGAAAAGAGTTTTAAAAAAATAGTTTCAGGTTTCCAGTTTCAGGTTCTATGCGTAACCTGAAACCTGAAACAAAACAAACAAAAAACAAAAAAAATGAAATTAGATATATTAGCCTTTGGAGCACATCCTGACGATGTGGAATTAGGTTGTGCAGGAACCATTTTAAAGGAAGTATCGCTTGGTAAAAGAGTAGGTATTGTTGATTTGACACGTGGAGAATTAGGTACACGTGGAACAGCAGAAACCAGGGATCAGGAAGCAAAAGCGGCAGCTGGAATTTTAGGGGTTGTAGTGCGGGAAAATTTACGTATGCGGGATGGATTTTTTACTAATGATGAAAAACACCAGTTAGAAGTCATAAAAATGATTCGCAAATATAAACCTGAGATTGTTTTGTGTAACGCAATTGACGATCGTCATATTGATCACGGAAAGGGGAGTAAATTGGTTTCTGATTCTTGTTTTTTATCAGGATTAATGAAAATTGAAACTTCGTTAAACGGAGAGAAACAGGAAGCCTGGAGACCTAAAGTCGTGTATCATTATATTCAATGGAAAAATATCGAGCCTGATTTTGTAGTAGATATTACTGGTTTTGAAGAAAAGAAGGTAGAAGCAATCCTGGCGTATAAAACGCAATTTTATGATCCGGATTCTAAAGAGCCGGCAACACCCATTACAAGTAAAAATTTCCTGGAAAGTTTAAATTACAGGGCTCAGGATTTGGGAAGGCTGGTTAATAAAGATTTTGCAGAAGGTTTTACTGTGGAAAGATGTTTGGCTGTCAGTAGCTTACAGGATTTGATGTAAAAAGGTGCATTTTTTTTTAAATTTTTCTTTGTAGAAGTAAACCTTTGTTATATATTTGCACTCGCTAAGCAGAAATGCTGGTTAAATGGTGGTTGTAGCTCAGTTGGTTAGAGTAGCGGTTTGTGGTGCCGCGGGTCGCCGGTTCGAACCCGGTCAGCCACCCAGAAATTTAAAGCCTTGAAGAAATTCAGGGCTTTTTTTGTGGAATAAATTTTTTCGATAATTGTTGCCTGATTTTTAAGAAAACAAATCCATTCCCAAATGTATTGGGATTCAATTTAATAATGAAGCCAAAACACTGTTGCAAAAAAAAGAGGCTGTCTCAAAAGTGAGGCAGCTTTTTTTGTGGCATAAAAAAAAGGAAAGTTTTCGCTTTCCTAATTCTTGCAATTTAATTAAATTGCGGTGTGTGTATAGCTTCAAAAGTAGTCTTT
>NZ_JAIQDW010000034.1 GCF_020026925.1 Flavobacterium hibisci | reverse complement strand
CGAAAAAAATAGCGTGCAAACACAAATGGTTTAAACACGCTATAGAGACTAGTTCTATGACTGTCTTGAGCAACAAAATTAATAAAAAATAAGATTTTAGTTGGAAATCAACACAGAATCTTATATGATGAAAAAATGATACCTTAATGTCTATTATTTAAAATTTAAATGAAAATCAATTTCAAAAAAACGTATAGATTCGCTATCAAGTCGGCATTGTATATAAGCCTGTTTACAACAGGATTTGTATTGCTGCTGATGAATATCTTCTATAAAAATCAATTAAAGTATCAGGCCGGATTTGGAATAATCTTTTTGATTTCAGTTTACATCTTTTCATTTCTTGTACTTCAGTATCGTGTAGAACGCTTTATATACAGAAGGGTAAAAAAAATCTATGATGAGGTTTCCTTACTTGAATCAACACCTCTGATAAACCAGCCAATCACAACCGATATGGAAACGCTTTCACGTGAGGTGAAAAAATTCGCTACCGATAAAAAACTAGAAATTGAGATGCTTGAAATCAGGGAACAATATCGACGAGAATTTCTGGGAAACGTTTCGCACGAACTTAAAACCCCCCTATTTACGGTTCAGGGGTATGTTTCGACTTTGCTGGATGGCGCTATGGATGATAAAACTATCCGAAAAAAATACTTAAAGCGTGCAGAAAAAGGTGTCGAGCGTCTCATTTATATCGTTGAAGATCTGGATATGATTACCAAATTAGAATCAGGAGATTTAGATTTGAATTTTACCGAATTTAATATTGTTGAACTGATTCAGAATGTTTTTGATTTATTAGAAATGAAAGCTGATAAAAAGAAAATCAAATTAGCATTCGAAAGCAAGAACGTTCAATCCTTAATAGTGAAAGGAGATAAGGACAGAATTCAGCAGGTTCTGGAAAATCTGATTGTGAATTCTATTAAATACGGAAAAGAAGGAGGTTTGACTGAGGTTGGTGTTGTCAATCTTACCAAGAAAAAAGTCTTAATTCGTATCAGCGATAACGGGGAAGGGGTTGAAAAACAAAATATTTCACGTTTGTTTGAACGTTTTTACAGAGTCGATAAAAGCGGTACCCGCTCTGAGGGTGGTTCTGGTTTGGGACTGGCAATTGTAAAGCATATTATCGAAGCTCACAAAGAGAAAGTATATGTAGAAAGTGAATTCGGAATTGGTTCTGAATTTTCTTTTACGCTTGAAAAAGCAAATAAAATAACAAAAACCGAGGTTAAATAATTGTAAGTACTGTTTTTTTAAAAGTCCTAAAACAAAGGTTTTAACGATAAATCAATATTAGAATTCGACCCATAACATTAAATTTTTATTATAATAACATCTGGTTAATGATTTCTTAACACAGGTGGTTACATCTTTGCATCCTGAAATTAAGGGCAATAGAAAAAATGATAAAAAAAATAATAGTGGCAGTTTTAATACTGCTTACCTGCGGAGTACATGCACAGGAATTGAATAAACAGGATGTAAAAAACGAAGTAATGCGTATTTTAGATTCAATTAATAAAGCCAAATTACCTGATACTAAATCCGGGGGAGGTGTCGAGGAACACTGGTATGACAAAATCTCTTTAAGAGGTTATGCACAAATCAGATACAATGGTTTGTTTTCTACAAATGATAAAGTTTCCTGCGACCAGTGTGATAAATCCTGGGGAACAACTTCTACAGATCCGGATGCAAAAGCAAACAACGGGCTTTTTGTCCGTCGTGCACGGTTAGTGTTTTCAGGACAGGTTCATCCAAATGTTTTCTTCTATTTTCAGCCGGATTTTGCCAGTTCACCAGGCACCGGGCTTAATAATTTCGTACAGATTCGCGATCTCTATTTTGATCTTTCTTTTGATAAAAAAAGAGAATATCGGGTGCGTATTGGCCAGAGTAAAATTCCGTATGGATTCGAAAATATGCAATCCAGCTCGCAGCGTCTGACTTTAGACCGTGCAGATGGTATAAACAGTGCAATAGCAAATGAACGAGATTTAGGAATGTTTTTTTATTGGGCACCAGCCGAAATCAGGGAACGTTTTGCAATGCTGGTAAAAGATGGTTACAAAGGTTCAGGTGATTTTGGGGTGTTGGCTTTGGGGGCTTACAATGGGCAAATAGCCAATAAAATTGACGGGAACAGAGATTTAAATGTAGTAGCAAGAGCTACTTATCCTTTTGTTATCGGGAACCAGATTATAGAACCCGGAATTCAGGCTTACACAGGAAAATGGGCTTTTACCGGTGAAATTTCATCAGGAGTTGTAGTAAATGGAGATCCTAAATATATAAAAGACGAGAGAATAGGAGCGACTTTTGTTTTGTATCCAAAGCCTTTTGGAATCCAGACTGAGTATAATATTGGAAAAGGACCGCGTTATAACCCTAAAACCAACTCGGTTGATGTTACAGATTTAAATGGTGGGTACGTTTTACTGAATTATAAATGGGACATTAAAAAACAGCATATTTATCCTTTTGCCAAATTTCAGTATTATGACGGAGGTAAAAAATATGAAAAAGATGCCAGAAGTTATGTAGTAAGGGATTACCAAATTGGCGTAGAATGGCAGCCAATTAAAGCATTTGAATTGGTAGCAGAATATGTTATTGCTGACAGAACATTTGAAGACAGTGCCATTCCGGTTAACAGACAACAGGGAAATTTATTGCGGTTACAGGCGCAGTTTAATTTCTAAATCTGCTTCTCAAAAACAGTAAATAACAAATCCCAGTCGATTTTATTTTCAAATTCGGATAAACCTTTAAACGATTTTACTTTTGAAAGATCTTCAATAGTAAAGTCGTTTTGCGTTGCGTAAGGTACCAATTGTTCTTCCTGAAGTTTTATGGCCAGATATTCCTGTTCGTATTGACCGGGAGTTGGAATAAAAAAAGCTTTTTTACCCAGTTTTGCTAAATCCATAACGGTAGTGTAGCCTGAGCGGCATAGAACCAAATCACTTTCATTAAATGTCTGTTCCAGCTGTTTGGTATTCATAAAATTGTAATACGTCACATTTTTTATCTGTTGTTTAGTTTGTGTTTTTTCGACAACACCTTTTACAAAAACAATTTCACCTTTGTATTCTGTAATTTCTTCCTGCAGTTTTTCTTCCAGCAACGTACGCTGAGGCTCCGGACCTGACAAAATAATCATTAGGTCATATTGTTTTGGAGTGTCTTTTTTACGCATTCTGCTCAAAGGCCCAATATATTTCAGGTTTAGTTTACTTTCTTTAAGATGTCCAAGGTTGCCTGTTAAATTTGGATCTCCATCTGTATCAGGGATCCAGCATTCATTATATTTTTTTATAAAATACTGATGGCATTTACTGGTAAACTTTGTCGTATTTCCTGTCATCACATTGAGCTGATGTGTAATAAATACCGAAGGCACTTTTTTACTGAAAACCCCGAGCCTGTTATCTGAAATGATACCGTCAATGTCATATTTTTTGATCCAGGAATTTACTATTTTCTTTTCATCCAAAATAGCGGTAATCATTTTAGGTAAACTTTTAATCAGTTTCCATTTAAAGTTTTTGCCATTTTTAGCGTATTCAATATGATAAGAAGGTAGTTCTAAAGTCTGAATATATGGAAATTCTTTTTGTAATAATGCCAAAGCAATGCCATCTGAAGCAATTATGGGAATATAATTATTTTCCTGTAATGCTTTAATTATAGGAATGCATCGGGTCGCATGGCCCAATCCCCAGTTTAAAGGAGTAATTAAAATAGTTTTATTGGCAGTATATTCGATGCTCATATGTAGCGATTTTTGAAACGAAGATAAAAAAATCCTCTTTTTTTGTTATTTCGGATACATTACTAAATTATTAACTCTAAAGTTCAAAAATCAAGGCAAGTACTATTAATTTTGGAAGGATTTCTTTGTTTGCATGCATAAAAAAGTCCGGACTTCTCAATCGAGATCCGGACTTATATGGTCAGACAGAAAGTTTTTAATCCTGAATATACGTTTTGTTTCCGTTTTTGTTGATGTAATATTTTCCCCCTTTCGGGCCGGTATAGACTTTTTTACCATTGTATTCCCCGGTAACTTTATCGGCTACTTTTGGTGCCTTTTCGTTAGTTTCTTTTAAAGTTTTACTTTTTGCAGCAGATTTTTTAGCCTTGTCAGCTGCGGTTTTAGCTTTTGCAGCTTCTTTGTTTGCTGTGTTTTTTGCATTTGTGGCTTCCTTAGCAGCATTCTTCGAACTCGCTGCTTCTTTTTTAGCTTTTACCGCTTCTTTATCTGCTGTTTTTTTAGCATTTGCAGATTCCTTTTTTGCTTTGTCTGCTGCTTTTTTGGATTTTTCAGCTTCAGCTTTAGCATCTGCCTTAGCTTTATCAGCGTCTGATTTGGCTTTTTTTGCAGAAGCCTCAGTTTTGCTCTTAGTTGTTTTTACAGCTGTTTCCTGAGCATAAAAATGAGATGAGAATACAACTATAAAACAAAGTAATACTAATTTTTTCATAAGATTAGGAGTTTAAAGTTGAATTAAAATTAATAAATTTTATAATAGCTTTTTCAGTAAAGTGCTAAAAATAAGCACGAAGCTGTATGTTACCTGTATGTACGGTAACGCCTGTTTCACTTTTACGTCCCTGATAATTTAAATTGACGTCTAAAAACTGGGTTATATTTTTCTGCAAAAGTAATTTCCAGACTAAATTTTCACCAGCCTGAAGTCCTTCGAGCATTTGAAATCCAACTGAAGAAAATTCATTTCCAACAAATTTATTTTCATAAAAAGAGAACTCTCCGTTTACTGTTACTTTTTTTTCTCCGGCATACGAAAATGAAGTTCCTAATCGGTTTTGGGTTAGGGTTTCAAAATTCCCAATCTGGTTTTCTTTTTTTTGTAATTCATAAAAGATGTCAAGACTTGTGTTTTTCGAAAATAAATAACTGATTTTCGGAGCCACCTGAAAACCGGTTAAGTCATAATTTTTCTCGATGAAATCCTCCGATGTCAGGGAAGTTTTAATTGTTTTTGTAAACAGATTAAATAGCCAGCTTTTTTGGTGCAAATGGGTGTATTGTAGTTGATGTGAATAGTTTTTTACAGATTGCGAACCGATAGAAAGCAGGTTTTTTCCATTATTAATCAGATAAGAATAAGTGACAGAATGCTTTTGTTTTCCCCGGTTATAAAACAAACTGTTCCTGAAACTCGAATTCAGCCCTAAGATATTTTCTTCAGAAGAGTAAAAGGGATTCACTTCAAAATTATCGCCATCACTTCTCACTTTCCTGTCCAGTATAAAGGAGGTCTGGTTGTAAAAATAAGAAACTATTTTTTTGAAACCCTTTTCATTCTGCCATTGCAACGGGTTTATGGTCAGCGATTGTGAAAATTTATTTTGATTGGTTTTGATATAAATTCGATTCGGTAGAAAGATACGAATGAATTTTGCCTGATCCGGAAAAGGGGCAATTTCAAATTCGTCCAATTCTTTTATGCTATTATTGTTGTAGTCATTCCACGCATACACACCCTGACCTGCAGGAACTTCTATGTAATTATATTCCTGTTGCGCGATGGTTCCGGAACTTGTTTCATAAACGGTTCCGATTTGCATAAACTGATTGAAAAAGCGGTCATTATATAAAATTCTTGAATTCAATGAAGGCTCGCTTTTTCTGGAAGTATCTTTAAAATCTAAATTTCGATAACTGGCATAAACGGCTAAATCCGTTTTTTTATTCTGAATCAGTTTAGATTTCAAAAAATAGGTTTGCGAATTGCTTACATGCTGTAATAATCCGTTTTGCAAACTATCATTTTTTCTGCGTAAATAACCCAGTTCCACAAAAACTTTGGTGCTGTCACCACGACCAACAAAAACGCCATATTCTGAAAATCGCTGGCTAATTGCCGAAAACTGGTTTGTAGCCTTATCTTTTTCCTGATTGTCTTCTATCTGAATATTGCCGCCAACCCAGTTTTTGCCAAAATGATATTTGGTTTTGGCAAGGTTTCTAATGAATTTTGAAGTGGAAGTTGTGGCATTACTGCTCAAAAAACTGCCCTGATTTTCGACAGTCCAGTTTTTTAATTTAAAAAAAGCGGTAGAAGTATGTCGGTTTCCCGAATAACTTTCGGTAAAATCCAACTTTTCAAACTGATAAGTAAACAAACCGATATTGTTCGTTTTTTTCTTCGAAAACAAATCAAAATTCAAACCCGCTACTAATAGGCTTTGGTCACCTAAAAGTGTTGTGCTTAAATTCCAGTCCCTGTTAAATTCGATATTATACAAACGTTCTACCGACTTAAAATCTTTTTCTACAAACTGATAATTGGCATAACCATCCAAAGTCCATTCTTTGGTAAAAAGGCGTTTTCTGGTGTTTAATTTTAAAGCGATTCCGTTGTTGTCATCATCATCAATATCTGAGAATAAATTTTGGTCATTGTTGCTGATCCCAATTTCAAAATCAACCAGCGTTTTTTCGTTCGGATTGTACTTTCCTAAAAGAGTAGCTACCTGAAGTTTCATCGGTGCAACTAATTGTACAAGAGGTTCGTAATTTCCCTGGGGAATTCCGTTTACGGGAGCGATATATTCATAAATGCGTTCGACTGAATTGGCGTTTTTTATCACATAGTTGCCAGAATTGTTTCCTATAAGACTGAACTTTACATTGTACAAAATATCATCAGGATTAGTGGAATATTCGTAAACTTCGATACCATTCACAATTGTTTTTTTATATAAAATTTTCTTATCAGAAAAGGTGTCTTCATAGGCAGAAGGTGCTTTCATTAATGCTGTGTCATCTCCTGCCTCACTTAAAATCCGAACTTGTTCCTGAGAAAGATTTTGCTGCAAAGGCTGATTTTTTAAATCATTTTCAGAATATAAATAACCGGCAAAACTCCAGCTTTTATTTTCATGGGAAGCGCCGGCATAGGTTAACATACGATTATAGTTCCGGTCTGAATACTGGTATTCGATATTGATTCGCATTTCAGAAGTAATCGTAAAAAGCGATGTAAAAACAATTTCACCGGCATTGTAATCAATCACATAATCATTGTTTTCGCCTCTTTTAAGCAAAACGCCATTTACATACACACGTTCAGATCCTGAAATGACTAAAACGTACAATTCGCCATTTTGCCCTTTCAATTTATACGGCCCCTGATTGCCTTCCTGTCCAATAAAAGTACTTTTGGCATATTGCCCTTTTGCGAAAGCTACCGATGCAAAAACATTGGTTTTATTATCTTCTTCGCCAAAATCAAAACTCGCCGAAAGCCCCTGAACTTTTTTATTAAAACTTAAAAATTGCGTTTTTCTGTTTTCTAAAAATACATCACCGGCCCGAATATTCCACTCATCGCTGAATAGTTCTATAAATATATTATCGAACTGATCCAGTTTTTGCGAATAACCGCCTTCCTGCAGCGGAATATTATTGTCCTGCAGTGAGGCCCGAAGGCTTACCTTGTCCGAAATTTTACCTGTAATCTGGAGATCTAGATTGGAGTTTAATACCGTGTTTTGATTGTTTCCAATTGTTACGCCGCGAGTAATACTCCCTGAAGTATTCAGTCCGTCAAACGGAGTTGCTTTTTTAGTATTTGAATTATCTATTTTGTATAGTTTCTCAGAACCAATATCATTACTTACAACCTGACTGGAATTATAGAAACTATATTCTTTGGTTAAATAATCGGGATATTTGAGATAATTGACGATTAAGCTGTCGGATTCTGAAGTCAATTTTTCGTTTAAAAGAAGATGTCCTTTTTGAAAATCAATTTTATAAAAAGTTGAATCTATAGGTTCATTTTTAGAATTTAAAAGCTGAAAAAAGCTGGAATTGATACTCACATTTTCCAGATGAATCGTATCTCTTGTAACTGCTATTTTTTTGGTTTTATAGAGCAAATCTGTTTCCTGGGCCTGAAGTCCTGAACAACAAATTAAAATCAATAAAATCAGTAATTTTTTCAGCATAAATACTTTAACTCTAAAAAGCCAAAAGTAGTATTTATAATTGGGAAATGTTGTGTGTGCTGTTTTAGTTTCGACAGCTAATAAAGTATAATTTATGAAAATTAATGAGCAGACAGTGTGAAGATTAATATGACTGAAATCAATATTAACATTACAATTGCTGAATTAGGATTTGCAAAGTTCATTGTCCATCCAAATTCTTTGATTTTTTTGGGTAGATATAATCTCGGGTCTTCTGGATTATAATAAAATATTCCCCAAATCCAATTGTCCGGATCATTATGCCATCTGTTTTTGGTTTCTTCACTTGGTTCATAATCGTTATTCATGATTTATGTATTTATTTGGTTATCATAAAGTTATTTTAATTTTTAAAATAAAAAAAGACAGTTGTAATTTTATTTGAATTATGATATTTTTTAAAAGTGGAGATCTTTGTATGAAAATAAAAAAGGCTTCACTTTTACATGAAACCTTTATTATCCTGAATTAATTATAAACCTTTTCTTGAATTAATTGAGTTCTTTTGTCACAATCTGCATGGTTTCGCGGCTTACTTGTCTAAGTAAAACTTCTTTGTTTTCTACAACAGTTTCTGCAGCTTGTTCGTTAAAGTGACGAATCGTGTATAATGTTACATTGTCAGTAAAATCTACTTTGAATTTTTTCGAAAGGATCGCATTCAGTTCATTGAAGTTTCCAAATTTATCTTCTACGCAAACAGAGAAACTGATTGCTGAGTTCTGAATCAAGTTTACTTTCAGTTTGAACTGATGAAATAACCCGAAAATTTCACTGATGTTTTCTTCCATAATAAAAGAAAAATCAATAGAAGAAAGCGAAATCAAAAGCTGTTCTCTTTTTACAATAAAACAAGGCAGATAAGGCTCTAAATCTACTCCTTTAGAAACACAGGTTCCTTTTAATAACGGATTAACAAATGATTTTACATATAAGGGAATCTCTTTTTTCTGTAATGGCTGCAAAGTTTTTGGGTGGATAACCGTTGCACCGTAAAAAGCAAGTTCAATAGCTTCACGGTATGAAATCTGGTTTAACAAACTCGCATTTTCAAAATAACGCGGATCTGCGTTCATAACTCCCGGAACGTCTTTCCAGATTGTAACACTTTCTGCATTTAAGCAATAAGCAAAAATTCCGGCAGTATAATCAGAACCTTCACGTCCTAAAGTGGTAGTGAAGTTGTTTTCATCTGCACCTAAAAATCCTTGTGTGATGTTCAATATTTTACGAGGCACATTTTTGCTGATGTTTTGTTCGGTTGTTTCCCAGTCCACTTCTGCATCTCTGTAATTAGCATTTGTTTTAATGAAGTTGCGAACATCAAGCCATTGCGTCTGGATACCCATGAAGTTCATAAAATGACTTAAGATATTTGTCGAAATCAACTCACCAAAACTCACAATCTGATCGTAAACGAAATTGTAGTTAGGGGATTTATTATGCGCCAGAAAATATTCTAATTCTGAAAATTGCTCATTCACAGCTGCAAAAACAGCATGTTTTTCATCTTCAAATAATTCAAGCAATATTTGATTGTGATATTTTTTTATCTCTTGTACAGATGAATTAAGCTCCTCGGGTTTATCAAAATAATTTTTGATAACAAGCTCCAGAGCATTTGTGGTTTTCCCCATAGCCGAAACGACTAAAATCACATCTTCGTACCCAACTTTTTGTAAAACGTCATAAACGTTTTTAATTCCTTCAGCATCTTTTACCGATGCACCACCAAATTTAAATACTCTCATCTTAATTTGTATTGTTGAGACGCACTGCCGTGCATCTCTAGTCTATTTTAAAATTTAATATTTGACAGATGTTTACTCCCTAAAACCTGTCCTGTTTTTTACGATTAATTTATTTTTTCTAAGTACGAATTAATTCCTTCCTCATCCATTTGTACTACCCTCCATTCTTCGATAACTTTTGCGCCAGAGTTCTCATAGAAATTTACGGCAGGAGTATTCCAGTTGAGGACATTCCATTCGATTCTTCGAACATTATCTTTTTTTCCTTGTTTCATTATTTCAGAATAAAGAGCAGATCCTAAGCCTGTGCCCCTCATTTTTTCTTTTACAATTAAATCTTCAAGGTGTATTGTTTTTCCTTTCCAGGTAGAATATCGATAATAATACAAAGCTATGCCAACAATCTCTTTTTCAACCTCGGCAACAAAAACATGAAATAATGGATTTTCTCCAAAACCATCACGTATCAAATCTTCCTTGGTTATTAAAACAGCATCCGGCTCTTTTTCGAATATTGCAAGCTCCTGAATTAGTCCTAAAACCGATTCCATGTCTTCAGGTTTTCCTTTTCTAATATCCATAATTCATATTTTTAACCTGTTATTCTCTAATTAAGTATTTTTTTAAATGAAACTTTTTGTGTTTCATTAGCAAATATATAATAGTAGCAAACTAACGAAATAATTTTTGAATCATTCTCACAAAAAAAGCGATATTTGTGACTTATAATTAAAAACTACAACGATATAGCAAATGGAAGAACGCAATAAAACACTGGGAGAGTTTATTATTGAGAACCAAAAAGCATTTCAGTATTCATCTGGGGAGTTATCCCGGATTATCAACTCTATACGTCTGGCGGCAAAAGTTGTCAACTATAAAGTAAACAAAGCTGGATTAGTGGATATAATAGGCGCCGTTGGCGAACAGAATGTTCAGGGAGAAGACCAGCAAAAATTAGATGTCTATGCCAACGAAGTATTCATTCAGACGTTAATAAACCGTGAGATTGTCTGTGGAATAGCTTCAGAAGAAAACGACGAATATATTACTGTCAAGGGGAGCGACAACAGTAATAATAATAAGTATGTGATCTTAATGGATCCGCTTGACGGATCATCAAACATTGATGTGAATGTTTCTCTGGGAACTATCTTTTCTGTTTTCAGAAGAATCACACCAATCGGAACACCGGTAACAAGCGAGGATTTTTTACAGCCGGGAATCAATCAGGTGGCAGCAGGTTATGTAATTTACGGCACTTCGACAATGTTGGTTTATACAACAGGGCATGGTGTAAACGGCTTTACGCTGAATCCTGCAATTGGTACATTTTACCTGTCACATCCGAATATGCAGTTTCCAAAAGACGGGCATATCTATTCAGTAAACGAAGGGAATTATGTTCATTTTCCGCAAGGGGTGAAAAATTACATTAAATATTGCCAGCGTGAAGAAGAGGACAGACCATACACTTCAAGGTATATAGGAAGTTTGGTTTCCGATTTTCATCGAAATATGATCAAAGGAGGGATTTATATTTATCCGACAAGTTCTAAAGCACCAAAAGGAAAACTACGTTTGATGTACGAATGTAACCCAATGGCATTCATTGCAGAACAGGCCGGAGGAAAAGCAACAGACGGTTTTGGAAGAATTATGGAGATTCAGCCAACAGAATTGCATCAAAGAGTTCCTTTTTTCTGTGGAAGCTACAATATGGTAGAAAAAGCAGAGGAGTTTATGACAGCTGAATAGTATTCAGTTCACAGAGAACCTTGAAACTTTAAAGTTTATTAGCTTTTTTCAGGACGAGACACAGTAAAAACAAACCCGACAGGTTTTCAAAATCTGTCGGGTTTACTTTTGAATTGGCAGTTTTTTTAAATGAAGTATTGAACTGATACTAAAATCTGTAAACTGACCACTAAAATTTATTTGTTCATGTGCTGCATTTCATACACAAATGTGTCTAAATCCACTTTTTTATCTACTAACGACAATGCTTTTGCAATAATGTAATCTACGTTACTAGGGGTAAATCCTAAAGCTACGCTTATCTTTTTTAATAAAACTTCTTGTTTATCTTCAAGATGGTGGTCAACATGCACCATTCTTGTTAAATCATATAAACGCTCCAAGCGCTGAACATATGAATAAGGCGGGTTGATAGGATATTTTAAAGGATCGCTAAGGATTTCTTCGTATTCAGACTCAGTTATTTCCAAACGTGATGCAAGTTTATCTAAGAAGTTTTTTTCTTCCGGATATACAACTCCGTCTGCTAGTGCTACGCGAACAATAGCTGAAAAGTGACCTTTATTTCTTTGTTTGAATTCGCTATCAAATAATTCTGCAAATGACATATTAAAAGTGTTTTTATTGAGCAAAGATAAATTTTATTTTAAATTATCAATTTTAAAGTTCTCATAAAATTTAACTTATTTTTCTGCGTTGATTTACTAAAGGGCTTTGTTTATTTTTCAAAATAAATTGTATGTTTACAGCCCCAAATCAATTAATATAAGTACACTCATGTCAGAATTTTGGATTTATTTTCAGATCGGTTTAAAGCATGTTTTAGACATTCATGCTTATGATCACGTATTGTTTTTAATTGCCTTAACAACCCCATATGCATTTAAGGACTGGAAACGGATTTTATTGCTTGTTACGATGTTTACGGTTGGTCACACATTAGCGCTTTTGCTTTCTGTTTTTGGAATTATAGCTGTAAAAGCAAGTCTGGTAGAGTTTTTAATTCCGGTTACAATTTTAATAACCGCCTTTTTCAATCTTTTTACAGCCGGAAAAGCATCTAAAAATGAAAGTCTTAATCTGGTATTTTTTCTAACGTTATTTTTTGGAATTATTCACGGACTTGGATTCTCAAATTATTTTAAGACTATTTTAGGAGGTACAGCATCTTCAAAATTAGTACCTTTATTGGAATTTGCACTCGGAATCGAAGCGGCGCAATTAATAGTAGTTTTTGTGGTTTTGGTAATATCATATATAGTGCAGACTGTATTTCGTTTTTCAAAACGTGACTGGGCGCTTGTAATGTCGGCTTTTGTTATTGGAGTTGTAATTCCGATGATTGTAGAAAGTCCTATTTGGAACAGATAAATTAATGGAGATAAAAAAATTAAACAAATACGATAAAGCTTATTTGCGGATAGCCAGAGAATGGGGTTCGCTGTCGTATTGTAAACGTAAACAGGTAGGTGCTATAATTGTAAAAGACAGAATGATTATCTCTGATGGATATAATGGAACACCAACCGGATTTGAAAATTGCTGCGAAGATGAAGACGGATTAACACGTTGGGATGTTTTGCATGCAGAAGCAAATGCAATTTTAAAAGTAGCCAGATCAACCCAATCCTGTGAAGGGGCAACTTTATACATTACACTTTCGCCGTGTAAAGAATGCAGCAAGCTCATACATCAGTCAGGCATAAAAAGGGTGGTATATCAAAATGGATATCGTGATGATTCCGGAATCCAGTTTTTATTGAAAGCAGGTGTTGAGGTAGAGCATATTCCTGTTTTAGAAGAATAATGAAATTCAATTCAAAATATTTGCCAATCGTTATCGGAGCAGCCTTTGCTCTTGGAACTGTTCTCGGAAGCCTGATGAATGCCCCGGTAGAGGATACGCTTTTGGCTAAAAATTATTCGAAAACCAAACTCAATAAACTGATTGATTTTATCAATAATGAGTATGTGGATAGTGTTGATACAGATTCGATTGTAAATCTTACTGTAGATAATATATTGTCCAAATTAGACCCGCATTCTGTTTATATTCCGCCTAGTGAACAGGCAGAAGTTGCCGAAAGTATGAAAGGTGATTTTGTAGGCGTGGGAATTAATTTTTACATGTACAAAGACTCTGTTGCGATCATAAAACCGGTTGAAAATGGCCCTTCGGCGAAAGCCGGAATAAAATCAGGCGACCGGATTTTATATGCAGGAAAAACAAAATTATATGGAAGAAAACTGCCTTCGGATAGTTTGTTCTCTAAATTAAAAGGAACAAAAGGGTCAGAAATCGAACTGACTGTTTTTAGAAAATCGGAAAAAAAGAAACTGAAGTTCAAAATCAAAAGAGATGTTATTCCGCTAAAGAGTGTAGATGCATCATTATTGCTTGATAATAAAACGGGTTATATCAAAATCAATCGTTTTGCAGAAACAACTTATGATGAATTCAAAGTTGGCCTGACAAGGTTAAAACAAAAAGGAATTCAGTCGCTGGTAATCGATCTTCGTGATAACGGCGGTGGATATATGGAAGAAGCTGTCGCTATTGCTGATGAATTTTTAAAAGATAAACAATTGATCGTTTTTACTAAAAATAAAAATGGCAGTACCGAAAAAACATATGCAACAAAAAGCGGAAGTTTTGAAACAGGAAAAGTAACGGTTTTGATTAATGAAAACAGTGCTTCGGCAAGTGAGATTCTGGCAGGTGCGATTCAGGATAACGATCGCGGAACAATTGTTGGCCGCCGTTCTTTTGGGAAAGGTTTGGTGCAGCGCGAAATGGACTTCAATGATGGTTCTGCTGTTCGGTTAACTGTCGCAAGATATTATACCCCAACCGGAAGATCTATTCAAAAACCATATGCCAAAGGAAATGAGGAGTACTTCAAAGAGTCTGAAGCAAGAATAAAATCAGGTGAATTGTATGCAAAAGACAGCATAAAAGTGGCTGATTCTTTAAAATTTAAAACGCCAAAAGGAAGAATTGTTTATGGTGGAGGCGGAATTGTTCCTGATGTTTTTGTGCCAATGGAAGCAGAACACGGGAATGAAAATGTAGCGTACCTGCTGCAGACTGGGGTTGTGGGTCATTTTGTATTTGAAGAGTTGGATAAAAACCGAAATGCTTTTGCAGGACTTCATTTTAATGAGTTTTTAGCTAAAATGAAAAAGTCGGATGTTTATTTTAAGAAATTCAAAAACTACATTTTTATGACTGGTCTCGATCTTAAATTAGATAAAACCAAAGATTTGGTCAATCGCTATATTACCGCTGAATTTGGCCGACAATTATACGGTGAATTGTATTACTATGATGTGATTTTAAAAGAGGATGCAATGATTAAAAAGGTGCTGAATGTAAAGAAATAATCTTTAACTTTTTATAATGCTTTTTATGATGAAAACAGAAACAGTTGTAAATGCTGAAATTGAACTTCTGACTGCAATTAAAAAAGCGGATGTTTCATTTTTAGAAAAGGTGCTGCATGACGACTTGCTATTCAATTTGCCGGATGGAAATACCATTACCAAAGAATTTGATTTGAATTCATATCGTTCCGGTAAAATGAAAATCGATTCACTGGAAGCTTTTGATCAAATCATAAATATAATTGACGATACTGCAGTGGTTGCAGTAACCGTTTCTTTAAAAGGAACATTTGATGATAATCCTATAAATGGGGTTTTCAGATATATTCGGGTGTGGAAACAATTTGAAGATAGTCTTAAAGTTATTGCCGGTAGCTGTATAGCCTTGCAATAAAAATAATAATACTTTTTTAAAATATTCTATAATAAAGTATCCTTAATGTTTAAGAACTTTGTGAGAATAAAAAATCTAAAAAATGAAAAATCTAAAAAAAATAAGTTTACTATTCGTTTTAATGATCTTTGTAATTTCATGCGCTTGTATGAAAGATAAAAATACAGTTTCCGGAGAAGTGGAATCTATTGAGAATGGTAAAGATGGTTATACTGCTAAAATTAATACGGATAAAAATGAAGTATATTTTGCCACAGTTAGTATTGTAAATGTTGGCGGACCTCAAAATTACAAGCAATTAAAGGAAGGCGAAGAGGTGGTTTTAAAAGGTGAAATCTGGAAAACCGACACAGAGAAGCATATTAAAGTGAAAGAGATCGTTTCTGTGAAGTAAAAACAAAACATAAATTTTAAACCATTAAGGAATTAAGGAAATTTAGCTTTGAAGCTTAATAAACTTAATTCCTTAATGGTTTTTTATTTTTGTAAATCTTTTTATGATTTAATTTTATCGAATACTATCATGTGCATGAGTCTGCACACCATTGTTCCATAAAGTCAAAATATCGGTTGCAACAGCAGCTCCGCTTCCGGCAGCAATAGCCAATTGGCTTCTCCATCCGGCCAAAGTTCCAATTACATAAATGCCTTCAGCGACTTTGTGATCCTCGTTTTTAAGCTGGATGCGCTGTTTTTCCGGTAAAGCTTTTTTGTGAGGCTCTACATATTGCATCAAACCTTGGATGTCAAAAGTATTTGCAGAACCAATTCCGATAACGATGCTTTTTGTATGGTAAGAGTTTTTGTTTGTAATTACCGTAAATTCTGGATAGACTCCCTCAATTTTAATTACCTTTTCATTTGGAATCTGAACAATGTGCGGGTAGGTTTGAGCTAAATCCTGAATGCTTTCGGATAATAATTCTGAACCTAATTTGCCTGGTGTTATACCATAAGCATTGTAAAAAATAGCTTCCTGTAGAGAAGAGCTTTTCTGATGTGTAAAAATTCCGATTTTTTTGTCGGCTACAAAAGTTTTGTTTTTGGCAGATCCTAACACAAGGGCACATGACATGCCTGAAACGCCTCCGCCAACAATTAAAACGTCAAACATATTATCTTCCGTTTGTTTTCTCTTCTATTTTTTTCGAAATTCTAAAAATCAAAAGAATTAAAACGGCACAGAATGAAGCAGCGACTCCAATAAGAGCTACAGCACTGTCACCTTCAAATGGATTTTGAAAGTCAAGCTGCGTAATATTAAAGACGATTAAAGCCAGTGCCAAAACCACTAAGATGGAAGTAAAGATTTTCATAGGATTATTTATTTGTCTAAAATAATAAAGCAGAGCTTTTTGAGCTGTATTTTAGAATTTTATGGAGCAAATTTAAAAAAATATCTTTTAGACGAACAAACCTTTAACATTAGCAGCAAATAATTTAACAGCTATTGCTAAGAGAATTACCCCAAATGTCTTGCGGACTACGCCAAGCCCGTTTTCGCCTAATAAAGTTTCAATTTTTTTAGATGATTTTAAAACAATATAAACTAAGATAATATTCAATAAAATCGCAATAATAATATTGATTGTATGAAATTGAGATCGTAACGAAAGCAAGGTGGTCATAGTTCCTGCTCCTGCAATTAAAGGAAACGCCAATGGAACAATCGAGGCCGAACCGGGTTCTTCATCACGGTAAATACGAATTCCTAAGATCATTTCTAAAGCAAGAAAGAACAATACAAAAGAACCGGCAACAGCAAACGAGTGTACATCAATGCCTATGAGATTAAGCAAGCCTTCACCAACAAAAAGGAAAACAATCATAATTGCACCGGCAACAAGCGAGGCTTTTTCTGATTCGATGTGTCCAACCTTTGCTCTTAAATTCACAATAATAGGTATAGAACCCACAATATCAATAACTGCAAATAACACCATGCTTACTGTAATGATTTCTTTTAAACTGATTTCTAGCATATTAATTTGATTTTATGGAATTAAAAAACTTTTGCAAAAGTAAATAATAAAGTTAGGTGTTTTTTGTCCAGAAGTATTTTTGTTATAAAAATTCAATAACATAACTATTATTGTTGTTTTTGTAACAAAAAATGCTTTTGTCGCAGAGTTCCGCAAAGATTTTTCGCAAATGTTCGGGAAGCTTAAATGTAAAAGATCGAGAATTAAATAATTCTTCCCTAATCTATTTGAAACGTTCTGCGAATCTTCAAGGTACATTTTTTATGTCTATTCTTTGACTATCTTTGCACTTTATAAATTTCAGTACTTTATTATCATGTTTCAATTAGGGAAAACCATTATTTCGGAAGATATTCTTGAAAAAGAATTTGTGTGCAACTTGTCAGCTTGTAAAGGAGCGTGCTGCGTTGACGGGGATGCAGGTGCTCCTTTGAGCGAAGCAGAAACCAAAATTCTGGAAGAGATATATCCTAAAGTAAAACCTTTTTTGCGTAAAGAAGGTATTGCGGCTATTGAAGCGCAGGGAGCCTGGGTAAAAGGCACCGACGGTGATCTTGAAACCCCGCTAATCGATAATAAAGATTGTGCTTACGTAATTTTTGATGGTAAAACCGCTCTTTGCGGAATCGAACAAGCCTACAATCAAGGAATAGTGGACTGGAAAAAACCGGTTTCCTGTCATTTATATCCAATCCGGGTAAAAGATTTTACCGAGTTTGCAGCGGTGAATTACGATAAATGGGACATTTGTGACGATGCCTGTTCTTTGGGAAAAGAGCTCGAAGTTCCCGTTTATAAATTTGTCAAAGAAGCACTAATTCGTCGTTTTGGGGAAGACTGGTATATCGAGCTTGAAAAGGTAGCTGAAGAGTATAAAAAAGTGTAAAATCAACACCCTTATTTAAGGCTTAATTTTGATCTTTTTTGGCTCAAAAAAAAGTTTTTTTAACTCAAAAAAAACTTTTTAAAACATTCTCAAATTTCTTGTTTCTTATTCTAAAAAGCCTATATTTTACAGGGGTTTAGTGTTTATGCATTGTTTATAAGTATTTAATTTTCAGATAATTAAATATTGTGTGAGAAAAGTTCCGTTTTTTTTCCTTTGTTAAAAACTACATCGAATTGTGAATAAGTTTGACTTTCATTTTTGACGATAAATGACAATCTTTGTAAACGTTATGAATAAGGGGAAATTCATTATAAAAATTAAACAAAAATACAATGTCACAAGTTGAACCAATTTTACAAGAAAATAAGAATCGCTTTGTTATTTTTCCAATTAAACATCATGATATTTGGGAATGGTATAAGAAAATGGAAGCTAGCTTCTGGACTGCCGAAGAAATCGATTTGCATCAGGACTTGACAGATTGGAACAACAAACTTAATGACGACGAAAGATATTTTATCAAACACATTTTAGCATTCTTTGCAGCCTCTGACGGAATTGTAAATGAAAATCTTGCTGAGAACTTTGTAAATGAAGTACAATACGCCGAAGCTAAATTTTTCTACGGTTTTCAGATTATGATGGAAAATATTCATAGCGAAACCTATTCCTTATTGATCGATACTTACGTGAAAGATGAAGCCGAAAAAGCAGAATTGTTTAATGCTTTGGAAGTTTTTCCTGCAATTGCTAAAAAAGGGGAATGGGCTCTAAAATGGATCGAATCTGATTCGTTTGCTGAAAGGCTGATTGCTTTTGCTGCAGTTGAAGGTATTTTCTTCTCAGGTGCTTTCTGTTCTATTTATTGGTTAAAGAAACGTGGTTTGATGCCAGGTTTGACTTTTTCTAATGAATTGATTTCGCGTGACGAAGGCGTACATTGTGACTTTGCAGTGCACCTGCACAATCATCACCTGATCAATAAAGTGCCAAAGGAAAGAATTAAGGAAATCATTGTTAATGCTTTAGATATCGAAAGAGAGTTCGTAACTGAATCCCTTCCGGTAAGTTTGATTGGAATGAATGCTGCTTTAATGACACAATACTTAGAATTTGTTGCAGACAGATTATTAGTAGAATTAGGTTGTGAACGTGTTTATGGATCAGCGAATCCGTTTGATTTCATGGATATGATTTCTCTTCAGGGAAAAACTAATTTCTTTGAAAAACGAGTTGCAGAGTATCAAAAGTCAGGTGTGATGAACACAGACAGTGATGCTCAGAAAATATCGTTTGACGCAGATTTTTAGAACAAAAAAATACTGCATTTTAGTGTCCGCCACGAATACTAAAACACAATAAAATCAGGAAACGAAAGTTTCTATACTAAACAAAATTTTAGATTGGATCTCACTCCCAAATCGAAGATCCGGTTGCATTTTTACGGGTTTTTTCGTCTATATTTTTAGATTGAAGAACGGATAACTATGGGGATTTTACAATTCTCAAAAAAATAAATTTAAAAACACGCAATGTTTAGTGTCGGAATTCATTTTCCGGTGCCTTTCATTTTTTCAATAACTATAAAAAAAGTAAGCTTATGTATGTAGTAAAAAGAGATGGCCACAAAGAGCCTGTAATGTTTGATAAGATTACAGAAAGAATCAAAAAATTGTGTTACGGGCTTAATGAGCTTGTAGATCCTGTTAAGGTAGCTATGAGAGTTATCGAAGGATTGTATGACGGAGTTTCTACATCTGAATTAGATAATCTTGCAGCAGAAACAGCGGCGTCTATGACTATTGCACACCCTGATTATGCACAATTGGCAGCTCGTGTGGCAATTTCAAACCTGCATTCAAATACCAAAAAATCGTTTTCAGAAACGATGAAAGATATGTATCACTACGTAAATCCAAGAAATGGTCAGGATGCTCCGTTAATTGCTGATGATGTTTACAAAGTGATTCAGGAAAACGCAGCTTTCTTAGATTCTCACATTATTTATACCAGAGATTTTAATTACGATTACTTTGGATTTAAAACTTTAGAGCGTTCTTATCTTCTAAAAATAAACGGAAAAATTGTAGAGCGTCCGCAGCATATGTTAATGCGTGTTGCTGTAGGTATTCACTTAGACGATTTGAAATCGGTTATTGAAACTTACGACTTAATGTCTAAAAAGTATTTTACGCATGCAACACCAACGTTGTTCAATGCCGGAACGCCAAAACCTCAGATGTCTTCTTGTTTCCTTTTGGCAATGCAGGACGACAGTATTGACGGAATTTACGATACATTAAAACAAACGGCTAAAATCTCCCAGTCAGCGGGAGGAATTGGCCTTTCTATTCACAACGTTCGTGCAACAGGATCTTACATTCGCGGTACAAACGGAACTTCAAACGGAATTGTTCCGATGTTGAGAGTATTCAACGATACAGCACGTTATGTAGATCAGGGTGGTGGAAAACGTAAAGGAAGTTTTGCGATTTACATCGAAACCTGGCATGCTGATATTTTTGACTTTTTGGATTTGAAGAAAAATCACGGAAAAGAGGAAATGCGTGCAAGAGATTTGTTCTTCGCAATGTGGACCTCTGATTTGTTCATGAAACGTGTTCAGGAAGATGGTCCCTGGACGTTAATGTGTCCTAACGAATGCCCGGGATTATATGATGTTTACGGAGAAGAATTTGAAAAATTATACCTTGATTACGAATTTAGAGGAAAAGGTAGAAAAACAATCCGTGCACGTGAATTATGGGAGAAAATCCTGGAATCTCAAATCGAGACCGGAACACCGTATATGTTGTACAAAGATGCAGCAAACCGTAAATCGAACCACAAAAATTTAGGAACTATTCGTTCTTCTAACTTGTGTACAGAGATTATGGAGTTTACATCGAAAGATGAAATTGCAGTTTGTAACCTGGCCTCTATTTCGTTGCCAATGTTTATTGAAAACGGAAAATTCGATCACGAAGCACTTTACAATGTTACAAAACGTGTAACCCGTAACCTGAACAAAGTAATCGACAGAAACTACTATCCGGTAAAAGAAGCTGAAAATTCTAACTTCCGTCACCGTCCGGTAGGATTGGGTGTACAAGGTCTGGCTGATGCCTTTATCATGTTGCGTATGCCGTTTACAAGTGATGAAGCTAAAAAACTGAATCAGGAAATTTTCGAAACTTTATACTTCGCAGCCGTAACCGCTTCTATGGAAATGGCAAAAGAAGAAGGACCATACTCAACTTTTGAAGGTTCGCCAATGTCTCAGGGAGAATTCCAGCACAATATGTGGGGAATGAAAGATGAAGAATTATCAGGCCGTTGGGACTGGGGTTCATTAAGAAAAGAAGTTATGGAGCACGGTGTTCGTAACTCGTTATTGGTTGCGCCAATGCCAACTGCTTCTACTTCTCAGATTCTTGGAAACAACGAAGCTTTCGAACCGTATACTTCAAACATTTACACACGTCGTGTATTGTCCGGAGAATTCATTGTAGTAAACAAGCATTTACTTCATGATTTGGTTGAAAGAGGTTTATGGAATGAGTCATTGAAACAGGAAATCATGCGTCATAACGGATCTGTTCAAAATATTGATGTGATTCCGCAAGATCTGAAAGAATTGTACAAAACGGTTTGGGAAATGTCGATGAAAGATATTATCGATATGTCTCGTCAAAGAGGATATTTCATTGACCAGTCGCAATCACTGAACTTGTTCATGCAGGATGCCAACTATTCTAAACTAACGTCAATGCACTTTTACGCGTGGCAGTCAGGTTTGAAAACCGGAATGTATTATCTAAGAACAAAAGCGGCTGTAGATGCGATTAAATTCACATTAAACAATGATAAAAAAGAAGAAACACCAAGCTCAGTAGCAGAAACTGAAGAAATCAATATCGACGAATACAAAGCGATGTTGCTAAAAGCACAAGCAGCAGGCCCTGAGGATTGTGAGATGTGTGGGTCTTAATTTTTTTCTTAGAAGAAAGATTATAGAATAAAGAGAAAAGATTTATTCGAAATTAACGGAAAGCAGTTGTCATTTTTGATAACTGCTTTTTTATATCATTTTGTTTTTTATCCACAATTTTGTCATTCCGAGGAACGAGGAATCTTCGCAAGAAACTCGACAAAGATTGATAATTAGTACTATAAAAGTTTCTTGTGAAGATCCTTCCTTCGTCAGGATGACAAAACGGTGAGAAAAATCATTAAGGAGTAATAATTACAAGCTTCACAAGTATTTTAAAATTAATAAACTTTGAAAATAGTAATTTCAATCAAACAAATTGTTCAAAAAATCCAAATCAGGATTAATGGTTTTAATTAACTCTAATTTTTTATTTCTGCTCCAGCCTTTTATTTCTTTTTCCCGATTAATTGCTTCTTGAATCCAGACAAACTTTTCATAATACAATAAAAACTCAACTTTATATTTTGAAGCAAAAGTTTTGTTTTCGCTCATAATATTTTCTTTATGTTGATCTAAACGAATTCTGAGGTTGTTGGTTACTGCAGTGTAGAAAACAGTTTTTGATTTATTTGTTATTATGTAGATGTAATAGGTGTGATAACCTTCTGAAAATTGCATAAAAGTAAATATTAATTTTGTGTAAATTACAATTAATTAAAGAATTTTCTTATTTGTGTCTATTTTTTATGAAAGAATGTTTAGCTTACTGTTGCGGAGTACTTACGAAGATTCCTCGTTCCTCGAAATGAATATTCGGATGAAGTTTTTCGTTTTAAATATTACCAAAAAAAATCAAAATCTTAGAATCTTCCTCAAATTAAACCTTTCTCAAAAATAAAAGTCTTATCTTAAACTAACCTCTTTGTTATGAAAAAAAGCAATCTTTGGTCGTTACGATTGGGCTTCTCAGGAAAGGAAGCGGCTAAAATCGAAAAAATTGGATTAGAAAAATTTCTAAAGAAATCCTATGATTCAAAGTTTGATACAAAACTTCCTGCTTTTTTAGAAAACACACCCAAAACCACTGCCGAATTAAAAGCGCTTAGGCAATCGCTAAAAGATCTGGATCCGGAAGAAAAAAAGAAAATCCAGCGAAAAGAAATTTATACCACAGGCGAATTAAAACAATGGTGGATTGCAAAAATGCAAACCGATGAATTTCCACTGCGTGAAAAAATGGTTTGTTTCTGGCACAATCATTTTGTATCCACTTCACAAAAAGTAAAAATCAACTACTGGATTTACCAGCACAATATGATTTTACGCGAAAATGCTTTTGGAAATTTCAAAGAACTGACCAAAAAGATCGTAAAATCCAACGCCATGGTCAAATACCTGGATAATGTAGATAATAAAAAAGGCAAAATCAACGAAAACTTAAGCCGTGAATTACTGGAATTATTCACTATCGGAATCGGGAATTACACCGAAGAAGATATCAAAAACGGCGCAAAAGCCTTGGCGGGATTAAATTATGGTGATGAAGAAGCGGTTTACAGAAAAAATTTAGAAGACAATAGCATTAAAACCTATTTCGGAAGAACCGGAAATTGGAAAGCGGATGATTTGGTTGATATCGTTTTCGAACAAAAAAGTATTCCGTATCTCATTACACGTAAAATCCTGAAATGGTTTCTTTATGATAACCCTTCAGAAGAATTGGTAAAATATTATGGCGATTATTTCAAAAAAGTAAATTTTGAAATGAAACCTCTACTGACTAAAATATTTACTGAAGAATACGCCAAAGATGTTTCAGGCAATAAAATCAAAGATCCTTTGGTTTATGTTTTTCAGCTTATTGATGAATTGCAGCTGAAGGATTATAATGAAGCGATGATTGTTGCTTTTCTAAAACAGCAGGGAATGGATTTGTACAATCAGGTGAATGTGAAAGGCTGGGATGGAGGAAATTCCTGGCTCACTTCACAGGTCTATCTGCAGCGAAATAATACTTCAGACTTGCTTTGCAGCGGACGGAAGCTTTCCAAAAAAGTACTAAATTCCATGACTGGTGAAAATCCGAAACCTAAAATGGAATTGGAGAAAAGAGAGGTAAAAGTTGAATTTGATGCCAATGGAAATAATAAAACCATCATAGCTGAACTATCCAACAGGTTATTATTTAATGTGAATGAATCCATGCAAAAAGATATGGAAAACCTGCTTAAATATGATTTTGACCCTAAAAATCCTAATGCCAATAATGCAGTTGTTCGTTTGTTTAATTATATCACTAAATTACCGGAGTACCAATTAATTTAAAGTTTATCATTATGAACAGAAGAAATTTTCTAAGCTTAACAGGAACATTTACCGGCGGAATGCTGGTACTTCCAAGCTTTTTGCATGCATTTGGTGAACAAAGTAATTGGGTAATCGGAGAGCAATGTCTGGTATTTGTTCAGCTCAACGGAGGAAACGACGGACTGAATACGTTTATTCCGTACGAAGATCCTTTGTATTATGATTTTAGAACCAAAATTGCCCTGAATAAAGATGTTATGGTGGGTAAAAACAAAGGAATGGCGTTTCATCCTGCATTAAAAGATTTTGCCCAAATGCAGCAAAACGGAGATTTAACCGTAATTCAGAATGTAGGGTATCCTGAACCGGTTCGTTCCCATTTTCGCAGTCAGGAAATTTGGCAGACAGCTGCAGATTCTGATAAATACATCAACGAAGGCTGGTTGGGAAGATATCTGGATTTGCAATGCCACGATCATCAGCCAACAGCCGGGATCAATCTGGATTCGATAGATAACCTGGCATTAAAAGGAATGGAGCCGAACTCAATCACGGTTAAAGACCCGGATCGTTTTAAGATAAAAACGGGCAAGGAAAATGTAACATTATCTGAAAATCTGCAATTGGACTTCGTGCGCAAAATTGCCAATTCGGTTGTCGAAGGATCAGATGATATTCAGAATGCTCTGAAGCAGTCCAAAACCGAAATCAGTTATCCAAAAACTGGATTGTCAAAAAATCTGGAATGGATTGCAAGGCTGGTAAAAGGAAACCTGAATTCAAAAGTGTATTACACTTCGCTTGGCGGATTTGACACACACGATAATCAGCTTTCTATTCACGAACGCAAATTAACGGAACTAAATGATGCCTTATACAGTTTCTATACCGATCTGAAACAGGCTCAATTACTGCAAAATGTAACGATTGTTGTATTCTCAGAATTCGGAAGGCGCGTAAAAGACAACGGCAGCGGAACCGATCACGGAACAGCGGCTCCAATGTTCGTTATTGGAGGAAATAATAAAGGAACAATTTTAGGCAATAATCCAAATTTAGCCGATTTGGATAATGGAGATTTAAAACACGAAATTGATTTTAGGTCGGTTTATGCTTCTTTGTTACAGCAAAAAATGGAATTTGATTATTCTAAGATTGGGATTAAGAATAGTCCGGTTTCGGGATTGTTTTAATTTTTTTAGGAGCTAAAAAATAATCTGGTTTCAAAATTAAATTTACCTAAATTTGTAATATTCAATTAAATATAAAGAACATGGAAATTAAAAATTTTGAGTTAATCATTTAGCTTCTGTATATTTATGCCTTTAAAATCAACTACTATGGAAGTATTTCAAGGACAAAGCATACTAAACTTTATAAAAGAACTGCCGGATGATGAAGCTTGCAAAGCATA
>NZ_JAIQDW010000033.1 GCF_020026925.1 Flavobacterium hibisci | reverse complement strand
TAGTTTCTTATATCGAATATACTTATTGGAGTTATTTTATAAATAATTTACTCACATTCTTTTTCACTTCATAATTCAAATCTATTGACTTTTAAAACTCAAATCAATAACTTCGCAAACATAGGAGAAATATAAGCAGCTTTTGACTATTTTTGATTCAAATTTTTATATCATGAATAAGTTTGTAAAAATAGCAATAGCATTAGTAATTTGTCTGGCAGTAGGATATTCTGCAAGTTTGGTAACAAGACCAAGCGTAGTCGAGTGGTATCCTACAATCGAAAAACCTTTTTTTAATCCGCCTAATTGGATTTTTATGCCGGTTTGGACATTGCTTTATGTTTTTATGGGTATCGCCGCCGGTTTAGTTTGGGATAAAATAAAAGAACAAAATGCCGAAGTTAAAAAAGCGTTAGGATTCTTTTTGATTCAGTTAACGCTTAATGCCATATGGTCGTATTTATTCTTCGGATTAAAAAACCCGATGCTGGCTTTAATCGAAATTGCGCTTTTATGGCTGATGATTTATGAAACGTATTTAAAATTCATCAGAATCAATAAAACGGCTGGTTACTTATTGATTCCTTATTTAGCATGGGTTGGATTTGCAGCGATTTTGAATGCGAGTATCTGGTGGCTGAATAAATAATTTTTGTTTCAGGTTTTCTAATCAATCTTATTTTTAATCTCTGTTTTTAACTTCTTAAACTCTTCATTTTTAGCATACAAAAAATCCATTGTTGCCAGAATATTTGGATTAATCAAAAGTGTCTTTGACTTAGAATCGGCATCGCAAAATTCGATAAAGAGTTCTTTTTCTTCAGGATTTAATTTTAAATTTTTAGTAAAAAAATCAGATGTACAAGTAGCTGTTACCAGTTTTTTAAATTCACTTTCCGGTATTGTTTTACTTTTTGTACTCACTCCTCCCAACGGTATCGTTATTTTTATTGGATTTGGGATTGTTCCGTCCTTGTAACCTGGAATAAATTGAGTTAAATTTTTCGCTTGCTTGCTTATAAGTATTTCTGCAACCTTTTCTCTATCAAATTTCACCTTATCAAATTTAATTTTAGTCACAACCACCTCTTTCAATTCTTCAGGTTTAAGAATCATATTGACCAGGAGATTATTGAATTGAATGTCTTCTGATTTGATTTTTAATCTTGTAAAAAGATAATCTTTTGAGAAAAAAAGTAAACTGTCGTTGATATTTACAACAATGTCAAATTCGCCTGCTTCATTTGTCCTGGTACTCTTTTTTGCTGTTTTGTTGATTACTTCTACATTTTTAAGCGGAAGATCATGAGCAACTACTTTACCATGAAGCAATTTTTCAGTTTGTGAAACAGATAACTGATAGGTGAAAAAAGAAATTGTGGTAAGTAATTTTACTCTCATACAGTACTAATTTGTTGAGAGTAAAATTATTAGAATGGTCTTAACTAAAACTTACAGAATATGTAAAGTCTTGTTAAATAATATTAAAAGGAATTTTTATAAAATATTTAGTAACTCAAAAGGAGTATTAATAACGACTTTTGCTCCACTGGCTTTCAGTTCTTCTTCTGTTCTGTAACCCCAGGTCACGCCAACCGGAAACATTTTGGCATTTAAAGCGGTTTCAATATCCACATCAGAATCTCCGACAAAAAGGATTTCCTCAGGTTGTAGGTTCCAGTTTTTGCTGATTTCAATCGCTTTAAACGGATTCGGTTTTTTGAGTTCTTCTGTGGTTAAACCTGCAATTGCATCAAACAAATTGGGGAATAATGCCTCGGTTACTTTTTTAGTCAG
The DNA here is from genome assembly GCF_020026925.1 of Flavobacterium hibisci. Classification (GTDB taxonomy): domain Bacteria; phylum Bacteroidota; class Bacteroidia; order Flavobacteriales; family Flavobacteriaceae; genus Flavobacterium; species Flavobacterium hibisci. The sequence continues at coordinate 27,949 of NZ_JAIQDW010000033.1, read as the reverse complement.
TTCATGGGCTTTGTTTGAAAAAACAGCTAATTTGATTCCTTTCGAATTTAAATCATATATTAATTCGGCTATTTCTTTATAAGGTTTAGTTTTCTGAACACAATTGCTATCGTATGTTTTAAGCATATTCTCAAAACAAACCTGAACCTCATCTTCTGTATTATGGGATGAAGGCAAAGCTCTGGCAACTAATTTTCTGAGGCCATTGCCAATAAAGTATTGATACGTATCATAATTGTGCGTTGGATAATTTAGACTTGTAAGCACTGAATTCATCGCATCTGAGATATCTTCTAATGAATTGACTAATGTTCCGTCTAAATCAAAAATAATTCCTTTAAATTTCATTTTTATATTAAATATTTTGAGCCAGAATAAACCCGCTTGTCCAGACATTCTGAAAATTAAAACCTCCCGTAATAGCATCAATGTTTACAATTTCGCCCGCAAAATACAGATTTTCGTGTAATTTGCTTTCCATGGTTTTAAAATTGATTTCTTTTAAATCGATTCCGCCTGCGGTTACAAATTCTTCTTTAAAAGTGCTTTTTCCGTTGACTTTAAATTCAGCTTTGGTTAATTGTGATGTTAAGTTCTGCAATTGATTCTTAGATAAATCTGCCCATTTGGTTTCCGATTCAATTCCCGAAGCCAAAACCAGACTTTCCCACAATCGATTTGGAAAGTCAAACGGAGATTTTTTTGAAACGGCTTTTTTAGCGTGTTCCTGTTTTAAGTCTTTCAGGATTTTCTCGGCATCTTCGGTCTCAATATCATTAAGCCAATTGACGAAAATCATAAACTGATAATTTTTATCATGAAGAATTCTTGCTCCCCAAGCCGAAAGTTTTAGGATTGCCGGACCACTCATTCCCCAATGGGTGATCAATAAAGGTCCGGTTGATTCAAGTTTGGTATCTTTTACGTTTACGGTAACTTTTGCCGCAACTCCGGGTAATTCTTTAATTCTCGGATCTTTTATATTGAAAGTAAACAATGACGGAACCGGACTCACAATAGCATGACCTTGTTCCTGAAGCATTTCCCAAATCTTTGGATTGCTTCCGGTTGCCATTATTAACTTTTCTGTTGCATAATTATCAGTTTGCGTATCGATTTTCCAGTGGTTTTCTTTTTTGAAAATAGACTGAACGCTTTGTCCTGTAAGAACTTTAATGCCTAATTTTTCGGTTGCTTTTAAAAAACAGTCGATTATCGTTTGTGACGAATTTGAAACCGGAAATAGTCGCCCGTCTTCTTCAATTTTAAGTTCCACACCGTGTTTTTCAAACCATTCGATTGTATCTCCGGAACAAAATTGATGAAACGGCCCGCGAAGTTCTTTTTCTCCACGTGGATAAAATTTCACTAATTCATTCGGTTCAAAACAGGCATGCGTAACGTTGCATCTTCCACCGCCGGAAACACGGACTTTAGAAAGCACTTCTTTTCCTCTTTCTAAAATGGCGATTTTCAATTTAGAATTTTTCTCGGCAATATTAATCGCCGTAAAAAATCCTGCTGCGCCTCCGCCTACAATAATGATGTCGAAATTTTTAATCATATTTTTTTGGTTGCCACTAATTTCACGAATTGGCACTAATTTTTTTTCTGCCACTGATTTAAAGGATTTTTTCTTTTGCCACGAATTTCACTAATCTCCACGAATTAATTTATATCGAAATTTGTGAAAATTTGCGTAATTGCTTCGCCAGTTCGCTATCGCTCGGGTCGTGGCAAACAAATCCTGTTAATCCTTTAATCTGTGGCTATTCTATATTTTGTCTGGGTTATCAGAGATAATTCCGTTTACTTTATAACTTTTTACTTTTTGAATGTCTTGTTCTGAGTTTACGGTCCAGGGGAAAACCACAAATCCTTTTTCCTGAATCTGATGAACATTTTCGGTATTCAATAATTGAAAATCAGGATGAATTGCTTTTGCCTTTATCGTTTCGGCGAAAGCCAAAGCATCTTCAACATTTTCTTCTGTTAAAACACCAATCGGGATATTTGTATTTAATTTTTGAACTTCTTCTAAAGCATTCCAGTCAAAACTCGAAATGATAAAATGTTCATATTTCCAGTTTTTTTCTGCAATATATTTTTCGATTAAGGAAACCACATTTTTTGATGTATCGGCATTTTTTAATTCGACGTTGATAAAGCATTTTTTATCTACTAAATCAAAAACTTCGTTTAAAGTTGGGATTTGGTGATTGCCAGCGATTAAAAAAGACTTTAATTCGGATAAAGTATACGAGTTGATATCGCCTTTTCCGTTGGTCATTTTATCGATGGTTTCATCATGCATTACGATGATATGTCCATCAGCGCTTAAGTGAACGTCGAGTTCGATTCCGTCTGAGTTTAGATCTAAGGCCTTTTGAAAAGCCTGAAGCGTGTTTTCGGGTTCGTATGCTTTGGCACCTCTGTGAGCTATTTTTAGCATTTTCTGCGTTTTTTTCTAAGCGCAAAGGTCGCAAAGTTTTCCGCAAAGGTCGCAAGGAATTTATCAAAAATTATATAGCCACGAATTACACCAATTTACACTAATTTTTTTATCATATTTAAATTTGTGAAATTCGTGGCTAAAAAAAATATCTCGCAGATTAGGCAGATTTTCTTTTTTAATTATCTGCTCAATTTGCAAAATCTGCGAGAGAAAAAATAATATTATTCCAATTCTAAAATCAAAGCTGATTTGGGTTCCAAAGTAATTTCAGAAGCTAAATCGAATGTTTTTCCTGTGATAACATCTTTTCCTGATTTAAAGTTTTTGATGCTTTCTTTGAAACGGTTTGTCTCTACAACTTGCTCTTTTGCATTGTTATTGAAAACCACCATAACGGTTTTAGCATCAGTATATCTAAAATAAACATACGTATTATTTTCAGGAATATAATGTGTCATTTTTCCGAAATGAACCGCTTCGTTTGATTTTCTCCAATTGAATAATTTTGAACTGAAATCAAAGTAAGCAGCCTGCTCCGCAGTTCTTCCTTCTTTTGTGAAAGCATTGTTTTTATCGCCAGCCCATCCGCCTGGGAAATCCTGACGAATATCAGCGTCTCCGCCTTTGCCTTTATCACCGCCCATTCCAATTTCTGAACCGTAATAAATTTGCGGAATTCCGCGCACTGTTGCCAATAACGTCATGGCCAGTTTGTATTTTGGCAAATCATATTTGAACTTTTCGTTCATACGATCTGTATCATGATTTTCGGAAAAAACTAAAATATTGTTTGTGTTGGGATATAGAAAATCCATTGCAAAATTGTTGTAGAATTTAATCAATCCATTATCCCAACTCGGTTCATCTTCATTAAAAGTAGAAGTTACCTGACTTTGAAGCGTAAAATCCATTACACTTGGAAGGTTTGAATTGTAGTTTTCAATTGCACCAATTTTACTGTCTTTCTGCCAAAAAGCTAAATTAGCCTGATTGTGCATCCAGATTTCACCCACAATATTAAAGTTTGGGTATTCATCTGTAATAGATTTTGCCCAATTTGCCATCGCAGTTTTATCAGAGTAATTATAAGTATCTACACGGAAACCATCCAAATTGGCAAATTCAATCCACCAAATGGCATTTTGCGTTAAGTATTTTGCCACAAGTGGATTTCTTAAATTTAAATCCGGCATTGATGGTACGAACCAGCCGTCAACACAAACTTCCTGATCGATTTTTGAAGCGTGAATATCTGTAACTACCTCACGTCTGTGGTGTGTTTGTGTGTAATTTTCAAATTGATTAAACCAGGTTTTTGTTGGTAAATCTTTAACCATCCAGTGTGTAATTCCCCAGTGGTTCGTTACATAATCCATTACCAGTTTCATGTCTTTTTTGTGCATTTCTGTAGAAAGACGAACGTAATCTTCATTTGTTCCGTAACGCGGATCAATTTTGTACACATCAGATTGTCCGTACGTGTGGTACGAATGCTGTTTGTCGTTGTCTTCGCATAAAGGTGTGCTCCAGATTGTAGTTGCACCAAGAGCCGAAATATAATCTAAGTTTTTGATGATGCCTTCAATATCCCCACCGTGACGTCCGCTTGGATCTTGACGGTTTCCTTTTTCAGTTAAAACAGGATCGCTGTCGTTTTTAGGATTTCCGTTAGCAAAACGATCTGGCATGATTAAGTAAATTAAATCAGAGGCATCGTAGCTTTTTCTATCGGCAGAATTGGCTCTTCTTTCTTTAAGCGTATATTTTTGTTTAAAAGCAACTTTGTTATTGTTTTTGAAAGAGAAAACTAATTCAGAAGCTTTTACGTCTTTCGTATCAATAGTTACGAAAAGGTAGTTTGGATTTTCTGTTTTTTCTACATTTTTAATCGCAACATTGTTGGAAACCGAAGTTTCATATTGCGAAATATTTTTTCCGTAGAACATAATCTGCAGTTCCGGATTGTTCATCCCGGCGTACCAGAAAGGCGGTTGTGTTTTTTGTATTTGCGCTTTCGCGGAAGCGGAAAAGATTAAAATGAAGAGAAGTACTTTGTAAATAATAGGATTTTGTTGAATTCTCATAATCTATAGTTTTAGTTTTCCTGCAAGGTTTCCAAAACCTTGTAGGTATGTTTGAGAAAAGCTGCAAACTTTAAAAAATTTGCGAGGTAAGTTTTAAACCTACAAGGTTTTGGAAACCTTGCAGGATTGGAGATCTTCATATTTAAAAAAAGACAAATAATCTTGGGGAAAATTACTTGCCTTTTAAAGTGTTATTTAGTTTCAATAATACTAATCGCATAACCTCCGCCAGGAGCAGAAAACTGAGATAATTTAGATTTATTGGTTACAGCAATTTTCTTGATGGTATAAGCTTGCGGATTTGTTTTGTAGTGCGCATCTTTTGCATCAGCATAAATAGTTGCGGTGTATTTTTTGCCTTTTTCAAGGAAACTGAAATCGATGTTTGAAGTACGAGCAGTTTCTCCGTTTACGTTTCCTACGAACCAGTTGTTTGTTCCTTTTGCTTTACGGGCAACAGTGATAAAATCTCCAGGTTCAGCCTCGATATATTTACTTTCTGACCAGTCTACCGCCACATCTTTAATGAATTGGAATGCATCAAGAAAACGGTTGTAGTTTTCTGGAGTATCAGCAGCCATTTGTAGTGGGCTGTACATTGTTACATATAAAGCTAATTGGTTACAAATTGTACTGTTTACATGCGATTTGTTATCCGGATTCATTTTGCTGATATCCATTTCGAAAATTCCAGGCGTATAATCCATTGGTCCACCAATTAATCTTGTAAAAGGTAATACCGTTACGTGATTAGGTTTAGAACCTCCAAAAGCCTGATATTCTGTTCCTCTTGCTGCTTCGTTTCCAATTAAGTTAGGATACGTTCTAGCAATTCCTGTTGGACGAACTGCTTCGTGAGCGTTCACCATAATTTTGTAATCAGCTGCTTTTTCGATCGCGTATTGGTAGTGGTTTACAATCCATTGGCTGTAGTGGTTTTCGCCTCTTGGCAAAATATCACCTACGTAACCGCTTTTTACAGCATCGTAGCCGTTATCATTCATGAATTTGTAAGCAGCATCCATGTGGCGCTCGTAGTTACGAACAGATCCAGAAGTTTCATGGTGCATGATGATTTTCACCCCTTTAGATTTTGCATATTCGTGAAGTCCTTTTACGTCAAAATCCGGGTAAGGCGTTACAAAATCAAAAACATAATCTTTAGAATGACCAAACCAGTCTTCCCAACCTTCATTCCATCCTTCAACTAAAACAGCGTCGAAGCCATTTGCCGCTGCGAAGTCAATGTATTTTTTTACGTTAGCATTGTTTGCTCCGTGAGTTCCGTTTGGTTTTGCTTTAGCGAAATCAGTAACACCCAATTGAACTGTTGGATAATCGTTTGTGTATGACCAAGAACTTTTTCCTGTAATCATTTCCCACCAAACACCAATGTATTTTACTGGTTTAATCCAAGAAGTATTGTCAATTTTTGATGGATCGTTTAAGTTATAAGTCATTTTTGATGAAAGAATTTCTCTTGCATCATCGCTCACGATAATTGTTCGCCACGGCGAATGATTTGGTGCTTGCATATGACCTTTATCTCCTTTTGCATCTGGCGTTAACCAAGATTCGAAAACTAGGTTTTTGTCGTCTAAATTCAAATGCATACAAGAATAATCAATTAAAGCTGCTTCGTGCAAGTTAATGTAGATTCCGTCAGCCGTTTTTAACATCAGAGAAGTCTGAACTCCTGTTGGAGAAAATGATTTTTGAGAAACGTTTGCCGTATAGGCTTTCTCAGATAAACCTCTGATTTCAGATAATTTAGATTTTGTATAATCGTATTCCTGAGTGTCGTAATCTCCAGGAATCCAAAAAGCCGTGTGATCTCCAGTCATGGCAAATTGAGATCTTTCTTCTTTGATTACAAAGTAAGTAAGGTTCTTTTGCGCTGGGAATTCGTAGCGGAAACCTAAACCATCCTCAAACAAACGGAAACGAATTACAATTTGTCTGTCTGTACTTTTTTGGTTTAAAGTTACTGCCAACTCATTATAATGATTTCTGATGTGATCTACTTCTCCCCAAACTGGTTTCCAGGTTTCATCAAAAGTTAAAGTTTTGGTGTCAACAACAGTAAAATCATTCAACAAAGATTTTTTATCATCTTTAAGTTCAAGACCTAATTTACTGGTTTTTACAACTTCTTTGTTTTTGTATTTTAGGTTGTAAGTTGGAGTTCCGTCGCTTTGAAGCGAAAATTCCATTACGAACTTTCCTTCGGGAGATTTTAATTGTTGCGCTTTAGCAATCGTGCTAACCGCAAACAAAACTAAACTGGCGAAAACTAAGTTTTTCATGTTTTTAGATTTTTAGAGTATTGTAATTTAATTAATTTGTGCGAGTTTATCAGCCGTTATAGATTTACCATTTACTATAATGTTTAAATCCTGATCTCCGTCAACAGTAAAAGTAGTTTCGTTATGATTTACAGCAACTTTTAAAATTTGGTTTCTGAAATTGATTTTAAACGAATACCCTTCCCATTCTTTTGGAATTTTCGGAGAAAAATGAAGTTGGTCATTCTTAACACGCATTCCTCCAAAACCTTCTACAATACTCATCCATGTACCGGCCATTGACGTGATATGACAACCTTCTTCCACTTCTTTATTGTAATCATCCAAATCCAAACGAGATGTTCTTAAATAAAAAGTATAGGCCATATCCATTTTATCTAAAGCAGCAGCCTGAATAGAGTGTACGCAAGGCGAAAGCGAACTTTCGTGAACTGTAAATGATTCATAAAATTCGAAATTGCGTTTTAATTCTTCTTTCGAAAAATGATCTTCGAAGAAATAGAAACCTTGTAAAACGTCTGCCTGTTTGATGTAAGGAGAACGTAAAACCCGATCCCAAGACCATTTTTGGTTAATTGGACGTTGTGCTTTATCTAAATCTTTTACCGGAACTAAATCCTTGTCTAAGAAACCGTCTTGTTGTAAATAAATTCCAAGTTCCTCTGATTTTGGAAAATACATATTATCAGCAACCTTTTTCCATTCCTGAATTTCATTCGCGGAAAGCGTAACTTTTTCTAAAACTCTTTTATGATCTGCGGGATATTCTAAAGCTACTTTTTCAATTTGTTCCGAAGCAAAATCAATACACCATTTTGCAATATAATTGGTGTAAAAATTATTGTTGATGTTGTTTTCGTATTCGTTTGGACCTGTAACGCCAAGAATTACATATTGGTTTTTATCTTTTGAGAAAGAAGCTCTCTGATGCCAGAAACGCGCAATTCCGATTAAAACTTCTAGACCTTTTTCTGGAATATAAGAGTAATCTCCCGTGTAACGGTTGTAATTGTAAATCGCAAAAGCAATCGCTCCATTTCTGTGGATTTCTTCGTGCGTGATTTCCCATTCGTTGTGGCATTCTTCACCATTCATGGTTACCATTGGATATAAAGCTGCGCCATTTTTGAAACCTAAATTGTCTTTTGCGTTTTCAATCGCTTTATCCAATTGATTGTAACGGTACGTCAATAAGTTTCTTGCGACCTGCTGATCTTTTGTCGACATGTAAAACGGAATACAATACGCCTCAGTATCCCAATACGTTGATCCGCCGTATTTTTCTCCGGTAAATCCTTTTGGACCAATGTTTAAACGAGAATCTTTTCCTGAATAGGTTTGGTTCAATTGGAAAATGTTGAAACGAATTCCTTGTTGTGCCTTAACATCGCCTTCAATCGTAATATCTGACATTTCCCAGATTTTTGCCCAGGCGTCTATTTGATTTTGAAGTAAAGTATCATATCCTAAACCAACTGCCGTTTTAATTACTTTTTCGGCTGCAGCCAAAGTATTTTCGTGATTTAAAGAAACTGTATAACCACCTATTTTCTGAATGGAGGAAGTTTGCCCTTTTGCGATAATGGTTCCATAAGTAAATTGTACTTTATCAATTGTAGAATCAACTGCAGAAGGAGAAATATTCACATTTTCACCATTGGCCAAAATCGTATTGTGCATAAAAGTAGTGACTTTAAAATGCGTTTTAAACGTTTTTGCTGTTACAAAAGCTTCACTGTTTGATTTTTTTACCTCTAATGGTTTCCAGAATTTTTCATCCCAATTGGCATCTTCATTGGTTACACCAGCGTCAATATATGGTTTGTATACAATTTTAGCGTCTTTGTTTAAAGGCGTGATATCATATTTAATGATTCCTGCTTCATCTAAATCCAAAGAAAGAAAGCGACGGACATTTACCGCAACTTCAGTTCCGTTTTTCAGCACGGCTTCAAAAGAACGGTTGTACCATCCTTCTTTCATATTCAGTTCCCTGCGGAAATTACGAACCTCGTTACAATTATTTAAATCAAGGTTTTCTTCGTTGATTTCGATGTTAATCCCAATCCAGTTAGGGGCATTTAATACTTTTGCGAAATATTTAGGATAGCCGTTTTTCCACCAGCCTACTTTGGTTTTATCCGGGTAATAAATTCCGGCAATGTAACTTCCCTGAAAAGTTTCGCCAGAATAGGTTTCTTCAAAATTGGCCCGCTGTCCCATAGCCCCGTTACCAAGGCTGAAAAGACTTTCAGAAGATTTGACCTTTTCCGTATCAAATCCTTCTTCTATTATGGACCAATTGTCTGGTTTTATATAATCTTGATTCATTTTGTTTAATGAGATAATTTGGCAATTATTGAGTTAGATAATTAGAAAATGTGTCAATTAGATAATTATTTGGTTGACGTTTTCTAATTTTATTTTTCTAATTGCTGATTATTTTTTCTATTTTGATTGATGATTTGTTATCTGTTTATGAGTTTGTTTCAATTGGATAATTCTGTTTTAGTAAATTATCTCATTTTCTAATTGACGCATTCTCTAATTATCACATTTTCTAATTGATTAACTTTTGGATAAAACTTTCCTCTATAAGAGTGAAGTCCTTGAAAATGTAATCCGCTTCATGTAAAAAGGCTTCTTCTCCAATTCCAATACTTACCATTTCTGCGATGTTTGCTGCCTGAATTCCGGCAACAGAATCTTCAAAAACGATTGCATTTTTTGGATCAATATGGAGTAAGTGAGCCGCTTTTAAGAAAACTTCGGGGTCTGGTTTCGCATTGGTAACATCGTTTCCATCCACAATAACATCGAAATACGAAATGATTCCTGTTTTTTCTAAAATTGGTCTTGCGTTTTTACTGGCAGAACCCAGTGCGATTCCCTGATTTTTATCTTTTAATACTTGCAGAATTTTAAAAACTCCGGGAAGAATTTCACTTTCGTCCATGTCAACTAAATACGATAAATAATCCTCATTTTTCTGAATCAGCATTTTGTCCTTATCAGCCTGCGAAACCTGGACATTTCCTAATTCTAAAATGATATCCAAAGAACGAACACGACTTACACCTTTAAGTAATTCATTATGTTCGTGTGTGAAATTTATATGTAAAGCCTGCGCGATTTTTTGCCAGGCCAAAAAGTGATATTTGGCGGTATCGACAATGACTCCGTCAAGGTCGAAGATGAATGCTTTTTTCATTAAGGGAGAATTCTTATTTATGATTTCAGGATAGTGTCGTCTACATCTTTTACTTTATAGACTAAAAGAGCAGCAATTAAGAAACTTGTGCCACTTGTGATTAGGGCATAAATTGCATCGCCATCATAAAGATATTTAACAATTGGACCGCCAATTAATGCGTTTACAATTTGTGGAATTACAACAAAAAAGTTGAAAATCCCCATGTAAACCCCCATTTTTTTTGGAGCAATTGATCCTGCAAGAATCGCATACGGCATTGCCAGGATACTTGCCCATGCCACTCCAATTAAAATCATTGGCAATACAACCCAGTCTTCATTTGGCATATAATAAATCGAGATTAATCCTATTCCGCCAATGATTAATGAAACAGCGTGAGTTGATTTTCGTCCGATTTTTTTAGCAATGTAGGGTAAGAAAAACAAAGCAACAATAGCAGAAACTAAATTATAAACACCAAATAGAATTCCGACCCAGTCACCGGCATTTTGGTATTGCTGGCTCGAAGTGTCACTAAGCGGTAATTTGTAAATATGGTGTGCGATTGCCGGAGTGGTAAAAACCCACATTCCGAATAAACCAAACCACGAAAAGAATTGTACCCAGCTCAACTGCCGCATGGTGGCAGGCATTTTTGTAAAATCTGTGAAAATATCTGTGATTTTTGATTTTTCTTCAGAATCAGGAATCACCTCATTTTGCGGATCTTCAAATTTGGCGAGTTCTTCAGGTGAATATTCTTTTGTTGTGAAGAGAGTCACTAAAATTGAACCAACTAAAACTGCTGCCCCAATGATAAAAGACAGCGTCAGATTTAATGGAACACTTCCGGGAACGGTGCTGTTTGAAACACCGAAATATTTCGTTAAAACATAAGGCAATGCTGAACCAATTACGGCTCCAAAACCAATTAAAGAAGTTTGGATACTGAATCCTGCAGTACGCTGATCTGTTCTTAAATTGTCTCCAACAAGTGCGCGGAAAGGTTCCATGGCAATATTGAAAGAAGCATCCATGATCATTAACATTCCGGCTCCAACCCATAAAGCGGGCAATACTGAAATGAAAATATTAGCCTGTGGCATAAGGATTAATCCAACGGAGGCTAAAATTGCACCAACTAAAAAGAAAGGTTTTCGTCTGCCGAATCTCCCCCAGGTTTTATCGCTGTAATGACCAATAATTGGCTGAACTATTAATCCCATTAGGGGCGCAATAATCCAAAACCATGAAAGTTCATGGACGTCGGCACCAAAAATTTGAAGAATTCTGCTGGCATTTGCATTCTGAAGTGCAAATCCCATTTGAATTCCTAAGAAACCGAAACTCATGTTCCAGATTTCCCAGAAACTTAATTTACGCTTTTCCATTATCGTAATTTGTAAAAATTATACGATAAGCGCTTTGCTTATCAAAACTTACTATTATTTCGAAGTAAAAGTAAAAGCTTTGAACCAGGCTGTAAATATAGAAATATATTTCAGTTTTTTGTTTTATAAAGGCAAATAAGAGCAAACATTTTTTACTACAAGGTTGTAGTAATGAATTAAATAAGAAAAAAGTACCACTAAAATTGAAAATGATAAAGTATAAGACAAATTCAGTTTAAACAGTTGCATTACTATTCTTTACGATTGACAAAATTAGTCGGTAGATTCTCTTTTTATAAGATGCGTTTCGATAACCTCTGTTCTGTAATTTTCATTTTCTTCATCATCTTCATGTTCAGCTTCCAGTCTTTCGATAAGCATTTTAGCGGCTTTATTACCCATTTTTTTTCCGCTTTGACTCACCGTTGTAATACTTGGCGTTGAATATTTAGAAATAATACCGTCAGTAAAAGCAATTACAGCGAGATCTTTCGGAACTTTAAGCCCCATTTTGTTTGCGGTTTTAATAATGGTTACGGCAAAAAGCTCGTTTACGGCAAAAACAGCATCAAAAGCCCTGTCATGTAAAAGCTGGCTAATCGTAATTTCGCAGGTATCTACGTCTTCAATTTTTATGATTAAATCTTCGTTAAATGGTAATCCATTATCTAATAACGCTTTTTCGTAACCATCGGTTCTTAGTTTACCAACGCTTACATAATCAACAGTCGTGACAAGCGCTATTTTTTTTCTTCCGCTGTCAATCAGGCTCTGAACCGCTTCGTATGCTGCCGCCTTATCATCAATAATTACTTTATCGCATAATATATCATTGGTGACACGATCAAACATTACAACTGGCATTCCCTGATTGATCACTTCGGTAATATGATGAAAATCGCCTTTGAATTGTGTTTCTTTCGAAAGTGACATAATGAAACCGTCAATACTTCCGTTGGCCAGCATTTCCATGTTTAATACTTCTTTATCAAAAGAATCATCGGATAAACAGATCACAACACTATAACCGTTCTCATTAGCAACCTGCTCAATGCCGTCAATTACGGTAGAGAAAAAATAATGTACAATTTCCGGAATGATAATGCCAATACTTTTGGTTTTTCGGTTTTTTAAACTCAGGGCAATATTGTTGGGTTTGTAATTGTAAAATTTTGCAAAAGCCTGAACTTTTAACCGGGTTTCTTCACCAATTTCAGGACTGTTTCGCAATGATTTTGAAACAGTTGAAATAGATACATCGAGCTCTTTTGCTATCTGTTTTAGGGTCACTTTTCGCTTCATGATACTAATTTGAAAAAAATGTTATTGACAATAAAGGTATGTTTAATTTCCACAAATCATAATTTTATTCCTAAAAAAACGCAATAATATATAAAGTTTTCAACACTACCACGTTTGCGTAAGCCAATAAAAAATGACTGGCGTTGAGCATGTTAATTAATTCCTAATTTTGAAATTCGAAGTAAAATTAAAAGCTCAACTAACAATCACTAACTCAAACTAATTTAAACAAAAAGTATGAAAACAATTTCACAAAAGTTGTTATTTTTATTCCTGCTGCTGCCGTTTACTATGCTCGCTCAAAGCACTTTAAAAGGTACAGTTGTCGACAAGGCGACAGGACAACCAATCCCGGGGGTAAATGTAAATGTACAAGGTGCTCCTGGAGGAACATCGACCGGATTTGACGGTAATTTTGAATTATCTAATGTAAAGAACGGAAACAAAATCCTGGTTTCTTTTATTGGATACAAAACAGCAACCGTTGACTATAACGGTCAAAAAACACTAAACATTTCATTAGAAGAAGATACCAATCAACTTAAAGAGGTAGTTGTACAGGTAGGTTACGGTACCGTTAAGAAAAAAGATGCAACGGGAGCAGTAGCGGTTTTATCTTCAAAAGAATTTAATAAAGGATTAAATGTAACTCCGGAAAGTCTGCTAACAGGCCGGATTTCAGGTGTTACCGTTACCGGAGGAGGAGCTCCGGGAGCAAGAGCCAATATCAGAATCAGAGGAGGTTCTTCGTTAAATGCTTCAAACGATCCTTTAATCGTAGTAGACGGACTTCCGTTGAGTAATGCGGTGCCAGATGGTTCTACCAGCATTTTATCTACAATTGATCCTAATGACATTGAATCTTTTACTGTTTTGAAAGATGCCTCGGCTTCAGCAATTTATGGTTCAAGAGCTGCCAATGGTGTAATCGTTATTACGACTAAAAAAGGTTCTAAAGATGCATTAAAAGTTACTTTCAATTCTCAAACAGGAATCAGCTCTATTGCAAAAAAAATAGATGTTTTAAGCGCAGACCAGTTTCGTGAACTTGTAAACGAAAAAGGATCAGCAGCACAAAAAGCATTATTAGGAACTGCAAATACAGATTGGCAGGATGAAGTATTTAGAAGTGTAGTAACTTTAGATAACAACATTTCAGCAAGCGGTTCTTTGTTTAAAAAATTACCTTCAAGATTATCTGTTGGTAATACAAACACTCCGGGTATCTTAAAAAACACTTCGTTTGAAAGAACAACTACGTCTTTATCATTAAACCCGGTTCTATTTGATAATCATTTAAAAATTGATATTAACGGAAACTTGTCTTTTGGTAAAAATCAATTTCAGGATGAAAATAGTGTTATCGGAAGTGCCATTAATTTTGACCCTACACAATCTGTATATGATGAAGGTTCGCGTTATGGAGGTTATTTTGAATGGCTGCAGGCAAATGGAGATGTGAATCTTCTTGCTGCTAAAAATCCGGTAGCACGTATCAATCAAAATACGAGAAAATCTACTTCAACCAGAAAATGGGGTAATGTAAGAGTCGATTATAAACTTCATTTCCTTGAAGATTTGAGAGCTGTTGCCGAATTAGGAATTGACAAATTTGACAGTAATGGTTACGAAGAAAACAGTACCGAAAGTGTAAACGGCTATCAGCCTGCATCTTTCTCTGCAGGGAACTGGACAAATCTGGGAGACTACAGAGGATATACTGATTCAAGACAAAATAAAAATTTAAATGCTTATTTAAATTATGTGAAAACATTCGGAAAAATCAAATTAGATTTAACCGGTGGTTATAACTATCAAATGTTTGAAAGAGAAGCGTACAATAGTGGGGAAACAAGAAGACCAAACCCTGCTACTGACGTAACTACAGATGCGGATATTAATCTACAGTCTTATTTTGCCAGAGCAAATATTGGTTACGAAAGCCGCTACTTATTGACCATAAACTATAGAAGAGACGGTACTTCACGTTTTTCTAAAGAAAACAGATGGGGAGATTTTGGAGGAGCTGCATTTGCATGGAATATTTCTGAAGAAGCTTTCTTGAAAGACAATTCGACTATTTCATCTTTAAAATTAAGAGTTGGATATGGTACAACTGGTCAGCAGGATATTACAGCTGCTTATGATTACCTTAGAAGAGTAACTTTAGGAACTATAAATTCTAATTATATTTTTGGAAGCACTGCTTATCAGGTTGCTAAAACAGAAGGATTTAATAAAGATATCAAGTGGGAAGATACTGCAGAATTCAACTTAGGTATTGATTTTGGATTTTTAGCAAACAGAATTAACGGATCTTTAAATTACTTCAACAAAAAAGCGAATGACTTATTAGCTGATATTGCATATCCTGATGGTGCCAACATAAGAAATGCAGGATTCTCAAATGTAGGAAGTGTACAGACAGACGGTATCGAATTTAACCTTAACGGTGATGTTTTAAAATCGGAAAATTTAAACTGGAACCTGGCATTTAATGCTACTTATATTAATCAGGAGATTACAGATTTAGGATTTACTGTACCTGGATTCCAGGGATACATGACAGGAGATAACATAACTGGAGGAAGTAATAACAGAATAAAAATAAACTCTGTAGGATTTAATCCGGCTGCGTTCTATGTTTTTGAGCAATTGTATGATGCTAACAAAAAACCAATTCAGGGAGCTTATGTGGACAGAAATCAGGACGGCAGAATCGACAATTCAGATCGTTACAGATTTCATAAACCAACAGCGGATTACACTTTCGGGTTATTCAGTACTTTCAATTATAAAAAATTCGACTTTACAATGAGCTGGAGAGCAAATGTGGGCAACTTCATTTTTGACAACATCAACTCTGATAAAGGATATTTACAGGCAGGTCTGAGAAGAGATACTGATTTGGCAAATATTACACCGGATTATTACAACACCGGATTTACTTTTGAAGATAACGGAACTCAGCGTTATTTATCTGACTATTACGTAAAAGATGCTTCCTTCATCAAATTAGATAACGCAAGTATTGGCTACAATGTTGACAGGTCTTTATTCAAACAAGTGTCATTACGCTTTACTGTAGGAGTACAAAATGCTTTGGTTTTCAGCAAATATAACGGTATAGATCCTGAGAGTTTTTCAGGTGTAGACGGTAATGTTTATCCACGTGCAAGAACTTATGTATTTGGCGTAAATGCTAATTTCTAATTTATCATCCGATAAAGTATTGAAGTTCAATTAAAATTTAAAAAGTAAATAAAATGAAAATATCATTTAAAAATATAAGTTTTTTATTCCTGGTAATTCTGGGTTTAAATTTGGCTTTTACATCTTGTACAAGTGACCTGGATGTAACACCGGAAGATGATGATGAGTTTTTGTCAGAAGATTTCTTTAAAAGCCCTCAATCCTACAAGCAGGTTTTGGCAAAATTATATGCCGGAATGTATGTGGGTGGTAATGACGGAGATGCATCTCCGGATATTTCCGGAATTGGTGGTGATTTCAGCAGTTATTTAAGACTTCTGTTTGTAGTACAGGAATTCACAACTGACGAGGCTATAATTGCATGGGCTGATGGTACACTGCCAACAATGAATACTCAGACCTGGGCTCCTAATAATGAATTCCTTTACGGAGTTTATTCAAGATCTTTTTATCAAATAAGTCTTGCAAATGAGTTTTTAAGACAAACAACGGATGAAAAACTTGCTGAAAGAAATGTTGATGCTGCTTTGAAAGCAGAAATTGCCGCTTTTAGAGCGGAAGCACGTTTTTTAAGAGCTTTTGACTATGTTCAGTTAATGGATTTATTCGGTAATGTGCCTATTACAACTGAAGCTGATCCGGTAGGAATTTATAATCCGGTTCAAAAAACAAGAGCAGAAGTTTTTGCTTTTGTAGAAAGCGAACTTAAAGATTTAGAAAACAGCCTGGTAGCTTCTAAAGCTAATGAATACGGAAGAGTTGACAAAACGGCTGCAAAATTCTTATTGGCTCAAATCTATCTGAATGCTAAAGTATATATCGGAACTGCAAAAAATACCGAAGCTGTTGCGCTTTGTAGTGATATCATCAATAATTCAGGATACACTTTTGCAGACGTACCTTACAAATATTTGTTCTCTGCAGACAATAATACAAATGGTGCACAAAGCGAATTTATTTTCCCTGTAATTAGCGATGGTAATTTAATCAGAGCTACCGGAGCAGGAATGAGTTTTATCCTTCACGCTTCAATTGGAGGTTCAATGAATGGAAGTGATTACGGTATGGATGGAGGCTGGCAGGGTATCAGAACAAGAAAAGAATTTGTTCAGTTATTCCCTGATGAAACAGCAACCGGTGACAAAAGAGGAACTTTCTACACTACCGGACAAACGCTTGATATCAATAATATCGGATCGTTTACAAATGGTTATGCTGTAACTAAGTTCACTAATAAAAAATCAGACGGAGGTGCAGCTCAAAGAAATGATATTCCGGATACTGATTTCCCGGTATTCAGATTATCTGATGTATATCTAATGTATGCCGAGGCAATCTTAAGAGGAGGTACCGGCGGAGATTTGAATGCCGCAGTTGGTTACATCAATAAATTAAGAACCAGAGCGGGTGCTACTACTATAACATCAGGAGATTTAACCCTTAATTTTATTCTTGACGAAAGAGGAAGAGAATTGTTTTGGGAATGCCACAGAAGAACTGACTTAATTCGTTTCGATAAATTCACAGGATCTTCAAAATTATGGCAATGGAAAGGCGGAGTTAAAAATGGTACTTCTACAGAATCCTATAGAAACCTTATGCCGATTCCTGCTACAACTATTCAGGCAAACCCTACTTTAATTCAAAACACTGGTTACTAACTAATAACTCATAAAAAACAAATAAGATGAAAAATATAAATAAAATTTTAATTGCATTTATCAGCATTTTGGCTGTTTCATGTTCAGGCGACGACGTAGAAAGCAGACCAGTAATTGAGGCTGCAACTGCTCCGGTATTATTAAGCCCTAAATCAGATTTTAACGTTGTATTACAAGTTGCGAATTCAGATGGCCTCGCCACTACATTTGTTTGGGATGATGCACAATATGAAGGAAGCACAACTGTTGTTAATTATAGTGTAGAAATAGCTAAAGCAGGAACTAACTTCGAATCTCCATATGTTGCAGGTACAACTACTGACAAGTTTAAAAACTTTACTGTTGCAGAATTAAACGCAGCAGCTTTAAATATCGGTTTGACTCCTTTGGCAGAAGGTCAGATTGATGTTCGCATTAAATCTACTGTTGGAGGCGTTGGATCAGCTCCTCAAATATCTAATTCTTACACCATCAAAGTTACTCCTTATACGGCATGGGATAACTGGGGTATAATTGGTAGTGCAACAGCACCAGTCACAGGTGGTGACGGTTGGGGAACTGATGCAAATTTAGATTACAACTCTGGTACTAAAAAATATTCCATCACGATGGATCTGGTTGTTGGAGAAATCAAATTCAGATTAGATGATGGCTGGACAACTAATTATGGTGATAATGGCAATGATTTAAGCTTAGATGCAGGCGGATCTAATATTCCAATTGCAACAGCAGGAAACTATACTATTGTTGTTGACTTTATTGCAAAAACATATACCATTAAAAAGAATTAGTAATTTTTGATTACAATAAAAGGCTATCTGCGGGTAGCCTTTTTTTAATCATACTATCTAACCACATATCATTATGAAAAAAACTTTACTAACCATATTCTTTTTGTTGTCGGCTGCTGTTTTTGCGCAACAACAAACCGTTGACTATTCTGTAAGTCCTGCTACTTTTGAAGAAACCAATTCTATTACTATTACAATAAAAGGAAGCAGTATCAATGAAACCAGCTGGGGCATTGCCGCAACTCATGAATTATACATGTGGGCATGGGCTTTTGACACCAATGACACTACCGCAAAAGGAACACCCAATAACGGTTCGTGGACCGCTTCAAGCGCAGCCAGTATGTTTACGTATAACGCCGGAACCTATACTTATACCAAAACCATTACTCCTGCTACGTATTACAATGCCACCGGAATTGGCAGAATTGGTTTTTTAATTAAAACAAAAGACGGAACCGGAGATAAAAAATCACAGGATATTTTAGTAGAAGTCGGTACTTTTCAGGTTACGCTTACTGCACCGGCAGAAAATAGTTCTTCCATTTTAACATCAGGTTCTAATTTTAATATTGCGGCTACCAATACCAATGGTGTTGCGAGTTATGTACTAAAATCAAACGGGAACACGATTAATACAAATGCAAGTACAGCAAATTATTCCTTTAGCCATGCTAATGTTACTGCTAATCAGAGCTATGAATTATTGGTGACGCAGGGAGCAACAACAATTTCAAAAAAGTTTTCGGTTATCGTAAATCCTAATACGGTTTCAGAAGCTATGCCTGCCGGTTTAGTTGATGGGATTAATTACAACTCTGGCGATGCTACAAAAGCGACTTTGGTTTTGGATGCCCCTTTAAAAGATTTTGTCTACGTGGCCGGAAGCTTTAATAGCTGGCAGCCTTCATTGGCGTATGCCATGAAAAAAGATCCTACTTCCGGAAAATTCTGGTTGGAGTTATCCGGTTTGGTTTCGGGAACAAATAATACCTATCAATATTGGGTAGGAGATGCGACACCTTTAGCAAATTCACCTTCATTGGTTAAAACAGCAGATCCTTATTCTACTTTGGTTTTATCCCCTTATGATGATGCTTCAATTCCTGCTGCCAATTATCCAAATATGCCGATTTATCCATCAGGACAACAATTTGAAGTAACCGTTTTAAAAACCGGACAAACGCCATACAACTGGCAGGTCAACAATTTCACAAAACCTGAAAAAGATAAATTAGTAGTCTATGAAGTTTTGGTTCGTGATTTTGATGCCAACAGAAACTATCAGAGCCTGATTGACCGGATCGATTATTTTAAAAATTTGAAAATAAACGCAATTCAATTAATGCCGGTAATGGAATTTGAAGGCAACGAAAGCTGGGGCTACAACACTTCTTTCCACATGGCGCTCGATAAATTCTACGGAACTTCGGACAAATTAAAAGAACTAATCGATTTATGTCACCAAAACGGCATCGCCGTGATTCTGGATGTGGCTTTGAATCACGCTTTCGGAAGAAATCCGATGGTGAGAATGTGGATGAATGATCCTGACGGAGACGGTTTCGGATCCCCAACTACCGAAAACCCTTATTTTAATACAGTTGCCAAACACAGTTATAGCGTTGGTGAAGATTTTAACCATCAGTCCATCAGAACTCAGAATTATGTAAAACGTGTGATCAAACAATGGGTTGAAGAATTCAAAATTGACGGCTTGCGTTGGGATTTAACCAAAGGGTTTACTCAAAATTGTACTGCTTCAGATGAAACTTGTACCAATGCTTATCAACAAGACAGAGTTGATGTTTTGAAATCATATGCTGATTATTCCTGGACCCTGGATCCTACGCATTATACTATTTTCGAACATTTAGGAACTGATTTGGAAGAACAGCAATGGGCAAATTATAAAATTGCAGAATCACCAAGTAAAGGAATCATGATGTGGGGAAATATGAATAGTGCTTATAATGAGTTGTCTATGGGGTACACTGGTAATATTTCAAGAATGACAAGCTCAAGCCGTGGGTTTTCTGCAAACAGATTAATAGGTTACGCAGAAAGCCACGACGAGGAACGTCTGATGTATAAAAATATCCAATACGGAAATTCGACAAATGCTGCTCACAACGTAAAAACATTAAGCACAGCTTTGTCCAGAATGTCGGCTATTGGCGCGGTTTCATTATTGGTTCCGGGACCAAAAATGATCTGGCATTTTGGAGATTTAGGCTGGGATTCTTCTATTTTTACCTGTAATAACGGAACCGTAAATGATGCTTCAGCGACAATTTCAGGAGACTGCAAATTAGACACAAAACCACAGCCGCAATGGACTGGAAATTGGCTCGGAAATTCTGGACGAAACAAAATTTATAACGACTGGTCAAAAATGATCACCATGAAAATTGCGGAGCCTGTGTTTTCCGGAACAACAACCATGTCAAATACCAGTTCATTGTATCCGAACATTAAAATTACAAACTCAGCTCTATCTTCAGGACAACTTAAAGATGTGTTGATTTTGGCCAACTTTAATGTTACCACTCAAAACGTTGCTACCGGTTTTTCATATCCGGGAACATGGTATAATCTGATGGACAATACTACAATAAATGTTACCGACGTGAATGCTGTAATGAGTATTCCAGCAGGAGAATTCAGAATTTACGGAAACAAACAAGCCAGTCTGGCTATTGAAGATTTCGAAAAAGGAAACGCATTGAGTTTGTATCCAAATCCTGTTTCGAATTACTTCACATTGAATTTTGCTGCTGTAAAAGTTGAAGTTTATGCTATTACTGGTCAATTGGTAAAAAGTTTTACACACAATGAAAATGCAGATTTTCAATTTGAGGTAAGCGATTTAAAACCGGGCTTATATATTGTAAAAGCACTTAATGAGAATAATGAAGCAGAAGTAATAAAGTTTATTAAAGAATAAATTTTTGTTTGGTTTGGTAATGCGAAAAGGCTGTCCGTGTGGGCAGCCTTTTGTTTTTTATATGATAGAAATTAATTCTCTTTGTCGTATTCTCCAGTTAAAGAGAAGTAGCCAAAAACCCCAAGCCCCAAAACGATCAATGGAGTCAGAATAAACAGAATGATAATTCCAAATACCAAATCCTCTTGTTGATCCGATAAAAATTTTGGCAGACCAAATTCAAAAATGCAAAAATAGGCAGCAGCAATTGCTAATATGATCCACACAATTCCTAAGGCTCTTTTTATAAAATTCATTTTCAGTAGATTAAAGGTGAGAGTTTTTATTTTTATTATCAATGTAAATCATTCCAATTACAAAACAGATAGAGGCAATCACAATAGGATACCAAAGTCCGTCCAGATAAAAGTCCTGTTTTCCTGCTGCTTTTGAATGAGTAACAAAATAAGTCGAAATTGCAGGAAGCAAACCTCCGAAAATTCCATTTCCAACATGATAAGGCAACGACATGGAAGTATATCGAATTTTAACCGGAAACATTTCGACCAAAAAGGCTGCAATTGGCCCATAGACCATGGTAACAAATATAACCTGTATAAACACTAAGAAAATCAAATTCCACTCATCACTCGAATTAATCATCACAGATGTACTGACCTGAGCCTCTTTTTTAGTCGCAAACACGGTTTTCTTTTCTATTGAAACAGTTCCATCAGTAAACTCTTTATGAGTCGTGTAAACAGAATCTTTTGCATCCGTTAGTTCAACCGTTGTTTTTGTTTTTTCTGTAATTTCGGTTTTAAGAGCTGTATCTGTTGTGGTGTACATTGCCTTATAAATTGGTCTGTACAGCAAAATAGCAAGCAGCATTCCGCCCATCATAATATATTTTCTTCCCACTTTGTCACTCAGCCATCCAAATACAATAAAAAACGGCGTTCCCAGTAAAAGTGCAATTCCCAATAAAGTATCAACCTGCGAAGAATCTATGTTCATCACCGTTTTCATGAAACTCATGGCGTAAAATTGTCCGGTATACCAGACAACGCCCTGTCCCATTGTGGCACCAAATAAAGCAAGCAATACAAACTTTAAATTATAGCGGTTTCCAAAACTTTCTTTTAGCGGACTGGCACTTGTAGTTCCTTCTTTTTTTGCTTTCGCGAATTCAGGAGACTCGTCCATATTTTTTCGGATGAGGTAAGAAACGCCAACCATGACAATCGATACCCAAAACGGAACACGCCATCCCCAGTTATCAAAATCCTCAGCAGAAAGGACTGTTTTTGTTGCCAGGATTACCATCAGTGAAATAAATAATCCAACTGTTGCTGTGGTCTGAATCCATGAGGTCCAATAACCTCGTTGTCCTTTCGGGGCATGTTCTGCAACGTAGGTTGCTGCTCCGCCATATTCTCCGCCTAAAGCAAGTCCTTGGAGCAAACGTAAAATCAAAACCAATAAAGGTGCTAAAAAGCCAATCGTTTCATAACTCGGAATACAGCCTATCAAAAAAGTAGAACCACCCATTAATAACAGGGTAGCCATAAAAGTATATTTACGGCCAATTATATCTCCAAGTCTTCCAAAAAATAAAGCTCCAAAAGGACGAACCACAAATCCTGCTGCAAAAGTCGCTAATGTTGACAGAAATGCTGCGGTAGGATTGTCACTGGGAAAAAATTTGGTTGAAATTACAACGGCTAAACTTCCAAAAATATAAAAATCATACCATTCAATCATAGTTCCCATAGAAGAGGCCGAAATCACTTTCCAAATGCCTTTTGTAGATGTATTACTCATAAAGTGCAAATAATGTAATTGATAATAAATAAATAATTAAAATATTTTTTTACGAATATAAAAGATATTTATTTATTATGCTGATACTTTTTTAACAAAAGGAGATTAATTGTTTATTTTACATTTTTAAGCTATGAGAAATTCAATAGTCATAGTAAAAGATTTGGTTCTAAATTATAAAAGCCAACTTTTATCATACTTTCTTGATGTAGAATGATTTAAATTAGCAGATAATAAAAAACATTCTAACGCTAAGGATAAAACCGAGACTAATGTGTTTTTTTTCTTTAGGCAGTTCGATTTCGATTATATAAGGGGATTTAAAAATAAAAATCTTTCAAAATGCCCTATTGCTTGCAATTGCATTAGACTTTGTGTAATGTTTTTATACACGTAAATTAATTTTGGATAAAAAACCTCCAGTTAAAAACTGGAGGCTGTCATATTATGCTTTATGTATAAAACTTATATATCTGATGTTTCCATCATTTAGTAAATTTTACATGGTAGGTTTTTACCACACCTTTATAATCAAACTTCACAACAGCATTGTCTGTTATATCTTTTGCCTGTATTATAGATATCTTTACTTCTGGATTACTGGCAGTTGCTGCTACAACAGGAATGCTGTTTGCTTCGGATCCAACTTTAGAAGTGGCTTCATAAATATCGTAACCAACATTGCCATTGGCTCTGGTAAATCTAACCGGAGTTTCCGAGAGTTTTAAATCTTCTCCGTTCACTTTAATGCTAACGGTAGGAACTACAGGGCGAACAATTTTATTTTTGGCAGAACTAAATCCCAATCCAGCTAAATCAAAAAGAGATTCTCCATCGTTACCCTCTGCCACTAAATAGATAGCATGTTTTTTATCCAGTCCGTCTACAAATTTTGCAACGTCTATGGTGAACTGGGTAATATTTTGTGCAGCATTTTGAGGAACGACAATTTCGCCTATTTTTTTTCCTTTCCATGTGTCATTGTCTATCATGCCGTCAAGCCAGACATTAACTTTAAATGATTTTTCGGTATTTGGTTTAAGAAACAAATTAAAGGATGTTTTATTCCCTTTTTGAGTACCTTTAAAAGCCTTAATTCCGTTTTTATTGTTTTTAAGACCTCCAAAACCGAAATACTTATACCCAATAATATGACCGTTTTTAACCTTGGTAATCGGCATGTGGTTATCCCATATATCCCAGGAATCTTGCTGTGTGCTATTGTCAGAGAGGTAACACGCATAACCTGCCGAATAATATTGGTAAGGATCAAGACCATAAATATGAAAACCTTCAGAAGTAACTTCAGCACCTTTGTATTCATTTCCTTTACTATCTTTTACAGTTGGCACTTTGTCAGCGTAAGGATCATACATTCCAATTGAAACCATACCGCCTTCAGACACAGGTTTATCATCCCATTTCACTGTTATAGGGGCAACCATTGCCTGACGTGCAAATCCAAATCCTCTTGGAGGCCTGTGATAAAAAGCATACCATTGACCATTTATTTCCTGAATACTTCCGTGAGTATTGTGGCCTGCATTTGAAGTTATTATAGCGGTTCCATCCTGATTAAGCACAGGAGCACGTGAATCTACCAAAACACCGCCAATTTTCCATGGACCCAGAGGTGAATCTCCCACAGCATATCGTAAAGTAGAATTAGAACTGCTTATTCCGTAGTCTGGGCCTGAATAACCACTATAAATTGAAACATATTTATTGCCTACCTTACGAATGGAAGATGCTTCAAAAAAATTAAACGTCCCAAAATCCTGTCCCGGATAAATTTGGGGAAATGCTGTTCCCTTTGGCGCGCGGGGAACACCATAACTGGAACTTGCAGGTAAAAAATTTGCAATTATTTCAGTTCCTGGCCTAAGTGAATACATGGTGTTTTGGTCTAACTGTGCTGCTGACGATTTTTGAAAACCCCAATACCCATAAGTCCTAAAACCAGTTTGATAATCAGCATCTTTTGGGTCTGTAACGTATTCAATATAAACGGCAGGGTCAAATCCAAGGATGCTTCCCGGTAAAGTACGTTTTCCGTCTGGAGTAAGATTTACAGGAGTGAAAGGACCATCAGGACGACTTCCTTTAGCTATCATGGCTTCTCTGCTTTCTCCACGGCTGTGAGGGTATAGGTAATATTCCTTTGTGCCATCTTTTTTCTTTACCTCTACCAGATCGGGAGCGTACATAACATCCCATTTTCCGTCAACTTCATAAGTAAAAACAGGTCCTTCGTCCCTCCAGCTCGACAAATCTTCTACAGGCGCAGACCATATTCTAATATCAGCTCCGCAATAAGCAGTGTAGGCGACATCATGGGATCCGATGATATAGGCACGAAATTTTCCCGGATTATCCGGATCTTCAAAAACCCTTGGCTCTCCATCCGGCAAATGTTCCCACAGAGGCAGATAAGGATTTCCTAAAGCCTTATGCACATATTTGTTTTCAGTTTTGGTCTGCACCATTTTTTTTTGTGCCTGGATAGTGGTCATAGCAAAGAGGGATGTCCACACGCAGGCTAAAATGATTCTTCCATTTTTCATAGTTTTTTGTGTTTTTTTATGAGGTTGATTTTTATTTTTTAATTCAGGCAGCACTATTTACTTATGATCCAGCTTTAGGTTTAATTTGCTGGTTTTAATGCAAATAAGCAAAAAAATATTGTCCTAATTTAAAAGTGTCAATATAACACTTTTAATATGGTAAAAAAAATAAAACCACATAATTTTAACTACGAAGAGATAGAACCCATTTTTCAATTAATCTACTTTAGTTATTATGATTAGTTTAATGAAATCAAAATGAGCAGCAAAAATCTATTAATTCTTGTAAAGGATAGAATTAACAGAAATTACAATTTCAACAAAGCCAAAATTTTCTCAACATTTATTTCGCTGTAATCCTTGATGTAAAAATCACATGGTGGTAATTGTTCTTTAGTATGGGTACTCAAAACGCCAACTACTTTCATTCCTGCATTGATTGCAGCTGAAGCTCCCGAAAAAGAATCTTCAAAAACGACACAATCAGCCGGAGAAACGCCTACACGCGCTGCTGATTTTAAATATACTTCCGGATCAGGTTTATGATGTTTTACATCTTCGCTGGACAACATCGAGTCCATTTTGTCTTTTATCTGTAAAGCGGTTATGATTAAATCCAGGTTAGCACGCGGTGCAGAGGTTGCGACAGCTGTTTTAAATCCGCGAGATTTTAGTTCTTCTAAAAACTTCAGATAATGCGGAATCGTTTCTACTTTGTCTTTATATATTTCACGGAACATAGCTTCTTTTTCGAATTCAAGTTTAGCTAATTCTTCTCCCGCAACGGAACGTTTGAAGAAATGTGTCATGATGTATCCGTTATGCTTTCCGTACATATGCTCTTCAAATTCTTCCTGTGTGTATGGAATTTGGTATTTATCGAAAAAGGCTTCGAAAGCCACTACATGATGTGGATTGGTGTGGCATATCACGCCATCCATATCAAAAATTACACATTGCTGGCTCATAATTGTTTGTTTTGTTTAACTTGTGCAAGATAAGTTTTTCTACAGAGATGCGTAGAAGTTTTCCAGGAGATACGTAGAAGTTTTTTTAATCTCTAAAAAGCCAGAGAGTTACATATTGTTGTAGTGAAATATTAAAATGGATTAATCCTAAATCAATGGCTTCGGGCAATTTATAATAATCTCAATAATAAGCATATTGTGATGATAAAACTTGCGTATTGGTATAAAAAACAAAAGAATCCAGATTCAAAAACTTCAATATTTTACGAAATACCATAACTAGTAATTATGAGTCAATATTAAATTATTTGATAATAGAAGTGCAATTACGTAAGTAGAATCTTTTAATGCAAAGATAAAAACAGCTTACCTATTACATTTTTACTGTCTTTTCGGATTAAAACCTACTTACTCATCTTTCTATCGTAATAGAAATCAGACGGTTAAAAATTTAACGCTTTTTATTTGTTTAAAAAATACAGAAAACCTTGTAAAATCAAAGTTCTATTGTATTTTTGCAGCACAATAACGCAAGTAGGTTTGGTAGTTCAGTTGGTTAGAATACATGCCTGTCACGCATGGGGTCGCGGGTTCGAGTCCCGTCCAGACCGCAATATTGGAAAAGAGGCTGTCTAAAAAGTCTCAAAAGGCAAAAATCCCGAAATTTTTCGGGATTTTTTTTGTGTTTATCCCTCAAAAATAGTATTTTGAGGTTGCTATGACAAACAATTCAAAAATACATTTTAAGGCATTACCAGCCAATAGTCCAAGTCTTTTTCCGGAAGATATTTTTAATAAAATTCCTCAAAACCATCCCGTTCGATTGGTAAATGAAGTGGTCAACCACTTGAACATCGATACTTTAATTGAGCAATACAAAGGTGGGGGCACCAGTAGTTACCACCCAAGAATGTTGGTTAAAGTGCTGTTTTACGCCTATTTAAGCAATATTTATTCTTGTCGAAAAATAGAAAAAACACTCCACGAGAACATTCATTTTATGTGGCTCAGTGGCCAGAGTACCCCTGATTTTAGAACGATAAATTATTTCCGTGGAAAAAGATTAAGCGGAAAAATCCAGCAATTGTTTTCTGATGTGGTGCGTATGTTGCAAGAAATGGGTTATGTAAGCCTGGAGGTCCAATATATCGACGGAACGAAAATTGAATCCCCGGCCAATCGTTATACTTTTGTTTGGAAAGGTTCAGTTGAGAAATACAAAGAGAAGCTCCAAGCCAAAATCCAATCGGTCCTCGCCGATATCGAGAGCC
>NZ_JAIQDW010000032.1 GCF_020026925.1 Flavobacterium hibisci | reverse complement strand
CAATATTAGATGCAAACTTATAAGCAGGATATTCGCAGTTATTAATCGAGAAACAGAATACATAAACACCTATAAATTTGCATCTTAAATTTTAACACTTTTTAATTGTTTTTTATCATAGAATGCGATTCCGATGTATGAAAACTTCATAAAGTCTTTGGAGAAAGAATTCAATAAAAAAGTACAAACCGGAATTTTTGGTGCAGATATGAAAGTCAGGCTGTTAAATGATGGTCCTGTAACGATTGTAATGGATAGCAAAAACAAGGAGTAAAATTATTAAATATTTGTTAAAGTGTTTCGGAAAATAATATATATTTGGCGAAAATACTTACTAATGAAAACCCCTTTTTACGTCTTGTTTTTTCTGTTGTTTACTGCAATTTCTTCAGCTCAGAAAAATACTTATCCAATTTTTATAATTAAAGACAGTCTCAAAGAAAATGCCAATGCCGTTGTGCGTTTGGATCAAATGGATATTACGATTGCTTCCCAAAGAAGTATGAATATCAAAATCCAAAAAGTGGTGTCGGTTTTGAATGAAAAAGGGTTAAATGATATTGATGCTTATCAGCACTATGATAAAACAACCTCAATTAAAAGTATCGAAGCCATTGTTTATGATGCTTTTGGGAATGAAATCAAAAAGATCAAAAGAAAAGATTTTAGAGACCAAAGTGCTGTAAGCGGAAGCACCCTTTTTTCAGATAACCGAGTAGTTTATTTAAATTATACGCCAGTTTCATATCCCTTTACTATTGTTTATAGCAGCGAAACGGAAACTTCCAATACCGCTTTTATACCACAATGGTATTTTTTAGGAGGGTATTATCTTAGTGTTGAAAAAAGTGTATTAAATGTTACTTTTCCGAATAATCTTGGGTTTAAAAAGAAGGAGTTTTATTTTTCAGGATTTAATATTAAAAAAACGGCTGATACGGATACCAGGCTAAGTTACGAGGCCATTAATATTTTAGCGCAAAAGGCTGAAGATCTTAGCCCGTCTTCACGTGATCTTTATCCGAGAATTATGATGGGACTTGAAAAATTTCACTTAGAAGGAGTAGATGGGACAGCAACAACATGGGAGGCTTTCGGTAAATGGTATGGAGATAAAATCCTAACAGGTACTACTGAGCTTCCGGAAGAAACTAAGACTAAAATCAAAGCACTTGTCGGAAACGAAAAAGACCCTGTCGAAAAAGCAAAAATTGTATATGATTATGTACAGAAAAAATCACGATATGTAAATATTGCTATAGGTATTGGGGGATGGAAACCTATGCTGGCAAGTGATGTTGACCGCTTAGGATATGGAGACTGTAAAGCCTTGTCAAATTACACAAAAGCTCTTTTACAAGCGGTTGATGTTCCCTCTTATAATACTATTTTATATGGTGACCGCTACAAGTCCAATATTCAGTCTGATTTTGTCTCGATGCAGGGAAACCATATGATACTGGCAGTTCCGAATGGAGATAATTATACTTTTTTGGAATGTACAAGCCAGGACG
Source organism: Flavobacterium hibisci (assembly GCF_020026925.1). GTDB lineage: Bacteria > Bacteroidota > Bacteroidia > Flavobacteriales > Flavobacteriaceae > Flavobacterium > Flavobacterium hibisci. The sequence goes on along the minus strand of NZ_JAIQDW010000032.1, from coordinate 31,606 downwards.
ATCCATTTGGTTATCAGGGTACTTTTACAGATGACAGGGATGTTTTGGTCGTTAAGCCTGAAGGAGGCGTAATTGTCAGGACTAAAATATATGAGGATAAAGGAAATACCCAAACAGATAAAGGAAGTTATAGTATTGATGAAAATGGTAATCTTTCAGGTCATATTTTTATAACTTCAGAAGGTTCTCAATACAGTTCAAAGTCCAGGACTGAAACTTTACAGCCTACCGAAAAAGAAGCACATTATAAAGAATATTGGAGCAACATTAATAATTTAAAATTAGGGAAAATAACTTTTACAAATGATAAACAAAAAATTCGTTTTACTGAAGATATAGAGGTAAGTGCAACGAGTTATGGTGTAATTTCGGCTAATAAAATAATTTTTCCGGTAGATGTTTTTAATCAAAGCAAAAGTAATGTCAAGCGTATCCGAAATCGTAAAAATCCTTTTCAGATTCAGCGTGGTTATTTAGATACAGATGAAATTGAAGTTAATCTTCCAGCCGGATTTTCAATTGAATTTCTCCCTTCGAACTTTGAATTAAAAGGGAAATTTGGAGAATATAAGACAGAAATTATCAAAAAGGGAGATAATAAACTTACTTACAAACGCTCTATGTTTTTAAATAAAGGAAAATATTCTAATAAAGAATATGATGAATACCGTCTTTTTATGGAGCAGGTATCAAAAAATGATAATGCCAAAATTATACTAACCAGAAACTAATCATAATCATCAAAACAAACCAAATGAAGTCTATTAAATTTTTCAGTTTTTTAGTTGTGCTTTTTATTCTTTCTAAAACAACAGCACAGGAATTTAAATTAGGAAAAGTATCTATTGCTGAACTAGAGCAGAAAATGCACCCAAAAGATTCATCTGCGGCTGCAGCGATATTGTACAAAAAAGGGACAGCAACAATTGAGTATAACCAGCAAGACGGATTTGTTTTAATCACGCATGTTGAAGCGCGCATTAAAATATATAAAAAAGAAGGCTATGACTGGGCAAACCAAAGTGTGCTATATTATAATGCAAGTAATGATTCAAGGGAAAAAGTTGATTTTTCGGATGTGTGTACTTTTAATTTAGTCAACGGAAAAATAGAAAAAACCAAACTCAAAAGTGATGGTGTTTTTAATGAAGAAGTAAATAAGTACAGGGCAAGAAAGAAAATTGCAATGCCAAATGTAAAAGAAGGATCAGTACTAGAATACAGTTATACAATCAGAACATCTAACATCACAATGATGCGTGACTGGGCTTTTCAAACCAATATTCCGGTAAATTATTCGGAGTATGTAACTTACATTCCGGAATATTATATTTTTAATGTTAGACAAAAGGGATATGTGTTTCCTAAAGTGAATACAGAAAAAAACAATAAATCAATCCTGATAAATTCGAAGGAAAGGTATTCAACAGGAGGATTTGGAGGAGGCGCAACAAGAACCGAATATTCTCAGGATAAAATAGATTATATCGAAGCAAAAACTACTTACATAGCTGAAGATTTGCCAGCGATGAAAGAGGAATCTTTTGTCAATAACATAGATAATTATACCTCCAGCCTGGAGCAGGAACTATCAATTGTTAAGTTTCCTAATAGTCCAATTAAAACTTTTTCTACTAATTGGAATTCAGTAGCCAAGACAATTTATGAGTATGATGATTTTGGTCCTGAATTGAATAAGACCGGATATTTTGAAGATGATTTAAAAGCATTACTAGCAGGAGTAACAAACCCTGAGGAAAAAATATTAATTATTTTAAATCATGTCAAATCAAATGTGAAATGGAATGAATATTATGGCTACAGCTGCGATAAAGGAGTACGTAAAGCCTATCAGGAAAAATCAGGAAATATTGCCGAGATAAATTTAATGTTAACAGCAATGTTACGTCATTCGGGTTTAACTGCAAATCCGGTTTTGGTTAGTACAAGATCAAACGGGGTAGCATTATTCCCTAACAGAACAGCCTATAACTATGTGATTGCAGCTGTAGAAACTGAAAATGGCTATATATTATTAGATGCATCTGATAAATTTTCTATTCCAAATGTTTTACCGCTTAGAACTTTAAACTGGCAGGGCAGATTAATAAGAAAGGACGGAACTTCTGAAGAAATCGACCTAATGCCTAAGAAGGCGTCTAATGATATTGTTTTTTTGACTTATAATATTGATCCTGAAGGTAAAGTTACAGGACAGGCAAGAAGACAATGTACAGATTATAACGCCATGATTACAAGAAAAAATATTTTTAGTACAAAAGAAGATGAATATCTGGAAAAACTTGAAAACAAAAACAATAAAATAGAAATCAGCGACTACTCAAAGACAAACGAAAAAGAGATTTTGAAACCCATTATAGAAACTTATTCTTTTACGGGAAATAATTTATGTGAAGTAATAGGGGGCAAAATATATGTTAGCCCAATGTTGTTCTTTTCTACTGAAAAGAACCCATTTAATCAGGAAACAAGAGAATATCCGGTTGATTTTGGATTCCCATTTATGGACAAATATAACATCACAATTAAAATTCCTGATGGCTATGCAGTCGAAACACTTCCTGCACCAGCTGCAGTGACCATGCAAGATAACTTAGGCTCTTTCAAGTTTAATATTGCAGCTAATGAAAATACGCTTCAGATGGTAATTTCTCATCAAATTAATGAAGCAATTGTATCAACACAGCAATATGAAATGCTCAAAGACTACTATAAAGCAATGATTGCAAAAGAAAGCGAGAAAATTGTTTTAAAGAAAATTTAAAATGAAATTTTACGCCATAATTATTCCGATAATTTTAATTCTTACTTCTATTACTGTCAAAGCCCAAAATTACGAATTAGGAAAAGTAACAGTTGCAGAATTAGAAGAAAGAGCGCATCCAAAAGATAGTTCTGCTCCTGCAGCTATATTGTTTAAAAAAGCCAAAACTTTTTTTATTTACGATATAAAAAACGGTTTTACAGCAAATCATGTTTATGAATTTAAAATTAAAATTTATAAAAAGGAAGGACTTAGCTGGGCCAATCAAAAAGTAAAGTACTATGTAGGATATGAAAATATGAATAAGGATTATTTGGAATTTTCTAATGCTTTTACTTACAATATTGAAAATAAAAATATTATAAAAACTAAATTAGACGGCCAGGGAGTTTTTAAAAACAATGTGAATAAATACTGGAATGAAAAAGCAATTACTTTTCCTAATGTTAAAGTTGGTTCAATTATAGAATTCAAATACATTTTAAAGTCTGAAAATATTGTCAATTTTCCTGATTTTCAATGTCAGTATGATGTTCCTGTAAATTATTTTCAATATAAAACAGAAATCCCTGAGTTTTATATTTATAAACCCTTATTAACCGGATATCAGAATATTGTTTCAGAATCTAAAATAGTTGGAGGACAGCAGAACTTTACCAATGAATATAATCAATCGAGATCGTTTAACTACAGGCAGATTGATGCGGTCTATTCATGCAAAGATATTCCGGCTCTTATAGAAGAGCCGTATGTAGATAATCTTGAAAATTACAGAATTTCAATTCGGCATGAACTGGAAAGGGTTCGTTTACCAGAGCAGCCTGTCAAAGATTATGCACAAACCTGGGAGGGTGTTGCTACAACAATTTTTAAAAATGAAAATTTTGGGAAGCAACTCAATGAGAAAATGTTTTTAACTGAAGATCTAAATCGAATATTGATTAATATTAATTCACCAGAGGAAAGATTGAATGTCATTTTTAAATTTGTCCAGAATAAAATGAACTGGGACGAAAAGAATGATTATTACACTGACAAAGGAGTAAAAGAAGCTTATAAAAACCAGACAGGTAACGTAGCCGAAATTAATTTTATTCTAATTAATATGCTTCAGTTTGCAGGTATCAAAGCAAATCCTGTATTAGTTAGTACTATTGAGAACGGTACTCCGGTATATCCCACAAGAACCGGGTTTAATTATGTTATTGCTGCTGCAGAAATTGATGGGAAACAAATTTTATTAGACGCTTCGCATAAATTTACTTCTCCTAATATTCTGCCATTAAATGTATTGAATTGGAAAGGAAGACTTATAAAATCAGACGGATCTTCTGAAGAAATAAATTTGGTTCCAGCTACACAGTCAAAAGAAAATGTGATGATGATTGCTAAAATCAATAATTCAGGAGTACTTCAAGGTAAAATCCGAAATCATAAACTCGACTATGATGCTTATCGTTTTAGAATTGCAAACGCAAACAAAAGTACCGGGAATTATCTGGAAAAATTAGAAGAACAATTAGAAAATGCTAAAATTTCAAATTATGCCGTTGAAAATATAAAAACAAATGTTGAAAAGCCTGTTATTGAAGCATTCGACTTTATTTCAGAAAATCAATGTGAAATTATTGGAGACAAAATGTTTATATCCCCGATGTTGTTTTTTACGACAACTAAAAATTATTTTAATCAGGAGAAAAGACAAATGCCCGTGTATTTTGGATATCCCAGTCAGGAAAAATTAAATATAAATCTTGAAATTCCTGAAGGATATAGTATTGAGGCCTTGCCAAAACCTATTCAGATTGTAGCCGAGAATAATGGAATTTTGTATAGATTTAATATTATTAATGAAGGAAACAAAATTCAGATTATTTGCTCAACAGAAATTAACAGTAGTATTTTTGCAGCAGATCAGTACGATGGCTTAAAAGAAATTTTTCAAAAAATAATCACAAGTCAAGGCGAAAAAATTATTCTTAAAAAAATATAGTAATGGATTTGAAAAACGCACAATTAGACGTTGACACCTGGATAAAAGAACATGGTGTCCGTTATTTTAATGAATTAACCAATATGGCACAACTTACAGAAGAAGTAGGTGAAGTTGCGAGGATTATTGCCCGTAGATACGGGGAACAATCAGAAAAAGAAAGTGATAAAAACAAAGATTTAGGCGAAGAACTTGCTGATGTTGTTTTTGTAGTCTTATGCCTGGCTAATCAAACAGGAATCGATTTACAGGCTGCTTTTGATAAAAAAATGAATTTAAAATCGGTTAGGGATAAGGATCGTCACAAAAACAACGATAAATTGAAATAATTGTGAAATATCACTCATAAGTTTTGAATTATGAGTTTTCAATTTTGAATTATGAATGGGGAGTGGTAAATTGCGCGTCTGAATTACGTTTTTAATCATTCATGATTCATAATTTACAACTTATTATTATATAGATGAATTTATTACTTCAAACCAACCATAAAAACTTACAAGGCCAGATTGCAGTTACAGGATCAAAAAGCGAAACCAATCGTTTATTGCTCTTAAAGGCGCTTTTTCCAAATATAACCCTTGCTAATACTTCTAATTCTGATGATAGTGAGGTAATGCAAAAAGCCCTTGTCGGAAATGACGAGATTGTAGATATTCATCATGCCGGGACAGCGATGCGTTTTTTAACGGCTTATTTTGCAGTAAACGAAGGACGTGAAGTTGTAATGACAGGTTCAAGCAGAATGCAGGAACGCCCGATAAAAATTTTAGTAGAAGCTTTAGCGCAATTGGGTGTTGAAATTTCATATGAAAAAGAAGAAGGATATCCGCCAATCAGAATCAAAGGAAAAAAAGTTACAGCTTCAAAAGTTAGTCTGGCAGCAAATGTTAGCAGTCAGTATATTTCAGCCCTTTTATTGGTTGCTTCGAAATTAGAGAATGGTTTAGAATTGACTTTAGAAGGCGAAATCACTTCGATTCCGTATATCAAAATGACTTTGGCTTTGCTGAATGATCTGGATATTCAGACCAGTTTTGAAGGAAATGTAATTAAAGTGTATCCAAAAGAGGCTGTTGTCTCAAAAGAAATGGTTGTGGAATCTGACTGGAGTTCCGCATCCTATTTTTTCAGTCTGGCAGCGTTGGCTGATGAGGCATCGATAACTTTGAGCAGTTATAAAGAAAATAGCTTGCAGGGAGATTCTGCTTTGGTTTCTATTTATGAAAAAATGGGTGTCAAAACTACTTTCGAAGGAAATAAAATGACATTAGTAAAACAGCCAGATTTTAAACTTGAAACTGTAAATTTTGATCTTAATAACACACCAGATATTGCTCAAACGATCGTGGTTACTTGTTTAGGGTTAGGAATTGGCTGTCATTTAACAGGGCTGCATACTTTAAAGATCAAAGAAACAGACAGGCTTGAAGCACTCCGAATCGAGCTTACAAAATTAGGAGCCAATATTTCGGTGACAAATGATAGTTTGACTTTAGGGCTTTCTGATACAATGAATCATAACGTGAAAATTGCCACTTATAACGATCACCGAATGGCAATGGCATTTGCGCCTTTGGCCTTAAAAGTTCCAATTATTATCGAGAATGCAGAAGTAGTTTCTAAATCTTATCCCGATTTCTGGAATGATTTAAAAGAGTTAAACTTTGAAATTTCAGAACTGTAAAAAGTATTAACCATATAAGTAATATAAGTTCATTTAAATAAAATGGGCATAATTTCAATAGCCTCCAGTTTCAACTGGAGGTTTTTTTATGGTTAGTTTTTCGGCTTTAGCCAAACAAAAAAAAGGCACTAGTTTTTCAAGCATTCAAATTAAATGAACTTATATCACTTATATGGTAGAAAAACGTTTTTTGATGTTGTCGTAACACCACTAAATCAACGACTTTTGAAAATAAACAGTAAAACACTTGACAACGCCTGTCTTACAATCGTATATTTGCATCCGATTTACAATTTTAGATGCAAAATCTAAAAGCTACACTTTAAAATCAATCATTCAAATATGAAATTATCACACTTCAATTTCAATTTACCAAAAGAACTTTTGGCTGAATTCCCGGCAGAAAACAGAGACGAGTCCCGTTTAATGGTAATTGACCGCAAAAAGAATACTATCGAACATAAAATGTTTAAAGACGTAATCAACTATTTTGATGACGGAGACGTTTTAATTCTAAATAATACAAAAGTTTTCCCTGCACGTTTGTACGGAAATAAAGAAAAAACCGGAGCAAGAATCGAAGTTTTTTTATTGAGAGAACTAAACTCTGAACAGCGTCTTTGGGATGTTTTGGTTGATCCGGCACGTAAAATCAGAATTGGTAATAAACTATATTTTGGTGATGACGATTCATTAGTTGCTGAGGTAATTGATAACACGACTTCACGCGGAAGAACTTTACGTTTTTTATATGATGGTTCTTATGAAGAATTCAGAAATAAATTGACAGAGCTTGGAGAAACTCCAATTCCTAAATATATCAACCGCGAGGTAACTCCGGAAGATGCAGACAGATATCAGACCATTTATGCAAAAGAAGAGGGAGCTGTAGCAGCACCAACAGCTGGTTTACACTTCTCAAAACACCTTTTGAAAAAACTGGAAATTAAAGGAGTAAATTTTGCGGAGGTAACTTTACACGTAGGTTTAGGAACTTTTAACCCTGTTGAGGTGGAAGATTTATCTAAACACAAAATGGATTCTGAGGAATTGATTATAACTCAGGAAGCTTGTGATATCGTAAATGAAGGAAAAGCAAAGAAAAAACGTATTTGTGCAGTAGGAACAACTTCTATGCGTGCCATTGAAAGTTCTGTTTCTTCAGCAAATACTTTGAATCCTTACGAAGGCTGGACAAATAAATTCATTTTCCCTCCACATGATTTTAGTATTGCAAACTGTATGATTACTAATTTCCACACACCAAAATCAACATTATTAATGATGATTTCAGCTTTTTGTGGACATGATTTAATGAAAAAAGCTTACGATGAAGCGATCAAAGAAGGATATAAGTTTTATTCTTACGGAGATGCAATGTTGATTCTTTAATCAGAATTAATTTTCAATATAAAATAACCCGATAGTTTTTAGAAACTGTCGGTTTTTTTGTTTTTTAATGGTTTCAAGTTTCAGGTTTCACGATCTATTGGCAACTTGAAACTTTAAACTTAAAACAAAACAAAATTTGTTATTTTAGCAGGCAAAACAAAAACAATGACTTTTCAAAATACTCGCGAATTCGCTAAACAACTTGACTCACAAGACGTTTTAAATCATTATCAGGATCAGTTTATTTTTCCTAAAATAGATGGTAAACGTGTGATTTATTTCACCGGAAATTCTTTAGGATTACAGCCCAAAAGAACCAAATTTTATATTGATGAAATAATGAATGACTGGGCACATCTTGCGGTAGAAGGTCATTTTTATGCAGAAAAACCATGGTGGGATTATCAGGAAAGATTCCCGGAACCTTTAAGTAAAATTGTAGGTGCCCTGCCTTCAGAAGTCACGGTTATGAATACTTTGACCGTAAACCTTCATTTGCTGATGGTTTCTTTCTATCAGCCTACGGCAACCCGTTATAAAATTATCTGCGAAGAAAAAGCCTTTCCGTCAGATCAGTATATGTTCCAAAGCCAGGTTCATTTTCATGGATATAAACCGGAAGATGCTATTGTAGAAATAAAACGCCGCGAAGGAGAACACAATATTCGCCTTGAAGATATTCTGGCAAAAATTGAAGAAGTTGGTGACGAGTTGGCTTTGGTTTTAATTGGAGGCGTAAATTATTATACCGGGCAGGTTTTTGACATTAAAACCATTACTGCAGCCGGACAAAAAGCTGGTGCAAAAGTAGGTTGGGATTTAGCTCATGCTGCTGGAAATATAAAATTAGAACTTCACGACTGGAATGTAGATTTCGCTGCGTGGTGCAGTTATAAATATATGAATTCAGGTCCAGGAAATGCTTCCGGGTGTTTTGTTCATGAAAGACATCATAATTCAGATTTGCCAAGATTTGCAGGCTGGTGGGGACATAATAAAGAACGCCGATTTAAAATGGAACCTAATTTTGATCCAGTTGAAGGTGCGGGTGGCTGGCAGATCAGTAATTTGCCCGTACTTTCTTTGGCTCCCTATTTAGCTTCTGTAGAAATGTTTGCCGAGGTTGGAATGGATACTTTAATTGCCAAAAGAGATAAAATTACCTCTTATCTGGAATTTATACTTCATGAAATTGATAAGGAAGTTGATAGTAATTTCGAAATTATAACACCATCAAATCAAGGAGAAAGAGCTTGTCAGCTATCTGTTTTTTTACATGGAGAAGGAAGAAGATTATTCGATTATTTGATGAAAAACGGCGTAATTACAGACTGGCGCGAGCCTAATGTCGTTCGTCTGGCACCAGTTCCTTTATATTGTTCTTTTGAGGATATGTATGATTTTGGACAGATTTTAAAAGATGGAATTCTTGCAAAATAAAAAAAACCTTTCATTTAATTCTGTAAATTTTCTTCAAAATTTTGTAACACATTATTAAGGCATTCTGTTTTACTTTGTTTTATAATTTTTTTTAAAAAATACAATTATGAAAACGTTATATTCTTTATTAGTCGCATTAACTGTAATTTCTTGTCAAAATCAGGGAAAAGCTGATATTGAGAAAGCGAAGCAGGCCAGTATTGATTCAATGAAAGTTGAAATTAACAAACAAAGAGTCATTGATTCGATGAAAACAGAAATGGCTAATCTGCAGGAGGAAAAAGAAAAAGCAGAAGAAGCACGAAAAGCAGAAGCACAAAAAGTTGTCGTAGTGCGTCAGGATGCAACAACTACAACTACAGCGGCTCCTGCTAAAAAGAAAGGCTGGAGTTCTACTGCAAAAGGTGCGGTGATTGGTGCCGGAGTTGGAGCAATTACAGGCGCTGCAGTCAGCAAGAAAAAAGGCGAAGGAGCCATAATTGGCGGTTTGGCCGGAGCTGGTGTTGGAGCCGGAACTGGAGCTATTATTGATGGCAGCAAAAAGAAAAAAGAATAAGATTTAATCCTATAATAAATGATAAGCAAAACCCCGATTTCATCAATCGGGGTTTTGTTATTTTTAAGCTAGTTTTGGTATTTGAATTGAATTTAATTCTGATTTATAAAAATCAAATTGATTTTTCATTCTCTGTTCATCATTTTTAAAGTATAAGGTGTGTGAAAACAGATTTTGATAATAGTGGATTCCTTCTAAAATATTGCTTTTAAAAGTATTCCATTTTTTAATTTGATTTGAACTTATTTCTCCGGAAATTGTCTCAATTTCATTTCTAAAATAGTCTATATACATTTTTAATTCTTTCACAAATAAATTTGGACGATCGTGGGTTCTTAAAATTGACTTATTTCCATAAATATGCTGTAACATATCTTTTAATGAAACTTCCTGGTCGAAATATGCCATATTTGGTCCTGGACAAATTACAACTCCCTGAGATTGTCCTTTTATTTTAATGTCATTTTCTAAATAAGAAGCATTTGCTAAACCAACACACAAACAGGATTTCTCTGTAATTTTAGCTTTAGCATTCTCAAAAGCATTGAGTGAAATAGTGTTTTTTATAGCGTTCAGTTCTTCCAGTTTAATGTGCTGGTATTTTTTTGACGCAGTACAAATTCCGTGTGGATCGTATTCTTTGCTTAATGCCAGAAATTTTTTCGGACAGGAACTTCCAGCCTTGTTTTCCCGAATGCGCTTTTGTTTCAGAATTTCATTTGTCGTTCCTTTCAAAGTATTAAACGGAACTCCCAAAGGCGAAATATGACTTAAGTAAAGATCTTCTTCTTTAGCATTTATTAATAATTTTCGGGTATCATCATCTACAGATGTGGCTTCTGAAACCAATAAAAATGGCGATCCCCAGCCAACAGAATCCACTTTGTAATTGTCCAGTAAAAATTCGTGTTCTTCAGATGTACCCACGCCACCCTGAACGGTAATTTTTAAATCTAAAGGCTGCTCAGGAAAATATGCATTTTTCTGTTGCAGTACTTTTGTCATTAAATCATGTGAATTCTGAATCAATTGTTGCTTTTTCTGTTTAAATTCTTCAAGAATCGTCCCTAGTAAAAGTCCGTCAGTTGCAAAAGCATGTCCGCCGCAATTTAGCCCGGATTCAATTCGGTATTCAGAGACCCAGAGTCCTTTCTTGGCTAAAAAATTTCCCTGAATCATAGCTGATCTAAAATCACTGACTTTTAAAATGATCTTCTTTCTAAGCTGATTGTTTTCATTCGGAAAAAAATCACTGAAATTTTCAAAATAACTATAAAGCTTCGGATTCATTCCGGCAGAAAGCACCACTGATGATTGGAGATTACTGTTGGCAAAGCCTCTTAAAGCAGCATGAGCATCATTAAATTCAAGAGGAAGCTGCTTGTTTTTTACGAAATTATCTTTGTCTAATTTCGTCATAATATTTACATCAATCTCGCCCGGAAAAAGATGGGACTCGATATAATTCTGAATATTTTCTTTAACAGAAATTCCATCTTCAAGTAAATTTTGAAACCCTTTTTTGATATCTGATGTATTGGGCAGCATCGCAATAAAGTTTTCTAAAGCAGTTTTGCTCCCGGCTATTTCGGATTTAAAATTTTCGAATTTCTCTTTTACGATTTTATCAACCAGATTTAGATAAGATGTAATTCTTTCAGCCCGGTAATCGTGAATTTTTTGGGTTATTTCTTCATACGGGAGGTTGAATTTGGTGCTGTAAAAATTACGCATCTTCTCAATCAGATCATCGTCGGCAATTGATATTACAGACGAAATGCCGTATTGCGCCACCCGAATCGGACTATCAATGGTATAAGCAAGTCCCATTACCGGAATATGAAAAGTGTGTAAACGTTTCTTTGTCATTTGTTTTCAATTAAAATAAAAACAAAGATTGAAAAAAACATTTTCTCTAAACCTGATAATTGTCAGGTTTGAGATTCGTTCAGATTTAAATCAGGATCTTCTTCAGGGATTCAGCTATACTGCGCCATAAAAAGTTATAAAAGGATTTTTCCTGAATACGTTCCAACTCAACATCCGCAGTTTTTGTCCTGTTATTGGAGTCATTTTTAACTAGCAGATTAACGATAGCACTTTTGAGTTTGGCTTCTTTTTCAGGCTTTTTCTTTTTGTATAATTTCACTTTAAGATCATCGTAATCCAATGAAGCATTTCCTTTTGAAATAATATCATTCCCATAAAAGTTAAAGCGATATTTGCTAAAAACTCCTGTGAATGATGCATTCATATAAGGCTTGCTGAATCGTCCCATTGCCGCAACATCAAAATTTGAAATTACGCCCTGAATATGAAAACTATCTTTTTTGTCTAAAACATTAAAACTCCAGTCGACATTAAGAGGTGACGTTTTCATGAAAATACAATTTACTTTAATCTTAACGTCATTGGTTTTTTTTAAGCCAAAACCACTTCTCAGATTGGTTGCCTGTAGATTAAATTTATCAAAATTCAGAACCCCGGGCCCTTTAGAAAAATCTATTTCTTCTTCATAAACCAATTTTGATTTCAAAGCCTGTAAAGTGTCAATTTGAAGCGGAAATTTAATATTTCGTAATAAATGATTGTAAAGATATTTTTTGCTTAAATCGTCTTTTGGCATTTTGCCGCGATAAATATTGGCATCAAAATGATTGATTACAACCGAATTTGCCTTGAAGAAAAAGCGGTCATTCTTAAAGCCCCAGTCCATTTTTTTAATTTGGGCCGAATCAAATTTGAGTGTATAAATGTCTTTTTCTTTTTCTAAACGTTTCGTAAAATCACGTCGGCTGAATTGAGGAAGATTAGAGAAATTATTGATTTTTAAAAAGTTCTTTTCAGTACTTATTTTGCCAATATTGATATGATAAAAAGCACTTGGTCTGTAAAACAAACTATCCAGAACTAATGCGTAACTTTTATATTGAAGCGGGATTTTTTCTTTAAGGGTGGCATCCGTAATTAAAATTCCTTCCAGTTTTAATATGATTTTCTTAACGCTGAAAATTGGTTTTTCAGAATCTAAAGAAACAACATCGACTGTTCCGTCATTTAAATAAATGTTAGAAACGGCAATTATTTTTCTGAAAGGTTCAACAATTTGTGTTTTAATGCTTTTGCTGTTGTTTAATAGTTTTTCACCTTTTTTATATAGAATTACACGGGGTTTATTGATAATAATGCTTTCAGCCTGAATGATATCGTTAAAAGCCAAATCCCAAATATTGAAATGCTCAATTGTAATGGACTCGATTTTAGAGAAAAGTCCATTTTTGCTATCTTTCGGTGCATTTTTAGGATTTACCAATAATGTCTCTGCATAGATATTTCTGGACCATAATGAAACTTCAATTTTTTCATAATTGATATCATAAGCGGTATTATTTTTCTCGTGAATAATGATGGGAAGCTGCTTTTTGATCCAGTAGTTAAGGCCAATGTTGAGAAATATTCCAACAAGAAGTACAGAAATTAAACCGATTGCTATTTTTTTATAGATTGACATTATATCGTATTGGTATTAATTACATAAATTTAGGTTTTTTAATAATATTGTTTTTTACACCATTTAGATTATAAGTTATAATATTACTTTTCCTAAGCTTTAAGTATGAAGATAATTATAAAGATTTTGTTAGCACTTTTGGTACTGTTGGTCGTTACTGCGATAAGTTTATTTGCTTATATTTTTCATTTGAAACCCCAATATGAAGGGGAAGTACAATTAAAAAATCTCAAAAAAGAAACTACCGTATATTTTGATGATTTTGGGGTGCCTCATATTTATGCTGAATCAGAGAAAGACGCTATGACTGCTTTAGGCTATGTTCATGCACAGGAAAGATTATGGCAAATGGAATTACTGCGCCGAATTGCTCCGGGACGTTTATCTGAAATTTTTGGAGGCGTCGCGCTTAAAAATGATAAATTTTTTGCCGGAATTGGTATTGAAGAAGCTTCTGCAAATGCAATTGCAAAATTAGATAAAAACAGCGAAAGCTATAAACTAACCCAGGCTTATCTTGACGGAATAAATCAATATTTGGAGAATGGGGTTACACCAATAGAATTTACTTTGGTAGGCGTAAAAAAGCAAAAATTTACGATAGAAGATGTGTATAATATTTTCGGTTATATGTCTTTTAGTTTTGCAATGGCGCAAAAAACGGATCCTTTGCTGACAGAAATTCGGGATAAATATGGTGTTGAATATTTGAAAGACTTAGGAATCGAAGGTGAATTCAATACAACACAAATTAAAAACTCAAAAGAAAATATCGAAGAATATACCGAGATCGCAAAATCAGTTGCTCTTCTATTGGATAAATCTCCAGTTCCACCGTTTGTTGGAAGCAATAGCTGGGTGGTGGGATCAAATAAAACCAAAACAGGAAAAGTTATTTTTGCAAATGATCCACATATCGGATTTTCTCAGCCTGGAACCTGGTATGAAGCACATTTAGTTACACCGAAGCAAGAATTGTATGGCTGTTACCTGGCAGGAACTCCATTTCCGCTTTTGGCACATAACAGGGAGTATGCTTATGGTCTGACAATGTTCGAAAATGATGATATCGATTTTTATAAGGAAAAAAACAAAACAGGTGACCCTTCTCAATATCAAACGCCGACAGGTTTCAGCAAATATGAAATCAGAAAAAAAACGATTAAAGTAAAAGATTCTTCGGATGTTGTTCTTACAGTTAAATTAACGCGCCATGGACCTGTTATGAATGATTTAATGGAACGCTTAGATAAGAAAAATCCAATTGCGATGTCATGGACCTATACAAGGGAGCCTATCTTGATTTTAGATGCAGCTTACGGATTCTCGCATGCTAAAAATACTGCCGATTTTAAAAAAGCGGTTAGTCTGATCGCTGCACCAGGGTTAAATGTAATGTATGGCGATGCAAAAGGTAACGTTGGATGGTGGGCGAGCGGTAAATTATATAGACATAACGAGGGTGTAAATACACATTTAATTTTAGATGGTTCAACGGGTAAAGATGATATTACCAGGTTTTTAGATTTTGAACAGAATCCATCTGCAGAAAATCCAAAGTGGGGATATGTTTATTCTGCCAATAATCAGCCAGAAGCTATTGATAATGGATTTCTTTACCCAGGGTATTATTTACCAGAAGACCGCGCCAAAAGAATTTCGGGACTTCTGGACTCAAAATCCAATTGGGACAAAGAAGGGATCAGTAAGATGATTTTCGATAACACTTCTGATGTTGCGGTTGGTGTGGTTAAAGATCTCATTTCGGGTTTAGATTCAAAACCACTTTCAAACAAAGAAAAAGAAGCATTGAAAGTTTTAAAATCATGGAAAGGAACGACGAATATAGAGGATGTCGCGCCTACGATTTACAACAAGTGGATTTATCTCTATTTGAAAAATACTTTTGAAGACGAAATGGGTAAAGAAAACTTCAGTTTATTCTTAGGAATTTCTTTAGGAAAACAAGTTATAGCCAATCAGATCAAAAATGAAAACTCGATTTGGTGGGATAATATCAAAACAAAAAATGTAAAAGAAACGAGAACTGTTGTTGTTTCAAAAGCATTTCGCGACGCCATCATTGCTTTGCAAAATCAGTTAGGAGAAAATATTTCTGACTGGAATTGGGGAAAAGTGCATACGGTAGAACATGAGCATCCATTAGGGAAAGTTGCAGCACTCCGAAAGTTATTTAATGTGGGATCTTTCAGTGCTCCGGGTTCCAATGAAGTAATCAATAATTTGTTTTTTGGATATAATGACGAAGGAAAATATTATGTAAAAGGCGGTCCTTCAACAAGAAGAGTGGTTGATTTTTCGGATATAGAAAACAGCTGGAGCATCTTACCGACCGGTCAATCCGGAAACCCATTTAGCAAACATTATGATGATCAGGCAGAAATGTACAACGCCGGAAAATTTAGAAAGATGACACTGAATAAAGACGAGATTATAAGGACTTCGACAAAATTGGTTTTCAAACCTAAGAGGTAGGTTTTTTTGGTTCTAAAGAAGCTTGGAACCTAAGAATCTCAGCAAGTTTATTTAGAAATATATTTTCCCTTAACTATATCCCTGGAATATATGTCAAGGTTGTAATTAAGTGCCTTGTTGGTTGTCATAATATTGGTAGTCTGATATATTTTATCTTTTTGATATGTTTTTAAAAGTGTTTCCAGTTCTATTTCATCATGAAATGCAAATAAATTGTAAACAGCATCCCTGAAGTTTCTAAAGTTGATTGTCTCCGTTATTTTCACAGTTTTTTGTTCATCCCAATTTTCTTTGCTGGCAGTTTCATTTATTTTATTTAAACAATAATCAACAAAATAAGTTTTGTATTGAGTTGCCTCAATAATTTTATTGACAATAATTGCATTTTGTTGTGTGGGCATTTGTACTGCAGTTTTATATTGCTGTGAAATACTTATACCAGGTACAAACATGAATAGTAATAAAATCAAAGAAGGGTATTTAGTAAAGTTTTTCATAGGTTATTAAAGTTGCATATTGATTAGGGTCGCGCTAAAATAATATTTTTTGCTTTAAATATTCGATTTACAATAATGACTTTTAATAAAAAAACCGACAATACAAATTAAAATGTACTGTCGGAGTAAGTGTATTATAATAATAGTTATAATGCATTATAGCCTTATCTCACAATTATTTTCTGGAGCTTCGCATTGCTTTTACAACTTTAATGTTTTTATCCTTTAAATATTTTTCATATTGAGAGGTTTCCATTCCGTAAAGGGCGATTTTCCCATTTTCATCATGATGAATTCCCCAGCCGTAGCGTTTTGTTAAAGGTGAAGCTCTTAGGCATGCTTGGCCTTTAGAAAAAAAGGCTTCCCTCGCATTTTTGTAATCTGACTTTGTAAGGTCATTTTTTTCTGCAAAAACCTGAAACAAAACATCATCAGACGAATACTTGTAAGGGTTTTTGCTGATCATTTCAAATTCAATATTGGCTATTGTTTTATTTGTGCCTTTTAGAGGTGGAATTTCCCCATTTGTTACAGGACAATCTTCTGCAACTTCAATAAATGTATTCTCATAATTTGTAGTATGGACTTTCATCTTATAATATTCATTCGTTAGCAATAATCTAAAATACAAATTTTTACACAGAGAGATTGTCTAATAAAAGGATCTTTTTATGATTAGTTTTTTGAAATTTCAAATAAAATTTTCTTTCCATTTTCATTCGTAGGATCAAGTTCAATAGATTTTGAATAATTTTCTATGGCTAGTTTTTTGTTGCCATCGGCTAAATAAGCTTCTCCTAAACTATCGTAAGCATTTCCTGATTTAGGAAAAGTGACAACATTAATTTTGAAAACTTCGATTGCTTCTTTCTTTTTTCCCGAAGTTAATAATAAGTATCCAACTCTGTTCATGTCGCCTTCTTTGATTTTATAGGTCGGATCATTTTTTAATTTTCTATAAGTATCAAGACCATCAACAGTTCCTTTTGTCATAAAAACATCCAGTAATTCAAGTGCCAATGATTTTTTAGGCTGATCAAAAGGCTGATTGTATAAAATAGCACGAATTGCATCATTCATTTCGTTTAAAACTGTTCCGCCTGTATTGTTCAGTAACACAACCAGATTCTTGTCCGTGGGAATGCGTGAAATAATGGTATTGAAACCGTTTATTCCTCCGCCATGTTCGATGACTTTTACTTTATTTTGAGTGCCATTTGAAGCTTCTTCTATAGACCATCCGTAGCCATAGGAGTCATTTCCACCAGTATTGATGTAAGGATTAAACAATAAATCCATAGACTTTTGAGAGAGTAATTGATTTGTATAAAACGATTGGTCCCAAAGATATAAATCTTCAACAGTCGAATATAAAGACCCGGCTGCATAAGGAATACTCATATCTATATATGGAGCGTTGCGAATGCTTTTTCCTTGTTTTTCGTAACCCGCCGCTCTGTCTTTTAAGATCATATCACTATGGTCATAACCTGTATTGACCATTTTTAAAGGGGCAAGTATAGTTTCCTGCAAATATTGTTCATATGTTTTACCCGAAATCTTTTCAATAATATAGCCAAGTAAAAAATAACCAGAATTGCTGTAACTGAATTTTTCGCCTGGCTTAAACTGAAGAGGCAATTTATAAAATGATTTTACAAATTCTTCCGGAGTATAGGGATTTCTGCTTTTGTCTTTAAAGAAATCCGGAGCATCTGTATAATTTGGAATTCCGGATGTGTGTGTCAGTAGATTATGAATCGTTATTCTGTCGCCGTATTCTTTTGGGTAATCCGGTAAATATGCAGTAATCGGGGCATCAAGTTTAAGTTTGCCATCTTCAGCAAGTTTCACAATCAGGAAGGCTGTAAATTGTTTGGTTATTGAACCTAATCTAAATTTTGTAGTTGTTTTATTTGGAATATCCCATTCCATGTTGGCAAAACCATACCCTTTTTTAAAAATAACTTTTCCGTTTTCAGCAACTAAGGCAGAACCATTAAAGAGGTTATATTCATTGTATTTGTTTAAAAGCTGTTCAATTTTTTTTGCTTTATCCTGGGCAAAAATAGTTGATGTGAAAAGATGAATAATTGCAAAGAGCAAGATTAGGTTAATTGATTTTTTCATAGTGATTAATTCGTTTTTTGATTGATGATTTTTTTTTTTTTTTAATTATTAGATATTCAGTAAGTTGTGTCGAATTTACGATTTTTTAATGAATTGATTTATCTCATAAAATATTAGACGATTGATTTAGTTTTTGGTTTCAAGATCGGTCATTTTTTTATTGACAAATCATTAAAAGGATTTCCTTATTAAAGTGAGTGCCGCATGAGGGATAGCAGCGGTATCCTTTTGTGAAGTGAAACGCAACAAAAGATTTAGCGAATAGCCCGGCCCGCTTTTTCAGCGGGTCATGCCCATGTAAATATTTAGATTTTCGTAGCCTTTACGGCAAATAATTGCTGTATTTTAAAGCTTATGTATAATTATTACTTATTTTTACGACCCAATATTAGATTTTCCCTTGATGCAAACTCCATTAAAAATTGCTGTAGTTGGTTCCGGACTCGTAGGATCACTTTTGGCAATTTATCTTAAAAAAGCTGGTCACACAGTTCATGTTTATGATCGTAGTCCTGATATTCGTCAAATCAATTTCTCCGGACGTTCTATAAATCTTGCCATGTCCAATCGGGGCTGGAAAGCGCTGGATGCAGTTGGTATTGGAGACTCGGTCCGTGAAATTGCAATTCCGATGGACAAACGTGCGATTCATTTGGTTGATAAACTTAATTTTCAGAATTACGGTCAGGAAGGAGAATCGATATATTCGATTTCAAGAGGAAAACTAAACCGAAGAATGATTGACCTGGCTGAAGAAGCAGGTGCTGAATTTTATTTTGAACAGAAAGTTTGGGATGTTACTTTGAGTGATGCGACTTTGCACATTGGAGAAACTGAAAGAGGGGAGTGGGAAGAACGAAAATTTGATATGGTTTTTGGAGCCGATGGAGCCTTTTCTAGGATTCGCCACAGAATGCAGCGTCAGAGCATGTTCAATTATTCGCAAGAATTTTTGAATATGGGTTATAAGGAACTTAATATTCCGGCAAATACAGATGGCTCGCATAAACTGGATAAAAACTCTTTTCATATCTGGCCAAGAGGAGAGTATATGTTGATTGCGCTTCCTAATCTTGACGGAAGTTTTACCTGTACTTTATTTATGCCTTTTGAAGGAGAAAATTCATTTGCATCATTAACAGACCGAAAAATGGTAGAAGATTTTTTTACGAAAAACTTCCCGGATTCAATTGAGGTAATTCCAGAACTGGCAAATGATTTCTTTAAAAACCCAACGAGTACTTTGGTAACGATGAAATGTTTTCCGTGGACTTTTGAAAATAAAATTGCATTAATTGGAGATGCATGCCACGCCATTGTTCCGTTTTACGGGCAAGGAATGAATGCCGGTTTTGAAGATATTTCGGTTTTACATGAAATGATTGAAAAGTACGGCGACGACTGGACAAAGATTTTTTCAGAATATCAAATTTCGCGTAAGCCAAATGCAGATGCGATTGCAGAACTTTCATATCGCAATTTTATAGAAATGAGCACTAAAAC
Source organism: Flavobacterium hibisci (assembly GCF_020026925.1). Classification (GTDB taxonomy): domain Bacteria; phylum Bacteroidota; class Bacteroidia; order Flavobacteriales; family Flavobacteriaceae; genus Flavobacterium; species Flavobacterium hibisci. Next base: position 11,616 of record NZ_JAIQDW010000032.1, on the reverse strand, counting down.
AGCAGATGAGAAATTTTTGCTGCAAAAGAAGATAGAAAAAGTTTTTTCAGACAAACATCCGGATAAATGGATTCCGTTATATAGTCGTGTAACATTTAGTGATCGTCCTTACGCAGAGGCCCTGGCGATAGGAGATTTCCAAAACGAAATCATGGAAGAAGTTTTAAAATTAGATAATATCGAAAACATCTGGAATTCACCAGAAGTTGAAAACAGGATTCTGGAATTGCTTCACAAATAAATCCAATGTCAAAAATCAATTCAGAAATTGCTCTTGTAATTGATTTTTGACATTGAAATTGTTTTTTATTTTTTTAAGAATTTCGATAAAACTCCAAAAACGCCTCTTATAAACGTAGCACTTGTAACAACTTTAAGAACAGATTTTGTAACTACTTCGGTAGTGCTGGGCTCTGTTTTTGAAGGTTTAGCCGGAGCTTGTTTTTCTTGTTCTGTTGCTGCCTGTACAGCCTCTTTAATTTTTTTGTTCAGAATTTCGTAGGCACTTTCACGATCGATTTCTTCACTGTATTTTTTAACTAATTTGGATTTGTTGTTTATTTCTTCAATTTCATCAGTGGTTAAAATATCCATTCGGCTTTGAGGAGCACGCATCATGGTCGCCACCAATGGAGTCGGAACTCCTTTTTCGTTCAAGGCAGTCACCAGTGCTTCCCCAATTCCTAAACTCGTAAGTAATTCATCGGTTTTATAATATTCAGAAGTTGGATAATTATCTGCTGTTTTTTTAATTGCCTGACGATCATTTGCAGTAAAAGCCCTAAGAGCATGCTGGATTTTTAGTCCCAGCTGTGCCAAAACACCACTTGGAACGTCCATTGGATTCTGCGTTATAAAATAAATACCAATCCCTTTTGAACGAATCAGTTTTACAATCGTTTCAATTTGCTCTAACAAGACTTTGCTGGCTTCATTAAAAATTAAATGTGCCTCATCAATAAAAATAACTAATTCAGGTTGGTCAGCATCTCCTTTTTCTGGCATTTGCTGATAAATTTCCGCCAGTAGGCTTAACATAAAGGTGGAGAACAATTTGGGTTTGTCCTGAATATCGGTCAGGCGAATGATATTTACGTATCCTTTTCCGTTTTCATCAATTCGCATCAAATCATCAATTTCAAAAGATAATTCTCCAAAAAACAAATCGCCTCCCTGTTGCTCGAGTTCAATTATTTTTCTTAGGATAGTTCCTGTGGTTGAAGTAGAGATCTTACCATAACTTTCTTCAATTTCCTCTTTGCCTTCTTCTGTAATGTAGTTGATGACTTTTTTAATGTCTTTTAGGTCCAATAAAGGCATGTTTTTGTCATCACAATATTTGAAAATTACAGCAACGACACCTGCCTGTGTATCATTAAGATCTAAAATCCGTGAAAATAATACTGGCCCAAATTCAGAAACAGTGGCACGCAGACGGACACCACTTTGTTTAGACAATGACATTAACTCAACAGGAAAAGCAGCTATAGTATAAGGTAGGTTTATTTTAGCATGACGTTCAGTAATAAAACCTTCCTCTTTTCCTTCTTTTGCAATACCGCTAAAATCACCTTTTATGTCCATCATCAAAACAGGAATTCCGGCATTTGAAAGCTGCTCCGAAAAAACCTGAATTGTTTTCGTTTTACCTGTCCCGGTGGCACCTGCAATGAGTCCGTGACGATTTAAAGTCTTCAGGGGAACCTTTACATGCGTTCCCGGTATTGCTTCTCCGTCCAGAATGGCGCCGCCTAAAATAATGCTGTCACCTTTAAAAGAATATCCTTTATTTATATCCTCAATAAAATTGTCCTTTTTATTCATTTTTTGTTCGTGATTTAGATGATTATAAGAGTATTGCTTAGGTTTTAATGGTTTTAATATGATTTTTTTAACATTAAACCCACCTTTTTAATTGGAAATAATGCAAAAAATAATTTCGCAACATTTTAAGAAGATAGCAAAGGAATATTTGAATATTTACTAAAACGTTGTAATTTTTCTACAAATTGACCTTTTTTTTGTTTTATTAAAAAAATGATGCGGGCAATTTAATGAGAACTTTTTTAAAATCAAGTTAAATTTGCTTCAATTAAATTAAAAAAAGTTTTTTTATTTAAACTAAACGTATAAATTTGCTACCCTACAAGTTAAATTATAACTAAAAATAAAAATTATTTAAAACTATTAAAATTAAAAAAAATGGCAAACGTTAAAGTTAAAAAAGAAAGCACTTCAAATGGAGGAGGAATGGTTTCAGGAATCATTATTGCAGCATGTGTTTTTGTTGGTTGGTTAATCTGGAAATTCGTTATGGGGGATTCAGCTAACTTTGAAGGTGGTAATCCGGAAACAGGTCACCCAATCAATACTTTAGGAATGGTGTATAAAGGAGGTTTCATTGTACCAGTATTATTAGGTATGTTTTTAATGGTTGTTGTTTTTTCTATTGAAAGATTTATCGTTATTTCAAAAGCTGCAGGTAAAGCTAACTTAGATACATTCATGAAAAATGTACAAGGAAGTATTAAAGAAGGAAACATTGAGGCTGCTATCGCTTCATGTGACAAACAACAAGGTTCTGTTGCAAATGCAATTAAATCTGCTTTGATTAAATATCAGGACGTTAAAAAAGAAGGATTCAACAGTGAAGAAGCTTCAGAAGTAATCCACAAAGAAATCGAAGAGGCAACTTCATTAGAAATGCCAATGTTAGAGAAAAACATGACTATCATCTCTACTTTAGTATCATTAGGAACATTAGGAGGATTATTAGGAACAGTATCTGGTATGATTAAAGCGTTTGGTGCGTTAGCTTCTGCTGGTACTCCTGATCAGGCTGCCCTTGCAACAGGTATCTCTGAGGCACTTATCAACACTGCAACAGGTATCTCTACTTCTGTATTAGCGATCGTTTCTTATAACTTCTTTACTGCTAAAATTGACGATTTAACTTACTCTATCGATGAGGCTGGTACTACAATCGTTAATACTTACAGAAAATTCAGAGGAAGCTTAAGACAATAATTAATTTTTGATAATAATTAGAATAATTATCAAAATAAAATAAAAAGAGAATGGCTAAAATAAAAATGAAAAAAAAGTCAACATCGACAGATATGACTGCCATGTGTGATGTTGCGTTCCTTTTGCTTACGTTCTTTATTTTGACCGCTACTGCTAAGGTGCCAGAGGCACTTCCTGTTGATACGCCATCATCTACTGTACAGACTAAATTGCCGGATTCAGATTTGGCTATCATCTCAGTAGGTAAAGGAAAGGACGGAAAAAGCAAAGTGTTTTTTGATTTAAAAGGAAGAGAGTTACGTAAAAAAACTCTTGAAGGAATGGGTAATAAATTAGGCGTTTCTTTTTCAGATCAGGATAAAGAGAAATTTGCACTAATGGATGACTTTGGTGTGCCTCTTGCAAGTTTAAAGCAAATCATTGATATGAAAGCTGCTGACAGAAGCAAAGCGAATCAGCCGGGTATTCCAATTGATTCTTTAAACAATCAATTAAAAGAATGGCTTTTAGTTTCAAGAAGAGCTGCGATTGACTTAGATGATAAGGAATTGCAGATTGCAATAAAAGGAGACGCTAAAGAAGATTATCCACAAATCAAAAAGATTATGGATATCTTACAAGACCAGAAAGTTAATACCTTTAACTTAGTTACAGGTATGAGAGGGAAAGATTTTTAATTAAAAAAGATACACTAAAATGGCTGAATTAAATACCGGCGACGGTGGCGGCGGGAAAGGTGGCAAAGTAAGAAGTAAAAAGCAAAACTCTAAGGTCGATTTAACGGCAATGGTGGATTTGGCATTCTTATTGATCACGTTCTTCATGTTGACCACGACGTTGTCAAAACCTCAATCGATGAGTTTAGGTTTGCCAGATAAAGATGAGGATGAATCTAAAAATAAGGATATAAAAGTTGATGAAAAACGAACTATGACCATTATGATGGGTGAAAATAATAAACTTATCTATTATATGGGATTATTAGATACACCTATAGCTGGGCCTAAAGATATCGCTTATGGAAAAGACGGTATTCGTAAAGAATTACTGGCTCGTAAAAAGTCAGTAATCGAATACACGGGAGATAAAAATAAGGGTATTATCGTAATCATCAAGCCAGGCAAAAAATCTAAGTATAAAAACTTAGTAGATATTTTGGATGAAATGGCTATTACAGGAGTTGGAACTTATGCAATTGTTAATGACTTTCAACCTAAAGAAACAGAATTGTTAGAGAAAAAATAAAAGCAATTTTATTTTGTCAATAACCTAATAATCAAGAAATATGAAATTAGATATTATTAAAAATCAGTGGCTTGATATCGTATTCGAAGGACGTAATAAGATATATGGAGCATACGAGCTGAGAAAATCAAATACTAAAACCACGGTAAGAGCGCTTATCATTGGTTCTGTTATTTTCAGCTTAGCTATTGCTGCACCTCTTATTGCCAGCTTTTTACCAGATTCAGGTGAAGAGGAAGTAAATAACGATATTAAAATTACGACGGTAAAATTACCTCCTAAGCCAAAAGAGCCGGTAAAACCAAATTTACCGCCTCCACCACCACCACCACCAAAAGTGGATCAGGTGAAATTTGTTAAGCCAGTAGTGGCAAAGACTGAAGAGATTACTGAGGAGCCACCAAAAATTGTGGATCTTAAAGAAAAGAAAATCGGTTCTGAAACTATCAAAGGTGATCCGGATGCAGTTTTAACTGTTGATGAACCAGTAGGTAAAGGTCCGGTTGCTGAAATAGTACAGGAAGATAACAACGTATATAACACAGCTGGTATCGAAGTAAAACCAGACTTTCCTGGAGGAATGGAGAAATTCTATAAATTCGTAGGAAACAATTACAAGACTCCGGAAGAAGAAGGTTTAAAAGGTAAAGTATATGTTACTTTTGTAGTTGAAAAAGATGGTTCGTTAACTGATATTAAAGTTTTGAGAGATATCGGTTACGGAACTGGAGCTGAAGCTATCAGGGTTCTTAAAAAATGCCCAAAATGGACTCCAGGCGAACAAAATGGTAAAAAAGTAAGGGTACTTTACTCTCTTCCAATTACTATTCAATCTGCAGAATAATGTTAAAGAATATACTTAATAGTATTCAGAAGAAATCGCTCAAAGAGCGATTTCTTCTCGTTTTAGGAATATTGTTTTTTTTAATTTATCTTGTGCTGGGTTTAATGATTATGTTTTGGAAGAAGCTGCCATTGAACATGGATCCTGTGTACAGGTACGCATTTGGCATCTTATTGATAGTATATTCCGCAATTCGTTTTTTGAGATTAATAAATTCTAACACTGAATAAGCATGTTAAAGAATGTTAAAGTTTTGGGCTTAGTCATTTTTATTTTGTTGTTTGCAATGTGTAATCAAAAAAGTAAAAATGATTCTAATAATGAAACGATTTTAAAAGGGAAGATAGAAATTGCAGTTGATGAAACTGTGAAGCCAATTGTAGATGATCAGGTTGCTGTTTTTGAAGGAACATATTATGATGCGAAAGTAAATATTAAGGCAAAATCTGAAGCGGAAGTGATTAATGACCTTCTGAATGTAAAAACAAAGGTTGCTATTACAGCGCGAGATTTAACTCAGGCAGAAAAAGATAAATTTATAAAGCTTAAAATAAATCCAAGAGTTACACCGTTTGCGATTGATGCAATTGCTTTTATTTCCAATAAGAGCAATAAAGATACATTGATTGCGTTGAAAACTGTAGTTGATTTCATGAAAGGAATACCAAATCCTGGAATAAAAGGTCTGGTGTTTGATAATCCTAATTCAAGTACAGTAAGGTACATGAAAGATTTGGCCAAAGTTAAAGATATTCCTGCTGACGGTGTTTTTTCTTTTAAGACAAACGACGAAGTAATAAAATTTGTTTCAGAAAATGATGGAATGATTGGTGTAGTGGGAGTTAATTGGCTTTCACAGCCAGCTCCTGAAATGCAGGATTTAGTTCACAATATAAACGTTCTGAGTGTTAAAGGTGTTAAGGATAATAATTATTACAGTCCTACGCAGAATGACATCGCTGAAGGTAAATATCCTTTGGCACGTGAATTGTATATCATAAATTGTCAGGGATACACAGGATTAGGAATGGGCTTTGCTTCCTTCATTGCCGGAGATATTGGTCAGCGAATTGTTTTGAAGTCGGGTTTAATGCCTGTCAAAACTCCTGGTAGAAAACTCCAGATTAGAAATCAGATTACAAACGATAAAGAAAATAATTAATTACAATAAAGATGAACAAATTCAAAATTTTAAGTCTTGCCTTAGTTGCTTCAGCTTCTGTTGTAAAAGCGCAAGATATCAAAGAGGCTAAAAAGGCAATTGATGCAGAACAATTTCAGAAAGCAAAGTCTTTACTGAAATCAATTATAAAAGCTAAACCTTCCGATGGCGAAGCTAACTTTGTTTTAGGGAATATATATTTAAATGAAAGTGTTGTTGACTCTGCTAAAATCTATTATTTAAATGGATTAGAAGCATCAGATAAAAAGAATTTAAATTATATTGGATTAGGTCAGCTTGACCTTGATCAGAAAAATACTGCAGCTGCCCAGGCTAACTTCGGCTTGGCAACAAAAGATATGAAACGCAAAGATGTAGATGAATTTATTTATATCGGTCGTGCCTATATTAATTCTGATAATCCGGATTACAATAATGCTATTACTGTTCTTAAGCGTGCTTTGGCTATTGAACCACAAAATGCTACAGCTCTTTTAGCAATTGGTGATGCATATTATGGAGCAAATAATCAAAATGATGCTTATAAAGCGTATCGTGATGCCTTTACTGCTGATCCGACACTTTTAAGAGCAAAAATGCAATTAGGAGTTTTATTAAAAGGAGCGAAATCATACGATGAAGCAATAAAATCATTCAATGAAGTTATCGCCTTAAATGCTAATTATGGTCCTGTTTACAGAGAGTTAGCTGAAACATATTACAAATGGGCAAGAAATAAGCCTTCGACTGCTAAAGTAAATTTACAGAATGCAATTACGAATTATGAGAAATATTTAAGTCTTACAGATTATTCTTTAGATTCTAAAATGCGTCATGCTGATTTCTTAATCTTGGTTAAAGATTATAAAAAACTTGAAGAGGTTGCAAACAAAATGATTGCAGAAGATAAAGTGAACCCTAGAATTTTCAGATATTTAGGATATGCTGCATATGAAAATGGAAACCCTGATGTGGCAATTAAATCTATTGAAGATTTTATAAAAGTGCCTACAAACAAAGTAATTGGCAGGGATTATTTATATTTAGGTTTATCTAAAATTAAAAAAGGGACTAATGCAGAAGGTGTAGTTGATCCAGCTGCTTTTGATGCAGGATTGGCTGATATTAAAAAAGCAATTGAATTAGAGCCTTTAGTTGTAGAAGAACTTGCAGATTTTGGTAAAGCTTTATTTGGTAAAAAACAATACACTCAGGCTGCTGCTATTTTTGAACTTGGAGCCGCTAACACAGAATCTAAAAATTATTTAGATGACGCTGTGTATTATGGGATTTCTGTTTACTACGGAAATGCTGGAAAACCTGTTGAAAGCCGTGATAAAGCAGCTTTAGCAAATGCAGATGCTACTTTTGACAAAATTTTAGTAGCTTCTCCTACTTATGACGAGGCTTACATTTACAAAGCCAGAATCAATAGTTTATTGGATAAAGATGATTTGATTATCAAGTATTATACAGAGTATGTTAATAAAATTACGGCTAAAGGAGCCGAAGAATTAGCTAAACCTGCGACTGTTAAAAAAATCGTTGAATCTTATAATTCAATTGGTGCTGCTTACGCCAATACTGATAAAGCTAAGGCTGTTGAATATTTCAATAAAACTTTGGCTTTGGATCCTGCTAATACTTATGCAGCTCAATCAGTGAAAGCTTTGAAATAATTAATCCAATTATTAAATACAAAAACCGATAGTTTTCAAAAGCTATCGGTTTTTTTGTTCCGTATTTAATTGACTATCTTTGCACTTTAAAATAAAATAATGTTATCAAAAGAAATACAATTAGAAGTAAATAAAGGAGCAATGTTGCCTTTGATGGAAGAATTTTATACCATTCAGGGAGAAGGTTTTCATACAGGAACTGCTGCTTATTTCATAAGAATTGGAGGTTGTGATGTAGGATGCCATTGGTGCGATGTGAAAGAAAGCTGGAATGCAGAATTGCATCCGCCAACAAATGTGGATTTAATTGTAAAAAACGCTTCCGTTTATGCTGATACGGTTGTTGTCACAGGTGGTGAGCCTCTAACATGGGACATGAGTTTGCTTACCGGTAAATTAAAAGACAAAAATTTAAAAGTTCATATAGAAACGTCCGGTGCTTATCCTTTATCAGGTTCATGGGATTGGATTTGCCTTTCTCCTAAAAAAAATAAATTACCAACGCAGACTGTTTATGATAATGCGGATGAGCTAAAAGTAATTATTCATAATAAGCATGATTTTATTTTTGCTGAAGAACAGGCTGAATTGGTAAATGACAACGCAATTTTATTTCTACAGCCGGAATGGAGCAAAAAAGAAGAAATGACTCCTTTGATCGTAGAATATGTAATGAATAATCCGAAATGGAGAGTATCTTTACAGACACATAAATATTTGAATATTCCTTAAAAGAATTAAAACAAAAAAACTCTTCATGCCGAAGAGTTTTTTTTGTTTTGATTACACATTTAGTGTAAAAGTAAACATTTTTTAAAATCTAAATTGTAAGTCTGGCTAAATAATCATAATGTTCACCTTCTAAAATTAACTCGCATTTAAGTCCATTTGCAATTGCAGCATTTTGAAGCGTATTGTAATCTAAATAAAGCCAGTTAAAAGGTTCTTCTTTTTCTCCTTTATAAGATATATTGAATACAATTTCGCCATAATAATCATTATCTGACGGAATCCATTTTCCTCCATCTTCATCTTCATCAAACATATAAATGATGTCTGAACTGTCTATTAAAATTTGACCACCCTCATTTAAAAGTGATTTTAGTTTAGATAAATATTTATTGCAGTTCCGTAATTTTCCGAAAATCCCCGTACCGTTCATTAACAAAAGAATCGTGTCGAATTTTTCTTTTTCAAGATCTAATATATTTACAACTTTGGCATTTTTTACACCTCGCAATTTACAAGTTTCAATTGCTTTTTCTGAAATGTCAATGGAAGTCACATCTAAATTACGGTCTTTTTGCAGCGAAAGGCTATGGCTCCCCGCTCCGCAGCCAACATCTAATGTCTTTCCCAGAGCCAATTGCAAAGCTTTTTGTTCCAATTTTGGCATCTCTTTATAAGAGCGGAATAGATATGCAACGCTCATTTCATCTTCTTCAGAAATTGAAGTCTCGGTAATAATGTCTTCTGGTGAATTATTAGTTTGAAAATCAAACATGGCTTTTCCGAAAAGATCTTTCATTGTAATTTAGTTCAAAGTTTAAGGTTTCGAATTTAAAGTTGTTTAATTTTGCAGATAAATTAATTAATACTCTTGAAACAAATTTTAAATAACTTAAATAAGTTAGCCAAAGATAAGCATATCGAAAACAAAAAGTATTTTGATAAGCTGAAAAAGAAACAGCCTAAGAATTTAGATTACATTATGCAGGATTTGCATGATGCGGAATTTAAAAAGACAGATTGTTTGCAGTGTGCCAATTGTTGTAAAACAACGGGGCCATTATTTACTTTGGCAGATATTGAGAGAATATCAAAATCTTTCAGACAAAAACCACAGCAGTTTATCGAGCAATATCTTCGAATTGATGAAGAAAACGATTATGTTTTAAAAAGTGTTCCCTGTACTTTTCTTGATAATGAAAATTACTGTATGATTTATGATGTTCGCCCGAAAGCTTGTAGGGAGTTTCCGCATACAGATAGAAAAAAATTCCATCAGATTACAGATCTTACTTTGAAGAATGTAGCAATTTGTCCAGCTGCTTATAATATTGTGGAAGAAATGAAGAAGAAAATGCCATTATGAGAGGCTTAAATAATTTGTAATTGTTACACGTTACAATTCTTTTTTACTTTTTTTAAACGTATTTTTGACTGAGAGAAATAAACCGACTTTATAAATATAAACAACTTATAAATTGAACCTCGAATATTTTATAGCTAAAAGACTTATCACTGCTAAAGATTATAAAAGTAGTATTTCGGCTCCTATTATAAAAATTGCTATTTCGGCTATAGCTATTGGTATTATCATGATGTTGGTTTCTGTTGCAACCGGAATTGGGTTACAGCAAAAAATCCGGGACAAAGTTTCTGCTTTCAACGGCCAGATTATTATTTCGAATTATGATAATAATAATTCTGATGTAACATTGATTCCTGTTTCTAAAAATCAGGATTTCTATCCTAATTTCAAATCGGTTCCAGAAGTGAGCCATATCCAGGCAATTGCAAGCAAAGCTGGGATTATCAGAACCGAAAATGCTTTTGAAGGAATTATTTTTAAAGGGGTTGGAGCCGATTATGACTGGAATAATATAAAAGAATATTTGGTAGAAGGAGAGTTACCAGATTTTTCTAAATTATTAAATGAAGATGTTATAATCTCCAGATTTCTTGCAGACCGATTAAATTTAAAAGTAGGGGATAGTTTTAATACTTTTTTTATTAAAGATGAACAAGGAAAGATGCCTAATAGCCGCCGATTCAAAATTACAGGTATTTTTAATTCAGGTTTTCAGAATTTTGACGCAACATATATAATTGGGGATATTCGTCATATCCAAAGAATTAATAAATGGAAACCTGATCAGGTTGGTGCCTTCGAAGTTTTTGTCAAAGACTTCAATAATATTAAAATTACAGGAAATCAAATCTATGAACAAACTTCCTCAAGTTTAGATACTAAAACTATAATTGAGAAATACAGTTATATATTTGATTGGCTTCAGCTCTTTGATTTTAATATTATCGTTATTTTGGCTGTCATGATTTTGGTAGCAACAATAAATATGGTAGTTGCTTTACTGGTGCTTATTTTGGAACGAACCCAAATGATAGGAATTTTAAAAGCACTAGGAGCAAATAACTGGACTATTCGTAAAATATTTTTGTACAATGCTTTTTATCTTATAATAAGAGGTTTATTTTGGGGTAACTTAATAGGTGTTTCAGTATTGTTGATTCAGCAGCAATTCGGTATCATTCAATTAAATCCTGAAAACTATTATGTCAACCAGGCACCTGTTTATATAAATTGGAGTTATATAGTTTTATTAAATTTAATGACCATTGTAATTTGTTTCTTGGTATTATTAATCCCGTCCTATATTATAACAAAGATTTCTCCGGTAAAGGCAATTCGTTTCGATTGATAATAATAGAACATCTATAATAGAGTAACCCGGCATTTTTTAAAAACGTGTCGGGTTTTTTAAATATATAGTATAATGAATAATTAAGGAGCTTATTCCCGCTATCCGCTTCAATCTTTTGCTTTTTAAAGAAAAAAGCAAAAGGATTTCCTCTTCTATCGGGGCTAAAAGAGGGTTTTAGGGAAATTTTGTTAGAAGAAAGAATGATATTGTCTT
>NZ_JAIQDW010000031.1 GCF_020026925.1 Flavobacterium hibisci | reverse complement strand
TTTGTTTTAGAATAAACCGTTCTCAATTTAAAACAAGTATTTTTCATAAATCGATAGAAAGAATGGTAAATACCAAACCCATATATCAAAAAGAAATAAAACAGATAGTAAGTGTATAACTCAATTATTTTTATTAATATTCTCAACTGATACAACATCAAATAAAATTAGTTCTGAAAATGCCTTTTTAAAACTATTAATTTCGTTTTTTGAAATGTATGTATCAATATCATCACCGAAATTTTCATTAGAGAAACCTGATACTTTCAATACATTTGAGTACTCAAGTTGCTCATTTTTTATCTTTTTTTCTAACCTTGTCTTTAATTCCTGAGAAAAATTAATGCTCTTAAGTTCTTTTAAACCTTTTGTGTAAGAATCCAAAATTCTAGGATAATAAGTATTTTGTTCTTTGTCTTTAGCATGAAAATCTCCTTCAAGTTCGTAACTTTCTGCTCTATCTATTTTACATTGATTATTATCTATAGCCTTGATAAATTTCAAACAATCTATTAATAATCTTGCTGAATTATACTTATTTTGTCCAAGTTTTAGTTTTATTTTATTCGTTATTACAACTTGGAAATCATCTATTATTTTCTCTGAATTAATTGAATATATTTCTCGTATTAATTGAGATTGCTGAAATGAACTGTTACAAATGATAAATTCATTTTTAGAATATTCATATATACCTTTTAATTGATCTTCAAAAACACCTTTAGCTTTTCTAACAAGATTTAAGGCTCTTATTAGATAACTATAATTTTTTGTTTCTTCATAGACATCTTTATATAAAACAAAAGCTTCCTTTATATTATCCTTTTTATTTTCAGAAACTTTATTAAACAAGTAATCTTTCCATTTTGCGGAAATTTCTTTATTCGCGGATAAATATAGGAATTGAGAATCTTCAATTAAATTAAGATATCCATCTAATTCACAATTAGAAGATATTTCATTTGGTTGAATTTTAGATAAACTTATTAATGCATTTAATTCTTTAGAATTATTAAATTGTTTCTTAAGAGAAAGTAAATGTAAGTACAAGTTAGTTTCATAAAACCCATCCTTAACTTCTAATAAAATTTCTTTCATACTAAATAATTTTAGAAATTAAACATTTTTGTAACTACAACATCCCATTATACTTCCTGACAAACCATTCCGTAGTCAATACAGCAGCAATTAAAATCAACAGCCAAACCCAATCAATTAAAGGAGTTTTGGTCGAAATGTTTTTTTCAATTGATTTGTATTCCTTATTTTCTAAAAGCGTCTGAATCAAATTATCACTCTGGTTTTCGAAAAAGGCTTTTCCATTGGTCTGTAATGCCAGTTGTTTCAGTTTTTGAACATCAGGATTTACAAATTGTTTTTCGATATCAAAATCCAAAATCTCAAAATGACTTGAATACGAAGTATTTGAATTTAATTCTTTTACTGTAAAACTATATTTTCCGGCAGCCAGACCGTCTAGGTTTGCCGAGAAAGAGTTATTTCCTTTAAGCAAATCGTAATTTTTGCTTTGCTTGGTTTTGGCATTTGTAACTGAGATTGTTAATCTGGCTTTTTCGTCAAATTCATAGTTTTTATTGAAGTATTGCGCGTTGATCACAATCGCTTCTCCCGAATTATAAAAACTTTCGTGCGTTACCACCAATGATTTTCTGGAAGCCGAGGAAGCCAGAAACTGAATTATTTTATCTGTAAAAACATCATACTTTTCAAACGACTGATTGTCAATATGACTTTGCAAACGCCATTTCCAGCTGTTTTCCCCTAAGAGAAAAGCGGTTCGTCTGCCCTGATTTTCGGCGAAAGCCAATAAAGGCGCATTGGTAGAAACGTTTCTGATTTTAGACGAAAGCAAAACCGATACATTTCCGTTAACTGTGATATTTCCGAAGAGATTTTGAAGCGGAGGAAAATTTTCAAAACCAATATTTTCAATGGCAAACAAATTAAACTGCGACTGAAATTCGCTTAAATAATCTTCTCTTTGATTACTCATTTTAAAAACCAGATTATTCTGTTTTTGGTTTAGAAAATTAAAGTCGGTGTTGTTTCCGGTAATGATGAAAGTATTCGTTCCGGCCAGTTTATTATTATCAAAAATAGGTTTAAAAGCACTATTTGGCTGATACAAAACCAAAACCGAAACATCGTTTAATTTGTCGATTTCATTCGGTTTTGCCAGAATCACTTTACGCTGTGCGTTCGTTTCAATCGATCGTTTTAAAGCTCCAATATCCGGATGATTTATAGTCGATACGATTGCAATAGTTGACTTTTGATCGATTACTTCAACGGCAAAATTCTTGATGTTATTGTAGCTGTTTTTCTCTTTTACATTAGAAGAAACATTTGCCCTGAAAATTTGCAGCCCAACTTTATCAGCAGGCAACAATATATTTAGAGAAGCTGTTTTTTTTGAAGGAGAAAAAGAGACTTTCTCTCGGGCTAAGACTGAATTTCCCTGCGAAATCGTAAAATCAGCGTTAACCGCTTTAGTGCCGGCATATTGCAGAAACACCTCAACCGGAAATTTATTTTTATGAAAAGCGTATTTGTTTACGTTTAACTGATTGATTTTTAAATCAAAAAAAGTGGTTGTATCTCCAACAACCAAAGGATAAACTTTATTGGCAGGATCAAAACGATATACATAATCGTTTCCTGTAGTCTGATTTCCATCGGTGATAATAACTGTTGGGAAAATCAGGTTTTTATTGATGCTTTTTAGATTCTTTGCAACCTGATCAAGATTGGTCTGCTTTCCTTTAAAATCAAACTTGTCCGAAGGCTTAAAATCGTCATCAAATTGATAGGTCTGAATTTCAAATTTTTCCTTAAGTGCTGCGTTAGAAATTAGTTTCTGATATAATTCGGCAACTTTTTTATCAGATTTTAAAGCCGTTATAGAACTTGAATTGTCAACCGCAATTGCCAAAGGCGTTTTGGTAACTTCGAGTGAATTTTTCGTCATCACAGGATTAATCAGTAAAACCAATAACCCGAAAATGATTAAAAAACGCAAAAAAGCCAAAAACACATTCACATTCGAATGGTTTTTGGCTTTATAAAAATATTGAAAATACGACAATCCACCAGCTATTACTAAAGAAAGTAGTAATAATAGAATCGTGTTTGTAGTCATATTATTTTATTTTATAGTTGTTAGTTTATAGTTTTTGGCTGTGAACAATAAACAACAAACCATAAAACTATTCACATATTAAGTAAGCATTCCTCCGCAAACATTAAGCACTTGTCCGGTAACATAAGCACTCAAATCTGATGCTAAGTAAAGACACGCATTAGCAACATCTTCAGTAGTTCCGCCACGTTTCAACGGAATTCCGTCTCTCCATCCTTTTACTACATCTTCAGGTAATTTTGCCGTCATTTCAGTTTCGATGAATCCCGGAGCGATTGCGTTACAACGAATATTACGTGAACCCAGCTCTAAAGCTACTGATTTTGTAAAACCTATTGCACCCGCTTTTGAAGCTGCATAGTTGGTTTGTCCCGCATTTCCTGAAACCCCAACCACAGAACTAATATTGACGATAGAACCTGCACGTTGTTTTAAGAAAGTTTTCTGAATTGCTTTTGTCATATTAAAAACCGATTTCAAATTGACATCGATTACC
Organism: Flavobacterium hibisci; assembly: GCF_020026925.1. Taxonomy (GTDB): domain Bacteria; phylum Bacteroidota; class Bacteroidia; order Flavobacteriales; family Flavobacteriaceae; genus Flavobacterium; species Flavobacterium hibisci. The sequence goes on along the minus strand of NZ_JAIQDW010000031.1, from coordinate 30,577 downwards.
TGATCAAAATCAGCTTCAGACATACGCATCAACAGGTTATCTTTTGTAATACCGGCATTGTTAATCAAAATATCAACTGTTCCAAAATCTGCTAAAACAGCATCTACAAAAGTCTGTGCTTCATTAAAATCCGCTGCATTGGACTGGTATCCTTTTGCTTTAATTCCCAAACCGTTCAATTCTGCTTCAAGAGCCTGAGCTGATTCTACAGATGAACTGTATGTAAAGGCCACATTGGCACCATGCTTAGCAAAAACTTCGGCAATTCCTTTACCAATTCCACGGCTCGCGCCTGTAATGATGGCTACTTTTCCTTCTAGTAATTTCATATTAAGGTATTCGTTTTTATTTTTTGAAGTACAAATATAGATTATTTGGGCGTTTTATAAAATTTGTAATACATAAATTGATTTGAAATCTCTTCTGTAAAATAAAAAACAGTTACAATAATGCCGCTGTAACTGTTTAATAATCTTTCGTAAATCGTGTTTTTTTAGGAAATTTATCATTCTATTAAAATAAAAGCGGCTCGATGAGCCGCTCAATATTAATAAAAATATAAACTATTAAAATCTATAATTAGTCAATCTAAACGGGGTTGCTGCACTTGCATAAGTATAAATTACATTGGTATAGAAAATCGTAAAATTCTCTTTTTTAAGATATAATCCTTTCGGATTTGTTATTTCATCATCTAAAATTTTCAAAAATGCCCTTGCTGCAGGAGTTCCAATCCAACCATCATCAGTTAAAATAATGGTTTTATTTACAGGGTCTTCAGTTGTTGTAAAAAAATGATAAATAGTTGCTTTTCCTCCATTAAATGTATAAGCAATATAATTACCATTCAACGGATCGTTGAAAGCTATCTGAACTCTCGCAAGTTTTTGATTAGCAGCCAGAGTAGCATTCACTTTATCTAAAATTGATTTAGCATATGGCGAGTTTGTAGCAGCTGTAGCTAAGTTGGCAGCTATATAGCCTATTGTAATTTGAGGACCACCCTCTAAGAATATTTTATAATCATCTGTTAATCTTGGTGGTGCATTTGTAAATTTAATAGATGCAGAGACTCCGTTTGTTCCTGTAGCTACAAAAGTCTTATCAACTGAATTATAAGTAAAATCTGTTAAACTCTGATTTCCAACAACTACAGCAGGTTTTACAGTTATTCCTGTAGGAGTGTAAGCAATAGCTGCTTTAAGTGTTTCTGAATTTTCTGCTTCTAATGGAATAGCTGATCCAAATCTCGTTACAGAATTGAAATTAAACTCGTATTTTTTTACTGAACCTCCATTAGTAGTTTCAAGTATTCTAAACAACGGACTATTAATATCTCCCGTCATATTAGCATTAATGACAGTATTTTTCTTTAAATCAGTCCAATCCTGAGCGGTTGCTTTTACGAAACGAACTTCTTTAACAGTCCTATTTGTTCTAAAAACAATATCACCATTTTCTTGTCCATAATATAAAAACTGGAAATCGCCTAAGAAGCCTTTACCTGCAGCAAGAGGCGAATTATTCGAATCTGATAATAAATGAATTTTGTTTTTTGTCGTAAAAACCAGACTTACTGTACTACCTAACTGAATTTCATACTGGCTATTATAAATTTCTGTATCAGAATCAAAATCAGAAGCCATGTCTACTTTTCCATTTGGTAAAAATTTAAATAAGTGTGTAAATCCACCTAATTGACTATCGTCAGTATAATATACAGCTTTCCATCCATTTTCAGAAGACAGTAATAAATTACTTAGTTCGCTTCTTTGTTTATTTAAACGTTCAGTTGGTGTTTCCTCAAATTTTTGTTCAGCCTCTGTACTGACACAACTATTTAGTTGCAAAGTCAGGACAAGAAGCATAAAATACTTAAATATATTTTTAGTTTTCATAATTCCTTTGTTTAAGTTTTTAATTATTTAAAACATCAGTAGTGTTTTTCTGAGCTTCGTCTCTTAAAGCATAAAAATCGATATTAAAAGCATCCCTGTAATACTGAACAACCAGAGCTTCTTTTTTCTTAAGAGCAGTAACTGCTGCGGGCACGGTGATACTTGCATATAAAGCGTCGTATTCTGCTTTTGACATGAGTAAAATTATTGCAGCAGTTTCTGCAAAATCCTCTGTATAATTTGATCTTGCATAAGCACTAATAAATCCAAGCCTTTGAGCTGCAGCATCAGTAATACCAAACGGATTTGAAGTATAATCATTAGGTGTGATTTTTGCCCAGGCTTCTACATCAAAAGTTTTAGTCTGATTTAAAATATGTACGTATTCATGCTGAATAGTGTGTACAAATTGCGTAACACTTGCACGATTTTTTTTATCAACATAATCTACCTGAAATAAAGATATTCTCTTTCCTCCTTCGGCTAATCCTAAGGTATTAGAAACATTATCCGGGTTAACATTGACACCACCTACCAAAACAAAATCTCTTGGTGCAATAATTTTAACAAAATCTTTTCCTGCAATAGCACTATAACTATCTATCCATATCTTTTTGATTATTTCAAGTGCAGGTTGTACTTTATTAATCGCTGGTGGGTATAAAAATCTATTTTGTTCTACTACATTTTGGTTCCACTTATATTGGACACTAATATTATAAGGATTTATATAATTTTGATCTATCCATGTATCTAAATCTGTTTTTACAGGCTGAGTAAAATCTAATGAACTTTGAGTTGGCTGATCTTCGTGAGAACATGATATTACTGACATAATCCCAGCTGCCAATACTATTTTTATATATTTTTCAATTAATTTCATAATAGTTTAAATTAAATTTATCTCGGATTTTTTTCTATACCATTGTTAGATGCATTTAGTGGTATTTGCACAGCACGACGCTTATCATCTTTAACCAGAATGTTTTTTTTGCTTATTTGTCCCTGAGCGTTATAAGTATCATGTTCTACTACGAGATTAAATCTTTTGATATCAAACCATCTTTGTCCTTCATGCAAAAACTCTCTTCTTCTTGCTTCAGTAATTGCTTTAATAAAAGAAGCCTGTTCCGTAGTTAGGGAATAAAAAGGAGTATATTCATTATCAACAACAGGATACTTTGCATATATTTTAGCTTTTGTCAACACATCAGTAGATGAATAACCATCTGTTCTTGTTCCTAAAAAATATTCTAATTCTGCGGTGGCAATATCTAATTGATTGGTCATAACATGAGCTTCAATACGATTTAAAAACATTTCATCATTAGAAAAAAGTACAACTCCTGTATAAGGAAGACCAATCTGTGCTGTTAAATTTGTATATTTAAAATATTCATCAAATTTATAAACTGCTACATTAGCTCCACTCGCTCCTTGTATTACAATATCGATTAACCAATCCTTATTAAATATATTGGTTTCGCTTCCAAGTATTTCATCTCTTTCTTTTGCTCTGGTAAAAGCAAATCTGTTCAAATTAGTTGCCCTGCCGCAAATTGAACTTGGAAAACCAACTAATAAATTCGTAACCTGCGTATTTTTTGCATATTCGATAGGTTTATTAGGAAAATCATAGCTATTATAAGCTGCCCAGTCTCTTAATTTACCAACAGGTTTGTTTCCTAACCCATCTGTATATTCAAGGACTTTTTCCCAATCTCCTTTTATAGTGTAAAAACGTGCAGCAAATGCTTTAGCCGCTTCTTTATTAAAGTGATATTTTAAATACTCTGTCCTGTAATCATTTGTAACATACTTTAAGCCTTCTTTTATGTCGGATTCTACTAAATCAAAAACCTCTTTTACCGAATTACGCTTGTAATTTTTAATCAAGACCTCCTCAGGTTCTCTCACATACGGAATACCGAGATCAGTAGCAGCAGTAGCAGGATTATAACGATTAGACCATATAGAAACCAACATAAAATGAGCATAAGCCCTCGCTAATAAAGCTTCTCCTTTTTGAGGATTAAGATCAGCGGTGTCTCCCAATTCTTTTATAGCCGCTAATGCCTTATTAGCTGTAGCAATTGCTTTATATGCAGCATTCCAGTAAAATCCCTGAGTATCCCTGCTTGTTTGATCATCTTGCAATTCCCAGTTAAAACTTTGCTCATTATTTATATTTACAAGTGAGGTTTTATTATCAGATACATTATCGGTCATACTTTCCGTAATAGAAATATAAGAACCATCCGGGTAAGCATCTGCCAATAATTCTGATATTTTTTCAGGAGTATCAATTTGCAATCTATTATCTGGTACTTCTGAAAGAAAATCGTCGCAACTACTAATACAAATAAGCATCAATAGAGATAAGGCTATTTTTATATTTTTCATAATCAATTATATTAAAATGAAAGGTTTATGGTAAAAGTATATTGTGATGTAATTGGAAAAGCCACACCTCCAGTATTACGAAATTCAGGATCCTGACCGTTAAGTCTTTTATCTGAATAAATTAACAATGGGTTCACTGCTGATCCTTTTAATGAAAATATACTTAGTCCTAATTTTTTCTTTAGATCTGAAGGGAACTCCCAGCTAAGTGATACATTTTTTAATCTTACGAAATCACCATCTGCAATTCTAACATCCGAGTAATTATAGGTATTATATGCTTTTGCTAACGTACGTTCACCCCCATTGTTTTCTATTAGCCTTTTATCAGCAATCACAGGAACATTCGTAATGTTTTCGTCACCAGGATTTATCCAACGATTTGTAAAATCTTTTGTAAACACTGTCAAATCATCATAAACACTATCATATACAGGATTTAAACGAACTTTATTTCCTCCTGAACCAACAATAAATACATATAATGACCAATTTTTATAAGTAAAAGTATTAGCTAAACCAATTGATTTATTTGGCTCAATAGAACCTTCATATTTAAGATATTTCGTAACATCTTTAGTATCCTGAAAATCAGCATCAGTCATATTATTATCAGCCCCTTCCTGCAATTTGAAAGTTGGTAATCCCTGATTATTTAATCCTGTAAATTCATATGAATAAATTGAATTTCTTGGACTGCCTAATGCATTTCCGCCATTTCCGTTCACCAGGCTAAAAGCTGATGGCTTATTTTGCAACTTCGTAATTTTTTGGTCGTAAACTGAGAAATTAAGTGTTGTAGACCATTTAAAATCTTTACTTACAATATTTTGAGTTGTAAAACCTACCTCTAGTCCTTTAGTCTCCATATCTGCATTATTCCCTTGTTTGATACTTTGCCCTCCAACACCTGAAGTTGTTACAAAATCAACCAAATCAAAAGCTTTACGGCTATAAACATCTGTTACAAATTGTACTCTATTATTAAACATTCCTAAATCTAGACCAATATTGGTTTCAAATTGTTTCTCCCACGTTAAATCGCCATTTTGTAATTCGTCAATCGATATTGCAGACTCTCTGTTTTGCAAGAAAAGACGATTCGTGATAAAACTTTTATAGATTGCCAATGAATTTGTTGCTGGCCCTGCAGTTGCTGTAAGTCCGTAGGAAGCTCTTAATGCTAAATTGTTTATGTTTTTTGAAGTTTTCATGAAGTTTTCTTCAGTAACATTCCATTTCCCACTAAGTGTATAAGTTGGCAACCATCTGTTTGAGCCGCTATTCCCTTGTCTGTTAGAACCATCATAACGACCTGTAAGTGATGCTGTATAACGTCGATCGTAAGTATAGCCTACTTTACCAAAAAAACCAACAGTTCTTTCTCTTTCGGCATCAAATCCATAATAGGAGTCTCCGTCATTTACAATTTTTTCAATAAATCTTGGATCAATAAAAGGTGTAAGACCTCTGTCAAATTGAAGTCCTGCTGCAGTAAAATTGTCACTACTTCTATCTACTGATCTAAGTTCTGTTCCCAAAAAACCCTCTAATTCGTGCTTCTCGTTTAATGTATTTCTATAATTAACACTATTTCTAATGTTATATGATGTCATTTCATTCGTGAATTTTCTTAAAAATCCACCATTTGGAAGTACAGATATTTTTGGCGCTGTTAAATTATCAGGATCTTTAAATAAAAAGATATTAGCTTCCTGAACAATAGAATTTTCACCTTCCGGGCTTAAAGCTGTACCTGCTTTGTAAGCTGCTGCTACATTTGAACCCTCATAAACTTTATGCTCTCTCGATGTACTTGCATAACGCGAAGAACCAGTTAGATTATAAGTTAAATTTTTATTTATTTTATATTCTAAATCCAACTGAAAACGGATGTCATTTACTTTAATATCCAGAGTGTTGTTATTAAGCTCATTGATAATATTCATAGGAGCCCAGTTATTTCTGTAATACTCTAAATTTCCGTTATCATCATAAGGCCTTAATGTTCTGCTGGTGTTTAAAACATACTTAAACGGATTGATATCAAACTCTCTGTTTACACTTCCGTATACGGGATCTGATTTGCTCTCGTAACTACCAGGAGCTGTTTGATTACGTACAGATCCCATTGTAGATATAGTCACATTTAATCTATCATTCACAAAAAAGGTTCCTTTAATATTAGAAGTTAACTGCTTTACGTTATCAGCAATTGTCCATCCCGGATCACTATAATATCCAAGAGATGCATAGAATGTATTATTTTTTCCACCACCTGAAAAGCTTAAAGAATGATTTTGTGTAATGGAAGGCCTAAACAATACGCTAAACCAGTCTGTATTGCCTAATTCATATTTTTTTAAAAACTGATTACGGCTAACCAGATCATTTCTAACACCAAACTCCCCATTTGTGTTGTTGTAAGTATCAATTTGTTTGGCCAAAATATTATATACACCTCCAAATCTTCCGTTAAGAGATGATGCTATTTCTAAAAACCCCTTACCATCCCCACCGTATCCTTCTAATTCTTTTAAAATACTCATTGATTCCTGAGAATTTAAAATATCATATTGAGAATAATTTGGTACAGTTCTCACGGTATTTTCAACAGAATAACTCACTTTTAGTGGTGAGTCCCTGCGTCCTTGTTTTGTTGTTACAACTACAACTCCATTTAACGATCTTGAACCATAAATAGAAGTTGCCGAAGCATCTTTAAGTATTTCAATGCTTTGAATATCATTAGAATTTAAACCGGCTACAGAAGAACTTAATAAAGTTTCAGAATTTCCTGATGCTAAATCAGCAAAAGAAATATTAATAATATCTTCCTGCACAACACCATCAATTACCCATAATGGTTTAGTATCTCCAAAAATAGAAGATGATCCACGAACTGTAATTTTAGGAGCTGTACCAAATGTTCCGGTAACATTTTGTACAGTTACACCCGCAGCCTTGCCCTCAATCATTCTGCTCACATCCACTACTCCGTCAACTTTTAGTTCAGCAGATGAGATTTTACTAATTGCTCCTGTAAAAGTCCTTTTGGAAGTTTTTTCATATCCAGTTGTAACAATAACTTCTTTTAAGTTCTGTCCTGCTTCATTTAAAACAATAGTGGGAGAAGTATTTTCTATTCCAATTTCTTTGGTTTCAAAACCTACATAAGAAATTACTAACTGATTGCTATTAGCAGGCATTTCAATAGAAAAATTTCCGTCAAAATCAGTCAGTACAGCTATTTTAGTACCTTTTGCAAGTATAGTGGCTCCCGGCAGAGGGCTACCATTTACATCTGTAACTTTTCCTTTTATAATAGGGCCAGCTGATAATATTTCAAATAAAGATGTATGTGATTCATCTGTAGAAAAACCATCTGATTTTGCGTTTTTTTGCAAAATAATCTGATTGCTTATTTCTGCATAAGTAATATTGAATGGTTTCAAAATTCTGTTAAGAATACTTTCCAGAGTTTCCTGATTTGCCTCTATACTAATTTTTTGATTTAACTGAGGCAATCTTGAATTATATGAAAATTTCACATGTGCAGACTTTTCAAGTTTAGACAACGTATTATCCAAACTTAAATTCTCAACTGCAATAGTAACTTTCGTATCTAATTTTCTTTGTCCACTTACACTGTTTGCCATGGTGACACTTGAAAATACAAGTGCTAAGACGAACTGAAATAGCGTTATTTTCATGATTCGATGGAGTAATCGTTGTTTCACAACTGGTTTTTTCATAATTTTGGTTTGTTTTGATTAATACTATTCACGTGTATTTTTAGAACGCAATAAATAAATCTTTACAGAGATTTATTTAATTTTTATAAGTGTCGAATATGTTACAGCATTTCGGCACTTTTTGTTTTTTTTACATAGGCAATAAGTTGATTATTATTTATTATACATATTCATTATCAAATACTTAATTACAGCCTTGAGATGATATTACAATTTGATTTCCATTCATCTCAAAACTCGTATCATTGCCAATACTCTTGCAAATAATTTTAAGTTTTTCTGATAAAGGCTGATCACTTAATGAAGTGGTTAAATGACAATCTTTTAATTTATCTTTAGGGAAATCAATTTCAACCAGATAGGCTTGTTCTATTGTTCTAAGAATCTGTCCTACCGGAATATCGGTAAATTCAAAACTTAATTGTTCAATATTGCCAACATTACTAACTAATGATTTATCCTCTGTTATATTGCTTATTTTATTAAAAATCAGATCTTTTCTTAAAAAACGTAAGGCTTCATTAGGCAATAAAACGACCTCTTGCTTTGAATTTCCTGTCAATTCATTTGAGCTTACCTTAACTTTACCGGTTCGTACAAGTACTTCAACATTCGGCTGATCTGAATAAGCCCTTACCCTAAAACTCGTACCAACAACTTTTGTAATAATTTCGTTAGCATAAACAAGAAAGGGCTTTTGAGGATTTTTACTAATTTCAAAAAAACCTTCACCCGATAAATACACTTTTCTTTGATTTCCGGTAAAGATCTTAGGGTAACTTAATTTACTGTTTGGCTGTAATAAAACTGAACTGCCATCTGACAAAGTAATTATTTGTGGTTTATTAGAATTATTCGTCTGCTCAACGAGTCCTTCATTATTTTCTTCTACAAGTTCCTTATATGTTATAACAGAATGATTACCATCTAATTCATTATTGTAAAACCAAAGTGATAAAAATGCAAAAAATAAAGTAGCGGCAATACTACGCCAATACACCTTTAAATACTTAAATGAATTATCTCTTATGCTTTTGTTTCGATTCTCTTTTTCTTCAATCTTAATCCAGGTGGATTGTAGTGCGGTAGTAAGCTCCGAGTAAGAAATTTTATTTTCTGGTACTTTCATTGCCAACAATAAAAGTCTGGCATCTTCAACCAATTTTGCCCGTTGCTGATTTTCTAACGTCCATTCTTCCCAGCCTTGCTCATCAATTTTGGATAAAACCCACAACTGAAATGACGGATCTACTAAAAAATCTTCAATTTCGATATAATAATTACGTTTTTGCATCTATAGAATAAGGTTACAAAAACATAGAGGACAGTTTTTTTATTATATACTCACCTATTTATGATTTTTTTTAATTTTTTTTAAGATAATTTTAAACAGAAACATAAGAAAGTATCACCAAAACAGAAAAACTTCCCTTCCATTCCTGACGAAGCTTAAGTAAACCGCGGTGTAAAAGATTATTTGCCGATTGATAATTCACATCTAACATTTCTGCAATTTGTTCGACTGATAATCCTTCGTTGTATCTTAAAAATAATGCTTCTTTTTGGCGGGAAGGCAATTCATTTAGTAATTTATTGAGATAAAGCACATTTTCTGCAGTAGCCTCATCATCAATAAGTTCATGTTCTACCGAAAAATCAAAAAGAAATTCAATTGAATCTGTGGTCGTAATTTTTTTAAAAATATTGTCACGTTCATACAATCGTGCAATTCTTTTTCGAACACTTGATAACAAATAGGCTTTTACAACTTTAGGTTCCTGCAAGGATTCCCGATAGAGCCAAATATCTGCAAATACATCCTGTACACAATCCTGAACCTTTTCTGCAAAAGGTGAAAATGAATTTCCATAATGAATTAAATCTCCATAATACTTTTCAAAAAGTAAAGAAAATGACCTTTCATCACCTGCCTTTAGTTTATTCCAAAGTTTATGGTCATCGTAAGTTTTAAGCGACAAAATTTGGGTTTTCATAAATATTTGGTCTTATATTACAAATATTCATCCAGATGTATTTTTTAAGAATTCAATAATTTTTAGTTCAACAAATAATAAAATAATTATTTAATGCAATCAAAATCCAGTAACACATAAGAATGAAGGTAAATTTTCACAAAACATAACTTTAATTTAACAATTTATTTAGTTTTTGTTTTATAAATATATGAAGCTAAAACTTCAAAACCAATTTTTTTATAAAAATACATTTTTGTTTAATTCCGGAAAACCATAAAAAAAGCCTCACTATATTTAGCAAGGCTGCAATAAATTTTATTCAAAAATAACTTTAAAAAGCTACATTCCATCTAGGTAATTTACCATTTTCATTTAAGAAATTCTGTAAAACCAAACCTTCAACAGCAGTTGGAATAGCTTTTACATCGGCATTAAAAGTTTCATACCAAACTACTTCAAGAGCTTCAATATTTTCCAATTTCATTTGTGCCGGCCATGAATATTTTCTCCCTGTTTTTGCAAATTGATGTCCGTTTACAATTTTATCGTACAAACCACCATTTTTGCTTTTTAATGTTCCGTCATTTTGAACAGTTCCAGTTGAACCTACCATGATCAATTCTTTTGCTTCACCCTCAACAGCATTAACAACAAAAATTCCGGCACTACCTTCAGGTGCATTGCAAACTTGTTCTAAACTGTCTTCTATCCTAAAAGTAAAACTATTACTTACTTTAAACTTTTTTAATTCTTTATACATATTTCCTTTTTAAGCTTCTAAGACACTAAGGATCTAAGATGCTAAGTTTTATATTATACCTTAGTATTTTTAAAATGTAAAAAAGTCTCAAGTAATATTGAGACTTTTTTGGAATTTATTATTTTAAATAGTTGGAATTTATTATCCAAGTACTTCTTTTACTTTTTTACCAATTTCAGCTGGCGAATCAACAACGTGGATTCCGTTGTCTCTCATAATTTGTTTTTTAGCAGCAGCAGTATCATCAGAACCACCAACAATAGCACCTGCGTGACCCATTGTTCTACCAGCTGGAGCAGTTTCTCCGGCGATAAAACCAACAACTGGCTTACGGTTACCATCAGCTTTAACCCATTTAGCAGCATCAGCTTCTAATTGACCTCCAATTTCACCAATCATGATGATGATTTCAGTTTCCGGATCGTTCATTAATAACTCAACAGCTTCTTTAGTTGTAGTTCCAATAATTGGATCTCCACCAATACCAATAGCTGTAGTGATTCCTAAACCTTGTTTTACAACCTGGTCAGCAGCTTCATAAGTTAAAGTTCCTGATTTAGAAACGATACCAACAGATCCTTTTTTGAAAACAAAACCTGGCATAATACCAACTTTAGCCTCACCCGGAGTAATAATTCCAGGGCAGTTTGGTCCTATTAATCTTGAGTTTCTTTCTTTAACATAATTATTTGCTTTAATCATATCTGCTACAGGAATTCCTTCTGTAATAGCAATGATTACTTTAATTCCAGCGTCAGCAGCTTCCATAATTGCATCAGCAGCAAAAGCTGGCGGAACAAAAATGATCGATGTATCAGCTCCAGCCTGATCTACAGCATCTTTTACTGTGTTAAAAACCGGACGATCTAAATGGCTAGTTCCTCCTTTTCCAGGAGTTACACCACCTACAACATTAGTACCGTACTCAATCATTTGAGAAGCGTGGAAAGTTCCTTCGCTACCTGTAAATCCCTGAACAATTATTTTGGAATCTTTATTAACTAAAACACTCATGATATATATTTTATGTATTTTTTAAAATTGTGATGCAAAAGTAAGGTTTTGTAACTTATTTTCACCTTTTTTATCGGCAAAAATATCACGAAAATTGACTCATTTGATAACCACGATATAATTTACCGTCTTTTATCTGCCAAATTGTAAAAAAATGGGCTAATAACATTTCTTCACGAGGATTTTCGATGGTTTTTACATAATGCGAGTAACGCACTGACACCAAATCATCTTCGGCAAGGATATGAGAAATCCTTACTTTTGAACGAACATAGGCCCGATTTAGTTCATTTGCCATTTGTATTATAGAATCGTAATCCATTTGGATTAAACCTTTACTGCTATTCCATTCAATAATAACATCAGGATGCAGATAGGTTTTAAAAATTTCACTATCAATCAGGGCATCCGATTTATAAAATTTTTGAACAAACTCTTTGATAGACATAGTTATTTCAATTTACTTAAAATTTCAGGAATTTTTTTGATATTGGCTAACTGTTTCAATTTTTCCCTCGACTCCTCTATTGGAGTTCCAAAATAAGATTTTCCACCTTCTATCGATTTAGTGACACCTGTTTGTCCCATAACCACAGCTTTTGCACCAATTGTAATGCCGCTGGTGGTTCCAACCTGTCCCCAAAGTGTTACTTCATCCTCAATGATTACACATCCTGCAATACCTGTCTGAGAAGCAATTAAACACTTTTTACCTATAACAGAATCATGTCCAATATGCACCTGATTGTCAATTTTTGTTCCTTCACCAATAGTTGTATCCCCTGTTACACCTTTGTCAATTGTACAAAGAGCACCAATACCGACATTGTCTTCAATAACAACTCTTCCTCCTGAAATCAACTGATCAAAACCTTCCGGACGCTTTTTATAATAAAATGCATCAGCTCCTAAAATAGTTCCGGCATGTATAATAACATTATCCCCAATTACAGTATGATCGTAAATAGAAACATTTGAATGTATCAGACAGTTTTTGCCAATTGTAACATGGTTCCCAACAAACGAATTCGGCTGAATAACTGTTCCTTCTCCAATTCTAGCAGATGAAGCAATAGCAACATTAGAAAATTGAAAAGGCCTGAAATGTTTTGTAAGGATATTAAAATCCCTGAAAGGATCATCAGAAATTAAAAGGGCTTTACCTTCCGGGCAATCTACCTTCTTATTGATTAAGACAATTGTTGCTGCAGATTGTAAAGCTTTATCATAATATTTTGGATGGTCAACAAAAACAATATCACCAGCTTCAACTACATGAATCTCATTCATACCTGAAACCGGGAAGTTTTGATCACCAATAAATTCGCAATTAAGCAAATTTGCAATTTCTAGTAAAGAGTGAACCTTTGGAAATTTCATATTTTATAATTAGAAAATGTACTAATTAGAAATGAGTCAATTAGAATGTGAATATACAAAATTATGCCGATTCACAAATTACCTAACTGACTCATTGCCAAATTATATCAATTAAAAATTTACTCTTTTACACGCTCCATATAAGAACCTGAAGCAGTATCTATTTTTATTTTATCACCTTCATTGATAAACAGTGGAACATTTATTGTTGCTCCTGTCTCAACCGTAGCAGATTTCGTTGCATTTGTTGCTGTGTTGCCTTTTACACCTGGCTCAGCATAAGTAACTTCCAGAACTACAGACGCAGGCATATCTACTGATAATGGTAAATCTGTTTCTGTGTTGATCTGAACCATTACATTTGTTCCTTCTTTCAATAAGTCCGGAGCATCAAGAATATTTTTATTTAAAGAAATCTGCTCAAATGTTTCAGCATTCATAAAATGAAACTCATCACCTTCCGGATATAAAAACTGAAATGTATGTGTTTCAACTCTAATAACGTCAATTTTGTGACCTGCTGAAAAAGTATTATCTAATACTTTTCCTGAAGTTAAACTTTTTAATTTTGTTCTTACGAAAGCTGGTCCTTTTCCTGGTTTTACGTGAAGAAATTCAATGATTTTATAAATATCGTGATTAAATTTAATACACAATCCGTTTCTAATATCTGATGTAGATGCCATTTTTTTGTTTTTTATTTAATGTTTGTATTCATTAATATTGTTTCGATTAACATTAAACGATACAAATTGCCGAATAAATTTTATTTAGTAATTCCCTGAATATCCTTTCATTACACCTCTTGATGAATTTCTGATAAAATCTAAAATTTCATCTCTTTCAGGAGTAGCTTCCATTTCTGCTTCTATGATACTCAGAGCCTGAGTAGTATTATAATTTTTTTGGTATAAAATTCTGTAGATATCCTGTATTTCTCTAATTTTTTCGGTCGAAAAACCTCTTCTCCTTAATCCTACTGAGTTAATACCAACATAAGATAAAGGTTCTTTTGCAGCTTTGGTGTAAGGTGGAACATCTTTTCTTAATAATGATCCTCCGGAAATCATAGCATGATCTCCAACACTAATAAATTGGTGAACTGCAGATAAACCTCCAATTATGGCATAATTGCCAATAGTAACATGACCTCCTAAAAGAACTCCATTAACAATAATAGCATTATTACCTACATGGCAGTCATGAGCAATATGTGCCGTTGCCATTATTAAACAATTATTGCCTATAACTGTCTGTCCAGAAGCTATTGTGCCTCTATTTATAGTTACACACTCTCTTATTGTACAATTATCTCCAATAATAGCCAGGGAATCTTCTCCTCCAAATTTTAAATCCTGAGGAACTGCTGAAATTACAGCACCTGGAAAAATGTTACAGTTTTTACCAATTCGTGCACCTTCCATGATAGTTACATTTGAACCTATCCAGGTACCATCACCAATAACAACATTATTATGAATTGTTGTAAAAGGTTCAATTACAACGTTTTTAGCGATTTTAGCGCCAGGATGAACATATGCTAATGGTTGATTCATCTGTATTTTTTATATTTTAATAAATAGTCTAAATTTAGGCAACAAACGTAAACAATAATTTTGATTAATTATTGTTTTTTCGCAATTTGAGCCATTAATTCTGCTTCAGCTACTAATTTCCCGTTTGCATAAGCATTTGCCTGCATATGACATATTCCTCTTCTGATAGGAGAAATCAAATCACACTTGAATATTAGAGTATCTCCCGGTAAAACTTTGTGTTTAAATTTAACATTATCTATTTTCATAAAATAGGTCAAATAATTTTCAGGATCTGGAACTGTACTTAAAACCAAAATTCCACCTGTTTGCGCCATTGCTTCAACAATTAATACCCCTGGCATTACAGGAGCATCAGGAAAATGACCCACAAAGAAATTCTCATTCATGGTAACATTTTTCAATCCCACTACATGACTTGATGACATTTCAATAATTCTGTCAATTAACAAAAATGGAGGTCTGTGAGGCAATACAGCCATGATTTTATGAATATCCATCAAAGGCTCCTGATTTAAATCATAAACCGGAATATGGTTTCGCTGCTCTATTTTTATAATTTTTGCTAATTTTTTTGCAAATTGAGTATTTACATAATGCCCAGGTTTATTAGCAATAATTTTTCCCTGAATTCTAACTCCGATCAAAGATAAATCACCAATAACATCCAACAGTTTATGTCTTGCAGCTTCGTTTGGATAATGTAAAGTCAAATTATCAAGAACACCGTTTGGTTTAACAGAAATCTCATCTTTTCCGAAGGCTTTTTTAAGACTCTCCATTGTAGAATCAGAAATCTCTTTATCTACGTAAACAATAGCGTTATTTAAATCGCCACCTTTTATCAGTCCGTTTTCTAATAAAGATTCTAATTCGTGTAAAAAGCTAAACGTTCTTGAGTTTGAAATTTCATCTTTAAAATCAGAAATACTTTTTAATGTCGCATTTTGAGTACCTAAAACTTTAGTTCCAAAATCTACCATTGTAGTAACCTGATAATCATCACTTGGCATAACCAATATCTCACTACCTGTAGCCTCATCAGTAAATGAGATTACCTCTTTTACTACATAAACATTACGTTTTGCATCCTGCTCTTCGATACCGGCTTTTTCAATAGCTTCAACAAAATATTTTGAAGAACCATCCATAATAGGTAGTTCTGAAGCATTTAATTCTATAATAACGTTATCCAGATCACACCCTACTAATGCCGCTAAAACGTGTTCAGGAGTTTGAATTTTCACACCTAATTTCTCTAAATTAGTACCTCTTTGTGTGTTAACAACATAATTGGCATCTGCCTCAATTATTGGCTGACCTTGCAAATCAATCCTAACAAAAGTGAAACCATTATTAATCGGAGCAGGTTTAAAAGTCATAGTAACTTCTTTTCCAGTATGTAATCCAACTCCTGTTAGTGAAATTTCATTCTTGATGGTCTTCTGTTTAACCATTATTTCCATTTTTTGGGTTTATTATTTGTTTCTTTAATTCTTCTAATTCGGCAACAATCTTAGGCAAGTTCTTAAAATGCACATAGGATTTACTAAAATCGCTATAACCAAAAGTTGGACTTCCCTGCAAAACTTCGTCATCTTTAATGTTTCTGCCAATTCCTGACTGTGCCTGCACGCGAACATTATTTCCTATTACTAAGTGTCCTGCAATACCTACCTGACCTCCAATCATACAGTTTTCACCAATTTTTGTAGAGCCTGCAACTCCTGATTGAGCTGCGATAACAGTATTTCTGCCAATCTCTACGTTATGTGCAATCTGGATCTGATTATCTAATTTTACTCCTTTTCTAATAATTGTAGACCCAAGTGTTGCCCTGTCTATTGTAGTATTAGCACCAATATCTACATTATCTTCTATAATAACATTACCAATTTGCGGCACTTTAGTATACTCACCATCTTCATTTGGGGCAAAACCAAAACCATCAGCTCCAATGATACTCCCTGAATGAATCGTACAATTATTACCAATTATGGTTTCAGAGTAAATTTTAGCGCCTGCAAAAATATATACATTATCACCAATAACAACATTATCGCCAATAAAACTGTTTGGATATATTTTTACATTATTACCCAAAGTTACATTTTGCCCTACATAACTAAAACTTCCCAAGTACAGGTTCTCACCATATTTAGTACCTTCAGTTAGATAAGCATGTTTCTCGATTCCGCTTTTATTTAATTTAACCTGATTATAAAATTCCAAAAGTTTTGAAAAAGACGCATATGCATCTTCAACTTTAATTAAAGTGGTCGTAATTTCAGACTCCGGAACAAAAGAATCATTAACAATTGTAATAGATGCCTTTGTTGTATAGATGTAGTTAATATATTTAGGATTTGCCAGGAAAGTAAGAGAACCTTCCTCTCCTTCTTCTATTTTAGAAAGCCGGGAAACTTCTGCATTGGGATCACCAACAACTTGTCCTTCTAAAATTCCTGCTATTTGTTCTGCTGTAAATTTCATCTTATTTGATTCTGCTTTTTATACGAATAAGATGGAACTCACTACATAACGTTCTACTTGTATTCAAAAAAAATGTATAAGTTCGTTTCATCCCGACAAAAATATAAAAAATAGGTTTTAAATGTTAATTTTAGATAAGTTGTTTTGGAAAACAGATGTAATATTTTGTCACCAATTTAGATAACGATTTCAAATTCAACTGGTCAGATGCCTCAACAACATCTTCAATTGTTTTATCTTTTTTCAAAATTCGTATAGGTTCAGCTTCTTTACTGTAAGCCTGATTTTTAATTTTTCCTCTAAAAATAAAGTAGCCTGCCTCCAGCTGGGAAATATTATGTTCTTCTGCAAATTCTTCTTTCATTGCCTGCGATTCTTCCATCGGAATTTTCTCTGCACTCATTTTAATCTTCAATAAATCCCTGTTAATGATCATTTTACTTAAAGTTGAAAGTATAAAATCATTATGCTTTTGCCATGCTTTAAGGGCACTTATAATATCAAAATCATCTAATTGAGAAAACAAATCTAATTTTTCAGCATCAAAATCTTCTAATGAAATTTTATTTTGCATAAAATATAAAAGCGGATCACTACAAGGCAATTTAATTCCTTTTAATGTTAATTCCTTAGCCCGTTTCAGTACTTTCATCAAAATTAATTCGGCCACCAGACTTGTTTTATGCAAATAAGCCTGCCAGTACATCAATCTTCTTGATAACAGAAATTTTTCTACTGAATAAATCCCTTTTTCTTCTATAACTAAAACATCGTTTTCAACATTCATCATCTGGATCAGTCGTTCAGAATTGACATTTCCTTCTGCCACTCCCGTGTAAAAACTATCGCGTTTTAAATAATCCATTCTGTCCATATCCAGCTGGCTCGAAATCAATTGCAGCATGAACTTTCTGTGGTATTCGCCTTTAAAAACCTGAATTGCCAAACTCAGCTTTCCATCAAATTCATAGTTTAGCTGATTCATAAACAATAATGAAATGGATTCATGGTTAACATCTTCTACAATACTCTTTTCCATGGCATGCGAAAAAGGTCCATGGCCAATATCATGCAGTAAAATAGCGATCAATAAAGCGCACTCTTCATCACTTGAAATAACAACTCCTTTAAAACGAAGTGTTTCAATTGCCTTTTGCATCAAATGCATACATCCCAAAGCATGATGAAAACGTGTATGATTAGCTCCCGGGTAAACCAAATACGACAAGCCCATTTGAGAAATACGTCTCAAACGCTGAAAATACGGATGCTGGATTAAATCATAAATAAGCTCATTCGGAATAGAAATAAAGCCATAAATCGGGTCATTGAATATTTTTAACTTATTGATATGATTCACTATTTCTGGTATTTTTTTAAGTCAACAAATATAAGTAATTAACTATAAACCGTTTTCTGTTTATCTTAAAAAACAAAGAAATTCATTTTACTAAAGAGGAAAACAAAACATTATTCAAATTTTCTGAGTTGTTATTTTTTAAGATGTTAATAACTAAGGATTAGTTTTCGTATCGCTGTAAACCATGTCACTTTCAAAATTAATATATTTGAGAGTAACAAAAATTTGGAAAATCATGAGAATAGAAACCGATCTTAAATTAGGCTTTAAAGATGTTATGATCAGACCCAAAAGATCGACGTTAAAAAGCAGGGCTGAAGTATCTTTAGAAAGAAATTTTAATTTTTTGCACAGTTCCGCAGCATGGACAGGAATTCCAATTATGGCAGCAAATATGGATACTGTAGGCACTTTTGAAATGGCTGCTGTTTTAGCGAAAGAAAAACTTTTTACCGCTATACATAAACATTATTCTTTGGAAGAATGGAATAATTTTCTACAAAACGTATCTCCTGATTTTTATAATTACAGTGCTATTAGCACAGGAACAGGAAAAGAAGATGCTTCAAAAATTGCAGAAATTATTAAAGCCAATCCGTTATTGAAATTTATTTGTATTGATGTTGCTAATGGATACTCAGAACATTTTGTGCAGTTTTTAAAACAAACCCGTGAACAATATCCTGACAAAGTAATTATTGCAGGAAATGTAGTAACCGGCGAAATGACAGAAGAATTATTATTAGCCGGAGCAGATATCGTTAAGGTCGGAATTGGCCCTGGTTCCGTATGTACTACGCGTGTAAAAACTGGCGTAGGTTATCCTCAGCTTTCGGCTATTATTGAATGTGCTGATGCAGCTCATGGTTTGGGAGGACATATTATCAGCGATGGAGGCTGCACAACTCCTGGCGATGTTGCCAAAGCCTTTGGTGCAGGTTCAGATTTTGTAATGCTTGGCGGAATGCTGGCTGGCCATACAGAAAGTGGTGGAGAACTGATCGAAATAAAAGGCGAAAAATTCAAACAGTTTTACGGAATGAGTTCTGCAACTGCAATGGACAAACATGCCGGTGGAGTTGCAGAGTATAGAGCCAGTGAAGGAAAAACAGTTCAGGTTCCGTTTAAAGGTAATGTTATCAACACTTTATTAGATATCTTAGGCGGTTTACGCAGTACCTGTACCTATGTGGGAGCTTCCCGATTAAAAGAATTGACAAAACGGACCACTTTTATCCGTGTAAGTGAACAGGAAAATCAAATATTTACAAAATAAATATGATTAGAATTATTGAAACCTCAATTGAGGATATTGCTAAAATTCAAAATATTGTACATACAACATGGCCAATAACATATGGTCAAATTTTGAAGAAAGAACAATTAGATTATATGCTCGATTTAATTTATTCTGATGAAGCCTTAACCAATGAGATTGAGAAAAAAGAGCAATTATTTTATCTAATTTCAGAAGATGAGACAACTTTGGGTTTTATCGGAATTGAGCACCATTACAAAAATGAACCTATAACCCGGATTCATAAAATATATCTTTTGCCGGAAACACAGGGAAAAGGCATTGGTAAAAAAGTCATTGAACAAATAGAAAAATTTGCTTTAGAAAACAATTCATCTGCCTTATCTCTAAATGTCAACCGATTCAATTCAGCATTAAATTTTTATATAAAAATAGGATTTGAAATCATCGATGAAGTCAATATTGATATTGGAAATGGTTACCTGATGGAGGATTATGTAATGGAGAAAAAACTTTGATTAGCTTACAATTACATCATGCTTGAACAATAAACCTTTTACTTCATTCAAAGCAAAAACAGCTTTTTTAAGTTTCGTTTTGGATGGATCAATGGTATAATTGTAACTCGTTTTGAAATCTGCTTTGTTGGCAATTGCTTTGTTAAATTCCGACCGATACAAATCACAATTATCAAAAAGTACATTTGTAAGGTCGGCAGCCATAAAATCAACAGCAATTAAACTGCAGTTTGTAAATGTTGTGCCTTTTATTTTCAAGGTATAAAATTTCGAAAAATCTAAAACACAGTCGTTAAAATGAATTTCAAAAATAAGTTTGTCGCACATGGCGAAATTCACATCTTTGATTTCACACCGATTAAAAGTTACTGTTCTAAAAGCCACATAATTGATTTTTGCTTCAGAAAAAATGCAGTCATTAAAAACGCAGTCAATAAATGTAACGGCTAAAAAAGTACAGGCTGAAAAATTACAATTATTAAAAACACAAGATTCAAATTCCTTAAAATTAGCGCCATCCCTATCATAAATGATATTATTATATTCTTTATCAAGGAAATATTGAATCGTCATTAAAGATTGATTGTTTACTTAAATTTTAAATAAAAAACGCAAAAATCAAATGTATGATAATTGCGTGTACACTGAAATATCATTTACTGATTATTTTTTATGTACCCTTCTTAAAAGAAAAATAGCAATGACAAAAAAAGCTGCTAAAAATACAATTGCCAAACGAGGGCTTCCTGTAATCTGATCTATAATTCCGTAAAGGCACATCCCAATAACGATTCCTATTTTTTCAGCTACATCATAAAAGCTAAAAAATGATGCTGTATCTTCAGTTTCAGGCAATAGTTTTGAATACGTTGAACGTGACAAAGCCTGAATTCCTCCCATTACAAATCCGACAACCGTAGCCATTACATAAAAATGCATTGGTAAAGTAATAAAAAAGGCCAGAGCACAAAAAACTGCCCAGATAATATTGATTCCGATTAATGTTGGAACATTTCCAAATTTCTCAGAAGCTCTCGAAGTCAAAACAGCGCCGATTACAGCAACCAATTGTATGATTAAAATACAAATAATCAAGCCGATGGTACTTTCTTCTTTAGATGCCCACTGAATTTCCTGTGCTCCAAAATAAGTCGCTACCAACATTACAGTCTGAACCGCCATACTCGATACGAAAAATCCGCCTAAATATCTTTTTAAAGGGATATTATCTTGTAATATTGCCCAAACCTTCTTTAATTCTTTAAACCCATTAAATACAATTTGTTTTGATAGTTTTTGATTTGTTTCTTTACTTCCTTTAGGTAAAAAATAATAGGTATACTGGCTAAACAAAATCCACCAAACACCAACCATGACAAATGAATATCGCATAGCTTTCATGGCTGCTTCGCCATCTGTACCTGTGATTCCAAATATCTTTGGTTTCATAATCATTGCCAAATTGAGAATCAACAAAATTACGCTTCCAACATATCCTAAAGAATATCCTTTGGCACTGATTTTATCCTGCTGTTCAGGAAATGCAATATCTGGCAAATAAGAATTATAAAAAACCAAGCTTCCCCAATAACCAATTAGACCCAGAAAATAAAACAATAACCCGATGTAAATATTTTCAAGATCAAACCAATACAATCCCATGCAGGATAATGCCCCCACATAGCAGAAAAATTTCATGAATGATTTTTTATTCCCAACATAATCTGCAATACCGGATAATAATGGAGAAAAAACAGCTACAAATACAAAGGCAAATGCAGTTACAAAACTAATCAGCGCTGAATTTTTCAATTCTAATCCAAAAACTTCTATGTAATGTCCGCGATCAGAAAATAAGGCTTCATAAAAAATAGGAAATACAGCGGATGCTATTGTAAGGGTATAAACTGAATTTGCCCAATCATAAAAGGCCCAGGCGTTTAATAGTTTTTTACTCCCTTTAGGTAAGTTTGTCATGGTTATGGTTTTGAAGGAGCTAATTTATTTATTTTTTCTTATAAATATTGCTGAATCTTCATTAATAAATAATCAATGTTTTGTTTTATTGATGATGATAAGGTTCATTTCTTAAAATCGTAAAACCTCTGTATAATTGTTCTATAAAAAACAAACGGACCATCTGATGTGAAAAGGTCATTAGTGAAAGCGAAATTTTACCTTGCGCCTTGCCATAAACCGTTTCTGAAAACCCATACGGTCCACCGATTACAAAAACAAGTGTTTTAATTCCGGAATTCATCTTCTTCTGCAATTCTTCAGAAAAGCCAACACTAGAGAAGTTTTTTCCGTTTTCATCCAATAAAATGAGTTGGTCTGTTGGCGTTAATTTAGATAAAATCAACTCTCCTTCTTTCTCTTTTTGCTGGCTTTCAGATAAGTTCTTTACATTCTTAATATCAGGAATGATTTCTAAATCAAATTTGATATAAAACGACAGTCTTTTTGTATAATCGTCAATTAAAGTTTGTAATGATTTATTATCGGTTTTGCCAATGGCGATAAGTTTTATATTCATTTTTAAATTGATTTCTGAACAGCAAAGATAAAAATGATTTGAAGTCTATAGCATTAATTTTATTAGTATACCTAAAAATGCAGCTATTAAAATGATAACCGGCTCTGCTATTTTTTTTATAAATATCAAAGCAAAAATAGTCAGAATTGCAATTAATGCAGTGGATATGTCAACTATACTTCTTGATGCTATTATAACCACAGCTCCCACTAATGCCCCAACAACTGCTGCTGTAATTCCCGTAACAAAATTTTTTATAGATTCATTTTTTGCAATTTTATGAAAGTAAGGAGCAGGAATAACTGTAAATAAATAACATGGCAGAAATGTCGCCAACGAAGATACACATGCACCTGAAAATCCGGCAACAATATATCCTATAAAAGCAACTGTAATTACTACCGGACCTGGAGTAATCATTGCTATGGCAACAGCATCAAGAAATTGCTGTTCTGTGAGCCAATGATTTTCTGCTACTACACCTGCATATAAAAAAGGAATTATCGCTAAACCACTTCCAAATACAAAGGCACCGGCCTTAATAAAGAAAATGGCAATTTTTTCTAAAATTGTCAGTTCTCCATTAAAAAATAAAGGATAGAGCATAAAAAAAGAATATGTTTTTTTCGCTCTCCAAAAACTTCCAGGGGATTTATAAGCCATATACACAAGACCAGCACAAATAAATAATAAAATATGTTCTTGTTTTGTAATCAATGTTATCCCCAAAGAAATTCCAAATACAATCCATAAAACCCAATTGTTTTTTAGCGATTCTAATGTAAATTTTCCAATGGATTTCTGCGTAAGCTTATAAGAACTCATTACAATAATACCAATTACTGCCGCGCCAACACCATAGAATATAGCTTGCAGCCACGAGAGCCCGCCGTACAAAGTATAAGTAATACTCAATAAGAGCACAATAATAAATGAAGGAATTATAAAAACTAATCCGGCCAGTGTAGCACCTAAAATTCGATAATGCAAAAATCCTAAATAAATACCAAGCTGCGCAGCCAAAGGCCCTGGAGCCAGTTGTGCTAATGCCAGACCTTCTTTATAGTTCTCCTCAGAAACCCATTTACGTTTTTCTACTAAATCTTCATGCATATATCCTACTAAGGCGACAGGCCCTCCAAATCCGGTCATTCCCAGTTTAAAAAAATAGTATACAAGCTGTCGTAGAGTATAAGTTGGTTTTTCTATCATGTCAATCCTCTTTAAAATAAAACTCCCAATTGAAATCCAATTGTAAATGTCGCGGGCTTATCGTTACCAAATCGCGCAGGTAAAGGCAAAGCAGCATAATAACTGCAGTTTTCACTTTTAATAAGTGTCTTATTGAAGACAGGAGTAAAACCATATCTGCCGGAAATTTCAAAAGCAATTCTGCCTGCAAAAGAAAATCCACTCCCCAAAGGAACCAAAACTCCAGGATGAAAGGTTAAATTATTTGATTTGCTTACTCCGCCTTCATCTTTGATTGTTGGAACAATTTCGAAAGAAAAACCTAGTTTGGATGTTTTCCATAAATT
This sequence comes from Flavobacterium hibisci, assembly GCF_020026925.1. Taxonomy (GTDB): domain Bacteria; phylum Bacteroidota; class Bacteroidia; order Flavobacteriales; family Flavobacteriaceae; genus Flavobacterium; species Flavobacterium hibisci. The sequence goes on along the minus strand of NZ_JAIQDW010000031.1, from coordinate 6,132 downwards.
AATTCCCATTGGAAAAGAAACAACATAATGTCCGTCAAAATTAGTTGTTGTTTCCTCATTACTTAAAGTAATAATTGGATGCATAATACCCACATAACCATTTATTTTTGGGAAAGTAGTTTGGGAATAAGCCGTTTTAAAAAATAGTAAAAAAAGAAAAATAAATCTTGTAATCCGTGTCATTTTGGTTTGTTTAATTAATTTAAACAAAGCTACGGAGCTCAGAAAGCATCAAATAGAATACTATTTACGTTTTGTATCTGAATTACTTTTTTGTTATTTTTTTTCTAAATGAAGAAGGATTTTCACCTGTATGAAGTTTAAAAATCCTGGTGAAATGACTCTGATCTGAAAACCCTGTCAAATAAGAAATTTCAGTTAAGGTATAATTTGAATTCTGAATAAGATTTATAGCCTTTTCAATTCGGATTTTCCTAATGTAATCCCCAAAATTGAGATCTTCAAAATATTTAGAAAACTCTCGCGACAAATAAGAAGGATTCAGTTCTAAATCGGTTGATATTTTTTTAAGGTCGAAGGTAAACTGAGCATCAATCTGATCCTGAATCATTTCTTTTAATTCATTTACCCAACTCGGAACTTTCTTTTTCTCTTTTTTATTTGTTTTTAAAAACTTAATATAGACTTCATGTAGCAAATTTTCAAAAGGGCTGTTTTGAAGATGCTTTTGATTATACAGATGAGAAGCCCAGCTATACAAACCATCATAAATCACCATACCTATTTCTAAAAGCTTTGCATCATCAGTAATATTGTACGCTAATCCTGCAGAAATAGCCCAAAGACCTGCAGCTTCATTCGCTATATCATGCCTGTCAGTATCTGCACCCCTGACTATTTTTGAAATTACAGCAATAGCAGGATCATCAATTTTATGCTTTTTAATTATATAGTCAAATGTACACTGATCTTCATAATGCGTATATTCAACTTCAGGAATATCAAACGGAATCGCATTTAATTTTACTCCCTCTTCAATAACTTTATCAAAAGGAACATAAATAAATTCTGCGTCAGAATCGACAAATTTCTGAATAAGCCACGGACAAGCCAATCGGTCTATTTTAGGACGCTCGCGTGTAATCCATTTCATTTATTACTTTTTAGAAAATTGATTTTCAAATATTTTAAATCTCATATCTAAATCTTTCAGTAATTCTTTTTTTACAGATGCATCCTGGATAAAACTGTAATTAATACTGTTGTAGACATACTGCTTTATCGTTTCGTATGAAACGTCCGGGTATCTTTTTGCCAACAGGACATATTGTTCTGTCATATTGGTCCTTAAAATTCCCGCATCATCTGTACTAATTACAATTGGCACATTAAACTCTTTATAAAGTGTAAACGGATGTCTTCCCTCCTTTACTTTCAAAATAAATTCGTTACTGGCTAAATTGATCTCAATCGGAATATTATTTTTCGCCATATACCGCAATAAATCATACGAATTTGCTTCATAAGCAATATCAACTCCGTGACCAATTCTATTAGCCCCCGCAACATAAATTGCCGAATTAATATGCCATGTTAATTCTTCGGGCTGTACTAATCCCAATGTCAATTCACCAGCATGAAGCGTATATTTAACATCTGGAAAACGCGAATGGCAATACTTAAACATCACCATATGGAGCCAATAATCTTTCATTGAAGTTTCACCGTCTTCTGGAGAGACAATATTTACTCCCGCAACGAGTTTACTTTCATTTGCAGAAATAAAAGCAATCATAAGATTTTTAAATAAATCAACAGGTTCCATAAAACGCAATACGAAATTTTGATAACGCATTTTAAATCGGTCATCATCAATTTTTAAATCTTGGTGAAGTTTTGATATAAAATTGCTATTAAAATCTTCCGCATATTTTTTAGCATTTCTTTTTTCTAAGTTTTTATACAAATCGTCAAGAAGCTTTAAAACAGCTTTTTCATCTTTTTTAACCGAAGCGTCACGAAGTTTTAAATTGAAATCATTCAGATCATCAACTTTCATATCACACGGGATTGTAGACAATTGTGTTTCAATATAACTTACATTTTCAGAAAGTGCACGGTTTTTTAGCTCTGTTAAGCCTTCTGCAAAATGACCTTCAATAGCAGGAAAAAACTTTTCAAAAGAATCAAAAAACAAATCATCAGATGGAACTGACACACCATTAAAGTCTTTAGCAGACCAGGTTTGCATTATCTGCTGTTTGTAAAATGAAAGCTTTCCAGTGTTTCTTAATGATGAAAGAGTTTCCCAGTTCCCTTTTGCCGGTTTTATTTTGGAAACTTCCATCGTTTCTAAATTCAGATAAAAATCTTCTGCAATAACTCTTTCTAAAAGAGGTTCAGCATAAACAGACCCTGAAAAATGATGGTGTAAATCGCCCCCTTTTGGCATTTGCTGAAAAAAAGCCGTTAAGGCAGCCTCATTGTTTCTGATTCTTTCCAAATAACTATCCGCAGATTGAGAAAAATTTAATTGTATTATCAGAAAACAGAAAAGTGTAATTATCCTCGTCATACTCTAAGTTTAAATTACATGCAAATATAACCAATTTTGAAAAGATGAGGGAGAGAATTATATTTCTTACTCAATTCTTTTAAAACTAACATTTAAACATATTTCAATCTTTTTTGGCGATTGTTTTCCATTTTTTGAATAAAAAAACTAATAAATAATCTTTTGCTTCAAAGTTGATTTATAGAATTATCAAAAAAATAAAATTTCGGACATAACTATTACGATTTCATTTTTTCTTTACTAAACAATTTTTGCCTTTTTCAATATAAAACTGCATGTTTTATGAATTTTTATAATCTGCATTTCTGTTTCAATTAGTTTGTTTAACTTTGTTTAAAACATATAAAAATGAAACAATTAGTTATATTACTTATTGCTTTTGCTACATTCTCATGTACAAACGCTCAAAAAACGGAGAAACAAAATTTTTCAAAAGAAGCTTTATCTGAAAAATTACTATCTGTCGAAGAAAGTCAGATTACATTCAAAGATATTTTAAAAAAATACAAAGGAAAAACTTTAGTAATTGAAGTTTGGGCTTCATGGTGTGGCGACTGTGTAAAAGCAATGCCTAAATTAAAAGAACTTCAAGCAAATAATCCATATGTTTCCTATTTATTTATCTCTGCAGATAAAACAGCTGAGAAATGGAAAGCCGGAATTGAAAAACACGAATTGAAAGGCGATCATTATATGATGAATGATGGAATGAAAGGTCTATTTGGAAAAGCAATTGATTTAGATTGGATTCCAAGATATATCATCATTGACAAAACGGGAAAAATTGTTCTCTATCGCGCCATAGAAACCGATTTTGAGAAAATCAATGAAACACTAAAAAGTCTTAAATAATTTAAACAACCTTTAAAATCTATAAAAAAAATTAATACTATCCAAAATGAGAAAACAAATTGTTGCAGGAAATTGGAAAATGCATAAAAATGCCAATCAAACTGAAGAATTATTAAACGAATTAATTACTAAAATACCAGCAAAAACAAATGCTCAGGTTATCGTAGCACCAACATTTGTAAATTTAGCTGCCGCAGTTAATAAATTAAAAAATACACCAATTGGTGTTTCAGCACAAAATGTTCACCAGGCAGAAGGAGGAGCTTTTACCGGAGAAATTTCTGCTGATATGTTAAAAAGTATTGGAGTTGATACTGTAATTTTAGGTCACTCTGAGAGAAGAGCTATTTTTAATGAAACTGATGCACTAATCGCTAACAAAGTGGATACTGCATTAAAACATGAAATGACTGTTATTTTTTGTTTTGGAGAAGAATTAAAAGATCGTCAATCCGAAAATCATTTCAATATTGTTGAGAATCAATTACGTGACGGGATATTTCATATTTCAAAAGAATCGTGGTCGAATGTAGTTTTGGCTTACGAACCGGTTTGGGCAATTGGAACTGGTGAAACAGCATCTCCGGAACAAGCTCAGGAAATGCACGAATTTATTAGAGAAACCATTCGTAAAGCTTTTGGAAATGATATTGCTGATGAAGTTTCTATCTTATACGGTGGTTCAGTAAAACCGGAAAATGCAAAAGAAATCTTCTCTAAACCTGATGTTGATGGCGGTTTAATTGGAGGTGCAGCTTTAAAAGCAGATGATTTTTTGGCTATCGTAACAGCTATCTAAATATTCAATAATTGAAAAAGCCCGATAAATTATTTTATCGGGCTTCTTTTTTTCCATCGAAAAATCTATTCTGTAATATTGGAATTGGTTACATAAAAATCTTTACTTACTTCAATAGTTCTGCTGTCACCAATTATTTTTTCAGACTTCCATTCTGTTGTTGGTTTTAACCAGGTCTCCACACCATTTAGTTTTACCTTTACCGGCATATCAAATTTAGCCACACAATTAGACCAATGATAACCAAACGATCCATCTTTAAAAATATATTCTAAAACCGGAATTTTGGTAGTCGTTAGATATTGTGCAAATACCCGATTGAAATTAATTCCGGACTGGCTATTAATGTAATCTTCAATCTGTTTAGACGTAACCGTCTGATGATAAAACGTACTATTAAGTCCTCTTAAAATAGATTTCCATTTCACATCATCATTAATAATTTGACGAATCATATGCAGCATATTTGCCCCTTTTGGATACATATCACCTGATCCTTCATTATTTACATCGTAATTTCCAATAATTGGAATATCATTTTCAATATTTTTTCTACAGCCAATTACATATTCCGCTCCGGCATCTTTTCCATAATAATATTCCAGAAAAAGGCTTTCTGAATAATTAGTGAAACTCTCATGAATCCACATATCTGCAATGTCTTTATAGGTAATATTATTGGCAAACCATTCATGTCCTGACTCATGAATAATAATAAAATCAAATTTCAATCCCCAGCCAGTTCCACTCAAATCATTCCCTAAATAGCCATTTTTATACTGATTCCCATAAGTAACACTGCTTTGATGTTCCATTCCTAAGTAAGGTGCTTCAACCAATTTATAACTATCTTCATAAAAAGGGTATGGACCAAACCAGTTTTCGAATGCCTTCAACATTTTCGGAACATCTTTAAATTGTTCTTTCGCTAATGCTAAATTGTCTCTTAAAACATAATAGTTACAATCTAAATTACCCTTCTCTCCTTTATACTTTTCAGAAAAATTCACATAATCCCCTATATTGATATTGACACCATAATTATTAATAGGATTAGATACATACCAATTGAATGTTTTTGTTCCGTCTTTTTCCTTTTTTACACTCTGCAATCTTCCATTCGAAACATCAGTCAAGTCCCCGGGAACATTTACACTAATCAACATATTTTCTACTTCATCATACATGTGATCTTTACAGGGCCACCAAACACTAGCACCCAATCCCTGACAAGATGAGGCTATAAAGTCTTTTCCATTTTTATCTTTTTTCCAGGTAATACCCCCATCCCATGGTGGATTAACCGCTTCTTTAGGCTTTCCACCAAAAGAAACAATAATTTCCTTAGCCTCTTGCACTTTCTGATGAGCAACTAACTGAATGAAAAAAGCATTTCCATCTCTTTCAAATTTCAATTCTTTTCCATCTTGGGTAACTTTGTATATTTGCATTGGTTCCTGCAAATCAATCTGCATCTTGCTATACGCGTTTAAAACTGTGTATCGAATTGTATTTAAACCTGAAATAGTTTTATCAGTAGGGTTTACCTTTACATCCAAATGATAATATTTTAAATCCCACCATGCTCTTTCTTTAGTTATACTTCCTCTCAAAGTATCCTGATGCGTAAACATCTTCTCTGACTTATTGAGAAGTCCTTGTGAGTTTGAAGTGAAAACTATAAATAGGAGAACAAAACTAATTATATAACTTTTCATTAATATAAGTTTGAAATTTATAACAAAAATAAACATTCAATTGATTTTAATTACATCTTTCTAACTTAAAATCAGAAACTTTTGTAAAACAAAAAACCCCATTCTTATCCAGAATAGGGTTCTTGAAGAAAGGCGACGACATACTCTCCCACAAAACTGCAGTACCATCTGCGCAGGCGGGCTTAACTTCTCTGTTCGGGATGGGAAGAGGTGAGCCCCGCCGCAAT
>NZ_JAIQDW010000030.1 GCF_020026925.1 Flavobacterium hibisci | reverse complement strand
CCTAAAAATCAGTCAAAAAAAGGAAAATCATCTTTAAAGCCGAATTCCGAAAACCGAATTAATTTTTTATAGCTATCTTAATTTTTTATAAACGAAAAGAAGCTGTCCTTTTGAGACAGCCTCTTTTCTTTTTAGATTATTTAGTACTTAGTTCGTCAACTAAATCTAAGGTCTGCAGAATGATATTTTTATCTGCTTTAGAGGAGTTTAGCTTTAACTCGAATTTCAGTTTGTTATCTACCAGCTTCTTTGCCGAATATAAAGTCACATCTGTAAACTGCTGCGCCATCCTGTTCAGGCTTTTTATATCAGATGGTTTTGCTTCTCCGGAATTAGAATAAGCTGTTACTAATTTATCCATTCTCACCTGGGCAGCAAAATAATTTTGTTTCAGCTCTTTTCTAACTTCTTTTGAAAAGGAATTGTCTTTCGGGAAAATGTGATCAATGCTGTTTCCAATAATCACCACATCTTTCTCTTTAAAAATAAACAAATTACCAAACTCCTGAGTTCCTTTTATTTCATAGTAATTTCCTTTTTGAGTCAGTCCTTTTTTACGAACGCCTAATTGGATTAGTTTATCTCCAAAAGTTGGGTGTGTTGAAGTAAAAATTACTGAAAATAACGGCACCGTTTTTTTAACCGTTTTTACCACTTCTTTGGACTCAAAATTCTCATCGTACTCATACGTTTTGGTTGTAACTTCTCTTTCTGCCACATCATAAAGAAACATGCTTAAATCTCCGTCGAAAAGCGTTGCTGTAGCTTTTTCATCAATAATGGTCGAAATAAGATCAGTTGCGACACCAATATCTTCTTTTAGAATATAAGGATTGTTAAAAACCTCAGCAGTCAAAGTTGGAAAACTATTCAGCATTTCCTTCGTATTAAAATGATACGTCAGATAACCGAGTGGCTTTTGGGCAGGAAAATAATTAAAAATGTTTTTATTGGCTTTCCTGTTGCTAATTTTGCTTACTATATCGGCAATTGGTTTGGAGTATTCGACAATTTCTTCAATTCGTGCATTATCATTGTCAAAATAAAAATCGACATTGATACCTTTTACAAAATTTCCCCAATTTTTCTGACTCGGAAAAAATTTATTATATGTTGTAAATTGTGCCAAAGCCATATACGCCGAATTAAAACCGCTCAATGCTGCCCCATAATCAACCCAACAGGAAATATCCGCGTTTTCATGTACTTTATCTGAAGTCGGAACTGTAAAACCATTTTCAAAAAGCAATTTTATGAATCTGTTTTGACTGATGGCCTGAATGCTGTCAAAAGCAGTTTGTTCTTTTTGGTAATTGGAGTAGTAATTATCTGAGTAATCTGCATAAGCAGTATCTACAATTGGTTCATCAGGACTTTCTACAATAACTGGAGAAGCATCACTAACAACGGCAACACTATCCATTGCTGTTGTCACCGCATAATCATTATAAGAATATTTTTTAGTCAATCCAAAAATAACCAAATGGCTGTCATTCCAGGCCATAGTGGTTTTTTTATCGCTGGAATTATATACAGAATACTGCCCAAAATCTTCAATTAAAGGTTTTGCAACAGAATCACTTTCCTGATTTTTCTTAACTAAGAAATTTTTAATATCGTTTCTGCTTTTAATTGGAATTGTAATTTGATAATAGGGAATGCTATCCGAATAATTCCCATGGGCGGTTATTTTCTGGTCTAATTTTATAAGATCTGCATATTGATTGACATCCAGTTTCATTTTGCCATTTTTCAATAGTGAATGATTTAAAACCTCAGCAACACTTACTTTTTTAGAAAGCTGACTTCCATTAAACTGAATAAAATAATCCTGTTTTTTTGAAAGAGTCTGACTCTGGGTTAAACCATACGTGAATAAAATGAATAAGATAAAAAACTGTTTCATGTGTAAGTATAATGATTATTGAGTTAATTGAATTGTATTGTTCATGAGTGACGATTTTTTAAGGACACTATACATACTTTGTTTTAAAAAAACCGTTTTCTTGTTTTTAGAAATTTTGCTGTTCGCATTGGATGCCGATAAAATATCACGGTCGAAAGTGTAAATAGATACGATGCTGGCTTTTTCCAGATCTTCCTTTTTCTTTTCGTCTTTAATGAGTTTTTCAGGAATAGGATAGGAAGCCATTCTTTCAAAACTCTTCGAATCTGCTGTAAAATGGATTTGATTTTTTTGCTTGTTCAAAGTATTTACAACTTCGTTCAGTGCTTTCGGATTTTTATAATCTAATTTGATGATAAAAACATATTTGTCAAAATCAGTCTTTGTTGAAACATTTGAAATTCCTTCAATTTTTGATACTTTAGACTTAAATTCATCCAGTTTCTGACTGATCTCCTGTTCATTTGGGATTTTCACGCCATCCACTTCTTCCAGCCAGATAGCCGATTTGGTTTTTAACCATGATTGCGAAAAGTCAACCATCAGTGTGTATTCGCCACTTTGATCGTCGTGGTGCTTAATTCTTTCTGTTATTTCAAAACAGCTTGTTAAAAGCAGGCAGCAGCATAATGCAAATATTTTCTTCATGTGGGAAATTTAAATTTTGAAACACATTCCATAAGAAGATTCTTAATTGAAATTTTATGAGCGGTACGAATTTAGATAATATTAACGAATTCTCATTCATCCTGAACTCTTTATTTGGACGTTTTTTATTTAACTTTGCGACACTTATTTTAATTTCATTTTTAAAATGGATATGAACTGTTTACAGACAAATATTCGTTTTAGATTTTATAAAAAACACTCTATGTTCCCATTACAAAGAAACCGCCGTTTAAGAACCAATGAATCTATTCGCTCTTTAGTTCGTGAAACTAGTTTAAGTCCACAGGATTTTATGCTTCCGATGTTTGTTGCCGAAGGAAAAGATGTAAAAGTCGCTATTCCGTCGATGCCCGGAATTTTTCGCCATTCATTGGATAACACGATTAAAGAAGTAAAAGAAGCCTGGAATCTGGGAATCAAAGCAGTTAATATTTATGTAAAAGTAAGCGATCATCTAAAAGATAATAAAGGTGTTGAAGCCTGGAACAAGGACGGATTGATGCAGCAGACTATTCGTGCCATTAAAGATGCAGTTCCTGAAATGATTGTGATGCCGGATGTAGCCTTAGATCCTTATTCAATTTATGGTCATGACGGTATCATAGAAAACGGCCAATTGATTAATGATGCAACGGTTGATGCTTTGACAAGAATGAGTTTGAGCCATGCCGAAGCCGGAGCCGATTTTGTAGCACCAAGCGACATGATGGACGGTAGGGTTTTGGCTATCAGAAAAGCTTTGGAAGAAAATGGACATCACAATGTTGGGATTATGAGTTACAGTGCTAAATACGCTTCAGCATTTTACGGGCCTTTTCGTGATGCGTTGGATTCTGCACCTGTGGATTCTCAAAATATTCCTAAGGATAAGAAGACTTACCAAATGGATTATGCCAACCGAATTGAAGGAATTCGTGAAGCATTATTAGATGTTGAAGAAGGTGCAGATATCGTAATGGTAAAACCTGGAATGGCGTATTTGGACATTGTTCGTGAGGTAAAAAATGCCGTTCATGTGCCGGTTGCCGTTTACCAGGTATCTGGTGAGTACGCTATGGTAAAGGCAGCAGCTGAAAAAGGCTGGTTGGATCATGACAAAATTATGATAGAGCAACTTTATTGCATTAAGCGTGCGGGAGCTAGTATTATCTCTACTTATTTTGCAAAAGAAGCTGCTTTAATCTTAAACAAATAAAAATGAAAAAACTACTATTTTTAGCTGCAATTTTAGCTTTTGCATCGTGTAAAAAAGAGAGTCAGGAACCGTTTGGAAAATCAACAGAAAGCAAAACAGAAACTTATTCTGAAGGAGAATCGGCAGAGATTAAAACACCTGAAGATTTAGGAAAAGAGATTTTCGAAGGAAAAGGAAATTGTACGTCCTGTCATCAGCCAGACCAAAAAGTAATTGGTCCAAGTATCAAGGAAATCGCTAAAATCTACAAAGACAAAAAAGGCGACATTGTTACTTTTTTGAAAGGAAACGGAGAACCCATTGTCGATCCAAGTCAGTTTGCTGTGATGAAAACCAATTTTCCTGTAACGCAGGCAATGTCTGATGAAGAATTAAAAGCCATCGAAACCTACATTTATAGCCACTTGAAATAGATATAAAACAAACGGCACTAAATCTTTAGCGCCGTTTTTCATTCTATTTTGTTTTCTTACCAGATTTTAACTCTCTTTTCTGGCTCAACATACATTTTATCTCCTTTTTTGATATCGAAAGCATCATAAAATGCATCAACATTCTGGATTGGAACAACAGCCCTATACATTCCCGGAGAATGCGGATCCGTTTTTACCTGACTTTTGAGGGCTTCGTCTCTTGATTTTGTTCTCCATACCGTTGCCCATGAAATAAAGAAACGTTGCTCTGGTGTAAACCCGTCAATTAATCCCGGATTTCCATTGGCTTTCAAATACAATTGTAAACCGTCGTAAGCAGCATTGATTCCACCTAAATCTCCAATATTTTCACCTAAAGTAAATTTACCATCAACATGAATTCCTGGCAGAGGCTCTAACGCACTGTATTGATCTGCCAGTGCACCGCCAAGCGCAGTAAATTGTTTTAAATCATCTGCAGTCCACCAGTCAACAAGATTACCATCTGCATTGAAACGGGCACCTGAATCATCAAAACCATGTGAGATTTCATGACCAATAACAGCTCCTATTCCACCATAATTTACCGCTTCATCAGCCTGATAGTTATAAAATGGCGGCTGTAAAATAGCGGCAGGAAATACAATTTCGTTATAAGATGGATTAAAATAAGCATTTACAGTCTGAGGAGACATTCCCCACTCTGACTTATCAACCGGTTTACCTAATTTATCTAAGTTTTCAACATAAGCCCATTTCGCCAAATTTTTCATGTTGTCAAAATAAGTTCCGCCTTCAGAAACGTTTTTAAGTTCTAGTTTTGAATAGTCTTTCCATTTATCAGGATATCCAATTTTAATAGTCAGCTTTTTAAGCTTTTCAATTGCTTTTGCTTTTGTAGCTTCAGACATCCATGGCAATGCATTGATTCTGTTTTCATAAGCAAGCATCACATTCGCAATCATGTTTTTAGCTTTTTCTTTAGCTTCAGCAGGGAACAATTTCTCCACGTACAGTTTACCTAAAGCTTCTCCGGTTGCACCATTGATTACCTGCAAAGCTACTTCCTCACGTGGTCGCTGTTTTAAAGCACCTGTTAACGTTTTTCCGTAGAAATCAAAATTGGCACTTTCTATTTCTGTACTCAATGTTGAAGCTGCTCTGTTTAATGCAGACCATTTTAAATATTCTTTCCAGGCTTCTACTTTCTTTTCAGTAAAAGTTTTTTCTAAAGCAATCATGTAACGTGGCTGCGCTACATTAACTGTATCTAATTTTGCCATACCTACTCCGGCAAAGTATTTATCCCACTGAATTGAAGGTGTATCCTTTTTTAAATCGGCAACTGCTGTTGGGTTGTATTGTTTTCTGCGGTCTCTTCTTTCAACTCTGTCTAATCTTGGCGCTGACATTTCGATTTCTAAAGCCAGGATTTGTTTGGCACTTTCTTTGGCTTTAGCCGGAGATTCACCAATAAACTGAAGCATTCTGGCGACGTGAACTTCATATTTCTCACGTTTTTCTTTTGAATCTTTATCATCAGAATTGTAATAATCTTTATCAGACAATCCTAAAGTTCCCGGAGTTAGAGAAACTGTATTTTTATTACTGTTTTTTGCGTCAGCTCCAACATACACTGCAAAGAAACCTGCTCCGCCCTGCGACTGCATTTCAATCAGATAATTTTGTAAATCGGCTACATTTTTAATAGCGTCAATTTTCTTCAAATAAGGTTTAAGCGGTGTAATGCCTCTTTTGTTTCTTCCAACAGTGTCCAAAATCGTATTGAACAAAGCGATGGCTTTACCCTGATCTGTGTTTGATTTGTACTTCGGATTTTTCGAAGCTTCTTTTAAAATGGCTAACGAATTGTCATCCGTTTTCTGACGCAATTCATTAAAACTTCCCCAGGCATTTCGATCGCTTGGAATTTCGGTTTTATCCAGCCAGGTTCCATTTACATATTGAAAGAAATCCTGTTTTGGGCTAACCTCCTTTTTCATATAAGAAGTATTGATCCCCGGTTCTTTTGGTGTTTTGTTTTGAGCTTCTGCTGTTGCGAATAAAAGCATTGCAGAAAAAGCATAAAACATAGGTGTAGTAAGCACTTTTTTCATTTATATTTAACCTTTTAGAGTTTCTGCAAACATATTGCTAATATCCGAATCCCTATGTTAAAAATTCAGCTAATAATTTATTAAAGATTGTTTTTCAATTAATTTACGCACCTGTCTCTGCTTAGATGTTAAAAAAAAGTATAACCAAACATATTTAAAAAGCCCTTTTTGTATTTTTGCTCCAAATTTTTTTTATGAAATCTCTCCTTTACAAATACCGAAAATTCTTCATCATCTTAGGCGTATTTTCGGCAATCACCATTACGCTGTTTTATTTTGCTTTAAAGCCTCAAAAGACATTACCAATTTATAATCCGGCTGATGTAAATCCGGAATTGGTTGACAGCACAGTTCAGTATAAAAGTAAATACCATACCATTGCTGATTTTTCTTTTGTAAATCAAAATGGGGATACGATTACTCAGAAAAACTATGAAGGAAAGATATATGTTGCCGATTTTTTCTTTACTACCTGTGGATCCATCTGCCCAAAGATGACGACCAATCTGGCTGATGTACAAAAAGCCATTTTAAACAATCCCAAAGTGATGCTGCTTTCTCATACCGTTTTCCCTGAAACAGACAGCATTCCGGTTCTAAAAGCCTATGCCATAAAACACGGAGTCGTTGACAGTAAATGGAATCTGGTTACCGGCGATAAAAAAGAAATTTATACGATGGCCAGAAAATCTTATCTGGCAGTAAAGCTTGGAAGACCAGATCAGCTTTATGATATGGTTCATACCGAAAACTTTGTACTGGTAGATCAAAAAAGACGTGTCCGCGGATTTTATGATGGAACCGATAAAGAAGACATGAAACGTCTTTTAGAAGACATTGATTTCTTATGCAAAGAGTAAGATCCCTCATTTTTAGAAACATTTAGCATATTCAAAAGCATTAAATTCCTTTAAATAAAGAATTATTGTCTATTTTTGCAATCTAAATTCAATCTAAATAAGCTTGCAAAATACGATCCATACCCTTAAAAAAGGCGAGAAAGCCATTATCAAAGATTTTGATATCGATTTGATTCCTTTAAAATTATTAGAGATGGGTTGTTTGCCGGGCAGCTTAGTCGAATTACTTCAGATTGCTCCTTTCGGGGATCCTCTTTATTTAGACATTAACGGCTCACATGTTGCCATCCGTGTTGAAACTGCTCGTGAAATTGAAGTTGAACTGATCAAAAACAATTTATAATGAGCATTCAGAATATCAATGTTGCCCTTATCGGGAATCCAAATACAGGAAAGACTTCCGTTTTTAATCAGCTTACGGGTTTAAATCAACAGGTGGGGAATTATCCCGGCATTACCGTTGAGAAAAAAATGGGTTTCTGCAAACTTCCGCATAACATAAAAGCCAATATCCTGGATTTACCCGGAACTTACAGCCTGAATGCCAGCTCCATGGATGAAAGTGTGGTCATTGAACTTTTGCTGAACAAAAACGATAAATTATATCCTGATGTTGCAGTCGTAGTTACTGATGTTGAAAACCTCAAACGAAATCTACTGATTTATACTCAGATAAAAGACCTTGAAATTCGGACAATCCTGGTCATCAATATGTCGGATCGTATGAAAACTAAAGGCATTACGCTTGATATTCCGTATTTAGAAGAAAAACTGAAAACTAAAATTGCATTGGTGAGTTCACGCAAAGGTTTGGGAATAAATGAGCTAAAAGAATTAATTGTTTCTTATAAAGCGATTCCGAATGAACCTTGTTTGAATGCTTCCGTTATTGACAATGCTTATTTTGAAAAATTGCAGCATGCATTTCCAAATCAGTTATTGTACAAATTATGGCTGGTTATTACTCAGGATGTGAATTTTTCAAATTTAGATCGTAATGAAATCCGAAGTACTTTTACCAAATCACATTCCGAGCTAAAACGTCTTCAGCAAAAAGAGACTATCAAACGTTACCAGTTTATCAATGATGTTCTCAAAGAAGGTTTAAAGGTTGATGCTTCAATGGCAAAAGACATACGGGCAAAACTAGACCGTGTACTCACCCATAAAGTCTGGGGTTATGCTATTTTCTTTGCGATTCTATTTTTAATCTTCCAATCGATATTTAGCTGGTCCACCATTCCGATGGATTTTATTGACAGCACTTTTGCTTCTTTGAGCAGCTGGGTTGCCGAAGAACTCCCAAGCGGAATCCTAACTGATTTGCTTTCGCAGGGAATCATTCCGGGAATTGGCGGAGTAATCATATTCATTCCTCAAATTGCATTTTTATTTCTTTTCATATCTATTTTGGAAGAAAGCGGATACATGAGCCGGGTGGTTTTCCTGATGGACAAAATCATGCGAAAATTTGGCCTTTCCGGAAAAAGCGTTGTACCATTAATCTCAGGGACAGCCTGCGCTATTCCGGCAATTATGGCAACCCGAAATATTGAAAACTGGAAAGAACGTTTAATCACAATTTTGGTTACACCTTTTACGACCTGCTCTGCAAGATTACCGGTTTATGCAATTATCATTTCATTGGTAATTCCAAAACAACGAGTTTTAGGCGTCCTGAATCTTCAGGGATTATCATTGATGTTGCTGTATCTGTTAGGCTTTGGAACTGCAATTTTATCTGCTTATATTTTAAATAAAGTTTTAAAACTGGAATCCAAAACCTATTTCGTTGTCGAAATGCCCAGTTATAAACTACCGCTTTTCAAGAACGTTGGAATCAATGTTGTGGAAAAAACCAAAGCATTTATTGTGGGTGCGGGTAAGATCATCCTTGCGATATCAGTTATTTTATGGTTTTTAGCCTCATACGGCCCTGGAAAAGAATTTAATGAAGCAGAAACCATCGTTAAAGAAAGATTTGTCAATACAACCCTGACAGAAACTCAATTTGAAAACGAAGTAGCTTCTCAAAAACTGGAGAATTCCTATATTGGAATAATGGGAAGGGCAATTGAACCTGTTATACAGCCTTTAGGTTACGACTGGAAAATCGGGATTGCCTTGATCAGTTCGTTTGCAGCCCGTGAGGTTTTCGTAGGAACACTTGCCACCATTTACAGTGTGGGCGATACGGATAATGAATCAACCATAAAAAGCAAAATGCAGGCAGAAGTACGTCCTGATACCGGAGGAAAAGTCTTTAATTTTGCAACCGGAATCTCGTTATTACTGTTTTATGCCTTTGCTATGCAGTGTGCAAGTACATTGGCTATTACAAAGAAAGAGACAAACTCATGGAAATGGCCAGCAATGCAGTTAGGATTTATGAGTGCATTTGCTTATTTAACCGCCTTAATTGCTTATCAAATTTTAAAATAACGAGTCATGATTCAGGAAATTATAGCTTTTGCCATATTAGGACTCGCAGTTGGTTTTTTGATTAAAAAATTCTTCTGGAAACCTAAAAAGAAAAAAGACTGTGGAGATGGAAATTGTGGTTGTTCTTAGGAGGTTTCGCAGAGATTCACAAAGAAAAAAAAGCTTCACAAAGTTTAATTAAAAACTTTGTGAAGCTTTATGTTTTTATGTGTGTGAGTTTACGAAAATAAAAACTTACTTAATCCCCTCCCACTCTGCATAAAACTGAGCCAGGAAGGTTTCCATAAAACGGTGTCTTTCTTCAGCAATTTGTTTTCCTGCTTCTGTATTCATTTTATCTTTTAAGAGCAAAAGCTTTTCGTAAAAATGATTTATCGTAGGAGCATTGTTCTTTTTATATTCTTCTTTAGTCATATTGGTTGCAGGTACAATTTCAGGATCATACAAAGCCCTGTTTTTGAATCCGCCATAATTAAATGCCCTGGCAATGCCAATAGCACCAATAGCATCTAAACGATCTGCATCCTGAACAATATCCAATTCGACAGATGAAAACTTCTTTTCGAAATTCCCGCCTTTGTATGAGATATTTTCAATGATATTCACAACATGCTCAATAATATCTTCATTTATATTTTCAGATTCTAAAAACAAACGTGCCGTTTTAGGACCAATAGTTTCATCTCCGTTATGAAATTTGCTGTCGGCAATATCATGAAGCAATGCCCCTAACTTCACTACAGTTAAATCGCAATCCGTACTTCCGGCAATCAAAAGAGCATTTTTGTACACCCGTTCAATATGAAACCAGTCATGTCCACCTTCGGCATTATTAAGTTTTTCTTTTACAAATTGAATTGTTTTATCTATTAGAGCTGAATTATTCATACTTTTTTAAGCTTAACTTTATACTTTCTTTCTAATGCTAAAAAGGATTTTTTGGTTGAATCTTCATTTGGTCTTTATTTAAAAAATTGACCTGAAATATTAAAAAAATGTTGATTGTCAAAGATTTAAAAACTTCAACAATCAACATTTTATATGACTTATTATTTAAACGCAACAAAATTGCATTTTAAAAAAGTTACTTTTTTATCTAAATTATAATCTCGCTGGTTCAACCCATTTGAAAATATGGGATTCTTTTGGGATTACAATTCTTTCAGAGATCCTTGCCATACGTGCTGGTAATTTCATTAAATACTCACGGGCTTTTTCTGCTTCATCTGTTAAATTAGAAATCTTATCAATTTCCCACTTATCAATTAATTTCTGAAGTATTTCAACATAATCCGTTGCAGTATAAACTCCGATTCGCTGAGCAGAATCTGAAAATTGTTCGAAAGCTGAACTAATCTTTTGACCTGATTCTCTTAAGAAATGCGCAGGCATAACGATTTTTTGCTTCATCATGTATTGAAATGCCAGCATCATTTCGCTCGGATCAACCTGAAAAATGCGATTTACAAATTCACTATATGCATGATGATGGCGCATTTCGTCTCCAGCAATCATTTTACACATTTTGGATAACTTTTTATCGCCAAAATTTTTAGCTATTTGAGATACCCTGTTATGCGAAACATATGTTGCTAATTCCTGAAAACTAGTATACACAAAGTTTTTATAAGGATCTCTTCCTGTTCCGATATCAAATCCATCGTTGATCAAATGTTGTGTTGTCATTTCGATTTCACGCATGTTCACACGGCCAGACAAATACAGGTATTTATTTAGCAAATCTCCATGACGGTTTTCTTCGCCGGTCCATTGCTTTACCCATCTCGCCCATCCATTACCGCCATTTTCAACCTGATCTACCTGATCCACTCCTTCTACATCCATAAGCCAGGATTCATATGTTGGCAGGGCTTCTTCAGTAATTGTATCACCAACAAGTGTTACCCAGAAATCATATGGAAGTTCTTTGGCAATTTCACGCAACTCCTTTACCTCTTCAAAAAAATTTTCTCCCTGAGAATTAGGCAGGAAATCTGTTGGCTGCCAAATTTTTTCAACCGGAATTAAATACTGTTCAACGAAGCTTTCCACGTTTTTTTCCAAAAACTGCATTACTTCTAATCTAATGTTTTTTATAGACATTACTTTATTAAAATTTGGATTTAAGCCTGGTTATTAAAACTTAAATCTGTTTATACTCATTAACTCCCTCTTTTACTGATTTTTCAGTAATCTCCATCAATTCTTCAAATTTATAATCTTTTACAGCCATCGCCTGATGAACAGTAAAAGTAAGATGGTTTCCTAATCCAACCGGGAACATTCCGTAACGGACCATTTTCCATGAATTATTAATACTAACCGGCACTACATACGCAGAAGGCGCATATTTACATAAAATTTTTAAGCCGCTTTGCGCAAATTCTTTAGGTTTTCCGGTTTTGCTGCGCGTTCCTTCAGGAAAAATGACAGCAGATCTGGTATTCTTTTCGATATATTCTGACAAGCCTTTGATTACAGGAATCGCTTGTTTAGGGTCTTTACGGTCAATTAGCACTGATCCTCCATGTTTCAGATTGAAAGAAACACTTGGTATTCCGCTGCCTAACTCTTTCTTACTTACAAATTTACAATGAAAACGTCTAAAGTACCAAATCATTGCTACGATATCATACATACTTTGGTGATTGGCCACAAAAATAATCGGAACACCTTTCGGTATTGTATCGACACCGGTAACTTTATAAGTCGTTCCCACAAGCCTGGTACAGCTTAAGAGACCTAAATTTAAGTAATCAACACTTTTTTTATGAGCCTGATAACCAAAAAGATTAAGGCAAATCCATTGTATCGGATGAAAAATCACCAAACACAATCCAAAACATAAATAATAAATTACGGAGATTGGATATGAAATTATCTTTTGCATGCTTAAAAATTAAACGCCAAAAGTAGTAAATATATTTTTAGCGGTATAAAATTTGAAAACAATAACGGCTTTTATGGTTTAATTGTACCTTTGTGACTCAAATTGCAAATTTTTTCTGAATTAAATGAACTTCACTTACCCTAAAATGATGGGGTTGTATCAGATATAAATCGTAAATTTGAGAGTAAACTTATTTTTAAAAGTTATGAAAAGTAAGATCGCACGTTTGGTAGTAAAACAGCATAAGAAAAAAAACAACTCTAGTGAAACAGATATTCTAATTAAATCTGCTTCAAGGAGCTCAAGCTATGCTATAAGGGAATCTAAAGCATTGGGATTAAGTATAAAATCAATTTCAGGAAAAAAAATAATTGAAAAATTGCCAAATGGAGAAATTAATGTAATTAGAAATCTGCAAGATAAATCCATTTCAGATAATGGTTTGAAAAAAGGAATGGTATTATGCAGGAAATAAAAAAAAGATTGAGAATATTTGCAGGGCCTAACGGTTCTGGTAAAAGCACTCTTTTTGAAGAATTTTCAAAACATTACAATACAGGATATTTTATTAATGCTGATTATCTTGAAAAAATTCTCCAAACAAAAGGTCTAATAGATTTAGAATCATATGAAATCAAGGCTACTTCTGAAGATTTATTAAGTTTCTTAAAAAAAGAAAAGAGTAAAACTTTAATAAACACAGCTAAAGAAAAAGGGTTTCCAATTTCTTTAGATATAAAAGAGAACTTTGTTATTTCGATCTCAAAAAAACCTAATAGCTATGAAGGTTCGCTGATTTCTTCCTTTTTAAGAGAAAAGCTTCTGTATGAAAACAAAAGTTTTTGCTTTGAAACCGTCATGAGCCATGCTTCAAAATTAGATGATATTAAAGAAGCAAATTCTTTAGGCTACACTACCTATTTATATTTTGTCTGCATCGATGATCCGGAAATCAATATTTCCCGGGTAGAAAACAGAGTACAAAAAGGAGGACATGCTGTTGATAATGAAATTATAAAAAGCAGATATACCAGAACATTAAACAATTTATTTCCAGCTATCGAAACTTCAAATAAAGCATATTTGTTTGATAATTCTGGCGAAAAGCTCACTTTAATAGCAGAAATAAATGATGCCAAATTATTAAGACTTCATATCAATGAAGAAGATTTTCCAAACTGGTTCAAAGAATTTGTTTTAAAATACTTCATATAAAAACGCTTTGTACCTTTGCTTCAAATTACAATTTCTGAATTAAATGAACTTCACCTATCCTAAAAATGAACGCTTAAAGAGCAAAACGACCATTGGATTACTTTTTTCTGAAGGGAAATCGGTTTCAAAATATCCGTTGCGTTTGGTTTACTGTCAGGCGGATGAAAATTCAGAAGAAAAAATCAAAATTGGCGTATCGGTTTCAAAGAAATATTTCAAAAAAGCCGTTGATCGTAATTATTTCAAAAGGGTTTTAAGAGAAACCTACCGGCTAAATAAACATTTGCTTTGGGATAATGTGCATCAGCCTTATTCACTGATGTTTTTTTACCAGACAAAAGACCGGCTAACTTACGAAGAAATTAATACCAAAACGGTTCAGCTGTTTGAGAAATTTATTCAGCAGATTAATAAAATTCAGGATTTGGATAAAAAACCAGAATTATAAACCTTGCCATCAACATCTTTGAATTGAGCTGCTTATAATCATTCATAGAAGTCTCCTTAATTAATGTTTTTATTCTTATTTTAGTACACTATAATATAATTCACAATTATGTACCCTTATTTCAAAAAGAAATTCATCATACCAGCCGCTGCAGCAGGATTTTTATTTATTGGGACCAGTTTCAAAGAAGACTTTTTTGAAATCGCCAAGCAAATAGAAATTTTCACAACCTTATTCAAAGCCGTTAACACCAATTATGTCGATGAAACCAATCCGGGTGACCTGATGGACAAGGGTATAAAAAGCATGTTGGGAAGTTTAGATCCTTATACGGTTTATTTTAATGAGCAGGATGTGGTTAATTTTAAAATCAACAATACGGGTGAATATACAGGGATTGGCGCTATGATAGCCCGTAAGAAAGACCGTTTAATTGTTCGCGAACCTTATAAAAATTATCCGGCAGACAAAGCCGGGTTAAAAGCAGGCGACGAAATTATTCAGATTGGCGATGTTTTGATTGCTGATTTTAAGGACGACGCTTCACAATTGCTAAAAGGAACAAAAAATACTAAAATCAAAATAAAATACCTGCGTCAGGGAAAAACGTACACTACAGACCTTGTTTTGGATGAAGTTGATATTAAATCGGTTCCGTTTTATGGAAAAATTGATGATAAAACGGGGTATATCGTTTTGGCACATTTTAGCAGAAAAGCAGCCTTTGAAGTAAAAGAAGCTCTTGAAAAACTTAAAAGTGACGGTGCTACACAGATTGTATTGGACTTAAGAGGAAATCCTGGCGGACTATTAAATGAAGCTATTGATATTTGTAATTTATTTGTTCCAAAAAATGAAGTAATTGTAACTACAAAATCCAGAATTGAAAAACACAACAATACTTACAAGACAACCAAAGAGCCTATAGACACTCAGATTCCGCTAGCCATTTTAGTAAACGGAAAAAGTGCTTCGGCATCAGAGATTGTTTCGGGAGCTTTACAAGATTTAGATCGTGCTGTAATTTTAGGAAGCCGCAGTTTTGGAAAAGGTCTGGTTCAGCGCACTGTTGAATTAACGTACGGAACACAGTTAAAAGTAACTATTTCACGTTACTATACTCCTTCAGGACGTTGCATTCAGGCATTGGATTATTCGCATAAAGACAAAAATGGTGTAGCCCAAAAAACTGATTCTAAAAATTTTAATGCTTTTAAAACCAGAAAAGGAAGAACCGTTTTTGATGGCGGAGGTGTTTTGCCGGATATTGAACTGGATGAAACCAAAATGAGTCCGATTACAAATGCGCTATTAAAAAATGACGGAATTTTTGATTATGCCACTACTTACTATTATAAAAACCCGAATTTGGGAGATAAAATTCCAACCATCACTGATGCTGATTATACTGCTTTCAAGCAATATTTAAAAGTCAACAAGTTTACTTTCGATACAGAAACTGAACTGGCATTGAAAAACACTTTGGCAGCAGCCAAAAATGAACAAATTGATGAAGCAATTGTTATCGAATACAAGCAGTTATTAAATGCACTTGAAAAAAGTGAAACCACATTATTAGACAAAAACCAAAAGGAAATTAAAAACCTGATTTTAGAGGAACTTATAAAAAGGTATCAATATCAGGAAGGATTATATCAATATTATATTAAAAACAATTCAGAAATTAAAAAAGCGGTAAACGTGTTAAACAATCAAACTGAGTATAAAACCATTTTAAAAATGTAAGATGAAACTTGGCAGCTCCCTATTTCTGTTATTTATTTACAATTTATGGGCGCAGCAAAAACCCATCGAAACCATTTATTTTGATTTTGATAAATATATACTTAGCCGTCAGCAAACCAAAGTCATTACTGATTTTGCAAAAAACATAGACACCACAAAAATAGAGTCGATACAAATTTATGGTTATTGCGATGATCGTGGTACTGATGAATATAATTATCGCTTATCGAGGGACCGTGTTAATACCGTTCAGAAAATATTAGTTGCTATTGGATTTAACAAAAGCAGAATAATCATTCTTGAAGGAAAAGGGCGAGTCATAATCAGGAGCGATACGGTTGAAAACCTAGATGAAACCAGGTCTAAAAACCGCAGGGTCGATTTAATTGCCGTTAAGAAAAACAGCTACGGAAAAGGAATCCGTAATTCATTAGAGAGTGAACTAAACATTGGTGATAAAGTTTTACTTGAAAACATTCTGTTTGATCTTGGGAGTTCAAAACTAACCCACAAATCTAAAAAAGAATTAGATAAAATTGTCACTATCCTGCAATCCAGAAAAAGCATTCAGTTTGAAATAAGAGGTCATGTATGCTGTACTCCTGAAATCTACACAGACGGGATAGATCGTGAAAATAATGAAAGAAGACTTTCCTGGAACCGTGCTAAAACCGTGTTTTTCTATTTGGTATCGAAAAAAATATCCAAAAGCCGTATGAGCTACCAGGGCTGCGGTAATAAATATCCGCTTAAAAAAGGGGATTATTTAGACAGAAGGGTTGAATTTAAAATTACTAAGATTTAGAGCCTGTTTAACTGCATCTCAATATGCGGAATATCATCTTCTAGATACATTTCACTCGTTTGCACGAACCCGTGGCTTTCGTAGAATTTTTTCAGATATAACTGTGCACCAATTGTAATTTTATCTTTTCCAAAATTGGATTTTATCGCTGCAATGGCTTCTCTCATTAAATCATGGCCCCATTTTCTGTCACGATAATCTGCATCTACTACGACCCTGCCAATTGAGGCATTATCAAAACTAATCCCGGCATCAAATAAGCGTACATAGGCAACAATTTTAGAATCATATTCTCCAATTAAGTGTAAAGCTTTCTTGTCTTTCCCATCAATATCCAAATAAACGCAATTTTGCTCCACTACAAAGATTTCACTTCTTAGTTTCAACAAATCATATAACTCATGAACAGTTAATGCCTCAAAAGGCTTTATTTTCCATTTTAATTCCATTACGTCGTATTTATTACTTATTCTAATTAGAAAGAGCCAAATTAATTTAAAAAAACTGAAAACAGAAAGAATAATTCGTTTCAAAAAAATCCCGATTACATGACGCAATCGGGAAATTATTTAGTTTTTTAAAGGTATATGATTCAGGCTATTTCTTCTTCATAATGATTTCCATGCTTTTATATTCCTTACCATTTTTTGTATCGTACATTTCCATTTTACGTGTTCTTGCGTCCACAATACTGTAGACTTCCCTATATGGTGTTTTTTTACCATTTAAAGGATTTACCATATCGCCTTTAAGTTCCATACTTTTTGTCTTGTCGTCATATTTGCCTGAGCCAATCATCATTCCGGTTCCCATATTATCAATAAATGTAGAAGTATATTCTTTACTCGCATTATTGTAGGCTAGTGTAGATTTTCCTTCAAATGGCTGTCCCATCATCGTTCCCTTGTAATTGGCTTCCTGATAACGGCCACCGAGGATCATTTTTATATTTGCCGTAGAACTTGCCTTTTCAGGTTTACCACCTTCTTCTTCCCAAAAAGTCATATCGCAATTCCAGGTTCCGGTTTCGTCTGCCATCATCTTATGTGGTGAACCCGGTGTAGCATAATCCATCCATGCTTTCATTTGTGCCGCAGAATCTAAAGGTTTTTCAGCCATTGTATCTTCTGCTTTTATGCTATCGGCAGGATTAGTAGTTTCTAATGCTGTTTTTACTTCTTTTTTGCAGGAAGAAAAACAAAAAACTAACATCAGTAATTTTATAAATAAATTTTTCATAATTAACTGGTTAAATGTTGCTTACAACCAAAAATACGAAAAATAAAATTTATCTCTTCTCTATTCTGACTGATTTTATAATGGCTTCTAATTCTAACATTAAATCCCGTTCCTGATTTGAGGGTGAATAACAAAAACCTTCAATGACCAAAATTCGTTTGTAAGCTTCATCAATTATGGCATAATTAATAAAAGGTCCTGTCATAAAATCGTTTTTTAATTCCCAGGTTCCTTTGGTTTCAAAAGTTTTTTTGCCATTTAATGTTGTTAAAGAAAAATAAGGAGCATAGTCTTCCCCTGTAATCATATGTGTATTAGGTTCGCGTCCTTTAATATAATGACCTACAGAGTCACGCATTCTGATAATATTACCTACAACGTCAAGATTCTTAGTAAGCCCGTTTAACGGAATCTGATAAATAAGCAGGCTTGTATTGCCACTAATGATTTCTTTTTTAAGCCAGATGAAATTTTTCTTGTGTAACATATATTCATATCCGACCGGGATCTGAAGATCAATATGAAACTTATTTTTAATAACGGCTGGGTTCAAAAGTGATTTGCTGTTATCCTGCTGTACTTTCTTAATCTCGGTTTCCCGAATTGCCCGAATGATTTCCGGAGAATTCATTTCGATACTGCAAATGAGGTCTTCAATTGATTTTCCGTAGATCCTGAAAGTATTGTGAGGCAAAGTTTTATCATTGGTTTTAACCTCAAATTTATCTACTGCTGACTTTTTAACTACAATAATACTTCGGCTATCGGTTACAAAACCCTCAAGGAGTTTTGCCGGATATTGATTTATTGTAAACAGTGGTTCTTCTTGTGTAAGACCCAAAACCGGTGAAGCAAATTTATTTCGGATGCTGTCACCAACTTCTCCATACCACAACTGATCGTCAATAATGATAGAAATTGTATTGGTTTTTCCTGGCTTTTGCTTTTCCTTGTTTTCGTTCTTTTGAAAACAGGAAACCAGTAAAACGGAAACTAGCAGAAACAAAAAATGGGTTTTATTCATTTTTATACTTTTATGAAATAAAACCCAAATTTAGGTAAGATATTTTATTATCCGTTTATTTTAAGCTTCATTCCTGGTTTTATATCCTCGTCTTTAATTCCGTTCCATTTTTTGATATCTGAAATGGTCACACCAGGATATTTTTTTGAAATACTATATAATGAATCTCCTTTTTTAACATAATAATCTTCTCCTATAGATTTAGCAGAATTTGCTTTTTTCTTAAATGAATCAATTGAATTAGAAGCAACAGCAGTAGTTTCAACAATAGTAGTTTCTTTTTTAGAAACGATTAGTGATTTACCTAAAGCAAGATTATTTGAGTTTAAGTTATTCCACTCTTTTAATTCTGCCAGTGTTACCCCGAATTTTTTAGCAATATTACCCAGATTATCTCCGCTTTTTACCACATATTCTACCTCAATTTCGTTTTTATCAGATGATTCAGCAGATGCAACTGCAGTTTCGACAGGTTTTTTAACTACTTCCTGAGCAGTTTTGGAAACTAAATCCTTAGGTTTTATTTTTAAAGATCTTCCTAATACCAGTGCGTTACTTTTAAGATTATTCCATTCTTTAATATCTGCTACAGCAACATCATACTTTTGGGCAATCGAACTTAAATTGTCTCCCTTTTGAACGATATAAGATTCAAGATCTAATGGTTCAGGAACTTTTACTGGCTTTGCTTTTACTTTTGGAGTTAGTTTCTGTGCTAAACGAGAAGGCATTTTGTAAATACCTGAATCATATTTTGCGTAAGCATAAATTTTATCCTCGTTCGCTACAAAAGTGGCAATTTTATCTTTTGGTAAACGTAAAAAGTGCTGTTCATTTTGGTAATAAGGCACTACTTTTAATTTATAGGAAGGATTAAGAAGTTCTAATTGAGATTGCGGCATGTCTAACAAATCAGCAATCTGCTTAAAAGTCATTTTTTCTTTGATACGGATAGTATCTGTTTCAAAGTTTTTCACAACAGCTCTTTCTGGATTGATACCATGCTCTTTATGGTATTCGAAAAGGTACATTGTTGCTAAGAAAGCCGGTACATATCCTTGTGTTTCTTTTGGAAGAAAATTACGGATATCCCAGTATTTGGTTTTTCCGCCAGAGCGACGAATTGCTTTTGTTACGTTTCCAGGACCTGAATTGTATGACGCCAATACCAGTTCCCAATCACCAAAAACACTGAACATTTTAGTCATGTATTCAGATGCGGCTGCAGTTGCTTTAAGAGGATCACTGCGTTCATCAATATAGGAATCAATTTTAAGATCGTATTGTTTTCCTGTTCCGTACATGAATTGCCAAAGTCCTGTGGCACCCATTTTAGAAACTGCTTTAGGATTTAAAGCAGATTCTACAACGGCTAAATATTTAATTTCCAGAGGAACATTTTGTTTTGCAAACGCATCCTCAAATATTGGAAAGTAATATTCTGATAAAGCCATTAATCGGGAAAACGATTTTTTACGATTCTTAAGAAATGACTTTATTATATTCTCCAGTCCCTGATTGTATTCTATTTCAAAAGGCGACTTTTCATTCATTACCTGAAGCCTTTGCTTTAAAAGCTCTGTTGGCAACTCCTGATCAACTGTAACATCTTTATTGATTGTCTGAATGTCCTTAGTTAAATCATCATATATATCCAGACTTGTTAATTCATTCATCCAAAGACTATCAACACGAATGGCTAAGTCATTTTTTACGAATGATTTTTTTACTGAATCTAAGTACGAAATCTTTACTTCAGGCTTTATTTCAATATCTGCTTTGGCAACTTCTTGTGCAAAACCAACTATTGAAAAAAAGACTGAAAGCGCTAAGGAAATTTTTCTTATAATCATATAACATTTTTTTAAAATTCTATAATCCAAATAATTACAGAAATGGTATTTTTACAAATTTAAGCAGAATAAGCGTAAAAATCGCTAAAAAAAATGTTAATTGTTATTTTTTTAATCTTGAATAGCAGCAATACCAGGTAAAACACGTCCTTCTAACATTTCAAGCATTGCACCTCCACCGGTTGATACATAACTCATTTTGTCTTCAAAACCGAATTGTTTTACAGCTGCAACAGAATCTCCACCTCCTACTAATGAAAATGCTCCTTTTTCCGTAGCTTCAGCAATATAATCACCTAAAGCGATAGTACCTTTTGAGAAAGTTTCCATTTCAAAAACTCCTAGAGGACCGTTCCATAAGATTGTTTTAGACTCTAAAATTACTTTCTTGAAGTTCTCTAAAGATTTAGGACCTGCATCCAGACCTTGCCATCCATCAGGAATTGCAGTTACATCAACAACTTGTGTATTTGCTGAATTTGAAAAATCATCAGCTGCAATTACATCAACCGGAATGTGGATCTGAACTCCTTTTTCTTTAGCGGCCTTTAGAATATCAAGTGCTAAATCTAATTTATCATCTTCGCAGATAGACTCTCCAATTTTTCCACCCTGTGCTTTGATGAATGTAAAAGTCATACCACCACCAATAATCATGTGGTCAACTTTATCCAGGATATTTTCGATAACCGTGATTTTAGAAGAAACTTTAGAACCTCCTAAAACTGCAACTACAGGTTTTTCACTGTTATTCAATACTTTATTTAAACTGTCGATTTCTTTTGCCAATAATGTTCCAAAACATTTTTCAGTTGGGAAAAATTGTGCGATGATAGTTGTTGAAGCGTGTGCTCTGTGAGCCGTTCCAAAAGCATCATTTACATAAATATCTCCAAGAGAAGCTAATTCTTTAGCAAAAGCTACATCTCCAGCTTCTTCTTCAGCGTGAAAACGTAAATTTTCAAGTAAAAGAACTTCGCCCGGTTTCAAATCTTTTGCTGCAGCCTGAGCAGGTTCTCCAACACAGTTTTCAGCAAATTTAACCTGTACACCTAAAATTTCAGAAGCTGTTTTCAAAATATGTTTTAATGAATATTTTTCTTCAGCACCTTTTGGTCTTCCTAAGTGTGACATTAAAATTACGCTTCCGCCCTGAGCTAAAATTGCATCAATAGTTGGTTTTGCAGCTTCGATACGAGTTGCGTCTGTTACATTGAAGTTTTCATCCAAAGGCACATTAAAATCAACACGGATTATTGCTTTTTTATTTTTAAAATCGAAATCGTTTAGAGTTTTCATTTGATAATTATTTATGGGTTTTTTTGAAAGAAAAACAAATATAGAACTTTTACAGTTCTTATAAATTCGGATAACTAAAAAACCAATAATTTAAAGAACGAAATCGTTATAATTTCACAAATAAATTTCTTTATTAAATATTAAACACAAATTTTGCAATGAATTAGGTTATTATCAGAGAAAAAAGAAGCTGCCCTTTTGGGACAGCCTCTTTGCCTTTTGAGACTTTTTAGACAGCCTCGAAAACAAGATGTGGTTTTTGTTTTTGGAAATAATAACGAAATTATTCTTTTTGAATATAACAGATTGACAAATGTGGCTGCACCGGAAACATAAACGTTTCGTATTCGTTTGTGTTTTCAGTATTTTTAGAAACTACATAATTTCCTTCTATACTACCGAAATAACTTAACAACGGAGAATAAAATGTAATTCCGATTTTGTGCTTCGAAAGATCTGTAACATCACTATTTACGATATCCAGCTTATAATTGATAAACGGAAAATACTGATTTCCCAACACATCCGGAACCCTGTAGAAATTACCTTTTAGCTGTTGAATATAGCCATCAGCCGCAATTCCAACCAAAAAATGCAGATGAGAAGCTTTTTCGTTTTCAGACAATAATTCCCTGAAAGTATTTTTAGGATTTTCCGCTGAATTGAATTGCTGGCTTTGCATTTTATATTCTTTAAAAGTGTCTTCAAAAACATATTTGTCCCAGATTATTGTAGAAGAACTATCAATAATTACACGATATGCCAGTCTTATTTTTGAAATTTTCATACGTTTTGGTCGTTTATTTTAAAGCAACTTCGAAAAGCAATAAAACGGCATTTTCAGATAAAGCTTCCCATTCTATTACTTCTGTGCTTTTTATACTCAAACCGTCCTTAGCTTCTAAAAGCCGGTCTTCTACTTCAAAAGCACCGTTCACTACAAAAATGAAAACACCATTTTTAAGATTATTTAAAGTATAAAATCCTTCTTTTCTTCCATCGTAAACTCCAATAAAACAAGCCGTTTCTTGAATATGAAACAACCGGATTAATTTATTTCTAATGGTTAGATCGATTTCAGAATTTTGAAAATAATTTCTAAAAGACTGTGTTTCCTTTTGAAAATGAATGATAAGAAAACTCACGTTTTCACTTTCGTAAGGATTGAAAATTTCCAAAGTCATTTCATCTACAGCAGCTATTATCTTAACTTCTTCAACTCTTAAAAATTCAGTATTACCCAGATTATCTTTGCATTCAATTCCACCAAATAAAGGCAAAATAATCACATTTGTATTTGCCTTTATAATTCTGGAAATACAATGTTGCGGAGCCAATATTTCCTCATTCAAAATCTGCAATGAACCAAATGGTGTTCTGGACAAATCCTGGTACTGATCAAAATTAAAGGTAGCAAAACAGTTGTATTTTGCTGATTTAAAAACCCCTCTAGTTTCTGATTTATATATCTGGGCTGGAATCTGCTTAATCATCTTAAACGGTATTTACATGTTTTTAACCCGCAACATTGATGGTATGTTTTAAAACAAAACCTTCGGCAACACTTCCTGTAACAGTTGCCAATTCATTCGTATAACCATCAGAAAATACATTATCAGCAGCATTATACGTATAACCTGACATACCTTTAGTATATCCGTTAGCTGTTGAAGCATTTACCAAAGTCACTGCACTGCCGGAACCTTCGGGAAACGCAATTTGTGTAACTAATAATGACGTTCCGGCTGCGTTGTAAATATGTACGTGAATATGTGTTGCCCTACCAGAATACCAACCCGGAAATATAGAGGTAAAAGTCACCAATCCATTATCATCTGTAGTTTGCCTTCCTCTTAAAAAATGTACAGAAGTATAATTTACGGATTGCATACCTGTTCCTCCATACTCAGAATAATAACCATCTTTGTCACAGTGCCAGATATCAACAATAGCGCCTTTTAAAGCGGCACAGCTTTCTTTGGTATTTTTTATGGTAATATTAATTGTAAAAGCAACACCAGTTCTGTCCATAACTATATTTGATTTTACTAAAGAAGATGGTGTAATGGTCGGAAATGGACCCGCGGTTTCAGAAGGAGTTACAGAACAAGTAACTGAGGAACCTGAATCTGAACCTGTATCAGTGGCCGTATCTGTATCGGTTGACGTTTCTGAAGCATCATCATCTTTACTACAAGCATTAATTATTGGAATGGCCAAAGAACCTATTCCTACTAAACCTAAACCTCTTAAAAAATCTTTTCTTTCCATATTTTCTTGGTTTTAATGTTTTATCAATTAAATGATTAAGCATAATTTTCAAGTAAAATTATTCGAAATTATAATCGTGGAAAAAGTTTGAGGTAATCAACAATAATTATGAGGTAAAAGAAGAGAAAAAATAAATTTGTAATTAATTTATTACAATTAAGGTTTGTGTTTTTTATTTAAAAGATCAAAAAAAGCAGTTTCAAAACTGGCACTTATTGGTATTTCTGCCTGATCGATATGAATCATTTTATTTCTGATTTTTTCAATTTTAGAAATTGGAATAATAAACGAACGATGCACACGAACAAATTCAGTGGAAGGCAATTTTTGAAGCATGCCTTTCAAAGTCATTCTGGCCACAACAGTTTTTTGATTCTGAATATAAATTTTAAGATAATCATCTAAGCCTTCGATATATAAAATATCTGAAAAGAGAATTTTGATCAGACTATAATCCGCACGGATAAAAAGATATTGCTGTTCCAGATTCTGATTTTGAGTTTTCCAGTGCTGAAGTGCTCTTTCAACAGCCTGCTGAAAACGGGAAAACGAAATAGGTTTTAAAAGATAATCAGTAGCACTTAACGTAAAACCATCTACAGCAAATTCAGAATAGGCTGTTGTAAAAATGACCATTGTTTTATGCGGCAGTTTTTTATAAAAATCCAATCCGGAAATAGAAGGCATATTGATATCTAAAAACAACAAGTCCACAGGATATTTTTTAAGATATTTGAAAGCTTCATCAGATTTTGTAAACGTTTTTTGCAAATCGATATACTCAATTTCAGCGCACAGACTTTGCAAAATTTCTAATGCCAAAGGTTCATCGTCTAATGCTATTGCTTTTATCATCCTACTTCAATACTTAAATTTACAATATACTTTTCGTTAGTATCTTCTATTTTTAACTGATGTTTATTTGGATACAATAACGCAAGTCTTTCAATTGTATTTTGCAGCCCAATTCCGCTATCTGATTGAATCGAAAATGTCTTTTTATTGGATGCCATCAATGTTAATTCTTTTTCATGAATATCAATATAAATACAAATTTCTGAAGTCTGATCTGGATTTACACCATGCTTGAAAGCATTTTCTATGAAAGAAATTAAAATAAGCGGTGTAATTGCCTTTCCAAATGGGGTTCCGTTTAGCTGATAATCTACAACTACAGTATTGCCTAAACGTGTTTTTTGTAATGAAATAAAATTATTGATGTAATTGGTTTCTTTACTCAAATCGATTACTTCATCATTGGCATTGGTAATAATATAGCGCATGAGCTCAGATAACTGTATCACGGCATCGGGAGTTTTATCATCTTTTTTTAAAGCAAGAGCATAAATACTATTAAGTGTATTAAATAAAAAATGCGGATTGATCTGCGCTTTTAAAAAAGCCAACTCTGACTTCATTTTTTCTTTTTCTACATTTTGCAGCCTTCCGGATATAGCAAATAACAAACTTGAAATTACACCGAGCAAATATACCAGAGCTGTATGTCCGTACTGAGTTGGCGGTCCGCCCATTGTATCAAAAGACATTGGTCCCGGAGGGATATTTCGAAAATCCGGAGGCGGTTTCATTCCTTCATTAAAAGGTCCGCGATGATGTAAAAAGGGTTTTGTATGATCCCTAAAATCTAAAAAATTGTAATCCGGGTGATCTAAAAATCCTGAAATCCACACAAAAAATAAAAGAAAACAAGCAATCATTATAAAATATAATAATTGCTTGTTTTGAAAATAATATTGTGGAATTAAATAATAGTAGTTAAAATAAAAGAAACATAATAAACTAAAATAAATAAAAAAATAAATCCGATCATGTACATTAGAGTACAAATTGGGCCACGCAAAAATTGTTTTGACCGATGTAAATGCATAAGGCAAAAATAAAAAAGCAAGGCACAAACCTACATGCAGGACATAAAACGAAAGTTTAGTTTTCATATATGTAAAAGTTGTTTTTTAACCGTCATATATGGTATCGCCATTTCTATTGGAATTGCTAAACTTGTAAATGGCGATTTCATAAATCGAATTGATTTATTCAAATTTAATGATGCTGATGGTTTATATCAAATTATTGAGGTAAAACCATGTAATCTTGCGATTTCTTATAAATACTTACTAAAAAAGGCTTTAAAACTATTTGTTCTAAAGCCTTTCTTTATAATTCATTAATCATGAACCGGACTATCCGTACAAGGACAACTGCTTAATGCCTGAAGGAAATCAAATCCAAGTGTGACAACATGGGTTCCTGAGTTGTAATATCCTAAATCGTTAAACATTACCTGATAGGAATAAGCAAAATAAATTTTAGACTTCATGAAACCTGCCATTGGTCCCAATGATAAAGGTTTGGGGAACTGATCATTCAGCATACGATACGAAACACCTATCCAGTAATATTCTTCGTAGCGATTATAACGTCTGTATTTAAAATTGATATCCGTTGCAGAACGTTTATCACTGGCAAAATACTGATAAAAGACTGAAGGTTCATATTCGATACGGTTATTTTCTGCATCTCTAAATGTAAATCCTGTATACACCTGATAATTAGATAGTAAATCTGGCTCTACACCTCTAAATTTATTGGTATTTTTCTTCAAAACGTTATTCGCATTAAAACTCAAATAGAAATTTTTATTACGATATAGTGCACTGATGTCAAAGTTATTATTTGCAGTGTAGCGATCATTTGTAATGGAAGGATCTAAAACAGGATGTTCGATATCAGTACTAAATTCATCCGTATCAATCCTAAAACTATTAAAGTTATAGGAAATACCAAAAGACATATACTGCTTAGAATAATAGTCTAAAATGATATGATGGGCAAATGAAACTTTGGCTCCTGTCTGTCTCGTATAACCATTTTTATCGTTGTAAACTGAAATACCAACCCCTGAACGATCCAAAAGCCTAAAATCCAAATAAGCAGACTGGTTATCTGGTGCGTCTTTAATGCCGACCCACTGTGTCAATCCGTTAACCCTTATTCTAACGTTATCTCCAATACCTGCATAGGCTGGTGAAATTACAAAAGGATTATCTGCTAAATACTGCGTAAACACCGGTAGGTTTAACTCCTGGCTGTAACCTGATGTTACAGCTAGGAGTACTAAGGATACTATTAATTTTTTCATTGTAATAATTTTTTTAGATAACATCACAGGGGCTGTTATTTTGTTATCTGTATAGTGTGAAATGTCCAACAAACTCTCTATCATCTTTCTTGTCATTTAGTTTAAGAACATACCAGTAATCACCTGTTGGTAATTCTTCACCATTGTATTTACCATTCCATTTCTGACCGTAACGATATTTAGCAATCTCACGACCGTATCTGTCGAAGATAGAGAACTCAAGGTTGTTGTAAATATTCGTACAACCAGGGCCCCATTCGTCATAAAGACCGTCGCCATTTGGTGTAAAGTAATTCGGGATACAAACATCAACATATGGCACTGTTGTAATTAATGTTGCCGTACAGCCATTTTGATCTCTAACTATCACTTCATAATCTCCTGATTTGTAGATCTTGTATGTGTTAGAAGATGTAAACTCTTCTCCGTTGAAACTGTACATATAAGCTGGGGATCCACCGGCAGCTGCAACCGAAATTACATTCATTTCCTGCTGTCCTGCTGTTAATGCCAGAGTTAATGGAGCAATGGCTTTAATCTCGAATTCCTTCGTTGGTACTTCACAACCATTTGTATGTCTCGCCATTACAAAGTGTTTACCTGGAGCAACATTTGTAAAGATGTTACTTGCCTGATAAGGAGCAATTCCGTCAAGAGCGTAATCAACATCTGCAGGGTTTGTAATGCTTTGATCAACAGTAATTGTTACTGAATTAGCAGCAGCATTATTCACACAGTCATAATTAATTACATATTGTGGATCAAGTACAACAGCATCATCCATCAGAATTTCAAGTTCGTATGTACAAGCTTTAGCATCTTTAATATAAACAATGTGTCTGCCACCTGAAAGATTATCAAAATCGAATCTTGTTTGTCCTATAGCACCTAACGTATATGTTCCGTTTCTTACATCAAGGCTATAGCTGTATGGACCCGTTGCACCTGCTACTTCTATACTGAAAGAACCGTTTTTCTCACCTTTACATTGTTCCGGCAACATGGTATTTGGAATAAGTTCAGCATATAGAGGTGTTGGCTCGGTGATTTCAAAATCAATAAGTTCAGTACATCCAGCTGATGCATCTTGAATCAATACTGTGTAATGACCTCGATCTAAATTTTCAAATATTCCATCATCAAAGAACTGGTTCAAATAAGGAGAAATTGCATAAGTATATTTCCCTGATCCTCCAGTTGTTGTAATAATAATTTTTCCGTCTTTACTACCGTAACAAGTAACATTTGTAGAAGAAGTAGTATTTACCATTGGGTCAGCTGGTTCTGTAATCGGAATAACAGCTGAATCTTTTTGGCAATCATCGCTAACAACATGTACTGCATAGTTTCCTGCTGGTAAATCTTCGAAAATACCGTCTGTTTTAGGTCCCTGAACAATTGTTGTTGTTCCGCTAATTAATAATGTGTAAACATAATTACCTACACCACCTGTCGCTGTAGCAACGATAACACCAGTGGTCTCACCTTTACAATTAATAACATTTTGAACATCAATGTCGATATCAAGTTCAGGGAATTCTGGAACCTTAATACCATTTGAAACAAAACTTACACATCCATTAGCATCTTTTACATAGTATTTATACTCACCTGGGGCTACATTGAAAGTATCTGAGCCTGAAGCTGGCAATGTAACAACTCCTGTAGTAAAACTAGAATCTGCACTATATGTATAAGGAGCTGTTCCGCCTGTTACGCTTAAAGTCAAACTATCTTGCGTTAAACAAGTTGCATTACCTGAATGTACTAACAATGGCGTAACAATAGTTGGCTCTGTGATTGTTACTTCATCTGAAGTATTTTTACAAGTATATCCATCAGTAACTGTTATGCTATAAGTTCCTGCACCTAATCCTGAGAAGCTTGGTGAAGCTTGTGGACCTGAAGAAATTACTCCAGTAGCCGTAATTATATTCAAAGTATATGAATAGTTACTTCCCTGACCTCCTGTTACATTAGTTGCTGTAATTGTAGCACTAGTAGCTCCGTAACATGGTACGATAGTCATATCCGGAACAGCAGTTACAGTAATTTGTTTTGGAATTTCTAAAACTACATTAGTACTTACAGGACAACCTTTTGTATCTCTTACGCTTACAGTATATGTTTCAGCTGTCAGATTAGGGAACTCAGAAGTTGCAGACCAGTCAGAAATAATAGTACCAGTACTATTTTCTAATTTATACTCGTATCCTCCTGCCCATCCGCCAGTTGCAGATACCACAATTCTTCCATCATTATTACCTGAGATACAAGTAATAGCATCATGCGTTTCTGCAATTTGCAGTGGTGCATCAGGCTGTCCAATTGTAAATGTAGCTGGCACTGTACAGAATGGACTGTCAATTAATGTTGCTGAAACAGTATATTCACCTGCTGACAGATTTGTTAAAGACAGTGGTCCTGCTGTTGCAGAAGTTCCTGAACGTACTACAGCTCCTAATAATGATAATGTATAATTGAATTTTCCAGCTTCATCAGGATTACCAATATTGTCTATTAAAGTAATCGTTACCGCGCCGTCATTCGAACCATAACAAACGATATCACTATCTTTTACAATATTTAAGTCGAAAGTATTTGGTTGATTAACATAATGAGCTTTTTGGATACTACATCCTGTTGCCGGATTTAATGCTGTAATAATATACTGACCCACTGCTAATCCTGTAAAGCTACCAGTTGTATTTGGAGTGAATGTAATTGTACCACTCACATCTGTTAAAGTATATTCAATACCAGCTATTGTAGCTCCGGAAGCATCAACTGCCGTAGCAGTAATACTTTCCAGATTAGTACATGTAATAGCAGTTTTAACAACATCTATTTTATCTAACTTAATGTATGGAGCAATTGCTATTGGCGTGGTATAAGTACCCATACAACCATTGCTGTCATAAACACTTACAGTATAAGTTCCGCCAGATAAATCAAATTCTGTGTATGTATTTGAAGTACCTATTTGAACCTGAGTACCGTTTTTGATAAATTCATAAGTCACATACGTACCTGAACCACCGCTTATTCCTGTTACCGGATCAACTGTAATTGTTGCGAAGTTAGATGTATTGCCAGTAGTACAAACAAATTGTACGGTATTAACAGTATTTACAACTATAGGATTTGGTTGAATAACCGGAATTGTTGCTGTTGCTGTACATCCTCTTTCAGATGTTACTAATACAGTATAAGTTCCGGCTGTTAATCCAGTGAACACAGGTGAATCTTGTTGGGTTGTACCTCCATCCAGACTGTAAGTGTATTTTGGATTATCGTTAATACCATCTGCCGGAGTATCCATAGTGGCCGTGATAGTACCATCGTTACCTCCGTTACAAGTTACAGGTGTTGATGTCAACGCAAATCCTGTAATTATAGTCGCTGGTTTTAGATCTATAGTTACAAATACTTCACATAAAGTAGTTGTATCCTTAACGCCTATAATGTGAGATCCTGAATGAACTCCTGTTAAAGGTGTAGTTGCTCCGAAAGCACCTCCATCGATGTTATAAACATAGTTTCCTGAACCTCCTGTTGTTGACACAGCTACAATACCATCACCATCTGTACAAGAAGGAGAAGTAGTTACTGTTGGTGTTAGTACTAGTGGTTCAAGAATAGTAACAGGAGTAACTGCTGAAGAACAACCATTAGCATCTTTTACTGTTACATTATAGGTACCAGGAGCATTAACCGTGATAACATTGTTTGCATCAAAACTTACACCGTCTACACTGTATAATAATGCTGAATTGAATCCAGTTGCTGTTACAGTAATTTCATAAGTTCCTGTTACACTTGGACATTGTGTAGCTACTGCGCTGACAACAGTTGGGTTTACATCCGGTTGTATAGGCTGAGCATTATTTGCATCACAATTATTGCTATCTAATACATATACAATCCAGTTTACATCAGCACCATTTTTGGTATCCACCACCAACTGATTACTTGGACCAAAACTTGTTGGAATCGGATCACCTGCTTTCGCTACTGCATATCTGTAAGGTGCAGTTCCTCCGTTTGCAGTTACTGTAATAGTTGCATTATCCTCGTTACAATTAATGTTTGTTGCAACTGAAGTTGAGCTTAAAACAGCAACTGGTTCAGTAATTGTGAAATTAATTGGAGCTGAACAACCCGAAACAGCATCTGTAACTGTGAAAGTATAATTACCTTCAGCCAGACCAGTGTAACTAATAACATCTCCGTTTTGAGTGAATGAACTTACAATTGTTGCACCTTTTATTAAATTAAATGTATAGTTAGCCGAAGTAATGTAATTCGAAACTGTGAAATCTACAGCTCCTGTGCTACCTCCTTTACAATATACATCATTAATAATTTGATGCGTAACTGATATTTTATCAGCTTCTTTAACAATAATTGGTTTAGTTATGCTACAACCATTGTTATCTGTTACTTTAATAATATAAGTATCAGGTGTTAAACTTGCAAAACTATTCGTTCCGCTTGAAGCAGTTACTGCTGAAGCTGGCGAAATAATTTCATATGTATATGGTAATGCTCCACCAGTTACTGTATTAACAGTTACTGTTGCTACATTTCCTGATGTACAATAAATAGGAGTTGCTATAATGTCCATATCTCTTGGTGGTAAATATGGATTAACTATCGCTTGTCCTGTTACCTTACATCCATTAGCATCAAGCACTACATAATTAATAGTTTGTGAAGTATTCACACTAAATGAAGGTGATAGCTGGAAAGTAGTTCCACCATCAAAACTATACGTATAATCTGTAGTACCTCCACCAGCTGTAATTGTTACTATTGCATCTTTAGCATTATTTGTAAGATCACATCCAAACGGTGTTACAACTGCATTGGCTGTTAAAGCAGCAGGCTCGGTGATCGTTACCGGTACTGCCGCTGAAGCACATCCTTTGGCATCCGTTACAACAACTGAATAAGTAGTTCCTGCAATAAGGCCTGTATAAACCCCTGTTGCATCCCCGCTTGTGTTGGCACCTGTGCCGCTAAGAGCAAATGTATAAGGCGCAACTCCGTTTGAAGCTGTTACTGTGATCGTTCCGTTGCTCTCTCCATTACAGATTACTGCTGTTGGAACTGCATTAGCTAGCGGTGTTGAAGGAGTATTCACAACTACTGCATTGGTTGTTACTGAACAAACTGCTGCATTGCTGTCTGTAATAACAAATGTATAGCTGCCTGCCGTTGAAACCGAAGCTGTAAAGTTCCCTACTGTTGACGTTGCTAATCCTGAAGGAATACCGCCTAAATACATTTGGTAAGTATATGGAGCAACCCCGTCTGTAATAGCCACATCGATAGTAGCATTAACAGATCCTGCACAATACAAGTCTTTGGTCAATGTAGCGGTAGCCAACAATTGTTTCTCGATTGTATAATTTACAAATGCTTCACAGCCATTGTCATCCCTGATGCCTAATCTATAAGTACCAGGTGATGTAAAGGTAGCTGTTGATGTAGGGATAACGGATCCGTTTACTGTATAGGTCTTAACTCCTCCGTAAACTGTAGTCAATGCATCTAAGTCAACTGTCAGGGCTGATCCTGCATAACACTGTGGCGCTGCAGGATTAATTGTCGGAGCCACATTGTTGGTGATCATAACATTCTCCCTGTGGATACAGCCGTTAGCATCTTTTACATAAACATCCCATGACAGATCCGTAAGGTTCGTGTCTACTGACATCACTGCATTTGTACCATATGCCGAAGCAACCGGTGCGGCTGAGCCCCCTTGTACAACAGCGTAAGTGTAAGATCCTGTTCCTCCTACTACTGAACTAACTGTAATAGTAGAAATATCCTGTGAACAGAACACTTTGGTGCCTGATGCCGTGAAAGCAATCGGATTTGGTGCTGTTATAGTAACAGACGCATTTGCAGAACAATGTGTTGTATTGTCCTGTACTGTTACTGTATATGTACCTGATGATAATCCCGTAAGGGTAATTACATCGCCAGTTTGTGAAACGTGTCCTGCTGCAACTGCCGGAGAAGTCACAACGCTGTAATTACCAGTGGCGCTGAAGCCTGTAACTGTAAACTGTGCTGAACCGTTATTGGTAGTACCATCTGCTGCATTACATGAAATATCATTTAGCATAACCCCTGCAATAGCGATTGGCGTTACTGGGACAATTGTGTAATTTCTCTCTATTGAACAGCCATTAGCATCCGTTACTTTGAATAAATAAGTATCTGGTGCCAAACCGGTAAACAAAGCATTGTTACCATTATTAACCGTGATTGGGGAAATGATCTCGTATTTAGCCATAGGAACATATCCGCCTGTTACTGTCAAAGCAATATCGGCAACATTGGTCGGACAAACAGGTGCCGTGGTCACAGCAAATGTAATATCGGTCAACGGTAAATATCTGTTTACTGTAGCGCTTCCGCTTACAATACAGCCATTGGCATCCTTAACAGAATAAGCAATAACCTGGTCGGTGCCATTGTCTGCAACAACCAATGTGTTAACAGAAGTATAGGTCGTTGAGCCATTGAAGCTATAAGTATATGGTGCTGTACCTGTACCAACAGTAGCTGTTACCGTAACAACTGCTGGCTGCGGCACATTGCCTGAATTACAACCAAATGGCGTAACTGAAGATGTAGCTGCCAATACTGATGGCTCGGTGATCGTTACAGGAATAGCCGCTGAAGCACATCCTTTGGCATCCGTTACAACTACTGAATAAGTAGTGCCTGCAATAAGACCTGTATAGATTCCTGTTGCATTACCACTTGCATTAGCACCTGTGCCGCTAAGAGCAAATGTATAAGGCGCAACTCCGTTTGAAGCTGTTACTGTGATCGTTCCGTTGCTCTCTCCATTACAGATTACTGCTGTTGGAACTGCATTAGCTAGCGGTGTTGAAGGAGTATTCACAACTACTGCATTGGTTGTTACTGAACAAACTGCTGCATTGCTGTCTGTAATAACAAATGTATAGCTGCCTGCCGTTGAAACCGAAGCTGTAAAGTTCCCTGCTGTTGACGTTGCTAATCCTGAAGGAATACCGCCTAAATACATTTGGTAAGTATATGGAGCAACCCCGTCTGTAATAGCCACATCGATAGTAGCATTAACAGATCCTGCACAATACAAGTCTTTGGTCAATGTAGCGGTAGCCAACAATTGTTTCTCGATTGTATAATTTACAAATGCTTCACAGCCATTGTCATCCCTGATGCCTAATCTATAAGTACCAGGTGATGTAAAGGTAGCTGTTGAAGATCCCAGAGTGGTTCCGTTTACGATATAAGTCTTAGATCCTCCATAAACTGTAGTCAATGCGTCTAAATCAACTGTAAGAGCCGATCCTGTATAACATTGTGCTGCCGGAGCAACAATCGTTGGTTCTACATTGTGGGTAATTGAAACATCCACTTTATGCGTACAGCCGTTAGCATCTCTTACATAAACATCCCATAGGAAATCAGTAAGGTTGGTATCTACTGAAAGTACAGGGCTGTTCGTGTAAGCTGAAGCTCCCGGAGCGGTAGCCCCATCAATTACAACTGCATACGTATAAGCACCTGTTCCCCCTGTTACACCGCTAACAGTGATATTCGAAATATCCTGTGAACAGAATACTTTGGTTCCTGATGCCCCAAAAGCAATCGGATCTGGTTCTGTTATAGTTACAGCTGCAGCATCTGAACAATGTGTGGTATTGTCCTCTACTGTTACTGTATAAGTATTCGCTGATAAACCTGTAAGGGTAATCACATCGCCTACTTGTGAAATCTGTGCCGCTGCAACTGCCGGAGAAATCACAACACTGTAATTGCCAGAGGCACTGAATCCTGTAACGGTAAACTGTGCTGATCCGTTATTGGTAGTACCGTCTGCTGCATTACATGAAATATCTGTAAGCATCGCTCCTGCAATAGCAATTGGCGTTACAGGCTCAATTTTATAGTTTCTTTCAATTGAACAGCCATTAGCATCCGTTACCCTGAATAAATAAGTCTCATTGGCAGCCAAACCTGCAAATAATGGACTAGTTCCGTTATCAACGGTAATTGGCGAGATGATCTCGTATTTAGCAGGAGTATAACCTCCAACTACCGTAAGGGTGATATCGGCAACATTGCCCGGACAAACAGGTGCTGTAGTCACAGCAAAAGTAATATCCGTTAATGGTAAATATTTATCTACTGTAGCGCTTCCACCTGTAATACAGCCATTAGCATCCTTAACAGAATAAACAATAACCTGGTCT
>NZ_JAIQDW010000002.1 GCF_020026925.1 Flavobacterium hibisci | reverse complement strand
TGATATACACCTGTAGCTTCCATTACATAACGAACAGTAACTCCAATGTCACTTATTTTTTTTACCCATTCAACTAATGACAAAATACCTGAATCACTGTTCTTAAAAACCTTATAACCAAACAATTCTATCGAAAAATCATCCAGTTTTCGCCCTATAGTTACAACCAACTCTTTTTGAGCAACATCAATTCCTACTACTTGCTTAACTACTTTTTTTGTCATTACTTTTTAGTTTTAAATTACTTGTAAAGTGATGAATCTCCCTTCGTCTTTTCTCCTACTGGATATTCTGGATATTAAGTCTTGCTTAATTCCTTACATTCTGTTCAGACTCTAAAAGATAAAAAAGAATGAGGTAGTTTCTTATATCGAATATACTTCTTGGAGTTATTTTATAAATAATTTACTCACATTCTTTTTCACTTCATAATTCAAATCTATTGACTTTTAAAACTCAAATCAATAACTTCGCAAACATAGGAGGAGTAATGTAAGTTCATTTAAAAGTTTGACTTATTCTCTGTTTTCACAAAACATTAATGTGACAGAAAAGTAAAAACTTACATTTTCTTATATAACTTATATGGCTTAAAAACACAACTGTTACGTTGTAACAGTTTCTAAAATTTTAAAATTGCTTTTTGGTGCTTCGCATAAAGAGCAGCAATAGTTTTCGGCTAAATCTGTAAATAAAATGCCTTTTGGAATATTCTGACTTTCATCTCCGTATTCCGGATTATAAAGCGAAAGACATTCCTGACATTGATAAATATCCAATTGTGGTTTTTCTTTTTTCTGATTTTTTTCAACTGTTTCCGGAATTGAATTCCCTAGTTCTTCAAAGTATTTTCGGCTTAACTCTATCAAAATGGTTGGCAGTTCCAACTTGTCTATATCTTGTGAATGCACAATATATTCTCGTGTATTCGGATCAAAATTCTTCGCATACAACACATTGTAAGTATCGCGAATCTTGATCGATTCCAAATCTTTGGGCAAATCATTTTTTTCCACTACAATCGAAGTAAAATAATGCCCGTCACGATTGTATTCGGAGATTCCGAAATTTAATCCGTAGGTACTGATATCAAACTGATCGAGTGTACGAACCAAAAATGTTTTCAGGTTCAAAGCCCACTCCATTGCTACCGGTAAATGCCAGTTCAGTTCTAAAAGTGAATGACGTACATTGATTCCTTTTTTTCCTAAAAATTTTTCCCATTCCAGTTTTCTGTCTTTCGGAATTCCTTTTACAATAAATGATTTCCAGGGCGTGATACATATTTTACCGATTTTACAATCAAAACACAAATCACACATCTCTTTCAGGAAATCCAAATCGTAAAGATTGTTTCTCCAATACAAGCCAAGCCAGTACTGATCGATTCCCATTCGGTTCATTCCTTCATAATACGGAAAAGGATAAAACGGGACATTCAAAGGTTTATCAATGGTTCTGTTGTTAGTATCCAAAGCTTCGGTAACCAGGCTAAAAATCAGGTCAATTCCGCAGGATTCTTCGGTAGTAACAATGCGTTCTATTTCGTAATAAAAAGTTGCAATATCCCAGCTGTAAATTAAGACAGGATAAACTTCCATACGCTGCCACTTCGGCAAACGGATATATAAATACCAGTAATCTTCATGTTCTGAAGCAATGAAATTAAGATGTCCTGTAAACAATGGAACCAGTTGCTGCTTAGGGTCGTTGATGTTTACCTTGAGTTTCGGCTGATCCTTGAATTGTTCTAAAATATATAAAAACTTATTTCCGGTAAGCCAGTTGGTATTTCTGAAAATATCCGTAGAAACATACGAAGAAACGATATTGTTGCCGCTTTTTTCATCAGGAAAAACAAAATGATGTTTGCCCATTTTTTCTTTTTCCAAAGCCTTAAACCCTTTTGGAAAAATAATATCCTGTCTTGAACCAAATGAAATCGAATCCAAACCCTGATCCATTGCCATATTGACAACTTCTCTAAGTTCTCCCGGCGAAATAACGCCTCCCTTTACTATTAATCTCGTTAATTCCATGTCTTTTTTGTTTCATGTTTCAAGTTTTTTTAGTTTCAAGTTTATGCGTTCCAACAACCTGAAACGTGAAACGTGAAACAAAAGAAACTATACTTTACACTTTGCTAAAATCTCTTTAACCTCTGTTTTACAGCTTCCGCAGCCTAATCCGGCTCCGGTATTTTTACATAAATCGGTAAAATTATTGACGCCGCTTTTAATCGTTTCTTCTATGTTTCCAGCTCCAACCTGACTGCAGGAACAAACTAGTTTTCCAAGAACAGGTTTGGCGTTTGAACTTCCCCGAAGCAATAAATTTCGTTTTTCAGACAATTCGATTTTGCTCTCAATCATGGTTTTGAATTCGGCAAATTCGTTTTTGTCGCCCATCAAAATAGCGCCTACCAATAAGTCGTTTTTAACGATACATTTTTTGTAATAACGCTGTTTTAAATCTGAGAAAACAATTTCTTCATACGAATCATCATTTTCCGGAATTTCAACTTCTCCGATACTGCACAAATTAATATCTTCCAGTTTTAGAATATTCATTAAAACAGAACCTCTATAGTAACTGCTGATATCACCCGCCAGAAAGTTAGCCAGAATATCGGCCTGCTCTTCAGCTGCAGATGTAATTCCGAATAGTCTGTTGTTAAATTCTGCTATTTCTCCAATGGCGTAAATATCAGGATTTGAGGATTGCAGATACTGGTTGACTTTTACCCCACGACCGCAAGAAAGTCCTGTTTCACGTGCAATTTCTATATTTGGAATTGTGCCAATCGTATATACAATAGCGT
Organism: Flavobacterium hibisci; assembly: GCF_020026925.1. GTDB lineage: Bacteria > Bacteroidota > Bacteroidia > Flavobacteriales > Flavobacteriaceae > Flavobacterium > Flavobacterium hibisci. The sequence continues at coordinate 363,332 of NZ_JAIQDW010000002.1, read as the reverse complement.
TGGCAGTAATAATTTTACCACTTTTTAAAGCGATTTCAAGCTCGTTTTCGTTATCGGTTTCAAAAACAGTGCTCACCTCATTATCAAAATAAATCTGAATGTCACGAAGCTGTACTTCTTCGGCCAGTAATTTGCTTGAAATCCGGTCCAGCTGACGTTCCATTAATCGGGAAGCCCTTTGTATAATAGTTGTTTTTACTTTTTTATGTTTTAAAGCCGCTGCTAATTCTAATCCTAATAAACCTCCGCCAACAATCACTACATGCTGTTCTTCCGGCGGTAAATTGGTATTGTCAAGGTGTGCTTTTAAACGGTCGGCATCTTCTTTTCGTCTTACAGTAAAGCGTCCAGGCAAATGTAATTGTGCATTTTCCGGCACAAAAGGACGGCTTCCGGTAGCCAGAATCAATGAATCGTAAGAATGTCTGTCGCCATTACTATCGATTATATTTTTTTCGGCAGCATTAATTTTACCAACAGCAACACCGGCATTCATGGTGATTTTCAATTTATTTAATGCTTCTCCGTCTTTCACTTTTAATAATTGCTGCCAGCTAAATTCGCCAGTCATATATTCAGGAAGTAATACACGATTGTAAAACGGATTTATTTCATTTGAAAAAACTACAATTTCATCTGTAGAATTGAATTCGCGATAATTTTGAATGAAACGGAAAGCAGCTGCACCCGCACCCACAATTGCAATTTTCTTAAAAGGTTTTACGTATTTCGCAATAGAAACCGTGGTATATTTAAAATCCGGTTCTTTTGAAATTGGATCAACCAGCGTAATGGTTAAATTATTAGTCCGGTTCAAATCATTTTCAAGTTGTTTTCCCCAGTGCATTGGTAGAAAAACTACTTTTTCCCTGATAGAATCGGTAACTTTTGCCTTTACGCGAACCTCTCCGTTTTTGCTGCTTACGACAACAATATCTCCGTCTTTAATATCCGATTTAAAAGCATCAATCGGATTCATTTCAAGTACCGGGCTTGGTGTATGTGTCATTAAACGTGATACTTTTCCAGTTTTTGTCATGGTATGCCATTGGTCACGAACCCTTCCTGTGGTAAGGATAAAAGGAAACTGAGGTGTTGGCTGCTCAGACGTATTTTCAATAGACGTTGGTAAATTAAAAATCGCTTTTTGAGAAGGCGTATAGAATTTTTTATCCGTAAAAAGACGCGGTGTTCCGGGATGACCATAATCCGGAACCGGCCATTGAAAAGTACCTTCGTTTTTTAATCGGTTATAATTTAAGAAGGAAATATCAATGTTTGTATTTTTGGTAAGTGCACAATGTTCTTTGTAAATTTCTTCAGCATTATTGAAATTGAAACCGTTGAAATTCATTTTTTTAGCAAAGCGAATTAAAATTTCAATATCCGGAAGTGCTTCTCCGGGAGGATTGATTCCTTTTGGTAAATACGCAATTCTTCGTTCAGAATTGGTCATTGTGCCTTCCTTTTCAAGCCATCCTGCTGCAGGCAATAATAAGTCGGCATATTTAGCAGTATCCGCATTATGTGAAATATCCTGAACGACAACAAATTTGGCATTTTGTAATGCTTTTTCGATACGACGTGAATCAGGTAAACTTACTAACGGATTGGTACAGATAATCCAAACGGCTTTCATTTTACCGGATTCCAGTGCTTCGAACATTTCGGTTGCTGTTAGACCCGGTTTTTCTGAAATTGCATCGACTCCCCAAAAATCGGCTACTTCTTTTCGGTGTTCCGGATTAGCAAGATCTTTATGAACGGCCAGTAAACTCGCCATTCCGCCAACTTCTCTTCCGCCCATTGCATTAGGTTGTCCTGTCAGTGAAAAAGGACCTGAACCCGGTTTTCCAATCTGACCTGTTAAAAGGGATAAATTCAGTAAAGCGGTATTTTTATCTACCCCAACTGCACTTTGATTTAATCCCATTGCCCAAAGCGAAATAAATCCCTTTGCTTTTCCGATGGTATCAGCAGCAAGTTTAATGTCGTTAACTGAGATTCCGCATAATTTTGAGGCTTTTTCCAGTGAAGTTCCTAAAACTAGATCTTTATATTGTTTGAAATTTTCGGCGTGATTCTTTACAAAATCGTGATCTACATATCCTTTTTCAATCATGCGTTTTGCCATCGCATGATATAAAATAATATCTGACCCCGGAATGATCTGCAAATGCAAATCTGCAAATGCGGCAGTATCTGTTCTTCTTGGATCAACGACAATGATTTTTACTTTTGGATTGTTTTCTTTGTGTTTTTCCAGTCTTCTAAATAGAATAGGATGGCACCAGGCAGGATTTGCACCTGTAATTAAAAAAGTGTCTGCCAGTTCTATATCGTCATATGCGATTGGAACTGAATCTTCACCAAATGTTTTTTTATAGCCAACTACCGCAGAACTCATACAAAGCCTGGAATTGGTATCTATATTATTGGTCTTTAAAAAACCTTTTACTAATTTATTTACTAAATAATATTCTTCCGTTAAACACTGTCCAGAAATATAAAAACCAACACTATCCGGTCCGTGTTTTTTTATGATTGAAGAAAAAACGGCTGCAGCACGATCAATTGCAGTATCCCAGCTCACTCGCTCTAAAGGATAGGATTTGCTACCGCGCATTTGCGGATACAAAATTCTGTCTGAAGTATCATTTACAACATAATGCAAGTTTCTTCCTTTAGAACATAACATTCCTTTATTTACAGGATGATCTTTGTCTCCTTCAACCATTACACCACTTTTCGGATCATTTGTAACGATGATTCCGCAGCCAACGCCACAATAGGAACAGGTAGTTTTGATTTTTGTGTTTTGCATCCTGGTTATTTTTAAATACTACAATTGTTGTCTTTGATAAGTCTTCAGATAAAGCACTTATGTAAAGTTATACAAAAATAAGTATTTTTACGTATAAATACTTATTTTGTGAATTTATTTTTCTATTTTTGATTCAAAATAAATAAGGAACGGGAAATTCATTTGTATTAAGTAAGTAGTGCATAGTTATTAGTAATTCGATCTAAAAAGATTTACCGAATTAATGCTAATCACTAAGTACTAAAAAAAAAAAGCTATCCCATGAAAGAAGAAATGGCCATTTGTGATACTTGCGCAAACGAAAACTGTTTTATAAAGAAACACCTGCATCTGGAGCAGATGAAGCAGTATATTTCAAAAAAACACAGCTTTGTGTGCAAAAAATCGCATCAGTTTATTATTGAAGGTGCTCCACTTCAGGGTCTTTATTTTATCTGTAAAGGAAAAGTAAAAACGGTCAAAACCGGAATCAACGGACGTGAACAGATTGTTCGGTTAACGAAAAACGGAGATACAATCGGATTTCGTGGTTTTGGTACCAGCAAACGTTATTTGATCGGTGCTTATGCGCTGGAGGATACTGTTTTGTGTAATTTCAGTAATGAAACTATGATGGACATCCTTAAAAATGTTCCAGAGTTTACGTATGCCCTGATGTTGTTTTATGCAGATGAATTAAACAAAAGCGAAAACAACATTCGCAAAATTGCCCACATGAATGTACGTGAACGCGTAATTGATTTGCTGTTGTACATTCACAAAAAATTTGGCCAGAATAATAATGGTTTAATTGAAATTGAATTATCCCGAAAGGAAATCGCCGACTTTGCAGGAACTACCGAGGAACAGGCTATACGCATACTTTCAAGTCTTAAAAAAGAAATTCTTATCAAAACGGTTGGTAAAAGAATCGGTTTATTATCTCCTTCTAAGCTGCAGTCAGAAATTATGGAGCATAAATATTTCTGAAAATTTTCCCTCTTAAAAAACTTCGTATTTGCGTATATTCTTCCATTTTAAATTTACTTAGATTCTTTGCTAAGTATAATTTAAACTTATGACTCGTTTTACTTCCAAAAATAGGTCAATAAATCATTTTTTTTATTCAATAGCATTTCTTCTTTTCAATAAATTACAGCTAAAACAGAAAATGTTCACATTTATGAATGCCTTATTTTACTAGCTGTTTATCTATTTTTATGCTAAAAAGCAGGTTTTAAATTGATTTTCAAACATTTTTTTTAGTTAAAAAAAGATATTTTGATATGGCTTAAACATGGTACTTAAGTATTAATACGTATGTAAGTTTGCTTCATACTAATCAAAACAATGAACCATGTCTAAATTAACCAATCTAATAGTTAACCAAAAAGAATCTATTTTAAATTCTAAAATAACAAGAACAATTGTATTAGGATGTGCTGTTGCCTTCTTAGGAAATTACGAAGCAAAGGCACAGTTTACGCTTACGGGTCAGGTAAGACCTCGTGTAGAAGTACGTGCAGGACAAGGGACTTTACAACAAGACGGCGACAAAACAGCTATTTTTACAAGCCAGAGAACAAGATTATCTGCAGGATATTCTGGATATCGTTTTAAACTTTTCACCACTTTGCAGGATGTTCGCGTTTGGGGGCAGGATGCTTCATCAATCAACAGAACAACTACTGAGGCCAATAACGGAATTTTACTCCATGAAGCCTGGGCTGAAATTTCTTTAATAGATACATTAAGTACAATTCAGAATTTATCTGTAAAAGCAGGGCGTCAGGAAATTTCTTACGATGACCAAAAAGTATTAGGAGGGTTGGATTGGTTGCAGCAGGCGAGACGTCACGATGCGATTATCCTGAAATATGCCAACAAAGGCTGGATTGCAGATATAGGGGCTGCCTTCAACCAAAATAAAGAATTAAATACCGGAACAATTTACAACGGAACCAACCCGGCTTATGGGGCAGGAACAAACGGAATCGGAACTATGTATAAATCATTTCAGTATGCTTACATCGGTAAAAAATTCTTTTTTGGAGATTTGTCTTTTCTATTCTTTAAAGATGATTTTAATAAATACACCAACGTAACTTCCGGAACTCCTCCTGTAACTACAAAAGTAAATGGCGAAGGCGTGTGGAGCAGAAATACTACCGGAATTTACTATAACGTAAATGCAACCCGAAAATTAAATTTCATGGGAAGTTATTACTACCAAGGGGGACATGATAAAGACGGAAGATCTTTAAATGCTAATTTATTTTCTATTACTTCAACGTATCAGATTGGAAGAAAATTATTTGTAGGTCCCGGAGTTGATTACTTATCCGGTGATGATGGTACGAAAGCTGTAACTGCTGATTCTAAAAATAACCGTTTTGACCCATTATACGGAACACCGCATAAATTCTGGGGAAGCATGGATTATTTTTATGCTGCTAATGGATTCGGAAAGCAGGGCTTGCTGAATTACTTCTTTAAAATAAAATACAATGCCAAAGACAATCTGACTTTAGCTTTAGATGTACACGGATTCGAATCGGCAAACACATTATCTAACGGAGCAGGGGGAGAATTAAACTCTTACTTAGGAACCGAAATTGATTTTCAGGTAAAATACAACATGACCAAAATCATTAATCTTGAAGCAGGTTACTCCTTCATGCAGGCAACAAATTCAATGGCTTCTGCAGCAGTTAAAAATGTTGCCAACGCAAATTTAACTCCACAATTTGCCTACATCATGTTAAATATCAAACCAAATTTCCTTGCGAAAAAATAATTAGAATAACTTTTAAACCTATTCAAAATGAAAAAAGTAAACACATATACCAAAACGATACTGACTTTATTAGTAGTTATTGTAGCTTCCTTTACGGAAGTAAACGCACAAAACGATCCTGTAAAACTCGGTTTTATTCCATTAACAGACTGTTCGCCAATTGTAATGGCTAAGGAACTGGGATTATTTAAAAAATACGGCGTTGAAGTCGTAGTGACCAAAGAATCTTCATGGGCAAATGTTCGTGATAAAATTTTAACCGGAGAATTAGACGGAGCGCACTGTCTGTATTCAATGCCATTTTCGGTTTACACAGGGGTAGGAGGAAAAGCAGGTTCTGAAATGAAAATCGCCATGATGCTGAATGTAAATGGCCAGGCCATTACACTTTCGAAAGATTTTTGCGGAAAAGTAGGATTTAAACAAATGAACAAAGTAGCACCGGTTGTAGCAGCAAAATTGAAAGCCGAAAAAGAAGTGACTTTTGCCATGACTTTCCCGGGCGGGACACACGATTTATGGTTGCGCAACTGGATGGCAATTGCGGGAATCAACCAAAAAACTTCAAAAATCATTACTATTCCGCCTCCGCAGATGGTAGCCAACATGAAAGTTGGAAATATGGACGGGTTTTGTGTTGGAGAGCCTTGGGGCGGAGTTGCCGTAAAACAGGGAATTGGTTTTACACAGGTAGCTTCTCAGGATATTTGGAAAGACCATCCTGAAAAAGCTTTGGTTGTTAACAAAGAATTCAGCGAAAAACGCAGAACTGATCTTGTAAAAGTGATGAAAGCGGTTTTAGAAGCCTGCATCTGGCTGGACAATCCTGCCAACCGCAAAAAAGCAGCAGGAATTATCGGGAAAGCACCTTATGTAAATGCTCCTGCAGATGTTATCGAAAACCGATTAATGGGTAATTATGACTTAGGCTGTAATCAGGGTACTGAAGTATATACTAAAGACTATATGTTGTTTCACAAAGGCGGAACCGTAAACTACCCTCGTAAATCATACGCAATCTGGGCAATGGCACAATATGTACGATTCGGAATGCTTAAAGAAGCTCCTAATTACAAAGCGATTGCTGACAAACTGATTTTACAGGATTTATACGAAGAAGTTGCCAAAAGCATGAAAGTAAAAGTGCCAAATGATGATATGAAACCTTTCTCCTTAACTATGGACAAAACGGTTTTCGATCCTTCAAATCCTGCAGCTTACATAAAAGCAGCTAAGAAATAAAGTTCATTATCGCCACAGATTTAAGGATTAAAAGATTGTTTCTTTAAACCTACTTAAAGCACTTTTAATCTGTACAAATCTTTTCAATCTGTGGCAAAAATCAATTTTTAAAAAATAATTTCAATTTTAAAATTACAACATCATGTCAGATAAAGATACATTTACACTAAGTGATATTAGCGGTCAGGCCGAAGTTTTAACTTCGAATGTTGCGTCCGATGCAGTAAAAAATGACAAGTTCAAATTGCTGATTAGTCAATTTGCAGTAAAATTAAAATCGACCGCATTGGCCGGAGTCGGAGTTCTGGTTTTTATATGCTTCTGGACTTTGCTGAGTATTTATACCAAAGACGCTCTTCCGGGACCTTTGGCAACTTTTACCGTTTTGAAAGAAATGCTGAGCGATCCCTTTTATGATTATGGTCCGAATGACAAAGGAATCGGATTACAATTATTCAATTCGATAAAAACCGTTTTGTCCGGATTTTTATTAGGCTCGTTAATAGCAATTCCGATTGGGATTTTGATGGGAGCAAGTGCTATTTGCAAACAAATTTTCTATCCTATTGTACAGCTTTTAAAACCGGTTTCGCCTTTAGCGTGGTTTCCAATCGGATTAGTTGTTTTTAAAGATACAGGAATGGCAACCATTTTTATCGTTTTCATTACATCATTGTGGTCCACTTTAATCAATACTTCTTTCGGGATAGCTTCAATTCCACAGGATCATAAGAATGTAGCAAAAGCTTTCGGGTTTTCAAAAATGCGTTATTTGACCAAAATTTTAATTCCGTACAGTTTGCCTCACATCATTACCGGATTACGTTTGAGTATCAGTGTTGCCTGGCTCGTAATTGTTGCCGGAGAAATGCTCTCGGGAGGAGCAGGAATCGGATTTTTTGTATGGGACAGCTGGAATGCCCTGAGTTTAGAAAAAGTAATTTCGGCTATTATCATCATCGGAATTGTTGGACTTCTTTTCGACAAATTATTCACTTTTATCGAAAGTAAAGTGGCTTATAAAGCCTAAAAAAGTTTCTAAGGTGCTGAGCTGCTAAGTTTCTAAGTTTTTGGAAACCCTCAGCAATTTACAAACTAAAAACCCTAAAGCTGATTTTTAGCCCCGATAGCAGTGGAAATCCTTGTTTGCAGGGGTTCTGCAAACAAGATTGCAACGAATAGCGGGACAAAGTGCCTTAAAAAGCATAATGTCCCTGCTACAAAAAACTTAGATTCCCAAAAACTTAAAACGTAATAACATGAGCTACTTAGAAATAAAAAATTTAGAAATATCATTCCCAACTCCAAAAGGAAAATATATAGCCGTTCGCGATATTAATTTATCTATTCAAAAAGGAGAAATCATCTCTATTATTGGGCATTCAGGTTGTGGAAAATCAACCATTATGAATGCCATTGGCGGAATGCTGACTCCAACCGGAGGCTCTGTTGAACTGGCTAATCAAAAAATAAAAGGCCCTGGACCGGATCGAGGCATTGTTTTTCAAAACTACTCACTTCTGCCATGGTTAACTGTTGAAGAAAACATTTTTCAGGCTGTCGATTCGGTAATGAGTGTTTCTAAAAAAGAAAAACACGAAATCGTAATTCAGAACCTGAAAATGGTGAATCTATTCGAGCATAAAGACAAATTACCGGGACAGCTTTCGGGCGGAATGAAACAGCGTGTTGCCATTGCAAGGGCATTTGCCATTAATCCGGGCGTGTTGCTTCTGGATGAGCCATTTGGCGCCCTGGATGCTTTGACGAAAGGCTCTATGCAACTGGAAGTTTTAAAATTATGGAATCTGAACAACCGTGAAAAAACAATCGTGATGATTACCCATGATATCGAAGAAGCTTTGTTTTTATCTGATAGAATCGTGGTTTTGAATAATGGCCCGGCTTCAACAATCCGCGAAATTGTTGAAGTGAACCTGCCAAGACCAAGAAACAAAATTGAAATTGTAAAAATGCCTGAATACATCGCCTTAAGAGACCGATTGTTACATTTATTGACCGATAAATTCTCTATTGAAGATATGGGGATTAAATATCAGAATTAATTTTTAAGTTTAGTTATTTGTAGTGTAGAGACGTACTGCTGTGCGTCTCTATTTTTATGTGTTACTATAAATTAGAGTACCAGTTTAAAATATAATCTGCCACTTCTTCCCAGCCTTTTTCGCCACATATAAAATGACTTTTTTCATCAAAAATCTTTACATCTACTGTACTGTGAGGATCTTTGTATTTACCAGCAATCTTTTTAGTCAAATCAGGCGGAAATATATTGTCTTTTCCCCCTCCGATAAACAAAATTGGCTGATGAGGTTTTTTAAAATCTACATTTGCAAAAGACTTCAGGAGTGCTTCCCTTCCAATTTTCCTGCTTTCCGGTACCGCTATTAAGTCATAGGCTTTATTTTGTTCTGATTTTTGAAGTGTATTGAAAAATGCCCGATTATACCAGTCTCTGTTTCCTAAATAATACTTTCTTCTGGAAAAGAAATTTACTGCAGGCCATACCATTTTTACAGTTGAAAATGGGGGAATAACATTTTTTGGAGGTGCTCCGTTGATACTTACCGCGGCATCTGCTTTGCCCAGGTCAAGCAGTTTTTGTACTGCCAGACCCGCCATTGAATGTCCGATAACAAGTGGTTTTTCCGGCAATCTGTCAATAAATCTTGCCATTTTGTTTACGACATCAACAAAGCCAGTTTCAACAAGTTCAGGATGAAGAGTTTTTCTAAGTCTGTAGGGATCTCCCTCATGACCTGAGATGGGCGGTGCATAAACATTGAACCCCTTTTGCTGAAAATAAGTTTCCCATTCAGACCAGCTGTTGTTATTTACGAACATACCGTGTATCAATACGATCGTTTTTGATTTTGCCATTATATAATTTGTTTAAGTTTGATACTCTTTAATTCAAATATGGTTAATGCAAAATGAGAAACATCCTCATAATTCTTCGGGGCTGTTGGTGATAGATAGTATTTTTTTTACGAAAGTACAAATTAAAAAATTATGATTTATATTTGAAATCACTGTTTTTTAACCAATTAATATTTTTTATTAACATTTTTATTGCTGGCGCTGATTGAGATATCTGGAAGCGCGTTTCTGGCAAATTTATTTTTTTTAAAAACTTAAAATATTGTTGTAACGTTGTGTGAATATCCGATTTTTATTTCTGTTGGAAAAGTGAATAAATCGGTGCAATTACTTCGATAATGTCTATTAATACTAAAAAAAGCTTCTGAAATCAATCAAAAGCTCCTTTGTTTATATATATTTATTTAAGTATGGTTTTTTTATAATCTTAACCAATAAATTTTGTTGTACCGCTATTGATGTCAATTTCTGCAAAATTGTGTTTTCCCATAACAATAAGTAGCTTATTTGCATTGTAACCAATATAGCGTATTTCAGGATTTCCATTTTTTGGTTTTCCGCAAACAGAAATTACGTTTGTCTGCCATTTAAGCTTACTTCTTTTATAAGCAGATATTGTTTGCAGATCATTTTCAACATAATAAACAATGTTGTTTTTTTTAATTCCTCTTTTTTGTGTTCTGGAAAAATTAATTTCTGAATTTTTTGAAATTAAAGCATCATTAAATTTTTCAGCAATACCTGTTTGAGTTACAAAAAAGGTTAACATGGATAATTTTAAGAATGGTATCATTTGGATAGAATTTGGGGTTCATAATCGCTTCAAATATAACTAATTATAGCATATAATTGTGTTTTTGAAAGAAAAAAAAATACCTGATTTAGAAATTATCAAAAAGGTAAAAATATGTAAGTTAATTTTGAAGAAAGATTTATTTTATTAGGAAAAAATATCATATTCTCTATTTTTTGTTTTTTACAAATAAAGAATAGAGTCTGTAATATTTCTTTGATGGAATATTCCCTGTAAATCAATATCATTCATCAATTGGTAAAACCCAATTTAACGTTAAGTATTCAAAACGTACAGTAAATACCAACGCATTTAAGAATAAAATCTTGTGTGATTGCGATAGTGAATTTATATGTGTTTTTTTTGGTAAAAACAAGTGCTATAACGTAGTTAAAACTGTTAAGGCAGTTTTTTAAAAAATTACGTATTTATACGCATGTAATCTATAGTAAAGAATATTCAGCTGCTTTATTAGATAATTCCATTAAGTTTTTAACCTTTAGTTTTTTCATTAAATTAAAACGGTGTACTTCTGCAGTACGCTTACTTATATCTAATGCTTCAGCAATTTCTTTATTTCCTTTTCCTGATAACAAGAGAGTCAAAATTTCTTTTTCTCTTTTGGTGATCATCATTTCTTCACCCAGATTTTGTTTTGGTTCTGCTGAAAATGATGAATTAGTTAACTGACCAATCAAAATAGAAGAAATATCACCACTGAAATATTTGCCGCCATTGGCTACCGTATGCAATGCTTTCATGAATTCATCTTTGCTGGAACCTTTCAATAGGTAACCGTCAGCACCAGCTTTTATAGATTTTAATACATATTCCTCCGATTCATGCATCGAAAGCATAATAATTTTTACAGTGTTATTATCGTTTCTAAGTTTTTCTACTACTTCAATACCGGTTAAGTTGGGCATACGAATATCTACTATAAGTAAATCGGGTTTGCTGGCAGTAACAACTTCAAGTGCATCGGCACCATCAATTGCTTCTCCAACAACTTCTATGTTTGCTTCATTTTCAAGTAAAGATTTGATTCCGTCTCTTACAAAAACATGGTCGTCTGCTAATACAACCCGAATAATATCCCCCATATTCTACTTAATTTTGATTCTGGTCTTTTACGTATATTCATCTAAAACGAACTGCTAATATACGTAATTTTTAAATTAAGAAATTAGTTAATTGAAAAATGATGTGTATAAAAAAACCGATACTTAAAGCATCGGTTTGTATTTTAGTGAAAATGATCTTCTTCAATCTCAAATTCCGCATCTTTTTCCCAGATTTCCATTTCGCAGGGCTTGCAGTTGAATTTTAGTTTGTATTCTAATTCGCCCTGTTTTAATACTAATGGTTCTTTAACTTTGACACCTACAATGTCCTTTTGGTGTATCGGACATTTTTTTAATTCGTATTTAATGCAATATTTTGTGGTCATTACACGAGATTTTCCTGGGTCCCATTGTAATTCGAATGCTTTTTCGATTTCGGTAACACCGTGGCGTTCGTAAAATTTACGAGCTGTTTTGTTGGAAACGTTGTACATAAAATCCAGTTTGGTTTCCGGATAAGGATGTGACGTTTTTACCAATTGGTGTTCTTCACGTTTGTAATTTGCCAGACGAATTTCTGATAATTGTTCAAAAACATTTCTTCTCATTTCGTTGATTTTTGAAATAGGAAGGAACCAGTTTTGAGTGAACATTACATTGATTTCATCGGCGCTATAAGGTGTGAAACCTGTTTTTGCCAATTGTACTTTAATATTTTCTTCGATTGATTCGCCAGTTTTAGTTGGCTCTTTTGCGTGCTCTAATTTTATGGTGCTTACGTTTCCGTCTTCATCGGTTGCGATTAATTCGAAACCATTTTCGTTTTCGGTAAGCAATAAAGTAGTTCCAATTTTACGGATGGCACTGTCTTCTCTTTCAACAATTTTTATGAAAGCAGTATCGTTGTTGCGGTAAATGAAAGTCCCGTCTTTGATTTCTTTTAGAACGTTTGGATAAACTTTTCCGTTCTCGGCTTTGTTTACATAAATTCCGTCGGCTTCGTTGTTTTCGTTGATGAAACAAAGTCCGTCACCGTTGTTTAGCAATTCACCATTTTCGATTTCGTAAGCATCTCCGATTGTACGGATTAATTTACCAATATATTGACCTTTTGATTTTGGGCTTTCCCAAGAACCAATCGAGCTGTGTCTTTCGTTTACGAAATAATCGGTATAACCACGGTTGAAAGTTCTGCTTAAAGTAGAGTCAAAAGTATAGGTACATTTTCCAGAAGAAGCTTTGGTGTATTTATCGCTTCCTTCTAAAAAGCTGTCTAATTTTTGACGTAAATAAGAAACGTTGTTTTTAACGTAAGCCACATCTTTAAGACGGCCTTCGATTTTGAAAGAAACGATTCCGGCTTCAATCAAATTCGGAATCTGATCTGAAACGTCTAAATCTTTAATAGAAAGCAAGTGACTGTTTTTGATTAAAGTATCTCCGTTTCCGTCGATTAAGTTATACGGTAAACGACAGTTTTGTGCGCAAGAACCACGGTTGGCGCTGCGTTCTCCGTTTGCCACACTCATGTAACAGTTTCCGCTGAAGGACACGCACAATGCTCCGGTTACGAAGAATTCCAGTTCGACATCAGCGTGATCGTATATTTCTTTAATTTGATGCAAATTCAGTTCACGTGCTAAAACCACACGTTTGATGCCGGCATCTTTAAGGAATTTTATTTTGTCTTTGTCACGATTATTGGCCTGAGTACTGGCGTGAAGTACAATAGGAGGCAGGTCCATTTCCATAATCGCCATATCCTGGATAATTAAGGCGTCAACACCAATGTCGTATAACTCCCAGATCATGGCACGACATGTTTCTAACTCGTTGTCGTATAAAATGGTATTCATTACCACAAAAACCTGAGCGTTAAATAAGTGTGCATATTTTACTAACGCAGCAACATCTTCGATTGAGTTATTGGCATTAGATCGGGCTCCGAATTGTGGCGCTCCAATATATACTGCATCTGCACCGCTGTTAATAGCTGCCATTCCGCCGATTAAATCTCTTGCTGGAGCTAATATTTCTATTTTCTTCTTCATTTCTAAAACTTTAGCTTTTGTGGTATTCACGAAAAAAAGTGTGCAAAGGTCTTATAAAATATTTGAGATTGCTAATGCTGAAGCGATTTTTTTGAAATTGTTAACTTAATATGGAATGATGATAAGCGAGATTTTTTATATTATTTAGTCTAAAGGAAAACTATATCCGAAAGCAAATACGCTAGTTGATTGTTTTGCCGCTGGATGAAAGTAACCAGAAATTCCAATTTCAAAACTATGATTTCTACCCACAGCTAATCCTATGCCAAATGGAATCTGTAATAAAACATCACTTTTGTTGAAATTAACATTTGGTGTAAATGTTTCAAATTTACCAGCCGAAGCTCCAATGCCACTTTCAATAAATGGCGCAACCCATGGTATTGGTGCACAAAGACGAACTTTTCCTCCCACTAAAAAAGCATTAGTTGTAACTTTGTATTGAGGTTGATTTTGCACATTTTGATTTTTATCAACAGATGCAAAAATAGCACCAGCATAGGGTCTTATACTAAACCATGATTTTATTCCTATGATATATTCACCCTGCAGATAAAGTCCACCGCCCATAACATCTACTTCATCCTGAGTTCCATAGTCTTCGTTATAATAAGAACTGCTTGCTCCATAACCGATAGAAGCTTTTATAGATTTACCTGTTGTCTGTGCTTTTATCTGATTTGAAAATAATGTTATGAAAATAATAAAAATAAAACTGCGTAAAGTTAATTTCATAAAGATTTTGTTTTGAAATAATGACGCGAAAGTAAGATTATTTTTAATTTTAGCAAATAAAAAACCGCCCAATCCGAAGACCAGGCGGTTCTCAAAAAAAAAGCATGAATCGATCGATCGACTAATTAGCTTTCATTTTAATTAATGACAAAGTATTTTGAATACTGTTCAATTGTTTTGAAACAATGTTAACCTGATTGTATTCAAGATGGTTTTCTTCCAGTGCCTTTTTGTATTTTTCGATAGCAGCTTCTTCTCCGGTAACGCAGGCATTGATAATTGCCTCTGTATCTCCGCCTGTAAAAGAAGATTTAATATCGATCCAGGTGCGGTGAAGCGCTCCTAATGGCCCGCCGCCTGAAGTATCTGTAGATTTTCCAAGTTTGTTGATTTCATCTTGCAATTCAACAATGAATAAAGCTCTTTCACGTGCGAATTCAAGAAACTCGGTTTTCATTACAGGATTTTCTACATGCTCGGCTGCATTTGTATACCCTAGTTTTCCGTCTTCAAGAATCGAAATTAATCCTTCTAAAGTTTTAACGGCTTCTTTTGTGGTTTCATCTGTATGTATCATGACGTTAATTTTAAAATTATATATTACAAAATTGCCGATTTCTAAAATGTTATGTCTTACAGGATTGCGATCAGCTTTTACAATATTGTAGAATGGGAATTTTGAAACTTATATTGTTGTTTATTTAGATTTAAGATTCAATTGCCTCCATCTTTAGCTGCAGGAAGTTTAATGGATTAGGATTGGGCTTTAGCCAAATGTGTAGTTTGGCTAAAGCCAGTATGGAAGTTTATTATAACAATTGAACCAGATATTGTTTTCTTTTGAAAATGAAAGTTTCTCGTTTTACGGTTTGCGTGAGGGATAGCAACGGCATCCTTTTGTGGTGGGGTTCACCACAAAAGATAGAGTGGATAGCCCGGCCGTAGGACACGCCCAAAATATACCCATAAAAAAAACAGCTCAAAGTATAAAGTGATGAAACTTTAAACCTTAAGCCGTTTTTAATAAAACTATTATGTTGTTATGCAGTCAAAGCTTCTTTGATTCTGCGTAATGCTTCTGTTAAAATATCGTTGCTTGTTGCATAAGAGAAACGGATACAGTTTGGATTTCCGAAAGCGTCTCCTGTTACTGTGGCTACGTTTGCTTCTGCTAAAAGGTACATAGAAACATCATTTGCATCTTTAATCTCGTGTCCTTTTAATGTTTTTCCGAAGAAAGAAGAAACGTCTGGGAATACATAGAAAGCTCCTTCAGGAACGTTGATTTTTACGCCTGGAATTTCTTTTAATAATCCAACTACTAAATCTCTTCGTCCGTGGAAAGCCTGAACCATTTCGTTTAATACGCTTGGATCAGCATCTACAGCTGTAATTGTAGCTCTTTGTGCCACAGAATTTGCACCAGAAGTTACTTGTCCCTGAATTTTTGTACATGCTTTTGCAATGAATTCCGGAGCTCCAATGTAACCAATTCTGTATCCTGTCATGGCGAATGCTTTAGCAACTCCGTTTACCGTAATTGTTTTTTCTAACATTCCAGGTATTGAACCGATACTGCAGAAAGTTCCTGAGAAATTGATGTGTTCATAGATTTCGTCTGCAACTACGTAAATATTTGGATGTTTTTCTAATACTTTAGCCAAAGCTGTTAATTCTTCTCTGCTGTAAACAGATCCTGAAGGATTACATGGGGAAGAGAACCACATCATTTTTGTTTTTGGCGTGATGGCAGCTTCTAATTGCTCAGGAGTGATTTTGAAATCTGTTTCTACCGAAGTTGGAACTTCAACTGGAACTCCTCCTGAAAGTTTTACGATTTCGAAATAAGAAACCCAGTATGGTGCAGGCAAGATTACCTCGTCACCATCGTTTAACATTACCTGAGCAATGTTGTATAATGATTGTTTTGCTCCTGTAGAAACTACGATTTGAGATGGTTTGTATTCTAAACCATTGTCTCTTTTGAATTTTCTGCAGATAGCTTCTTTTAAATCCTGGTATCCGTCAACAGGAGAATATGTACTGTAATTGTCGTCGATTGCTTTTTTTGCAGCTTCTTTGATAAAGTCAGGCGTATTGAAATCTGGCTCGCCTAAACTTAAACTGATAATGTCTTTTCCTTGTGCTTTTAGCTCGCGGGCTAATGCAGCCATCGCTAAAGTCTGCGAAGTAGCTAAATTGTTAATTCTGTCTGAAAGAATATGGTTCATTATAAAAAATTTAATTGCTCTTAATTGCTGTTTTTTTAAGAGAAGTTATTATTAATAGATTTTTAGTTTATACGGATAATTCAGGTTTCATTCCTAAGTCACGTAAATGTTTAAAGTGGGCAATAATGGCACTTCTCATTGTTTTGTATTCATAATAAGGCAAATTGCATTCTTTTGCTGTTTCTTTTACAATTTTTGCAATTTTACCATAATGAATGTGACTGATATGTGGAAAAATATGATGTTCAATCTGATGGTTTAATCCTCCAGTGTACCAGTTTACAAGAGCATTTTTTGGTGCAAAATTAGTAGTGGTATACAATTGGTGAATAGCCCAGGTGTTTTCCATTTCGCCTAATTCATTCGGTTCCGGATTAGTTGTATGGTCAACAACGTGTGCTAATTGAAATACAATACTTAAGATCAATCCTGTTGTATAATGCATTACAAAAAATCCGAGAACGACTTTCCACCATGTAATTCCAATAACGATTGGCAATACAATCCAGATGGATGCATAAATGATTTTTGTAATAATTAAAGTTGTCCAGAGAATTTTAGGGCTTTTTGGTTCACCATATGATAATTTTCTTTTCAGGTAATTGTGCATCTGCTTAAAATCAGTCGTAATGGCCCAGTTAAAAGTCAGTAAACCATATAAAAAAACAGAATAATAATGCTGAAAACGGTGAAAACTATGCCACTCAGCATGTTCTGTAAAACGTATGATTCTTCCGGCATCCAGATCTTCATCATGTCCCGGAATATTGGTATAAGTGTGGTGCAATACATTGTGCTGAACCTGCCAGTTGTAAACATTTCCGGCTAAAACATAAATGGTGCCGCCCATTAGTTTGTTGATCCAGCCTTTATCAGAGTAAGAGCCGTGATTTCCGTCATGCATTACGTTCATTCCAACACCGGCCATTCCGATGCCCATTACTATAGATAAAAGCAACATGACCCAAAAAGGCATGTTAAGTGTAAGAATTAAAAAGTAAGGCGTTAAAAAAACAGCGAATAGAATAACAGCTTTTAAATGCAGCTTCCAGTTTCCCGTTTTTTGGATATTATTTTCTTTGAAATAATTGTTTACCCGAGAGTTAAGTGTTCTGAAGAATTTCAGATTGTCTTGTCTTGCAAAAGTCGGAGCGGTATTATTCATATTAATTTTAAATAGTTTCCAAAGGTAATTATTATAAATTTTCAATTTGCAAAATTGAGTTAAATATTTCAATCCTAAAGTAGTACTTTTGTTAAAAATTTACAACAATGGATGAGATTCTGAAATATTTTCCTGGTTTGACGGACATTCAAATCGAACAATTTCAAAAATTAGACTTTTTATATCACGACTGGAACGAAAAAATTAATGTTATCTCAAGAAAAGACATTGATTCATTATATACGAAACACATCCTCCATTCTCTTGGAATTGCAAAAATCATGAAATTCGAACCCGGAGCAACTGTTTTGGACGTTGGAACAGGCGGAGGATTTCCCGGAATTCCGTTAGCAATTCTTTTTCCGGAAACACGTTTTTATTTAATTGATGTTATTGCTAAAAAAATAAAGGTGGTTCAGGGCGTTGTGGATGCTTTGGAACTAAAGAATGTAAAAGCAGAACAAAAACGTGCCGAACTCGTAAAAGGTGATTTCGATTTCATAGTAAGCCGGGCCGTAACCAATATGCCTGATTTCGTGTCATGGATTCATGATAAGATCAAAAAACAGCACAAGCATACCTTAAAAAATGGAATCTTGTATTTAAAAGGCGGGGATTTAACTGAAGAATTAAAAGACTTTCCGAAAGCTACTTTATATGACTTATCGATAATTTTTGAAGATGAATTTTTTGAAACCAAAAAAGTGGTTCATTTGCCATTGAAATTTCAGCCTTAATTTATTTCTATGATATTATAAGCCGGTAACATTCTTTATTAAAGTGTTGTCGGCTTTTTTTATACCTTGAAAGCAATCATAACTGAATGATAATTTGTAACTGAACCAATTTGCTTACCTTTGAAAACGCTTAAATAAAGTTATAATGAATAGAAGGAAGTTCTTTAAAAATGGCTCATTGTTTACGATAGGAGCCGCAGTTATCAATCCGTTTCAGGGTGCTGCAAATGTTTTGGATTTAGAGTCTGCGAATAAAAATAAAAAGGCAAAAAATATCATTTTACTGGTTAGTGACGGAATGAGTACCGGCACGCTTAATATGACCGATTTGTTTCTGAACAGAAAAAATGGCAAAGGTTCTAACTGGATACAATTGTATAAAGATAATAGCGTTTCAAGAGCTTTAATGGATACGGCTTCAGCAAGTTCAATAGTAACCGATTCTTCTGCTGCAAGTTCTTCATGGGGAGGCGGTTTCCGGGTAAATAATGGTGCCTTGAATGTGAGTCCGCAAGGAGAACCACATTTACCAATCTCGCAAAAATTTAAAAAATCCGGCAAAATGGCGGGTTGTGTAACGACAGTTCCTATTACACATGCCACTCCGGCCGGTTTTTGTGTGAACAGCAAAAGCAGAAATGCCCAGGAAGATATTGCGGAACAATATCTGGAATTGGGTTTTGATATTATGATGGGAGGCGGAGCCAATTATTTCAGCCCGGAATTAAGAAAAGACAAGAAAGATATGTATGCTGCTTATACTTCGAAAGGATATCAGGTTGTAAAAACTAAATCTGAAATGGAGGCTGCATCAAATTCTAAACCCGTTTTAGGTGTGTTTGCAGATGATGCACTTCCGTATTACGTGGACAGAAACAGTGATGAAAAGTTAAAAGCAACTGTTCCGAGTCTTGCTGAAATGTCGCAAAAAGCAATTGACAGAATGAAGAGCCATAAAAATGGTTTTGTATTGCAGATTGAAAGCGGAAAAGTAGATTGGGCCGCACATGGAAACGATATCGCCGGTCTGATTAATGATCAGATTGAATTTGATGAAGCGGTAAAAGTGGCTGTTGATTTTGCTGAAAAAGACAAAGAAACATTAGTGATCATCACAACAGATCACGGAAATGCAAATCCCGGAATTATTTACGGAAAAAATGCCAATGATAATTTTGACAGTATCCAAAAATACACCCAGACCAACGAATGGATTCTGAATCAGATAAAACCGCAATCTTCTGTTGCGCAGGTAAAAGAAATTATTGAAAAAGCAAACGGTCACTCGGTTTCAGATGAAGACGCCAAATATGTATTGGGCTACTACGATGGATTGCATAAAGAAGATGGTTTATACAATTACAAAAAACTGCCGTATAAAGCTTTCGCAGAAATGCAGGGAAAAATAAATTCGGTAGGCTGGATCAGCATGGATCACTCTGCAGATTATGTAGAGCTGGCGATGTTTGGCCCGGGAAGTGAACTTTTAAAACCTTTCGTAAAAAACACCGACCTGCATTACTTAATGTTGCAGGCTGCAGAAGTGGAAAATAAATTCTAAATGTATTTGAGATTTTAAAATTCACATTAGTAAAAAAAGTAAAGCCGAATCTTAATGAAAAGATTCGGCTTTTTTATATAGACAAAGTCCTTTAAGACTTTCGACCTTCGACTTTATGACTATTCTCCTAAAAACGGATATCTGTAATCTTCAGGAGTTACAAAAGTTTCTTTAATCGTTCTTGGAGAAGCCCAACGCAATAAATTCAATGCAGAACCTGCTTTGTCGTTAGTTCCTGAAGCTCTTGCTCCACCAAAAGGCTGCATTCCTACAACCGCTCCTGTTGGTTTATCGTTGATGTAGAAGTTACCTGCTGAATTTTGCAATTTCACGGTAGCCACTTCAATAGCGTAACGATCCTGGCTGAAAACAGCTCCGGTCAAAGCGTATTCAGAAGTAGTGTCAACCAATTCTAAAGTTTCTTCCCATTTTGCATCTTCGTAGATATAAATTGTCACAACCGGTCCGAATAATTCGGTTTCCATGGTTGTGTATTTTGGATTTGTAGTTACGATAACTGTTGGTTCTACAAAGTATCCAACTGATTTATCGTAATTTCCACCCACAATAATTTCAGCATCAGCATCTTTTTTAGCCTGATCAATGTAACTCGCTAATTTATCGAAAGAACCTTCATGGATAACCGCTGTAATAAAGTTTCCGAAATCTTCCGGAGAACCCATTTTCATTGATTTTACATCCGTGATTAATTGCTCTTTTACAGCTGGCCACAAACTTTGCGGAATATAAACTCTTGAAGCTGCAGAACATTTTTGTCCCTGAAACTCAAAAGCACCACGCGTAATTCCTGTAACAACTTGTTTTACGTTAGCGCTTGGATGAGCAATAATAAAATCTTTACCACCCGTTTCTCCAACAATTCTTGGATAGGTTTTATAATTGTGAATGTTTGCACCGATTTTAGCCCAGATATCTTTAAATACATGCGTTGATCCTGTAAAGTGAATTCCGGCAAAATCACGGCTTGCCAAAACAGTATCCGTAATCATCAAAGCGTCTCCAAAAACTACGTTGATCACACCATCAGGAACTCCAGCTTCTTTGAAAACATCAAGGATGATTTTTGTTGAGAATACCTGACTGTCGCTTGGTTTCCAGACTACAACGTTACCCATCATCGCAGCACTAGCCGGAAGGTTGGCAGCAATAGCTGTAAAGTTAAACGGAGTAATAGCGTAAACAAAACCTTCAAGAGGTCTGTATTCTAAACGATTCCATGTTGTTGAATCTGATTTTGGCTGATCTGTGTAAATCTGAGTCATGAATTCTACGTTGTAACGTAAAAAGTCAATCAACTCACAAGAAGCGTCAATTTCTGCCTGATGGATGTTTTTAGACTGACCAATCATAGTCGCAGCGTTAATACGAGCTCTGTATGGACCTGCAATTAATTCAGCCGCTTTTAAGAAAATAGCGGCACGTTGTTCCCATGCCATATTAGCCCATGCTTTTCTTGATTCAAGTGCATTGACGATTGCTTTTTCAATATGTTGTTTTTCAGCTAAATGATATTTTCCAACAATATGCTGGTGATCATGTGGAGCTGTAATGTTTCTTGTGTTTCCGGTTCTGATTTCTTCGCTTCCTATGTGCAAAGGAACGTCAATTTGAGAGTTCCACATTGTAGTGTAAGCTGCCTGAACAGCTACTCTTTCAGGTGAGCCTGGGGCGTATCCTTTTACCGGCTCGTTTACCGCCTTAGGTACATTAAAAAATCCTTTTAACATGGGATAAAATATTTTAAAATTACGAATTGTTTAATTTTAGGCAAAAGTACAAAGGTTATTTTGATTATATCACAATACAATATTAAAATGTTGTAATTTAATAAACTAATGATGTCAGACTGTAAAACATATGTTTCTATAAAAGTTTAAATTTGAGGTACTTCAATTTATTATGACTATGAAAATTCCGCTTCTGGCTTTTAACGATAAAGGAATTTACTGCCAACAGGCTGATGTATATCTTGATCCCTGGCGGCCGGTAAAGAATGCCATTATTACACACGGTCACGCCGATCACTCTCGTTGGGGACATCAAAATTATATCACGCATCATACTAATGTGCCAATCATTCAGCATCGTTTGGGTGAAATAAATGTGAGCGGAAAAGAGTGGGGAGAAACCTTCGTAATCAACAATGTGAAATTTTCTCTGCATCCTGCCGGACATATTATCGGAAGCTCACAAATTCGTGTTGAACACAAAGGCGAAGTCTGGGTTTTTACAGGAGATTATAAAACCGAAGATGATGGAATTTCAGTTCCGTATGAAGTCGTGAAATGCCACACTTTCATCACCGAATGTACTTTCGGTTTGCCTGCGTTCAACTGGACGCCGCAAGATGAAGTAATTACCGATATCAACAATTGGTGGGCTGAAAATAGGGCTGAAGGAAAAACATCTATTCTCTTTGGCTATTCTTTAGGAAAAGCACAACGGCTTTTAAAATATTTAGACACCGATATTGGAAAAATATATACACATGGCGCCATCGAGAACATGACCAATGTTTTACGTCCGATGGTGGATTTTCCGCCAACAACTTTAGTAACGCGCGAAACCAAAAAAGAAGAATTCGCAGGAAATATTGTTCTCGCTCCGCCAAGTGCTCACGGAAGTATCTGGATCAGAAAAATGACGCCTTTTGTAACAGGTGCAGCAAGCGGCTGGATGGCTTTTCGCGGAGCCAGAAGAAGACGTGCCATTGACAAAGGTTTTGTATTAAGCGATCATTGCGATTGGTATTCACTTTTGGATAGCATCAAAGCGACCGGAGCAGAAAAAGTAATCTGTACACACGGTTACACTGATATTTTCTCTAAATATTTAAGGGAATTAGGTTACGATGCTAGAACTGAAAAAACACAATACGAAGGAGAAGCAGCAGAAATGGAAAAAGATGAAAAAGAAGTTATTTTTGAAAATGAAACTTTGGATATTTCTGAAAATAAGAAATTGTAGATGAAAAATTTCGCTCAACTTATAAAAACACTTGACAGTTCGAATAAAACGAACGTAAAAGTAGATGCCCTGACAACGTATTTTAAAAATGCGTCTCCGGAAGATAAGGTGTGGACGATTGCAATTTTATCACATCGTCGTCCTCCGAGACCAGTTAACACGACTTTGTTGCGTATTTGGGCAAATGAATTGGCGAATATTCCGCTATGGCTTTTTGAGGAAAGTTATCATATTGTGGGTGATTTAGCCGAAACCATAGCTCTGATCATTCCGACAACCAAAGAACATTCGGACAAAAGTTTAACTGAATATCTTCAGGAAATTATTGCCTTAAAAAAGAAATCAGATACTGAGAAAAAGGAATATTTACACAAGAACTGGCTGGCGCTGAATTATTATGAACGATTCGTTTTTACCAAACTAATTACCGGTAGTTTGCGAATCGGCGTAAGCCAAAAATTAATGACACGGGCATTATCAAAAGCAGAAGATGTTGATGAAGATGCATTGGCTTACAAATTAATGGGAAATTGGGATCCAAACACAATTACGTTTCAGGAACTGATTTTAGATGAAAAAAGCTCAGATTATTTATCAAAACCTTATCCGTTTTATCTGGCTTATCCAATTGAAGGCGAAGTCGATAATTTAGGAAATCCGGAAGACTGGTCTATTGAACATAAATGGGACGGAATCCGGTCTCAGACGATTATTCGTGATGATGAAATTTATGTCTGGTCAAGAGGCGAGGAGTTAGTAACAGATAAATATCCCGAGTTTCAATCTTTCGTCGGAATTATTCCAAACGGAACCGTTATTGACGCTGAAATTTTAGCTTTTCCCGAAAAAGAAATTGGCACTTTTAATGATCTGCAAGCCAGAATTGGGCGTAAAACGATTTCGGCATCGTTACTCGAAAAAGTTCCTGTAATATTAAAAGCCTACGATATTTTAGAGTGGGAAGGTCAGGATATTCGAAATTTACCGTATTCAGAAAGAAGATTATTGTTGGAACAATTATACGATTCCATTAAAGATAAAACACCCAATTTTCAGTTATCAGAAAGGGTGTTGCTTAATTCCTGGGAAGATGTAACAAACGAAAGAATGCGTGCACGCGAAATGAAAAGTGAAGGTCTGATGTTAAAGCGAAATAATTCTCCTTATTTGGTCGGAAGAAAAAAAGGCGACTGGTGGAAATGGAAAATTGAACCCTTGGTAATTGATGCTGTTCTGACTTACGCAATGCGCGGACATGGAAGAAGATCTAATCTTTTTACGGATTATACCTTTGCACTTTGGCAGACCAATGATAATGGCGAAAAAGAATTAGTCACTTTTGCCAAAGCTTATTCGGGTTTGACCGATGCCGAATTTAGAAGGGTAGATGATTTTATAAAGAAAAATACTTTGGAACGTTTTGGTCCCGTACGAAGTGTAACCCCTCAATTGGTTTTCGAAATTGGCTTTGAAGGAATTGCATTGTCCAAAAGACACAAAAGCGGTGTGGCAACCCGATTTCCGAGAATTTTGAGATGGCGGCACGATAAAAAAATTGAAGATGCGAATTCAATTGAAGATCTTAAAAGCATGATTTCGTAACAAACCGAGTTCAATTATTATGAAGATATTTGTGCTCCTGCAAGGTTTCCAAAACCTTGCAGGAAAAGCAGATACTTATAAAGTGCAGATAGATTCCTAATTAGAAATAAAAGTCAGGTTAATACGTAAGTTAGAATGAACAGAGAAGAACTATACACAATTGCAGAGAACTGGTTTCACGATCAGGGTTGGAAAGCTTTTCCATTCCAAACCCAGACGTGGACTGCTTTTCTACAGGGGAAAAACGGTTTACTAAACGCACCAACCGGAAGCGGGAAAACCTATGCCTTATGGTTTCCGATAGTTCTCGACTACATGAAAAAAAATCCGGATTATAAAACGAAGCATAAGCCAGGACTAAAAGCCATCTGGATTACGCCTTTGAGGGCGCTTTCTGTTGAAATTAAACAAGCTGCAGACAGAATTGTCCATGATTTAGATACACAAATGACGGTCGGAATTCGTTCCGGAGATACATCGCAAAGTGAAAGAACAAAGCAAAGCAAAAAAATGCCGGATCTGCTGATTACCACACCGGAAAGTCTGCAATTGCTTTTGGCATCCAAAGAATTTGCCAAGACTTTTGCCAGTTGTTCTGCAATTGTGGTCGATGAATGGCACGAATTATTAGGAACAAAACGTGGCGTTCAGATGGAATTGGCTTTATCCCGACTAAAAACGGTTGCGCCTAAAATGCGTATTTGGGGAATTTCAGCAACCATTGGAAATCTCGAATTGGCACAACAGGTATTGTTGGGTGTAAATTCAGAGGCTTATCAAAATTCAGTTTTGATAAAAGCCCACATCAATAAAAAAATTAAAGTACTTTCTATATTGCCTGATAAAATGGACAGTTACCCATGGCGTGGTCACATGGGATTGCACCTAATTGATGAAGTAGCGAAAATAGTACGGAAAAGTAAGACGACTTTAATTTTTACAAACGTTCGCTCCGCATGCGAAATGTGGTTTCAGGCCATACTCGAAAAATACCCTGAATTCGCCGGAGATATGGCAATGCATCACGGAAGCATCAGCAGGGAAACACGTTTATGGGTTGAAAATGCCATCAGAAATGAAGAATTAAAAGTAGTAGTTTGTACCTCGAGTCTGGATTTAGGAGTCGATTTTGCTCCGGTTGAAACCATTATTCAGGTGGGAGGGCCAAAAGGTGTTGCGCGTTTTCTGCAAAGAGCAGGACGAAGCGGTCATCAGCCTGGGAGAGAAAGTGTGATTTATTTTCTTGCCACTCACGCTATCGAATTAATTGAAGCTTCTGCACTAAAAAAAGCGGTTGCCAAAACGATTGTTGAAGATCGTATTCCGTACCTGAACAGTTGGGATGTTTTGGTGCAATACCTGAATACATTGGCGGTTTCAGACGGTTTTTTTCCGGATATTATTTTTGAGGAAGTCAGACAATCTTTCTGTTATCAAAACATTACAAAAGAAAACTGGAACTGGATTCTGAACTTCATTACCAACGGAAGTCAGAGCTTACAAGCCTATGATGAATTCAAAAAAGTAGAAATTGAAGAAGACGGACGTTATAAAATCAATAGCCGTTTGATTGCGATGCACCACCGTATGCAGATAGGAACTATTGTTGGAGATGCTTCATTAAACGTAAAATTTTTAAGCGGAGGTTATATTGGAAATATTGAAGAATGGTTTGCCTCAAAACTACAGCCGGGAGATGTTTTTACCTTTGCCGGCAAACGTTTGGAACTATTTCGTGTGAAAAATATGCAGGTACTGGTTAGAAAGGCTGATCCCAAAAAAGAATCCCGAACAGTAAGCTGGATGGGAGGGCGTATGGCATTATCTGTACAGATGAGTGAATTGCTTCGTGAAGAATTATACGCTGCCAATAGCGAAAATCTGACTCCGGAATTAAAAGCGTTACAGCCTATTTTTGCAAGACAGCGAAAAGAAAGTATTGTTCCGGATGCTGATGAATTTCTCATAGAAACTTTTAAAACCAGGGAAGGGTATCATGCCGTCTTTTATCTTTTTGAAGGTCGGTTTGTACATGAAGCCCTGGCGAGTATTTTGTCTTACCGAATTAGTTTGTTGTCTCCGATTACTTTTTCTCTGGCGTATAATGATTACGGGTTTGAATTGCTTTCGGACCAGGAAATTGATATGCAGTCGGTTTTTGATAACAATTTGTTCTCTACCGAATATGTGCACCATGATTTGCAAAAAAGCCTTAATTTGACAGAAATGGCCCGCAGAAAATTCAGGGATATTGCCGTAATTGCCGGTCTGGTTTTTACCGGTATGCCTGGAAGACCTGTTAAAACAAAACATTTACAGAGCGGATCACAATTGTTGTTTGAAGTTTTCAGGGATTATGAACCGGATAATTTATTACTGCAGCAGGCATATACAGAAACGTTTGAACATCAGCTGGAAGAAGGACGTTTGATTCAGGCTCTCGAAAGAGTGAATCAGCAAACAATTGTCTGGAAACAATGCAAAAAGCCAACACCTTTTAGTTTTCCTATAATTACAGATCGATTGAGAGAAAAGTTATCAAGCGAAACATTAGCGGAAAGAATCAAAAAAATGACAGCAAGTTACATGAAATAATGAACATGAAAATTACAATTAACAATCAAAATTTTGTTCTGCATCCGTGTGGTGCGGCTTTCTGGGAAGAAAAAAAAATACTTTTAATATCAGATTTGCATTTGGGCAAAGTATCACATTTTAGAAAACACGGAATGGCGATTCCGGAGAAAGCGGTGCAGGAAAATTTTAACCGGTTAAATAATATTCTGGAATTATTTGATGCTGAAACTATAATTTTTCTTGGTGATTTATTTCACAGCAAAATAAATAACGAATGGGATTTGTTTTCAGACTGGACCAAAACGATAACACAGCAGCTTATTTTGGTGGAAGGCAACCATGATATCATTTCAAAAAAAAATTATACAGATTTAAATATCAAAATTTATTCAGAACTCATAATTGATCATTTTCTTTTGACACATCATCCAACAGACAGAGAAAATTTATTCAATTTTTGCGGACATATTCATCCCGGAATAAAACTAACAGGTTTAGGAAAACAATTTTTGAGTTTGCCTTGTTTTTTCAGAAAACCGAATCAATTAATTTTCCCTTCTTTTGGGGAATTTACAGGTAATTTTTATTTAGTTCCTGATGAAAACGATAGGGTATACGCCCTTGCAAGCGGACAAGTAATAGAAATAAAAAACAGGGTTTAATTTAAAGCAAATGGGGCACACATTCTGAATGTAGGAACTATAACCTTAAATATTTTGGTTGTAGTAAAATTAATCATATTAAAATGACCTTTCATTGCACCATAAGGAGATGATAATAAACAGCCTGAACTGTAAGTATGATTTTCACCTGGTTTTAAAACTGGTTTTTTTCCTATAACGCCTTCTCCATCAACAACTTCAAGGTCGTTAAGAGAATCGAAAATTTCCCAGTGGCGTGAGGTTAACTGTACTGAATCTTTACTATGATTTTCGATGGTAACAACATAGCTAAAGGCAAAATGAATCTTGTAGTTCTTGAAGTAAGTACCTTCAAAACTAGTCAAAACAGATATTTTTATGCCTCTTGTTATTTGAGAAACCATAACTAACGTAGTATATATGTGTGTGTTATATGTGCAAACTTACAAAAAAAAATGATTGGATTGAAATCCTTTTTTAGAATGTTTAATTAATAATATTCAATGAATTAGCATTACCCTTGCCGATAACTCTTTCGTAGCGGTCCGTACTTTCACGGTAATAAACCAAAATAGTGTATTCGTTTTCAGTCTGGTAAAAATTTCCGTCAACAGCATTTTCAAAATCAATTACACCTTTTTTGTCAGCAACCCTGTACTGAAAATTGGTAAAACCCTGTTTGATCATTACTGCTTTTTCATAAATCCCTTTGTCAGCATTATAATCCATTTTGTATTCTGGAGACAAGCTAT
The DNA here is from genome assembly GCF_020026925.1 of Flavobacterium hibisci. GTDB lineage: Bacteria > Bacteroidota > Bacteroidia > Flavobacteriales > Flavobacteriaceae > Flavobacterium > Flavobacterium hibisci. The sequence goes on along the minus strand of NZ_JAIQDW010000002.1, from coordinate 334,692 downwards.
AATTATTGAACATACCTGTAATATAAATGTCTTTATTTAATCGAAAGGCTGGAGCAGACAATGAAAAGTATACCCAGGCATAATCGGCTTCAATTTCCTGATTAGAACCATTGATGTTTTTGACGACAAAATTTCCGTTTATATCCTGATAAACGGTATAAATTTGATTGGCCCTTGCCGGACTTGTATATAAAAACGAACTGTAAATGTCACTGGCTGAACTCACTTTTGCAACATTATTATTGGCCGCTCTTATATCCTTGTTTTCAAAATATAAAAATTCATTTCCGCCCCAGAACTGTGTTTCAGCATCATATTTATAAACCAATTGATTGCTAATTGTATATTGTGGCCGAATATTTTTTATACTAGTGTTAAAATCTCCGTTTTGCAGTAAAAGTACTTTTACGTTTTGTAAAGGTGTCTGAAAAACAATATCATTTGAAGAAATCGAAAAATCAATATTCTGCTTTTCATTAATATTGGTTAAGTTTCGGCTACGTTTTATCTGAGCAGCTACTGTACAGTGGTTTTCATATAAAATAAATTTTCTGGAGAAAACAACTTCCCTGTCTTCGTTGAGGATTTTCAGCATATAATTTCCTGAAATTTTCAACTGTGTAGCAAATTGATTAGGAAAGCTAAGGCGGTAATGTGAATAAATCTGAAGCGTATTAAAAGAGTTGGTATAATCCATAATTCTTTGATTGTCAAAACCAAGAATGTAATCTGTTTTTGGGATTTCAGAAGGTTTCCAGTTGTAATCGCAATGTACAATTTCAAAATAATAATTGGCTTCGTTGCCAAATAAATCATCAAACTGAAATTGAAATGTAGAGCCTAATTCGAATATAGGAACCACATTACTGCCGTTCTGTACAAAAGAAACAGTTTTGATATTGTAAGGAGGATCTATTTCTTTTTCCTGAGCTTTCGCTAAAGTAAAAATAAAAAGAAAAACAAAGCTTGTATATAAAAATTTCGGCATCTTATATAGATTGTAAGATTGTAAATATAACAATTTTATATAATGAAAAAGATGCCCTTGTATTGGATTTAACTATTAAGTACCTAAAATATAAGCTAAGTTGCCTTCAAGTTCATCATTAATGTAGCTTTCTTCTAAAAGAGAATCAGCTAATAGTTTTTTGTTTTCCTGAAGGGTAATAATTTTTTCTTCGACTGTGTTTTTCGAAATAAAACGAATCACATTTACTTTATTTAACTGACCAATTCGATGTGCCCGCGCAACTCCTTGCTTTTCTGCAAAAGGATTCCACCATGGATCTAAAAATAAAACATAAGAAGCTTTAGTAATATTCAATCCGACACCTCCGGCTTTTAGCGAAATAAAGAATAATAATCGATTTTCATTCTCCTGGAACAATTTAACTTGCTGTTCTCTTTTACTGGCTGGGGTTTCTCCTGTAATTTCACAAAACTCTATTTTATTTTGTTTGCACCAGTCGGTATAGAAATTCAGGTTCGTAACAAACGAACTGAAAATAATGGCTTTTTGTTTTGCTTTGACTAGATTTTCAAGATAATTCGTCACAGCAATAAATTTTCCGGAGTCAATTTCTGAATCGGCATCAACCATTTTCGGATGGTTGCTCAATTGTCGCAATTTCATCAAAGTGTTAATGATGCTGATTTTATCAGGACTTGAACCGTCGGTTTTAAGCAGGAAATTACGCGCTTTAGATTTTTCTTTTTCGTATAATTTTTCCTGTTCCGGATCCATATCGCAATAATAAATCTGCTCTGTCAATTCTGGCAGATCTTTTAAAACCTGTTCTTTGGTTCGGCGCAAAATATAAGGCTGGATGAGGTTTTTTAATTCGGTTAAAACTTCTTCATTGTGTTTTTTCTCAATCGGAATTTTAAAATTTTCTGCGAAAAAATTATAAGTTCCCAGAATATCCGGATTTATGAACTGCATCTGCGACCATAAATCGTCAAGCGAATTTTCGATTGGTGTACCGCTCAGCGCTATTTTATGACTTGTACTGATTTTATTGATGGCTTTGAAAATCTTAGAATTTTTGTTTTTGATGTATTGACTTTCGTCCAAAATCAGATAACGAAAATTGTATTTTTCTAAAATTGAAATATCACGATGAACGATGCTGTAACTTGTAAAAATTAAATCGGTAGAATCTAATCTGCTTACTAAAAATTTTCGGTCATTCCCCACATATTGCATTTTAGAAAAGTGTGGTGTAAACTTTCCAGCCTCATTAAACCAGTTAAAAACTAAAGAAGAAGGCAGAACAATCAAAGCTTTAAGCGGTTCTCTTTCGACAGTTGTTTCATTAGCAAACAAATCAAAATTGGTAGTTTTGGTTGTAAAGCCTAATTGTTCCTGAACGGAAACCAGAACTGCCAAAGTTTGTAATGTTTTCCCAAGTCCCATATCATCGGCGAGACAAGCTCCAAGATTAGAATTGAAATGACCTAAGAGCCATTTTACACCATCAATCTGATAAGGTCTTAAAGTTGCTTTTAATAAATCTGAAGCCGTGAATTCAGCCTGATGAATCTGATCTAAATCATTGTCGATTTCTGAAATTCCGTCTAAAGCTGTAAAATTGCTTTTGCGTAAAAGCAGTTCTCCATTTTCTGTTTTGGCTAATTTTGCCAAAGAGCCATATTTACTGAACCATTCTAACGGAATTAAAAAATAGTTTCCATCAGGTAGTTGGAAAAGCCTTTCCTTGCTTTTTATATTCGGTATTATTTCGCTGAAATTGATTTTATACTTACCAATCGTAATGATAATTTTGATATCAAACCAATCGGCTTTTGTTTCTTTTGCAATCGAAACCGTGTTGTTTTCTGTAATAATTTCTTTGCTTTCGAGTTTTAGGTTTTGAATCGTAAAACCTAAACTTTCAAGTTTTTCTTTGTTGTCAATAATCAACTGAATATTGATATAAGGATCATTCACTTCTGTTTCAAGTCCAAATAGTTCGTTTTTGACTTTTACCAAGCCAATTTCAAGTAATTTTTTGGTGTATAAAATTTCTACGGCACTCCTTTTAAACTGAATTATTTTGGGTTCGTTAGCAATACTGAAATCAACGAAAGAATGTGTTTTTTTGGTTTTGCCGGCATCAAAAACATAGCCGTTGTAATCAAAATAAAGATTGAGGTAATAACAGTTTTTAAAGAAGTCATAAACAGGCTGAATCGTACTCGAAATGATCTGATCGCGAACCTCCATTTCAAAACCCGTAGCTTCAATATCGATTTTTTTTGCTATTTCGGGTATAAACCCTTTAAAATAATCATCCACTAATTTTGATGGAATTTCAATTGATTTTTTCTTTAAAAATGGAGTAAGTTTTTTTGCATTTAATTCTTTTAACTGCCCTAATTTTTTATCAACAATCAACCAGCCCTGTTCATCCAAAAGAATATCAATACTGCTATTCATTGGTGAAAAAGTAGTTTTGCCTTGTTTTAAAGAAAGAGTATAGGTGATACCTTCTGAATGTTTTTCAAATTTTATCTGAGGCTCAAATTCGAGTGGCTCGACTGTAACCCGCGAGCGGTAAAAATCTTTTTCAGCACTCATGTTGAGTGATAAAGGAAATTGTTCTTTTACGATTAAATCATAAAAGGAACTTAAATTGAAATTTAAATACTGACGGATTGCAAACTCAATTTTTGAATCTTTTTGCAAATCAGCAATTGTTTTAGCTGATTTAATTTTGGCACTGAATTTTTTGAAAATAAATTCAGGTTTTAAAGATTCACAGGCTGTCAGTATTTTTTTGGTATTGGAATCTAAATTGTCAAAATCAATTCCGAAACTTTCAATGATTTCTTTAGTTGCCTTTTTGTCTAAGTATTTAATATCGCTTGTGTTCCCGACAATATATGAAGTTGGAATATAAGCATTCAGATTTTTTTCAAAACTGATGTCAAAACAAAACTGAAATGATTTATTAGGTTCCAAGGTTTACAGATTTGGTTTAGGCTGATTTGGGATTTGAGCTAAAAAAGCGTTTTCAAATTATTTCTATTTTGAAAACGCTTTTAAAAGAACTTTTATAACTTATAAGTAAAAAATTAATTTTCCTGTTTAAAGCAAAGCGGAATAATTTCGCCTTTTGCCAGACAATATTTTTCAACCAATTCGGGTGCAATTTTATTGGTGTAATCTTCTTCGATAACAATAAAACCGATACTTCTCAATTTATCAAAATAATCGCGACCATATACACGAACGTGATCGTATTGCCCGAAGATTTTAGCACGCTCTTTTTGATCGGTGATAGAATCATCTGCAAAAGTAACTTCGCGGGATAAATCCTGTGGAATTTGCAAAACTGCCATTCCGCCTGGTTTTAAAACCCTGTATAATTCCTGCATCGCTTTGGTATCGTCCGGAATATGTTCTAAAACGTGATTACACAAAATAACATCATATTCGTTGTCTTTGAATGGTAAATTACAGATATCTGCTTTTACATCTGCCAAAGGCGAATGTAAGTCGGTTGTAGTGTAATCCAGGTTTTTCTGCTTGCGGAATCTTTTGTAAAACGCCTGCTCAGGGGCAAAATGAAGTACTTTTTTAGGAGCTGTAAAAAAATCAGTCTGATCGTTTAAATACAGCCAAAGTAAACGGTGTCTTTCTAATGAAAGTGTACTTGGCGAAAGCACATTATTACGCTGTTTTCCGTATCCGTAAGGCAAAAATGACTTAAAGCTTTTTCCGTCAATAGGATCGGTAAATTTGCTTCCTCTTAACGATAAAGCTAAAATTGGGCGTACCACATAACTCAAACGAATTAATAAGGGGCGGGGTATTGTATTGAGTACTAATTTAAAAAGTTTTTTCATTTATATTTTAAATATTCTTTGAAATCGATCGTTGTCAATCACTTTTAGTTTTGAAAATAAGTGTCTATATTCAGATGTTAATTCTCTCTCTACTGCTGAAAAAGTAACTTTAGCTGCTGGACTAGAATTTGTGTTGTAAACAAAATATATTTGAAAAATACTATTAGGGAAACACATGTTTTCGGTAAAACCCTTGTTATAGATATAATTGTAAAATGATATTATACTTTCTGTTGCTTTTAGTCTAAAATCAATTTTCTTGATACCACCACTTTTAAATTCAACAAAAATTACTTTTTCGTCTTTAAAATAAACAGTATCTGACGTTTTTATCGTTTTATTAATTTCATCAAAATCAAAACTAAGTTTTGTTGAGTTTATAAGAGATTTAGTGATTGTAATTTCTTCTTCTATGTTGTTTATTATGGTTTTTTCTTTTATTTCGTACCATGAGATTTCTTTTAATGTTTTCTTAGGGACATTGTTCTCAAAATGTTCTTGAATATCATTAAACCTCATCGTTTATGTCTTGGATTTTATAAAATGCTTCAGAAATTGAGCTTAAAATAGGCGTTATATCTTCTGTTACATCAATAATTTTAGAAGATAATCCATCTTCATTTTTCTCAGCAAAGTAAAAATTTGTTGACTTTTCATATTGATATTTTTTAGTATAAGCATCTAAAGCTTCAATAAAATATGGACTGTGTGAAGTCAATAAGATCGGAATGGCTAATTCTTTAGATAATAAAACTAAAATCTCAGCAAATTTAACTTGCCAAGTTGGATGTAAATGAACTTCAGGTTCATCAATAATTAATAAAGTGTTTGAATTTAATTTCCCTTTTTGTAAAAGTAATTGTAATATTCCAAAACTTTTTATTCCAGTAGCAATATTTCCAAATTCGAATTCTGTCGCATTTTTTGTAAAAACTATTTCATCTAAAGGGTCGATACTAAAATTTCCATTTATGACTTTTGAAATTAAAGATAAGAGGTTATTATTCTTTTTGCTATCATCAGAGAAAATATTTAATTCATTTTCTCTTAAAAATATTAATTTATTTAAATGGTCATTCTTATCAATAATTTCATTAAAACGAACAAAGTAAGTTTGCATTAGTCTTAATGGGGATTCAATAAAAATAACTTCATCATAATAGAAAGAAGAACTATTTTCAAGTCCAACGAATTCTATTTTATCTTTAAAATAAATACTTTTTTCTTCAATTCCTCCAAGTTTAATAAAGGAGTCACTTTTGTTAAATGAATTTGATATTTGATTTCCAAATTCATTTTTCAAAAAAGATTCTAATCTGTAGTACAATGCTTCTGTAGAATCAAAAGAAATTGAAGTTCTACGACCAAAATCAACTATAAATTCAGAAAGTTTTTCTTTAATCTGTGGATTAGAATAATTATTGTATAGGATAAGTACAGATTCTAATTCATTATTTATAGAATCAATAATGTCAGTATCTTTTTTTGAATGTAATGAAGAAGGTCTTATTTCTAATTTTTCTAGAAATTCTGAAATAAATTTATTTTGAATATTTTGGTCGCTTTCATTAGTTGCTGTAGTTCTTGATAAAAGATTTCGAATATCCCTTGTCTTTTCGTAAACAAATCGAATTTTATTTGCATTGTGAGAGATTTCATCGCCATTTACTCCTCTAATTAATGCATACAAAACTTTTCCAACAGTACTTTTTCCAGAATCATTTTGACCAGCAATTAGAGTAATTCCCTCAATATTAATGTCAGCTTCTTCAATAATTCCAATATTTTGGAGTTTAATTTTCATTAGATACTATATTTTTATAAAAGTAGTTATTTTTAAATTTAATAAATTAAAAATATTATTCTCTACTAAAATATTAGTTTTATGTATTAGTAAATGGTCTCTGTGAATCTCGGCGTAATAACTATAATACTAAAGGCACTTTTCTAAATTCATCTTCTTCGTTACTTTCTATTCCTAATGCTTTATAGATATAATAGAAAGTCGATAAAATTTCCGGTTTTCCGTCAATTAAGGCAACATCATGTTCGAAATGTGCGCTTGGTTTTCCGTCAGCAGTCAGGATGGTCCAGCCGTCTTTAAGCTGTTTGATGTTTTTTGTACCCATGTTGATCATCGGTTCAATGGCAACCACCATTCCTTCAACAAAAAGTTTTCCACGACCTTTTTTACCATAATTTGGCATTTCAGGAGCTTCGTGCATTTTTTGGCCTAATCCGTGCCCAACCAATTCACGAACAACACCATATCCATGAGATTCCGTATATTTCTGAATGGCGTTTCCAACATCTTCAACGCGGTTTCCGGCTTTAAATTCCCGGATTCCTACGTACAGGGATTCTTTGGTTACCTGCAATAGTTTTTTGGTTTCCGGAGCAACTTCTCCAATTTCAAAACTATAAGCATGATCTCCATGATAACCATTTTTGAAAGCACCGCAATCTACAGAAATAACATCACCATTCTGTAAAGGCGTATTATTCGGAATTCCATGTACAACCTGAGCATTCGGACTCATACAAAGTGAATTCGGGAAATCATACAAACCAAGAAAACTTGGAACTGCACCGTGATCACGAATAAATTCTTCGGCTAATTTGTCCAGATATAATGTAGTAACTCCTTCTTTAATTTCAGAAGCAATCATTCCTAATGTTTTCGATACGATCAAGGCACTTTCGCGCATTAATTCTATTTCCTCACGGGTTTTTTGGATAATCATATTTTTCAGATTTTCAGTTCGCAAAAGTACGATTTTAATCTTATTTTTTTAAAGTTGATTTTGAAATTAATTACCGCTAAAATTTCCAATCACTTAATTTGAAAATCAAACCAGCTATTGAATTCTAACATTTTTTTAAAAGAACATTTCAGAAAAAAAGCATAAATTAGTAATAAAACCTTGTTTATTATGAAAACCATTGTAGATCAGGATATTGATAAAGTGCAAGCCCTTCGAAAAATGAAGCGAAACGCTTTGGCACTTTTGGGTGTAGCTGTTCTGTTATTTATCATTGCCATTTATTTTAAAATTCCGATGCTGCAGGCTTTCAGCGAAGCGGCGATGGTGGGCGGAATTGCCGACTGGTTTGCAGTTGTGGCTTTATTTCGTCATCCTATGGGAATCCCAATCTGGCATACGGCAATTATTCCAACTAAAAAAAATGAGATTGGTGAAAATTTAGGAAGTTTTGTTTCTGAAGAATTTCTGAATCGTGAAAAGCTGGAAATGAAGTTAGACGAATTCAATTTTGCGACAAAAGCTTCTGACTGGCTTTCGCAGGAAGAAAATGCCAATAAAGTTGCAGATGCTATAGCATTAAACCTTATTCCGGGTGTTCTGAAAACAATAAAAGATGAAGATGTAAAGCGATTCATTCAGGTTCAGTTTAAGGAAAAACTAGAAGCAATTAATTTTGGAGACTGGGTGGCACTGGCATTGGAACCGCTGCAGAAGGGGAGTGTGAAAGATCAATTATTGACCAATCTCCTTGAAGTGATGAGTGATGAACTAAGTGATAATAAAGATTTAATTAGAAAGAAAGTAAAGCAATCTACACCTTTTTTAAGTTTTGGGCTTGCCGATAAAAGCATTACAGAAGGTATTTTTAATGGGTTGCAGGAATTTCTTGATGAAGCCAAAAATCCGGAAAGTGCTGTTAGAATTAAAATAGATGAATACATTTCTGATTTTCTCCATAAAGTAAAAAACTCGGAAGAGATGCGAATCAAAATCAATAATCTGATTGTTGGTTTTGCCGGTAAAAAAGAAGTTCAGGATTACATTAACGGAATCTGGGATGAAATAAAATTATCTATTACAAATGATTTGGAGAAAGGCGAGGAGTCTTCCATCAGAGAAAATATTGCGGGTATGATTCAGAACTTCGGAAACGGACTGAAAGAAGATGCTGTAATGGTTGATAAAATCAATAATTTCATCAAAAATGATTTGCTTTCTGTTCTTCTGAATAATAAAAAGGTGATAGGTGATTTAATTTCCTCTACCGTAAAAAGCTGGGACGGAAAAGAAGTTTCTGAAAAATTAGAACTTGAAATTGGAAAAGATCTTCAGTACATCCGTATCAACGGAACTTTAGTGGGCGGATTTATCGGTCTTATAATTTATGGTGTAGAATGGATTTACCATTATTTTGTAATGTAAATAAAAGCGAAGAGAGACAAATCCTAAAACTTGTCTCTCTACTATTAAAATAAAATAAGTGGTTTTCTATAATAATGAATGACAAGTCATTGCTTCAGGTTGTGGAACGCCCATTAATTCTAAAATAGTAGGTGCAATATCGCCCAAAACGCCATTTTGAATATTTTTTAATTCTTTGTCAACCAGAATAATCGGCACTGGATTTGTTGTGTGTGCTGTATTTGGGCTTCCATCAGGATTAATCATGGTTTCGCAGTTACCGTGATCGGCAATTACAATGGTTGTATAATTGTTTGCAAGAGCAGCTTCAATTACTTGTTTTGCACAGGCATCAACAGCCTCACAAGCTTTAATTGCTGCTTCCATGATTCCCGTGTGTCCAACCATATCACCGTTGGCAAAATTTAAACAAACAAAATCTACTTCTCCTTTATTTAATTCCGGAACAAGGGCATCAGTTAATTCATAAGCACTCATCTCTGGCTGTAAATCGTAAGTGGCTACTTTTGGTGAGTTTCTTAAAATACGTGATTCTCCTTCAAAAGGCACTTCTCTTCCTCCTGAGAAGAAAAAGGTTACGTGTGGATACTTCTCCGTTTCGGCGATACGAATTTGTTTTTTGCCGGCTTTTTCTAAAACTTCACCAAGCGTTTCAGTAATGTTATCTTTATTGTAAACAACTTTTACGTTTAAATACGTTTCATCGTAGTTGGTAAGCGTTACATAATATAAGTTTAATTTGTGCATGTTTTGCTCATGGAAATCCTGCTGCGAAAGTGCTTCGGTAAGTTCACGGCCTCTGTCGGTTCTGAAATTGAAGAATATTACGACATCACCTTCCACAATTGTAGCTAATGGTTTTTCGTTTTCATCAACCATTACGATTGGTTCAATAAATTCATCAGTAATATCTTTTGAATAGCTTTCAAGAATACTTGCAACAGCGTTTCTTGAAGGAGTTCCTACTGCATTTACAACCAGATCATAAGCCAGTTTTACACGCTCCCAGCGTTTGTCACGGTCCATTGCGTAATAACGACCCACAATTGAGGCGATTTTTACAGGAGTATCTTTAATATGGTTTTCTAAATCCTGAATGTATTTAGCTCCTGATTTTGGATCAACATCACGTCCGTCAGTAAAGGCGTGAACAAATACATTTTCTAAACCATATTCCTGAGAAGCATCAATAAGTCCGCGTAAATGTGAGGTATGAGAATGTACGCCTCCATCAGATACTAATCCTAAAAAGTGTACTTTTTTATTGTTTTCTTTAGCATAAGTAAAAGCATCAACCAAAACTTGTTCTTTTGCAAGCGTCTGATGTGCTACTGCTAAATTTATTTTAGCCAGATCCTGGTAAACAATTCTTCCGGCGCCAAGATTCATGTGACCTACTTCGCTGTTTCCCATTTGGCCTTCCGGTAAACCTACGTTTAATCCGTCGGTACGAAGCTGAGCGCTAGGGTAATGTTGGTACAGGCTGTTTATGAAAGGAACATTTGCATTGTCTATTGCAGATACTTTAGGGTCAGGAGATTTTCCCCAACCATCTAAAATCATAAGTATTACTTTTTTGTTCATTGGTTTTTAGTTTTTGGCAAAGATAAACCATTTATAAAACACGCAAGTAGTGATTGCTACAATTATGCTTTATAAAATGAACAGGATAAAAAAATAATAATTTAATTGAAGAAGCCTTTATTTTTTAAAATTAATGCATAACCCAATTTGGTTTTAAACTATCAATAGACAAATAATATTATGTCAAAGTTGTTTTTAAACCTCTTCATTGATTAGAACTGTGTTTGAAAAGCTTTTTATGCAGATTGATATTGATATAATTGAAGATATTTTAAAATCAAGGTAAATTCCTGCAAAAAAATAATCAAATGTTTAAGTTTCATTAACTTCTATTGCGATTAATTGTTAAAGTTTGAATAAATATCACCTAATTTAGTGATATAGTGTTACATAATTATAAATAAGTTTTACATTTGTCCTACCTCAAATTATGTATAACCTAAACGAAATCAATGATTTATAAGATTTATCCCGCAATTCTGTTTTTGTTTTTGTCATTTGGTACAGATTCTAAAAATACTGCTGAAACTAAAAATGTAACAGCAATGAGTATCGCAAAAGTTGAAAAACGTTCTGTAATTGATACTAAAATTGAGAGTATTTATAACACATTAAATACAAATAGTTTTGTTCTTCCGGAACTAAAAACATTTACTGAAGCCTTAAAAGGGTTTTACTTATTGAAAGAAAAAGGGGTTATCCAAAAAGATATATTGACTTTAATTGATTTTAGTTTGTCATCAAATCTAAAACGTCTTTGGGTAATCGATTTGTCTTCTAATACAATTCTGTTCCAGTCTCTTGTTGCTCACGGCAGGAATACAGGCGAAGAGTTTGCTTCTGCATTTTCAAATGTAAATTCTTCATTTAAAAGCAGTCTCGGCTTTTATGCTACGGGTGAAATTTATCAGGGTAAACATGGCGCTTCATTGCGATTAGATGGTTTAGAAAGAGGCATAAATGATCAGGCCCGTAAAAGAGGTGTTGTAATGCATGGTGCCGATTATGTTTCTGAATCTTTTATCAGAGCCCATAAAAGATTAGGCAGAAGCCAGGGTTGCCCTGCAGTTCCTGTTGAATTGACAGACGATATTATTCAGACCATAAAAGGTAAGTCATGTCTGTATATCTATCATCCGTCAAGAAGTTTTGTGATGGGACAAGAACTAATTTCTTAATTTAGAATATAAGTCTTCATCAAGATCATAGACATCGTATCTAAAAATTAACTGATTTTTTTGACTCCAGGCAGTCCAGTACCATTGGTATAATTTGTATTTCTTGGTAATTCTAATACTGGTTGTCTTTTTACGTGCAATAATAGTATCTATTTTTTCTTTAGACCAGTTTTTAGAATCGTCTAAAATATGCTGTGCTAATTCTAAAGGATTTTCAACACGCACACAGCCGGAACTTAAAGAACGGTTGCTTCTTTCAAAGTAATTTCTGTGATTGGTGTCGTGCAAATACACGCTATAATTATTAGGGAACATAATTTTTATTAACCCAAGTGAGTTGTAATAACCCGGTTTTTGGATATATCGATAGCTTCTGGGCTTGTTGATGTTCCAGTTTGCAGGGTCGACTTCGTGTCCGGCTCTGTCATAAATCGTGATATTTTTGTTTTTTAAATAATTTCGATTACGCTTCATTGCAGGAACAACGTCTTCTTTTAAAATAGTAGGCGGGACTGTCCACGTTGGGTTGAAAACAATACTTTTAAGCGTAGATGTTAAAACCGGTGTTCTTCTTTTACTGGTTCCAACAACAACATTTCTCACAGCTGTCGTATCATTATTTTCTACAACATGTAATTTAAAATCAGGAATATTTACTATAAAGTAATTTTCTGCTAGTTCGTTCGGATACCATCTCCAGCGTTCTAAGTTTGCAATAATTTGATGTCTTCTTTTTTCTTTAGAAAAATTTAGGTGATGAATAGTGCTGGCTCCAATAACCCCGTCAGCAACTAATCCGTGTCGAGTCTGGAATTTTTTTACAGCTTCAAATGTTTTGTTGTCATAGATTTTTGTCAAACTGTCTTTTCCTGACATGTCATTCCAGTAAAAAAGCCTCTTTTTAATGTTTATTAAAGCAATATTAGTATCATTTAGTTTTATTTTTTCTGCTGATTCAATTAATTTGACATTATCAGAAGGAAAATCATTGACAAGTTTCAAGGCTTTCAGTAATTGTTTGTAAGTTTCAGTTTTTGGCTGAATATTTTCAACCAAACTATCTAAAGTATTACGATTGAAACTTTTTACTAACACAGCATTGATATCTAAATCCTTGTCTTCAAGTGCCCAGTCACGATATAAATACTTAGGATTTAATTTTCCTTCATATAAATGGGTCACATATTTTTCAAAATTATGTGTAAGCAACAGATCATATTCAGCGAGCTGTTTATTATTTAATTTGTCAATTTGTTTTTCATAAACATCCATCTTTTTTACCCGATAATCATTTGGATTCAGGCCTAATTCATCTGATTTTTTCAGTTGTGACAAGACGTAGGTTCTTTTTTTAAGATTCCCCCAAATGGTTTTATTATCAGATGAAAGATAAAATTGTTTTAATGTTTCACTTTTATATGCATTTATAAGAGCAGTATCTATGTCAACTGTCCTTGCATCTGTAATCACAATGGCAGGTAACGCTTTTTTTATTTTAGGGGTATCTTTTTGTTCTTTTTTACAACTTATAAAAGCAAACAATAGAAACAATAAGTAAAATTTATTCATTTTATATTTTTTTGTACATTAAATAATGTTCTCCAACGTCAGGGATGTCAAAAGAGTTTCCCTTGACTTCGTATCCCATTTTTTTATAGAAACCAACAGCGGTCGCTCTGGCATTAAACCATATTAAAGTGAATCCGTTTGAAATACAGTATGCTTCACAATGTTTAACAAGAGCTTCTCCATGGCCTTTTTTCTGATGTGCTTCTGCAATAGCCATGCCGCGAATCTGTGCTTGTAAATTTTCTGCAAATATAGTATTGGTTTTAAGGAATAACGAAATTATTCCTATTAAATCTGAATTATCAAATAATCCGAAGTGATGTGTTGTTTGTAAATCATCGCCTTCAAAAATGCAGGTTTCGATGGGTTTTCCTTTTCTAAGGACAGGATGTCGTAAAATAAAAGTTTCCTGAGAGGATATTTCTTTAATTAATGTCATGTTTGGAATAAAAAAACAAAGCTATAACATTTTAATTTTAAATAGATTACTAAAAATAGTGATTTTTAATTTATTTTTTTTCAAAAAAAGCTTGTTTTAAAGCTTACTTATTTTTTATATTTGCACCACAGTAATGCGAAAGTAGCTCAGTTGGTAGAGCTCCAGCCTTCCAAGCTGGTTGTCGCGAGTTCGAGCCTCGTCTTTCGCTCTAATCGAAACTTAGGTTTAGATTTTAAATTTAAATAATTTAGTTTTTTATTTTTTTAAATAATTTAATTATTTATATTTGCACCCTGTTAATGCGAAAGTAGCTCAGTTGGTAGAGCTCCAGCCTTCCAAGCTGGTTGTCGCGAGTTCGAGCCTCGTCTTTCGCTCTTAAAAATCCTCAAACAAGCTGTTTGAGGATTTTTTGTTTTATATACTTATTTTAAACCAGTCAGATCACTTTCCGGCTCTAATTCTGTTGGAAGCTGATTTTGTCGAAATAACCGGGCTGACAAACTTCCTTTCAAAGTAATTTTTTCTCCTTTTACTTCAAGCCAGCTTCCTTCTCTCAGTCCTAAAACCGGAATCGTATTAAACGCGTGGAATTCCTGTATGCGTTGCTCGCGTGTTTCTCCCATATGGGTTGACTGAGAATCAGCATCAAGATAATGTGGATTGAGATTAAAAGAAATTAATCCTAAAGTTTGAAAACTTGGAGGGTAGACGATAGGCATGTCATTGGTTGTCTGCATCGAAAGTCCGCAAATATTACTTCCGGCACTCGTTCCCAGATATGGTGTTCCGTTTTTCACTGTTTCAGAAAGAAGCTGCATGATATTGTTTTTGTATAATTGCGTAACCAATAAAAAGGTGTTTCCTCCGCCAGTAAATATTCCTTCGGCATTTTTTATAGCTGTTTCTGGGTTTTCAAATTCATGAATTCCTTTTACTGAAATATTGATGGTTTGAAATACAGCAGCCACTTTTTGCGTGTATTCTTTATGAGAAATTCCGCCCGGGCGTGCATAAGGAATGAATAAAATAGTTTTGCAGTTTGTAAAATGGGATTGCAGGGTGGGTAGCAAATATTCTAAATAACTACTTCCGTGTAAAGTAGAAGTACTTGCAATAATAACATTTTTCATAAAATTCTAAATGATTTTAGGTTTAAAGATATTAAAAATGGAAATTGCCACTGTTAAAAAGCTGATTTTAATTAACATATTTTTATAAAGCCATTAATAGTAATTTGGAACATATTAGGATATTTTTACATTTTTAAGAATAATTCTAATTTTTTTATTTTGATAGGCAAGATTATTTGTTTTTTAGTATTGTTTTTGTTTCAGACTGGCTGGTCTCAGCATGGAGAACGTACTGTTTTAAAAGGAAGAATTATTTCAAATACAAATGATCTGGAAGGGGTGTATGTTATTAATGCGCAGACTGAGGCAATGGTAAATACTACTGCTGATGGATATTTTTCTATAATGGCTAAAAGTGGGGATACACTTGTTTTTTCATCGATTCAGTTTAAAGAAAACAGAGTTTTATTAACGCCGGAAAATTTTTCAGCACTTGATTTTACAGTGAAATTAAACCTTCTGATGCATCAGTTGCAGGAAGTGATCATTAAACGCTTTGATAATATTAATTCTGTGGCATTAGGTATTGTGCCGTCGGGGCAGAAAAGCTACACGCCGGCAGAGAGAAAATTACAAACCGCTACTGCTTTAAATCCTACTGCTAATGCGGGAACAATGGCTGGAGGTTCAATTTCTGCAGATCCGTTGTTTAATTTTTTATCAGGACGTACGGCAATGTTAAAAAAAGAAGTGGCTGTTGAGAAAAAAGAATTTTTTATGCGGCTCCTGGAGAATATGTTTACACTCGATCATTTTGTTGACAGGTTAAAAATACCTGTCGAGTATGTAAAAGGATTTGAATATTATGTTGTCGAAAACGAAAGCTTTACTAAAATCCTGAATTCAAAAAATAAAACCTCTACAGAGTTTTTACTGGGAGAATTAGCAGTTAAATACAAAGAAATAATTGCAGGTGAAGCTAAATAATATACTATATATCATTCTAATTTTTATTGTTCAGGTTTCTTTTGGGCAAACTTCTGGTGCTAAAGAAATCCAGGGTCAGATTCTTGAGCAGTCTACTCCTGTTGATGGTGTAAACATTATTAATAATAATACACAGGTTACGGCGGTTTCAGATGTAAACGGATTGTTTTCTATCGTAGCAAAAGAAGGAGATGTTTTGGTTTTTTCTTCAGTAAATTTAGAACCGTTAAAACGTCGGATTGGTGCTGAAGATTTACAAGAAAAAATACTTCGTATAAAAATGTCAGCAAAAGAAATTGAGTTGAAAGAAGTGATTGTAAATGAGAATGCCAATATTACAGCAGAAAACCTCGGAATTATTCCGTATGGGCAAAAAAAATATACTCCGGCTGAAAGAAAAATTTATACCGCAACATCAACCTCAGTGGATAAAATACTAAATTCTATTTCGGGAAGAACTGCCATGCTGAAAAAAGAGGCTAAAATTGAGAAGAAAGAGGTTCTTTTTAGAAAATTAGAATATCTCTTTGAGGAAAATTATTATACAGATCGACTTAAAATTCCGTTAGAACATATTAAAGGATTTCAGCTTTATTGCGTGGAAAGTCCTGAATTTGCTGTATCTTTGAATACTAAGAACAAAACAATGAGTATGTTTTTAATAACAGGTCTTGCTCAGGAATATCTAAAAATCATAGAAAATGAAAAATAAATTAGGAATATTTGTAGTCTGTTTATTTTGTCAATTTATAACAGGTCAGACGAATTCAAGGAAACCTTTACATGGTCAGGTAATTAACAGCGCTATCCCCATCGAAACAGGCAATGTAATGAATATAAATGCGAATAAAAGAACATTTATAGGCCCACAAGGATTGTTTGATATTATGGCAAGACCTAAAGATACCTTATTGTTCACAGGCATGTCTTTTCAGTCTAAAAAAATAGTGCTAACAGAAAAAGACTGTGCAGAAGAGCTTTTTTCAGTCTCTTTGGATTTAGTAAATGTTGAATTAAAAGAAGTTTTGGTCCATAAAGAATTAAAAGTAAAATCACTACAGGGCGGTTCTCAGGGCATTGTTGATACGCAGTTTGAAGATGATAGCCAGTCAACCCCTGAAAATAAAGCAATGTATTCTGATCAGACCATTAAATACGGAACTGATTTTGTCCGAATTTTTAAAGATTTGAAAAAGCTGCTTAGTAAAGATAAAGAGGTTCAGGAGGAAGTTATAACTGATATAGCTTTTGTTGCATATGCAAAAGATAATTTTACTAAGGATTTTTATACCAAAACATTAGGCTTAAAAGAAGATGAGATTGATTTGTTTTTAATGTATTGCTCTAATGACTCTGAATCTAAAAGGCATTTAAAAGAAGATCAAAAATTTGAATTAATGGATTTTATGATCAATAAAAACAAAGACTTCAAAAAAGCAGAGGTACATAAGAAATGAAAAAAAATGCCACTTATTTCTTAATCGGAATACTATTTTTATCACTATCATCTTTTGTGTTTCATAAATTTTACATGGGCATTTTTCAGGTGAATTATGTAGCTGAAAAAAAAATGATCCAGATTACGTCAAGGATATTTGTGGATGACCTGAATAACGGAATCGAAAAAAAGTACCATAAAAAAACATATATTGGAACTGAAAAAGAAACCCAGGCAGATCTTGATTTGCTAAAAAGATACCTCTCAGAAAATTTCAGTATTAAAATAAGCGGTCAGCCAAAAACCATTATTTTTTTATCTAAAGAGCTGGAAGCAGATGATGTTTTAGTTTGCTTTTCGAAAATTACCGGAGTTGAAAAACTCAAGACATTAGAAATTACAAACACTATTTTAACAGACTGGAATGCTGAACAGCAAAATATTACACATATTTCAGCATTTGGTACTAAAAGAAGTGTTCTTTTTACAGAATCTTCAAGGAAAGAAGTGTTAAAGTATTAATGAACTTAGTAAGATTGTTGTTTTAATTATTATTTTCACGGCTTCACAAAATTCCAAAAATAGTTATGAAATGAGCAACATTCAGGAGTGGGTTTCAATTACTAACCATGATATGCAAATTACATATGACCAATAAAAATAATAAATTCTGCACATGAAAAGACTTTCATTACTATTGCTTTTTCCTGCTATGCTATTTGCTCAGGAAAAAAATACGACTGTTGCTCCAAAACAACAGGGAAAGTATGATACGAACAAGTTTAGCCAAATGTATGATTTGATGGCTACACCCAATATGTTCCGAACGGCATCTGGTGCCCCAGGCCCTGCTTATTATCAACAACAGGCAGATTACAAGATTGATATCGAATTAGATGATAAAAATTCAAAATTAAGCGGATCTGAAACGATTACGTATTCTAATAATTCACCAGACAGTCTTGAATATTTATGGATCCAGCTGGATCAGAATCAGGCTAAAGCGAATACACAGTCAACTTTGGCAGAAGGAGAAAAAATTAATCAGGTATTTCCATTAGGAAGTTTTTCTGACAAGTATCTGAAAAAAAACCTGGAACGTGGTTTTAATATTGAATATGTGAAGGATTTGAAAGGAAATCCGATGTCTTATACAATCAATGAAACCATGATGCGAATCGACCTTGATAAACCTTTAAAACCAGGAGAAAAGATTTCGTTTGCTATAAAATGGTGGTACAACATTAATAATTATCAAAAAGAAGGAGGACGTTCTGGTTACGAATTCTTTGAGAAAGACGGCAATAAATTATATGTGATCGCTCAATTCTATCCAAGAATGGCAGTTTATAATGATGTTGAAGGATGGCAGAATATGCAGTTTTGGGGAAGCGGAGAATTCGCATTGCCATTTGGAAATTTTGATGTGAATATTACAGTTCCTGCAGATCACGTAATTAACGCTACCGGAGAACTGACAAACAGGTCAGAAGTATTTACAGCAGAACAGGTAAAACGTTACGAGCAGGCTCAAAAATCATTTGATAAACCGGTTGTAATTGTTACTCAGGCCGAAGCCGAAGCAGCTGAAAAAGGATTTTCTGAAAAGAAAAAAATATGGAAATTCAGTGCGAAAAACGTAAGGGACTTTGGAATTGCTTCTTCAAGAAAATTCATTTATGATGCCATGGCGGTAAAAATTGGAAACAGAACTGTAATGGCTGAATCAGTTTATCCAAAAGAAGCAAATCCACTTTGGGGAGAAACTTCCACAATGACTGTGGCGCATACTTTAAAAAGTTATTCTTCGCATACGTTTGATTACCCGTATCCAAAAGCAGTTTCGGTTTCAGCTGAAGACCAGGGTATGGAATATCCAATGATTTGCTGGAATTACGGACGTCCTGACGAAAATGGTAAAACAAGCAGGGAAGTTAAAAACGGAATGATTGGTGTAATAATTCACGAAGTAGGACACACTTTTTTTCCGATGATTGTAAACTCTGATGAGCGTCAATGGACCTGGATGGATGAAGGTTTGAACTCATTTTTACAATATATGGCAGAACAGGAACTGGATCCAAAATTCCCTTCTAGACGCGGCCCGGCCCGGAATATTGTTCCGTACATGAGCGGGGACCAGAAATTTTTGGAACCAATCATGTCAAACTCTGAAACCATTCATCAATTTGGGAATAATGCTTACGGAAAACCGGCTACAGGACTTAATATCCTGAGAGAAGTGGTGATGGGGAGAGAATTGTTTGATTACGCTTTTAAAACCTATGCCAACAGATGGAAGTTCAAACATCCAACCCCTGAAGATTTCTTCAGAACAATGGAAGATGCATCTGCAGTAGATTTAGACTGGTTTTGGAGAGGATGGTTTTATTCAACAGATTTTGTAGATATTGGGATTAAAGATGTAAAACAATATTATGTTTCTGATACCCCAACTGCAGATCTCAAAGAGGTCAAAGTTAGAAAAGGACGTTTCGGGTACGAAAAAGGACCTTTTGTTTATTTAGTTTCTGGAGATAATGCAGAAGTAGATGCTTCGAAGAAAAAACCTTTAAAAGTAGAAGATTTTAAGTCTTTAGCTGATTATGTAAATGAGACTTTTACAGCAGAGGAAAAAGCAAATATCAAATCACCAAAATATTTCTACGAAGTAGAATTCAATAAACCAGGCGGAATGATTATGCCTATTCTGGTTGAAATCACCTATGAAGACGGAACAAAAGATAATTATAAATATCCGGCACAAATCTGGCGAAAAGGAAATGAGTCAGCCAAAAAAGTGTATGCAACTGAAAAACGAATTAAGAGCATTCAGATAGATCCAAAATTACTAACGGCAGACATAGATGTAACTAACAATTCATGGCCAAAAGTAGAGGAAAAATCAAAGTTTGACTAAATGTAAAATTAAGAAGGCTCTGTAAAGAGTCTTTTTTTTAAGTAAATTTTAAAACACGTGCCTGCAAAATTTAATATCTTTGTGACACAAAAAAATAAAAGTTATGTTTGGTATAGGAGGAGGAGAATTAGTTTTTATAATGTTTATAGTACTAATGCTTTTTGGTTCAGACAAAGTGCCTGAAATTGCCCGTACAATGGGTAAAGCCATGGCGCAGTTAAAAAATGCAACGAACGATATTAAAAACGAGATTCAAAAAGGAGCCGAGGAAAATGGTCTTGATACAAAATCCCTGACCGGTATAACAGGCGATATCAACGCTCATATCAATGATGCGAAAGCTAATTTGCTAGGCGATTCCGGAAGCTTTCTGGGAGATACTGCAACAGAAATTAATAAAGTAAAAGAAGATATCGACTCCATCTCAGGACCTATAAAACGCCAAATGTAATATGCTTGAAAAAATACAGGAAATAGATACTACGTTACTTGTGTATCTTAACAGTTTAGGTTCTGAAACATTCGATCCACTTTGGCTGATTATTACCAAACAAGTATACTGGACGCCTTTTTTTCTCTTTTTATTTTTTCTTATTTATAAAAAAATAGGCATCAAGCAAACTTTGTATGTCTTGCTTTTTATAGCTGTTTTAATTGCCTTTACAGATCAGACAACGAATCTTTTCAAAAACACTTTTCAACGTTTACGTCCTTGTAACAATCCTGAAATCAATACCATCATCAGGGTAGTGCAATCCCGTAGTTCATATAGTTTTTTCTCTGGGCACGCTGCTAATACTATGGCTGTGGCTACATTTTTGTTTTTAGTTTTAAAACGCCATTTCAAATACCTTGGATTTTTGTTTTTATGGCCGTTAATCTTCGCTTATAGTCGTATTTATTTAGGTTTGCATTATCCGGGAGATATTCTTACAGGTTATTTCTTCGGAGCCCTTTTCGGATTTTTGATGTTCAAAGTATATCAAAATTTAAAGCCAAAATATTTTCCGGGATAATTTTCAGGAGCTTTTTCCGGCTCTACGCTATATCTTTTGCGCCAAACCCCGGCACAAAAGGATGTCGCTTCTATCCGGGCTAGTGAAGTTGTTTTCAAAAGGCGTTAATTCTGTAAAACCATTTTTTCACTCCATTCTAATCCTTCCGGAAGTTCCTGCTTACTGAATTCGATATGAATAACTCTTCTTCGTTCGTTGTTGGTAGTTTTATTTGATGCATGAAAAAGCAAAGGTTTCATGATCATAATGCCGCCTTTTTGAACTTCGCAGATAGTTTCTTTTTCTTTTTCGAAATCAAGTTTCTCAATTCTTAGAATTCCTTTTGAATGCGAATTATTGATCACTTTCAAAGCGCCATTATCTTTCGTGGTTTTATCAATATGAATCCTGATGGTAAAATTATTTTCCAGAATTGCAGCAGGAGGCTGAACCGCAAATTGGTTTTGTTTTACAGTCCAGTTTTCAAAATTCTCAACCTCAATTTTTTTATTGACAGAAATAGTCAGATCCTGATGATACGCCACAAACCAATTCGACTTTTCAGGTTTGTCAAAATAAATAGATTTGGTTATAAAATAGTTTTCTCCAAAATTGCTTTTTATAATATCCCGTAATTTTTGGTTGAATATTAAAGGCAAAGTTTCGGGAATTTCGTTATGAAATTGTCTTATCGCAAATAAATCGCCAGATTTTCTGAAAGTAGCACCTTCTGGATTATTTTCCGTTTTATATTCGATTATAGATACTAATTTTTGAATTTCGTCTTCATCATAAACAGCATCAATAATTGTAAAACCTTCAGTATCTAACTGACTTAAATTCTTCATTTTAAATTTTGTAGTAAAGGCTATTAAAAAACTTAGAAGCTTAGCATCTCAGAATCTTAGTAGCTTCAGTTTATAAAACCCTGCTCACTGTCAATCCATCGCGAATTGGCAATAAAACCGTTTCTACTCTTGGATCATTTTTCAAAAGTAAATTGTATTCTAAAAGTATTTTGGTGCTTACATCATTTGGGTGAACCGGCTCCAAAACTTTCCCGCTCCATAAAACATTATCAGACAAAATGATTCCGCCTTTATTCATTTTCGGAACAATCATTTCCCAGTAATTTATATAGTTTTCTTTATCAGCATCAATAAAAACCAAATCAAATTTTACATCCAGCGTCGGAATAATAGCAACGGCTTCACCTAAATGCTGAAAAATTTGTGCTCCCCATGGCGATGCATCAAAATATTTACGCTGAAAATCAACGAGCTCTTCTTTGATGTCAATGGTGTGAAGCTGTCCGTTTTCCTGCATTCCTTCACACAAACACAAAGCGGCATAGCCGGTATAAGTCCCGATTTCCAAAATATTTAGTGGCCGGATCAATTTAGAGAGCATACTTAAAACACGCCCCTGAAAATGTCCGCTTAACATTCTTGGCAAGAGGATTTTCTGGTAGGTTTCTTTATTAAGTTTTGCTAATAATTCCGGTTCGTTTTCAGAATGCTGTTCAATATAATCTTCTAAGTCTTGTGAAATAAAATGCATCTTGTAGTATATTCAGATTTGGCTGTAAAAATACAAAATATAGGCTCACTATCGGGCATAAAAAAACCATCCGAAAATGGATGGCTTCTATTTGAAATTTTGATAAAATTATTTTTTCAGGGCTTCATTTACATCTTTTGCAGTTTTCACTGTTCCGTCTTTTGCAGCTTTTGCCGCAGCCTCTACCTTTTCAGCCCCTTTTTTAGTAGCATCTTTTACATCTTCCATCGTCTCTTTAGTTTTTTCTTTTGCCTCTTCGGTAGCCGCTTTTGCTTTTTCTGCAGCGTTTTCTGCTTTCACAACAGCACTGTCTTTTACTTCTTCAATATCTGTTGTCAATGAATCTACTTTGTTTCCAAGTGTTAATTCATCTTCAGGTTTATCTGCTTTTTTGTCTTCACAAGACTGAACACCGAATGACAATAAAGCGATAACTGCTAAACTTAAAATTTGTTTTTTCATGATTAATTAATTTTTTAAAATTGATAAAATATAAAGGTTATAAAGCTGAAAAAATAAAAGTACAAATTTTTAAATTAAGCGCTCTTTGTAAGATTATTTTCCGTTTGAGTGCAAGACAATTCTTGTGCCAAAATTTATTTTTTTTGGAATGATGCTGAATTTTTTTTCAGAAAAAAAAGGGATGAATTAGATTCAGTTTTTAAAGTGCAGAAAATCAGAACGGAGCCGAAGCTCTTTTGAATAAAAAGCTTTCGACTCCGTTCATTTGAAAGTAGTAGATTAAGTTTACTTAAGATTAAAGGTTATTTAATTACTAAAATATTTTCGCTTTGGGTGTAGTCATTTAAAGTAATGTTGAAAAGAATAGTCAGGTCTTTTCCGGTTCTTACCACTCCAAGTGCTGCTGTTGGAGGAGATATTCCAAAATCAGCAAAAGTGATTTGGTTAGAGCCTCTCAAAACAAAGTTTCCATTAACGCCTGTTACGCTAACCTGCGTTTTGAACTCTTTGCTGACACCAGAAATCGTATATACGCCGCTTAGGTTCCATACGGTTTCATTTATTTTATCGGCAGATTTTAAAACATATTTAATGTTTTTGTATGTTTTTGTATCTAAAGCTTCGTAAGCCACATCGTCCATACTTGATTTGCCGCTTTTAAGGCTCTCTGCAGGTAAGATAACTGTCAGGCTGTTTATGTCAGTCAGTTTAGAATCTTTAACTGTTAAATTAGCTGTGCCAGTTCCGTCTGTTGATTTCATTACCCAATCGTGAATAGTAGAAGTTCCGGCAACTTCAAATTTAGATTTTGTATTAACTGTATAATTTTTTTGAGCATTGGTGTAAAAAGTAATTCCTAAACAGAGAACTGTTAAAAAAATAGATTTGAGAGTTTTCATTTTTTATCGATTTATTCGTTAATCATTTAATTAAGAATTGATTTTTTCTGATACTTTGATGAAATCCTGTATCAAAAATAATCCCCCTTAATTCTTATTCAAATGTATTGTGAATACACAGCAGATTAAATGATAAAAATCATAGTCAGAATTGTTTTAAAGAACGATATAATATGACGCCGGAATGTTTATAAATCAAATCAGAATGACGAAACTATTTGTGTTTTGCATTTAAATGCTTGTGCGTATTGTGATTATGGTATTAGAATTTCTCTTGCGTTTTTTAGGACCTTTATTTGGTTAAAAAAGTGAGATTGTCCTAAAATAACCTTAAAAAATGGAGCTTTTAAGGAAGTATGGCTCTAAAAAACATCAAAAAACAACAAAAGTGATTAAATTTGCACCATGCAAATCGATAAAAAAGACATAAGAGCCTTATCAAAAGATCAGTTACGGGAGTTTTTTGTAGCAAATAATGACAAGGCGTTTCGTGGAAATCAGGTTTACGAATGGTTGTGGAGTAAAGGAGCACATAGCTTTGATGACATGACAAATCTGGCAAAACCTACCAGGGCGATGCTTGAAAATAACTTTGTAATCAATCACATTAAGGTTGATACCATGCAGCGTAGCAGTGACGGAACTGTAAAAAATGCTGTTCGTCTGCACGATGGTCTGGTGGTGGAGTCTGTTTTAATTCCTACCGAAACCAGAACAACAGCTTGTGTTTCCAGCCAGGTCGGTTGTAGCCTGGATTGTAATTTTTGTGCCACTGCCCGATTAAAGCGTATGCGAAATCTGGAACCGGGTGAAATTTACGATCAGGTACTGGCAATTGATAAAGAAAGCCGTTTGTATCATAATCATCCACTTTCGAATATCGTTTTCATGGGTATGGGAGAGCCTTTGATGAATTATAACAATGTCATCAAAGCAATCGACATGATTACTTCTCCGGAAGGTTTAGGAATGTCGCCAAAAAGGATCATGGTTTCCACTTCCGGAATCCCTAAAATGATCAAAAAAATGGCCGACGATGATGTTAAATTCAAATTAGCAGTTTCCCTTCACTCTGCAATTGATGAAGTTCGTGCACGAATTATGCCTTTCAGTCAAAATTTTCCATTAAAAGATTTGCGCGAAGCTTTAGAATACTGGTACAGGAAAACCAAAAGCAAAATCTCATACGAATATGTAGTCTGGAAAGGAATCAATGACGACAAAGCCTCAGTCGATGCTTTGGTTAAGTTTTGCAAATATGTTCCCTGCAAAGTAAATTTGATAGAATACAATCCAATTGATGATGGCGAGTTCCAGCAGGCTTCAGAAGAATCTATTATGGCGTATATAAAAGCGTTGGAAAATATTGGAGTAGTAGTAAAAGTACGTCGAAGCCGCGGAAAAGATATTGATGCTGCTTGTGGACAATTGGCCAATAAAGAAGCATAGATAAGGTAATAATCCTAAAAATATAAAAGCATTAAAGACAAGATTGTACTTGTTTTTAATGCTTTTATTTTGGGCAAAAAAGGTTGTTTTTTTATCTATTTCTAAAATTACATCGTCTTTGATGATATTTATATGAGTATGAGGTTGCTGTAATCAGCAAATGAGATTTACGGCATTTTTTCTAATAGAAAATGTTTCTTAAACGAAATGGTTGTATTTGTATATGTTCTGCAGTATAAATTTTGTATCCATAATAAATAATTTAAGTTCTTTTTAATAGTAAGCTTCAAATTAGGTATTAGAATCAGATGTTTTTTGGTGATCTTTTAGAATTAGCGCATAAAAAAATGTTATACTAACCTAAATAAACAACGTTTTTTTATTTAAAATAGTATATTTGAAAGCGAAATGAATATTACTTCTCAAATAAAACAGCCTATTTTTAGCGAAATGGAACTTTTCGAAAAAAAGTTCCACGAATCCATGACTTCAAAGGTTGCATTGTTAAATCGTATTACGTATTATATTGTAAACCGAAAAGGAAAGCAAATGCGTCCGATGTTTGTTTTTCTCACTGCAAAAATGGTTTCAGGAGGTACTGTAAATGAGAGAACCTATCGTGGTGCTTCAGTAATTGAGCTGATTCATACCGCAACTTTAGTACACGACGATGTGGTTGACGACAGCAATCGTCGACGCGGATTTTTCTCTATCAATGCACTCTGGAAAAATAAGATTGCGGTTTTGGTGGGAGACTATTTACTTTCAAAAGGACTGTTGTTATCGATTGATAATGGCGATTTTGATCTTTTGAAAATTATTTCTGTCGCTGTCCGCGAAATGAGCGAAGGAGAATTGCTTCAAATCGAAAAAGCACGCCGACTTGATATTACAGAAGAGGTTTACTACGAAATTATCCGAAAAAAAACGGCTACTCTTATAGCTGCATGTTGTGCGCTTGGTGCCAGATCAGTAATCGAAGAGGATGATATACAGGTCGAAAATATGCGTAAATTCGGAGAGCTTATCGGTATGGCTTTTCAAATCAAAGACGATTTATTTGATTACAGCGAAGAAGCTATTGGAAAACCAACCGGAATCGATATTAAAGAGCAAAAAATGACTTTGCCTTTAATTCATGTTTTAAATACCTGCTCCCCGCAGGAAAAAAAGTGGCTGATCAACTCCATTAAAAACCATAACAAAGACAAGAAACGCGTCAAAGAAGTGATTGCCTTTGTAAAAAACAACAATGGTCTGGCTTACGCCGAAAACAAAATGGTGCAGTTCCAACAAGAAGCACTTTCTCTTTTAGAAAATTACCCGGATTCTGAATTCAAAGATGCACTTATCTTGATGGTGAATTACGTTATTGAAAGAAAGAAATAGTTTCCGTAATTAAATAATTAGAAAATTTTTCAATTAGATAATTAATTTTATTTCGTTGTAAATCAGTGTATAGTGTTTTGATTGAAGGGATTTTGAATTTATTTTTTGAATTTTTTTCTACTACATGCAACCATTTTAAAACTTATCTCGTCTATGCTAATAGAAGTCTGTTAGTAAAACAAAATCTGAACGCTTATTAATGAAAATTATTCAGTTACATCAGGAAGAAGCTAAAATCATAAAGCTGGCTGTCGAAAACAACCGACAGGCACAGCAGCAAATTTATAGTAAGTATTCTTCAAAAATGTTAAGCGTGTGCCGTCAATATATAAAAGACATTCAGCTGGCAGAAGATGTAATGATAACGGCTTTTATGAAAGTGTTTACGAATCTGAAAAATTTTGAGCATAAAGGAAGT
Organism: Flavobacterium hibisci; assembly: GCF_020026925.1. Classification (GTDB taxonomy): domain Bacteria; phylum Bacteroidota; class Bacteroidia; order Flavobacteriales; family Flavobacteriaceae; genus Flavobacterium; species Flavobacterium hibisci. Next base: position 307,297 of record NZ_JAIQDW010000002.1, on the reverse strand, counting down.
TTTGAAGGCTGGATTCGCCGAATTATGGTTAACGAATGCATTTCATATTTAAGAGTTCAGAAAAAAGTAAAATTTGCCGAAGATGAATTTTTTACTGAGGAGAGTTTTAATGAAATCGACAGTCAGTTTACAGTAGAACAGATTCAGTTTTTAATAGATGCTTTGCCAGACGGATACAAAATGGTTTTCAATTTATATGCGATTGAAGGTTATAAGCACAATGAAATTGCAAAGATGTTAGGAATTAATGAAGGAACATCAAAATCGCAATTATCGCATGCAAGGAAAATGCTGCAAACACAAATTACTATTTTAAAAAAACAAGAAAATGGAACCGAATAATTTTGAAAAGGATTTCCGTGATAAACTCAATCAGCGCAAAATCGAACCGAGTGAAAAAGCATGGGATCGATTAGATGCGATGCTGAGTATTGCTGAAGAAAAAAAACAGCCTCAAAAGAAAAATAAATGGCTGTATATAGCAGCGAGTGTTGCAGGCTTTTTATTTGTTGGTACGTTCTTTTTTAATAACCAGAAAAATCCAGCCGAAAATTTAAAAAATACTGTTGTAATTGAGGAAAGTACAAAGAAAGATACCGTAGCAAAACCGGTTTTTAAAGTAACAAATACAGTTAAAACAGAAGTTGCAATTTCACAAAAAGAATCAATTCAAAACTCAAATAAAAAACAGCATAAACTTAATCCAGAAACTAATAAAAACCTTAAAAATGAAAACAATCAAATAGCGGAGTCTTCAGTCATCATCAAAAATAATCACGAAAAACAATCAATAAACAATCAGGTTTCAGTTGTCGAGAATTCAAAAAAAGAAACAGTAGATCAATTATTAAACTCAGCTGAAAAAACAATTGTTGCAGAGAATTCATCGAAGAAAAAATCAAAAGTAAAAATCAATGCGGATGATTTACTAAATCAGGTAGATGGCGAACTCGAACTTTCGTTTAGAGAAAGAGTAATCACAGCAGTAAATAAAAATTACCAAACGGTAAAAGTAGCTGTATCGAATAGAAATCAACAGGAATAAAAACAGCATTTTTTTAATTTTATTAAATAGTATATGCAGCGTTAACATATTAATAATTAGAATAAAAAATCATCAATCATCAATCAAATTTTAAAAAAAATCAATCATGAAAAATTTTACCATTTATCTCGTTATTTTAGTTTTTTTATTTGTCAGTAAAGTGCTGGGACAAGAAACTTTTGAATCCAGAGCGAAAAAAATTGCCAATAAAATTGAAAAAATAACTAAAGAAGAAAAAGAGACTTTAAAAGTAGAAGTTGAAGCTGTAAATGTACAGTTGTCAGAGGGAAAAATTACAAGAGAGCAAGCCGATAAGCGCAAAAAAGAACTTGCAGAAGCCAGAGCCGTAATTATTGAAGAAAAAGTAAGTCTTGCTCAAAATGAACTGAATGATTTGGTTCAGCAGAAAGTAGACGGAAAAATCAAAGAAGGGGATTCGATCAAAAAACATAAATTAGTTATTCATTGGAATGATAAAGACTGGAGTCAGAAGCATAAGGCGGATAAAGATTCTATTCGTGGTGAAAAAAGAACCACTTCACAATTCATATTTGCTTTAGGATTAAATAATACAATGATAGATGGAGATCTTCAGGATTCAGAATATAAATTTACAGGCTCTCATTTTTATGAGTGGGGTTTGACTTACAACAGCAGATTACTTAAAAATAACAACTTATTGCATGCGAAATACGGATTTTCTGTAATGTATAATAATATTAGGCCAGCAGATAATCGCAGTTTTGTTGTAAATGGTGACCAGACAGATTTAGTGACAAATCCAATACACTTAAAAGAATCTCGTTTTAGAAATGTGTATTTAGTAGCACCAGTTCATTTAGAATTTGACTTTTCGAAAGAAGGGCAGAATGGTGACAAAAAGTATTTTAGAACACACAAAGGATTCAGAATGGGATTTGGAGGTTATGCAGGGATAAATGTAAAATCGAAACAGATTTTAAAGTTTGAAGATAATGACTATAAAACAACACAAAAAACAAAAGGCGATTTTAATGTCAATAATTTCATTTACGGACTGAGTACTTACATAGGTTATAAAGAAACAAGTTTGTATTTAAAATATGATCTGAATCCTCTTTTTCAGGATAATCTAATAAAAGAAAACAATATTTCTTTAGGAATTAGATTTGATTTGAATTAAGAATAAGTTTTAAATTTAGTTAATTGAAAGTACTTCGAATGAGGTACTTTTTTTATTTTAAACCATCAAATTTCAAGATTGATTTGTGTATTTTTACAGGCTTTAAAAATTTAAAAAATAGTTCACGTTTTGATATCACAAAGTACAATTGATGCTGTTTTCGAAACTGCTCGCGTAGAGGAGGTTATTGGCGATTTTGTCAATTTAAAGCGTGCAGGAAGTAATTTCAAAGGATTGAGCCCTTTCTCAGATGAACGCTCTCCTTCATTCATGGTTTCGCCTGCAAAAGGAATCTGGAAGGATTTTAGTTCAGGCAAAGGCGGTAATTCTGTTGCTTTTTTAATGGAGCACTCTCATTTTACGTATCCCGAAGCCATTCGCTATTTAGCCAGGAAATACAATATTGAAATTGAGGAAACAGAACAATCTGAAGCAGAAAAAGCCATAACGGACGTTCGCGAAAGTATGTATCTGGTTTCTGAATTCGCAGCAAAATATTTTCATGATACGCTTTTAAATTCTGAAGAAGGAAAAGCAATTGGTTTGTCTTACTTTAAAGAAAGGGGGTTTACCAATGAAACCATCAAAAAGTTTAATTTAGGATATTCGCCTGAAACCTGGGATGCTTTAACCAAAGAAGCATTGGGAAAAGGTTACAAATTAGAATTTTTGGAAAGTACCGGTTTAACAATTGCAAGAGAAGATCGGCCGTTTGACCGTTTTAAAGGTCGTGTAATGTTTCCCATTCAAAGCATGTCGGGGCGTGTTTTAGGTTTTGGAGGGCGTATTTTAACGAATGATAAAAAAGCGGCAAAGTATTTAAACTCGCCGGAAAGCGATATTTACCATAAGAGTAAAGTACTTTACGGAATTTTTCAGGCCAAACAGTCAATTGCCAAACAAAATAATTGTTATCTGGTTGAAGGTTATACAGATGTGATTCAGTTTAACCAGGCAGGAATAGAGAATGTGGTTGCTTCTTCAGGAACGGCCTTAACTCCGGATCAGATTCGATTGGTCAATCGTCTGACACGAAACATTACTGTACTTTTTGATGGCGACGCTGCAGGCCTTCGCGCTTCGATCCGTGGAATCGATTTAATACTTGAAGAAGGTATGAATGTAAGGGTTTGTGCTTTTCCTGACGGCGAAGATCCAGATAGTTTTGCCAGAAAAAATTCTTATGATGACCTGGTTGCTTATTTAGAAAATAATAGCAAAGATTTTATACAGTTCAAAGCTTCAATTTTGATGAACGAAGCCAAGAATGATCCGATAAAAAAAGCAGATTTGATTCGGGACATGGTAACAAGTATTTCTAAAATACCAGACCGTATTCAGCGTGAGGTATATATTCAGGAATGTGCCCGAATAATGGATATTTCTGAGCAGGTTTTGGTAAGTACATTGGCGCAGCTGATTCAAAAAGATATTACAGAGGCTAATAAAAAACAAAAACAGGAACAAAAACCTTTTCAGGTTTATAAAAATCAAAATCCAAATACGGGATACTCCGGCGGAGATCCGGAAGATCCAAGAAATGGTCCACCCGAGGATTATTATCCAGGAGAGTCAGGATATCCTGCCCAGCAACAAGCTGATAAGGTTGATATTTTATACCGTTTAGAACGAAAGGTAATTGAAATTCTATTGCTTTATGGCGATAAAACAGAAGAATTTGAAGATGTTCTTCTGAAAAATAATGAAGAGGGAGAGGTTGTAATGGTTACAGAAAAGAAGGAATACAAAGTTTTTCAACGGATTTATTTGAGTCTGCAGGAAGATGAAGTTGAGCTTTCTAATACTTTATTCCGTGATATTTTTAAAGATTTAATTGATTTTTATCTTCAAAATGAGAAATTTAGCCTGGAACAATATTTAATGCGTTTGCAGCCAGAATTCGCTCAGGAAGTTACAGATATTTTAATGGAAGATGAAAGGTTAACGCTGCACAATTGGGAAGGACAGAATATTTTCACCAAAGCGAAACACGAAACGATAGCGCAATACGTTACAGAAACAGTGATGTCTATGCGCTGGTTTTTAGTTGGAAAAATTATTGAAGAATTAAAAAGCTCTATAAAACCTGATAATTCAGATAATACAGAGCTTTTGTCAATGGTAATGGATTACTCCGGTTTAGTTAATTCGTTTTCAAAAAAACTAGGAAGGGTAATGTCCAGATATCATTAAATAATTTCTAAAGTTTTAGCTTTATTAACTAAGTCAACTAAATTAGTTACATTCAATTTAGTCAATAGTCTTAGTTTATAAGTACTAATTGTTTTTTCGTTCAGGTTTAAAATTTTAGAAATTTCATTGTTTTTCTTACCGTCACTTAAGTAACGTAAAACTTCGATTTCACGGTTAGAAAGTTTTCTGTACAAACGTTCACTTTTGCTTTGTTTAGCAATAAGCGCCATGTTTTTACGTACAGTCTCATTAATAATAACTTTTCCTTCGTGTACCTTAATAATTGAAACACCTAATGTTTCAAGTTTTTCTGTTTTGTGCACGTACCCGGAAACACCTGCTTTAATTGCATTAGGAGCATACATTTGCTCAGCCAGATCACTGAAAATAACAATTTTCGTTTTTGGGAAATTTTTCAGAATTGACTTTACTTCAAAGATGCTTGAAAGACCTTCTAATTCCAGATCGAGAATTAGGATGTCAATCTCCTTCGTTTGAAGAATGTCTCTTACCATTGAAAAATTACCTACGTTGGCGACAATTGAAATTTGGTCATGGTCTTTAAAATACGACTTAACGCCAAAGTGAGTCACAGGGTGGTTGTCTGCTAGACATACTTTAATCATAATTTTACCTTTTTAGAATTGTTCATTGTTTTTGGAGCTGTAAAATTAATAAATAAATTCTGTAGTTTATAACAGGCAAATGTTAAAAATATTATTTTAACGTTTTTGGTATCTCACAAACTGGTATTGCTTCCGTTTTATGTTTGTTGCTGGTGTTTAAACGTTTATAAATTTCAAATACAATTTTTTCACGTCCACTAAACTCAGCTCCTGTATTTCCTGCTTCTTCGGCAAGCATGGCCCATTCGAGTTCATCATAACTGGCGCCTAACTGATCTTCATCAGTTCTGTTGTCACCAAACAACCCATCTGTAGGTGCAGCTGTTAAAATTGAACTTGGAATTCTTAAAAATTCCCCTAAAGCATATACATCTGATTTCATTAAATCTGCAATCGGACTCAAATCGACTCCTCCATCTCCGTATTTTGTATAAAAACCAACACCAAAATCTTCTACTTTGTTCCCTGTTCCGGCAACTAAGAGTCCGTGAATCCCTGCCAGGTAATATAAAGAAGTCATACGCAAACGGGCGCGGGTATTCGCAAGAGAGAGATTTAGTTTTGCTTCATCGTCAGATTTTGGAACGGCTGTTTTAAATGCTTCAAATGTAGCTGTTAAATCAGTAGTGGTACTGGAGACATTTGGAAAACGCTTCTTTAATTGTTCAATATGTTCTCTTCCTCTTGAAACCTGACTTTCTGCCTGATGAATAGGCATTTCAACACATAAAACCTTTAAGCCGGTCTGAGCACATAAAGTAGAGGTAACAGCAGAGTCAACTCCGCCGGAAATTCCAATTACAAAACCATTAACTTTTGCGTTATTAGCATAATTTTTCAGCCACTCTACAATGTGGGTATTTACTTTTTCTGTTTGAATAGTGCTTTTTTTAGCCATAATAATTCAGGTTTTAAAATGTAGGGATGTATATTTGCACAAATATTTTTAAGTATATTTTTACTTAAGATAAGTAACACAAATCTAATTAAAATAAAATGAAAATATATCACTTTGTAGTGGTTCTGTCATTGTTTTTTTTGTCGTGCGATCAAAAAAATAAAGTAGAAAAAGCTGTTGAAGAAATTCCGGTTGATATTAAGGTAGAACGTTTTGATAAAATTTTTTTTGAAAGTAAACCTGAAGATTTACCAAAAGTAAAAAAGCAGTTTCCTTTCTTTTTTCCTCCGGGTAACGATGATAATGTTTGGTTGAGTAAAATGCAGGAACCAATCTGGAGGGAGGTTTATACAGAAGTTCAAAAAAAATACTCAAATTTTGAACCTGTCCGTCAGGAGTTTAATGCGCTTTTTCAACATTTGAAGTATTATTTCCCAAAAACTAAAACACCTAAAGTTATTACAGTAATAGGCGAGATGGATTATAATGCTAAAGCTATTTATGCAGATAGTCTGGTTATTGTTGCTTTAGAATTGTATTTGGGTAAGAATCATAAATTTTATCAGTTTCCAAACTATCTGAAGCAAAACTTTGAAGAAAAGCAAATTATGCCGGATGTAGTTTCAAGTTTTACTTACAGGAATATTCCGCCATATGAAGATAAAAATCTGGTTTCCCAAATGATTTTTGAAGGCAAGCAGTTGTATGCGAAGGATTTGCTTTTGCCTGATTATACTGATGCTGAAAAAATAGGTTATACCCCCGAACAGATAAAATGGTGCGAAGAAAACCAGGCCTACATGTGGCGCTACTTTATAGAAAAAGAAATGTTGTACAGTGTAGATCCTAAGCTTACAACACGCTTTATTGCTCCGGCTCCTTTTTCTAAATTTTATCTCGAAATTGATAACGATTCCCCAGGAAGAGTGGGTGCCTGGATTGGCTGGCAAATAGTTCGTTCGTATATGAAAAATAATACTGTAACTTTGCCTGAATTATTAAAAATAAATGCAAAAGAAATTTTCGAGAACTCAAAATACAAACCTAAGAAATAATGTCAGATACAATAAAATCAGAAATTAAATTCAATATAGAATTAGATGAAAACCGTGTGCCGGAAAAATTATCTTGGACCGCTAACGATGGAGGTGTAGAGGATGAAGAAGCAAAAGCAATTATGCTTTCTATCTGGGACAGCAAAGCCAAAGAAAGCATGCGAATTGACTTATGGACGAAAGATATGCCGGTAGATGAAATGAAAATTTTCTTTCATCAGACATTAGTTGCTATGTCAGATACTTTTAAGCGAGCTACAAACGACGAAAAAATGGCAGACACAATGAAAGATTTCTGTGATTATTTTGCAGAAAAATTAGAGCTAACCAGATAGGCAGTCAAATTTCAGGAAATAAAAAAAATCTCAAATCATATTATAAGTCATGATTTGAGATTTTTTTTCTCCTGGTAGGTTGGTAGACGATTTACAGGTTTGATAGAAATCTTTTTAATGTCATTTATGATTTTCCTGTAACATCCCATTATTACTACTGATGTCGGATAGTTTGTAATACTAAGTTCTTCTTCTAAACATCCTCCCGAAGCTCGTGAATAAATTATTTCGCCTCGGTTAAGATCGTATACTTCTACAATAACTTCTGCGTAAGTCATTTGTTTTTTATAGTAAAAATGATTTTGAAATTCAAAATTACTAAAGTCGTTTTTCGCATTTTTACATTTAATATTAACATAATAATCGGTATCAGCTGCTTTTTTGAGATCCAAAATTGCTGCTTTATCTAATTTCAATGGTACTTGTTTTGTAGCGAAGTACTTGCGTTCGTCCATTGAATATTTTACTCTTCTTCCTAAATATTTAGAAAAATCGGCCATTACAGCGCGTGTTAGTTTTGTTTTAGTATTTTGATCGACTTCTATATCGCCGATAAGCCAGGTGCCTTTAGAAAAATCCAGTGTATTGACCTTGTCTGTACTGTGTAAAAAGTAGTGAGTGACATTGCAAGAAGATAAAAATAATAGAAGTAAATAATAAAGGGTTTTCTTCATAAAAGAATCGAGTTAATTTGGATCAAATATAATTTAAAAAAGATAATGCTTTACGGTTGAGTCTAAAATAAAAAAATCAGATTCAAATAATTGCAATAAATAAAAAATCTCAAACCCTATAATTTAAACGGAATTTGAGATTTTATATTTAGCCATCTTCTTTTTTGAGATTTAGAACCCGGATTTGTTTTTAAAAACTTCCTGATTTACTTCGTCAATATAAGAAAGCAGTTCCTCTTTTCCAATTGATTCTGTAGAGGATGTTACAAAATACTGTGGCATTTCCGCCCAGTTGTTTGCGAACATTTGTTTTTTGTATGCAGCAATATGAGAGTCAATTTTTACTTTACTGATTTTATCGGCTTTTGTAAAAATAATACAAAATGGGATCTCGCTTTCACCCATGTAAGACATAAATTCAATGTCAATATTCTGAGCCTCGTGACGTATGTCGATTAATACAAAAGCACAAACTAATTGTTCTCTGGTTTCAAAATAATCGGTTATGAATTGTTGAAAAACAGATTTTGTTTTTTTTGAAACTTTAGCGTATCCGTACCCTGGCAAATCGACCAAAAACCAATTATTGTTAATTTTAAAATGATTTATTAGCTGCGTTTTTCCCGGTCGTCCAGAAGTCTTTGCCAGATTTTTATGATTGGTAAGCATGTTAATCAAAGATGACTTGCCTACGTTCGATCTCCCTATAAATGCATATTCAGGTAAAAATTCCTGAGGACATTTTCCAACTTCGGAATTGCTGACAATGAATTCGGCACTATTGATTTTCATGATTTTTATTTTAGCCTTTTATGAATAAAAAGTTATTAGATGCTATAAATTCTTTTTAGTGAGCCATTCTTCCAGAATTTCATTGAACTCCTGAGGATGCTCCATCATTGCTGCATGTCCGCATTTGTCTATCCAGTATAAGGATGAATTTGGTAATAATTTATCAAATTCTTCAGCAACATTTGGAGGTGTAACAGTATCGTTTTTACCCCAGATGATACAGGTTTCAACTGTCATTTTTGGTAAATCTTTTGCCATATTATGACGAATCGCACTCTTTGCAATTGTTAACGTCTTTATTAATTTAATGCGGTCATTTGCGGTTGCATATACTTCATCAATAAGTTCAGGAGTTGCAATTTTTGGATCGTAAAATACATCTTCTGCTTTCTTTTTAATGTATTCATAGTCGCCTCTTCTTGGGTAACTGTCTCCCATGGCGCTTTCATAAAGTCCTGAACTTCCTGTTATTACGAGTCCTGCTACTTTTTCAGGATATAATTTTGTGTGATAAAGGGCTATGTGTCCTCCTAATGAATTTCCTAGCAAAATGACCTTCTCAAAACCCTTAAAAGTGATGAAATCTTTAACGTATTTAGCAAAGCTTTTTACATTGGTTTTTAAAATGCTTTGGGTATATATTGGCAAATCAGGAATTACAACTTTGTATCCTTTCGATGGGAAATATTGTGCTACACCATCAAAGTTACTAAGTCCTCCCATTAATCCGTGTAAAATTACGATAGGGGTTCCTTCTCCAGCTTCAAAATAGCTGTATTTGCCTTCTTTTTTGTAGTGTTTATCCATTTAATTTAATGCCAATTTCAATTTCGACAAATATAGGGTTTAATAAATTAAAATGAATTTTTGCTGCTGTTTTTTAACTACATAATTTTTGTCGAATTTATAAAGTGCTTAAATGTCAGTTTTTTTAATGATTTTTAAGAAGATTGTAGAATGTTAAGGAATTGGGATAAAAAACATTTTTTTAAGAAAAATGCCTCTTATTTTTTTGAATTAATTAGAGATATTATTAATTCAGTAATAATTGATTAAAGTATTGATAATCTATTGATTAAGGTAATCAGGAAAGAAGTGGGTAAACTTATTAACAAAGTGGGATATTGTGGTAAAATGTGGTAAAATTTTTTATATTTTTGCTGTATAACATGTTAAGGAGTTTTTTTGAACACAATTGTAGGGACATATGAGTGTAAAGTCGATGCTAAAGGGAGGTTAATGATACCTTCACCTTTAAAAAAGCAATTGGCTTCCTCCCTTCAGGATGGTTTTGTCCTGAAGCGCTCCGTTTTTCAGCCGTGTTTAGAATTGTATCCAATGGATGAGTGGAACTTGATGATGCAAAAAATTAATAAGCTGAATCGTTTTGTAAAAAAAAACAATGATTTTATCCGAAGATTTACTGCCGGAGTTAAAATAGTAGAGATTGATGCATTAGGCAGATTGTTGGTTCCAAAAGATTTGGTTTCTTTTTCAAATATTTCAAAAGATGTGGTTTTTTCATCAGCAGTTAATATTGTAGAGATTTGGGATAAGGATTTATATGAAAAATCAATAAGTGGCGAAGATATGGATTTTGCAGATTTAGCCGAAGAAGTAATGGGAAATATTAATGACGACGACAATGGAATATCATAATCCGGTTTTGCTTCATCCTACGGTTGATGGTTTAAATATTAAGCCTGACGGAATATATGTAGATGTTACGTTTGGCGGTGGCGGTCATTCAAAAGAAATTTTAAGAAGATTAGGCCCGAACGGAAAATTGTTTGCTTTTGATCAGGATGAAGATGCTCTTGCTAATGCCTTGCCAGACGAAAGATTTACTTTGATTAATGAGAATTTCAGGTTTATAAAAAGGTTTTTACGTTTTCACGGAGTAAGAAGCGTAGATGGAATTCTGGCAGATTTAGGCGTTTCGTCTCATCAGTTTGATGTTCCTGAAAGAGGTTTTTCGACACGTTTTGATGCCGGACTCGATATGCGAATGAGTCAGAAAAATGATTTAAATGCTTACAGGGTTGTAAATGAATATGATGATGCAAATTTGAGAAGAGTATTTCTTGATTATGGAGAGTTGAAAAATGCTCCTGCCTTGTCAAGAACTATTATTGAGGCGAGAGAGGATAGTCCAATTAGAACGACTGACGAATTAAAAGATGTTCTGGCGAAATATTTACCTGAAAGACTTCGGAATAAAATATTAGCTCAGATTTATCAGGCTATACGTATTGAAGTAAATCAGGAAATGGACGTCTTGAAAGAATTTATTGAACAGTCGCTTGAAATCCTGAAACCAGGAGGAAGGTTTTCTGTAATCTCGTATCATTCATTAGAAGACAGGCTTGTAAAAAGATTTATTAAAAACGGAATGTTTGAAGGAGAGCCAGAACGCGATTTTTACGGTAATTTTTCAGTTCCATTTAAAACCATTGGAAAATTAATTGTTCCTGATGAGGCCGAAATTAAACAGAACAACAGGGCAAGAAGTGCAAAATTAAGAATAGCAGAAAAGATATAATATATAGGTAGAATGAAAAGTGGTGTGTTTAATTTATTAAAAGCAAGGTTTCTGATACATGATGATGCTGTAAAAAACTGGCGATTCATTGTTTTTATCATTCTGCTTGCTATAATAATGATAGCAAATACACAACGATATGAGCAAAAAGTATTTGAAATTGCAAAACTAAGTAATGAAGTTAAAGAATTAAGATCTGAATTTGTAGATCGGCGTTCAGAATTGATGAAGCTAAAAATGGAGTCAACAATATCGAATAAAATGCTTGAAAAGCAAATTTATCCATCTACTGTTCCTCCTGTAAAAATAGAAGTTAAAAAAGAAGAAGAAAAAAGTTTCTTTCAAAGAATATGGCAGTAGAAGATAGACATATATCCTACAGAATTTACCTTGTAGCAGTTTTCATCTTTTTGATGGCAATTGCTATTGTTGTTAAATTAACTAATATTCAGTGGGTTGAGGGGGATTATTACAGAAAATTGGCAAAACAGCGTACAGTTAGGAATTTCGTAATTCCGGCGAATAAAGGAAATATTTATTCAGCAGATGGAAGTTTACTGGCTACATCAATACCTAATTACGAAATACGGTTTGATTCAAGAGCACCTAAAGAAGAAAATTTCGAGAAATATATTAAACCTCTTTCAGATTCTTTGTCTTCAATTCTTGGAAGACCAAGCGGTTATTATCAGAATGAATTAAGAAAAGCAAGGGCAAATAAAAATCGTTATTATTTAATTGCCAGAAACCTTAGTTATACTGAATATGTTAGGATTAAAGGTTTTCCATTGTTTAATTTGGGGGCTTTTAAAGGAGGTATAATCGTTGAACAGGAAACTGTCAGAAAGCACCCGATTGGTAAAATTGCAGAAAGAACAATAGGTTATGACAGAATTGATCCGGCTACTGGTGTTGAAGTAGGAAAAGGAATTGAATGGGCATTCAAAAGTTATCTGAACGGCAAAGATGGTAAGATTTTGAAGCAGAAAATTGCTAAAGGGCAGTGGAAACCAATTCGGGATGTGAACGAGGTTGATCCAATTGATGGTTATGATGTGATTTCGACAATTGATGTTTTCATTCAGGATATTGCACATCATGCACTTTTGAAGCAATTAGAAGATTACGAGGCTGATCACGGTTGTGTAGTAGTTATGGAAACCCAAACCGGACATGTAAAAGCTATTTCTAATTTAGGAAGATCGGAAGATGGAACTTATTATGAAACTACTAATTATGCGGTAGCAGAATCTCACGAGCCGGGATCGACTTTTAAATTGGTTGATTTAATGGCTATTTTAGAAGATAAAGTGGCAGATACAAGTACAGTTTATGATAGTCATGGGGGAGTGGTGAAATATTACGGACGTAGCGTTCGTGATTCGCACACAGGCGGATACGGGAAAATTTCATTAGCACGCGGATTTGAACTTTCTTCAAATACAGTGATGGTTCAGGCAGTTTATGATAATTACAAAAGCAATCCGTCAAAGTTTGTAAATCATATTAAAAATTTTGGTTTGGATAAAACTTTAGGCCTGCATTTTAAAGGAGAAGGAAGACCTATTATTCCACATCCGGGAGATAAAAGCTGGTCAGGAATTTCGCTTCCGTGGATGGCTTTTGGATATGAAGTTTCGGTTACACCAATGCAGACATTAGCTTTTTATAATTCTGTTGCTAATAATGGTATTATGGTAAGGCCACAATTTGTATCAGAAATTAAAGAATGGAATAAAACGATTAAAAAGTTTGATGTAGAAGTAATAAATCCAAGAGTGTGTTCGCCAGAGACCATTAAAAAACTAAAAGCAGTTTTACTTAATGTGGTTAAAAAAGGAACAGGTTCTAAGTTGTATTCAAAAGATTTTTCGATGGCTGGAAAAACTGGAACGGCACAGATGAATTATGGAGGAAAAGAAGGCAAGTCAGCATTGTATTATGCGTCTTCTTTTGTTGGATATTTTCCGGCAGATCATCCCAAGTATTCTTGTATTGTAGTGGTTCATAAGCCTAATACATCTAAAAATAATTATTACGGAGCAGATGTTGCAGGGCCGGTTTTTAAACGAATTGCCCAAAAAATATTTACTGATGCGCCCTCAACAAATAAAATTAAGTATTTAGACTCTAAAATTGCAAAACAGGAATACAGTTATGACAAGTTTAATGTCGAATCTAATAAAAAATCAAAACGGATTCCGAATTTAAAAGGTATGCCGGGTATGGATGCGGTTGCTCTGCTTGAAAACTTAGGTTTAAAAGTAAGAGTAAACGGAGTAGGAAAAGTAAAGAATCAATCGATCCAGGCTGGTCAGAATATTAATAAAAACACAATTATAGTATTAGAATTATCGTGAAAATACTAAAAGACATATTATATAAAGTAGCTATTGAATCTGTAACAGGTTCAACAGACATAGCTATTCATAAAATAGATTTTGATTCAAGAAAAATTGAAGAAAATGACGTTTTTATAGCTATCCGCGGAACACTTTCTGATGGTCACGATTATATTGAAAAAGCAATTCAGCTAGGGGCGACAGCAATTATCTGTGATACATTGCCGGGAAATATTGAAAAAGGAGTTACATACATACAGGTAAAAGATACCAATACGGCTCTTGCTTTTATGGCAGCTAATTATTTTGATAATCCTTCCGGAAAATTAAAACTGGTTGGAGTAACCGGTACAAATGGAAAAACAACCATTGCGTCTTTGTTATTTCAATTGTTTCAAAAAGCAGGCTTTAAAGTCGGTCTGTTATCAACAGTTAAAATCATGGTTGATGAAACAGAATATAAGGCAACGCATACAACTCCGGATTCAATTACAATTAATTATTATTTAAATGAAATGATTGAAGCTGGTGTAACACACTGTTTTATGGAAGTGAGTTCGCATGGAATTCATCAAAAAAGAACAGAGGCATTGCATTTTGTTGGTGGAATTTTTACAAATCTTTCACACGATCATTTAGATTATCATCCAACATTTGCTGAATACAGAGACGTAAAAAAGTCGTTTTTTGATTCATTGCCTAAAACAGCTTTCGCTTTATCAAATATTGATGATAAAAACGGAACTGTGATGCTCCAGAATACCGGGGCAAGAAAACTTACATATGCTTTAAAAACCTATGCAGATTTTAAAGCACAGATTTTAGAAAGCCAGTTGTCCGGATTATTGTTGAAAATAAATGATAATGAAGTTTGGGTAAAGTTGATAGGTACTTTTAATGCCTATAATATATTGGCTATTTATGGAACTGCGATTGAGTTGGGGCTGGATAGCCTCGAGGCGTTACGTTTATTGTCTGATTTAGAGAGTGTTTCAGGTCGTTTTCAATATGTCGTTTCACAAGGTAATGTGACGACAATTGTTGATTATGCCCACACACCTGATGCTTTGGAAAATGTTTTAAAAACAATTGATGATATCAGGACTAAAAATGAACAACTGATTACAGTTGTGGGCTGTGGCGGAAACAGAGATAAGGCAAAAAGACCTATTATGGCAAAAATTGCTTCAGATTTAAGTGATAAAGCAATTTTAACATCAGATAATCCAAGAAACGAAGATCCTGAAATGATTTTAGATGAAATGGAACAAGGTGTAGCGGCTCATAATTACAAAAAGATATTGAGAATTACGGATAGAAAACAAGCCATAAAAACAGCTTGTCAATTGGCTCAGCCTAATGATATTATCCTAATTGCAGGGAAAGGACATGAAACCTATCAGGAAATAAATGGTGTACGTCATCATTTTGATGATATGGAAACAGTAAAAGAAATTTTAGAACAGCTAAATAAATAACAAAATTAAAATTCAAATCCCGTAACCTTGAGGCAAAGCCCAATGTAACTTTTGAATTTGGGATTTTAAAATGAAATTTAATTCGAATTGGAATTTAAAAAATAGAAAATATGCTATACTATTTATTTGAATATTTTGACAAAACACTTGATGTGCCTGGAACAGGGGTTTTTCAGTACATTACTTTCAGATCGGCTTTGGCATTTATGCTATCACTGCTTTTGTCAACTATTTATGGTAAAAGAGTGATCAATTTTTTACGCCGCCAGCAGGTTGGGGAAACAGTGCGTGAATTGGGTCTTGCAGGTCAAAACGAAAAAGCAGGTACACCTACAATGGGAGGTTTGATTATTATTTTTGCAACCTTGATTCCGGTTTTGCTGTTTGCTCGTCTGCATAACATTTATATTGTATTGCTTATTGTAACTACCTTATGGATGGGAACTATTGGTTTTGTTGACGATTATATCAAAATATTCAAAAAAGATAAGCAAGGGCTAAAAGGAATTTTTAAAGTTATTGGTCAGGTTGGTCTTGGTATTATTGTAGGAGCGGTTTTATATTTTAATCCTGCTGTTACAGTAAGAACAGATACAGGAAAAACAGATGTTTTTAGAACAGCAGCAAATACAACCGTTGTACTTCCTGCGCCTGTTGAAGAAAAATCTACAGCAACAACAATCCCTTTCGTAAAAAACAACGAATTTGATTATGCTGAAGTTTTATCGTTTATGGGAGACGGATACGAAAAATGGGCTTGGTTAGTGTTTATTCCGGTTGTGATTTTCATTATTACAGCAGTTTCAAACGGAGCCAATTTAACGGATGGAATTGATGGTCTCGCTGCCGGAACCTCTGCAATTTCTGTACTCGCCCTCGGAATATTTACATTCGTTTCAGGAAACATCATTTTTTCCAATTATCTGAATATAATGTACATACCCAATTCAGGAGAAATGACCGTTTTTATATCTGCGTTTGTCGGGGCTTTAATTGGTTTTCTCTGGTATAATTCATTTCCTGCATCAGTATTTATGGGAGATACAGGAAGTTTAACAATTGGAGGGATCATTGCAGTTTTAGCCATTGCAGTCCGTAAAGAAATATTAATTGTTTTATTCTGCGGAATTTTCCTTGCCGAAAGTGCTTCAGTAATTATACAGGTAACTTATTTTAAATACACCAAAAAGCGTTTCGGAGAAGGCCGCAGAATATTCCTGATGTCACCGCTGCATCATCATTATCAGAAAAAGGGATACCATGAAAGTAAAATCGTAACCCGTTTCTGGATTGTTGCTGTAATGTTAGCCATATTATCAATCGTTACTTTAAAACTAAGATAGATGAGATTGGTTGTTTTAGGAGGAGGAGAAAGCGGCGTTGGAACTGCTATCCTCGGTAAGAAAAAAGGATACGAGGTTTTTGTATCTGATTTTGGAAAGATTAAAGAGAGTTATAAAGAAGTTCTTATCATTAATAAAATTGCCTGGGAAGAAGAACAGCATACTGAAGATTTAATTCTGAATGCAGATGTGGTGATGAAAAGCCCCGGAATTCCGGACAAATCCCCGATAGTAAAAAAGCTTATTGCTGCAGGGGTTAAGGTGATTTCTGAAATTGAGTTTGCGAAACCTTTTACTGAAGCTCTCACTATTGGAATTACCGGTAGCAATGGTAAAACAACAACAACAATGCTGACCTATCATTTATTAAAATCAGCAGGTTTGAATGTAGGTTTAGGAGGCAACATCGGGAAGAGTTTCGCCTGGCAGGTAGCCGAAAATAAATTTGATGCGTACGTTCTTGAATTAAGCAGTTTTCAGTTAGACGGAATAATAGATTACAGACCTGATATCGCCATCATAACCAATATTAGTCCGGATCATTTAGACAGGTACGAATATAAATATGAGAATTATATCAATTCAAAGTTCCGGATAACAATGAACCAGACCGAAACTGATTATCTGATTTACGATGCAGATGATGAAGCAAGTACAGAATGGTTAAAGAATAATAAAACAAAAGCAAAATTAATTCCTTTTTCATTGACCAAATCATTCGATGAAGGGGCTTCTATAAATAACAACAAAATGGAAATAAAGATCAACCAGGAAGAGTTTACAATGGAAACAGAATACATTGCGTTAGAAGGAAAACATAATATGAAAAATGCAATGGCAGCAAGCTCTGTAGCAAAATTGATGCAAATTAGAAATGCAACAATTCGCGAAAGTTTATCAAATTTTCAAGGTGTTGAACATCGTTTAGAAAAAGTATTAAAAATCCAGAATGTACAGTATATCAATGATTCTAAAGCAACAAATGTAAACGCCACTTTTTTTGCTTTAGATAGTATGAATGTTCCAACTGTTTGGATTGTAGGAGGAGTTGATAAAGGGAATGATTACAACGAATTAATGTCATTGGTACGCGAAAAAGTAAAAGCAATTATCTGCCTGGGAATCGATAATCGTAAAATTATAGAATCTTTTGGAAATGTTGTGGACATAATGGTGGAAGTGAATAATATGAATGATGCTGTAAAAACAGCGCAAAGATTAACAGAAAAAGGGGATGCAGTTTTATTGTCTCCAGCCTGCGCAAGTTTCGATTTATTCGAAAACTACGAAGACAGAGGAAAACAATTTAAGCAAGCGGTACATAACTTGTAGAAAAAAGTTTCAAGTTTCAGGTTTAACGTTGTGTGAAACCTGAAACTTGAAACAAAAAAACTTGAAACTAAAAATAATGAAGGAGTTAGTTAACAAATTAAAAGGAGACAGGGTAATATGGTCATTCGTGGCTTTATTAGCACTGTTTTCGTTTATGCCTGTTTTTAGTGCAAGTAGTAATCTGGCTTATATCGGGCACGGTACAGGAAATACACTGGGTTATTTGATTAAACATTTGGCTCATATTTGCATTGGATTTTTAATTATTTACTGGGTGCATAAAGTGCCATATCATTATTTCAGGGCTATATCAAAAATAGCGCTACCTGTTGTTTGGTTTTTACTCGTTTATACATTGTTAAAGGGAACTGTAATTGCGGGAGCTAATGCAAGTCGTTGGATTCAGGTTCCTTTTATTGGAATCACATTTCAAACATCAACTTTGGCATCTATCGTTCTTTTTATTTTTGTAGCACGTTATTTATCTAAAACTAAAGAAGAAAATGAACCTTTTCAGGTTTCATTAGTACAGCTTTGGATTCCGGTGTTTATTACCCTGGCACTTATTTTACCAGCAAACTTCTCTACAACAGCATTGATTTTTTGTATGGTAATAATGCTAACTTTTATTGGGAAATATCCATTAAAATATATTGGTTTTATTATTGGTTCTGGTATTGCAATGCTGATGTTTTTTTTATTGGTAGCAAAAGCATTTCCGGATTCAAGATTTTTTAGCAGAGTTGGAACTTGGGGAAGCCGTATTGAAAACTTCACCACAGACAAACCTGACGAAGATGATTATCAGATTGAAAAGGCAAAAATAGCTATTGCATCAGGAAGATTGGGTGGTTTGGGTCCAGGTAAAAGTGTGCAGAAAAACTTTTTGCCACAATCATCTTCTGATTTTATTTATGCAATTGTAGTAGAAGAATATGGATTGGTAGGAGGAGTTTCTATCCTGCTTTTATATTTATTATTGCTGTTTAGATTTGTAATTGCATCACATAAAGCAAATACACTTTTTGGGAAATTGGTTGTAGTTGGACTCGGTTTTCCAATGATATTTCAGGCAATGATTAATATGGCTGTTGCAGTTGAATTATTGCCGGTAACAGGACAGACCCTTCCACTTATAAGTAGCGGAGGTAGTTCAATCTGGATGACTTGTTTTTCTTTGGGAATCATTATTAGTGTAACTAAGAAAGAAGAAGAAATCGCTGAAGAGAAAGAAGAGAAAGAAAGAAGAAAAGAAGCGCTTCAAAGGTTAATTGATAAAGAATTGGCAGAAGAAGATTTGGCTGCTAATGAAATATATGAAGAAGAAGAAATGTATTCAATTCTGGATAATTCTAAAAATCCGATGAATGCAGTATTGAACAAATAAAATTAGAAAAGAATAGTTTAAAAACTATAACTTTTAAAAATATGACAAAGTATAAATTCATACTAAGTGGTGGTGGAACAGGAGGACATATTTATCCTGCAATTGCGATTGCAAACGAATTAAAATTACAATTTCCTGATGCTGAATTTCTTTTTGTAGGTGCCAAAGATAAAATGGAGATGCAAAAAGTACCTCAGGCAGGCTACGAGATAAAAGGGCTTTGGATTGCTGGTTTACAGCGAAAACTGACTGTGCAAAACCTGATGTTTCCATTAAAGTTAGCATCAAGTTTGTTAGAGTCAAAAAGAATTATCAGGCAATTTAAACCCAATGTAGTTATTGGTACAGGTGGTTTTGCAAGCGGACCTTTATTGCAGGCAGCAGGCTCGGCCGGAATACCTACTGTAATTCAGGAACAAAATTCATTTCCGGGGATAACAAATAAGCTGCTCAGCAAAAAAGCAAACGCAATTTGTGTGGCTTATGAGAATTTAGAACGCTTTTTTCCAAAAGAAAAAATTGTTTTAACAGGAAATCCGGTTCGTCAGGATTTGATTGATATTGATACAAAACGTAATGAGGCTATTGCTTTTTATGGTTTAGATCCGAATAAAAAAACACTGTTAGTTTTAGGTGGAAGTTTAGGTGCCAGGAGAGTTAATCATCTAATCGAAAAAGAACTGAATAATTTTCTTTTGCAAAATGTACAGGTAATTTGGCAATGCGGAAAATTATATTTTGAGGATTATAAAAAATACAATCAGCAGGATGTAAAAGTAGTTGATTTCATTGAAAGAATGGATTTTGTTTACGCTGCTGCAGATCTGATTATTTCCCGGGCAGGGGCATCATCAGTTTCAGAATTATGTATTGTTGGAAAACCGGTAATTTTTATACCGTCGCCAAATGTAGCAGAAGATCATCAGACCAAAAATGCTCAGGCAATAGTAGATGCAAAAGGCGCAATCTTATTAAGGGAATCAGAATTAGATAGTCAGTTTAGTATTGTTTTTGAAGCACTTTTAAAGGATGAGGGAAAACAAAATCAATTAAGCGATAATATTAAAAAACTCGCCAGACCCAATGCTACAAAAGTAATTGTAGATGAAATTAAAAAGTTGTTATAATATAACTTTTTAATGTAATTATAGAACAAAATAAAAAAATCATAACGTTATTTTTAAGCGTTTTGAGTTGTTAAATAATGAAAACATAAAGGCTTAATTACTAGTTTTTTATAAACGTAAAATAGCTCAAAATAAAAATCAAATGAATTTAAATCAAATACAAAACGTTTATTTTATTGGTATCGGAGGAATCGGAATGAGTGCCCTGGCCCGTTATTTTAAATATATCGGGAAAAAAGTTTCGGGTTATGATAAAACTCCTTCCATGCTTACAAATGAATTGATTGAAAGTGGTATTGATATTCATTTTGAAGATAATATTAGTTTGATTCCATCTGATTATTATGTAGAAAATACACTGGTGATTTTTACACCGGCAGTTCCAATGACGCATTCAGAGTGGAATTACTTTATTGAAAGACAGTATCAGGTTAAAAAACGTGCAGAAGTTTTAGGTATTATTACCAAGGGGACGTTTAGTTTTGCAGTAGCAGGAACACACGGAAAAACGACTACTTCTAGTATCTTGGGTCATATTTTGTATGAAAGTGGGGCAGATGTTACGGCATTTGTAGGCGGAATTGTTGAGAATTATAATTCAAATCTAATTGGAAACGGAAAAACAGTAACAGTTGTCGAAGCAGATGAATTTGACAGATCGTTTTTGCATTTACACCCAAATATTGCCTGCATAACATCGATGGATGCAGATCATTTAGATATTTACGGGACCAGTGATGCTATAGAAGCTTCTTTTGTAGAATTTGCCTCCAAAGTTGAAGATAAAAATAATCTCTTTATTACTACAGAATTGCCCTTAGATGGAGTTCAGTGTGCAATTAATGAAGAAGCTGTTTACAAGGCCTTTAATGTTAGGATAGAAGATGGAAGTTACGTTTTTGATGTGCAAACACCATCAGAAATTATAAAGGATTTGCGTTGTGGACTGCCAGGGAAGCATAATTTGATGAATGCATTGATGGCTATTGCAATGTCAAAAACTTTTGGAACATCAACAGATGCAATTGCAAAAGCGCTGGCTTCTTTTAATGGAATCAGAAGACGTTTTTCATATCAGATCAAATCTGAAAATTTAGTTTATATAGATGATTATGCACATCATCCAACAGAGATAAATGCTGTACATCAAGCCGTTAGGGAGCTGTATCCAGATCGAAAAGTACTGGCGGTTTTTCAGCCGCATTTATTCAGCAGGACGAAAGATTTTGTTGATGGATTTGCAGAAAGTTTGTCGCAGTTTGACGAAGTCTTTTTAATGGATATATATCCGGCAAGAGAGCTTCCGATGGAAGGGGTTACTTCTGAATGGCTGTTGGCTAAGATGACTAATTCGAATAAAAAAATTGTTGCAAAAGAAGATTTATTAGCCGAAATTAAATCAAATGATGCATCGGTAATTGTGACAATCGGAGCTGGTGATATTGGAGAGATGGTACCATCAATTAAAGCGATTTTAAATGAAAATATTTAATTGGACAAATATAAGATTAGTATTTATTTTAGGGCTTGTTGTCTTTCTGTATTCGTTTGCCCAGCACCGAAACGGAGACAGAAAACTGATGAAATCGGAGGTTATTTTTGTAGGAGAGAACAAGCTTTTTGTAAAGCCTGAAACGGTTAATAAATTGTTGATAGAAAATAAAAGAGACGCTTCCAGTATCCGAAAAGATGAGTTAGATTTGAATAAAATAGAGAAAAGCATCGATACACAAGAGATGGTTGAGAAATCAGATGTTTTTGTAAGTATTGATGGAGTTCTTAAAGCGCGGGTAAAACAGAGAACACCAATAGCAAGAATTTATGATGGTGGAAGCTCTTTCTATATTGACTATGAAGGGAATAAAATGCCTTTGTCAGACAATTTTACGGCGCGTGTTCCTCTTGTTTCGGGAACAATAAATAAAAAAAATAACGAAGATTTAGCTGCCCTATTTCGCACAATTTATGACGATGCGTTTTTGAAAAAAAACATCATTGCAATAGAAATTATGCCTAATGGTAGCTTAAAAATGTTTAATAGAAATTATAATTACTTCATTGATTTTGGCAGAACAATGAATGTGGATCAAAAATTCAGGAATTATAAAGCTTTTTTTCAAAAGGCTGTTTTAGATAGTTCGTTATATAAATACAATAAAATTGATCTGAGGTTTACGGAACAAGTAGTTTGCACAAAATAATAGAAAATGGAAAAAGATAACATTGCAGTAGGTCTAGATATTGGAACAACCAAGATAGTTGCCATGATAGGCAAAAAAAATGAATATGGGAAATTAGAAATCCTGGGCATTGGTAAATCCAAAAGTCTGGGTGTTGCAAGAGGCGTTGTAAATAACATCACCCAAACTATTCAATCGATTCAGCAAGCTATTCTTGAAGCCGAAACTAATTCAGGTTACAAAATTAAAGATGTGGTTGTGGGCATTGCAGGACAGCACATCAGAAGTATTCAGCATACCGATTACATAAGCCGAAATAATCCGGAAGAAGTTATTGGCGAAAAAGATATTCAGCTTTTGATTGACCAGGTAAATAAACTGGCGATGTTACCGGGAGAAGAAATCATTCATGTACTGCCTCAGGAATTTAAAATTGACGGACAATCTGAAATTAAAGAACCAATAGGAATGTACGGCGGAAGACTTGAATCTAGTTTTCACGTGGTAGTGGGGCAGGCATCATCAATCCGAAATGTTGGCAGGTGTATTCAGAGTTCAGGAATTGAATTATCAGGATTGACATTAGAACCGTTAGCTTCTGCAGACGCTGTTTTAAGTCAGGAAGAAAAGGAAGCTGGTGTTGCACTTATCGATATCGGTGGGGGAACAACAGATTTAGCTATTTTTAAAGATGGAATCATTCGTCATACTGCTGTAATTCCTTTTGGAGGGAATGTAATTACAGAAGATATCAAGGAGGGATGTTCTATTATTGAAAAGCAGGCTGAGCTTTTAAAAATAAAATTTGGATCTGCCTGGCCGGGAGAAAATAAAGATAACGAAATCGTTTCTATCCCAGGCTTAAGAGGGAGAGAGCCAAAAGAGATTTCGCTTAAAAATCTGTCCAAAATTATTCACGCACGTGTGGTAGAAATAATTGAACAGGTTTTCTCTGAAATTAAAGCTTATGGACATGAAGATCCTCGTAAAAAATTAATTGCAGGAATTGTTCTTACAGGTGGCGGCGCACAGTTAAAACACATTAAGCAGTTGGTAGAATATATAACAGGTATGGATACCAGAATTGGATATCCAAACGAGCATTTAGCTGGTAACTCCAGCGAGGAAATTTCAAGTCCATTATTTGCAACTGCAGTTGGATTGGTAATGAACAGTATTGAAAATAGTACACAAAGTGCTGTCAGAATGGAAGTAGTAAATGAGCAGCCAAGAGTGGTTTACAGAAATGTTCCTCCGGTACCACAACAGCGATACGAAGTTGAAGAAAACTACGTTGAAAGAATGGAAACGATTGAACAATCAAGAGAAGTTAGAAGTAATGTTGCTGTTGAGGAATCTACAGAGACTAAAATAAGAAAATCGTTTTTTGACAGATATGTCGATAAAATCAAAGATTTTTTAGATAACGCAGAATAAAAAGAATAAGAGAAAAGGAATTACTATTGGCCCCAAGTCAAGAGTAAAAAATGTATTAAATAAGAATTTCAAAACCAAAAAGATGATGAGCAACTCAGAATTTGGAAGCATTTCATTTGATTTACCAAAAAACCAATCAAATGTCATCAAAGTAATAGGCGTAGGAGGGGGCGGAAGTAACGCAATTAATCACATGTTCCAGCAAGGAATAAAAGGTGTAGATTTTATCGTTTGTAATACAGATTCACAAGCATTACAAAATAGTTCTGTTCCAAACAAAATTCAGTTAGGGGTGAATTTGACAGAAGGTCTTGGAGCAGGAGCTAATCCTGATGTAGGACAACAATCTGCTATCGAAAGTATTGCCGATATTGAGAAAATGCTAGATCGTAATACTAAGATGGTATTTATTACCGCTGGTATGGGTGGCGGAACAGGTACAGGGGCTGCTCCGGTAATTGCGCAATTGGCAAAAGAGAGAGAAATTTTAACAGTTGGTATTGTAACAATTCCTTTTCAGTTTGAAGGGAAAGTGCGTCAGGAACAAGCACTTTTAGGAATCGAAAAACTGCGTAAACAAGTAGACTCGTTAATTGTAATCAATAATAATAAATTAAGGGAAGTATACGGAAATCTTGGTTTTAAAGCCGGATTCTCGAAAGCTGATGAAGTATTGGCAACGGCCTCAAGAGGTATTGCAGAAGTAATTACGCATCACTATACTCAAAATATCGATTTACGTGATGCTAAAACTGTTTTGTCAAATAGTGGAACAGCTATCATGGGATCTTCTGTAGCTACTGGTGAAAACAGGGCTAAAGAAGCTATTGTTTCAGCATTGGATTCTCCATTATTAAATGACAACAAAATCACAGGAGCCAAAAACGTATTGTTGCTTATCGTTTCTGGATCAGACGAAATTACGCTGGATGAAATTGGAGAAATCAATGATCATATTCAGGCAGAAGCAGGTTATAATGCCAATATTATCATGGGGGTTGGTGAAGACGAATCTCTGGGTGAAGCTATTGCTGTAACTATTATCGCAACTGGTTTTGATGTTGAACAACAAAACGAGATTGTAAATACTGAGCCTAAAAAAATCATTCATACACTAGAAGATGAGCAAAGAAGTGTTCATAATCTAACAAACAGACCGCTTGCTTCTTTTGATTTAAATGCTGAAACGCCTATTGCGAAACCAGAAGAGAAAGTTGTTTTTGATTTGATGGAAGATACAAATGCTCCGGTAATACCTACTCCGACAACTCCAGTTGCTGTTGCTCCAACTATGAATCAGGAAGAGTTAGTGGTAATGTCAGAGTTTATAAAAAATCTTGATGTAACTTTTGAAATTGTTTCGCCAATTACAGATATAGATTTTACAATTTCAACCCCGGAGGTAAAGACTTTTCAGGAAACACAAGCTCCGCAAAGAATTTTTGAGAAGCAGGAACAAACTACATTTTCATTTGATTTACCTCTTTTCAGAGCTGAACCAGAAGTAAAGAAAGAACCAGTTGTAGAGGATAATAAAATTTTGTTCGAACTGACAAATGAAACCCGTAACATAAAAGTTAATGAACCCGTTTCTTTCGTGCCGGTTACAGAACTTTCTGAAAATGGAATTATAAAGTATTCGTTAGAAGAATATATGGAGGTGGAGAACGATTTAATCGCATCAAAACCGGTTGAAAAAGTGATAGAAGATGTAATTCCTGAAGAATTAAATATCACATTGAAACCAAAGACTGAATTTGCCAGCGAACCTGACTTTTCAGCAGCTTCAAATGTTTCTCCAATGGAATTGACAATTGAGGAAACGTTGCGTCTAAGAGCTGAGGAGAGAAGAAGAAAACTAAAGGAATTCAATTATAAATTTCATAACAATGTTTCCAGAATTGATGAACTTGAAAAAGAACCGGCATATAAAAGATTAGGAATAGATTTGTCGAATTCGCAATCAAATAACACCAATTCAAGAATTTCAGTTGGAACAGACAGTAATAATGATTTACAATTACGTTCAAACAATTCGTTCTTACACGACAACGTAGATTAGGTTTAAAAATCTAAATATTTGGATAGCCCGAAAATTGGATTTAATTTTCGGGTTATTTTTTTTATCTTCGCACAGAATTTAAAATTTGACTTTTTTTAAATAGACATTCAGACGTCTGTTATAGTTACAAACGAAGCCAAAATAATCTAATTAATATAGCAATGATAAGCAGCTTGCTTATTTAAATAAAATATAAGATGAGTTTACAAGCAAAAATCATGGATGAGATTAAAACCGCCATGAAAGCAAAAGATACGGTAGCTTTAGAAGCTTTAAGGGCAGTTAAGTCGGAATTATTATTAGCCTCAACATCATCAGGGTCTAAAGAAGAATTAACTGAGGATGAAGAGATAAAACTACTTCAGCGATTGGTAAAAACGCGTAAAGAGAGTGCCAGGATTTTTACTGAACAAAACCGTCCTGATTTAGCAGAACCTGAATTGGCTCAGGTTGCAGTAATTGAGAAGTTTTTGCCTGCTCAGTTAAGTGAAGAAGAAGTAGAAGCTGTGATAGCAAAAATTATTGCCGAAACAGGAGCTTCAGGAATTGCTTCGATGGGTAAAGTAATGGGATTAGTATCTGCTCAACTTGGTGGAACTGCTGAAGGCAAAACCATTTCCACGATTGTTAAAAAATTACTTTCGTAATAATAAAAAATAAATATATCAGGTTCTCAATTCCAATCCCTAAAATAGATTTTGAATTGATTATTTAATATTGATCGCGTAGTTCAACTGGATAGAATATCAGATTTCGGCTCTGAGGGTTGGGGGTTCGAACCCCTCCGCGATCACTTTGAAAGGACAAAGGAGAGAAATTTTTCTTCTTTGTCTTTTTTTTTAGGAGCTGTTTCCAGCCATCCGCTATATCTTTCCCTGCCTAAAGAAGTCAGGCAAAGGATGCCGCTTCTGTCTGGGCTACTGTGTTGAATCTTGATAAAGTATTATTCCTCAAAAACATTCTCTGTATCAACCGGATTATTTTCCTGATATATTTTTTTGCCAATTATGCCTTTGTCCCCCAATGCACGCCCTTTAATTAGCCAGGCAATACCAAAAGCAAAAAGAGAAAGGGATTCAAGAATCAAAGTTGAATAGGTAGAAAGTTTCAGGATTTCTGAAACCGGTACCATAATTACAAATGCAATAATCGAATAACCACAGAATCTGTAAATGTTATTTTCGTTTAAAATACTTTTAGGGCTTCGGGTTTCATTATGTTGCCCAACGGTAAAAACGTTGATAGCCAATAAAGCCATTATTAGGAATAATATAGCAGCACAACCATAATGAAGCCAGCCAAGATATTTTTCTGGGTATGGAATTAAAGTATAAATTTTATTAGCAAAATCATTGGGATTTGTCGGAAATAATGCCACACCCGCAGCCATAATTCCGGCAATATTAGTTAGTAAGTTATCGTTTTTCCAGATAGATGTATTTCCAGAACCTCTGTAACAAATTAAAAATAATCCAACGGCAAATAAAGTTCCTGTAAAAATTTCTCTAAGATTTGTATAATAATAATGGCTTATTGAAGGCTGAAGTTGAGTTTTGAAAAAAGGAAAAAATGATAAGCTAATTAGAAATATCGGAAGACTTATTCCTAAATACCCAATAGTGCGCCTTATTCTTCTATAAGTAAAAAGATGATATTTTTCAACTTTAACACCGTCCTGATCAATTTTCATAATGCGGAATCATTAGGAAGTGATAAACTTTAAGAATGTTCCTTTCTTTTAAACAAATTCTCCACAACCCAGGCCGGGCCAATTAGTAAAAACTGAAGGTCTTTTAAGAAAGAAGGTTTTTTTCCTTCAATATTATGTCCGTAAAACTGCCCAATCCAGGCAATTACAAAAACGCCAATTGAAAATAACCACAAAGGAACGAATTGTGAGATGTAATAATTTACAATCAGGCAAATAGCTGAAAAAAGGGCAATTTTTAAAGCCATAGCAACAGACAGCCGAATATAGAAAACCAGTACAAAAAGTAATACTGCTACAGCCCAGTTTTCGATTATTGGCGTTTTGAGTCGTAAAGTATCAGCAATTAAATTGCTTGGGATACTCATGAGTAAACCTACGATAGAAAAGTAGATGGCCGGTACACACACATAATGTATGGCTTTATTTTTGGGATTCTGATGACTAACAGCATATTCTTCAAACCATTGTTCTAATGTTTTCATTTTTTTTGGTTTAGGAATTCTATCAAATCTATTAAATATTTTTGATTTAGCCACAAATTTTGTACTGATTCTATTTTTTCAAATTTGTGAATATCTATTTTGTAAAAATGTGAGTTTTATTTCTGCTAAAATCTATCTTTGGCATCCTTAAAAAAATAAATATGAGTGCAATTTGGTATGAATGCAAGGTAAAATATAGAAAAACTGATGATATTGGATCGCAAAAGGTCACAACTGAACCTTATTTAGTGGATGCAATATCTTATACGGAGGCTGAAAGCAGAATCAATGAAGAAATGAAAGCTTATGTGAGCGAAGAATTTAAAATCACAAACATAAAAGTGGCAAATTATGCAGAAATTCATCCGTTCGAAAATGCAGACCGTTGGTTTAAATCAAAAGTTTCTTTAATAGCGTTTGATGAAGACAGCGGAAAAGAACGCAAAACCAACATGTATATACTGGTACAGGCTAATGATGTAAAAGAAGCTTATGATAATACTGTTGCGGTTATGAAAAATACTATGGGAGATTACACTATTCCAGCAATCTCAGAGTCACCAATTATGGATGTTTTTCCTTATTTCAGTGGAGAAGAGGAAGATTTAGAACTATTAGAAAGATTCAATACGCTCAAGGCTTCAAAACCTGAATTGGTAGCTGTGGGAGAATCACAAGAAGATTATTCTGAAACTGAAAATGAATAGATCATATGATAATTAAAAAAGGAAGAAAACAGAGCAGTTTCTTCCTTTTTTAATTAGTAAGCACAAATTAGAATATTTTGTCGACCAGCTAAAATGCCCTCAATAGCCAGATTGTATGCATTTTTGTAAAATCAGAAAAAAGATAGCAACAATAAGAAATACAATCCAAAGTCCAAGTAGCATTTTTTTGGTCATTTTTTAATTTTTCTTTAATTGAAATTATTTTATAATTCAGTTTTTTATAATTTATTTTAACTGTTTTGCTGTTTTTTTAGCTTAAAAGGGCATTAAAAAACAAATATTATAGGTTTAAAACAGTTTTTTTGTAAAATTCTATATTTTTTTAACTGTTCAATATTACAAAATTAAATCGATTAAGTGTAAAATAAATCGGTAAAAAACGTATTATTTCTTATTTGACAATATACAGAACGCTTTAGTATCTATAATTTGATTTCTGTAGTCTATTTTTATAATATCATTAATTTTATTTGAAAAAGGGAAAATAAAAATGATTAATTGCGTAAATTACTTACAGAGAAGTGAGGATTTATTTTTGGTTATAATTAAAAGCATTGTCCCATAACTCATCAATTTTGATAAGTGCATCTTCAAGGGCAATGACTTTCCACTTGCCATTAGTTTCAATTCCAAGGCCAATGTTTTTTAATTTTAGTAAGGCTTCTTTTGTGTTAAAATCAAGATTCGTGTTTAATTTATTTTTAAACCAGGTCTCGATTTGATCATCAATTTCTTCGGCTGTTAACGGATCTTTACTTCTGTATAAAAAAGAGTATGCCAAAATAGTTTCTTTGAGTACTTCTTCTTCGGATGAATTTAAAAGTGAATAAAAAGCGCCGCTATTATTTCC
This sequence comes from Flavobacterium hibisci, assembly GCF_020026925.1. Taxonomy (GTDB): domain Bacteria; phylum Bacteroidota; class Bacteroidia; order Flavobacteriales; family Flavobacteriaceae; genus Flavobacterium; species Flavobacterium hibisci. Next base: position 277,516 of record NZ_JAIQDW010000002.1, on the reverse strand, counting down.
AATATTTTTAAAATACAGGCTGTCAGAAAGCATTTTAGAGTACCTGATTTTCTTATTTATAAAATTATTATATTGGCGAAAACAATATGCGGATAAAATTCCCAATGCAATTAATCCCTGATTTAGAGAGGTTTTACTATTTAATAAATCAATAGCTTCTCCTGTTCTGTAAGCTTCGTACATATTAATCAAAGCAGGGATCACTTTTGCACTTAGTAATGAAATTCCACCAAATATTCCAGGCACCCAAAGTAAAAGTTTGTCTGTAGTGGACATTTTTGGAATGGCATTTGGAAAAATAGTTTCAAGATCATTTTTAGGAACGCGCTTAAAAATTTTCAGGACAATTGATCCGGGATCAACAGGCATTTTTCCCAGCTGTACTTTTTTTGTAGTAAGATAATCAGCATCGTTATAATTTAGGTAAATCATGACGCGCTCATAGTATTCGATCTCAATTTCTTTTTTCCAGAAAATATATTTTTTTACTTTTTCTTTGGTTTTATGTTGCCCTCGAACATAAAGTTCATAGTCCTTGAAGGCATTAAGATCTATTGAAAGTTTTAAGCCAATTAAATCAGATTCCTTAAATGCTTTATCTAAGGTTTCCTGCTCGACACGCCTATAGTTGCCGTTTTTTAAAACTTGTAGAAGTGTTTCCTTAAAAATTAAATAGTTGCTTTTTCCAATATATATCTCACGTTCTTTCTCACTTAAATCAGGATCGAATAAGCCATAGTTTTGCTTTAGGTTCCGATTAAGGTTAAAAGTTTCATAATGATAATAGTGTTCGATGATGTCGAATAACTTTTTAAAATCGTCTACTTTTTTCTGATCTTCTGCAAAAGCAGCTATTTGTTGATCGAGTAAAAATTCCTTATTGAAAGGAATGTAATTTTCTCGTCTCATAAGAGTATTGGGCTTTAATTTTTTAAGGGTATTTTGAATACAAAAATACCACCCTAAATTCGATTTTTGAGTGGTATTTGTATAAAGTTTATTTTATGATTTTAATATTCTAAAACGTCCCGGATACTTATCCCATAAGCTTTTTTTATTGCCGTAATAGTCCATAAAATCTTCACAGACGAAAACGGCATGTGCATTTGACCATGCCACAACTCCGCAAAATTCACCTCCTGTAAGACGTTTTAGTTCCTGAACCTGTTTGCCTTTTTGAAAACCTAAATATTTATAAATAGTTGGAGTGTGTATTTCACCCGCTTCTAAATCTTCGAGAGCCTTATCAAAAGTCTTTTCTTTATCTAAAATTTGCTTGTATTTTGCCATCACCGCATAAGCCAATACCGCATAATCAGTTATTTTTTTACTGTCTTCATTCGGTTTAATGAATACAAATCCGGCAGAAAATTCAGCTTTATTTAATTCATTTGTTTTTAGTTGAAACGTAGCATTATTTTTTAACGTTATTTGATATAAACTATCATTTAATTTTTCAGTAATGAAAAGATTGTCCAATCCATAAATATTTAGTGAAGCTTTGATAAAAGCAATTGAAGAGCAGTTGGGGCGTTCCCCCTGCTTGAAACTTTCAAATATTTTATCAGAACTGAGTTGAGCGTGAGAATTTGAACAGACAAATATTAAAAATAAAAATGTCGAAATAATAGATCGCATTAGGATTAGGTATTATAATTTGTTTTTTAAAAAGATTGGAAAAATGTGGCTTTGCAAAGCTATAAAAATCAGCTAACAATTGATGCTTTTAATAATTAATTTTCAGCATCACAGTTATTACGAAATATTGGATCAGGATTTAACAGAATTCTACAGATACGGCAGAAAGATAGATAGTTACAGTATTTTTTCTGTTTAGGTAGGATTGCATACGGCTATAGCGGTTAATAAAATCAAACACAAAAGAGGTCGTTGCCGGAGAGTAATCTATTGCAATAGTTAAGTATAGTAATGGAATAAGAGAGTGTATTCACATTATCTTTTTATTCTTGATTAAGAAGTAATTTAGATAAGAGTTTAAATAAAAAATGAGATTCAAATCTTTTTACAGATTCAAATCTCACTAATTATTCCAAAAAAAGTTCTTCATTTACAATTCCTTGCGGATTAACTAAAAATGATGGTTAAAATTATTCTTTGCAAGGATATGACTAATTTTGATTCTGGCTATACGTATAAATACCTGTTTTTTGTTTAGAATGTATATTTTTTCAATTCATTTAGGATTAATCTTCCCATTTTTTAGTATCGCTTTTATTGATTCCCCAACGTATTCCTAAAAGTGAAACCAGGTCTTTTGATGAATCTGAAGTGAAATTTTTACCAAATCCTCCTGTTATATAATAATTTGCGTTGATTTTGTATTGTATTAATCCCACAGACCGATAATCTTTACCATTTCCATTTCTTCTTATATACTCATAGCCAAATGAAAACGAATTGATATCAATTTGTATTTTACTTCCATAATCAAAATATTCAAACTGATCTGAAAAGTTTTTAGTGTCTTCATTATAAACAGAACTATCTTTTATATATCTGATAAAGCCATAAATATTAAGATAAGATTTATCAATTTTAGGAGACCAGGTTACAGTGCTCCACACTCCAGTCCTGTCTTTTTGATTGCTATTGTGATTATTGCCATCATATAAAGTGCTATATGCCGCGGCGAGATCAAGGGTCAATAGAGGTCTTTTTAAAAGCTCTGCAAAATCGTTTGCTTCAACAGTTGGCAATGATTCCAGTATTTTAGCATATTGTTCATTATATTCTATAAGGTTAGTGACTTTATTTAGATTAGGAAAATCTCTTGCCATAATCAGGTCAGCTTTAGTAATCATTTCGTCCGTAGTGTTTCTAATAGCTACGTAAGACTTTTGCATATCTTCTTTCTTTTTGCGAAAAAGTGTAAATACATTTACACTAAACCCTGCTCCTATATTAGTAGTGCTGTCAGTTCGATGGATTACTGCTGAAATATTAGGCCTTAAAAGTTTATCACTTGTAAATTGTTTAAAATCATCGACAGTTTTACCAATTCCATAATATTCAAGACCATTTAGTTTTCCTTTATTTAAGCTGAAATCAAAAGATAAATTGGATAAATTTTCAGTGTTTATATTAAAATCTTTGTAGTCAGGATTTGAAGTAACGATTGCTGCCGAATTATCCAGTAATGCTAAAGCTGTTGAATTAAGAATTTGCACTTCTTTTAAATCAACAGAGTTTGCAGAATTTTGTGCCACGCTAATCTGTATCAGCAGTAAAAATAAGTAAGTAGTTAATTTTTTCATATCAAATCAATTAGTGCGACAAAATAAATCAGTTCTTTACTTTTAATATCTACGGGTCCTAAATCATAAGTTGAAAATTCCTCACTTGTACCATTGCAATCCTGTATTTTATAATTAAAAATTAATTTTTTTGCGTTTGCAATAATCTGTTCTTTGGATGAAGCATTTAATGATTTATAACTAATATAAGTTTCAAAATAGAGTAGTCCTTTGTTGTGTGTAAATGATGGGGTTAGAGGAATTGAAGCATCCGTTAAATGCATTGGAGTAACAAACATCGGCTTTTGAACATTCACTCCATTTTGAAGATCTAAAAAAACTCTTGTGTACAATGGGATAAACCCCAGATTGTTTGACAGTTCGAAACTAAGTTTAATTTCGTCACAATTGGATGTGTTGTAAACTTTACTCATAATTAATTATTTTTAAGTTGATATTTAGCCTTAACATTTGTCTGGTAATATTACTACATTTTAAGAAAAATAACACGGGTATTTATACTGCATTTTATTACAAAATGACACGATTGTTATATTGTAAGTAAATCAGGTTTGTTATATATAGATATGGAAATTACATAATCAGTTTAAATAAACTTTGCAAAATATGTTGAAGAGCTTATGATTAAATTTGGGTAAAATTTTCAAACCTCAATTCAAAAATAAAAACAGAACAATTCATTTATATATGAAAGCCACAGAAACATCAAAACTTCAAAATTTCATTAGAATATTGCTCGGATTATTTATGATAACAGCCGCAATAGGTCATTTTACTTTTCAAAGAGATGATTTTCAGGCACAGGCTCCCAATTGGATTCCTCTTGATAAAGATTTGGTAGTAATACTTTCGGGGGGAGTAGAGATACTATTAGGCTTGGCAATGGTGTTTTTGACGAAGTATAAAGTAAAGATCGGAATTGCACTTGCTTTATTTTACATTTTAATTTTCCCTGGGAACATTGCACAATATGTAAACGGAACTACTGCTTTTGGTCTTGATACTGATCAGGCTCGCTTGATACGGTTATTTTTTCAGCCTGTTTTGATTTTTTTAGCGTTGTGGTCTACCGGAGCCTTATTCGGGAAGAAAAAGGTATAATCTGATATATAAAATTACTTTTTAATTATCGCTGTGAAGGTATTCAAATTTGAATAATTATAATTTTTAGATTTAAAAAGACCTGTTCTCTTAAGGCTTTATTTTCTACATTTGTGCCTTATGAAAAAAGCTTTCCAACTCTTCGATTTTACCCAAAAGGTTAATTATAAAAATGAAATTTTAGCTGGTTTAACCGTTGCTATGACGATGATTCCAGAATCGTTGTCGTTTGCTATTTTGGCAGGGTTTCCACCTTTGGTAGGTTTGTATGCAGCTTTTATAGCTGGTTTGGTTACGGCAATTTTTGGTGGCAGACCAGGAATGATTTCGGGTGGGGCCGGAGCAACTGTGATTGTTTTAATCGCCTTGATGAAATCGCACGGAATAGAATATGTTTTTGCTGCCGTTGCTCTTGGAGGTGTAGTACAGATTTGTATTGGACTCTTTAAACTCGGAAAATTTATCAGGCTGGTTCCGCAGCCTGTTATGTTTGGTTTTGTAAACGGATTAGCAGTTGTGATTTTCATGTCGCAATTGGAGCAGTTTAAAACAATGGTTAATGGCAAGGTCTCATGGCTTCAGGAAACTCCTTTGTATATTATGCTTGGTTTAGTTGCTTTGACAATCGCAATTGTTCTGATTTTTCCGAAGATTACTAAAACAATTCCGGCATCTTTAGTTGCTATCATGGTAGTTTTCGCATTGGTAATTGTTTTTAATATTGAAACTAAAACAGTAGCAGATATTGCTTCGGTTGAGGGTGGATTTCCTCCATTTCATATTCCGAATATTCCATTTTCTTTTGAAACTTTAAAAGTTATATTTCCATATTCGGTAATTGTGGCGGCAGTTGGTTTAACGGAAGGTTTGCTAACTCTAAATTTGGTCGATGAAATTACCGGAACAAGAGGAAACAGCAATCGAGAATGTATTGCGCAGGGAAGCTCGAATATTCTAAACGGTTTTTTCTACGGAATGGGAGGCTGTCCAATGATTGCACAGACTTTGGTAAATCTTGGCGCAGGTTCAAGAGCAAGACTTTCAGGAATTATTGGTGCTTTAACTATTTTAATAATCATACTTTTTGGTGCACCTGTAATCGGGAAATTGCCAATGGCAGCGTTAGTTGGCGTAATGATGATGGTGGCAATTACGACTTTTGAATGGTCAAGTTTTAAAGTAATTAATAAAATGCCCCGGCATGATATTTTTGTTGGCATTTTAGTTGCTGTGATTACAATTGTATTGCACAATCTTGCTTTAGCAGTTTTAATAGGAGTAATTATCTCGGCTCTAGTCTTTGCCTGGGAAAGTGCAAAAAGAATTCAGTCCAAAAATCATATAGATGAAAATGGCATAAAACATTACGAGATTTACGGACCATTATTCTTTGGTTCTACAACAACTTTTATCGAGAGTTTTGATATTCAAAATGACCCAAATCATATTGTAATTGATTTTAAAGAAAGCCGTGTTGCAGATATGTCGGCTATTGAAGCTTTAAATAATCTGACCAAAAAATACAGTCAGTTAAATAAAGTTGTCCAATTAAAACATTTAAGCGAAGATTCTCGTCAATTATTAAAAAATGCAGATGCCATTATTGATGTAAATGTAATTGAAGATCCTACTTATAAAGTGGTTTCTTGATAATTAGAGAATGGGGGCAATTTGCCAATTAAATAATTCAACCACCCGATAAATTGCCACATTTTCTAATAGTACATTTTCAAATTATCTAATTATATAAAGATTGATTTTTGTAACTTTATAAAATGAAGCTTACAGAAACCTTAGAAGATTTTTACACAATCAAAGTAAACGGAATGCCCGAAAATCTTAAAAAAGAAATCGGACATTTTAATGTTTTTAAATTAGATGACTTTGTTGGAAGTATCTGCAAACCATTTCCATATACTAGAAAAGACTTTTATAAAATAAGTTTGATTATCGGAAAGAACAAAGTTCACTATGCTGATAAAGTAGTTGAAATTGAAGATCAGGCTTTGTTTTTTGCCAATCCGCAGATTCCATATAATTGGGAACAGATTGATGAAAATCAAACTGGATTCTTCTGCATTTTTACCGATGCTTTTTTTAGCCAATACGGAAATTTAAAAGAATATCCATTATTCCAGCCAGGTGGAAATCCGATTGTTCCCATCTCAATGGAATTAGCCGAATCTCTAAAATTGGTTTACTTAAGAATGTTTGATGAAATCAATTCTGATTACGCTTTTAAATATGATATGCTTCGAAATCTGGTTTTCGAAATTATTCACCTTGCGCTAAAAACACAAACGGTAACTACTTCATTGTATAGTAAATCAAACGCGACAATTCGTATTTCTTCCTTGTTTTTAGAATTGTTAGAACGCCAGTTTCCGATAGAATCGATCACACAGCAGATTAATTTCCGCTCACCTTCAGAATATGCGAGTCAGTTAAATGTACATGTGAATCATCTCAATAAAGCTTTAAAAGATACTAAAGGAAAAACGACTTCGCAGATTATTTCCGAAAGAATTGTTCAGGAAGCGATGATTCTTTTAAAACAAACCAATTGGAATATTAATGAAATTGCCTGGTGTTTAGGATTCGAAGAACTGTCACATTTTATCAATTTCTTTAAGAAAAATGTTCAGGTTTCGCCTAAAAATTATCGTTTAGCTGAAATTGTTTGATTTCTGTAACTTCTTACTTGATTGCTTTAATTTTTGAGAAGCACTTCGCTAATACCTTTGTCCTGTAATTATAAACGTAAAAATTTAAAATCATGGGAAATAACAAAGTTTGGTTTGTCACAGGTGCTTCAAAAGGACTTGGGTTAGAATTAGTTAAAAAGCTTTTAGCAGAAGGTTTTAAAGTAGCCGCAACTTCAAGAAGTGAATCTTCATTAATAAAAGAATTAGGAAATACATCTGAAAATTTCCTTCCTCTTGAAATGGATTTAGTAGATGAAAAAAGCGTGAAAAATGCTATCGACAAAACCGTAAATCATTTTAAAACAATTGATGTATTGGTAAATAATGCTGGTTACGGGTTGTTAGGAGCTTTAGAAGAATTAACCGATGCTGAAGCCAGAAAAAATTACGAAGTAAATGTTTTCGGGTTATTAAACGTAATCAGACACACAGCACCAATTCTTCGTGCCAATCAATCAGGACATATTTTTAATATTTCTTCAATTGGAGGATATTACGGAGAATTTCCGGGATGGGGAATTTACTGTTCTACAAAATTTGCAGTTGCTGGTTTAACAGAATCTTTAGCAGCAGAAATAAAACCGTTTGGGGTTCATGCTACAATCGTTTATCCAGGTTATTTTAGAACCGATTTCTTAAAAGACACTTCTTTATTACTGCCAGAAAATCCAATTGAGGAATATAAAGAAGTTAGACAATCTGAAAACGCACACAAAGAAGGAATCAACGGAAATCAGCCGGGAGATCCTGTAAAATTAGCGGAAGCTTTAATTAAAGTTAGTCAAGATGAAAATCCACCATTGCATTTATTTTTAGGTGAAGATGCTTTTAATATGGCAAACCAAAAAATAGCAAGTGTTCAGGGTGAATTAAGCCAATGGAAAACAGTTTCAGTTTCAACAGGATTTTAAATTATAATGATTGTCAAATTATAAATATAAGTTTGAAGCAAAAAAAGACGCCAGATAGAAATTTCTATCTGGCGTTTTAACTCATAAAGAAGGTAAGAATAATTACATCATTCCCGGCATTCCGCCTCCCATTGGCATTCCGCCTCCGGCATTTTCTTCTTTAATATCAATTAATGCACATTCTGTAGTTAAGATCATTCCGGAAACAGATGCAGCATTTTCTAATGCAACACGAGTTACTTTTTTAGGATCGATAATTCCAGCAGTAAGCATGTCCACATATTCGTCAGTTTTAGCGTTGTATCCAAAATCACCTGAACCTTCAGAAACTTTAGCTACCACAACAGAGCCTTCAAGACCTGCGTTTTCAACAATAGTTCTTAACGGAGATTCAACTGCACGGGAAACGATTTGGATTCCTGTTGCTTCATCAGCATTGTCAGCTTTTAATTCTGCTAAAGCAGCTTTAGCTCTTAATAAAGCAACACCACCTCCGGCAACGATTCCTTCTTCAACAGCTGCACGAGTCGCGTGTAAAGCGTCATCAACTCTGTCTTTTTTCTCTTTCATTTCTACTTCAGAAGCAGCACCTACGTAAAGAACAGCAACACCTCCGGCTAATTTAGCCAAACGCTCCTGTAATTTTTCTTTATCGTAATCAGATGTTGTAGTTTCCATCTGACCTTTAATTTGGTTTACACGGTTTTTGATGATATCAGCTTCACCTGCACCGCTTACAATTGTAGTGTTATCTTTATCAATAGAAACCCTTTTTGCAGTTCCTAACATTTCGATAGTTGTGTTTTCTAAAGTATAACCTCTTTCTTCAGAAATTACAGTTCCGCCAGTCAGGATTGCGATATCCTCTAACATTGCTTTTCTTCTGTCTCCGAAACCTGGAGCTTTTACAGCTGCAATTTTAAGAGCACCTCTTAATTTGTTTACTACTAATGTAGAAAGCGCTTCACCATCAACATCTTCGGCTATAATCAATAATGGTTTTCCTGATTGTGCAACTGGTTCTAAAACAGGTAGTAATTCTTTTAAAGAAGATACTTTTTTGTCGTATAATAAGATGTATGGAGAGTCTAATTCAACTTCCATTTTTTCCGGGTTTGTAACAAAGTAAGGAGAAAGATATCCTCTGTCAAACTGCATTCCTTCAACAACATCAACAAAAGTATCAGTTCCTTTTGCTTCTTCAACAGTAATAACACCTTCTTTTCCAACTTTAGCGAAAGCTGTAGCGATTAATTCACCAATAACTTCATCATTGTTTGCAGAGATGGCAGCAATTTGTTTGATTTTATCAGAATCACTTCCAACCACTTTGGCTTGTTTTGCCAGGTCAGCTACAATAGTTTCAACAGCTTTATCGATACCACGTTTCAAATCCATTGGGTTTGCACCAGCGGCAACGTTTTTCAGACCTTCTTTTACGATAGCCTGAGCTAAAACAGTAGCAGTTGTGGTTCCGTCACCAGCTAAATCATTAGTTTTAGAAGCCACTTCTTTCACCATTTGTGCCCCCATGTTTTCTAGTGGGTCTTTTAATTCAATTTCTTTAGCAACAGAAACACCGTCTTTAGTAACATTTGGGCCCCCAAATGATTTTCCGATAATTACGTTACGACCTTTTGGTCCAAGGGTCACTTTTACAGCGTTTGCTAATGCATCAACACCGCGTTTTAAACCGTCACGTGCTTCAATATCAAATTTTATATCTTTTGCCATTTTAATTTTTTGTTTAAAGTTTTAATTTGTTTAAAGTTACTTTAGTCTTAATTTTTAATACCGAGTACTTAATCTTATTTTTTAGATGATTGCTAAAATGTCATCCTCACGCATCATCAAATAATCAGTTCCTTCCAGTTTTAATTCTGTTCCGGCATATTTACCATAAAGAACAGTGTCACCAACTTTAACGGTCATAGTGTGATCTTTAGATCCGTTTCCAACTGCAACTACAGTTCCTTTTTGTGGTTTTTCTTTCGCAGTATCCGGAATAAAGATTCCTGATGCAGTTTTAGTTTCTGCAGCTACTGGCTCGATAAGTACGCGATCTGAAAGCGGTTTAATGTTTAAGGCCATGATTTTATAATATTATAGTTATACGTTTTTTAATGTTCAATAAGCTTTCAGAAATTGTGCCATGCTAATAAAACTGACATTTTTTCCTAAAAAAAATGCCAGCTTTGACAGGCTGGCATTTTATCTTTATTTTGTAAATTATTATTTAGCTGCAGGAGTTGCAGGAGCTGGAGTTCCCTGAGCCGGAGCAGCTGGTGTGGTAGCAGCAGGCGCTTCAGTTTTTTCAATAATTTTAGAATCAGTATCACTCAATGATCCTGTAAAACTTAAACTTGAAAGCAAAATTAAAGCAATCAAAATAGTCGCTAATGTCCAGGTGCTTTTGTCTAAAAAGTCTGTTGTTTTTTGTACTCCACCTAACATTTGAGTTCCGCTAATTGTAGACGATAATCCTCCACCTTTAGGATTTTGGACCATAATTACTACAATCAATAGAAAACAAACTATTGTGATTAAAACTAAAAAAATTGAAAATGTGCTCATTACTTAATTATTGTTATTGTTATTTTGTTGTAAAATCTTTATGTCTGATATGCGGTCTGCAAAGAAAGTAATTTTTTCCGGATATTTCAAAATTAATATTTCATATGCTTGTATTGCCTTTGTGTATTTTTTTTGCTCCAAATATACTCTCGCCAGGGTTTCTGTCATTAAATAAGAATTATCTTCTTTATTTGAGTCAAGTTGTACCGCAGGATTTATTGCGGTTTGTTTTATAGGTGAAATTTTCGGATTTGTTTCGATGAACTTATCGATTATTTCTGCTTTTTTCTTTTTTTCTTCGTCAATCATTTCGTTTTCGACTATGTTTTCAACATTTGTTTCTGTCTTTGCAGCTTTTATCGGACCTTCATTTGTCCTGTCAATTGGTTCTGGTCTTGCTAATTGCAGCCATTCCTGGAAAGAATGTTTTTCATTAACTGAAAAATCCAATGGTTTTCCTATTTCCAGATTTTCCTCGGCCGTTTTTACTGTTTCAGATACTTCAGTTTCTTTTGGTTCTTCAGCAGGAACTTCTTCAAAAATAACTGTTGTAGCTTCTTGTAATGAATTATATATTGACTCTTCAATTGGTTCAACTCTTACTTCAGGAAGTTCTTCTGAAATTTCCTCCTCTACAATTTCCTCAAAAAAAGTTCTTATTCCTTCCTTTTTAACTGGTATAGGTTCAATAGCTGGTGTTTCTTCAATAGTTGGAACTACTTCTTTAAAAGACTCTAATGTTGGCTGCTCAATAATGGAATCAATTGGATTGTCTTCAATTTTTACAGTCTCTTCAAAAGTATCGGCTGTTACCTCTTTAAAAGAATCTAAAATGGCTTGCTCAGAAACCGGCTCAATTGATTTTTCGTCTATTTTTTCAGGCTCATTAAAAGCTACGTTTGTGACTTCTTCAAAAGAATCTAAAATTGATTGTTCAGAAACCGGTTCAATTGTTTTTTCTTCAACTTTTACAGGCTCCTCAAATGCTGTTGTAGTTGTAGCTTCCTTAATAGAATCTAATATAGACTTTTCAACAGGATCAATACGAAGTTCCGCCAGTTTCTTTTTTTCTTCTGCTAATACAATTTCACTGTCAAAAACAGTTATGTTTAAAAGATCTCTGAGTTTACGATCGTAATATTCTCCCTGAATGGAAGTGAAAGTCTCAGAAGTAATGAAATCAAACAGAACCGAACGGTCTGCTGTATGCGCAGCTGTAACTTTTAAAGCATAATTATACTTAAAGCTGTTTTGATTATAAAGTCCTTTTAATCGCAATGCGCGGGCGCTTTGAAAATAGGGAAATTCAATTAAAACATTTCCTAATGCTTCTGTCTGCTTTTCTGTTATAGCATCAGGTTTATTGATTAGGTAAGTATAATTTGTTACGTTCATTATTAATTATTTTAGTTGTTTAATTAGTGAATTGGTTTAAACGATTAAAGATTTTTACCATTTTGCCAACGACTCATTAAATATATCCTGTGTGATTCTTTCAAAAATATCTTTGAGAGCTTCATTTAAAACGGTTCCTACAAGCTGCGATTGAGCAGGATAATCATGATAAAATTCAAATGTTTTTTCAAAATCATCTGTTTCCTTTTTTCTATTTGAAAAACGAACATTTACACGAATTGTTAGGCGGTTTTGAGAAGCCTGCTGATCTGCTGTTGCGGTCATTGGGGTAATCCTGTAATCTATGATTTCTCCCTCATAAAGCAAATCACCGTTCACATTAACCAGGTTTAAATTGGTTTGATTCATGATCAAATCCTGTAAAGCCAATGTAAACTGTCTGTCGATTCCAGGTTCAATCAAATCAGCATTATTCTGAAAAAAATTTACCTGAAATGTTTTTCCATCGATCTGTCCGGTACCTGTGAAATTATATATCGAGCAGCTGCTAAAAGTTGTAGCGATTAACAGGATTAAAATATATTTTAAGTTTTTCATTTTTTGTTTAAGAGTTGTTTTGCCAGTTCGCTGACGTCCGGCTCAAAGATATTCATTTTCGTTTAAAAATATTTTACCTCTCTGAGGTTAATTATAAATCGAATTGTTTAATTTTTCGATATAATGTTCTTTCAGAAATGCCTAATTCATCAGCAGCAGCTTTTCGTTTTCCTTTGTTTTTCTCTAATGACTTTTTAATCATTTCGATTTCTTTTTGCTCTAAACGTAAAATTTCTTCTTCCTCAATCGTTTCAGCGTCTAAATAATTATTGTGATTTTGTATGTGATAATTATCTTCATGCTTTGCAGGTGCCATGACCGCTGTTCTTGGTTCTTCTTCAAAATCAATTTCGCTTTCGTTCTGCTGATTACCGTATATTTTCTGAATCAAATTTGGATTAATGTCCTGAACTTTTGATGAACCATTCTTCATAAGTTCTAAAGTGAGTTTTTTCAAATCATTCAGGTCGCTTTTCATATCAAAAAGCACTTTATATAATATGTCCCTTTCAGTACTGAAGTCACTTTCTTTTTTGCTGTCGCTGATTACAGAAGGCAGGTTGCTTCCTTCGGCAGGAAGATAAGATTGCAAAGTAGCTAAACTAATATCTCGATTGGTTTCTAAAACAGAAATCTGTTCTGCTACATTTCGAAGCTGACGAATATTTCCGCTCCATCTGAATTTCTGTAAAAGCTGAACTGCGCCATCATCCAGTCTCAAAGGCGGCATTTTATATTTATGGGCAAAATCGGCCACAAACTTTCTGAATAATAAATGGATGTCTTCATTTCTTTCGCGTAAAGGCGGTAACGTAATTTCGACTGTACTTAAACGATAGTACAAATCTTCACGAAATTTTCCTTTTTCGATAGCGTTAAACAAATTCACATTTGTTGCTGCAACAATACGAACATTTGTTTTTTGAACCTGAGATGAACCTACTTTTATAAATTCTCCATTTTCTAAAACACGTAAAAGTCTTACCTGAGTGGTTAATGGCAGTTCTCCAACTTCATCAAGAAAAATTGTTCCGCCATCAGCCACTTCAAAATAACCTTCACGAGTGCTTGTTGCACCTGTAAAAGCACCTTTTTCGTGTCCGAAAAGTTCACTGTCAATTGTTCCTTCTGGAATGGCACCGCAGTTTACGGCAATATATTTACCATGCTTTCTGTGCGAAAGCGAATGGATTATTCTTGGAATGTTTTCTTTACCAACACCACTTTCCCCAGTTACCATAACCGAAATATCAGTTGGAGCAACCTGAATGGCTTTTTCGATAGCACGATTTAATTTCGGATCATTACCAATAATCTCAAATCGTTGTTTTATTGCTTGAACTGTTTCCATGTGTGATTTGTTTCAAGTATTTATTGTTTCAGGTTTTGCCCAAAACTTTGGCTTGTAATTTTTGTTTGCCACGAATTTCTCGAATTTCACTAATTTTTGAAATCGTGTCAATGAATAACTCTTTTGTGTTGTAATGTCTTTTTATTAAAATTAACGATAATTCCTAAATCACTATCAGCTAATTTTAAATAATTTATTGTTTGAGCGGTATGTTCATCAACTATTTCTTTTGATGCTTTTACTTCTAAAATGATTTCATCATAAACTACAAAATCAGCATAGAATTTATGTGCTAACAATTTCTTTATATTGAATATCATATTCTTTTTCACGTTCATATGGAACATTATGTTTCCTAAATTCATATTCTAGGGCATCCTTATAAATAATTTCTAAAAGGCCTCCGCCTAATATTCTATGAACTTCCATGCAAATTCCAACAACTTTATAATATTCTTCTTTTCTATACAATTCCATTATTTTGTTTTTCGGCAAAGATACAGAATGTATTGAAAGAAAATTCGGGTAAATTTATGGAATTAGTGGCTAAAAAAAATCAATTCATGCTACTAAGCCCAACAGCTTCCCCTTTAAGAGTTCCACTTGTACAGCTTGTAATTTTCACATTTACAAAATCTCCAATTTTATAATTCTCTTTTGGGAAAACAACCGTGATACTCTGAGAATTTCTTCCTGAAAATTCATCTTTCGACTTTTTAGAAACTTTTTCTACTAAAACTTCAACTGTTTTTCCAACAAATTCCTCGCTTCTAAACCAGGCATGTTTTTGCTGTAAATCCACAATTTCCTGTAATCTTCTGGCTTTGGTTTCCTCCTCGACATCATCTTTCATTTTTCTTCCTGCCAAAGTTCCAGGACGCTCAGAATACGAATACATATAACCAAAATTATATTTTACATACTCCATTAAACTTAAAGTATCCTGGTGATCTTCTTCTGTTTCAGTTGGGAACCCGGCAATCATATCCTGTGAAATCGAAGCATCTGGAACAATTGCTCTAATTTTATCAATTAAAGCCATATATTCTTCACGGGAATGCAGACGATTCATTTCCTTTAAAATTCGGTTACTTCCAGACTGAACAGGCAAGTGAATGTGTTTACAGATATTTGGATATTTCGCCATAACATGCAAAATACTTTCATGCATATCCTGCGGATTGGAAGTCGAAAAACGAATACGCATTTTAGGAAAACCAACAGCAACCATTTCAAGCAACTGATCAAAATCAACTGCTGTTGCTTTTTGCATTTCAGAAGCATTTACAAAATCCTTTTTCAAACCGCCGCCATACCAAAGGTAACTGTCAACGTTTTGTCCAAGAAGTGTAATTTCTTTAAAACCTTTATTCCATAAATCCTGAATTTCAGCCATAATACTTTGCGGTTCACGACTTCTTTCACGCCCGCGTGTAAAAGGTACAACACAGAACGTACACATATTATCGCATCCACGCGTGATCGAAACTAAAGCGGTGATTCCGTTGCTCATCAAACGAACCGGCGAAATATCTCCGTAGGTTTCATCTTTCGATAAAATTACATTGATGGCGTCACGTCCTTCTTCAACTTCGGCCAATAAATTTGGAAGATCTTTATAAGCAT
This sequence comes from Flavobacterium hibisci, assembly GCF_020026925.1. GTDB lineage: Bacteria > Bacteroidota > Bacteroidia > Flavobacteriales > Flavobacteriaceae > Flavobacterium > Flavobacterium hibisci. The sequence goes on along the minus strand of NZ_JAIQDW010000002.1, from coordinate 262,020 downwards.
CAGGACCTACAACAAGATCGACAATTTTTTCTTCTTCCAAAAACTGACTTTTCAGACGTTCTGCCATACAGCCCAAAACACCAACTTTCATTTTCGGGTTTGTGCGCTTTACAGCGTTATATTTTTCAAGGCGTTTGCGAATAGTCTGTTCTGCTTTGTCGCGAATCGAACAAGTATTTACCAAAACCAAATCGGCTTCTTCTAAAACAGAAGTTGTATTGTAGCCTCCGTCAGATAAAATCGAAGCTACAACTTCACTGTCCGAAAAATTCATCGCACAGCCGTAACTTTCTATAAAGAGTTTTTTAGTATTTTCAGGTTTGTTTTCCAGAACAAGACTTTCGCCCTGTTTGCTTTCTTCAATAATCTTTTCCATTGTAAAATTTCAAAGTGCAAAGATAGCGTAAATACGGTTAATATGACAAGATGTCAGATAAAGAATTAACAATGTTTTCAGAATTATGAATAATTTACATTTATAACTTTTGTATTAACTTATCTTACTTCCTTTTTTAAGTCCTCATAGAAAAAAGTTGTTTTTCTGTATCACAAAAACGAGCTTCCGTTGCCCGCTGTTTTTCTGGCAATAGAATTGATTTTTTACTCAGGGCTTTTCACTCCTAATAAAACTCACTGAACTCCAATTGAAATATAAGTATAGTAAAATAATCCGGGCTATACTATCCGGTTAACTGAATGCATTTTTCGGTTATAAACTTTTAAAAACTACACCTATATATAATCTATCGGTTTACAGATAAATCTGCAATTTTTAGAAACATAATATCAAAATACTTCAAAAATGAATTATCAGGGTTGATATTTAAAAAAAACATCTACTTTTGTTGCAGAAAAAAAGAGAAATGGCAAAGAATTTAGTAATAGTGGAGTCACCTGCAAAGGCAAAAACGATCGAGAAATTTCTCGGGAGCGATTTTCAGGTGGAGTCAAGTTATGGTCACATAGCCGACTTACCATCAAAGGAAATAGGGGTAGATGTTGAGAATGGTTTTAAACCTAAATATGAGGTTTCCCCTGATAAAAAAGCCTTGGTAACGAAACTAAAATCACTTTCTAAGAATGCCGAAACGGTTTGGTTAGCAAGCGATGAGGACCGCGAGGGAGAAGCCATTTCATGGCACTTAGCGGAAGAATTAAAGCTGGATACAAAAAAGACCAAAAGAATTGTTTTTCATGAGATTACAAAATCTGCGATTCTTAAAGCAATCGACAATCCAAGGGAAATTGATTATAATTTAGTTAATGCGCAACAAGCGAGAAGAGTCTTAGACCGTTTGGTAGGTTATGAATTGTCCCCGGTTTTGTGGAGAAAAATCAAAGGCGGACTTTCTGCTGGACGTGTACAATCTGTTTCTGTGCGTTTGATTGTTGAAAGAGAGCGCGAAATTCAAAGCTTTAATGCAGTTGCTACGTATTCTATTGTTGGAGAATTTGTAAATGAAGGTGGAAAAGCTTTTAAGGCAAAACTTCCAAAAAACTTCAATACTAAAAAAGAAGCTGAAGATTTTTTAAATCAAAATATCGGTTCTAAATATAAGGTAGCAGATTTAGAAACTAAACCTACCAAAAAATCTCCAACAGCACCTTTTACAACTTCTACTTTGCAACAGGAGGCGGCAAGAAAATTATATTTGCCAGTTGGAATCACTATGCAGTTAGCACAGCGTTTATACGAAGCAGGACTTATTACTTATATGAGAACGGATTCGGTAAATCTTTCTAAAGAAGCGATGGACGCTGCTGAAGCTGAAATCATAAAATCGTACGGGAAGGAATTTTCTAAACCGAGAACTTTCGCTAACAAAAATAAAGGGGCTCAGGAAGCGCACGAAGCAATTCGTCCTACTGATATGTCTCTTCATTCGGTGAATATTGATCGTGACCAGGCTCGTTTATACGATCTGATCTGGAAAAGAACTTTGGCTTCGCAGATGAGTGATGCGCAGCTTGAAAGGACCAATGTGAAGATCGAAGCTGATAATCACAGTGAAATTTTTACAGCTTCAGGAGAAGTATTGCTTTTTGAAGGTTTCCTTAAAGTTTATTTAGAAGGTCATGATGACGATGAAGAAGAACAAGAGGGAATGCTTCCGGCTTTAAAAGTAAACGAAAAACTGGCTAATAATTATATTACTGCCACAGAAAGATATTCAAGACCGCCCGCACGTTACACGGAGGCTTCATTAGTTAAAAAATTAGAGGAACTTGGAATTGGACGTCCATCGACATACGCACCAACTATTTCAACAATTATCAATAGAAATTATGTTGAAAAAGGTACTCTTGAAGGCGTTGAGCGTAATTATACACAGCTTACTTTGCAAAATAGTAAAGTAGGTGAGAAGTTGCTGAAAGAAAATACGGGTTCAGATAAAGGAAAATTAGTTCCGACAGATATCGGAACAATTGTTACAGACTTCCTTGTTAAGAATTTCGGGAACATTCTGGATTATAATTTCACTGCAAAAGTAGAGCAGGATTTTGATGAAATTGCTGAAGGAAATATTGACTGGGCAAGGATGATGCAGGAATTCTATGATAAATTTCATCCAAATGTGAAGGACGTTGAGGCAAATGCGGAAAGAGAAAGCGGTGAAAGGATTCTGGGGAAAGATGCAGATGGAAGGCAGGTGTCTGTTCGTTTAGGGAAATTTGGTCCTATGGCGCAGATTGGAGAAGCTGATGATGAAGATAAAAAGTTTGCCAGTTTAATGGCGGATCAGAATATTGGAAATATTACATTAGAAGAAGCTTTGAATTTATTTTTACTGCCTAAGAATTTAGGCGAATATAAAGGAGAAGAAGTCGAAGTAAGTAATGGGCGTTATGGGCCTTATGTACGTCATGGTAGTGTTTTTATTTCTCTTCCAAGAGGAGAGGATCCCCTTGCTGTTACCAAGGAAAGAGCAAAGGAACTAATTGACGAAAAAGCACTTGCTGATGCGCCAATTGCAGTTTACAAAGGCGAAGCAGTTCAAAAGGGTGTGGGACGTTTTGGTCCGTTTATAAAGTGGAATGGTCTTTTTGTGAATGTGAGCAAAAAATACAATTTTGATAATTTATCTCAGGCTGATGTTGAAGAACTAATCGAAGATAAATTGCAAAAAAATATTGATAAGGTTCTTCATAATTGGGAAGAAGAAGGAATTGTAGTTGAAAAAGCACGTTGGGGACGCTCGGTTATTTTAAAAGGCAAAATCAAAATTGAGTTGAGTAAAGATGTTGATGCCACAAAATTAACACTCGCTCAGGTTCAGGAGATGATTGCTGCAAAAACGCCTGCAAAGAAAACAACTGCTAAAAAGGCAACAACGACTAAAAAAGCACCAGTAAAAAAAACAGCTGCTAAAAAGAAATAAGAAATGGAATTTGATTTTCTGGAACCAGTTAGCGAAGGGGTTTTAAAATTTATTAGTTCTCTGTCTTCTCAAGAATTGGGAAGTAAAATTGTTTTGCATACTCAGGATCAGTTTCCTGATATAGATAAAATAAACATTGCTATTATAGGTGTTTTAGAAGATCGTAGAAATATTGATATTGTTAATGAAGTAAACCTGACAGCTGTTCGTAAAAAACTTTATGGTATGTTTCCGGGTAATTGGGATGCTTCAATTGCTGATTTAGGAGATATTTTGGCTGGAGAGTCAGTTGAAGATACTTATTTTGCGCTTAAAAAAGTAACTTCATCATTAATTAAAAATAAAGTAATTCCTATAGTTATAGGAGGTTCACAAGATTTGACATATGCTTTGTATCGTGCTTATGATGATCTGGAGCAAATGGTCAATATGGTTAGTGTAGATAACAGATTTGATTTTGGTAAAGAAAATGAAATAGTTTCCTCTAATTCGTATTTAACAAAAATCATAATTGATGAACCTAATAATCTATTTAACTATTGTAATATTGGTTATCAAACTTATTATAATTCTCAGGAAGAAATTGATTTGATTGAAAAATTGTTTTTCGACGCTTATCGTTTAGGCGAAATTTCAAACAATATAGCTTTGGCTGAACCTGTTTTTAGGGATGCTGATTTGGTTAGTATCGATTTAAATTCTGTAAAATCTTCGGATTCAGGAAATACAATATCTTTTGAGCCGAACGGTTTTAATGGAAAAGAGATTTGCTCTTTAGCGCGTTATGCAGGAATTAGCGATAAAGTTTCATCATTTGGGATTTTTAATCATAATAGCAGTATGCCTGAGGCAGCTTTAATTGCGCAAATAATTTGGTATTTTGTTGAAGGTTATCATTATCGTTCAAAGGAATATCCTTTTGGAAGCAGAACAAATTATCTAAAGTATATAGTGCCACTTGAAGATGAAGAGTTAATTTTTTACAAAAGCGACAAAACAGATCGGTGGTGGATCGAAATTCCATTCCTGTCAAATGGAAGTAATAAATTGAAAAGAAATACGTTGTTACCTTGTTCTTATGATGAATATTTATGTGCTTGTAATCAGGAATTACCGGAAAGGTGGTGGAAAGCACAACGAAAGAACGCTTTGTAATTAATATATTTTGTTAAAAAGCTTAATTTTTAATTTTATAAAGATTTTATTTTATTTTGAAATACAGCAATAAAAACATTAATCATAAAAAATTGCATTTTACGACTATTATTTTTAACTCTTTCTTGATAAAATATTTTTTTTTTATTTTTTTTAACATTAATTTTGACCGCTGAAATAAATATTGATATAGTATTGTTTATTTAAAAAATAATAAATACGTTTACGACTTATAATAATGAATAGAAATCCCAAATTTATATGAAGAAGTTTATTGCATTTGCGACAATGTTAACACTAGTAATTGGCTGTGGTAAATCCGGTGATAAAGGCGAATTAGTTGGTGTGCAAGGAGGAAAATGGCATCCTGAAAAGCCTTATGGAATGACTTTGATTCCAGGCGGATCTTTTATCATGGGTAAATCCGATGGTGATTTAGCAGCGGTAGAAGATGCACCTACTAAAACTGTAACAGTTCGTTCTTTTTATATGGATGAAACAGAAATTACAAATTCTGAATATCGCCAGTTTGTAGAGTGGGTAAAAGACTCAACAATGAGAGTTCGTTTGGCTATTTTGGCTGATGAAACCGGACAAAAATCAGCTGGAGGGTCAGGTAAAAAAGCGGGTAGTATTGCAGATTATGCATTTAATGATTCTGAGCCTGAGAAAATGACTGCGTATGATAAATATATGTATGATAATTATTATAGTGTAGGAACAAAAGATGATCCTTATGCTGGAAGAAAATTAAATAAAAAAGTTAAATTAATTAAAGATACAAAAGCTTATCCAGACGAATATTATGCTGAGGTAATGGATTCAATGTATTTGCCAATTGAAGAATCTTATAATGGGTTGAGAACAATTGATGTGAATAAATTAAAATTCCGTTATTCATGGATGGATATTCAGGCTGCTGCTAAAGCTAAAGTTGGTAAGAGAAAAGACTTCGTGAAAACAGAAGAAGTGCCGATTTATCCTGATACCGCTGTTTGGATTAAAGATTTTGCTTATTCTTATAATGAGCCAATGCATAATGATTATTTTTGGCATAAAGCATACGGGGACTATCCTGTAGTAGGGGTGACCTGGAAACAAGCTAAGGCTTTCTGTGCATGGAGAACTTTAAATAAAAATAGTTATATAAAATCAAAGAAAAAAGGGCGTGACTTAGTTAATGCTTTCAGATTGCCAACTGAAGCTGAATGGGAGTATGCTGCAAGGGGAGGTCTGGAATCTGCAACATATCCTTGGGGTGGTCCATACACAAGAAGTGACAGAGGGTGTTTTATGGCAAACTTTAAACCTAGCAGAGGAGATTATGCAGCAGATGAAGCTTTGTACACTGTTGAGGCAAAATCTTATGAGATGAATGGATATGGATTGTATAATATGGCAGGAAATGTTTCAGAATGGACTGATTCAGCTTATAATCCAAATGCGTATGAATATGTTTCAACCATGAATCCAAACGTGATTGATGGAAATAATCAAAGAAAAGTTGTTCGTGGTGGTTCATGGAAAGATGTTGCTTACTTTTTACAAGTAGGAACACGTGATCACGAATATGCAGATTCTGCAAGAAGTTATATTGGGTTCAGAACCGTACAGGATTATATGGGTACTCAGGCTACAGGAAGTAAAAAATAAATTAAATTAAATTCAATTCAATAACCAAATCTAAATCTAAATTAAAACCTAAAAAAGTATTATTATGGCATTATTAAGTAAAAAAGCAATGAATTTCGCTTATGGTATGGGAGCGGCAGTAGTAATTATTGGAGCATTATTCAAAATTACTCACTTTGAAATTGGACCTTTAACAGGTACCTTAATGCTTTCAGTCGGATTAGTTACAGAAGCGTTAATTTTTGCACTATCAGCTTTTGAACCTGTAGAAGATGAATTAGACTGGACTCTTGTGTATCCTGAATTAGCAAATGGTCAGCCAAAAAAGAAAGCTGATAAAGTTGAGGCTCCATCTGACGCTCAGGGATTATTGTCTCAAAAATTAGATGTAATGCTTAAAGAAGCTAAAATCGACGGAGAGTTAATGTCAAGCTTAGGGAACAGTATTAAAAATTTCGAATCAGCTGCTAAAGGAATTGCTCCAACTGTAGATTCTATCGCATCTACTAAAAAATACAGCGAAGAATTGTCAATGGCTGCTGCTCAAATGGAGTCATTAAACAGCTTATATAAAGTTCAGTTAGAAAGTGCAGCAAGAAATGCTGACGCTAATAAAGAAATCGCTGAAAATGCATCTAAATTGAAAGAGCAAATGCAATCTATGACTGCTAATATTGCTTCTTTAAACAATGTTTATGGTGGTATGCTTTCTGCAATGAGTAACAAAGGATAATTAGTTTTTAACTATATATTAAATTTATTAATAAAAACTAATTAGAAAAAAATGGCAGGAGGAAAATTAACCCCTAGACAGAAGATGATTAACCTGATGTATCTGGTTTTCATCGCAATGTTAGCAATGAATATGTCCAAAGAAGTATTGTCTGCTTTTGGATTAATGAATGAAAAATTTGAAAGTGCAAATACATCGTCTGAGCAAACGAATGCCGGACTATTGTCTTCACTTGATCAAAAAGCTGCTGAAGCAAAAGGAGAATTTGCCGCTGCTGCAGTTACAGCTCATAAAGTTGAATCAGCTTCAAAAGAATTTTATGCATACATCGGTGGATTAAAAGGCGATGTTTTAAAAGGTTTTGAAACTGATAAAGAGACTGGAAAATTGCCTTATGAAGCAATGGACAAAGGAGATAATATCGACAACTGGTTTACAGGTGAAGGATATACTGCAAAAGGAAATGAAATCATTTCTAAAATCGAGAAATACAAAGCTGACATGAAAGCAGCTTTATCTGATAAAAAGTATGCAGCTATAGTTGCAGAAATTGAAAAGAAATTTGATGTTTCTGATGTTAAAAATAAAGAAGGCTTGAAAGATAAGTATTTGGCTTATCACTTTAAAGGTTTTCCAGCTGTAGCTTCATTAGCTAAACTTTCAGCTTGGCAAAATGATGTTCAAAAAGCAGAATCTGATGTTTATAGTGCTGCATTAGGAAAAGCTGCTGTTGCTGCTGCTTCTTACAGTAACTATCAGGCAATCGTAGTTTTAGATAAGAATGCATATTTCCAAGGTGAAAAAGTAACCGGTAAAGTAGTTTTAGGTCGTTACGATGAAAATACTAAGCCAACTTCTTTCCAGGGTCCTGGTCAAATTGTTAATGGTCAGGCAGTTATCTCGTTAACCGCAGGTGGTGTAGGAGAGCAAGATATTAATGGTCAATTTACATTCTTGGAAGATGGTAAAAATATTCCGCTTAAATTTTCAGGAAAATATGTTGTAGTTCCAAGACCAAATTCTGCTACAATTTCTGCCGATAAAATGAATGTTGTTTATAGAGGTGTTGTTAATCCAATCTCTGTTTCTTTTGCTGGTGTTGATGCTAATAAAATTGTTGCCAGTGCCCCAGGATTAAATTCTGCAGGTAAACCAGGTAAATACAATATGAGCCCAGGTTCAGGTACAGAGGCTACTATTTCTGTTACAGGTACACTACCAAATGGAGATAAAGTTACAGACAAGAAAACATTCAGAATTAAAGGTATTCCTGGTCCAACAGGTACAATTAGAGGTGAGATGGGGGTTGTTAAAGGACCAAAATCTAACTTAGAGATTGCTACCATAGGTGCTAAATTACTTGATTTCGATTTTGAAGTTGGTTTAGATGTAGTTGGATTCAATTTAAAAATTGCTGGTCAGCCTACAGTTGTAGTGAATGGTAACAAAATGAATGCACAATGTAAATCAGTTCTAGCAAAAGCAGGCAGAGGAGATCAGGTTACTATTTCTGAAATTAAAACTAAACTTGTTGGAGCTGGAAGTTATTTATTGCCAAGAACTGCTCCGGTAATTTACGAAATACAATAATAAAGTAGGTAAAACTACGTTCAATATCTTATAATGATATCATGATGAAAGTAAGAAATTTTTTAATAGCTATTGTTTCTATCGCCGGAAGTTATACTTCTACTGCGCAATCTAACTTGCTTAATGCGAAGACACCTGCACAAATTGGACTTAAAACTCCTGCACAGCTTATCTCAGATAATGACAAGCCTTTGGCTTATGGTTATGTAGATGATAGAGATGTATTAATGGGGAAAACTACCTGGGAAATTATTGATTTAAATGAGAAGATTAACTTTCCCTTATATTTTCCGGTAGATACAGCTAATATTGGTTCTGATAGACGTTCGCTTTATGATGTTTTGACGAAAGCTATGAAAAATGGCAAAATAACTGAGGTATATGCTGATAGTTATTTCAATACTAAAAAATCTTTGAAAGACATCGAAGGATCATTGTCACGTATTGATACAACAGATGCAGGTAGGGAACTTATTAACCAATATCCAGATGATTACAAGTCTCGTGTTGTTAAGAAAAAGGTTGTTACTGGTACCGGTAAGAAGAAAGTAGTTACTTATGTAGATGAAGTAGTTGCTCCTACCAGAACAGTTCCTTCAGAATATATTTTAAAACAAGATCTAACTGCTGCAGATGTTTCTCAGTATAAAATTAAAGGATATTGGTATTTTGACAAACGTCAAAGTGAATTGAAATATCGTTTACTTGGGATTTGTCCGGTAACTCCTGATGTTTATACTATGAACAGTGATGAAAAGGATTATATTGAGTTATTCTGGATTTTTTATCCAAATTCAAGAGAAGTTTTGCATGAAGCAAAAGCTTTTAACGATAATAACTCAGCTCTTCCTATTTCATTTGATCAAATCTTAAATTCTAGACGTTTTAATGCTGTTGTGTATAAAGAAGAAAATATGTATGGAGATCGTGAGATTAAAGAATACATGAAAGACAATGCACAAAACCAATTGTTAGAGTCTGAAAGAGTAAAAGAAAAGATTCGTAATTTCGAACAAGATATGTGGAATTACTAAGTTCCAAAATCACATTATAACAAAAACTCTTACTACTTTTGTAGTAAGAGTTTTTTATTTATCAATAATACATGTTTGACTATTTAATCATTGGATCTGGGTTGGCCGGAATTTCTTTTTCTGAAATTGCACTTAAAAACAATAAGACAATTTTAGTTATTGATGATACATCTCAGAACTCTTCTAAAGTTGCAGGCGGCTTGTATAATCCTGTAATTTTGAAACGATTTAGTGAGGTTTGGGACGCTAAAAAACAATTGGTTTTAATGAATGATTTCTATAGTCAGATAGAAGATAAACTGAAGGAGAAATTTAATTTTAAAATGCCAGTTTTAAGAAAGTTTTTCTCAATAGAAGAACAGAACAATTGGTTTGCTGCTTCAGACAAAATAAATCTGGAACCATTTTTATCTACTAAATTAATTTCTAAAAAGTTTAATGGTATTGATTCTCCTTACGGCTACGGAGAAGTTTTGCATACCGGATATGTAAATACATCATTGTTGTTAGAAAAGTACAAGCAATTTTTGATTGCAAATAATTTGTTGCTTGAAGAAACTTTTGACAGTAGCCTTGTTGAGTTTTTAGACGTAGGAATTCAATATAAAAATATACAGGCTAAACATGTTATTTTTGCGGAAGGTTTTGGATTACATAAAAATCCATTCTTTAATTATCTTCCACTGGATGGGACAAAAGGTGAATTATTTATAATAAAAGCTCCTGATCTAAATCTTGATGTTATTGTAAACACAAGTGTTTTTATTCTCCCATTAGGTGAAAATCTTTTCAAGGTTGGTGCTACTTACAATTGGTATGACAAAACAGCGGGACCAACAGAAGAAGGAAAAAAAGAACTTTTAGAACGCATTAAAGAAATTATTACATGCGATTTTGAAATCGTACAACATTTTGGTGGTATTCGGCCAACGGTTGCTGACAGAAGACCTCTGATAGGAACTCATGAATTACATCAATCCCTTCATATTTTAAATGGATTAGGCACACGTGGAGTAATGCTCGGTCCTTCATTGGCACTACTATTGTTTAATCATATTGAAAAAGGAGACCCGATTGATCCTCAGGCAGATATTAAGCGTTTCCATAAAAGATATTTAAAGTCTGCTATTTCTCGCCCGCCTTAGGATTATAAGAAACAAACATATTAATGTATAAATTTCTGGCTAGCCTTAAAACAAAGGGAAATAAAACGATTAGCGTAATAACAATTGATAAAAATGATTGCTCGATTGTTGTGCCGAAAAATACGAATGAAACTATAAAGGCAGCTATACCTACAGCTACATTTAATCCGTAACTCACATACATGGCACCGTAGAAAAAAGACGGTTCAAGTTGATACTTTAATCCACAATGGCTACAGTTTTCATTCATTTTGAGAATATTAGTCAAATGAAGCGGATTTTTATCCACATACATGCTCTCTTTTTGACATTTCGGACAACTTCCTGTTAAAATACTATTGAGTTTGGATCCTTTTTTAAACATTTTTTAGGCTTTAATTTTTTAAAATAAACGGCACATAAATACATCCGTTTTTAATTGCATTTGGTATTAGAAATAATGAATGTAAAGATAGAAATATTGATTTTACTTGGCATCTTTATTTGTATTTAACTCTTCCAAATTGTTTTCTATATGTTATTTCTAGTACAGAAATGGTTATGATAACATACAATCAACCTTTTAAATTAGTAGGATATTTTTTTATTTTGTTGATAAATATTTGGCTTTTAACAGATGGCCACATTTTTAATGATTTGCTTTTTTGTATTATTGTATAGTATAAAATTATAATTAGATATTGTAATGGCTATAAATTTACAGAAAGGTCAAAAAATAGATATTGGGCTATCGAATATAACTATTGGGTTAGGATGGGACCCAAATGAGGGTACTGGGCATGATTTTGATTTAGATGCTTCTGCTATCATGATAAATGCGAATAGAAAACTTTTAGGAGAAAATTATTTTGTTTTTTACAATAATCTTTCTTCTCCTGATGGTGCATTAGAACATACAGGTGATGATCCAACAGGTGGAAATAGTGACGGTGATGATGATGAAGCGATAAAAGTAGATCTTACTAAAATTGATAATGCTGTAGAGGAAATTCTCTTTGTAGTTACAATTGAAGATTTTGAAAGAAGAAAACAAAATTTCGGACAAGTTAGAAATTCATATATCAGAATTGTCGATGATGCTAACGGTCAGGAAATTGCTAAATATGAATTAGATGAAGATTTTTCTATTGAGACAGGTGTAGAGTTTGGAAGGTTGTACAAACGAAATGATAACTGGAGATTTGAAGCTTCCGGTATTGGTTACAGAGCAGACTTAAGCTTTTTTCTCGAGAAGTATTATTCAGGAGAAATAATCAAATAAATGAGCTTCCAGCAGAGACTTACTCAAAGAAATTAATTGCCTTTAAAATACATACAATTGAAAATAAATTATGATAATTACAGTCACCTTTCTTTTGATCTGTGGCTTACATTAATAAAATCCAATCCCGAATTTAAACAAAAAAGAAATTTGTTATTTAGGGATTTCTTTGAAATTCAACAACCTATTGAGAAAGTAAATGAAGTAGTAAGATATTACGATGTTCTGTGTAATAATATTAACGAAAACACAGGATTAAATATAGAAACATACGAAATATATTATTTAATTTTAGGAGCTTTAAATGTAGATCTTAGTAAATATGGAACAGATAAGCTATCTCAGTTTTACAATCATACTGAGGAATTGTTTTTAAAATATAAACCGGTTTTAATTTTTACTGATATTCAAAAAATGTTTGATGATGTTACTAATGAAGGCAAAACAATCAGTATTTTGAGTAATACAGGTTTCATTAAAGGGCTTACATTACGAAAGCTATTGAAATATTACGATTTGCTGGATTATTTTAAGTTTCAGATTTTCTCTGATGAAGTTGGATTTTCTAAACCAAACACAGAGATTTACCAATTAGTATTTGATGAAATTAAAAAATATAAAAAAATAGAGAAAAAAGATGTTTTACATATTGGCGACAATAGTGTTGCCGATTACAACGGAGCTTTGAAATTTGGTTTTAACGCTCATCTCTTAAAAATATAAAAGTGAATAAAAGTTACAGTTTACACAAAATAACAGAAAAAGACAACTGCTCTTTTAAGGAAGCAGAATACAGTCGGTTTAAATTTGGAGATAAATTCTACGCAGAGAAATTTGCAGAAGAGCTCTTTGATGGATTTGTTGCGGAATTTAAAGATATAATCTTGTCAGAAAAAGATATTGTAATCCTGCCAAGTCCTTATTTATCAATTCCAACGGCTTCTAATTTCTTATGCTACTATTTTAAAAAGGAGCTTAATAGCTTCTTGTTTAAAAATGGTAAAAAAGCCTGCATTGAATCTAAAATTTACAGGAACCAAACTTATGTAACAGATTATGGAAATCTGGATTTTGAACAGCGTGTTAAATTAATTTCGAATGATACCTATTACATAGACCGTAATTTTATTGAAGGTAAGCTTTGCATATTTGTTGATGATATCAAAATAACTGGCAGTCATGAACATACTGTAAATAAAATCCTGGATCAATATGATGTCAAGGGAGATTTTGTATTTGTTTATTTTGCAGAATTAATAAACAAAGATATTCATCCAAAAATAGAAAATCATTACAATTATTTTGCAGTAAAAAATGTAGAAGATATTGTTTCTATAGTAAACAGCGAAGATTTTCAATACAATACCCGCATCGTAAAATTTATTTTAAGTCTTGATGATAAACAATTTGCGTTTTTGATATCTAATATTTCAAGAAAGAAAAGCAACGAATTATTTCATCTTGCGATAAGTAATAATTACCATCAGATTTTAGAATATAAAAAGAATATTAACGTAATAAAAATAGATTAAACTATGGCTATCAATTTGCAGAAAGGACAAAGAGAAAATATAAATGCACCAAAATTTACTATTGGTTTAGGATGGGATACTAATAACAGCAGTACAGGTTCGAGTTTTGATCTTGACGCCTCTGTTTTTATTCTGGGAGATAATGGTAAAATATTATCTGATTCGCATTTTGTTTTTTACAATAATCTAAAATCTCCGGATGAAGCTGTTATTCATACGGGAGATAACTTAACAGGTGATGGTGACGGTGATGATGAACAAGTAAAAATTGATCTGACTAAAATTAATCCTTCTGTAAAAGAAATTTGTGTTGTAGTTACCATTCATGATGCCGTAAACAGAAAACAAAATTTCGGACAGGTTAGAAATTCATTCATTAGAATTGTAGACGACAGCAATAATACTGAAATGGTTAAATATGAATTAGAAGAAGATTTCTCCATAGAAACAGCGGTTGAATTTGGAAGGATTTACAATAAAGACGGTCAATGGAAATTTGAAGCAATGGGCGTTGGAATGAAAGGCGGATTAGAAGATTACTTAAATAAATATAACTAAGATATGGCAATTAATCTAGAAAAAGGACAACGTATAAATCTTGAAAAAAGTAACGGTACAAAATTACAAAACATTTGTGTTGGAGTAAACTGGGGAGCAATCGAAAAAAAGGGGTTCTTTGGTACAAAAAAAGAAGCCGTAGATTTAGATGCAAGCTGTGCGGTTTATGATGATAAAAAAAATCATATTGATTCGGTAAACTTTAGAAAATTAATTTCGAACGATCGTGCTATTAAACACAGTGGAGATGATTTGACAGGAGATTTAAATGGAGATGACGGTTTGGATAATGAAGTAATCACTTTAGACTTTTCACAATTAACCCCAGCCGCAAATCACGTTGCATTTTTTATAAACAGTTTTAGAGGTCAGGATTTTAAAGACATCCCATTTGCTTCTATTCGTATTTATGAAGGAACCCCAACAAAAGTAACTCAGGAATTTGCACGTTTTGATATTGCCAATGATGCTACTTTTGCCGGAAATGTTTCTATGGTTTTGGGTGTCTTTTATAAGAGAAACGACGAATGGAAATTTAGCGCTGTCGGAGTACCTACAAACGATAAAAAACTGGAGCAGACAATCGTTACAATTCAACAGAATCATTTATAGTCATGTCAGAAAATCAATTGATTACTCAGGAAAATAATGCATTGATTGACAAAGATGGAAATGTAAATTTAGCTTCTATTACTGAAGCTGATGTAAACAATTACAAATCTATTTCGAATCAATTGAATGAGAACGACGCCAATTCAATTCTGAATTATGGTGCCGAAATTCAAAACTCTATTGCAAAACAAAGTGATACTTTCTTAACCAATGTCAGAACATATAATTCTGGCGAAGTTGGAACTTTGATCAACGATCTGCTTACAGAATTAAATTATGTAGATGTTGATCAGTTAGACCAAGGTCCATTTAAGAGATTCATTTCTAAAATTCCATTACTGAATAAGTTAATTACTGATGTAAAAAAATTATTCCAGGAATATGACCGAATTACGGTTAATATTGAAAAAATCAGTAATAAGGTAAAAGCCGGAATGATTAATTCTGTGAAAGATAACAGCGCGCTTCAGACTATGTTTGATGGGAATGTGAATCTGATCAAAGAAATGGAGAAACACATTATTGCAGGACAAATTCGATTTAAAGAATTGAATGAAGAACTTGCTGTAATGGAAGCAAACAGCGCACAATATCAGGATTATCAAATTTCTGATAAAAGAACTTTCATTAATCGTTTAGACAAACGTCTTGCCGATATGAAAATTGTTCGTTTTATTATGCTGCAGTCTTTAGCTCAGATTAGAGTTGTACAAAACAATAATACTTCTATTGCAGAGAAAGCACAGTCGATTTTGACTACTACAATGCCGGTATGGAAAAATCAGCTTACGCTAGCTGTAGCTTTACAAAGACAAAAACAGAATATTGAAGTTCAGAGAAGAGTTTCTGAAACAACCAATACTATTTTACAGAAAAATGCAGAAATGCTGAAACAAAACAGTATTGAAGTTGCCAGAGAAAACGAAAATACCATTGTTTCTCTTGAAACGTTGAAGATGACAACAAAATCTTTGATCGATACTTTGACAGAAGTAAAACAAATTCACGATCAGGGTACAGAAACCAGAAGACAGCTGGACGCAGGTTTACAAAGTCTCGAACAAGAATTGAAAAAAGGCGTTGTAAGCTAAAAATTTACACAAATTGAATATTGGAAATTAGATAAATGCAGGAGGAAGAAGAAGAGAGATATCTTCAAATAATAAAAGACAGTAACAGAAAACTTGTGGTTTTAGAATTGTTATCCAATTTCTTTAACCACAAGGATCTTATCGGGATTTTGGTAAGGACAAAAATCATTCATACTCTTTTTGAAAAGAACCGAATATTAGATATTAATAAATTAGAGCTCTTTCATATTCAGTTTACAAGCAGTCTTATTGATCTGTTTCAAAAAATCAAAAAATCAAAAGAACAGCAGTATGTTTTAATCAGCGATGAAATATATATTAATGAAGATATTTTATCAAAATTAAAACTGGAAATAGGAGAGAGTAAGTTTGCCAGACAAATGCAGCTGCATGCTCAAAATATGTCCAGAAAGATAGAAGAACTCTATCAGTTGTTTGTTTCTGAAAAAGATGTTTTTTTCAATTGGAATGATATAATCACTTTTTCTCAAAGTGTTCAGGCAGAATATTACAGGGAAATTACAATTGAACAGTACGAAAAACTGTCGCAGCTGAATAAAAGCGTGTATGAAAATCCATATGCGAGATTTGAAAAAAAACTTCTGGGACGTTTGAATATCCTGAATTTTAAAATTAAGTTTTCCTGCGGACTGGTTTGTAATAATGAAATAATTGAGGTTTATGAGTTTAGGGATTCTAACGATAAATTTGTTTTTGTAGCCAATGAAAAATCATTTTATTTTTTGAACGAAGAAGTTGCAAAAGATATTGATATTTCGAAAAACGGATCCGCAAAAGAAGAAATTATAAGAAGTCTGAAAAATAAAAATGCTGAACTGAAGCGGGAACTAAGTGTCATAAAAACAACACTGCCCGAAAATGTTTTAGAAGTATTAAAGGAATATCATGAAAAAATTTCATCGGTAGATTTTCTGGAAGAACTCCAAAATGTTGATGAACAAACCAATATTTTAAAAACAATGTTGAATATAAATATTAATTAAAGATATAAAATGGCAATTAACTTAGAAAAAGGACAAAGACAAAGTATTGATGCACCAAAGTTTACAGTAGGTCTTGGATGGGATAGTAATTCAAGTAACACGGGTTCAAGTTTTGATGTGGATGCTTCAGTATTTTTAGTTGGTGCAAACGGAAAAATTCCGAATGATAACCATTTTGTTTATTATAATAATTTAAAATCACCTGATGGGGCTGTAGTTCATACAGGAGATAATTTAACCGGTGATGGTGACGGAGATGATGAAAAAATCCAGATTGATTTATCTTTAATCTCTCCGGATGTTCACGAAATTTCTTTTGTGGTAACGATTCATCAGGCAGATACAAAAAGACAGAATTTTGGACAGATCAGAAATTCATTCATCAGAATTCTGGATCAGACAAATACTGAATTGGTTAAGTATGAATTGGATGAAGATTTTTCTATCGAGACAGCAGTAGAATTTGGAAGAATTTACAAAAGAAATAACGAATGGAAATTTGAAGCTGTTGGTATAGGAATGAAAGGTGGCTTACAAGATTATTTGAATAAATATAACTAATTTAAAACCAATTGAAAAGTATGGCAATTAACTTAACCAAAGGACAAAAAATTGATTTGCGAAAATCAAGCGGTGAAACATTAACCAATTTTTGCGTCGGTGTAAACTGGGGCGCAATTGAAACAAAAGGTTTTTTAGGATTATCAAAAAATGTTACAGAAGTAGACTTAGATTTAAGCTGTGTACTTATTGATGACCAAAACAAACTTTGTGACCATTTATATTCTCCATTGTACAGAGCCGAAGTTTTGCAGCAATTTGGTTTGCCAAAAGGTAAATTGATAACTGTTGACAATGCTCTAAAGCACACCGGAGATGATCTTGCCGGAGATACCGGAGGAGACGATGGTTTGGATAATGAAATTATTACTGTTGACCTTTCTAAAGTTGATGCCAAAGTAAGCCAGATATTTTTCTTTTTAAACAATGCAGGAAAAGAAGATTTCTCTCAAATTCCGTATGCAAAAATCAGAATGTACGAAGGAACGCCGACAAAAGTAACTTCAGAATTTGCCTCTTACAATGTTTCGGCTGAAGCGCAGTATGTAAACAAACGTTCTATTATTATGGGGAAATTATACAAACGTAATGGGGAATGGAAATTCAGCGCAATTGGAGATCCTACAGATGATACCTTTTTAGGACAAACAATTCATAAAATTGTAGAATCCTACCTATAATTGCAATTCGCTTTTGTATTTGTTACCGTTTAAATTTTTGTAATTCTATCAATCATTTTTGCAAGGTTATATGAGAAGACTACCAGTATATTTTTTATTAGACACGTCTGGTTCCATGTACGGCGAACCTATACAAGCGCTTAATAATGCTCTGAGCGGTATGATTAATACATTACGCTCAGATGCACAAGCCCTAGATTCGTTATGGATCAGTATTATAACTTTTGACAGAGAAGTAAAAGAAATTGTGCCTTTGACAGAATTGGTTCATTTTCAACTTCCAGAAATAACCTGTCCACAGAGTGGTCCGACCAATACTGGTGCAGGATTAGAATTTGTACTTCAAAAAGTTAAAAATGAAGTGATAAAAAGTT
Source organism: Flavobacterium hibisci (assembly GCF_020026925.1). Lineage (GTDB taxonomy): Bacteria > Bacteroidota > Bacteroidia > Flavobacteriales > Flavobacteriaceae > Flavobacterium > Flavobacterium hibisci. The sequence goes on along the minus strand of NZ_JAIQDW010000002.1, from coordinate 243,678 downwards.
CTCCAACCCAAAAAGGAGACTGGAAACCTTTACTTTTTGTTTTTACGGACGGAAAACCTTCGGATATTCAGTTATATAGAGAGAAAATTGTAGAAATAAAAGCGCAGGATTTTGGTGCTGTCGTGGGCTGTGCTGCTGGTCATATGGCAAACGATAGTATTCTTAAAGAACTTACAGATAATGTGGTACATCTGGATTCTGCTGATAGTTCTACATTGAAGCAGTTTTTTAAATGGGTCTCTGAAACAATCGAACAAGGAAACAAAAGTCAGGGAACAGGAGAAAACGTAACACTGCCGCCACCGCCGAGCGAAATTACTGTCGTGATTTAATTTTAAAAAACAACGTAATTTCATAAAAATTTTCTTTATCTCTAAGCTCTTTAAAACTCCTTTAAAATGAGAAGACTACCTATATATTTTTTAATTGATATTTCAGAATCGATGGTTGGCGAACCAATTCAGCAAGTTGAAGAAGGATTAGCCGCTATAATTCAGGCGTTAAAAACAGATCCGCATGCTTTAGAAACTGTTTTTGTGTCGATTATCGTTTTTGCAGGTCAGCCCAAAACATTAGTTCCGTTACAAGAAATAGTTAGTTTTTATCCTCCGAAATTCCCTATCGGAAGCGGTACATCTTTGAGTAAAGGTCTAGGACACTTAATGTTCGAATTAAGAAATAATATTGTAAAAACGACTTATGAAGTAAAAGGAGATTGGAAACCAATTGTGTTTTTATTTACAGACGGGGTTCCGACAGATGATACAAAAGCAGCAATAAATGAGTGGAAAAATAATTGGCAGCGAACAGCAAATTTAATTGCAGTTTCATTTGGAAACGAAACAGACAATCAATTGCTTGGAGAACTGACAGAAAACGTACTTCATTTTAAAAATACTAACGCACAGTCATACAAAGAGTTTTTTAGATGGGTTACAGATTCTATAAAAACCAGCAGCATTAGCGTTGAAAATAATTCGTCTGGTTTTGAATTGGCAAAATTAGACGGCGAAACACTTTCTAAAATAGATTTGACCAAGACAGAGCCAATCAAACAATATGTTGATGATAATTATGTGGTTTTAAACGGAAAATGTCAAAATACCAAAAGACCCTATTTAATGAAGTATCGCAAAACACTTGCGCCGTCAATTTATGCAGGTGTAGAGCTGGCTTCAAAAAATTATAAACTTGTAGGCGCTTATCAGGTTGATAATTCTTATTTTGAATTGGCAGACACTACTAATTTCAATACCAAAGTTAATACAGAAGAACTTATTGGAGGTCCGACTTGCCCATGCTGCGGTAATCAAATTGCATTTGCTGTTTGTATTTGTGAAAAAATACATTGTATTGGAGATGAAGAAATCAGTACTTGTCCTTGGTGTAACAATCAAGGTTCTTATGGCTGTGGTGAAGGCGGTTTTGATGTAAATAGAACACAAGGGTAATATTTATTATGGAAGAGACCAAAAGATATCTTCAATCCTTTTTATCTCAAAATAAAGTAGATATCCCAGAAAGTAAACAGCATCTTTTTGAGGATTTTATCCATAATGAATCAAATATTAATGCAGTAAAATTAATTAAGGAAAAACAGCAGATGATTATGAATAATTGGAAGTTGAAAAATCGAATTGATGACATTATAAATCAGTCTGTTTTTCTGCCAAACGGAACTGTCAATAAAACATATGAAGCAAAAATTGATTTTGAGCAATTAGAATGGCAGGATGTTGTTTTTTACGAAATTAAAAACCTAGAAGATACAGGGCTTATATTTGATACTGACAAAAAAATCATTCACGGAATTCCTAAAGTTAATGGTGATTTAAAAATAAGATTCCTTTTCAAAATAAAGATCAATGAAGATGTTGAAGAATCTCCGCTAAACGAGAAAATCATCACGCTTATTATCAATCCAGACCCGAAATCATTGTGGAAAAACATTGAAAGTGATGCAGCAGCTCCATTCAGTAAAAAAGATATTGAAGCGATTTCGGATAGATTTTTAGATAAAAAAATGGTTGCCGTTTCCAAAAGAGGAAGAAGTCATGCCAATGTCGGTGCATTTAGGGAAGACGATTTTACCGTTGCTAATTTCTCAAACGGCTGGAGTATTATAGCCGTTTCAGATGGAGCCGGTTCTGCTTCTTTATCCAGAAGAGGTTCAAAATTAGCTTGTGAAACTGTTGTTCAGTATTTTGAAGAAAATTTAGAAAAAGAAAATCTAAATGAATTCGACGAACTGCTTTATAATTATCACAATAAAACAGACGAAGAATCGATAACAAAAATAAATCATTTGGTTTATGACCGTTTATCGAAAGCGGCTCATTTTGTCAATCAAAAAATAGAAGAGTTTGCTAAAAATATTGACGAAGAAGTAAATAAATTTCACGCTACATTAATTTTTGCTTTAGTAAAAAAATATGAGTTTGGTTATGTAGTTTTGACTTTTGGAGTCGGTGATTGTCCAATTGCTTTAGTAAACAAAGACCTGACGTCAGTGACATTGATGAATACTATAGATGTTGGCGAATTTTGCGGCGGAACACGATTTATTACAATGCCGGAAATTTTTCAAAATGAAAAATATGCATCACGTTTTGGTTTTAAATTAGTGGATGATTTTTCGTATTTGATGTTAATGACAGACGGAATTTACGATCCGAAGTTTGTTGTCGAAGCTAATCTCGAAAAAATTGAAAAATGGCAGGAGTTTTTCTCCGATTTAAATGGAAATAATGACGATAATGCCAAAGTTGATTTTCAAAATGATTCAGATATAGCACGGCAGCTTTCTACTTGGATGGATTTTTGGAGTCCTGGAAATCATGATGACAGGACTTTGGTTATAATTTATTAAATCATGAATATAGTTACAGTACAATCCATAAAAGATACCAGCAAGTCTTATCAGTTTGAAGATAATGGCGAACCGATGCGAGGCGGGGTTAAAGACGTTTATTTTAGTCCAGACAAAAGATACGTTGTTGCTGTTTTTAGAGAACAGCTGGATGATAACCAAAAAGAAAGACTACAACGAATAACCAATAAATATTTTGATCAAATTCAAAAAGGAGAAGCCAGTGATTTTTATATCAATGATATTTTCAGATGGCCTACAGATGTGATTACATATAAAGGCTTGACAGGAGTTATTGTACCGCTTTATAAACCTAAATTTTTCTTTAGAAAAGGATATCAAACCAGCGATTTAATTCAAGGAAAAGAAAAACACGGATTATGGTTTTCGAGTTCAAAATTTAGAAATCCGCATTATCCTTTGCGTATCGCAAATTCAGAATTAGGAGATTGGCTGAGTTATTTTCAGATTTGCGTAAACCTTACGCGCGGTGTCAAAAAAATGCACGCAATGGGTTTGTCGCATTCCGATTTATCGCATAATAATGTTTTAATAGATCCGGTTGAGAAAGCGGCCTGTATTATTGATATCGATGGTTTGGTCGTTCCCGGATTATTTCCTGCAGAGGTAATCGGAACTCCTGGTTTTATAGCGCCAGAAGTACTTGCAACAAAGCATTTACATAAAACAGATCCTGACAGAAAACTGCCAAACAGATTAACCGATCTGCATTCGCTGCCCATTTTAATTTACATGTTTTTATTGCACAGACATCCTTTAAAAGGTGGAAAGGTTCATGATCTTGATACCGAAAAAGATGATTTGTTGTCAATGGGAGAAAAGGCAATTTTTATAGAACATCCGACAGATGCTACTAACAGGCCTAAAATCAATCAGGTTTCGAAATGGGATTTGCCTTGGGCAGATAGCAGCAAATTACCTTATACAATTACAGGACCATACTTAAAAGCGTTATTCGATAAAGTTTTCATAGACGGACTTCATAATCCGATGTTAAGACCAACTGCTGAAGAGTGGGAAACAGCACTTTTGAAAACTACAGATTTAATGCAGAAATGCCATAATACCTATTGCGAGCAAAAATGGTATGTTTTTGATAATACAAACAGACCAAAATGCCCTTTTTGCGGTACGCCTCATGAAGGTACGTTACCAGTTTTAGATCTGTATTATCAGTTTCAGGAAACAACTTGGAAACCCGAGAATCATAGATTGATGGTTTATAATGATCAATATTTGTTTCAATGGCATGTTAATCGTAATATTGCCAGAAATGAGAAATTAACCCCGCTCCAAAAAGTGCCGGTAGGTTATTTTACGTTCTTTAAGGACAAGTGGGTGTTGGTGAATCAAAAACTAACATCTTTAAAAGATGTAACAGAAAACAAAGAAATTCCGATAGGAACAATGGTTGAACTTACACACGGAAAAAAAATACTGCTTTCTAATGAAGAAGGAGGAAGGGTAATCGTAGTAACAATGGCCAATACATAACTTTAAAAATTAACTTAATTAATATCTAAAATGAATCAACACCCAATCTTTTCGGAACATCCCGGTTTAATTGTCGTTTTCGCGATTGCAGTAGTCATTATGCTTTTACTGGATTTAGGAATCTTCAATAAAAAAAGCCACGTCGTATCAAATAAAGAAGCGATTACGTGGTCATTAGTATGGATCAGCTTAGCCATGATTTTTAGTGGTTTAGTATATCACTATGCCGGAGCTGCAAAGTTCTATGAGTTTCAATCGGCTTATTGGATAGAGAAAGCACTTTCTGTAGATAATCTATTTGTATTTATATTAGTATTTAAGTTTTTTGACGTAGCCAATCAAAACAAACATAAAGTATTGTTTTGGGGAATTATCGGAGCTTTGGTTTTAAGAGCGATATTTATATTCTCTGGAGCATTCTTGATAGAATTAACTTATCTAAACAAACTTTTAAGCCTTGCAGGAATAGAAGGATTTAAATATGATATTAACTTAATTATGACTGCTTTTGGTTTATTCTTGGTTTATGCAGGAATCAAATCATGGTCTTCTGGAGACGATGATGACGATGAAGATTACAACAACACAAGAGGAGCAAGATTAATCAGAAAGTTTTTTAGCGTAAGCGATAAATACGACGGAGATAAATTCTTTACATTCGAAAACGGAAAAAAATTAGCAACACCGCTTTTAGTAGTTGTGGCAGTAATTGAGTTTACCGATTTGTTATTTGCAGTAGATTCTATCCCGGCAATTTTTGCAATTTCGAACGATCCGTTTATTCTTTACACATCTAACATCTTCGCAATTTTAGGACTTAGAGCATTATTTTTCTTATTAGATAACTTCATTCACCTATTCAGTAAATTACAATACGGATTGGCAATTATCTTATCATTTATAGGAATCAAAATGATCATTTCGCCATTCTACCATATCGATTCCATTTATTCATTATTGGTAATCGGAGGCGTATTGATTATTTCAGTAATAGCATCTATTATGTTCCCTGAAAAAAAAGAAGCTTAATTCAAAATTTAGGACAAAACAAATTCTTCGTTTATATAAACGGATTGATATTTAGTATCAATCCGTTTTTTTGTCTTTAAGAAATACAAAAGCGATTGGTTTTGAGGAACGAAACTTCAATTAAAAGTTATACTTTTGCACTTTCAAAATCGTAATTAAAAAAAAGCATATTCAAAAAGCTTTTAGATACGGTAATTTAATAAACAACAATGGTTTAGTAAACCATTCTATTTTACAGCAATCAAGTTATGCTTAACATACACAATCTTTCCGTTTCTTTTGGAGGAACCTATTTATTTGAAGAAGTTACTTTTCGTTTAGGAGCCGGCGACCGCGTAGGTCTTGTCGGTAAAAACGGAGCTGGTAAATCTACAATGTTAAAAATGTTAGCAGGAGATTTTAAACCAGATTCTGGGGTAATTTCTCAAGAGAAAGATATCAGAATGGGATTCTTGCGTCAAGATATTGATTTTGAACAGGGAAGAACCGTTTTGGAAGAAGCGTATGAAGCTTTTACAGAAATTAAAGTTGTAGAAAAAAAACTAGAAGAAATCAATCATCAATTGGTTACCAGAACCGATTACGAAAGTGAAGAATATGGGCAGATAATCGAGGATCTTTCGGATTATACACACCGTTTTGAACTTCTTGGAGGTTATAACTATGTTGGAGATACAGAGAAAATTCTTTTAGGTTTAGGTTTTAAAAGAGAAGTTTTTAATAACCAAACCGAAACCTTTTCTGGAGGATGGAGAATGCGTATCGAATTGGCTAAATTATTATTACAATCAAACGATGTATTGCTTCTGGATGAGCCAACCAACCACTTAGATATCGAAAGTATTATTTGGTTAGAAAATTTCCTTCGCAATTATCCTGGAGTTGTTGTAATCGTTTCGCACGATAAAATGTTCTTGGATAATGTTACCAATCGTACCATCGAAATATCTTTAGGAAAAGCGTACGACTTTAACAAACCATATTCTCAATATTTAGAATTGCGTCATGAAATTCGCGAAAAGCAATTGGCGACTCAAAAAAATCAGCAGAAAAAAATTGAAGAAACAGAAAAATTAATCGAGAAATTCCGTGCAAAAGCTTCAAAAGCTTCTATGGCGCAATCGTTGATTAAAAAATTAGATAAAGTAGAAAGAATCGAAGTTGACGAAGACGATAATTCTGTAATGAATATCTCTTTTCCAGTTTCTAAAGAACCAGGAAAAGTAGTGATTGAAGCAGAACATGTTACAAAAGCTTACGGAGACAAAACGATTCTTAAAGACATCAGTTTATTAGTAGAAAGAGGAAGTAAAATTGCTTTTGTCGGCCAAAACGGACAAGGAAAATCGACTTTCATTAAAGCATTGGTAAACGAATTTGAATATCAAGGAAATATCAAATTAGGACATAATGTACAATTAGGATATTTTGCTCAAAATCAAGCCGAATATTTAGACGGAGAAATCACATTGTTACAAACAATGGAAGATGCTGCTACGGACACCAATCGTATGAAAGTGCGTGATATGTTAGGCTCGTTTTTATTTCGCGGAGACGATGTAGAAAAAAAAGTAAAAGTACTTTCTGGAGGAGAGCGTAACCGTTTGGCACTTTGTAAATTATTGTTACAGCCAATCAACGTATTGCTGATGGATGAGCCGACGAACCACTTAGACATTAAATCTAAAAATGTTCTGAAAGCCGCACTTCAAAAATTTGGGGGAACGTTATTACTGGTTTCTCACGACAGGGATTTTCTTCAGGGAATGTCAAATATCGTTTACGAATTTAAAGACCAGAAGATCAAAGAATATTTGGGCGATATCAACTTTTTCTTAGAGCAGCGCAATCTTGAAAACATGCGTGAAGTAGAGAAAAAAGATGTTGTAAAAACAGCAGCTCCAACAAAGGAAAATGCTAAAGTTTCGTACGAAGACCAGAAAAAAGGAAAAGCGCTTCAAAATAGATTAAGTAAAATTGAAAGTCAAATCAAACAATTGGAAAAAGACATTCAGCACGATGATAAAATGCTGGCTTCAAATTATGATAAACATATCGAAGATGCTTCATTTTTCACAGCATACAACAAAAAGAAAGCAGATTTAGATCAATTGCTTCTGGATTGGGAAATCGTTCAGGAAGAGATTGATAATTTCAATGCTTAGTATTTTTGTTTCAAGTTTCAGGTTTCATGTTCCAACAAGAACCTGAAACCTACTTGATAATCCCAATAGATTTTGAATGCATAATCGCTTCACTGCTTTCTTTAAAATAGCAGGCCAAAACATCGAGAGCTTCTAAGTTTTTCATGATTTTTTTGACTTCCGACTTTTGACTTTTGCCTGTTTGTCTGATGTAAACCGCAATTACGGTAACCGGGAATATTTTGCATATTTGCTCGTACAGAAATGGATCGTGTTGTGAATCATCTCCTAATAATACATATTTAAGATTCGGATAGAATTCCAAAACATGTTTTATTTTGTCGAATTTATGATTGTGGTCACCGCGTCCGCTCATGAAAAAATCAGTAATGCCCCTTTTGATGTCTTTCAGTAAAATAACAGCTCTGGGCAACTTATGGATTTTGGTGAATTTTACAATAAACCGATACAAATTCCATTCACTGCTTGAGATGTAAAAGAACGCATTCTGTTCGTCCTTATTATTTCTTCCCGCTGAACTCAAAGCCTGATAATGTGGGACCACATCTTTAAAAACTTTTCGGTCATTTACATTTTTAAATAACAGGATATATATTTTCTTAAAGATGTTTTTTGTGTGCGAAATTAAAAAAGTATCGTCGATATCAGATATAATTCCCAGGTTCCCTTCGTGAGGTCTTATAAAACTACCTCTGGAAACAATGATTTCGGATTTATATCTAATACTAACTTGATATTCCATCCATCCAAAATGAAATTCCTTTTCAAGCGGAATGCAAAACTTAAAATAACCATCATCTAAAGTTTTGGTATGGATTTCTTTTTCTCCAAATTTTAGGTAAATGTCAAAATTCTGAATCGTTTTTATTCTGAACTGATTGATAATCGAACGTGCATTTTTGAAGTTTTTCTTCTGAAAATCATAGTTGTACGTTCGTTTAAATACATGGCCCATTACAATTAATTCCTGTTCATTGGCATAACCGCGATATAATTGTAAAATTGGTTTCATTAATTCCGTATATTTATGTAACTGTAATTTAATTATTTTAATTGGTTTTTAAATAGAAAATTTTGAAAAAGAATATCATATTCGTTGTAAATCCCATTTCAGGAGACTTGGATAAATCTGATTTGATTGAGTCAGTACAGGAGTTTGCAGACACAAATAACGTTGATCTGGTGGTGTACGAAACCACCGGAAAAAATGATGTTAAAAAAATACAAGACCTATACAATAAGTACAGTCCGGAACGAATTGTCGTAGCCGGAGGTGACGGTACAATTAAAATGGTAGCCGAAGCTATGGAAGAGCACGATGTTATCATTGGTATTTTGCCTGCCGGTTCTGCAAATGGTCTATCCGTTGATTTAAACCTGCCATCAACAATCGAAGAAAACCTGAAAATTGCTTTTTTAAATCATTATATCGAAATGGATATGATTTGTATTAATGGTAAAAAAAGTATTCATTTAAGCGATTTAGGTCTCAATGCCGATCTGGTTAAAAATTATGAAGAAAGTGACGTTCGCGGATTTTGGGGATACGCTTTGCAGGCATTTACAACCCTAACAGAATCCAATGAACCTTTTGTTGCGACAATTACCGCAAACAAAGAAACAGTTGAACATACAGCAAGAATGATTGTTATTGCCAATTCTCAAAAATATGGAACAGGCGTGACCATTAATCCAAATGGAGCTATGAATGACGGTAAATTTGAATTGGTAATTCTCAAAAACCTGGATTTATTTTTAATCGGAAAAATTATTACGGGTAATATGCCAATTGATACAGAAGATGTTGTTATTATTTCTACAGATAAAGCTACGATTCAAACCGATTATCCGGTGAGTTTTCAGATTGACGGTGAATATTGCGGAGCACAGAAGTCATTAGAAATTCATATTTTGCACAAGCAAATGAAAATTGCGATTCCTTAAAAAATATAATTTATTTAAAAGGATTTCGCTCCTGCCAATTGGTTTTGGGTTCCAGATAATTAAAAAATCGCGCAATATTATGATTGATTAAACTATTGCTGTGGGTGATCAAACCATACATTTTGACAGGTTTGGCACCTACAGAACTTTTAATCTCAAGAGCAGTTCTGGCGAAAACAATTTTTTTGAAGCCTTTTTTAATAGAATAGCTAATCATGTCGTATAACATGTTTAAATAAAGCATTTTATCACGCTGAATGCTCTCGTCATAGCCTAAAAAATAAGTGTCCATTGTCTCACCATTTTTTATAAGAGTATTAAAACCGATTAGTTTTTCGTCTAAAAAGTAACCATACAGTAAAAAGTCATCTTTCATGATTTCTTTAAAAAAGCTAAAATGATTCCTGGCGAGAAAAAAAGTATTGAAAGGGGCATTTTTTGCTACATGAAAGTAGAGCTCGTAAATAACATCTTCATATTTTCGGATGTCTGATAAGGCCATTTTTTGCTTTACGATTCCTTCTGCTTTTTTTCTGGCGCGTTTGTACTGATCCCGGTATTTTTTGGATAAAGCATCAATATAATCCTGTTCTGATTTCCAGTTTTTATTGATTTCAAAAACCATGTTCGGCTGGGTAGAGAATGTATAATTATTTTTGAATTCGGCCTGCAGCGGTTCAATTTCTTTAGCGGTAAAATCTTTTATGCTTGTGATGTGAACTTTTTTGCCACTCGCTTTTAAATCTTTTTTAAGCTGACTGATGGCTTTATGAAGTGTTTTAATGGCTTTGGACTGCTTTACGTTTTTAGCGAATGAAAAAGCATTCTGTCCTGTGAGCATATTATTGCCCACAAACAAAACATGCGAAGCGAAATTCTTAAGGGCAAAATTGCGCACAGAAGTTTTTAAGCACTTATCACGCTCTCCAAATGATTCGAGTTTTTCTGCAAATAAAAATTGGGTCAGGACAATCCCGATCAGTTTTTTTTCTTCAAAGATTCCGATGAAATGGCAAGTCATGTTTACCGGACAGGAATTTTCCAGTACTTCGAGATATTCGCGTGTCAAAAAAATGTTTTCTGAAGCCAGCAAGTTCCATTCTAAAGGCAGCAGGGACGTGCTTTTATATATTTGAAAAGAATAGTTTGTATTCAAGAGTGTAAGCTAATTTCTTCAAAATTAGATAATATTTGCAATAACTAGTTTGCTTTAAGTTATTATTAAGAAAAATCCGTTTGAGTCTGGATTTCAAACGGATTTAATTTATGTTTTTTGTTATGCATATGCACAGACAATTCCACCTATAATGGTAAGCGTAAGCATCCAGTACCCGGCGTGGATAAAGATATATTTCCATGATTTCCTTTCGAATAAACCATTGATTCCAATAACCGGGAAAGCAAAAAACAGACCCGCCATAAAACCATGAAGAGCACCATGTTTAAAAGTGCGGTAAGCTGTTCCGTAATCTGCCATAAAAGCATGAAAAGATGGTTTGGCACTTGCTATCATAGGAGGTCCGCCAATCATTCCCAAGGCTCCGGACTGATGAATCGTGAACGACATTAAAGCCATTGAAATCATTACAGAGAAAATATAAGTAAAGCCAAATATTTTGAGCATATTGCCTTTTCTGAGATCTTCTTGAGTAAAATTATTTTCTCTCATCCAGATGGTTCCGAATACTTTTGGATTGTACCAGATAAAACCGGTTACAAGTGTAACAACAGCAGCAGCCAAAAATGTAATAAAGTTAATTTCCATAAAATAAGGGTTTTATAATTAGTTAATCAAATTTAATTAAAAATTCAGCGTGAAGGATATTTTATTTTTTTTTAGTATTAAAACGCAGTTTTTACTTATTAACACTTTATCGACATTGCTTGTGCTGAAGTTTTAAATCACATAATTTTGCAGCAAATTCCTTGATCCGAATCTATGCGAAAAATTACTTTACTTTTTTACTGTTTTCTTAAGTAATTTTTACAGACATAATTTCTGACAAATAAAAGGACACAGATGCTTTAAATATGACTATGTTAGATGAAAATGGGAAACCTTTTTTGCTGAATATAACTGAAGAAAAAGATATTACCAATATTACCGTTAATTAATCGTGCTTATGAATGAATTTTACTCGTGAAAAAAGTTGATTAATCTATTTAGTTAATTGTGAAAAAACCGTAATTCGTTACGGTTTTTTTATGCTAAAAAAAGTATAATTTAATATAGGAACAGTAGCATTTTGCTTTTTTTTTATAACTTTAAATGTTGAATTAAAAAGCAATTTAAGCTAACTGTAAAATAAATTCTAACCTTTAATAATATAAGTCATGGTAATACATTATCAGGGAAAACAACACGGAAAAAGCACCAAATTCACTATCAGGATAATTGGTAATAATCTTTCAAAAAGCAGTTCAAACTACCAGATTGATTTGTTGGTAGGAGATAATCAATTACCATTGTTTACTTCTGAAATTCATCAGAGTTTGTCCAATTGCCTGAGAGAGATTTATTTGTTCAGAAAACATAACGGAATTACTTTTGATGAGTCTTCAGAAAAAACGGAAAAATTATTGGTGCCTTACGATAAGGTTTTGTATGATTATAATAAGTTTGCTTTGTTTAGAGCGTAATAGTAAATGAATAAATTAAAAAGACTGTCTGGAGTAGACAGTCTTTTTAATTTATTTTTATGGTAAACAATGTTTTGTAAAGTTAAAACAGAAGTTTCTACAAAAACTGTTGAAAAAATGATTAAATAATTAACATATGCAAACAGAATATTCATTTAGAGAAATTGTAAATAAAAGGGGGTATAATGTAAGTATAGTATTTGATATAGACCGTTTTAATAGCGAAGAAAGGAAATTAAATAATTATCATTATATTTATTCTGCTGATGATAGATGGAGATTGACTTGTGAGTTTGCAGTTAAGCTTTTTTTTGAATCTTTCGGAAGTGAACTCATTGAAGAAAGAATGATTATTAAAATACCTTTCATTGTTTGGGATCCTTTCCATACCGTAGATACTGTTGTCTTGTACTCAGTGATTAAAGGATTATCTGAAGCGTTTAATTTGAATTCTGATAAATTTGAGTTTAATAAAGAAGATAGAAAAATTTGTTTACCGTTAATGTAACTTGTACATAGGCGCTCTAGATTCGATAATGGTTCAGCCAGTCGTTCAGATATTGCGCCAACTATAACGTGGAGATTTTTTCCGTGTTTTAAAGAAGCTCTACAAAGATATAAAAAAGAAACCTCGCAATCAGCGAGGTTTCTTGTACTTACAGAGAATTTAAAGATAAATTCCCTCTAAATTGAGATTAATCCTTAAATTATCTGATAGTTTTTCCTGAAATTCATCAAGCCTAAACTAATCAATAGAAAATTGAACAATACTAGTGGTAAAAGAGCTTTTGTAAAATTGGTTTTCGAAGTATCTTCAAAAGTTTCTACTTTAAATTTAGACCAGTTTTCTTCGGTTACCGGAGCATTATCAAAGATTTTAGGGTAAAAATACAACCTCATTTTTTCATGGAATTCTTTTGTCTTTTCCATAAACAAAAGCTGGTTTTCCAAATCCGATTTTGCAATTGCATTCAGTTGAATCTGGGTATGCAAAGTCGGGATAAATTGCGCAATCGTCTGGCTCGCCTGATTTCGCTGTTTTAATTTGTTCTGTAATTCCTGAGACTGTTTGGCCGATTCGTCATCACCCATTTGCTGCATCGCATAATACCATAGCCAGCTGAATTCGGTATCCGGTAAAATATAGCTTTTGAACTGTGGGTAATGACTGTAGAATTTATCCATAGTCATTTTTTTATCCATATCCCATTTTTCGTGGTAGGCATTTCGTTGTTTCAGTGTCAGTTCTAATGCTTCGGGAACCGGGTATTTGTTTACAATATAAGTGTTAATGGTTGCCGGAAGAATAATAATCAGAAACAGCCAGATCGTCAATAAGATTACAGCATTGAAATTTGAATCTTTTTGAAGCGAAGCCATAAAAAAGCAAATGGCAAACCAAAAGAGAATGTACAAAATACTTATGATGTAAAAAGTGAGAAGTGAACTGTCAAATGGTATATTCAAAAGTACGACAGCCATAATAAGGATAATTGTCAGCAATGCAATCAAACTTAAAATCCGGATATAGAATAATTTTAAAATGTATAAAAACGTATTATCACTTTGTGTAGCTACGATTTTCCAGGTTCCGGATTCTCTTTCTTCTGAAACGATATTATAGGTAAAAGCAATAATCAGAAGCGGAAAAAGATAAACAAGTACAAAACTAAAATCAAGGTTTCCCAACAAAAGATTACCCGGATTATTGAGTTCCGAATCATATTTCTGACCTTCCAGACCTCTGATTGTAACGCTCTGAATCGACGGATTAACGTCACGCTGACCAATTGCCAGACTGTTGAGAGGGAATGTTTTGTTGACCAGTGAAAATTTTACATAATATAGTAAAAGCCCCATTTCGTCTTTATGAAAAGAAGCGTTTCGGGCAATGTGTTCTTTTTGATAAACCGCTGCTTCCGTGATATTTTTATGTTGCTTTTGCTGGAATTGCTGGCCAATTAAAAGACTGATAAATCCGATAATCAAAAGAAACAATAATCCAACTTTTGTTCCCTTAGAGCGGATAAAATTTTTAAATACTAATGCTAACATATTAAATGGCTTTTAAGTTTTTTGAAGCTAACCGGATTAAAATAAATAACAAACTCATCCAGAGGAAAAGTGAAACAACAGAGACCATTTCGTTTTTTAAAACGGTCAGAACTCCTTTGGGCTCATAATGAAATTCCTGAACTTCAGCCCAATGATCTTTGTCGATTACGGCCGGCTTGTCTTTTTTATTACTGATATATTTAATTTGCAAAGCATTCATTTTTTGCGCCATGTCATAGCGATAGGTTTCGGCTTGTTTTTGAAAATCGATGTATGAATCATAATCTGTATTAGATAATGCCATCGACAGGTTTTTCATCGCGATATACGGATTCAAAAATGATACTGCTTTTGAAAAACTGTTTTGTTTTTCGTAAACCTGAAGCAGATTTTCCAAATGTTTATTGTAGATATTCGAACTGATTTTTTCGCCTTCGGTCATGATAAAACCGGAATAATTAAAAGGAAGTTTCTGAACCGAGTCGACTTTATGAAACGCCAGTAAAGAATCCTTAATCGCTTTGTAATGCGGATCATTCGGATTATGACTGTCACCTTGTTTCAAAATATCTTTTTCGATATCGCTGTTGAACTTAATTTTCGAAGGAGCTTCGTAAATATAAGCGCCAATTGCCTGCGTGGTTCTCGGTAAAATAATTGCGATAACCAACCAAATCCCAATTAACGAAACCAACGCTTTTTTTGAAGTTTTGCAAGAAGCAGAAATCAAAACGGCAATAGCGCAAAAAAATAGCAGATATAGAAAATGAAACCCAATGAACAAGATCATTTTAAGGGTTTCGTCAAATGAAATGCTAAAGTTCTGAAGCAATAACCAGATGAAAACCAAAACGAGAATTGCCGGAATAAACAGCATCATAATGACAGAGGCGATTCCGAGTATTTTGCCTAATAAAAGCTGTTTCCAGTTGATACCCTGACTCAAAAGCAGTTTTAGTGTTCCGTTTTCCCTTTCGGCTGCGACCGAATTAAATCCGAGGAAAAAAATCAATAACGGTAATAGAATTTGTAAAATCATAGCAGTACTGATTTCTCCAAAACGAAGCATGCTGTTCGAGAATCCGGCTTCAGAAAAATTGGCTGTATTTTGCTTATGCGCTTCGAGAAATATAGCATTTCCAAAAAAAGGTTCCATTCCGAATTCAAAAACGCTCAGTGAAGTGCTTTTTCGAAAAGCAAAATTGCCGTAATGTGCCATTCTGTGCGGATTCTTGTCAGGATTTTTCAGCCAGTCTTCGCGGGATTCATGTTGGTATTTTTCACTGGTTTCGTTTTGATTTCTATAGTTTTTCCAGCCTGATAAAACGGCGTAAACCAATAAAAGACCAATAAAAAGTGTGATGATGTAAACAGCCTTGTTTTTAAAAGCTGAATTTTTTAAATGTTTTGCAATTAAAATTTCTACGTGTAAAGACATGCTTTGTTAAAATTTATAAGTTACGGTAAGCGTCGCATTTCGTGGTGCACCGGGAAATAATCGAAGGTAGTTTTGCGCGCCAAGCCAATAGGTTCTGTTAAAAACATTACCCATGTTCATAGCAATCTGCATGTTGCTTTTAGTGGGTTTGTAATAAACCGCGGCGTCAAAAATGGTAAAATCCGGAATTGTAAAATCTCTGGTAAACCACGGAATTTTGCTGCTTTGGTATTGCATTCCCGCTCCAATTCCGAAATTATCCAGAGCAGAATCAGATCTGAAATTGTAACGTGTCCATAAGTTGGCACTGTTTTTCGGCGTATTTTGTTTTCTGGCGCCAATTAATGAAGCATTGTGATCATTGGTAATTTCAGCATCAATATAACTGTAAGAAGCGTTAATTTGCCAATCCGGAATAATGTAACCTGCCAAATCACATTCAAAACCACGGCTTCTTTCTGCTCCTCTTGTTACCAGTAAATCAGGATTTACGGGGTCATTTGCATTCATCAAAATATTGCGCTGGTTGATTTCGTAAACAGCCGCGTTAAAACTCATGGTGTTATTTAAGAAAGTAGCTTTAATTCCGACTTCCTTTAGATTACTTTCCAACGGATCAAACTGGCTTCCGGCAGGTAAACTTCCGGTTTGTGGCATCAAAGTCACTGTGTTCGACTGTGGCTGATAGCCTTCAAGATAAGTCGTATAAACATTAATTGAATTGTTTACGGCATACGTTATCCCAACTCTTGGCAGCAAAACCGATTTTTTTACAGTAAGTTCGTTGTTGGCTTTATAATTCGTAATATCCTTGAACCATTCGTTTCTTAAACCCAATAAAAAGGTAAATTTAGCCCACTGAATCTGATCCTGAATATAAATAGCGTTCGTTGTCGTTAAAGCCGATGGTAGTGCTGTTCTAACATTCAAAGTATAATCTTCCGGACTTGTAACGGTATATTTTGGATTGTTCAAATTGAAATAAGTTACATTTGGTTTCGGCATAACAACTCCGTCGATAGTGATTGTTTGATAATTTGCAGCATTTGCCAAAACGAAAGAACCTGCAACAGTGCCGTCATTTAAGAGATAACCTCTGGCTGCATTTTGACCGCCGCCTATGTTTTTGTTCCAGCTACTTAAATCGTATCCTGTCAATAATTTATGGGTCAGTTTTCCGGTTTTTAGATCGAAATTTAAGTAAGCGCTCAAATTGTCGATATCCCAGTTTTGCTGACGCTGTACAAACTGCATCATCGCCAGGCTCGTTACAGGCTGATTATTCATGTCAACGGCAAAGGCATTAGTGGTTCTGTGTTCCTGAAGATCTTCTGTCCAGGTTTGTTTCATGTACGAGGTATTGAAACTAATTTTAGAACTGAATTTATGCGCGAAATTCGTCATCAGAATCATTTCTTTAGACCTGAAAAAATCACTCGGAGCACCCAGATTCAAACTTATTGGGGTTTTGTTTAAATCTGTCACTCCGGCAACGGCACCAAAAATAGGCTGTCCTCTGTCGAGAATTCCTTTCATATCGCTCAGAATCAATTCAGTATTGATAGCCGTTTTTTCATTCGGAATATAACTGAAAGATGGCGAGATCAGGAAGGATTTATTATTAACCAGATCACGGAACGATTTGGCTTCCTGGTAAGCACCGTTTACACGATATAATAATGTTTTGGATTCGTTTAATGGACCTGTAAAATCCAGAGTTCCGCGCAAAGTGCTGAAACTTCCAACACTCATGCTGACCTCTTTATGTTCAGTTGCCAAAGGTTTTTTGGTCACCAGATTGATGCTTCCACCCGGATCTACTGATGAAAACGTAGCACTCGAAGGTCCTTTTATTACTTCCACACGTTCAATATTGGTGGTGAGTGGCTGTAAAAAATAATATTGACGAGTTCGCATTCCGTTGATGATTTGGCCTTCCTCATTTTGACTGATACCGCGAATCGTATATTGATTGTAATAACTCGCCGGAATAACACCGCTTGTCATTTTTACGGCATCGGCCAGATAAAAAGCGGCTTTATCGGCAATTAATTCCTTGGTTACGGTCGAAATAGATTGTGGAATATCTTTGTTTAATGCTGCCGTTTTTGTCGCTGCAAAAGAATAATCGCTGTAATATTTTTTGGTTGAACGGCCAATGATTTCAACGGTTTGGAGTTCATTTCGCTTCACTTCCGTTTCAATAGAATCCTTGGCAATGCTATCCTTTATTTTTTCGTTAATCGTTTGGGATTGTATAGATGGTATGCCTAATAAAAATAATAAGGCAAATAAAAATAGATGTTTCATTTTGGTTGATGGAAATCCTGATTTCCTTTTAAACAGTTTGTAAGTACAAATCTTCGAGTTCATTGGCAGAGATTTTTTCGGCTTCGATAACGGTTACCAGATTTCCCTGTTTCATAATGCCAATGTGTGTTGCGACTTCCCTTGCTCTGAAAATATCGTGTGTCGCCATTAAGATAGCTGTTCCATCTGCCGAAAGTTCTTTTAAAATCTGTGAAAATTCGTTTGAAGCTTTAGGATCCAGACCACTTGTAGGTTCATCGAGCAAGAGTACTTTTGCTTTTTTTGCAATAGCAATGGCGATGCCTACTTTTTGGCGCATTCCTTTTGAATAACCACCCAGATTTTGATCGTGAGCTGTAATCTGTAAACCAGCTTTGGTTAAAAAATAAGTCAGTTCTCCGGTTGAATATTTAAATCCGGCAAGGGAAGAAAAGAATTTCAGGTTTTCCAGACCAGTAAGATTTGGATATAACATAACTGTTTCCGGAATGTAAGCCACATCTTTTTTAGTTTTATCAGCATCGGTAACGACCGAAATATCATTTATTTTAATCTCGCCTCCTGTAGGTTTTATAAATCCGAGAAATAAGTTTATGGTAGTAGTTTTTCCGGCACCGTTTTGTCCTAATAGTGCAAAAATTTCACCTTTGTTGATGGTTAGATTTAAAGCGTTTAAAGCAATTTGGTCGCCGTATTTTTTAGTCAGGTTTACTGCTGTGAGCATAATGTATGGATTTGGAAAATTATTATTTTTTAAATAGATATAGCTGTTTCAGGTCGTTCCATAGGGACGTCCAGAGCTATTTTATTAAATGTAAAGAGGGAAGTGTTTACTGAAACGATTTTGTTTAAACCAGAAAATAACATGATTGATCAAATTTGCTGATGGAATCTATTCGCCAAAATAGATTTCATCAGATCAATATCTGAAATAGCATACATTGCCTTTTGTCCGAAACAAAAAGAATGATTTTCAACATTTAAATAGTAAATCCGGTAAACTAAAATAGGGCAGGGGGTGCTCTTAAAGCAAAGAGACTGCCTTTGAAAAACGTTGAGGTTGCTTTGCTGTAAAAGAAAACAGCCGAAGTAACAACGTTTGGTTTATGAAATGAAAAAGTATGAAATGAATTTGAAATAAATGTGCTGAATGTAAAATGACAAACAGGACAATTCGTATCGACAGCATGACTATGCGTTATCTGTTTTTGATTGGGAGTGTATTTATGGTCGCAATGTTTCTCGTGGATTTGCGTGTAAATATGCTCATAAGAATGAATAGTCTGAAAAAGCATTGCGAACAACACCATTAAAGACATGAAAAGATTAATTAGTAAAAATTTCTTTTTATTCATTCTCGATTTGGAAATCTTAGCAGCAAATAACGCAACTAGGTTGCAAATATAGAGATCTTATTTTAAAATAAAAGCAAATCATTTTATCTTTTTAAAAGCTTAATCTAACAAACTATTTTCCAATGATTTCTTTCCGGTGTAAAGTTCCCCAGTCTTTTAAGGCCATTATGACATTTCCCAAAGATTGACTGTGCAATGTTCTGCGGTATTCAACAGTTGGTGGAAAAGTGTCGTAAACCGTTCTTATAACCAGTTTATTTATTTCCAGATCTTTGAGTTCTTTCGACAGCATTTTATCGGTAATTCCATCCAGATCTCTTGAGATTTCCTTGAATCGTTTGGGACGATCAGACAAAGCAATCAGTATTGGCAATTTCCATCTTCCGTTCAGTACTTCCAGAGCATCCCTTACTGGTAATAAGGCACTTAAACAGGATTCTTTTGAACAGGTTTTATCCTCGCATGTAGTTGTGTTTTCGCTTGTCATTTTGATCTTGCTTACGTTACTATCCTCAACGATAGCGCTATCCTTGGGGATAGTACTATAAAAGAGATAGTAAATGTAAATAAGTTTGTGTAGTAAACAAAATAAAAATAGCATGAGCAAAATAATTCTGAATATCGTCACAAGTATTAAGGGAGATGCTTCCTTTAGTAATAAATTATCGAACGCAGTTATTGAAAAACTGACAATCGCCTACCCGGAAATCGAAGTACAGACACTCGATCTTTCAAAAACACCTTTGCCTTATCTGGATGAATCACAAATTGGGGCATTTTTTACGCCGGTCGAACTGCAGACATTAGAGCAAAAAATGGCCATTAAAAATTCTAATGATGCTGTTCAAAAATTAATGGATGCAGATATTATTGTAATAGGCGTTCCGCTTTACAATTTTGGAATTCCGGCGGTTTTAAAAGGCTGGGTAGATCAGATTTCAAGAGCGGGAGTAACATTTAGCTATGCAGACGGATATCCAAAAGGACTCGTAACGGGTAAAAAAGTGTATTTGTCTGTAGCTTCAGGGGCAATATTTTCTGAAGGCCCGTATAAAAGTTATGATTTTGCAGAGCCTTATTTACGTGCTGTTTTGGCTTTTTTAGGAATGACAGATGTAACAACCTTTCGTGTAGAAGGAACTTCAATACCGGATTTTGCAGAAAGTGCATTGCCAAAAGCTTTAAAAGCCGTAGAAGAATTTTCGTTTTAAGATTAAAAAAGTAAAAATCCTCCAATCAAATAGTTTGTTTAGAGGATTTTTTATGGGTTTGAATGGCAACTTTATAAGGGATTTCGAGTAATGTAAAGAAGTAAAAAAAGTCTGTGATGAATTTCTAAAATGAATTTGTCAATTTTGAGATTGCATACTTAAAATGGTTTACTCTTGTAATAGCTTCTGAAGAGCAAAAAACCTTAGCTGTGATATTTTGCTAAGGTTTTTTATAAGAAATAGGTTGGGGGACTATTTCTTTTATTGTAAAGTTTTACCAGTTAAAAGGTAAATACCAATTGTTGACATTCATTAGTTTAGATCGTACATTCGCAGCATTTGCATTTCCTTCTCCTTTAAGTTTTTCAAATACTTTATCCGCTAAAAAAGCAGGGTCATTTCTACGTAAAGAAATACGCACCAGGTCTTCCCAGCGATTTCCTTCATACGCTAATTCTAAAGCGGCTTCATCAATGATATTATTTTCGATTGATGTTAAACTGTCTCCAACAACAGTTGCTCTCTGAAGTCTCGCACGGCCACGAATGCCACCCCCACGGTGCCAGATTGCTCTAAAAGAGGGAAAGTCGCCCTGACGTGCATCAAAATCATATGGAAAAGGTTGTTTGGTTTGCTTAATATCTGTTGCATCTCCAGTAGCATTATTGTATCCTGCTGGGGTATAGGCTTCTTGTATGCCAAAATTTAAAAGGGCATCAGCAATTCTGTGTTGATTGTCTCTGTTGGCTGCTTCTGCATAACGCAGATGTAATTTGGCTGCACGGTATAAAAACCAGTCACCATCTGTTTTAAAGGTATTGGCTGCAGCTTCATACTTATAAATATATTTCATGATGACAGGTTCGCCTCCCACCATTTTATAAGTGAATTTTTGCCCACGCGCATCGTAAGGGAAACCATTGCTTTGTGTGTTGCTTTGCCAAAGGTCTATTGCTCGTTTAGATGGTTTTGCTAAATACTTTCCGCCTGTTTTTGAAAAAATTTCGATAAATGGATTTTTTGGTGCAAAATCACTATCAAAAGGCAATGACCAAATCCATTCTGTGTTCCACAATACATCCCTGTCTCTTCCAAATATGGATCTCCAGCCTTGCGTATTGTTATCTACCAATGTTGTGGCGTCCTGTTCGTAATATCTTAAATAACCTACTGCTAAGTCATTGTTTGTCACAACTTCAGCATATTTAATTCTATACATATCCACATCGTTTTTTGGTGTTCCGGTTTCCATTACATTCTTGTAATGCATGGCGGCCTGCAGGTAATTTCCTTTCCAAAGTTGTAAATCGCCCAATAAACATTCTTTATTGATGAAAAACTTCTCTGTATTATAACCGTCCACAGTTACTAATAAGCTGCTGCCTGATTCGTATATTTTTTTATACTTCAATCCTTCAGTAAAGTTTATCAGTTCATCCAAAAGCTGATTAAAAGAAAGTCTTGGAAATTTACTAATATTCTTAACGTCTTCTAGGTTTGCCAAAGGTTCTGTGATGTAAGGCACAGTACCATACTGAATTCCTAGTTGCAAATAAATCCAGGAACGGATACAGGCAACATCTGCATAGTGCTGTTCGTATTGTGATTGCGTAAATTTCTTTTCGGCAACCATAATGTCGAAATTTTTAAGGGCGTCATTACAGTTTTGAATCACCAGATAAAAGTCTTTTGGACTTACATATGGGTTTTCTGCCGAAATATTTTGTTCTGAAAGTTCTTTTAAATAAGGATCAGAATTATTGGTTGTTGTCATCAAATCTGCACGCATTTCGTTAAGGATAACGTACTTCTTTGCAAGCCCCATAAATTTTCCATAAATCCCAATAACAGCAGCATCGGCATCATATACATTGCGGTACATTTGCTCTTCAGCTACTTTATCCTGAGGCTCTACATCCAGATATTGCTCACAAGAGCCAAGGCTCAGTAACAGCACTGAAACCCATAACATGGCTTTGGTCGATTTTTTTGTTCTTATTGTTGTTGTCATTGGTTTGTTCTGTATGTTGTAATAATAATTTTAAAGTCCTAAGCGTAATCCAACCTGATAGTTTGTAAACTGAGGAACCAAACCAATATCTGCTCCCTGTCCAAAAATAGATGAAGTAGCACTAAATTCAGGATCATATCCAAGATATTTGGTGAAAGTAACCAAATTGTTGGCAGTAGCGTACAGTTGAATAAATTTGAGATACTTGCTGCTCATTGGAATATTATATCCTAATACTAAGGTTTTCAATCGTAAGTAAGAACCATCTTCAATCCATCTGTCTGAAAATTCAGCATTGCCCATTGGGTCTCCCCAGGTTGCTTTTGGCATGTCTGTTTGCTGACCTTCGGCCCTCCATCTGTTTGCAACAGCTATACTTTGATTTTCATATCCACTCATTTTTTCAAGATTGTAACGTACTCCATTATAAAGATCATTACCAACAGAGAAATTAAACAAAGCCTGTAAACTAAATCGCTTGTATGTAAAGTTTGTACTGAAACTTCCTATTACATCCGGATTCGGGTTTCCGATAACCATACGATCTTTATCATCAATTACTTTGTCTCCGTTAATATCTGTAAAGCGGATGTCTCCAGCACTAAACGGAACTAAGCTGCCATTTGTTAAACGTCTTGATAGCCCTTCAGCATTAGCTTCAGCAGTTGTACTGTACACTCCATTACTATTTAATCCGTAAAATAAATTGGCATCTTTACCAACAGAAGTTAAGTAAGTAGCTCCGCCAAATTGCGTAAGAATATCGCCGCTTGGCAGACTTTCAACTTTATTTTTATAATGGCTAACATTAAATCCAAAGTCAAAAGTAAAGTCTTTAGTGTTGACAACACGTGCATTCAAAGCAAGTTCAGTTCCATATGTACGCATTGCGCCACCGTTGGTAACTACATAATCAAATCCGCTTTCAGCAGCGATTGTTTCGTAGGTAATCATGTTGGATGTTTTATTTAAATAATAGTCAACAGAAAGATTGATACGTTCTTTGAACAAGCCTAAATCCATACCTAAATTCTTTTTTAAAACGGTTTCCCATTGCAAATCAGGGTTTCCAATATTACCACGAACCAAACCTTGCATTCCCAATAAATTTTGAGAAACATAATACGTTTGAGCCGTATAATTACCAATATCATCGTTTCCGCTTGTACCGATACCAATTCTGAGTTTAAGATAATCGATGTCTTTTATATCTTTCATGAAATTTTCTGATGATACTAACCATGCACCTGAAATTGAAGTCATCAAGGCATATTTACTTTTTCCTGTTGCTGCATCATCTCCAAAACGGCTTGAACCATCTACAGCATAACTTGCGGTTAGAAAATATTTATTACGGAAATTATAATTTCCATTAGCATACATATTCATCCAGTTCGATTCACCTAACGCTCCACCTACCTGGCGCAACAAGTTAGAACCTGCACCCACGCTTGTAAAATCATCAGTAGAAGAATTGTATCCTAAACCTAAATCGCTTTCTGTTTTATTGGTCAGAGCCCTGAATCCGAAACGGACATCTAAATTATGGTCATTAGAAAAGTTTTTCATATAACTCGCAAAAGTGTCTGTATAAAGGCCATTATAAATCTGAACTTCGCTTCCTGATTGGTTTTTACCAATAGCGGTAGGCAAGATAAGATCTGCAACTCCCATATCCGGAAGAAAAAATGATTCTCTTTCTTTATTATAATTCAAACCAACTATTGAAGTAATATTCCATGCTTTATTTAGGGCATAGTTAAATTTTAAGTTACCAAAAAAGCGATAGTTATTATTTTTGGCAAATCCATTTGCCAGAATAGCATTTGGGTTACTTACATTAAAGTAGTCTGTATCAGCAAAATTAGGAGAAACTTCTCCGGCATCGCTAACATCATTATAAGTTAAAAAAGGAGATTTTGTCAATGCTAAATACAGCGGACTTGTTTTATAAGCGAAACCTTGATTCCACTGATTTTGCTGATTGTCAATAAAAGAAAGATTAGCATCTATAGTTAGTTTTTCGGTTAATTTCAGAGCAGCATTTAAGCGAACGCTATAACGTTTAGCATTTGTGCCTGTAATAATTCCCTGGCTGTTCAAGTAACCAACAGACAAACCAAACTTTGCAATATCGTCACCTCCACGAACTTTTAGGAAATAATTTTGATTATAACTGGATTTAAAAACCTGGTCCTGCCAATTGGTCTGGTTATGGTATTGGTAATATCCAGGAGAACCAACAAGGTCATTCATATAAGGCAAATCAGCAATTTGCTGCTGTGACAAACCACGGCTTGCTTCTAGCTGAGAGATGTGCGTACGATAAGCATCAGCACCCAAAAGTGGTAATTCATCCGGAGTTTGGTTAACACCTCCATACATCGTGAAATCAATTTTGGTTGATAACTCGCTTGCTCTGGTTGTTGTTATGTTTATCACACCATTGGCTCCTTTTGTCCCGTATAATGAAGTACCGTCTTTAATGATAGTTACGTCTTCGATATCCTTAACATCAATATTTGTTAAAGGAGAAGAACTGTTGTTTTGTATGATTCCGGAACCATAATCTTCATCGTCATAAATCATTCCATCTACAATAATTAAAGGTCTGTTACTGCCATATAATGAATTAAAACCTCTCAAGGCCAGATAACTTCCAGCGTTGGGGGCACCGGAATTTCTGACACTGTTTAGTCCAGCTGCTCTGCCCTGAAGAAATCCAGCAACAGATTCGGTTACAGAACTGGACCATTGATCTTTTTCGAAGTCAACAACACTGGCTGCATTGGTATTGTTATACTGCATTACATTTCCTGATGGCAAATTTGCTATCTGATAGGTAGCAGAGTAGTTGGTTTCATTTAAGAATATTTCTAAACCTGTTTTTCTGTTTTTGATGGGATAAACTTTAGTTTGAAAATCCTGACCACTTATGGTAAGAAGTACTCCTAAATTGGGTACATCAATTTCAAAACTACCGTCATCTTCTGTAATGGCTGCAGAAAACCCTTCAACAGCAATGTTGATTCCTGATAGCGGTGCTTTCGTTTTTGCGTTTTTGACAACACCCTGCACTAAAATTCCCTGTATTTTTTTCTGAGGAGCTGTTGCAGTTGAATCCTGAACTTCCTGGGCGTATAATTGCGTTTCAAGACTACCGGCAAAAAAGAGGCTTACAAGGCAAGTTAGTTTTATAATTTTTAACATAATTAACTTTTTATAAAATATTATTTAACCTGAGGTTCAAATTTCAAATAATCAAGAGTCAGGGCACTAGTTGTTTTTGTTCCTCCTATTAAGGAAATTAGTCCGCTATAGCCTGCAGTAGTGTATTCGAATTCTCCTATTTCTACCTCTTCATAATTATTAAGTGGTACAATAACAAGAGGAAACGTTTTTGTAATATTTTCAACTGGGAATCCCGTAGCAGTTGGATTGACTAATCCTCCAATGGCCAATTTTTGTTCAAAAAGATTGGCTGTTCTGTCGTTTATGGCTCTCCAGGATATTTTATATTTTGTACTAAACATATCATTTGCTCCATAAAATAAGGTAAACTGAGCCAGATTAGGAAGTTCTACCATAAGGTCATTGTAAAGACCATCTGGATAAAGCGGACTAGTTGGCCCTTTTTTATCACGATAGAGCATTCTGCTTCTAACTCCATAATATCCGGTGTTGTTTTCACCCTGAATTATGGTAGTAACCAGACGTTTTTCCAATTTAACATCTACTTTTTTCATGATGTAAACAATACCGTTACTTAACACAATTGGCTCTCCTACAATCAGTGTTTTGTCAACGTCAAATTCAACACCAAATCTGGATGTCAACTTCTGCGGTAGTTCATCTTTTGTATAGGCTTTTGGAAAAACCATGTCTCTTACTGTAAAGTATTTAGAATAAATGGTAGTTAAATCTAAAGCAGGATCGACAGAGGGTTTATTCAGATACGGTTTCATTTTGGTTACTTCGGCATCGAAACCATCATTTTCCATTAAGAAAAGCGTATAAGAGTTCTTCTCGTTATTAAGATTATAAACATTCTTTAAAAATGAGTTAGATAAGGAATCTGCAAGGAATCCCGGAGCAGCCTCCAGTTTTGCAATAGCATCACTATTGTAAATACTAAATTCTTTTAAACTCAGTAAATAATTACTCATTGCCGAAGTACTTGCTTGTGAAGTAACATATTCCCAAATGTTTAGTTTTGGCGCAAGCGCCTTATTGATAATATGAAATACGCCATTGGCAGCATAATGATCTGCTGTGACTATTGTTGCATCGCCTATTGCTTTGGTTCCTTTGAATGTTAGGTATTTATCACTTAACATTTTGATTCTTTCTTCATCAGTATTTCTTACGGATGAATAAGAAGTTAAAGCAATATGATTTTCAACAAATTTTTTCAGTGCTTCCGGATTATTTAAGATTGTTGTACTAACGGCTTTCACAGCCTCGTTTGTTGGTACAAAAACAGTATAGGTTTTAGAGGCTGCTAATATTTTGTCATAGCCCGTTTGAGTTAATAATTTACCAAATTCAGCTGTTTCTGGTGTAGTACTGATAGCCTCATTTAGTGTCACATTTAAATTTGCATCACCATTACCTTCTTTATCATCCCACGGACTGGAACATGAAACCAATCCGATTGTGAGAATGACAAAAAGAAGTTTTATATATTTTAATAAAGTCATTTTTACTTAATTAAGTTTGAAATTAGATTTTTTTATTAATTCTTGATTATTTCATTGGTGCAAAACCACTTGTGCCAGAATTAAATTTTGGATACAACTGATCCATATCTACCGGGCGAAACTCTGCCACATCAAACCAGGCCTGCGCTGAGAATGCATTATTACTTTGTAACATTAGCTTATGTCTTCCCGTAGTGGTAATATCTACTGTACCTACTAAGCGGCAATTCATTTTACTGGAAGAAGGCTCAATATGACGTTTGTATCCCTGAGATTCTAATACTCTTTCTTCTATACTGGAGAATTTATTACCGTTTTCGAGCATATTGATTTGTCTTGACATTTCTACTCCGTCAACAAATACTTTTACAAGGCCTACTTTTGTATCTTGTCCTCTGTAAGAAATCCATAATTTATATTTTCCTTTAATAATGACTGGAGTCGTAAAGGTGATATTCTGGCAATTTCCATCTCTGAAACGATTAATTTCAAGACAGTCGCCATGCCAGCCAAAGCCTACTGTACCTCCTTTAGCGGCATCTTTGAAATATGTGATAGGATCGTTTGAATCCCAGGTAACATCTTTAAATAATGCTTTTGCTAAAGAGGTTTTAGGAGCTGCTCCAGGAATTCTAAAAACAGATGTAAGCTGCCTAAATTCATTTTGATCACAAAAATCAAAATATACAGGAGCCGGTAACCGTTTTTTGATTGCAAAATTAGCACCTACAATATGCAACACACCGTTTGAGGCAGTGACATCACTTTTTTCTCTTGTGATAGCAACACCTTTTTCTAATACGCCGTTAAAAACCTCTTCGTTTAACAGGATCACGTCCTTGTCAAGTTTTGCACTGATAACTTCAAGCGGAGCTTTAGTAACTAAAGCTGGAGAAATTGCTACATCTGCTAAATATTGTAATTTTGGTAAAATACGGTAGCTTACAAATAAATTCAGACTGTCTTTTGGATTTAAAGGCTCATGCAAATGACTATATTTTGTTTTTAACTCTTCTATATTATTAATACCAGCTGCTTTAAAAGCATCATTAGTCTGAGCTAAAACAGTAAGATAACTATCTATATCATTTTTTGTATAATCGATAGGCTTATCAAGTGCATCATACCACCCTGTAATTTTTAATGCTTCAGTAAATAAAGAAAGGTTTGTATCTTGTTCAATAGTTTTGGCTAATGTTTTATCTGCAACACGCAATACTTTGTCAATAACATGGATAACGCCATTTCCAACTTCAACATTCGATTTAAGGATACTGGCTTGTTTATTAACTGTTATACTGGATTGGCCATTTTTATTTGTCGCACCTGTTACTAAAAACTGACCATATAAACTTGGCGTGGCTATTTTTCCATCGGTAAACGATGTGGTATTTATTGTTTGGTTTAAGATGTGAAGTTTAACAACATTCTGTAAATCTGCCAAAGGAACTTCCTTTAATGAATTGGCACCTACATCCTTTAAATACGCATTTACTGCATCATTAGTAGGAAGGAACAAGGTGTAAGTTCCATAAGTATTCATAAATGAAGCATAATTGGTAATCTCCAGAGCTTCTAAAAACATAGAATAATCTGGTGTATCTCTTAAATATTCGGTAATGTTAAGAGTTTCATCTGTACTTTCCTTAATTTTTTGCTCAGAGCAATTTTGAAACACTAAAGCAATCAAAAACACTAAAGTAAATCTCAAGAGGCCAGGTAATCTTAATAATCTTTTCATGTCTTGTTATTTTATTTATAAAATGGATTTTGTACAAGTTTTTTATTGGTATAAAGCTCGTAAGTATTAATAGGCAAATAGTGGCTGTTTGGGTCTTTTAATTTTGCAACTATCGATTGCTGTTGCTCAGGAGGTGCGCTTAAAAGAGCAGCATCAGTTAAAATATCTAATCTTTCGTAGTTGTTTCTTCTGGCATTACGAAGCATATCAAACCAGCGTTTGCCCTCAAAAGCAAGTTCACGCGAACGTTCTGCTAATATGTAGTCAATCACTTCTTTTTTATTATCAGTACCAATTGACTCAGCTGTCTGGTCTATTGCATCATGCTTTAACCTGACATAATCAATAATTGCGAGGGCTTCTGATCCTCTGTTCAATTCAGCTAGTGCTTCAGCCTGCAGCAGTAATACATCTGCATAACGATATACAAACCAATGGGTATCTGCATCCTGCAAATCTTTTCTGTTATCGTTGTCTAAACCTACATATTTATAAATCTCATTTGTTCCGGCAACCAAAGCAGTACGGTCACCGCGAATATCTTTATTGGCAGGATTTTCAAAGTCAACCCCAAACACATCTTCTAAAACAGTTGCTGAAGCCAAAAACTGTGGCCTAAAAGTAAATATACCGTAAAATGGGCCTAAATTTGTTTTCGTATACTGAAATTCAAAAATACTTTCAATCGAATTTCCTTTTGCAAAAACAGTATTAAACCATACATTGTTTGAAGCTTCAATTAAATCAAATTTACCCGATTTAACTATTTTTTCAGCAGCATCATAAGCTTCCTGAAAATTATCATTCCACAGATAAACATCTGCCAGCATTGCATTAATGGCATAAACTGTAATGCGTCCTTTGTTAGATGCATTATCACCATAATCTGCAACAGCGTATCCTTCTGCTAATTTAAGGTCTTTGATTACCTGGGCAAATACTTCTTTTTGGGGACTAGCAGGCAATTGAAAATTATCTTCATCAGTAAGTGTTGCTGTTAATTTTAAAGGGACATCTTTAAAAGTTCGTGCCAGTGTAAAATACAAGTAGGCTCTTATTGCCAAAGCTTCAGAAAGAAAATGATTGAGCTGAACCTGAGTTAATGTTGGATCATTTTTTAGAACAGTAGGTGCAAGATCTATTATAGTATTACAATAATTAATAGTTCTGTAAAAGATAGCCCAGTTAGTCAAATCATTGGATGCCATAATGTTCGAGTACATAATATCTCTTTGATCTTCAGTAACATTTGGGCCCGGGGCAATCATATCTCCTCTTAATTCTCCATGCATGAATAAATACTGAGACATAGGGAGATCACTTACACCAGGAGGCGAGTTTAAAAGAGAAGAATACATACCTATTACAGCTCCCTGAATGTCTTCTTTGGTTTTCCAAAATTCTTCGCGGATAATTCCGTCCTGTGGGCGTAAATCTAAGTAATCATCGCAGGATGATGCAGAGATAAAGAGGGTGAAGATGGCGAGAATGGTTTTTATTTTAGTTTGCATAATTCAAATTTTATTATTAGAAACGAACTGAAGCTCCTACTGTAATACGTTTTGTTGGCGGCGTACTGGAATTATCCCTTGCAATAGCGAAAGGATCTCCGGACTTCATACTTACTTCAGGATCCTGACCTCTATACTTAGTAAAAGTGATTAAATTGTCAGCCGTTATGTAGCAGTTTAAGTCACCCAGTCTTAATTTTTTTATTAAATTCTTACCGAAAGTATAACTAAAAGTGACCGAACGAAGGCGGGCAAATGAGGCATCTTCAACATAACGGTCTGAACCTAACCAGTTGTATCCTGCACCATAAACTGCTCTTGGCATATCGGTTACATCACCCGGATTGCGCCATCTTGATAAAACGGCCGTGCTTTGGTTACTGTACCCGTACATGTTAGTAGTTTTCATGTCAGCTTCATTTACTACTTCATAACCCACTCTGTATGTGAAATAAAGTAATAGCCTGAATTGATTATTAAAAGATACTGTAGGTCCAAAACCACCTGAGAATTTAGGATTACTATTTCCTAAATAAACAACATCACGGCTGTCGATATTTCCATCATGGTTTACGTCCTCGTACATAGCATCTCCGGGCTGGAAAACATAATCAGTAATAGGATAATTGAAACGCATAAAGACGTCCTGACCATTAGGGCCAACAATAGTGTTACCATTGGCATCTTTAGCTTTTGTTGCATTGAGATCGGTATAGACTCCTTTAAAGCGGTAACCGTAAAATGACCCAAAAGGATTGCCCACCTGAAGGAATCGCTTGTATTCTCCGTTTCTGTCAGTATTTCCACTTTCACTTGGATAATATTCAGAGATTTCCGTAACTGTGTTTTCATTACTTGAAACATTGAAATTGAAATCAATTTTCCATTTATTAGATTTTAGGGGAGTAGTGTTAAGCGCTATTTCGAATCCTTTGTTTTGTAGTGTACCTACGTTCTGATCCACACTATTATACCCAGAAATACTGCTTAACTGAAGGTTATCGAAAATAAGGTCTTTAGTAACATTTTTATACAAATCGACATCTAAAGTAATACGGCTTTTAAATAATTGAAGGTTAAAACCTAAGTTAGTACCTTGTAGTGTCTCCCAGCGTAAATTACTCAATTCAATATTAGAAGGGAAAACCCCATTAAGTCCTAAATATTGAGTAGTGTAGTTAGAATAAGTGTTGAAATAAGTATAATCAGCTTTTGGGGCTCTTCCTGATTCTCCGTAACTCGCCCTGATACTCAAATCGTCAAGAAATGAAATGTTTCTCATGAATGATTCTCCTGAAACTCTCCAGCGACCTGATATAGAAGGGAAAAAACCATATCTGTTTTCCGGGCCAAATTTAGAACTTCCGTCTCCACGTACACCGACATTAAGAATGTAACGATCCAGTAAACCGTATTGTACGCTCATTAATGCACCTACAGTTCTGGCCTGACCATTACTAGTATATAAAAATAGATCAGAGTTTTGCGTTCTTGAAGGAACCGATGGGTCTGTTAATACAGGTGAAGCCGTATTAGAGGTCATTGATCTGTGAGTTGTGTACATAAAATCATTGGTCTGCAATGATAATAAGGTTTGTAAAGTTTGTTTTTCTCCAATATTTGGTGTCCAGATAAAGTTTGTTTTAGTTACAATATTAGACTCGTCACTATCTGCATCTGAGGCTCTGTTTACTGCTGTTTCAGTAAAAGGACGTCCTGTTGCATTTTGTGGCAGAAATGCTTTCGATTTTGTGCTTTTATAATCAAATTGTAAATCAAAAGTGGAGATGAATATTTTAGGGATAATATCAACATTTACATTAAAATGCGGTGTTATACGATCCTGCACCTGATCGTTCATAGCATATTCAGCCATTGCAAGCGGATTATATGTGCCAGAATAAGTTCCCTGAATGTTAAACGCCGGAGAAAAATAATTTGGTGTAAGATTTCCCATTTCATCATATTCATAAATACTCATATTTGGCATTTTAGTGAAAGCAACAGCGCGTAAACGGTCGCCATCCTTATCATCAAAACTGTTTACATAGTTGCGCTGCGTTTTAGTATGAGTATAAGCGATATCGGTTCTGAATTTAATTCGGTCAGAAACGATATAATCCAAATTTAATCTGGCATTTAATCTTTCCAGCCCCGTTCCTACGGTTACCCCTTTTTGTTTGTAGTAACCAACAGAACTAAAATAGCGTGCTTTTTCTCCTCCACCCTGTAAAGAAAGATTGTGTTCATGTGTTAAACCTGTTTGTGAAATAGCACCTACCCAGTCTGTGTTTTGTCCATAATTTTTATAGTTGTAAACATCTATAGGATCATATTGAAATTCTTTAACAAGCCACGTATTCAATGGAATTCCGTTTCTGTTCATAACAGCTTCAGGAATCAGCTGAGAGTACTGGTCACCACTTAACATCGGAATAGTAGAAGGTAATTTTGAATAAGTTGACTTATAGGTGTAAGAAATTTTAGGGGAACTCACTCCTCCGCGTTTAGTCGTGATTAATAAAACCCCGCTGGCAGCACGTGACCCCCACATTGCGGTAGCAGCAGCATCTTTCAAAACCGTGATACTTTCAATATCTGTAGGGGCAATGTTTAATAAAGCAGAATAACTTTCTGAATCTGCTGTTCCAAAATTAAAATCATCCGGTACCGCTGTTTCATATGGCATACCATCAACTACAATCAAGGGGTCTGAGGAGCCGGAAATAGAAGAAGTTCCCCTTATCCTGATTTGCATCCCTGCTCCCGGATCACCACTGGTAGATGTAATGTCCACCCCGGCCAGACGTCCCTGTAAAGCTTCATCAATAGTAGGTGCCTGAGTATAAGCTAAGTCGGCAGCATTTATCGAAACTGAACTGGTAGTCCTGTTTCTGTCATCAATTTTCATTAAACCGTTATCAGCTTTTTTTGTATTGGTAACCACTACCTCGGTTAATGATTCTACAGTAGAAACAAGTGCAATTTTAATTGATTCCCTGCCTTTAATTTCGATGCGCTGAGATTTATATCCTATGGTAGAAATAAACAATTTATTATTTGGATCTTTTACACGTATGGCAAAATTTCCATCGATATCTGTTATGGCACCAGAAACAGTACGGTTTTCAGAATCTTGTTCTGCAATTGTTGCTCCTGGGATACTTAGTTTATCACTTGAGTCGATAACCTGACCACGAACTAAAAAAGTTTTATTTCCTTGTTGTGCCAAAGCTGGAAAAGCAGTCAGTAAAACTAAGGCAAAAGTAAAACTGTAAAATATATTTGTAATTTTTTGTCTCATTTTATTGTTGATATGTAAGATAGTTATCTACTAAATGAATTAAAGATCTGTCTGCCAGGTTGTTGCTTTGGTTGGATATGTAGTGTGCCAGGTTTAAATACGAATCCCTGAAAGATAAAGTCCCTGGAGTACTTTGAACTAATACATAGGTTTTTTCACCAAAATCATCCTTTCTTAGCGTTTCAAACTCACCGGTTGTTAATCCGTCATCAGAAGCTATTTTGTTTACTAAGATGTGCGCACGGATAAAATTTGCAATCCTGTCCTTATCATATTGAGAAGATGGGGTAACAGATGGAGGTAAAACATCTTTAGTAATTGCTTTTGCAATTGCAGCATTATTTGGGATTACAAAAGTGTAAGAAGTACCTAATTCAACGCCTTGGATTTTACCCGTAACAGCGTCATATAAAGAAGAATTTTTAAGGTAATTAAAAAAAGAAAGATATTCAGAATTAGCCGTTTCCGATAAGCGTTTTATTTTTAATCCCTGCATTTCCTCACTATATTGAAGTAAATTATCTACATAATAAGTTCGGCCATTTTGCTGGTCTTCGTGACCGATTATTCCAACTGGTACACCACCTGTTACTTCATTTCCGGCGGCATATAGTTTATTGTTCTTCCATTTGATATATTCGCCAGGAAGATCCATATCGCCTGTGCGAATAATTCCTGAACCCGACAAATCATCTAATTCACCGTTTGGAGTTAGTACTATTCCATTATACAAAATGCGTAATAAACGGGCCCTTGCCAGACCACTTGCAATTGAAGAACCTCCAACTGCGGGATTAATATAGGTCCATGATGAAAGTGTAGCATTATATCCAAATCCCATCTCCATAAGTTTAGCATCTGATGGTAAGAAAAGGGTATATCTTGTACTAATATTGCTAATCATTTCCTTCAGTCCCGATCCATCATTCATTAATCTTGTAGCCATGGTGAATTTCGGATCTAAATATGCCGAGGTATAAACACTGTAAAACAAATTCGATTTTTGAATTTTTTTAGTGCCATAAAAGAATCCGTTGCTTAAAATTTTAGCCTCAGCAATATCACTGTTAAAATCAAATCTTAAATTCTCATTTAAAGCATTACTGTTGCTCGGACCCTTAGATGGCCAGACAGCATTTTGGACCATGTGGGCATTAATAAAATCACGAAAGATGTATAGAGGAAGTACATTCAGAGAAGAATAATTTTTGAGTAATACCTTGTCTATAAATTCTTGTAGAGGTTCATTTTCAGGGACTAACAGGGTGTACAAATCACTTTGGCCATCATTATCAGCCTGTTTCAAATAGTTTTCATTGTTAGGAGAAAAAGATAGAGAAGGATCGTAAAATTTAATGTAAACATCATCTGATTTTCCACTGTAATTACGATATGTGTTTGTAACTTCCTGACTAAAAAAGTAAGAAACCAGCCCGTGATCTTCCAGTAATTCACGAAACTTACTATATTTTGGGTTTTGTTCTAAATATTGCTCAAGTGTAGGTAACGGCAGATTTACTTTGTCAATCTCATGTATGATTCCGTTTTCAGCAATAATGTCGGCTTGGGTAACTTTAGAATCTAGTACATTAAATCCGGAGTATTTCGCATTCGGATAGAAATAATTAAAATCGACAGCACTTAAACTCTTTGATGCGAAATACTCATCTGTAAAGTAACTGATATATTTATTATTATTATCTCCAATTGCATAACCCCCATTACGATTGGCACTGACAATCACTTTAGATTGTCCATTAATTGTTTTGGTAATGAACCCATCATAAAAAGCTGTTCTTCTTCTAAAAGCATTGTCTGGAATCCATCCCGTTCCGGACTGGTAGTCTGAAAGTTGTTCTGTACGGAAAGCATTGTATATAAGTGCATAACGAACAATTTTACCAGCAGTTTCTGCGTCAATTTTATTTACATCTGTAATGCTTTGCTGCTGAAAATATTTAGTAAAAGCCTCGTCATTAGGAGCCATCATAGTCCAATAACCGGCTTTGCCTAAGATATCCTTGTATCCCGCTTTTTCAATTAAAACCAGAAGATTTTTAAAATTGCCACGTGCTTCCAACTGTTGGTAAATAGGCGGCTCTAAGGTATCTGGTCGGCCATAATAATCATCATAAGCATCCTTGCTGCAACTCGATAGCAGGATTAGAAATGAAAAGGCAAGTAGTTGGTGTATTTTTTTCTTCATTCTGGTTAATTTAAAATAATGAGGACGATTGGTTTTAACTTTTTTTTAGTAAAATATAGATATGTCAAACCTAAAAGGTTATGCTGCTAATTCTATCCTGCACTATCCTGTTTTTTTTTATATGTGTTTTTTTAATATCAATTAAATATTAATTCAATAATCTATATGTTAATATTTTAAAAATACGTTAAACGCGATGTTTGTAGGGCTTCAACAGTATTTACTTGTAATTGTGAGTAATTTAACATTGTGAAAAAAAAAATTTATTTTAACAAAAAATGATTAGCATTTATGAGTTAAATCAATGATTATGAAGCGACATGAATGCTTTTTTTTGTAAAGAAATTTCAGATAGATTTTTAATAAGTTGACTCATTGGTTATCGCCTGATATCTATAGGGATTCATTAATTATAAAATATTAGATACTTGTGTGTAATTGCGCATTAGCTGTAAATCAGTTGAGAATTTAAAAAACGATTAATATTTTAAAATATTAATTGAAATATTTTGAATACTAAATCGTTTTAGTATATTTGCCTGCTTATTATTCGTTTATGACAATAAGTAATACGATTTCAAACTATTTATTTTATTGATTTTGTTATACTTAGTATATAAAGAGATTGTCATATCCGTTAAAAAAAGCAAGTAATATTTTGAATCATATTTCAATTTTTCAATACAATCAGAATTTTTATTATACATCAATTCATGATTCCAGATGAATATCAAGCTTTTTTAACTTCTCGTTTGTGATGTTTTTGTGTTAATTTCTCAGATGGAAAGGCTTAACCTAATTGATAAGAAGGCTACTAATCTATATGTAGTTGAACCATATGGATTGTTTTTCTTGTACGAAAAGATGGGTTATCAGCAGATCATTGGCATAGTAATGAAATCAGATATGCTGTTATGAATCAATTTTACAAAAGAATATTTCTGGAGTACTAAAAGAATAAATCAAGAATAGAATTATATACGAGAATAGTATTGTTTTTTGACAATATAGTATCAAATGGCGAAAGTCTTTCTTTTTAGGTTTGGATATTATTTTAATCTAAAAAACAAGCTTTAACTGAATATAAATAGAATAAAAAGTATAGTCAATTCAATAATTGATTGTAAGTTAAAATAATTAAAACGATTAAAAATGTCAATAACAATAGGTATCGATATAGGTGGGAGCCATATTAGCAGTGCAGCTGTAAACAATGATGATTTAAAAATAATCCCGGATACATATTTTAGCGGATCTGTAGATTCTAAAGCATCAAAAGAAATAATAATTCAAAAATGGGCACTTGTAATTAATCAAACCATTAAGGTACTTGAGAAAAACGGAATGATTTTTTCAGGTGAAAACATCAGAATCGCTTTTTCCATGCCAGGTCCGTTTCAGTATCAAACGGGAGTAGCTATGTTTACAGGTAATGATAAATATGAATCATTATATAATGTTTCGGTGTCAGATGAACTGCGGAAATATTTATGCACAAAAGAGGTAAGTTTTAGGTTTTTGAACGATGCCAGCTGCTTTGGAGTCGGTGGAGCTCTTAAACCAGAATCTAAGGGGAATAATAAGGTGGTAGCAATTACTTTGGGAACCGGATTTGGAGCTGCATTTTTAGATCATAAGCTGCCTGTAACACAAGGAAGTAATGTGCCAGACAATGGATGTTTATGGGATAAGCAATTTAAAGACAGTATTGCAGATAGTTATTTTTCAACCAGATGGTTTTCAAGTGAATATGAAAGTATAAGCGGAGAAAAATTGACAGACGGAGTGAAAGAAATTACCAGTATCAAAAATTATTCAACAGCAAAAATATTTGATGACTTTGCGGATAATTTAAGTACTTTTTTATCTCCGTATCTTCTTGATTTTGATGCCGATTTATTAGTAATTGGAGGAAATATTGCAAAATCTCACCGTTTATTTTTGCCTAAACTAAAAGTGAATTTTAAAAATAATAATATTGATTTAGCAATACGTATTATTGAAAATACTGAAGAAACGAGTATTATTGGTTCAAGCTATCTTTTTAATGAGGTTTTTTGGGAAAAGATAAAAGCAGAACTGCCAGCTTTTTAAAATTAAATTAATTATTATAAAAGTATACAATGAATATAGAAGTCTCAAAGCAAGATAGTAAAGCAACAGTATTTGAAAAAATTAGAAATGAAATCCAAAAATACAATTTCAATATTATAAATGAAGATCAAACCAGGCCATGGGGAGGCTTTTTTGTAATTGATGAAACTCAGGCAAATGACTTTATTGCGTTGTTTTTTTCGCATTTAAAACTAGATGAGGTTAAAATCACAAATAAATTAAGCCCAAAAATTTTAGTTGTAGCTCCTGATAGCAGACTTTCGTGGCAATATCATTTCAGAAGATCAGAAATCTGGAAAGTTGTTACAGGACCTGTTGGAGTAAAAATTAGCGATACTGATGTTGAAGGAGAATTAAAAACCCTGAATAACGGCGATTTTATTCAAATGGATAAGGAAGAACGTCATCGTTTGATTGGTTTGGATTCATGGGGTGTTATTGCAGAAATCTGGCAGCACACAGATGAAAATAATCCTTCAGATGAAAATGATATAGTGCGGCTTCAGGATGATTTTGGCCGCTAGAATTAGTTTGTTCTTTAAGTTAATACACTTTGAGGTTGAGCAGGAGTTTTTATAAATCTTTAAATTCCACTAAATTAGATTTTAACAATAAAGTATAACTTTACTATATTTGAGCCAAATTTGTGGTTAAAAGTTAAAAAGATTCTTAAATGAAAAAGAAACCTGTTTCTATTAGAAATATTGCTGACGAATTAAAAATATCTGTTACAACAGTATCATTTGTTTTGAATGGTAAAGCAAAAGAAAAACACATTTCTAAAGAGCTTACTAAAAAGGTTTTAGATTATGCGAAATTGATTAATTATAAGCCCAATCAAATTGCGCAGAGTCTGCGTACAGGTAAATCAAAAATTTTAGTTTTTATGGTCGAAGATATTTCAAATAATTTCTTTGCCAAATTAGCTCGTATTTTTGAAGACATTGCTTACGATAAAGGATATAAAGTTATTTTTTGCAGTAATGAGAATGATGATGAGAAATCAAATGAGCTCATAACATTATTCAATTTTCGTCAGGTTGACGGATTCGTTATCGTTCCATCGCCGGGTATAAAAGATACAATTGAAAATTTAATAAAAGACAATATACCCGTTGTGTTATTAGACAGGTTTTTTGAGGGACTGGATTGCAATAGTGTTGTTGTTGATAATGAAAAGGCGTCTTTTGATGCGACACAGCATTTGATTGATAATCAGTTTAAAAACATTGGTTTTGTTACGATTGCCCCAAATCAGAGTCAGATGGAGGGCCGTCTTTGCGGATATCTTAAAGCAATAAATGAAAATGGGTTAAAACCCCACACACTGGAAATTCCTTATGATGAGGTGTATAAAGGAAAAGGCAAAGAACACATTAAAAATTTTTTTGATGCCGGGACAGATTTAGATGCTGTGTTTTTTGCAACCAACTATCTGACTCAGACGGGACTGGAAATTTTTAAGGAAAATAATCCGTCTTTAATACATGATCTTGGGATAATTTCATTCGATGATAATGATATGTATAAAATATACAGCCCGACTATTACATCTGTTTCCCAGCCATTAAATGATATAAGTACAAAATTAATGGAAATCATGCTTCCTCTTTTGAAGAAAAAAGACGTGACAGAAACTGTTCAAAAAGTTATGGTCAATGCAGAACTTATTGTGCGCGAATCATCATTAAGTAAATAAGCAAGATTTTAAAAAAAACTGTTCAAAAAACGAAAAATGCTATAATCTGATTGTCAATGCTAATTGGCAATCAGATTATTTTTTTTAAATCAGTTTTTAGAAGAAAATAAGGACTTTTACACCGCTAACTCAAATCTTCGTATCTATTTATCCTTCGAAAATTATAACGTTTTCGTTAGCTTTTATTGAATTATATTTAAATAATTCCCTTATTTTAACTTATGTCTTATAATATTAACATAAAATTTATATTTAGTAAAAAATATTTTTTTTTACTAAAACGTTTTAGTATGTTTGCTATGAATTAGTTTACTAATGAATGATATAGCTTTTGATTTTAGGATTTACCGGGATCTTTTAACCTTCAAAAAAGCCCTTATTGATTTTTTAGCGATGCTTACAAGAAATAGTTTTTATTCTTTTTTTAAAGCTGTTTGCTTAAAGCGGGAAAACTGATTTGATTCAAAAACTAACCTTAAATTTTTATGATGAAACAATCAAATTGCAGAAAAAAGAAAAAAATGCTTCTCATGCGTTTCTTTCTTACAAGTATTCTCTTTTTTGGCGGATATGTCTATTCAACCGCCCAAAATCAAAAAACACAAGTTACCGGGGTTATTACGTCAAAGTCAGATAATTTATCCCTTCCAGGCGTATCTGTTATTGATGTCAGTGATTCCAGGAATGGAGTCAATGCAGATTTTGATGGACATTACTCTATAACTGTTAATAGTGCTACTACGACATTACGATTTACTATGATTGGATATAAGCCAGTCGAGGTAAAAGTGAATAACAGAACTACAATAAATGTAGCTATGGATTTGGATGTGTCAAGTTTAGATGAAGTTGTGGTTGTGGGTTATGGAACTCAAAAAAAGAAAAAGGTTACAGGGGCTATAGATCAGGTAAATAGCCAGGCTTTTGAAGGACGACCAAGTGTTAATGCTACTCAGGCATTACAAGGAAAAGCTCCGAGTTTAATTATTCAGCAAACTAACTCTGAACCGGGTGCAGGTTTAAATATCAACATTAGGGGAATTAGTACATTAAATAACAATGGTCCTTTGATTGTAATTGACGGAATCGTAGGAGGGGATATTAATGTTTTGAATCCTAATGATATAGATAGTGTTTCTGTGTTAAAAGATGCTGGTAGTGCTGCAATTTACGGTTCAAGGGGTAATAATGGGGTTGTATTGATTACAACCAAGAAAGGAAGTAAGGGAAAGCCAATGTCTGTGCAATATAGCAGCCTTGTAGGATATAATAACCCATTTTTCTTCACTAAACCGGTTCATGGTTACGAAAATGCAATGTTGAGAAATGAAGCGGCTTACAATTCTGATGCTGCAAACGCGGTATTTACCTCAGAGCAAATAGCTGAGCTTAAAGCAAAAGGGGATACAGAGTGGTTTGCAGAAGAAATTGTAAAACCCGCACTTCAGTTAAACCAAAATCTTTCTGTTTCAGGGGGTAATGAAAATTCTACTTATTTAGTTTCTTTGGGATATTTAGATCAGGAAAGTAATTTTGTAGGTCCAAAAAAAGGGATGCAGCGTTACAATTTCAGGATAAACCTTACAAATGAATATGGCAAATTCAAGTTGACATCGACTTTAGCTTATTCAAAACAAAAAATTACAGATCATTCTTCCAGTACAGGTACTTTAATGGTAGATGCTTTCAGGGTTCCATTATATTATACACAAAAAGATGAAGATGGTAATTATCTAACAAATGATGTATTACAGCAATTTAACTCTTTAGGAATTTTGGAGCAGGGAGGTTTCAGAAAATATGATAATGACGATCTTTTTGGTGCATTGAATGCTGAATTTAAATTGACAAGCTTTCTAAAACTTAAGGGTGTTTTTGGTGGTCGTTTATGGAATGGCAGTATGTACAGCAGGACACAAAAAGTTGATTTTCTGCCTCAGGGAGTGTATGGTGCAGATAGAAATACTAATGATGAATCCAGAAAAAGTCTTGATTTGAACACACAGTTGCTGTTGGAGTTTAATAAATCCTTTGCAGGAGTTCATAACGTTGGTGCTTTGATTGGGATTACTAATGAAAATCATTCAGACAGAGGAATTGGGATTTATAAAAAAAATACGGGTCCTGATTTAGGTACACCTACAAGTGAAACTACTATTGAAAAAAATTCATATAATTCTAATGACAGTTCCGGCAAAAACAGTTTAAATTCTATTTTAGGACGTGTCACGTATGATTTTGGTGATAAATATTTTGCAGAGTTTAGTTTTAGATATGATGGTTCATCAAAATTCAGGGATGAAATAAGATGGGGTTTCTTTCCATCAGCATCTTTAGGTTATGCCCTTACAAAAGAAAGCTTTATGGAGAGCTATAGGAATAAAGTTGGGAACATTAAATTAAAATCATCCTATGGAGTTTTAGGAAATCAAAGTGTAGATAATTTTCAATATCAAACAACCTATTTTAGTTTCCCAAATGCATATGGATTTAACAACTCTTCTGTAAGTGGAACAGGATACGATTTTTCAAATGCTGATATTCAATGGGAAAAAGCTTCTACTTTTAATCTTGGACTCGAAGCGGATTTCTTTAAAGGAGCCTTGAGTTTCTCTTTAGATTATTTCAATAAAGTAACAAGGAATATTCTTGTTAAGCCACAGGTGCCTGGAGTTTTTGGAACGGATCTTCCAGATTTTAATGATGCAGAACTACAAAATAGAGGCTGGGAAATAAGTGCTACTTACAGACATAAAGGAAAAGTTTTAAACCAAAGTTTGACTTTAAATATTGGGGATTCTAAAAACAAGGTTCTTCATTATAGTGGAGGCGATGAAAAATTAACAGGGGTAGAAGAGTTGCAGGTATTACTTAGAGAAGGACTTCCATTCAATTCTTATGTTGGTTTAAAAAGAGATGGTTATTTCCAGAATTGGGAGGAAATTCAGGGAGCAGCAGTTCCGGACGGTTTGTCTGTGCAGCCAGGTGATAACCGATACGTAGATGCGAACAAGGATGGTAAGATTGATGATAATGATAAATTCATTTTTGGAAATCCTTTTCCAAGATACACATTTGGTGCAACTTATACGGCAGATTACAAAAATTTCGATCTGAGTATCTTTATTCAGGGTGTTGGAAAAAGAACTATGATGATCAGGGGTGAGCTTGTTGAACCATTTCATTATAATTATGGTATGACCATGTACACCCATCAATTGGATTACTGGACACCTCAAAATCCGGATGCAAGATATCCGCGTTTGGCAAACAACGGGACACAATCTAATACGAATAATTTTAGAAGAGGTTCAGACATGTATTTATACGATGGTGCTTATGCCAGACTTAAAAATATACAGTTAGGTTATTCATTACCAGCAAATGCTGCTGAAAAGCTTGGTATGAGTCGTTTCCGTATGTATGTATCAGGACAAAACCTGCTTACATTGTCGAAAGTGAAATTTGTTGACCCTGAACTTTCTGAATTCAATAGTAACATGACTCCTTCAGGAGCTAACAGTGGTAGAGCGTTTCCAACACAGGCTTATTACGGAATGGGTATTGATATTAGCTTTTAAAAAAATCAAAATGAAAAATATACTTAAACAAATAAAATTCATACCAGTTGTATTATTGCTTCTGGTAAGTTGTGAAGATCTTGATCTTGTGCCTGAAAATAAATTTACCGATCCCACTTACTGGACGAGTGTAGAAAAGGCTCAGACGCTTCTTAATACGGCATATTCACAAATGCAGAACAGCTCGCGTTTCTTTTACAACGAAGGTTTGTCTGATAATGCTTATAATGGAAGAGGTGATAATGAGGGAGCTGCATCTATTGCTGCAGGAATTTATGATCCGTCTCTAGGAAGGTTAAAAAATGAATGGTTCGATAGATATGCAGGAATTAAAACATGTCATTTGATATTGGAAAATATTGATCGAGTACCAAATGCTGATCCGGCTGTAATAACAAGAATGAAGGCTGAAGCACGATTTTTAAGGGCATTTCAGCATTTTCAATTAACAACCTGGTTCGGTGATATTCCGCTTCTTAAAAAAGACCCTTCTCTTCAGGAAGCCCAAACATTAACTCGTACATCTCATGCAGAAGTGGTAGAGTTCATATTAGATGAGCTAGATGCTGTCATGCCATTATTGCCAAAAAATACACAATTAACAAGTTCCGAAAGGGGAAGAATAACCATGGGGGCAGCAGCTGCCTTAAAAGCAAGAGTGCTTTTATACGAAAGCAGATGGGAAGATGTTATCGAAACAACAGAGGACTTCATGGCAATGACTTACGGGCAATACAGTCTTTTTCCATCGTATGAAGGAGTATTTCAGGCAGCGAACGAATATAACAGCGAAGATATTCTGAGTTTGCAATATGTACCTATAGACAGAATGTGGGGAGAGTTCTTTGATATGGCGCCTATATCAGCCGGAGCAAGATTAAATGCATTAGCTCCAACTCAGGAATTGGTTGACAGTTATGTAATGCTGAACGGAAAAAGAATAAACGAATCTGGTTCCGGTTACAATGAAAATAGCCCATATAGTAACAGAGATCCAAGACTTACCGCGACAGTAGTTTATGATCAATACAATTGGAAAGAAGCAGACGGAAGTTCTCGAGTAATAAACATCAAGCCGGGTACAGGAGGACCTGATGAATATGTACAGGGATCATCTGCAACCCCAACAGGTTATTATACCCGTAAATATTACGATTCACAACATTTAACTTCGTTACAGTCTGGGTTAAATTTAATGCTTTTCCGTTATGCCGATATATTATTGATGTATGCTGAGGCTAAAAATGAAATAGGCCAGATGAACAGCACTGTTTGGGATCAGACTATCAAAGCTTTAAGGCTTCGTGCAGGTTTTACAGATGCAGCCGCTTTATCATTCAACAGTGCATTAGGTCAGACTGCTCTTCAGGAAATTATAAGAAATGAACGCCGTACAGAATTTGGTATGGAAGGCTTAAGAATCTTTGATATCAGAAGATGGAAAATAGCAGAGGATGTACTAAATGGTTATGCACATGGCGCAAAATTCGGGTCTTCATCAGTTGACAATGGTTACTTAAGAGTCAACTTAAGAACTTTTGATCC
Organism: Flavobacterium hibisci; assembly: GCF_020026925.1. GTDB lineage: Bacteria > Bacteroidota > Bacteroidia > Flavobacteriales > Flavobacteriaceae > Flavobacterium > Flavobacterium hibisci. The sequence continues at coordinate 198,734 of NZ_JAIQDW010000002.1, read as the reverse complement.
GGATAAGCATTATTTATGGCCTGTACCAAGAGACGAACGCTTGATTAACACAAATTTATCTCAAAATCCAAATTGGTAATTCTAACTCAACCTAAAAACATATAAAATGAAAAATATATATTCAAAATTAGTATTAATTGTATGTGCAGTATTTCTTCTTAGCTGCGAGAATGATGATTCAATGAGTCATACAAAGGTAAGCGCTGTTAAAACGCTTTATTCACCGGAAAACAACAAATTTTTTGATTTGAATGCGCAAAGTTCTGCAGTATTCGAATGGGAAGGGGCTAAAGCCGAAGATAACGGTGTAGTGCTTTATGATGTGGTTTTTGATAAGATTGACGGGGATTTTTCTAATCCTGTTTACGTTATGCCTTCTGACGGAAAAGGATTTCAGCCAAGCTTAAATCTTTCTTTCACTGATCTTAATAAAATTGCAAAATTGGCAGGTATTGAATCAGAAACACTTGGAAAATTAAAGTGGACTGTTTATTCTTCTAAAGGAATAAATGTTGAAAAATCTACAGTTTCAAATGTAATTGAAATATTAACACCAAGCGGATTTCCTGCGCCTGATCAGTTGTTTATAACCGGTACAGGTTCTGAAACCGGAGAAACAGTGGCTAACGCACAAGCTTTCAAAAAAACAGGCGCTAATACATTCGAAATATATACGAAACTACAGGCAGGTAGTTATAAATTCATTACCAGAAAAAATGGTACTCCTGAAGTTTTCTACATTAATAATGAGGGAAAATTAAAACAGGATGGTACTACAACTTATGCAGGAGATAGCAAAGTATATAAAATTGCAGTTGATTTTACAAATGGTTCAACTACTATGACCGAAATCAAAAAAGTAGAATTATGGTTCCCGCCTCTAGGTCAGTATCTTTTTGAATATACTTATTCAGGAGGAGGTATCTGGAAAGCTGATAATAAACTTATTGTATTCAAACAAGAATCATGGGGTAGGGATGAGCGTTATAAATTTAAATTTACAGTGGTAAATGGTAATACTACAAGCGAACAATGGTATGGAAGCACAAAAGGGGATAACAACAGACCTGATGCAAATACTCCTGCTTCATTTTGGTACATGGTTCCTGTAAGCAATGATTTCTGGGCTAACAGTTTCAAATTTTCAGGTGCAGTAGATAACAAAAATGTAAATGCAGTCATCAACTTTAGTGCTTCAGTTCCAGCTTACACACACAGTTTTACAATTTTATAAATAACTATCACGTCTCCTCAGGAGTAATCTTAAGGAGACGTTATTTAAAATGAATTATATTATGAAAAGATTTTTTTCAAAAAGTTATAGTATTCTGTTTTTATCTGTTGTAGGATTGGGTTTATTCACTTCATGCGAAGATGATGCAATTCCGTTACGCGATCCTAATAATTCAGGTGGTAATAATTTTGCATACACCTGGGAAAAAACAGCAGATTCTTTACAGCTTTCTACCTACAACAATTTTTTAGGGACTAATGGTACTTTTGTAGAAAACAATACGGGAAAAACCACTTTCCATTATTGGCCTAATGCACATGCACTTGATGTTCTGGTGGATGGTTTTTTAAGAACAGGTGATAATAATTACAAAACCAAAATGAAAGCTTTGGTACAGGGAATTAAAGTAAAAAACGGCAATACTTATAATAACGTTTTTAACGATGATATGATCTGGCTTGCCCTTTCAAGCCTTCGTGCTTACAGTGCGACACAAGATCAGGAATATAAAGATGTTGCCGATTATTTGTGGGGAAGAATAAAATTAAGCTGGAGTGACAATGTGTTTGGCGGTGGTATTACCTGGAAACAAGATACACCAAAACAAAAAAATGCAGTATCTAATGCCCCTGCGGCAATCGTAGCGATGAGACTTTATGATATTGACAAAAAACCGGAAGATTTAGAATGGGCCAGGAAAATTTATGCATGGCAAAAAGCCAATCTTGTAGATCCTGTTACAGGAGCTGTATGGGATAATATATCTGAAATAAATAATGTTGTTGTAACCAATAAAGACTGGGTATTTACCTATAACATGGGTACATGGATAGGCATAGGTTTGAGATTGTATAAAGCGACAAATGAACAGACTTATCTTAATGATGCTGTAAAAACAGGAAGAAACGTTTTAGTAAATCCAAAAATAGTTTCAGAAGGGATTCTTAAAGATGAAGGTCAGGGAGATGGTGGATTGTTTAAAGGTATTTTGGTACGTTATTTTACTGAGCTTGCTCAGCATCAGACTATCAATTCTACAGATAGGGAAAAATTTGTAAATTTCTTAAAGTTTAATGCCCAGACATTTTATAAAAAAGGAATCCGGAGACCAAATATGTTTTCTGGTAACAACTGGAAAGTAGCGCCTGCTGCAGGTGCAAATACTGATCTTACGACGCAGTTAAGCGGTGTAATGCTTATCGAAGCAGCAGCAAAACTGGATAAAGACGGATATTTTGATTAAATAAAAAGCGTTTGTTTTTGTGTTGGTAATTTTTGTAACACCTGAAGGAAATGAGCAGCCTTCAGGTTTTATAATATTTGTCTGACTGAAATCAAAGTTTTAAAAATAGTCTCATTTTAAAAAAAATTGCCGAAAATTCAAAAATAAAGTATCATAATGAAAAACAAATTAACGATTATACTTTTCTTCTTTGCAGGCTTTGCATGTATTGCACAGTGGAAACCACAGGGAGATAAGATAAAAACAAAGTGGGCAGAACAGGTTGATCCTAATCGTACATTAACTGAATATCCACGGCCTATAATGGAAAGAGAGGAGTGGAAAAATCTTAATGGCTTATGGAATTATTCAATTCAGCCGGTGGGACAAGCAGCGCCAAAAGGATATGACGGAAAAATACTCGTTCCTTTTGCTGTTGAATCGAGTCTTTCGGGAGTTATGAAATCTGTAGGTTCAGAAAAAGAGGTTTGGTATGAAACTAGTTTTACCATTGATAGTAATTGGAAAAATAAAGATATTTTATTGCATTTTGGAGCAGTAGACTGGAAGACAGAGGTTTGGCTGAATGATGTAAAAATTGGAACTCATACCGGAGGTTACACACCATTTAGCTTTAATATTACGCCATTCCTAAATGGAAAATCTCAAAAATTAGTGGTAAAAGTCTGGGATCCTACTAGTGACGGAACGCAGCCAAGAGGAAAACAAGTTAAAAATCCCGAGTCAATCTGGTACACACCTGTTACCGGAATCTGGCAGACAGTCTGGTTAGAGCCGGTAAGTAAAAAACATATCAATAATTTAAGAACAACACCAGATATTGACCGCAATACAATCAATATAGCAACAGAAACACAAGGCAATAATGCCGGAGATCTTGTTGAAATTACCGTTTTTGACGGAATAAAAACCATCGCTACAGAAAAGGCAGTTGCGGGACAGTCTTTGGATATAGTGCTTGATAATCCAAAATTATGGTCGCCTGATGCACCGTTTTTATACAATATTAAAGTTAAATTGATTAACTCAGGTAAAATTGTTGATGAGGTAAAAAGTTATTTTGCAATGCGCAAGATTTCTTCAAAAAGAGATGATAATGGTATTGTCAGAATGCAGCTTAACAACAAAGATTGTTTTCAGTTTGGACCGTTGGATCAGGGCTGGTGGCCTGACGGATTATACACTGCTCCAACAGACGAAGCATTAAAATACGACATAATCAGAACAAAAGAATTAGGTTTTAACATGATTCGGAAACACGTTAAAATAGAACCGGCAAGATGGTACACACATTGTGATAAAATGGGTATTTTAGTATGGCAGGATATGCCAAACGGAGACGCAGGTCCAATTTGGCAAATGCACAACTATTTTGATGGAAATGAATTAAAAAGAACTGCACAATCTGAAGAAACATATAGAAAAGAATGGCGTGAAATTATGGATCATTTGTATTCTTATCCAAGTATTGTCGTTTGGGTTCCTTTTAATGAAGCCTGGGGTCAGTTCAAAACAGTTGAGATTACAGAGTGGACTAAGAATTATGACCCAAGCCGACTGGTAAATTCTTCAAGTGGAGGAAATCATTTTCAGACAGGGGATATCTTAGACATTCACCATTATCCGGGACCTGAATTAAAATTGTACGATGCACGCCGAATCACAGTGTTGGGAGAATATGGCGGAATAGGTTTTCCGGTAACCGGTCATTTATGGCAAACGGATAAAAACTGGGGTTACACCCAATTTAAGAATACGGACGAAACTACAGCCAAATACAAGGAATATGCAGACAAGTTAATTGAATTGGCCAAAGTTGGTTTTTCAGCAGCAGTATATACGCAGACAACTGATGTTGAGGGAGAAGTAAACGGCTTTATGACGTATGACCGTAAAGTTGATAAAATGAATTTTTCTGAAGTAAGTAAAATAAACAAGGAGGTTATTAATTCTATTAAATGATCAGGTTTTGATAAAAAGTAAGTACACCTTAGCATTAGCATTTTTGGCCTTCGTATCTGGAAGTGCTCAAAATAAACAAATAATTACACCACAGCAGCCAGTTGACTGGGTAAATCCTTTAGTCGGGACTGATTCTGATTACGGAATATCAAACGGAAATACGTATCCGGCAATTGCTATGCCATGGGGAATGAATTTTTGGACTCCGCAAACGGGCAATATGGGTGATGGCTGGGCTTACACGTATAAATCAAACCGAATTAAAGGTTTCAAGCAGACCCATCAGCCTTCACCGTGGATGAATGATTATGGCCAGTTTTCGATTATGCCTGTTACAGGTGAATTGAAATTTAAGGAAGAAGACAGACAAAGCTGGTTTTCGCATAAGGCTGAAACCGTTACGCCTTATTATTACAGCGTTTATCTGGCAGATCATAATGTTACGACAGAAATCACCCCAACCGAAAGAGCAGCGAGATTTCGATTTACATTTCCGGAAACAGATAAGGCTTATATAGTTATTGATGCATTTGACAAAGGGTCTTACGTAAAAATTATTCCGTCAGAAAGAAAAATTATCGGTTACACGACCAAAAATAGTGGCGGTGTTCCGGAAAATTTCAAAAACTATTTTGTCATTATTTTTGATAAAGATTTTAAAGTAAATGCAACTTTCAACGGAGATATCTTAGGCAATGCTCTAGAAATGAAAGCAGATCACGCCGGAGCCGTAATTGGTTTTAAAACAAAAACAGGTGAAAAAGTAAACGCTCAGGTGGCTTCATCTTTTATAAGTTATCATCAGGCTGAACTTAACTTAAAAGAAATAGGCAATACTAATTTTGATCAGCTTAAAGAAAAAGGAAAAGCAATCTGGAACAAAGAATTAAGCAGAATAAAAGTAGATGGCGGGACACCCGATCAAATAGGAACTTTTTACTCCTGCCTGTACCGATCGCTTCTTTTTCCAAGAAAATTTTATGAATACGATGCTAACAATAAAGTAGTGCATTACAGTCCGTATAACGGAAAAGTTTTGCCGGGCTATATGTTTGTCGATACTGGTTTTTGGGACACCTTCAGGGCTTTATATCCTTTTTTAAATTTCATGTATCCGGAACTGAATACACAAATGCAGGAAGGACTTTCGAATGCATTTAATGAAAGCGGCTGGCTGCCTGAATGGTCGAGTCCGGGATTAAGGGATATTATGGTCGGAAATAATTCTGCATCCATTGTATCTGAAGCGTATTTAAAAAGTGGTAAAGTAAAAAATTACGATATCGAAAACCTTTATAAAGCTGTAACACATGGGGCAAACAATGCAGGTCCGTTGAGAGCTGTAGGACGTGCCGGAGTTGAATCTTACAACGCTTTAGGATATGTTCCTCATGATGAAATTCAGGAAAGTGCGGCGAGAACGTTAGAATATGCTTATGATGATTTTGCTATTTATCAATTGGCAAAAGCCTTAAATAAACCGCAGTCAGAAATTGATTTGTATAAAAAAAGAAGCTTAAATTATAAGAATCTTTTTGATCCAAAATACAATCTGATGCGTCCTAAAAATAAAGATGGGAAGTTTATGGAGCCTTTTGATCCTTTTCAATGGTTTAACGGGTTTACAGAGGGAAACAGCTGGCACTATTCATGGTCCGTTTTTCACGATGTACAAGGTTTGGTTGATTTGATGGGCGGAAAAGAAGTATTTGTTTCGCAACTGGATAAAGTTTTTTCATCACCTCCTGTTTTCGCTACAGGAAAATTTAATGGAGGAGTAATTCACGAAATGAGAGAAATGCAAATTGCAAATATGGGACAATATGCACACGGAAATCAGCCCATTCAGCACATGATTTATCTTTATAATTATGCCGGAGAACCCTGGAAAGCACAATATTGGGTAAGGGAAACCATGAACAGGATGTACCACGCAACACCTGATGGCTATTGCGGGGACGAAGATAACGGACAGACTTCTGCCTGGTATGTTTTCTCTTCATTAGGATTTTATCCTGTTACTCCGGCTTCTGATCAATATGTTATAGGTGCACCTTTATTTAAAAAAGTAATGGTCCAGCTTGAGAATGGCAAAACCATAACCATAAATGCAGGTTCAAATAGTAATGAGAATCGCTATGTCAAAGGAATGAAATTGAATGGAAAAGCCTATTCGAAAAACTGGCTGAGCCATTCCGAATTAATGAAAGGCGCTACAATTGATTTTGAGATGTCGGCAATGCCAAATAACAAAAGAGGAATAAATAAAGAAGATTTTCCATATTCATTATCAAATGAATAACAGGAAGTTCTGTTTTACAATTTTAAAATATAAAGAAATGCAAAGAAGAAAATTTATCCAGAACACGGTTTTATTTAGCAGTTTAGCACTTGTTGATCCTATGGAAATCATTGCTGGTACAAAGGCACCAAAAGATTTCCCTATTGTGAGAGTGGCTAAAGGCAAAAGAAATTTTGAAAGTGAATTTATTGAAAAAACAATTGTTGAGTTTCAAAAGAATGTAAAGGATAAAGAATTAGGATGGTTATTCAACAACTGTTTTCCTAATACGCTGGACACAACTGTAACGTATTCACAGAAAAATGGAAGGCCAGACACTTATGTTATTACGGGAGATATCGATGCGATGTGGCTAAGAGATAGTTCTGCGCAGGTTTGGCCGTACATGGCTTTTGCAGGTAAGGATTCAAAACTAAAAAATCTTATTGCAGGGGTTATAAACAGACAGACAGAATATATCCTGAAAGATCCATATGCAAATGCATTTTATAATGATCCAAATAAAAAAGGGGAGTGGACCACAGATCATACAGACATGAAACCGGGTGTTCATGAAAGAAAATACGAAATTGATTCGCTATGTTATCCTATAAGGCTGGCATACAATTATTGGAAGAACACAGGAGACCTTACCCCATTTGATGAAAATTGGGTAAAAGCAATTAAGGAGACCTTAAAAGTTTTCAAAGACCAACAGCAAAAAGACGGTAAGAATCCTTATACTTTCCAAAGAACAACACAGTTTGCCACTGATACAAGGCCATTAAAAGGGTATGGATATCCAGTAAAACCAGTTGGCCTTGTTTGTTCCGCTTTTAGACCAAGTGACGATGCAACTGTCTTTTCATTCCTTATTCCGTCAAACTTTTTTATTGTAGCGAGTATGAATCAGGCTGCAGAAATGTTAGAGGCAATTAAAAAAGATACTGCCACTGCAAAAGAATTAAGGAATTTGGCTAATGAAGTTGACAAGGCCATTAAAGAACATGCAGTTGTTAAACACCCGAAATACGGGGATATTTACGCATTCGAAGTGGATGGTTTTGGAGGCCATTTATTGATGGATGATTCCAATGTTCCGAGTTTGCTGAGCTTGCCGTATCTGGATGCAATTGATGTTAAAGATCCAATTTATCAAAATACCAGAAAGTTTGTCCTTTCAGAAGATAATCCGTTCTTTTTTAAAGGAAAAGTGGCAGAAGGAGTTGGAGGACCACACGTTGGAATGGATATGATCTGGCCAATGTCTCTTGTTATGAGAGCCTATACAACTTCAGATGCAAACGAAATCAAGGATTGTATCAGAATGTTAAAAGCATCACACGGAGATACCGGATTTATGCATGAATCTTTCCATAAGGATGATGCTAAAAATTTCACCAGATCCTGGTTCGCATGGACGAATACTTTGTTTGGCGAGCTTTTATGGGACACTTACAAAACGAATCCGAAATTATTGGAGCTATAATTATTTAACACGTTGGATGTAATTATTCAAAACGTCAGTTCGAGTGTTTTTTGTGCAGAGAAACGAAACAAAAAAAGTATCGAGAACCGCTTTGAATGATAATTTTTCTGTTCTGATACGATTTTCTATCCAAAATTCTCGAACTGACCAAAATCATTAATTACATCCAAAAAGTTAATTTAACTACTTTTTAAATTCTTATAAAATGATAAAATTTCACAAGAATATTATTCTTGCAGCCCTTTCTATGTCGTTTTTTGGCTATAATGTGGCAGCTCAAAAATCAGGCGGTGGCCTTTCAAAAGGAAAGTATACAGCTTTGGTAAATTCGTTTATTGGGACAGCGCCATTATTAGATACAAAAATTATTGGATATACACCTCCAAAGGATATGCGCGTCTGGGCTGGCTTGGTTTTTCCCGGTTCATCAGTACCTAACGCTATGGTTCAGTTAAGTCCCATGACAAAATACAGATCAGGAGCTGGATATGAGTATGAAGATACCGAAATTTTAGGATTCACACACACCAATAAAGGGCATTGGAATTTGTGTCATATTCCGCTTTTGCCGGTTCCGGACGGAGCAGCTTTTCCTTATAAATCATCTTTTAACCATGATCAGGAAAAAGCAAGTCCGGCTTATTACGAAGTCTATCTGGAAGAATATAATGTTCAGGTAAAGTTAACATCAACATTGCGCTGTGGTGTGCACGAATATACTTTTAAAAATAACAAAGGCAGAAAAGTACTTTTCGATTTAGGAAGAGCGAATAATCATGTAGATGACTGGCAGATTAAGCAGGAAGGCTCAAATGCAGTAAGCGGTTTTCAAAGAACCGGAGGCGAGAAAATATATTTTTATGCTACTTTAAGCAGTCCAATCGAAAAATTAGACACTAAAGATATGGCAAAAAGTGGCGGATATACTTTAGTCAATCTTAAAGACGGTGACACCAAACCCGTTACAGTTAAAATTGCCTTATCGTTTGTAAGTGTCGAAAATGCAGCTGAAAATCTGAAAGCAGAAGTAGGAGAAAAAAGTTTTTCAAAAGTTTTTGATGAGGGAAGTACCCAGTGGGAAAATCTTCTTTCTAAAATTCAGGTGAAAGGAGGCAATGACCAGCAAAACGTAATGTTTTACAGCATGTTGTACAGGTCATTTTTATGGCCGGCTTTACGAAGCGATGTAAACGGTCAGTTTACGGATGAAGCCGGAAAAGTGCGTAAAGAAAATTATCATTATTATACGCTTCCTTCGTTGTGGGATGATTACAGAAATAAATTGGTTCTGTTAAGTATTTTTTCTCCGGATGTTACAGCAGACATTATCAGTTCCATGATTAACGAAGGCGAGATTAAAGGTTTTATGCCTACATTTTTCCACGGAGATCACGCAGCATCGTTTATTGCAGGTTCTTATATGAGAGGAATTAGAAATTTTGATGTTAAAAAAGCCTACGAATTATTATTGAATAATGCTTATAAAGAAGGAGGAACAAGACCCCATATCTCAGAATACATTGCAAAAGGGTATGTTCCGGAACAGGATATTAAGGATCCAAAAATAGAAACAAAAGGAAATGCAGGGGTTACTAAAACTCTTGAATATGCTTATGATGATCATGCACTTTCCTTATTAGCGAAAGAGCTAAATGACACAGAACATTATAGCGATCTGGTTAATCGTTCTAAAAATTATGCAAACGTATTTGATAATTCCACTACTTTCATGAGAGGAAAACTGGCAGACGGTAGTTGGGTTACACCATTTAATCCTGAATTTCCGTATTATGAATACATGTTCAGGGAAGCTAATGCATGGAATGTATCTTTTTATGTACCTCATGATATGTCAGGATTGGTTAAACTTTATGGCGGTGACAAACTTTTTGAAGCTAAACTGGACGAACTATTCACAAAACCATGGAATCCAAATTATATAGCGTGGAATATTTCCGGTTTTATAGGACAGTATTGTCATGGAAATCAGCCGGCTCATGAAGCGCCATTTTCATATTATTTTGTAAACAAGCCTGAAAAAACGCAGAAAAGAATAGATGAGATATTAGAAACAATGTACGGCATTGGTCCCGAAAAACTTGCCCTGAGTGGTATGGATGATGCGGGTGAAATGTCCTCTTGGTATGTGTTTGGAGCGCTGGGACTTTACCCGTTATCACCTGCCGATCCTGAATATATTGTGACGGTTCCAATTTTTAAGGAAGTGGCCTGGACAACACCAGCCGGTAAAAAAGTGACCATAAAAAATCCTAACGGTAAAAGAGATTTAGAAGCCATTAAAGTAAACGGAGCAAAAATTAACAGTTACTTCATTTCTCACGATTTGTTTAAAAATGGTGGTGAAATACAAGTAATGACCAAATAAATAGTACTCATAAAATAACGTTCCATGAAAATGGGGCGTTATTTATATATAAACATTTCAGATGAAAAAGATACAATTATTGGCATGCTTATTATTTCTTTTAGGAGGTTATAATGCCTATTCTCAGAAAACCAAATTTGAAATAATTTCTCCAAATGGTGAGATTACAATAGCCGTCAGTTTGAGGGATAAAATTTATTATTCAATTTCGGCAGGAAGCGAAGCCTTAACTTCAGAAAATCATTTAGGATTAATGCTCAAAAATGAAACTTTAGGCCTGAACCCCAAACTGTCAGGAAGCAAAACAGGAAAAGTAAACGAAGTTATAAAACCGGCTGTTCCAATTAAATTCTCAACAGTTGCCAATACTTATAATTATCTGTTATTGAATTTTAAAGCAGGATATTCCGTTGAATTCCGTGCTTTTGATGAAGGAGTGGCTTACCGTTTTATTACCGCCAAAAAAGGAGAGATTGAAGTACTAAATGAAGATTTTACAGTCAATTTTCCGTCAGATTACCTGCTTCATTTACAACAGACAGGAAGTTTTAAAACATCAAGCGAAGAAGAATATTCACACATCAAGGCAGGCGAATGGAAATCTCCTGATAAAATGTCTACGCTTCCCATTTTAGCAGATACAAAAAAGCGGTATAAAATTTTAATCAGCGAATCTGATCTGATAGATTATCCGGGAATGTTTTTAAAAGGAACCGGAAGTGGTGCAGTATCGACATTTCCAAAAACGCCTTTAGAATTTGGGCCAGACGGAGACCGAAGCCTTAAAATTCTGAAAGAAGCAGATTATATTGCCAAAACAACAGGAACCAGAAGTTTTCCGTGGCGTTATTTTGTTATAACGAAAAATGACAAACAGCTTATTGAAAACACGATGACATTGAAACTGGCACCCAAAAGCGAAATAAAAGATACTTCGTGGATACAGCCGGGGCAGGCCAGCTGGGAGTGGTGGAATGGCGCTACGCCTTATGGTCCGGATGTGAATTTTGTGTCAGGTTATAATCTAAATACTTATAAATATTTTATCGACTTTGCTTCTAAATTCGGTATCAAATATATCATCATGGACGAAGGCTGGGCTAACAGCACCACAGATCCCTATTCGCCTAACGCAAATGTTGACGTAAAGGAACTGATTCGTTACGGTAAAGAAAAAAAAGTAGGTATAGTACTTTGGTTAACGTGGCTGACAGTGGATAAAAATATGGAACTTTTCAAGACCTTTAAAGAGTGGGGAGTAGCAGGAGTAAAAATAGACTTTATGGACCGCAGTGATCAGGTAATGGTGAATTACTATGAAAAGGTAATTAAAGAAGCTGCAAAATATCAAATATTGGTGGATTTTCATGGTGCCTTCAAACCGTCTGGTTTAGAATATAAATACCCAAATTTAATATCCTACGAAGGAGTTAGAGGAATGGAATATATGGATGGATGTAAACCGGATAACAGTTTATATATTCCTTTTATGCGAAATGCCGTTGGTCCAATGGATTATACACCGGGCGCCATGATTAGCATGCAGCCGGAAGTGTACCAATCTGAAAGGCCTAATTCGGCAAGTATTGGAACGAGAGCGTATCAATTGGCATTATTTGTTGTTTTTGAAAGCGGTCTGCAGATGCTTGCCGATAATCCAACACTTTATTATAGAGAAAAAGAATGTACCGAATTTATAACCTCGGTTCCCACTACATGGGATGAGACTGTCGCTTTAGAAGCTGAAGCCGGTCAATATGCTATTGTTGCTAAAAGAAAAGGATCAAAATGGTTCATTGGAGGGATTACCAACAATGTCAAAAAGGAAAGAACCTTTAAGCTAAATCTAAGCTTTTTGAAATCTGGACGATCCTATAAAGTAACTTCATTTGAAGATGGAGTCAACGCAGGATATCAGGCAATGGATTACAGAAAAAAGAGCTATGATAATATTAAAAATAATGATGTGATTGAAGTAAAAATGGTTAAAAATGGTGGCTGGGCTGCTGTTCTGGAGGAAATTTAAAAACAGATATGTCCAGAGTATAAAAAACGACATGATTTAACTCAAAACATGTCGTTTTATTTACTGGTGTAAAAAAAGTGATTATTCCTTATCTCCACTAAGATCATTATTTTTCTCAGTATTGGTAATCCCGTCATTTTTATTTTCGAACTGATCCTGATTTCCTGATTTAGTTGTATTAGTTTCAAAATCATTTTCAGGATGTTTAAGGTCTTCAATAAACTCTTCCTGATATTGATATGGATCTTCATCCCTTGCATAGTTGTCATTGTCAATAATCGTATTCTGATCTATGAAATCAGGATCGCTTTCCCCAAATTCTGTTTTGCTCTCTTTGTTTAGATCCTTTTGAAAATGATTTTCATTTTGAAATTCACTACCATCTACAGGTGTATTTTGATCAATAAAATCCGGATCTGTTTGGCCATATTCGTTGTTGTTTTGATTTTCCATGATAGTATTGTTTTAGAATAATTATTGTTTTGTCAGTCAGCCTGACTTGATATCTACAAATTTATTCTACTCAATTCACGCAGTTATTACAAAAAAAGAATTAATAGTTCTATAATTAATAGCAACTTACAATTGTTTCAAAGGCTTGTTTTTAATGTTTTTATAAATTTACATGTGATTATGGTTGTTTGCTATATTTTATATAGATACCAGCAACCAAACTCAAATTATCGGAGGAGTTATACAGTTTTAAAATAAATAATAAATGAGCTAACACCCTACATTTATCATTTTACAGAATCATCTTCCAGTAAATGACTAAAATCTTTTGCAAATTGAGATTGCTCAAAAAAATGAGAAGGAGAATTTCCGAAGAAATTTTGAAAATCCTTAATTAAGTGTGCCTGGTCAAAAAAATGATAATCATGTACAATCTGCTGCCAGTCTGGTGTTTCCATTTGAAGTACTTCTTTGTATAATGCATTCGCCCTAATGATGCGGCTGTACGTTTTAGGAGAAACCCCAACCTGTTCCTTGAATTGATTTTGGAAAGATGCCCTTGTCATACCAACATGATTCCGAAGCTGGGCAATATCAATACAGCCGTTACTTTCCTTAATGAGCTGCATTGCGGCCATGAGTTCTTTTCGGCAATCTTTTTTTGACTTTACAGCTTGTTCCAATAGCCAGTTGTCAACAATTGAAATTGTTTTTTTAACATCAGGATAACTATCATCTAAGAGGTTGTAAAATATTGATGTATCCGGAAGGAAATCATCTGCTTCTGTCCATCTGTTAGTAAAATTATGTTGTGGAATACCCCACAGCGTATAAGCTGCGCCAGGTTTAAACTCAACAAAAATCCCTGTATTAAGACATACATCACTGGAAAAATGTCTGACACCATCCAATTGTCCGCTGAAACGTATGCGTGCCCGCATGCTTTCACCTCTGCCAATGTCCAGCACATTTGTCGGAGAAATAAGAATAGTCAATGTGTTATAACCTGAAGGCGAAACCATCCACGGCTGATTGAAAGCAGGGTTACTTCCAAAATTTATTACCCGATAACAGGATATCAGATGTTGTAAGGCAGGTTGTGGGTAGTAGAGTTCCAAATAAAAAACATGAATTAAGTACCGAATGTAAAGATAAATAAGTCAATAAATAAAAAAAGCTTTTAGACTTAGCATTTTTTACAATGAAGTTAAATTGTAAGAATTTTATTTTGCATCCAATTGAATTCAACTAAAAATGCTTTGCAAAAAATTGATATACTTCCATTTTTATGTCAGGTTGTATTTTTCATCGCATCTAAGATTTTAAACATATAATCAAAGAAAAATTTTTAATCAAAAAGCTTTATAAAAATGAATGTACGAATAATGGGCATCAGTACAATAGTGTCAATAATACTGCTGATTTTACCTGGATGCAGTAAAGATGATCAGACAACTGGCAATTCTGAAATTGCGAATGTTTATGTTGCCGGATATGAACAAAATGGAGGTATAAATCAGGCTGCGATATGGCAAAAAGGTGTGACTGTAAATTTAGGTACAGCAGGAAAAAACTCTGTTGCAAAAGCGGTGTTTGTATCTGGAAAGGATGTTTATGTTGCGGGCCATGAATCTATTAGTACAGAAACAGATGCCAAAAGGCTAATAAAACTTTGGAAAAACGGTGTACCTGTAGCTATTACGGACGGGTCAAGAGATGCAGTTGTTGCGGATTTATATGTAGTGGGGAATGATGTTTACATTCTGGGTAATGAATTTAACGGTTCTTTGCATGTAGCGAAAATTTGGAAAAACGGAATAGCCTCAGTACTGACTGATGTTTCAAAAGAAGGAATAGCCAATGCAATAACAGTATCGGCAGGGAATGTATATGCAACAGGTTCTGAGGCAGACAACGGGATGCAAATAGTAAAACTCTGGAAAAACGGAGTTTCAGAAGATCTTACAGATGTTGTAAAAAGTGCAGAAGCCAATGCTTTATTTGTGTCTAATGGAGACGTATATGTAGCAGGAGAAGAACAGGGAAAGGCAAAATTCTGGAAAAAAGGCAAAGCCACAATTGTCAGTGAAAAAGCAAAAGCAACAGGCATTTATGTATCAGGAAATGATGTGTACGTAATTTTTGAGCAATATAATGCTGAAACCAAAAAATGGCAGGGAAAGCTTTGGAAAAACGGACAAATCAGCAATGTTTCTGACGGAACACAAGATTGTCATCTGGTAAATATTGTAATTGATAATAATACAATATACATAGCTGGCAGTGAGGGTGATGGAAGCTTGGAGAAAGCAAAAGTATGGAAAAATGGCATTGCAACGACTATTGGCAAACAAAATTCTGCAGCATTGGATATAGCTCTAGCTGAACAATAAATTACACCTTTGAAAATAAATTTACCTTAAATAATCTATATCTTAATTCTAAATAAACATGAAACATCTATTATTGCCATTGCTTTGTATACTTTTACTATCCTGTTCTAAAGACAGCGGAGATGAAGGTGATAATCCTCCGGCTAAGATCAGTCTTCTTGTGAAATCAATATACAAAGATGCTAATGGAAATGTGACTTCAACAAGTGAATATACTTACGATAGCCAGAAACGTTTAAGAACTTATAAAACTATTGATAATAATCCTGAATTAAATGCTATTAATACTTATAGTTACGAAAATGGCAAAATCACATTCTTGAAAGATTATGCTGATGCTTCAAAACCATTAGAAAAAAAAATATATTTCTACAATGCAAATGGTATGGTAAAAGAAGAGGAATATATTAACAATTCACTTGTTTTTATCAACGAATGGTATCATCGAACAGATGGAGGAAAAGAAAGAAGAATAAAAAGTCCGTCGGGTCATTTATTTGAAACCTGGTATTATCGCTTTGCTTCGTCTGGTAATATAGAGCGTGTTGTACTTGATTATGCAGATAATGCTAATGAAGATACAGAATATATTTTTAGTAATTATGATAATCAGAAACGTTCAGTAGTGAGTCACTTAAATAGTGTTTTACCAGGTATTCTGATGCAGATTGATGGTACAAAATTGTCAGTTCCTAATAATCCTAGGGCCTTCAATCAGAAAAGTCTTGTTTCGGGTACTAATTTAGCTAACGTTAAAATGGAGTACACTTATAATATAAATAAACAGGTAACACAAATTAAGACGTTTCGTATTGATAGTGGAGATTTAATCTCTGATGTTACGCTACAATATCAGGACTTTTGATAGGGGTGATTTAATAGCGATTGATTTTAAAAAAGATAAATATGACCCGTAGTGCATTATGACAAATTGTCTTTGCTTTTTGTATAAAATATTAGAGTTTAGTAGTTATAAAATTAGATTTTTAAGATTAGAATCTATAAAATATAAATTTTCTTGATTCAAATTTTGCTGAAAACTGTACAATTTTGAACTTTTGGCAGAAAAAATAATGATAATGCACTACGGGTAAATATGGTAAGGTTATATATAAGTTCATTGTGAATTTTATTTCTTCAAAATATGGATATTAATAATGTCATTATAAAATGTTATTAAGATGTTGATAAGTAGTGCTTTGTGTTGATTTTTAATTATTGTTTTAATATAAATTATTGGTTATATTTGATTATGCAAGAGGCTATTATTTTAAATATATTTTACTATGGATAAAGCTATAAAACTAAAGGTTCGTAAAGATTTAAATGGTCAGCAGCAGTTGAATATAATTAGATTAAAAGGAAGTTTAATTTCTAAAGGTTATACAGAAATAATACATATTCTGGATCAGGATGATGAATTTCATATCAATTCATTTGCAACACCTTTAGAAACAACTAATGAAGTAAAGGAATATATTACAGCATTTATCAGTAGAGAAAATTTAACTGATACAATTACTTTTTACAAATAATATTTTTTTCTTTTTAAATAAAAAGAAATCCTCTCCAATTTTTTTATATAGCAACAAACAAAACATGTCCTTTATTAATTGGCATGTTTTTTTGTTTTGTGATTTATAGTAAATGATTCATCTAGGAATTGTTAGTAGATTCATTTACATATTATAGAATATAAATTCTTAATTTGGTAAAACTTCTATTCTGGATTATTTAATTTTTGGCATCAAAAAATATATTATACAAAACAATTTCACATTTTTTTTTCATTATAAATAAAAAAAAATAAAACAACCGATTGTTGTATTGAGTTTTGTGTTATATTTGTAATTATTATAAGTGTAATATAAACACTTTTAAAATTTTCTATTCAGAATATTGACAATCAGTTTTACGAAAGTAACTTATTAATTATGAAAAGATTTCTTGTACATTTTCTTTTTTTTCTGTTAATATCATCATTTGCCCAGGAAAAAAGTGCCTTGAAGCTGTGGTATGATACTCCATCCGGTAAGGTTTGGGAAAATGCACTTCCGATAGGAAATGGTTTTCAGGCAGCCATGGTGTATGGTAATGTGGAAAAGGAAATATTTCAATTGAATGAAAGTACTGTGTGGACCGGGAGTCCTAACAGAAATGATAATCCCAATGCAAAAGGCGCGCTAAATGATATAAGGAGCCTTATTTTTCAGGGTGAATACCAAAAAGCAGAAAAGTTGATAAATGAGAATATCATCACGAAAAAATCTCATGGACAGATGTTTCAGCCAGTAGGAAACTTAGAAATCAGTTTTTCTGATCAGGAACATTATACAGATTATTACCGTGAGCTGGATATTGAAAAAGCAGTAACTAAAACAACATATAAAATAAATGGCGTCACTTATACAAGAGAAGCTTTTACATCCTTTCCTGATAGAGTTTTAGTGATTAAACTTTCAGCAGACATGCCTGGTAAATTATCTTTAAATGCAGGATTTACTTCTCAGCATAAAAAACAAAAAATAGAGACAGATGTAAATAATATGCTCTCTCTTTCAGGTACTACAAGTGATCATGAGGGTGTAGAAGGAAAAGTAAGGTTTAACGCACTGGCCAGATTTAAAACAGAAGGCGGAACTATAAAGCCTGAAGGTAATTCCATAAAAATAGACAAAGCCAATTCTGTTGTAATTTATGTTTCAATAGCAACTAATTTTGTTAATTATAATGATCTTAGTGGCTCTGAAAGTAAACTTGCAAAATCGTATTTAGACCAGGCATCTAAAAAAGATTTTGAAAAAATGAAAAAAGCTCATATCGCCAGTTATCAAAAATTTTTTAACAGGGTTCACATTGATTTAGGAACAACAAATGCAGCAAAATTGCCGACAGATCAAAGGCTGGCTAATTTTAGGAGTGTTTTTGATCCTTCGCTGGTGACCTTGTATTACCAGTACGGACGCTATTTATTGATTTCGTCTTCACAGCCCGAAGGACAGCCTGCAAATCTTCAGGGGATCTGGAATCACAGTATGAGGCCGGCCTGGGATAGCAAATATACGATCAACATTAATACCGAGATGAATTACTGGCCTGCTGAGAAAACGAATTTATCAGAGATGCATCAGCCACTTTTAAAAATGATAAAAGAACTGGCCGAAACAGGAAAAGAAACGGCAAACGTAATGTATGGGGCAAGAGGCTGGGTTGCGCACCATAATACCGATATATGGAGAATCAACGGAGCTGTTGACGGAGCTACCTGGGGCGTCTGGAATGCAGGAGGCGGATGGTTGAGCCAGCATATTTGGGAACATTATTTATATACAGGAGATAAAAAATATCTTGAATCAGTATATGAAGTAATAAAAGGGGCTGCCGTTTTTTATTCAGACTTTTTAGTAAAACATCCAAAAAACGGATGGCTGGTGGTAGTGCCTGGAAATTCGCCTGAAAATGCCCCAAAAGCCCATCAGGGATCAGCAGTTACAGCCGGATCCACGATGGATAATCAAATTGTGTTTGATGTTTTCAGTACCGCTATTAAGGCTTCTGAGATTTTAAGAAAGGACAAAGAATTTGCAGATAGTCTTAAAACGTTGCGAAAAATGCTTCCGCCAATGCAAATCGGAAAGCATAATCAATTACAGGAATGGCTGGATGACGTTGATGATCCCAAAGACAATCACCGCCATATTTCCCACCTATATGGGGTATATCCTTCCAATCAGATTTCGGCATATAAGACTCCTGAACTCTTTGCAGCTGCAAAAAATACGCTTTTGCAAAGAGGAGATGTCTCAACCGGTTGGAGTATGGGATGGAAAGTAAACTGGTGGGCTAAAATGCAGGATGGTAACCATGCTTATAAGTTGATTCAGAATCAATTAACTCCACTTGGTGTAAATGAAGGAGGAGGCACTTACAACAATCTTTTTGATGCGCATCCTCCATTTCAAATTGATGGGAATTTTGGCTGTACATCAGGCATTACTGAAATGTTGATGCAAAGCTCAGATGGTGCAGTTCATTTACTTCCTGCCTTACCTGATGCTTTGAGCGAATATGGTGAAATAAGAGGCCTGAAAGCAAGAGGCGGTTTTGAAATAAAGCATTTGAAATGGGAAAAGGGAAAATTAGTTGCCCTTAGCATTCAGTCTAATCTGGGAGGGAACTTAAGATTGAGAACTCCAAATGAAATAACTTTGAAGGATCATAATAATTTGAAAAATGCATCAGGAGTAAACCCAAATGTTTTTTATCAGCTTGATGAAGTTCAAAAGCCAATTATTTCTGATGAATCTAATATAAAAGCATTAGATGTTAAGTCAACTTATTTATACGACTTAATGACCTTAAAAGGGAAAGTATATACATTTCTTATTCGATAATTTTTTACAGTAATACCTTAAAATGAAACATAGAATTTTATATTGCCTGTTTGTTTTGCTTATAACATCTTCAGTTATAGCTCAGATGCAATCGTTTGACCTAAGCGAAATCAGACTGAAAGAAGGACCGTTTAAAAATGCTCAGGATGTCGATTTGAAGTATATTTTTGATCTTAAACCGGATAAACTTTTGGCTCCCTATTTAATAGATGCTGGCCTTCCTGTTAAAGAAAGCCGATATGGCAACTGGGAAAGCATTGGTTTAGATGGACATATCGGAGGGCATTATCTTTCTGCCTTAGCTATGATGTATGCAGCTACAGGAAATATGGAACTTAAAAACAGATCAGATTATATGATTTCTGAATTGGCCCGTTGTCAGGATAAAAATGGAAATGGGTATGTGGGCGGTATTCCACAGGGAAAAGTTTTTTGGGATCGCATTCATAATGGTGATATTGATGGCAGTGGTTTTGGATTGAATAATACCTGGGTTCCTATTTATAATATTCACAAATTGTTTGCTGGTTTGAATGATACTTATCATTATACAGGAAACGAAAAAGCCAAAGATATTTTAATAAAATTGGGAGATTGGTTTATCGAATTAATTCGTCCGCTTTCTGACGAGCAGATTGAAAAAATCCTAAAAACAGAACATGGAGGCATAAACGAATCTTTTGCGGATTTATACAGTATTACAAAAGATAAAAAATACCTTGAAACTGCTGAAAAATTATCACATAAAGCTTTCTTAAATCCATTATTGAAAAAAGAAGATAAGCTTACCGGTATGCACGCTAATACACAGATACCAAAAGTTATTGGTTTTGAAAAAATTGCCACTCTTACGGCTAATAAAGAATGGCAGGAAGGGGTAGCGTTTTTCTGGGATAATGTAACTCAAAAACGTAGTGTTGCCTTTGGCGGGAATAGTGTTGCGGAACATTTTAATCCAATAAATGATTTCAGTAGTATGATAAAGTCCAATCAGGGGCCTGAAACCTGCAATTCCTATAATATGGAACGTCTGAGCAAGGTTTTGTTTTTGAATAAAAATGATATTAGTTATCTGGATTTTTATGAACGCACGTTATACAATCATATCCTGTCGAGTCAGCATCCCGAAAAAGGAGGATTTGTTTATTTTACCCCTATCAGGCCAAATCATTATCGGGTATATTCACAACCCGAAACCAGTATGTGGTGCTGCGTGGGTTCCGGATTGGAAAATCATACTAAATATGGCGAATTAATTTATAGTCATTCAAATGATAATGTTTTTGTAAATCTTTTTATTCCTTCTGTTTTAAATTGGAAAGAGAAAGGAATAACATTAGAACAAACCACGAAATTCCCTTATGAAAATAGTACAGAACTTGTTATAAAACTTAAAAAATCTAAAACTTTTGTACTGAATATCCGCCATCCAAAATGGGCAGAAAATTTTGAAATTTTGGTAAACGGAAAGGTTCTGGATATAGCAAATGTTAATTCTCAGGCTTCAGGCTATATTCCAATTAACAGAAAATGGAAATCAGGGGATAAAATCACAGTTACTTTCAAAACTTCTACGCATTTAGAGAGCCTGCCAGATGGTTCAAACTGGAGTGCTTTTGTCAACGGTCCAATTGTATTAGCAGTGAAAACTTCAACGGAAGGATTGGATGGCCTATTTGCAGATGACAGCAGAATGGGGCATGCCACAAGAGGAAAATATTTTCCATTAGACCAGGCTTACGCTTTGGTGGGTGAAAAAGACTCTTATCTGGCAAAAGCAAAAGAAACTGAAAAACTTCATTTTAGTTTAGATTCTTTAGAGTTGCAGCCTTTCTTCGAAATTCATGATGCCCGTTATCAAATGTATTTTCAAACCTATTCTAAAGAGGATTACAAGGAAAAGCAACAATTATTAAAGCAACAGGAAATTGAAGCCCTGGCCCTGGAGGCTAAAACCGTGGATAAAGTTAATTGTGGAGAACAACAGCCCGAAGTAGATCATTTATATAAAGGGGAGAAAAGTAATTCGGGTTATGATGACGGCAAGTTCTGGAGAGATACACGTGCTTACATTTCGTATCAATTGCTAAATAAAAACAGTTTAGGAAAGTTTTTGGATATAAGTGTCCTGGATGAATTGAAAATGGATAATATCACAATACTGATTAATGACAAACTAGCTGAGGTAATTTCTGTAGATAACAAAACGATTAGGTTAAATATTGATAAAATTCAGATAATCAATATTAAAATCACTGCTAAGAATGGAGCAAAGAGCCCAAGGTTTTATCAATTAAGAATTGTCAAAAACTAGAAAGTAATGTGCTCAATTTAGTTACAAGTAAAAAAGAATAAAAATACGACGATACGTTTTAACGCTAAAAACATCATTATGAAAAATATATATCACATTTTATTATTGAGTTTTATTACGCTGTCTCTGGTAACGGCTCAGGAAAAAAAAGCCCATAATCCGGTAATTTATGCAGATGTACCTGATTTATCTATGATTAGGATAGGAGATACGTATTACATGAGCAGCACTACAATGCATATGAATCCCGGAGTGCCCATTATGAAATCAAAGGATTTGATAAACTGGAAACTGGTTAGTTATGCATACGAAATATTGGAAAACGAGGGTGATAAACTGAATCTTGATAATGAAAAAAATGATTATGGCCGTGGCTCATGGGCAAGCAGCCTTCGTTATCATAATGGGACTTATTATGTAAGCACTTTTTCGGGAACAACTGGTAAAACCTATATATTTTCAACAAAAGATATTGAAAAAGGGCCTTGGAAAAGAATTGTTTTAAATAATTCTTACCATGACCATTCCCTTTTATTTGATGATGATGGTAAGGTTTACCTGGTTTGGGGTGCAGGAAAAATTCAAATTATAGAGTTAGAAAATGACCTTTCAGCAGTTAAAGAAGAAACAAAAAGAGTTTTAATCGAAAATGCACATGCGCCTGCCGGAGACAATATAATGCTGCCGTCAGAAGGCTCTCAGCTTTTTAAAATTAAAGGGAAATATTATTTGTTTAATATTTGCTGGCCAAAAGGAGGGATGCGTACCGTAGTGATACATCGGGCAGATAAAATTACAGGTCCGTGGGAAGGCAGAATAGGTTTGCAGGATTTAGGCGTTGCGCAAGGGGGACTTATCGATACGCCTGATGGAAAATGGTATTCTTACTTGTTTAGAGATTACGGCGGTGTTGGCCGTATTCCTTATCTGGTTCCTGTAAAATGGGAAAATGAATGGCCTGTATTGGGAGAAAATGGAAAAGTGCCTGAATATCTGGATTTACCAGCAAATAAAAGTCTTATTCCCGGTATTGTAAACTCTGATGATTTTAACCGAAAAAATGACAAAAACGATTTGCCATTAGTGTGGCAGTGGAATCATAATCCGAACAATTCTCTTTGGTCTCTCAAAGAAAGAAAAGGCTATTTACGATTAAAAACAGGCCGAATCGACAGCAGTTTTCTTCAGGCTAAAAACACTTTGACCCAAAGAACTTTTGGGCCTGAATGTTCCGCATCTACATTAATAGATCTATCTAAAATGAAAGAGGGCGATATTGCCGGACTTTCATTATTGCAAAAAGATTTCGGTTTTGTAGCTGTAAAAGTGGAAAACGGTGTAAAGAAAATGATAATGACAGCTGCTGAAAAAGGAACTCCAAAAGAAATTGAAAGTGTTTCTTTAAATCAGGACAAAATATATTTTAAAGCAGAATGTAATTTCAAAGACAGGGCTGATACAGGAAGATTTTTTTACAGTCTGGACGGAAAAAAATGGATCAGCATTGGTAATGCAATAAAATTACCTTACACCATTCCGCATTTTATGGGATATCGATTTGGACTATTCAATTATGCTACAAAAAATACAGGCGGATTTGTAGATTTTGATTATTTCAATATTGATGATAAAATTTCAAAGGCAAATTAATTTCCGCGCTTTATCTGAAACATAGCTATTAACTCTCTGAAACCAAAATATGAAAATCAATAATCTCATCATTATAACATTATTTTCAATATTAAGCTTAAATGCACAGCAATATCCTTTTCAGAATCCTTCTCTGAGCTCAGAGCAAAGGGCGAAGGATTTAATTTCAAGATTGACACTTGAAGAAAAAGCAGTATTGATGTGCGATCAGTCTGATGCTATTCCGAGACTTGGCATTAAAAAATTCAATTGGTGGAGTGAAGCATTACATGGTTATGCCAATAATGATAATGTAACTGTTTTTCCTGAACCTATTGGTATGGCTGCCTCATTTGACGATCAGTTTGTCTATCGCGTTTTTGATGCAGTATCAGATGAAGCCAGGGCAAAATACAATCAATGGATTCAGAACGGAAATGAAAACAAACGTTTTTTAAGCCTTTCGGTTTGGACTCCTAATGTCAATATTTTTAGGGATCCGCGTTGGGGCCGTGGTCAGGAAACCTATGGAGAAGATCCTTATCTTACTTCCCGAATGGGAATTTCTGTTGTAAAAGGATTACAAGGCCCGGCAGATGCTAAATACCGTAAACTTTTAGCGTGTGCAAAACACTATGCCGTTCACTCCGGACCTGAATGGAGCAGACACGAACTGAATCTCAATAATGTAAATCCACGCGAATTATACGAAACTTATCTGCCTGCCTTCAAATCATTAGTACAGGATGCAGATGTACGTCAGGTCATGTGTGCTTATCAGCGTCTGGACGATGAACCCTGCTGCAGCAATACCCGTCTTTTGCAGCGTATTTTGCGTGACGAATGGGGGTTTAAATATTTAGTTGTTTCAGACTGTGGAGCAGTCACTGATTTTTACACCACCCATAAAGTTTCATCAGATGCAGTGCATGCCGCATCTAAAGCTGTACTTGCAGGAACTGACGTAGAATGTGTTTGGGAAAAATATCCTTTTAAAGAACTCCCAAAGGCTGTGGCAAAAGATTTAATCAAAGAATCAGATATTGATAAAAGCCTGCTACGTGTTTTAACAGGTCGTTTTGACTTAGGAGAAATGGATGATGATGCCATTGTGCCGTGGACAAAAATTCCTGCATCGGTTCTGAATAATAAAGAGCATCAGCAATTAGCACTTGAAATGGCCCAAAAAACAATGACGCTTCTGCAAAATAAAAACAATATTCTTCCTTTAAATAAAACCGCTGGCAAGATCGCACTTATTGGTCCAAATGCTGATAACGAGCCAATGTTATGGGGGAATTATAATGGAACTCCGGTTAGAACAATTACCATTAAGGACGGAATTGAATCTAAAATGGGAGCAGATAAAATCGTTTATGACAAAGCCTGTGATTTAGTAGAAGATAAAGTGACCCAGACCTATTTTGACCAACTTTCATTTGATGGTAAAAAAGGAATGAAAGCTACTTATTGGAATAATCCAGATAGAGAAGGAGCGAGTGTTATATCCCAACAAATTGTAAATCCAATGAAGATGACAACTGCCGGTCAGCACGAGTTTGCTTCAGGGGTTAAACTAGAAGGATTTTCTGCAAAATATGAAGCAGAATATATAGCGAAACAAAAAGATACACTTGTATTTAAAACGGGTATTACCGGAGCTTTTGAATTGTTGGTTAATGGAAAATCAATTTCAAAATATAACAATTGGAGGACGGTACCATCCAATATCCCATTTGTTGTTGAAGCCGGGAAAAAATATAAAATTGAAATTCTGTATGCGCAGTCAAACAATTGGCAGGCTAATCTTGAATTCGATTTTGGAAAAGGTTTTGATGTAGATTTCAGCAAACTAATCCAAAAATTAAAAGGGATTGATACCGTGGTTTTTGTTGGCGGACTTTCGACTTTGCTTGAAGGTGAAGAAATGCCTGTTTCTTATCCTGGCTTTAAAGATGGTGACCGTACCAATATTGAACTTCCGGCTGTTCAGAGAAAATGTTTGAAAGAATTAAAAGCTGCGGGGAAAAAAGTAATTTTTGTAAACTGTTCCGGTTCTGCTATTGCTTTAACGCCTGAAACTTCCAGCTGCGATGCAATTTTGCAGGCATGGTATCCGGGAGAATCCGGAGGTCAGGCTGTTGCCGATGTACTTTTTGGAGATTATAATCCTTCAGGAAAGCTTCCGGTTTCATTTTATAAAAATTCAGACATACTAGGTGATTTTGAAGATTATTCTATGAAGAATCGCACCTACAGATACACTACAGATGTTTTATTCCATTTTGGTTATGGTTTAAGCTATTCTAAATTTAATATTGGAGCAGGTAAATTGAGTAAAACAAATATAAAACCAACTGAAAATACACAATTAAGCTTTCCAATACAAAATATCAGTAAGCGTGAAGGAACTGAAATTGTTCAGGTATATGTCAGAAAGGTAAATGATACTGACGGTCCTTTAAAAACATTAAAAGCTTTTAAACGAATTAATTTAAAAGCAGGTGAAAAGCAGAATGCAACTATAGATTTGCCGGCATCTTCATTTGAATTCTATGATACAAAAATCAATCAGATGAATGTAGCTCAGGGCGAATACGAAGTTCTTTATGGGAATAGTTCAGATGCTAAAGATTTAAAAATACTAAAAATTTCAATTCAGTAAATTCAAATCATTAATCTGATTGTAAGAATTTATAAATATTAAAAAAACTTTTGTTTATGAAAAAGGTATATTTCACATTACTGACCATATTTTTAATGAGCTTAGCAGCTAAAGCTCAATCTTATCAAAAAACACAATTAGGATTAAAAGCAGTCATTAATGCAACAGTTGTAGAAATTCAGATTTACAGTCCTCAAATTGTCAGAGTGATCAAATATCCTGAAAAAGACAATTTTCAGAAAAAAAGTTTGTCGGTAATTAAAAACCCGGAAAAAACAAAATTTAGCATTGATAAAAAAGCGGATAAGATTTTATTAAAAACAGATGCTTTACAAGTTATTCTCAATAGTAATACCGGAAGTGTTTCATTTACAAGCCATACCGGAAAAGCATTGTTGAACGAAAAAGAATCAGGTACAGTTTTTACTGATTTTAATGATACTGGAAGCAAAACGTATACAGTAACGCAATCTTTTATTCTGGACAAAAAAGAATCTGTTTATGGTCTTGGAATTCTTCAAAATGGAAAAATGTCCCAACGAAATCAAAAAGTCCACATGGTACAGAATAATACGTGGGATTTTGTGACTTTTTTTCAGTCTGACAAAGGATACGGATTGTTTTGGGATAATTATTCACCTACTGATTTTAGCGATAATCCGGAAGAAACTTCTTTTAAATCAGAAGTTGGAGACGGCATAGATTATTATTTTATGAGTGGCGGGAATGCTGACGGAGTAATTGCTAATATGCGTGATTTGACAGGTCAGGTACCGATGTTTCCCAAATGGACTTTTGGTTTCTGGCAAAGCCGCGAGCGCTATAAAAGCCAAAAAGAAACGGTTGAGGTAGTAAAAAAATACCGTGATTTAGGAGTTCCATTAGATGGTATTATTCAGGATTGGCAGTATTGGGGCGATAATTATCATTGGAATGGAATGAATTTTTTAAATCCTGAATTTTCGAAGCCACAGCAAATGGTCGATGATATTCATAATCTAAATGCACACCTGATTATATCAATCTGGTCATCTTTTGGACCCAAAACACCTCAATTTCAGGAGCTGAAAGAAAAAAATATGCTGATGGATTTTCAAACCTGGCCACAGTCAGGAAAAGATGTCTGGCCACCTGATATGAACTTTCCTTCAGGAGTGCAAGTTTACGATCCTTATAATCCCGAAGCAAGGGATATTTACTGGAAATATCTGAATAAAGGATTGTTTTCTTTTGGAATCGACGGCTGGTGGATGGATTCTACTGAACCTGATCATTTAGACTTTAAACCAAAAGATTTTGATAATAAAACATTTTTAGGATCATTCAGAAAGGTTAGAAATGCTTTTCCATTAATGGCCGTTGGCGGCGTTTATGATCATCAGCGTGAGGTAACATCAGATAAAAGGGTGTTTATTCTAACCCGTTCAGCCTTTGCAGGTCAGCAGCGTTACGGTGCCAATACATGGTCTGGAGATGTTAATTCGTCCTGGGAAATGTTACGCAATCAAATCCCTGCCGGATTAAACTTTTCTTTATGCGGAATTCCATATTGGAATAGTGATATAGGAGGTTTTTTTGCAGGTGCTTATAACAAAGGAGTATACGCAGGTTCGGGAGCTAAAAATCCTGCTTATCAGGAATTATATGTAAGATGGCTACAATTTGGGGCTTTTACTCCAATGATGCGTTCACATGGAACAGATATTCCGAGAGAGATATATCAGTTTGGAAAAAAAGGAGAGCCAATCTATGATGCTATCGAAAAGTCAATCAATTTACGATATGCCTTATTGCCTTATATTTATTCAAATGCATGGAAAATAACCAACGGACAATCGAGCATGATGCGTGCTTTGATGATGGATTTTGAAGATGATAAAGTAAAAGACATGAATAGTGAGTATTTATTTGGTCAGTCGATATTGGTAGCTCCGGTGATCAATGCACAATATACTCAGGAGACAATTGTAAAAACAAATGAAGATACTGGCTGGGATAAAAAAGACACTTCTGATAAACCTAAAACACTGGCTGTTGATTTTACTCAGAAAAAATCGAAAAAAGTCTATTTGCCTGCTGGTACAATCTGGTATGACTTCTGGACAAATAGCAAGTACAACGGCGGACAGGAGATAGAACAGGAAACAACAATAGATAAAATTCCATTGTTTGTAAAAGCAGGAAGTATTATCCCTTTCGGACCTAAAGTGCAATATGTTAATGAAAAAAAATGGGATGATCTTGAAATTAGAATTTATGAAGGAGTTGATGGCGAATTTACGCTGTATGAAGATGAAGGAGATAATTATAATTATGAAAAAGGAAAGTACGCAACCATTACATTTAAGTGGGATGATTCGAAGAAAACAGTAACGGTTAGTAAGCAAAAAGGATCTTTTGCCGGAATGATAAAAGAAAGAAAGTTTAAAGTTGTAAAAGCTTCTTCAAAAACAGGAATATCTAATACGGAAAGTGAACAAGTTGGCAAAGTTATCAGTTATAAAGGGAATGAGGTTTCAATTAAATTATAAAATATAATACACCATGAATAAAAGAACTAACATTACAGCACTTTGCATGTTTATTATGGCCGTTTTCAATGGAACTGCCCAAAGCAATATTAAGCAGCAGCCTATTATTCAGACAAAGTACACAGCAGATCCTGCTCCAATGGTTTACAAAGACACAGTTTTCTTGTATACCTCACATGATGAGGACGATGCAAAAGGTTTTAAAATGATTGATTGGCAGCTTTATACTTCAACTGATATGGTTAACTGGACGGATCATGGTGCGGTTGCTTCCCTGAAGGATTTTAGCTGGGTAAAACATGATAATGGAGCGTGGGCAATACAATGTATTGAGAGAAACGGAAAATTTTATCTGTATGCGCCAATGCATGGACAAGGAATAGGAGTGTTAGTTTCTGATAATCCTTACGGACCGTTTAAGGATCCATTAGGAAAGCGTTTGATTGAAGACAATCACCTATGGAATGATATTGATCCGAGCCCATTTATTGATGATGACGGGCAGGCTTATTTATACTGGGGAAATCCTGATGTATATTATATAAAATTAAATGAAGATATGATTTCAACTTCAGGAGAAATTGTGAAAGAACCTACTAAACCAAAAAATTATCAGGAAGGGCCGTGGGTATATAAACGAAAAGGACATTACTATATGTCGTATGCATCCACATGCTGTCCGGAAGGAATTGGATATGCAATGAGCAAAACTCCTACAGGGCCATGGGAATATAAAGGAATGATAGTTGAAGCCAGTGAAAAAACAAGAGGGAATCACCCGGGAATCATTGATTACAAAGGCAAATCATATGTTTTCGGACATAGTTATGACATCATAAAAAGAGAAACTTCTACTTTCTACGAAAGGCGTTCAGTGGATATGGACGAAATCATTTACAATGAAGACGGAACTATTAAAACTTTATCTTACTGGTCTGAAAACGGACCAGAAGCAGTTGGAACAATTAATCCTTTTAAACGTGTTGAAGCTGAAACTATGGCATGGAGCGAGGGAGTAAAATCGGATAAAAATAATAAAACCGGAGTATTTATAACCCAAATAGACAATAATGACTTTGTAGAGGTTCGTGCTGTTAATTTTGAAAAAGCAGCTAAGAGCTTTCAAATAAGTGCGGCTTCTGTAGCGGGGGGTAAAATAGAAATTCGCTTAGATAACAAAGACGGCGAACTTATTGGCACATGTGATATAAAAAATACAGGAAATCTTGATACCTGGAAGGTTTTTAAATCCAAAGTAAAAAAGGTAACGGGTTTGCACAATGTTTTTTTTGTATTTAAAGGAAACGAAAAAATGTTCAATTTAGACTGGTGGAAATTTGAATAATCTTTTTAAAGACAAAGCAATTTAAAATTATAGTAATAAAATGCATATAAATAAAATTCGATTTTTACTCTACATCATTCCGCTGTTTGGGTTTGCACAGAATCCAATTATACAGACTAATTATACAGCAGATCCGGCACCTATGGTCTATAATGGGAAAGTGTATTTATATACTTCACATGATGAAGATGAATCAACCTGGTTTACCATGAACGACTGGAAGCTGTACACTACAGAAGATATGGTAAACTGGACCGACCATGGTCCTGTGTTGTCGTATAAAAATTTTGGCTGGGCAAAAATGAATGCCTGGGCACCTCAATGCATAGAACGAAATGGAAAATTTTATATGTATGTACCAATAACTGATCGTCAGGGTAAAAACGGTATTGGTGTCGCGGTTGCAAATTCTCCATATGGACCTTTTACAGATCCTTTGGGAAAACCATTAATACAAAACAGTAATGCTGATATCGATCCAACGGTTTTCATTGATGATGACAATCAGGCATACTTGGTATGGGGCAATCCGGAATGTTATTATGTAAAGCTGAACGAAAATATGATTTCATATAATGACGAAATAAAAGTATTTCCCAATACTGTAGAATCATTTGGAAAGCGAACAGGAAAAGAAGATCCGCGAAGACCTACAACCTATGAAGAAGGGCCGTGGCTTTATAAAAGAAACAAATTGTATTACCTGTTTTTTGCTGGAGGTCCTATTTCTGAACATATAGGCTATTCAACCAGCAAAACTCCGGTTGGTCCCTGGAAATATCAGGGAGTTGTAATGCCTACGCAGGGCGGAAGTTTTACCAACCATCCTGGCGTAATTGATTTTAAAGGGAAAACTTATTTTTTCTATCATAATGGAGCTTTGCCTGGCGGAAGCGGCTTTAACAGATCAGTATCAGTAGAAGAACTGAGTTTTAATCCGGATGGGACCATTAAACAGATGAATATGACTGAAGGAATTAAAAAAGGCCTGACCACTGTCAATCCTTATGTTAAGTCAGAGGCAGAAACCATGGCCTGGTCAAAAGATGTAAAATCAATGCAGAATAATGAGGTTGGCGTTTTTATCACAGCCATGAAAAACGATGCTTTTACAAAAATCAAGGATGTAGATTTCCGAAAAGAGGGAGCTTCAAAGTTTACGGCACGTCTAGGTACTACCCATAATAGTGGCGTATCAATGGAAATTAGGTTAGATGGCCTGGAAGGTGAATTGATTGGCACTATAAAAGTCCCAATGACCGGAGGTAATGACAGATGGCAAGTTGTTACCACAGACGTGAAGAAAGTAATAGGGATACATGATGTTTATTTTGTATTTAAAGGAAAAGCCCCGGCCAAAATCATGTTTTTCGATTACTGGATGTTTTCAAAATGATAAAAATGGTTCAAAAAATTAAATGTATTGAAAGTTCATCCAAACATTATTAACAATAAAATAAATTATAAAATGCCAATTAACTATCAAACCATCATGAACTTTAAAAATATAGTATTCCTTTGTTTATTCAGTTTTTTTACCTCGAATGCACAATTGGTTGTAGAAAGCCCAGACGGGA
The DNA here is from genome assembly GCF_020026925.1 of Flavobacterium hibisci. Classification (GTDB taxonomy): domain Bacteria; phylum Bacteroidota; class Bacteroidia; order Flavobacteriales; family Flavobacteriaceae; genus Flavobacterium; species Flavobacterium hibisci. Next base: position 166,812 of record NZ_JAIQDW010000002.1, on the reverse strand, counting down.
AATTAAAAGTTTCAGTTTCGTCAAATAACGGAAAAGCTTTTTACAGTATTGCTTTTAACGGAAAGCAATTTCTGGAAAATTCACCGCTTGGCTTAAAAACGAATGTTGGCGATTTTACTTCGGGATTGACTTTAGAAACAAAAGTCAATAAAAATAAAATTGATGAAACGTATGAGTTGGCCAATATAAAACAAAGCAAGGTACATTATACAGCAAACGAAGCAATATTTTCTTTTCTCAAAGATGGTAAAAAAGCTATTGATGTAATTTTCAGGATTAGTAATAATAATGTTGCTTTTAAGTACGAAGTGCATCCTCAAAAAGAATCACGCTCATGTGTAGTGCAGGAAGAAGCTTCAGGGTTTTCACTTCCTCAGGGAACAACTACTTTTTTGTGTCCACAGAGTAAATCGATGGTAGGTTTTGCCAGAACGATGCCTAGTTATGAAACTTCTTATACCCTTGATGCTCCAATGGGTAAAAACGGAACAGGGGAAGGTTATACATTTCCTTGTCTATTTAAGGTAAATGGAAATGGCTGGGTATTAATTTCTGAAACCGGCGTAGATAGTTATTATTGCGGAAGCAGGCTTATAGGCAAGGAAAACGGTTTATATACAATAGGTTTCCCGATGTCAGGTGAAAATAATGGTAATGGCACGACTTCTCCAGGTATTGCTTTGCCTGGTGAAACTCCATGGAGAACCATTACTGTAGGTGAAACATTGGCACCTATTGTAGAAACTACTATTCCGTTTGATTTGGTCAAGCCAAAGTATGAAGCATCAAAAAAATACCAATACACCAAAGGCAGCTGGAGCTGGATTATGAAAATGGATAGTAACACTACATTTTCGGTTCAAAAACAATACATCGATTTTAGTAATGCCATGGGATATGAAACCATATTAGTGGATGCCCTTTGGGATACGCAAATCGGTAAAGATAAAATTGCTGAATTGGCGAAATATGGAGAAAGTAAAGGGGTAGGGCTTTACCTGTGGTACAACTCTAATGGGTATTGGAACGATGCTCCTCAGGGGCCAAGAGGTATCATGGACAATACAATCGTTCGCCGCAAAGAAATGGCCTGGATGAAAAGTATTGGAGTTAAAGGAATCAAAGTTGACTTTTTTGGCGGTGACAAACAAGTGACTATGAAGCTCTACGAAGATATTTTGACAGATGCTAATGATTTTGGTATTATGGTTATTTTTCATGGCTGCACACTTCCTAGAGGCTGGGAACGTATGTACCCTAATTATGCGTCAAGCGAAGCTGTTCTGGCTAGTGAAAATCTCCATTTTGGTCAGGGAAGCTGTGACAATGAAGCAAAAAATGCTTCTATACATACTTTTATTAGAAATACTGTTGGAAGTATGGATTTTGGAGGCAGTGCTTTAAACAAGTTCTATAATAGTGACAATATACCTAATAAAGGTTCAAAGAGAATAACTTCTGATGTTTTTGCTTTGGCTACAGCTGTAGTATTTCAAAGTGGGGTGCAGCATTTTGCTTTGGCACCTAATAATTTAACTGATGCTCCTGACTGGGCAATCAATTTTATGAAGGAAGTCCCGACAACCTGGGATGAGGTTCGTTTTTTAGACGGATATCCTGGAAAATATGTGGTCCTTGCACGCCGTAAAGGGAGTAAATGGTATATAGCAGGTTTAAATGCTCAAAAAGAAACATTGAAAATCAAATTAAAATTACCAATGATTCAGGCTGGAAATGAATTAAAAATGTATAGCGATGATATGCAGTTAAACGGAAAGATGAGCGCTGTAAAAATGAGTAAAAACCAACAGCTTGAATTGATAATACCTTGTAATGGAGGCCTGCTGCTAGTCAATTAAACAAAATATTTTTAGTGTTATTTAATTAAAAAGCCATGATAAATTTTAGATATTTTTCTGCGATAGTGACAGGATTGATTTTAATCAGCAATGTTTGTACCGCACAAAATCCGCTTATCAGGGATCAGTTTACTGCTGATCCTTCTGCAAGGGTATTTGGTGATAAAGTTTATATATTTCCGTCTCATGATATCCTTGCAACCGAAGGGAAAGGTCGTAAAGACTGGTTTTGTATGGAAGATTATCACGTATTTTCATCATCAGACTTAACTAACTGGACAGACCATGGAATGATAGTACATCAAAATAAAGTGCCATGGGTGAAACCTGATAGTTATAGCATGTGGGCTCCGGATTGTATCGAAAGAAACGGTAAGTACTATTTTTATTTTCCAAGTATTCCAAAAGACACTGTTAATTATAAAAAAGGGTTTACTATAGGTGTCGCAATTGCCGATAAGCCAGAAGGGCCTTATGTTCCGGAACCTAATCCTATCAAAGGTGTCAGCGGAATCGATCCGAATGTTTTTATAGACAAAGACGGGCAGGCTTATTTGTACTGGTCTGGAGGAAATATTTTTGCAGCTAAACTAAAGCAAAACATGACGGAATTAGATTCTGAGGTGAAAATACTCGAAAATCTCCCTGCAAAAGGTTTAAAAGAAGGACCGTATGTGTTTGAGAGAAACGGAATTTATTATTTGACGTATCCTCATGTCGAAAACAAAATTGAGCGCCTTGAATATGCAATTGGTGATAATCCGCTGGGACCATTCAAAGTGGCAGGAGTTATTATGGATGAATCCACAACCGGTTGCTGGACAAATCATCATTCGATTATACAATTTAAAAAAGAATGGTATTTATTTTATCATCATAATGACTTTTCACCTCAGTTTGATAAAGCAAGATCGATTAGGGCAGATTACCTGCATTTTAATCCCGACGGAAGTATTCAAAAAGTCATTCCTACTTTAAGAGGAATTGGAATTACTAAATTAACAGATCAGATTCAAATTGACAGGTATTCTGAAATGAGCAAAGAAGGAGTTTCGATTTCATTTTTAGATAACCAGAATACTTTCAATGGCTGGAAAACGACTTTCAATAAATCAGGAGGATGGATTCAATACAACGCTGTTGATTTTGGGAAAAAGAAATTAAAATCGATAGTTGTAAAAGCCTCTTCAGATAAAGGAGGGATACTTCAAATAGCTTCTAAAGGTAAAAAACAGACTATAATTGCTGAAGTGACTATTCCAAAAGGGAGTAATTGGGCAGAAATAAAATCACCACTATTAAAATTTGAGTCCGGCATTCAGGACTTGGCTATTATATCGAAAAATGAGAACCAGGTTGAGGTTGACTGGATAAAATTTGAATAGATTATTTAAAAAAAATGCTTTCCAAAATTCAAAACAACACAAAGAAAAAAATATAGAATCAATAATAAATAAGAAATGAAAAAGAAACAATTAATTTTACTTTCGGTCGTAATGATGAGCTTGTTTTCCTTTGCAGGCATAGAGGATAAGGATAAACCTAAACCAAAAACAGCCAAAAATCCACCTGTTTTTTCTAAAGTAGTTTATCAGGGAGATGACCAGATATACAAAAAATATCCATTAAAAGAAGGAGAATTTTATAATCCGGTTCTACAGGGATGTTATCCGGATCCGGCAATTACAAGAAAGGGTGATGATTTTTATATGGTATGTTCTTCGTTTGCAATGTTTCCCGGAGTGCCCATTTTTCATTCTAAAGATTTAGTAAACTGGACCGATTTAGGCGGGGTTTTAAATAACGTTAACGAATTTAATCCGCACGATACCGGTATCAGTGCCGGAGTATATGCACCTGGAATAACTTACAATCCGCATAACGATACTTTTTATATGATTGTAACTGCTTTTTCTGGCGGTCTTGGAAACATAATTGTGAAAACAAAAGATCCAATGAAGGGATGGGGAAGCCCTGTTAAATTAGCTTTCGAAGGAATCGACCCGTCTATTTTCTTTGATGATGACGGAAAAGGGTACGTAGTGCATAATGATGCTCCTGATAAAGGAAAAGAATTATACAACGGGCACCGTGTGATTAAAGTATGGGAATATGATCTTGTGAATGATAAAGTTATTCCTGGTACAGATAAAATCATTGTAGATGGGGGAGTAGATCTTTCTAAAAAACCAATCTGGATTGAAGCTCCGCATTTATATAAAAAAGACGGTCATTATTATTTGATGTGTGCTGAAGGCGGTACAGGGGGAAATCACAGCGAAGTTGTTTTTATCAGTGATAGTCCAAAAGGGCCTTTTAAGCCATCATCAAACAACCCAATTCTGACGCAGAGACATTTTCCAAAAGACAGACCAAATAAAGTTGACTGGGCAGGTCATGCAGATCTTGTTTTAGGACCGGATAATAAATATTACGGAGTGTTTTTAGGAATTCGCCCTAATGATAAAGACAGAGTAAATGCTGGTCGTGAGACTTTCATGCTCCCTGTTGACTGGTCTGGAACATTCCCGGTTTTTGAGAACGGATTAGTTCCTATGGAGCCAAAATTAAAAATGCCAAAAGGTGTTGAAAACAAAACCGGCAAGGATGGTTTTTTTCCTAATGGCAATTTCACTTTTGAAGAAAATTTCACCTCCAGTAAATTAGATTACAGATGGATTGGATTAAGAGGGCCTCGTGAAAATTTTATTTCAATAACTAAAAAAGGACTGCAGATTAATCCTTTTCAGGTGAATATAAAAGAAATGAAACCTACTTCAACACTTTTCCACAGACAGATGCATAATAATTTCACTTTTGCCACAACAGTTGATTATAAACCAGCTTCAGAAAAAGATCTGGCGGGTATTACCTGTCTGCAAAATGAGCGTTTTAATTATGTTTTTGGTATTACTAAAAAAGGAAATGATACTTATATTTTGTTAGAAAGAACAGAAAAAGGACAGTCTAAAATTATTGCAAGCACTAAAATAGAGGTGAAAAAACCGCTTCGTTTACAAGTGAAAGCAACAGGTGACAGCTATGAATTTAGTTATGCAACGGATGGAGCAGATTTTAAAAACTTAGGAGGTGCAGTTTCTGGTGATATTCTTTCAACTAATGTAGCAGGAGGTTTTACAGGTGCATTGGTAGGTTTGTATGCAACAGCTGCTAATGATGCCCAGCCTCAGTAAAGATAATAGAAAATCATCAGCATGTTTTTGAAGATATTGCTATAGTACAGTTCCTGAAATCATTTAGATTTCGGGATCTTACACTGTTACATATCCTTTGCCACAATGCGAAATAATATTATAACTGTAACAAATAACCTTTACATATGAAAAATATTTTTTTTAGTGCACTCGCTTTGCTATTGTTTGGTTTTACAGATGGAGCCAAAGAACCTCTTACGACACAAATAGAGGTCAAACAAGGCAGATTATCAGGAATTGAAGAAGATGGATTATTAGTATTTAAAGGAATTCCTTTTGCTAAACCACCCGTTGGAGACCTTAGATGGCGCGCTCCTCAACCGATAAAAAAATGGGATGGCGTGTTACAGGCAAATAAATTTGCACATGGTCCATTTCAGGGGGGAAATCCTCCATCTGGGAAAAGTGAAGACTGCCTCTACCTCAACGTTTGGACTCCGGCTAAATCTGCCAAAGAAAAAATTCCGGTTTTGGTGTGGATTTATGGAGGTGGGTTTGGAGCTGGTGCAACCTCAGAAACGACATATAACGGGAAAAACTTGGCTAAAAAAGGGGTTGTACTGGTAAGTATCGCTTACCGTGTGGGGCCATTAGGATTTTTGGCACACCCGGAACTCAGTTCTGAAAACCCACAAAAAGTTTCAGGAAACTATGGTTTACTAGATATGATTGCAGGCTTGCAATGGGTAAAAGAGAACATTGCTGCTTTTGGTGGAGATCCAAATAAAGTTACAATTTTCGGAGAATCAGCAGGTGGGATTGCTGTAAGCATGTTATGCGCTTCGCCTTTGGCAAAAGGTCTTTTTAATGGGGCGATATCACAAAGCGGAGGTTCATTTGGGCCTACAAGGGCTACTACTTATCCAGGTGAAAACTTGAAAACACTTAAGATTGCTGAAAACGAAGGATTGGATTATATGAAAAGTGCAGGTGTCGCTTCAATTGAAAAATTAAGGTCGATTGAACCTGATAAACTGCCTGCAGGACGTGGATGGCCAATTATTGACGGATGGGTAATTCCTGACGACCAGTATAAGCTATATGAATCGGGAAAATATAATGACACTCCAATTCTTATTGGCTACAATTCAGATGAAGGGGCAAGTTTTACAAGAACGAAAGACCCAAAGGAATTTATCAGCAGTGTAGAAACACGGTACGGTAAATTTGCTGAAAGCCTTTTAAAAGCTTATCCTGTAGGTGAAAATTCGGTTCCAAAAACAGCTCGTGATTTATCGCGTGATGCAGCTTTTGGATGGCAAACATGGTCCTGGGCGAGACTTCAGGCAAAAACCGGAAAGTCGAAAGTGTTTTTTTACTATTTCGACCAGCATCCCGACCATCCTAAAGACTCACAATATTATGGTTTTGGGTCTTACCATGGACAGGAGGTAGCCTATGTTTTTGAAAATTTAGATAAATCAAACCCTCAAACAAGTAAATCAGATTTAGAGATTTCAAATCTGATGGGAACCTATTGGACAAACTTTGCCAAGTACGGTGATCCTAATGGCAAAGATCTCCCTAACTGGCCAGCTTTTAGTAATTCAGATCCCAAATTACTGTATTTCAATAATAGCGCTTACACGGGGCCAGTTCCGAGTTTAAAATCACTTGAGGTTTTAGATTCTTATTTTTCTTGGAGACGTACACCAGAAGGCGAAGCCTGGGCAAAATAATTTGCATTAAATACAAAAAGGAGTATATAAATAAGGCACAAATCTGACACGTTTGGCTATAAAAAAATCAATATGATTTTTACTAGCTAATCTGCCAAATAAGATTTTACGGATGGAAAGAACAAATAAAGTTTATCGTTACAGAGGCAAGGCAGGATTAATTCTGGTATTTCATTTTCTGATATTATCTGTATCTGTTCAGGCACAGGAAAAAATTATTTTATATTCATCTGTTATACCAAACTCAAAACCATCGGCTTTAAAAGAGTCCGGAACAGGAATGTATAAAGATGTAACAATTCCCACTCTTGAATACTTTAGACCTAATGCTGAAAAAGCTTCAGGAGCAGCGGTTATCATCATTCCGGGTGGCGGGTATTCAGTAGTCGTTTATGATGGGGAAGGGGTAAGTACTGCCAAAGCTTTGGCTGAAAAAGGAATTGCCGCATTTGTGCTTAAATACAGACTGCCAAATGAAGCTATTATGAAAGATAAAAAGACAGGTCCGCTTCAGGATGTTCAGCAGGCCATAAAATTAGTGAGAGATCATGCCGGGAAATGGGGATTAGACAAAAATAAAATTGGCATTATGGGATTTTCGGCAGGAGGGCATCTTGCCTCTACGGCAGCAACTCATTTTGACAAAAGTTACATAGATAATAAAGAGAGCACAAGTCTTCGTCCTGATTTTCAAATTCTGGTCTATCCTGTCATCAGTATGACAGCTGCTTTGACTCATACTGGCTCAAGGGATAATTTATTGGGCAAAAATCCAAATAATGAAGATGTCGATTTGTTTTCGAACGAGTTGCAGGTTCAGCAGGATACGCCACCGGCCTATTTAACACATACTGCTGATGATAAGACTGTAGATGTAGATAACAGTATTATTTATTTTGAAAAATTGAGAAAATATAAAGTTCCGGTTGAAATGCATATTTATCCCAAAGGTGATCATGGTTTCATTTTCAGGCATCCCGGATGGATGGATCCACTATTTAGCTGGCTGCAAAGCAACGCATGGCTAAAATAAATAATCATCGGCAAATATATTTTTAAATCATGTAAACAAAAATCCAACTTGTCATAAGTGGTGTTTGCTTTGAAATCCGGAGATATTAAAATGACAAACCTTCTTAAAGGAACTTATCTAAAAGTTACAATTTAAAGTTATTTCGTTACTTGCAAAATCAAATGAATCAGGCGAAGATTTGCTTCTTAATATTAGCATTATTGTTGATTTTAAGATAATTACTTCAATGGAATATTATTACATATTTATGCGTACTTTTGGATTGTAAAAAAAACATTTCTATATGATAAGTTCTGAAAATTCATCCGTAAATAATAAAGACTTAAAAGCAAATGAGCCATTAAAAATTATATTGGCTGAGGATGATAATGATGATCAGGAATTGTTTATTGATGCAGTAGATGCAACAAATGTTCCCGCTGAAATAATTACGGTTGGAAACGGTGAAGAACTCGTTAACACCTTGAAGGATGATTCCGAACCAAAACCTGATATTATTTTTATAGATATCAACATGCCTGTTAAAGGTGGTAAAGAGGCGCTGGCAGAAATAAAGAACGATAAAGAACTTAATGACATTCCTGCAGTTATGCTATCGACTTCCAATAGTCAGAAAGATATAGAAGATACTTTGAATAAGGGAGCAGATCTTTATATCCAAAAGCCCAGTTCTTTTAAAGGTTTTATTCTCATTTTAAAAAAAGTCTTCGTTCTGTATTGGACAAAAGCGCTGATAAATCCTTTAAAAAATATGTTTTTCATTTCTGAAAAAAATATATCCCGGGAGGATTAGTAATTGCTGTTTCTCCCTATTCGATTGTTGTATTAGATACATGCAATAAGATTCCCATATCTTTATTTTTCTAGGCTACATACATAGGAGAGACACTATTTCTGCCAGTATTCTACAATTATTCTTAGTATATCCTTCAATTCATTAAAATCTGATGGCTTGACAAAAAAGCCCTGAACCGATTTTGAATAGGCTTCAATAACATCGCGCTGATCTGCGCTCGTTGTAAAGAATAGATAGGGTATAGTTTTTAAACGTATGCCTTCATTCTCAAATATTTGCTTTCTTAGCTCAATTCCACTTAGTTTTGGCATGTTGATATCAGAGAAAACGATAAAAGGCTCTTCAGCTGTTGATCGCAAATGATCAAGTGCCTCCTGTCCATCATTAAAAAAAATAATTTTATTGTTATAGTTCAGTTCTTTAAAAACGTCACTAAATATATATTGGTCGTCCGGGTCGTCTTCTATAATGATTATGGCTCCTTTCTTATTCATGATAATTTAATTTTAGGTAAAAACGTATATAAAATATCAGTTTGGGGCAGATAATATGACTAATTTAAAAAATTTATTTTATTTTAAAAATAGGTTTAATGTAATTTAACAACAAGGTAATTCTCGATAATGACGATGATGATAGAAAATTTTTAGAGAAGCAGTGAACTTACTCGCGAATGGGATGTAATTGAAAATAAGAAAGATAAAATGCAAGCCCTTGAAAATCTCATAAAGTCTGAAATACTGCCAGATGTCATCTTTTTTAGATTATAATATGTCGTATGCAAACGGACAGGATTTTATAGCACAAATCACTGACGAAACATTAAAGGATATTCCTTTCATTTTATATTCTGCTTATTCTAAGGAAGCTGCTGAAAATATTTTATTAACTACTGGAAATGAATGCTTTATTATTTTGAAGATTTAAAAAATATTCTGAAAAAGGTATTACAAATCAGGGATTAGATTTAACTGTTTAGTACTTATCGATTTTATGTTTGATCTCCGATATGTTAATCGGATTTTCTTAAAAGGCTAAAATTAAATTTTTAATTTTTTTTTAATTTCAATGATTATTATATGCTAATGGATTTAGAAAATAAAAATCTCAATTTCAGTGAGTTCTAATTAAATAAAGCTATCTTTGGACAATTAAATACATTAAAAATGCAAGAAGGTACAGTAAAATTTTTCAATGAAGAAAAAGGTTTTGGATTCATAACTCCTAATAATGGAGGAGATGAAGTTTTTGTTCATGTTTCAGGTTTGTCAGAAACCATTCGTCAAAATGATGAAGTAAGATATGACGTAGAAGAAGGCCGTAAAGGGCCAAACGCAGTAAACGTAGTTGTAGCATAACTTATATACTATCACAGTTTAATATAAAGGCATCTGTAAAGCAGATGCCTTTATTGTTTATATAATGTAGATTACGATGTTATTTTGCAATAATGGTTAGATGTTTTTTTTATTAGAAGAGAAAAAATAAAAACACTAGAGCCAATTAGTTTTTAGTTTAATCTTCGTATTTATAATATAAAGAGAAGAAAGATTAAAACCAAAAACCCAGAGTTTATGTTGTGATAATATTTTTTCCTAACAACCATAGCGGAAATTCTTTCCGTGCCCGTTCTATATAAAGCTGGATTTTCTTTTAAATCTGTTAAGATATACTTTGCCAGGACGGATTACAAATCGGCTTGATCGGGACTGTAAAATACATTGTTTAAGAGAGATGGAAGCTAGAAGAAATGATTTGAATAGATAATAAACGCCAACGGGCGCGGAAATTTTAATTAAACATTTAAACAATATATTATGCTATATGAATATCAGATACTCGTAACAAAATATTCAATAAATAGAGAAGTAATGATTGGAGTAAGTACTTCAGATTTAAATCAGGCATCAGCTTTGTCAGATATGAATTTAAGCCATATAACAGAAACTTTAAGCGAATTAAATGCGGTTATTGCAGGACAGTTAGATTATTTGAATTTGGGTACAGATTTATTTTATGTATCTTCTGATACTACAATATCTCGGTACGGAGACTTTGACAAAGTAGAAAGATATGAAGTGCCTACCTTAGGCTTGAGAGATTTTTTAATAGAGCTAAAGAATTTTAAAGAACAATGTCATGCAGGGGATTATTATAAAACCATAATTGGTAAGGCATTTACCGCAATAAAAGCCAATCCACTACAATATAAAAGATGGTTAACATCAGATATATACTATTTAATTACCTTGAATAATATAACAGTTACTTTGGTATTGGAACCTAATAATTTCAATTTAACAGAAGGTCAATATGTTACCCAATTAAAAAGTAAATTTTAATCCTGATCGCTGAGATATGCATAACGATAGCGCGGAAATTCTTTCCGTGCCCGATCCAATATTAATAAAACTAGATTTTCTTTTTTTTATCTTTTATGATATACTTTGCGGGCACGGATTACAAATCCGCGCGATCGGGGTTTCGTCTAAAATATAATAAGTTATTAAAGCAATTAATATTGATTTTAAAATATCGTAAATCGCTTTTGCTAATACATCTTCTTTTAGTTTTTTATATGTTTTTTAAATATTCGTTCATTTAAATATCTTATTTTTCTCTGTTTTTTAGGGTTGCAGCTAACGTCCTGTGGCTTTGCGTTGATTGCGGAATTGAAACTGAGTTCGCTCGGCTGTAAAAAACGAAGTTATGAAAACTGAATGAACTATTACAACAAAAATAGCAATCATGCAAAACCGACTTAGGTGTAGTTTTTTATAATTTTCTCTTCTATATTCTCATAAAATCCTTCAATAGTTTTACAAATGTTCGCTATAGAAAAATCATTAATTACCACATCATTAATTCTAGTTTTGAAAATAAAACACGATCCTTCCTTTCGTTTTGTTGGTTTTTTAAGTTCTAACTTTTCGTCCCACAATCTCTTTGAGCAAAAATCTATAACCTTTTTTATTCTTTCTTTATCTACACTATGTATATAGAATTTCAAATCTCTACCCTGAAATTGAATCAAAACATCTTCCTTAACTTTGGCTTTCCAACCTAGCGGTGTTATGTTTAGTAATGGTGTTGAAGTATTCCCAGGATTAGAAACAAAGTTAAATAAATCATTGTTATACTTAGTCTGGAAATATAAAACTATTTGAGAATTGATTAACCTTAACCAAAATTTTTCGTCATTCGATAAATTACCATTAAACAGGCTAACACTATTATTTTGGTAACTCTTGTAAGTATTAATATATTCCTTTAAGAATTGATGATAATGATTGATAAAAATAGCCTCGTCATATCTATCATTCAAATTAAAATTTTCTTCTAAAAAATTAACAATATCATTATAATCATAAATTTTCCATTCTGTTTGAAATCCAATTATTTCTTTATCAAAACATAAAAGTATTTTTGTTAGTTTAGCTTTACTGTGTACATTATGTTTAAATATTCTATCATACTTATTTAATTGATTTGAATAAGGAAATGATTTAAACTTATTTTCGACAAAAACAAAGTGATTTCTGTCTTCTGAAATCAGTTCAATGTCTATTCTACATTTCTCTTTCTTATGATTATACTGTTTCTCCAATTGAGAAGAAGAAAAAATTTCATTTCCTAATTCTAAAAACTCTCTAAATTTTGAATTATTATCTAAAAGATAGGAAATAAAAGCAGAATGAATTAATTCCTTATTATCTTTTTCTAAAATTTTAAAAAAATTGAATTGTTGCATTTTTGTTATTTAAAATTCACCTAACGTGTCGCCGATTAGCGAAGTTGCGATGTCAGCGAACTGAGTTCTCTCTGCCGAAGATAAACTCTATTCGTGAATGAACAACTTCTGGTTATCGAATACCAGCGATTTCGTCTAACCGGCTGTGTGTGCCCTGCATGAGCAGGACACACGCTGTAAGCTTTGATAAAAATTCGAAAATACAAATTTTGGATTAGAAAACAGATCCTACAGCGTGTTATTTTTCCAGAGGGTGTAAGTCCCTTGTGGGCGGATCAACAACCCGAACCATTAGCACGTCGCAAGCTGGTTTACCGTGAGGTATGCAGTAAAGGAAGCGAACCGGCAAAAGTCTGTACTGACGAACAGAAAGTACATAGGAGGCATAGCAATAAGGATGAGTATCCACAGCAATACGAAGTCCAAAACAGTGTTCTGAACATGCTATAAAATTAGATTATTGCTATGTAGATGTGCCAGAGATAGACAGAAGGAAAAAGCTCTTACCAGGGGAGGTCTTTACAACCACGAGTTGGTTAAGTAAAGAAGTCAGCAGAGGTCATAGTACTTGTCAGGAAACGAGCCATAGAGAAAGTGGAGGACTCACAAGCAAGGAAGGACCGAACGCAAAGTGGTTCTTAATTTTCGGCGGAATGGCATAAGTTATAGCCCTGAAAAACGGGAACAGGTCAACTGAGAATCTGAAATAAATACACTTAAAAATATACTCGGTGGAACATATGAGAGCGCCTCGGGAGATTTCACAAGAAAAGAGTTTACAAAACTGCTTGAAGAAGTTAAAAGTTCAAAGCAGAAACCCTTTGCAATTGCCATCAAATTTATAAGCAGGTTCTCCAGAACAGGAGGCAATGCTATCACGATTGTACATGAACTGGTGGATAAGCTGGGTGTTCATCTAATTGAGACATCATCAGGGCTGTGTACCAATGACGAATACAGCAAACTTGATATTTACGGCAAGCTCCTTGATGCCAGAAGGGAAAACATGGACAGATTGGAGAAAACAATTCCAGGCATGAAAGCACTGCTCAGATCAGGCAACTGGCTTGGCAAAGCTCCCCGAGGCTATACAATGCGGGGACGAAAAGTAGGCGACTATGCCTTGATGCAGGACACGCAGTCTATTACGATTAATCAGGAAGGAGAGGTTTTAAAAAAGGCATGGAAATGGAAACTCGCAGGTGAAAGAGATTATGTGATCAGAGAGAAACTTGAAAAACTGAATTTGATTATTTCAAAGCAGGGGATCAGCTCTATGTGGCGAAACCCTTTTTATTGCGGGATCTTGGTCAATTCACTAATTGATGAGCCGGTGAAAGGAAACTGGGCGGGCTTAGTGAGTGAGGAAGATTTCCTGAAAGTTGATAATATGCTTTCTGAAAACAACGTCATTGCAGTCAAAGAATACTGTAAAAACAAAGTCAATGAGTTCAGGCCTCTTACAGGATTTTTAAGATGCGGGTGCGGATGCCTGCTGACAAGCTATGAGGTTAGGAAAAAGAAAACACACTACTATAAATGCCAAAAATGTAAAAATGCGAGTTTCAATGCAATGACAACCCAAAAATCAAAAATGGAAGGACTCAATGATTCTTTCGAAAGATTATTGTCAAAGTATACATTAAAGTCAAAATTTGTAGAACCTTTTAAAATGCAGTTAAATAAATTCTTTGATGCTGTGAACGAAGAAGCAAGACATGAAGCTAAAAGCCTGCTTGCAAAGAAAAAAGATGTTGAGGCTAAGATTGAGAACTTGGATAAACGCTATTTTGAAAACCCAAATTTTGGGAATGAAAAATACAATAGATATGCGCTCGAATTTGAAACCGAACTAAAGATGATTGAAAGCCAAATTCTGTCCAACACAAAAAAAATATCTAACCACGGCAAGCATATCGATAAGGTAGTGGAAAAAGTTTCAAATATCAGTAAATACTGGAGAGAGGGAGATATTGAGACCAAGATAAGAATTCAAAACTTGGTGTTTCCAGAAGGATTGTCAATTAGGGCTGAAAACAGGCAATATCTAACCAATAAAGTAAACGTTGTTTTTGATTTAGTGTCAACATTTACAAGGCTTGAGATAAGTAGTAAAAAACAAAAAACCCATCAAAATTTTGATGGGTTCTTCTCTGTAGCGGGAACAGGACTCGAACCTGTGACCTTCGGGTTATGAGCCCGACGAGCTGCCTACTGCTCTATCCCGCGATGTTTCGGGTGCAAAGATACAGCGATTTTTTAGATTTCCAACGAAAACTTAAAAAAATGTTTTATTTTCTGTATTGAGTTGATATGACTACCTTTGCAGCTTAAAATAATACACAAATGTCACATAAAGCAGGATTCGTAAACATTATCGGAAATCCAAATGTTGGAAAATCAACCCTGATGAACGCCTTCGTTGGAGAACGGTTATCGATCATTACCTCAAAAGCACAAACTACACGTCATAGAATTTTAGGAATCGTAAACGGAGAAGATTTCCAGTTGGTCCTTTCTGATACTCCCGGGATCATCAAACCCGCTTACGAAATGCAGGAATCAATGATGAACTTCGTAAAATCGGCTTTTGAAGATGCTGACATTTTAGTTTACATGGTCGAAATTGGTGAGCAGGACTTAAAAGATGAAGATTTTTTCAGGAAAATTATTCACGCTAAAATTCCGGTTTTACTGCTTTTAAATAAAATTGATAATTCGAACCAGGATCAATTAGAGCAGCAGGTCGCTTTCTGGAAAGAAAAAGTGCCAAATGCAGAGATTTTCCCAATCTCGGCTTTGCAGAATTTTAATGTCCCGGAAGTTTTTGGAAGAATTATAGAATTATTGCCGGAATCACCGGCTTATTACCCAAAAGACCAATTAACAGACAAGCCAGAGCGTTTTTTTGTAAATGAAACGATTCGCGAGAAAATCTTATTGAATTACAGCAAAGAAATTCCCTATGCGGTTGAAATCGTAACAGAAGAATTTCACGAAGATGAAAATATTATCAGAATCCGTTCGGTAATTATGGTGGAGCGCGATACGCAAAAAGGAATCATCATCGGCCACAAAGGTGCAGCGCTCAAAAAAGTCGGAACCGATGCCCGAGCTGATTTAGAGAAATTCTTCGGAAAACAAATTCACATTGAGCTTTACGTAAAAGTGAACAAAAACTGGAGAAGTAATGCGAATATGCTGAAACGATTCGGATATAATCAGTAAAATTGTTTGGGCGTGTCCCAAGGACCGGGCTGTACACTATATCTTTTGTGGCGAACCCCGCCACAAAAGGATGTCGTTTCCATCCCTCACGCAATAGAACTAAAGAACATTATTCTTAAACAGAGAAATGAAAATTAAAAAGATTAAGCTCCTGATTATTTCAGTTTTAGTTTTGGGTTACGCTGGTTTAAAAGTCGTAAAAAAAGTAAATCTAAACAGCGATTATAAAATCGGGCAGCCACTTGATAGTTTAAACGGAGTCAAAGTGTATTACAATGGCGGTGTTGATCATGTTTTGGAAAGAAACGTTACAAAAGACAATTACAATTTAGGGCTAAAATACCAGTGTGTAGAGTTTGTAAAACGATATTATTACGAACATTACAATCATAAAATGCCGGATGCATACGGTCACGCAAAGGATTTTTTTGATCCTAAAGTAAAAGACGGCGAATTGAATTTGAAACGGGATTTAATTCAATACGCAAATCCCGGGAAAACAAAACCGCAAATAGGCGATTTGGTAATTTTTTCAGGATCGGTTTTAAATAGGTTTGGACACGTTGCCATAATTTCTCAAGTTTTTGAAAATGAAGTTGAAATTATTCAGCAAAACCCGGGGCCATTTAGCAGTTCCAGAGAAGTTTTTGTTCTAAAAAATCAGGAAGGAAATTATAAAATCGAAAATGACAGATTGCTGGGCTGGTTGAGAAAATAATAATGACAAAAATATTCTTGTGACCTAAAGGCCTAGCCCAGATAGAAGCGGCATCCTTTTTCTGGCTTCTTTAGCCAGGAAAAGATATAGCGAATAGCTGGAATATGCTCCTGAAAATAACAAGAAAAACTTAGGTACTTAGAAACTTATTAGCTTAGGAGCTTTTTTTAACTACCTTTGCAAAAAATTAAAACACAGTATTTTGGATTAACGATTTATCTGATTTTGCTCAAAACAGAATCTAAATCTGAGATCTGAGATGTAAAATTCAAAAAAATGAATAATAACATTGTTGCGATAGTAGGAAGACCTAACGTAGGGAAATCGACCCTGTTTAATAGGCTGATACAAAGAAGAGAAGCTATTGTAGATTCAGTATCTGGGGTTACCCGTGATAGAAACTATGGTAAAAGCGAGTGGAACGGAAAAGAGTTTTCTGTCATTGATACCGGAGGATACGTTCGCGGAAGTGATGACGTATTCGAAGGAGAAATCCGTAAACAGGTAGAGCTTGCTATCGACGAAGCTGATGTTATTATTTTTGTAGTTGATGTTGAAGAAGGGATTACACCAATGGATGAAACGGTGGCTAAATTGTTGCGTAAAGTAACAAAACCGGTTTTATTGGCTGTAAATAAAGTAGATAACGCAATGCGTGAGAAAGATGCGATTGAGTTTTATAATCTTGGATTAGGAGATTATTTTACTTTCGCAAGTATTTCAGGAAGCGGAACAGGAGATTTATTAGATGCTTTAATTGATGCATTTCCGGAGAAACCAGAAGTTGAGGTTAAGGAAGATTTGCCTCGTTTTGCTGTTGTAGGACGCCCAAATGCAGGGAAATCCAGTTTTATCAACGCTTTGATTGGTCAGGATCGTTATATCGTAACTGACATTGCAGGAACAACCCGTGATGCCATTGATACTAAATTTGACCGTTTTGGTTTCGAATTTAATCTCGTTGATACAGCGGGAATTCGTCGTAAGGCAAAAGTAAAGGAAGATTTAGAATTTTATTCGGTAATGCGCTCGGTTAGGGCAATTGAGCATGCCGATATTTGTATTTTAGTTATCGATGCAACCCGCGGATTTGAAGGGCAGGATCAGAGTATTTTCTGGCTGGCAGAGAAAAACCGTAAGGGTGTTGTGATCTTGGTAAACAAGTGGGATTTGGTAGAAAAAGATACCATGTCAACACGTGATTACGAAGAGAAAATCAAAAAAGAATTAATGCCTTTTACAGACGTGCCAATTCTTTTTGTTTCGGCATTGACAAAACAACGTTTATTGAAAGCGCTTGAAGCGACGGTTCAGGTTTTTGAAAATAGAAAACAAAGAATTGCTACTTCAAAATTCAACGAATATATGTTGAAAGTTATCGAGGCTTATCCGCCACCGGCAACAAAAGGTAAATATGTGAAAATTAAATATTGTATGCAATTGCCAACTCCAACACCTCAGTTTGTATTTTTTGCCAATATGCCACAATATGTGAAAGAACCATATAAACGTTATCTGGAAAATAAGATTAGAGAAAATTGGGATTTTGCAGGAGTTCCGATTGATATTTATATCAGAGAAAAATAAATTTTTAAGTCTCATTTTTGGGACTTTTTTTATGTCTTTTTTCAATTGAAAACAGCTTTGTATTTAGGAAATGGCATACTATTTGAATAAATGTGGAATTTACAATTAAACCATTTTATTCTTTTGAAGTCTTATGGTTCTAACCAAACATTTTATGACTAGAATTTATTACTTTTTACTACTTTTTGTTTTTGCTTATTCTGCTAATGCCCAGAATGATATTGTTCTTAAAGGTACTGTGCTTGATATTAATACACAGCTGCCGGTAGAATTGGCTACCGTTTATTTTACGACTGTTAAAGATTCTACGGTTATTGATTATGCAACGACAGATAAAAACGGTTTTTTTAGATTGAACACCAAAAAACTGGATAAACCGGTTTTCCTTAAAATAAATTATTTAGGGTACCAAACTTACACAGAAGAACAAAATGGTCTTTTGGAAAGCAAAGACTTTGGAAAATTATATTTGATCGAAAGTGTTAATGCTTTAAATGAGGTAATTGTTAAAAGTGAGGCTCCGCCAATTCGCATGAAACAGGATACCTTAGAATACAATGCAGCTTCTTATAAAGTCCGTCCCGATGCAAATGTAGAAGCATTATTAAAACAACTGCCTGGTTTTGATGTGGATGATGCTGGAAAAATCACGGTTAACGGAAGGGAAGTAAATCAGCTGTTAGTGAATGGAAAGCCATTTTTTGACAGGGATGGTGCAATGGCTTTAAAAAATTTACCTGCCGAAATCATACAAAAAGTACAGGTTTCTGATTTTAAAACCAAAAAAGAAGAATTAGCGAAACAAGAATCCATATCAGATTATTCGAGTATCAACCTGACGATTGATGAAAAGAAAAATAAAGGGTATTTCGGGAAAATTTTGGGAGGTTATGGTTCTGATGACCGTTATGAGAGCAGTCTGATCATGAATTTCTTCAATAACAAACAAAAAATCAGTATTCTTGGAGCTTCAAACAATATTAATTCAACGGGTTTTACACAGGATGAAGTATTTGACAGTATGGGAGGCGGAAGAACAGCCAGGGGAGGCAGAAACTCTGGAGGAGGAAAAGGAATTACACAGTCTAACTTGTTGGGTGTTAATTATTCTGATGACTGGACAGAAAAACTCATGGCATCCGGGAGTTACAATTTTTCGAATACAATTAATAAAAACGATAGCAACTCTAATGAACTGAGTATTTTACCTACGGGGAATAATTATACTAAGGCAGATTCTAAAAACCGAAATGAAAGTACTGGAAATACAGCAAACTTTGAATTAGAATACAAAATTGACCCAACCACACGCCTTGTTATTACTCCAAATGTAGGGCAAACACGTTCAAATGGAAAATCTGATTCCTCGAGTAAAACTTGGCAGGATGATGAAAACGGCCAGCTTTTAAACGATGGTACATCAGTATCGAACAAAGAAACAACCGCAACGAATTTTGCCAATACAATCAATTTTAATAAAGCTTTCGAGAAAAAAAACCGAAATATGAGCTTTGTTTTTTCGAATAATAATACCAAAAATGATTCAGATGGGTTTAATGATATTAAGACCATTTTTAATCTGGAGCCAGACAAAAATGTTGACAGATACCAAAAAACAAGTGGTAAGAATATTTCCGATTCCTACTCGCTGGATCTTGAATATACAGAACCGATTACAGATTCTTTAAGGGTCCGTTTTGGTTCCGATTTGGATTGGCAGAGTTCTTCAAATGACCAGAAAACTTACGATGTCGACCGTTCGACAGAGGAAATTTTAGATTTGAATTCTTCATTAACAACCTATACGACATCTTCACAAAATTCGGTGGCGCCAAAAGTTGGAATAACACTGCGAAAAAGCAATTACACCTTAAATCTGGATTCGAAAACGACTATTGTTAATTTTGACAACTATTCGTTGTATATGGGGAACGAAACGCAGTTAAATAAAAAATATGTCCTGCCTTTTGCTTCTGCCCAGCTGCGATATAAATTTAGTAAATCTAAGAATTTGACATTCAAGTACGATTACTCAAATGCAATACCTTCAGCCAATTATTTAATGCCAGTCGTTAATTTAAATAATCCATTAAATAGCATTGTTGGTAATCCTGATTTAGATCTTATTGAGAAAAATTCGATAAATTTTAATTTCAGGAATTTTGATTTCCGCACCCGTTCGGGCTACGCTTTTTCGCTAAAAGGAGATTATTTTAATAATGATATAGTATCGACTTCTGTCTTTGATGCAAATGGTAGAAGAACAACAACGTATGTAAATATTTCAGGTAATTATTCCCTTTCTGCCGGAGCAAACTGGAATCAGTCGATTAAAAGGGATGCACATGTTTTACGATATGGAATTGGCTTAAATGGAAGTTATACTTTTGACAAAGGATATACAAATGAGGTTTTATATAATGCAAAATCAACAGCAATTTCGCCTAAATTGTATTTTACTTATGAATATGGTGAGTTGCTGACTATTTCCCCATCTTACGGATTATCATTTAATGAAACACATTACGAAAATACTTCTGCAAATTCGACTTCAGCAGTTGTGCACAGGGCCGGTTTACAAACCACAACATACTGGCCGGCGAATTTAATTTTTGGAAATGATTTTGGATATACTTACAATTCTAATATTTCGGATGATTTCAAAAAAGATTTTTACTTATGGAATGCGAGTTTATCGTATGGTTTTTTACAGAAAA
The DNA here is from genome assembly GCF_020026925.1 of Flavobacterium hibisci. Taxonomy (GTDB): domain Bacteria; phylum Bacteroidota; class Bacteroidia; order Flavobacteriales; family Flavobacteriaceae; genus Flavobacterium; species Flavobacterium hibisci. Next base: position 146,229 of record NZ_JAIQDW010000002.1, on the reverse strand, counting down.
CATTATATGCTAAAATAAAAGTTTATGATGTGCTGAATCAGAACCTAAGTGCTACAAGAACAATTTCTGCTACCTCGGTAAGAGATGAACAAAATACTGTTTTAAAGCGTTATGTGATGTTTTCTGTAGCATATAAAATTGGGAATTTTGCGTCTGAAAAAGGTTCGAAAAGAAGAGGAGGAGAGCGAGGCGATGGTGGTGAAAGAGGAGATCGCGGAGGAAGAGAAAGAGATATATAATCTAAAAGCTCTGAGATACAAAGTTTTTATTTGTAAAGGTTAATTTCAAATAAAATAAAATCATATAATAATAAAAACTCTGGCTTAGCTGGAGTTTTTTGTTTGTTAAAAAGTCACTTAAGATAATTAGAGTTTAGAATTTCCAATAATTAGAATTCAGTTTTACGATTTAATTTTTCTGTTAATTCGGTGATAAACGGTAAGACGAATAATATCACGATCGTAGAAATCGACACCGCTGGACCGCCTCTGAAAGTTTTTTAAATAGCCTAATTCCAAACCAATATTTGGGTTGAAATGATATCGCAGGGCTGTATAGAACCGGTTTTGGTCAAAAGTATTTTTCTTATTGTCTTTTCCGTGATTAAATAAAATTTCATCGGAAATGGTGCCTTTTAAACTTCGTTTTTCTTTTTCCCAAAGTGTAAACGTAGATTGTAAACGGTATCTGAATCGGAAAGAAAAAGAAAAATCATTTAACAGTTCCGTTTTAGTCGATTTTTCTATAAAACGTTCTTCTAACTGAAAACGATTATGGAAAGTAATTTTTACGAGGTCATGAATAAGAGTGATATCCTGTTGAATACGATATTCGGGAATTGAGAACTCAGGATCAGACAAAGGTGTTTGGGTGTTAACGCTAAAATAAGCAAATCCTGCACCAGTGTCAATATGCTCACTGGCACGATATCTTCCCTGTGTCCTGAAAACAAATACATTTTCATGAACCGGATTTATAAAGCTCCGGTTGTCAAGTTCAGAATGTAGTGACCATTTTTTTGATAAAGGAAAAATATTGTAATATCTAATCCATGTCAGAGTTTGGTGTTCTACGTTTTTTGTGCTTTGCGCTAAAGAGAATTGACCTAAAAATGCCCAAAAAAGAAAGAATCTGAAAAATTTCATCTACATTATATAAATTCAAGCTGCGAATATATACAAATGAGTGATGATTTTGGGCAGAATAAAAATTGTTTTGAATGCTGTTTTGTGAATTTAAAGCAAAAAAACGAGATACACTTAATAAATGCATCTCGTTTTAACCAAACTAACTTTCTTTAATTTTATTACAGCGAATATTTTAGAGTAATTCCATATGTTCTTTGGTCACCTAATACAGCCGCGTAATGTCCTGCATTTCCGCCAGCTGGCAATAATTGCTCATAATAATCCTTGTTTAAAATATTACGTCCCCAGAAGTGAACAGATAAACCATCTGTTGCACGGAAACCTAAACGGGCATTAAAAATAGCATAACCCGGAACTATTAAATATTTTGAAGCTGATGGGCTTGATGAGAATTCAGATCTGGCATAGCTATCAAGGGCTATAAAAAATTTACTCGAGTTCCCGAAGAATCTTGCGTTTTTAGTATATTCACCTCCTAAGCTTCCTGCCCATTTTGAAACACCAGGCAAATCAGATCCTGAAACATCTTTATAATTTACGGCTTTTCCATCCACAACAAGACCAGTTTCTTCCAAAGGTAGTGGCGCATTTGTAAATTTAATGTATTTACCGTCGCTATAAGTTGCAGCTCCGTAAACACTAAACTGTCTGTTGATTACAAAACTTGCGTCTAATTCTGCTCCTCTTACTCTTACTTTATCAGCATTGGCAAGGTATCCACGATTCACACCCAATTCAGCGGCCTGAACGTTTGTCTGAAAATCTTTAATATCAGTATTGAATACTGTAAGATTCAGGATGGAATTTCTGAATGGAGAAGTTTTAATACCTGCTTCATAATGATTAACATCTTCAGGTTTAATTACTGCAAGATCACTTAATGTTTGGCCAGCTGGCGGTGTAGGAAGCCCGGCAACATTTACACCAACTGGTTTGTAGCTTTTTGCATAAGTAGCATAAGCATTGATTTTATCGCTAAATTTATATGTCAAAGTCAAATTTCCTGAAAAATCGGTATCGTCTGTACTTGAGTCAAAAGCCTGATCTGTATAGACTAATTTTTTCAGAGCAATTAATGCTGGGTCATTTGTCTGAAGACCGCCGTATGTGGTACGTTTATAGTTTGCTTCTTTTTTATCAAAGTTATATCGCAAACCAGGTAATACATGCAGACGATCTGTTATGGCCCAGTCTAACTGACCAAATACTGCAGCACTCGATGCTCTGATTCTTGCATCAGTTTTAATTCCGTAACCTTCAAAAAGGCCGGGTGTTTTCCATAAATTACTTGTTGTACTTTGAGAAAATCTCCATTGTGCACTTCCTGATTCTTCTGTACCATCTGTTTGTGATGTCTGGTCGATAAAGAATACACCTGCAACACCACTAATTTTCGACGAAAGCTGACCAGCATATCGAACTTCCTGTGTAATTTGAGTTTGTCTTGTAGGGTTTTGTGATTTTGCCAAAACCTGTAATCCTGTAAAATCCCTGTCATTTGATGGATCCCAGTTCCAAAAACGCCATGCAGTTGTTGATGTTAATGTTCCGCCACCAATTTTAGTGTCAATATTTAAGGATATGCCTCCCATGTCCTGTCCTGATCTCCAGGGTGTATCCTGATCGATTTTACGGTCAAATGCATTTCTGCTTGGGAGTTGATAATTTAAATCGGCAATAATAGCATCAAATTGACGATAAGCAGCTCTGTTTGTTGGCGCAACACCTGCAATTACTTGTGCATATCCGTCAGGACGCTGTGTTGTGATATCTGCAGCTAATATAATATTGGTATTTTCTGAAGGAGTATAAAGCAACTGTCCTCTGATTCCCTGGTTGTTAAGGGTGTTTGTTGCTCTTCCTGTTGCAATATTATCAACCAGACCATCGCGTTGTGTACCAGAAAAAGAAAGGCGTCCGGCAATTTTTTTGCTTAAAGCACCTGTAACAGAAGCTTTAGCCTGAAGAAATGCATAGTTTCCGTAACTCACTTCAAAATCTGCACCTGATGTAAAACTTGGTTTGCGGGTTGTAATGTTAAAGGCTCCTGATGTGGTGTTTTTTCCAAACAGTGATCCTTGTGGTCCACGTAAAACTTCAATTCGTTCTACATCTACAAAATCTAAGGTTGTTGCTGCCGGACGTGCATAATAAACACCATCAACATAGAAACCAACACCCGGATCAATACCATCATTAGTAAGTCCGTATGGAGAACCTAAACCACGAATATTGATACCTGTATTTCTTGGATTGGATGAATATAATTGAACAGACGGAACCAGTTCTTTAATACGATTTACATTAAAAGCTCCGGCTTGTTCAGCTTGTTTTCCAGTTACAACTGAAACTGCAATTGGAATATCCTGAACTTTTTCTATTCTTCGTCTGGAAGAAACCACAACTTCGATAAGTTCATTTTCTTCTTTTAATGCGACTTCTAATACAGGAACAGGTAAGGTTGTAACCTCTACTTCTATAGTTTTATAACCTACATATTGCACTAAAAGTGTAAAAGGGAGATTTTTGCCATTTGTGTCAAGGCTAAATTTTCCATTTTCATCAGCAATAGTACTTATGATTGTTCCTTTGATAACTACATTGGCTGCACCTAGAGGATTTTTTTGTGAGTCTGTAATTTTACCTTCAATGTTTTGTGCAAATGAAACGGAGAAAGTTATAATTGAAAGTAGTGTAAATATATTTTTTATAGAATTTTTCATTTTTATATTATGTATATGTAATTAGTAGAATTTATTTTTAAATTTTTTTACCAGCACATACACATCATAGAAGAATTATTTTTCACTGCTGTGAAAATTATATTGCTACTTTTTTCCAAAAGATTTTTCGAGACATAAGACTTGCTAAATTTTACTTTCATTGTTCAAAAAATTGTAATGATTTGTTAATTATTTTTTGGCAAATATATATAAAATCTATCAGTTTAGTAGGGTTTTAAAAAATATTTTTTATTTTTTTATCAATGAAGCTATTGTGATGTTCTGCATTGCTTTTAAAGTTTCATCACGAATAATCATCAAACCGTGTCTCAGACTGCATTCTTCCTCAGTTTTACAATCTAAACAACGCTCATAAAAATTTAAAGAAGCACAAGGCAAAAGTGCAATTGCCCCATCAAATAAACGATGAATTTCTGCAAGAGTGATATCATTTTTGGATTTTATCAGATAATATCCGCCAAATTTTCCCTGTTTACTACTCACAAAACGTCCTCGTTTCAGGTCTAATAAAATTTGTTCCAAAAACTTTTTAGGAATATTAGCACCTTCAGCAATTTCTATAGTTTTAGAAATGTGATCTTCCTCTTGTTCTGCTAGATAAAGTAAGGCTTTAAGAGCATATTTTGCTTTATGTGATAACATTTTTTTTAATATGAATTATAAAATATGAATTAAATTTTAGAGTAAAATATTTTCAAAGATAACTCTCCTAACTTGAAACATCAAACAAATTTTACTTTACCAGCCACCGCTAGAGCCTCCTCCTGAGAAACCTCCACCTCCAAATCCGCCACCGAAGCCACCGCCTCCGCCAAAACCACCTCCGGATGATCCGCCACCGAAACCTCCAAATCCGCCTCCGCTGCTTCTGCCTAGACTGCTTAAAAGAATAACATCCATCAAACTTGGACCTCCGCCGCTATTATTGCCTGAATTTCCTCCGCCTCCTCTTTTATTTCGGGACACCAAAATTAATACAATCACGATAATAACTATAAAAGGGAGTATTGGAAAATCTTTTCCTTTACTCTGTTTTCTTTCACCTTTGAATTTTCCTTTGAAAACATCAATTATAGCATCTGTTCCTTTATCAAGGCCATTATAAAAACTTCCAGCTTTAAACTCTGGAATAATAATATTTCGAATTATGGTTCCGCCTATTCCGGCAGTTAAGCGGTCTTCTAAACCATAACCGGGATTAATTGCAATTTTCTTTTCGTTTTTAGCCAATAAAATAATTACACCATTATCATCTTGTTTTGTTCCTCCAATTCCCCAGGTTTGCCCCCATTTAGTTGCCAACTGACTTACATCTTCTCCTTTTAAACTTTCGATTGTTATAACTACAATTTGAGTTGTTGTTGAATCTGAATACCGAATTAGTTTCTCTTCTAATTGTGTTTTTTCTGAAGCACTTAAAATATTAGCATAATCGTAAACTGATGTTTGTTTTTGGGGTATTTTAGGTATTTCAAATTGCGCAAAGATACTATTAGAAATAAAAAGCGCTAACAAAAAGGTAAACAGAAAAATTCCATTGGAATTTGATGTTTTATTTTTAGAATTTTTCATTATTTATCCTTTTGAGATTTCGTTAGATAATTCATTTTTATCGTCTTCTGATGACGGGAAATATTTTTTTAATTGTTCGCCGGCATTTAAAATTCCGTCAACAATTCCCTGCTTAAAGTTTCCTGCTTTAAAGTGATTTGTCATAACGTCTTTAGTGCAGTCCCAAAAATCATTGGTTACAAGATCGTTTATACCCTTATCACCGCAAATGACAAAATTTTTATCATCAACAGCAAAATAAAACAAAACACCATTCTGAAGCTGGGTTTCATTCATTCGTAATTCATAAAAAACTTCTAAAGCCCTGTCAAAAGGAACTTTAGAAGTCGTTTTTTCTATATGAACTCTAATCTCGCCAGAAGTGTTTTCTTCAGCCATGCGAATAGCTTCAACTATTTCCTGCTCTTCTTCCCTGGTTAAAAAATCTTCTACTTTTGACATTTGAATTATTTTAGAGTTACGATTTTTTATTTAGAATTTTACTTCAACAGGTTTATCTGCTCCGGTAGAAGCTTCAAAATATGGTTTTTCTTTATATTCGCTCAGGAACCAGTTATTTGGGATTTTTAAAATATAACCGTTGTAAACCTGTACAGATTCATTAAAACGTGTTCTTGCAGTTAAAATCTGGTTTTCGGTACTAGCAAGCTCATCTTGTAATTTCAGGAAGTTTTCATTTGCTTTTAATGTTGGATATTGCTCAACAGATACTAATAATCTTGATAAAGACGAGCTTACCCCGCTTTGTGCCTGATTGAATTGTGCTAATTGTTCCGGAGTTACATTGCTTGGGTCAACCGTTACTGAAGTAGCTTTTGCTCTTGCTTCAATTACAGCTGTTAATGTCTCTTTTTCAAAATTAGCCGCACCTTTTACGGTATTTACTAAGTTCCCAATAAGGTCATTACGTCTCTGGTAAGCTGTTTGTACATTTCCCCAGTCTTTATTTACAGCCTGGCTATGCTGTAAAGCAGTATTTTTAATTCCAATTGACCAAAATGCGATAATTGCAATAAGCGCTACAATAATTCCTACGGGGATTAACCACTTTTTCATATTTTTTTTAATTTAAGTTTATTCAATTTTTAATTACAATTCGTTTTTTATATCTGTTAGTTGTGTTTTTATGGACTCTAATTTACGTATTATTTCGAATTTATCTAATGTTTTCTTCTGGCCTTCCTTCAAATGTGTTTTGGCTCCTTCAAGTGTAAAACCGCGCTCTTTGACCAAATGATAAATCAATTGTAAATTTGTAATATCTTCATGTGTAAACATTCTGTTGCCTTTGGCATTCTTTTTAGGTTTGAGAATGTCAAATTCGCTGTCCCAAAACCGTATCAAAGAGGCATTGACATTAAATGCTTTGGCTACTTCGCCAATGCTGAAATATCTTTTATCTTTAGAAAGCTCAATATGCATGATCTTTGTTTTTCTATTTTATTCAAACTTACTACTTTTTGCAGTATTAATCTAATGATTGGTTTTCCTGATTTGCCAAATGCGAAATCGCCACGTATTCTACAGCCGAAATGTTTCCGTAATAAAAATTCAGCGGATTTACAACTTTCCCATCTTTATGTACCTCATAATGACAATGTGGACCTTCTGATCTTCCTGTGCTGCCAACGTAGCCAATCACATCACCACGTTTTACTCTTTGACCCGGACGGCAGTTGTATTTGCTCAAATGGGCATACAAACTTTCGTATCCAAAACCGTGCCTGATGACTACGTGGTTACCAAACCCTGATGCCGTATTGTCAGCCCTTGCCACAATGCCATCACCGGTTGCATACACCGGAGCTCCAGTATTAGCCGTGAAATCCATTCCGTTATGCATTTTTCGTACTTTCGTGAAAGGATCGATTCTGTATCCAAAACCGGATGCTACTCGTTTTAAATTTTCGTTTTGTACTGGCTGAATGGCAGGAATTGCTGCCAGTAAATTCTTTTTTGTACTGGCCAGCTTTAAAATGTCATCTAATGATTTTGACTGGATAGCCAGTTCTTTCGAAAGTTGATCAATGCGTTTAGTAGTGTTTAGGACCAATTGAGAATTATTATAGCCTTCTAAATCTTTATATCTTTTGCTATCTTTAAATCCTGCTTTTCTGATAGAATCCGGAATTTCGGTTTTGTTAAAGTAAGTTCTGTAAATATTATTGTCCCTGTCTTCCAAAGCTTCAGCTACAGCATCAATTTCATCCATTCTTTTATTTAAAATCGCATATTGTATTTTTAAATTCTCAATTTCCCGGGCCTGTAACCGGTCTTTTGGCGTTTCAAAATAGGGAGTATTGATTAAAAGGACAAATATTAAAAAACCAAACAATGCTGAAGCCAGTAAAAACAAGAATCCGTAACCAATTTTGATTCTCTTTTTTGTTTTTATTTTCGTATACGCCAGATTTTCTGAGTCGTAATAATATTTTACTTTCGCCATATTTTAAAATACCCTATTTTTGCAGCTTGTAAAATTAGTCAGACGAACAAAATTAGTAAATGTTTCAGTTGTTCGTGGCTTTTTTTCAAGAACAAAATTAATTAGATAATTGGGGAATTAGATAATTAGATAATGCGCAAAATAAGGAATTTATTGTTTTAAACGATTAGTTTTTTATTATCGATTTCGAAATTAATACATTATCAAAATTCACAAATTATCTAATTGTCTAATTTTCAAATTGACACATTAAAACAGACACATTTTCTAATTAAAATATGAAATCACAAGACGTACGTAAACAATTTCTGGACTTTTTTAAGAGCAACGGACATTTAATTGTTCCATCTGCTCCAATCGTGCTAAAAGACGACCCAACCCTTATGTTCAATAACTCGGGAATGGCCCAGTTTAAAGAATTTTTCTTAGGAAACGGAACTCCAAAAAGTCCTAGAATAGCCGATACGCAAAAATGTCTTCGCGTTTCAGGAAAACATAACGATCTTGAAGATGTAGGTTTTGATACGTATCACCATACCATGTTTGAGATGTTAGGAAACTGGTCTTTTGGTGATTATTTCAAAAAAGAGGCTATTAACTGGGCTTGGCAGTTATTGACAGAAGTCTATAAAATCCCAAAAGAGAATCTTTATGTTTCTGTCTTTGAAGGAAGTAAAGAAGATAATGTTCCGTTTGATCAGGAAGCTTGGGATATCTGGAAAACATTAATTGATGAAGACCGAATTATTCTTGGAAATAAAAAAGACAATTTCTGGGAAATGGGAGATCAGGGACCATGCGGGCCATGTTCTGAAATTCACGTTGATTTACGTCCGGAATCTGAAAAAGCTTTGGTTACAGGAAAAAGTCTTGTAAATAATGACCATCCACAGGTAGTTGAAATCTGGAATAATGTATTTATGGAATTCAACCGTAAAGCAGATGGTTCTCTAGAAAAACTTCCTGCACAGCACGTTGATACCGGAATGGGATTTGAACGTTTGTGTATGGCGTTGCAGGGAAAAACTTCTAATTATGATACGGATGTTTTTACACCGCTTATTGAGAAAGTAGAGCAAATTACAGGTTTAAAATATACTTCTGATGAAATTAAAAACATCAGTGAAGAACAAAATAAAACGAACATCGCGATTCGTGTAGTGGTAGATCACGTTCGTGCGGTTGCTTTTGCAATTGCAGATGGACAATTGCCGTCTAACACGGGTGCAGGTTATGTAATCCGTCGTATTTTGCGTCGTGCTATTCGCTACGGATTTACATTTTTGGGTACAAAAGAGCCTTTTATCAATAAATTGGTTGAAGTTCTAGCGGACCAAATGGGAGAATTTTTCCCTGAAATCAAATCGCAGCAACAATTGGTTACCAATGTAATTCGTGAAGAAGAAGCTTCTTTCTTAAGAACTTTAGATCAGGGCTTACAATTGTTAGAAAATGTTGTTGCTGAAACATCTGGAAAAGAGGTTTCTGGTGCAAAGGTTTTTGAATTGTACGATACTTTCGGTTTTCCGAAAGATTTAACGGCTTTGATTCTGAAAGAAAAAGGATTCTCTTATAATGAAGAAGAATTCGAATCTGAATTACAAAAACAAAAAGCGCGTTCTCGCGCCGCTTCTGAAGTTTCTACAGAAGACTGGAATGTTTTGATTCCTGGAAATGTGGAAACATTTGTAGGTTACGACAAAACGGAGAACGAAGTTAAAATTACACGTATCAGAAAAGTGGATTCTAAAAAAGATGGTATTTTATACCAAATCGTTTTAGACAATACACCGTTTTATCCGGAAGGAGGAGGACAAGTTGGTGATAAAGGAACGCTTGTTTCTGCAAACGAAACAATCGAAATTATCGATACAAAAAAAGAAAATAATCTGATTCTGCATTTTGCAAAACAGCTTCCGGAAAATGTTGAAGCAGGTTTCGTGGCAAAAGTAAATACTGATTTAAGAACATCAACTTCAAAAAATCACTCGGCTACACATTTGATGCACTTAGCTTTGAGAAATATTTTAGGAACGCATGTGGAGCAGAAAGGATCGTTGGTAAATCCAAATTACCTGCGTTTTGACTTCTCTCATTTCAGTAAAGTTTCTGATGAAGAAATTAAACAGGTTGAAGCTTCTGTAAATGCTCAAATTGAGGCACAATTGCAATTAGTAGAGCACAGAAACATTCCGATCAAAGAAGCTTTAGATAAAGGCGCAATGGCTTTGTTCGGTGAAAAATACGGTGATACAGTTCGTATGATCGAGTTTGGAGAAAGTAAAGAACTTTGTGGAGGTATTCACGTAAAAAATACTGCTGATATCTGGCATTTCAAGATTATTTCTGAAGGTGCTGTTGCAGCTGGAATTCGTCGTATTGAAGCAATCACTGGTGATGCGGTGAAAAACTTCTACTTAAATCAGGAAAATACTTTAGCAGAAATAAAAGAAACACTTAAAAATCCGCAGGATATTTTAAAATCGGTTGCTTCACTTCAGAATGACAATGCGAAACTGAAAAAACAAGTGGAACAATTGCTTAAAGAAAAAGTAGGTTCGTTAAAAACGGAATTAGAAAAAGATTTTGAAGTAGTAAACGGTGTTAATTTCCTTGCAAAACAAGTAGATTTAAGCATGGCTTCAACAAAAGATTTAGCTCAGGCTTTAGGAAGTTCAAAAGCAGATTCGTTTGTGTTTTTAGCTTCTGTTGAAGATGGTTTACCAAATATTCATTGTTATATTTCTAAGGAATTGGCAGCGGCTAAAAGCTTAAATGCTAATGCAGTTATTAAAGAATTAGGGAAATATATTGATGGAAACGGAGGAGGACAGCCTTTCTTCGCTTCTGGAAAAGGAAAAAATGCAGCTGGAGTTGCTGAGGCGCTTTCGAAAGCAGTGGATTTCATGAAGTAGATTTTTTAATCTCGCAAAGACGAAGAATTTTTTATAAAACAAACCCGATAGGTATTAAACTTGTCGGGTTTTTAAATATTTATTATGGAAATTAAAGATGTATGTTATACCGTAGGTATTTTGTTGACATTTATTATTGGTTTTTTAAATTATCTTGTGTCAATAAAAAATAGAAGAAATTTTCTGAGAGAATTAATTTATAAAGAACAACTTAATATAGTTGGAAAAATAAATTCTGAATTCCATATTCTTAATACACTTTTAATTAGATCTTTAAAGGCTAGAAAAAAAATTAGTTATAATGAAATTGAAATGAAAGTATTAGAAATAGATAATATTCTTTATTCGAATACTCATTTATTGCCTACAAAAATTTTTAATTTCTGGAAAGAGATTTTAGTTATTTTGGATGAATTTTCAAATCACTTTGATAATTCTGATAGTAAAGTTCTAAGGGAATGTTACGATAAATTTGGGGATAAATATTATACTATTATAAAATTAGTAGTTAAAGATTTTGGTATAGATAAATTATATTTAGAGAATAAATCTATATTGATGAATGATTATTAGTGTTAATTAACATCAATATTCCAATAATTAAGTTTGGAATAAAAAGAGTAGTTTCAAATCTTTAAAACTTAAAAAAACATAGAATAAAAAAGCCACAAAGTTTATAAAAATAAAACTTTGCGACTCTGCGTCTTTGCGAGATTCTTTTACAAGTGGTTACTTGCGCTCTCCAATCTGCTGGCGCCACATAGCGTAATACAATCCTCTTTCGGCAATTAAATCATCATGTTTTCCCTGCTCAATTATTTTACCTTGTTCCAGAACAAAAATTCTGTCAGCATGCATTACCGTAGACAAACGGTGGGCGATTAAAACCGTGATTCTGTTTTGATCCGAGATACTTCTAATCGTAGCATTGATTTCTTCTTCCGTAATAGAATCCAAAGCAGAAGTTGCTTCATCAAAAATCAATAAATTCGGATTTCTTAAAATAGCTCTTGCGATTGATAATCTTTGCTTTTCTCCTCCTGAAACTTTTATTCCGCCTTCTCCTATAGTGGTATTTAAACCGTCTTCGGCACGAACTAATAATTTTTCGCAACTGGCTTTTTTTAAGGCATTGTGTAAATCCTCATCAGTAGCATTTGGTTTTACAAACAATAAATTTTCCCGGATTGTTCCCGAGAATAATTGGGCATCCTGAGTTACAAATCCGAGTTGTTTTCTTAAATCGAGCAGGTCAATTTCTGTCGAATCAATATCATTATAAAAAACCTGACCTTCTGCAGGAGTATATAATCCGACTAATAATTTTACCAAAGTTGTTTTTCCGGAACCAGATGGACCAACGAAGGCAACAGTCTGTCCTTGTTTGATTTCGAAATTAATATTTTCAACGGCTTTAAATTTAGCCGTTTTGTGCTGGAAACTTACATTAGAGAATAGTAAAGACTGAATTGCTCCAACATGTTTTGGCGTTTTCGGGCGAAATTCTTTTGGAGCATTTAAAAGGATCCTGAAATTTTCCATTGAAACTTTAGTTTCGTTAAGCACGATTATAAAGTTTCCCAATTCCTGTAAAGGGCCAAAAATAAAAAAGGTAAAAAATACCATAGTAAGTAAATCACCTACAATAATTTTTCCTCCAAAAAGGAAATAATATAATGTAAAAACAACGCAGGTCCTTAAAAAGTGAACCGTTGTACCCTGAATAAAACTTAAACTTCTGATAAAGCGAACCTTTTCTAATTCAAGCTGCAGAATCTTAAAAGTATTCAGGTTCAGACGCTTTTCTTCCTGATACGTTAATCCAAGACTTTTTACCAATTCTATATTTCTTAAACTTTCGGTTGTTGAACCAGCCAGTGCATTAGTTTGATTCACAATTTTTCTGGAAACGATTTTTATTTTTTTCCCAAGATAAGAACTTACCAAAGCAATAATGGGAGCTGTAACTAAAAAGATAAGCGAAATGCGATAATCGATTCGGGCAATATAAACGATAACGAATACAAAACCGATGATAGTCTGAAAGATAAGTGAAATTGAAAGTGTAATTAATTTTTCAGAATCAGAACGTACTTTGGTCAGTTTGCTTAACGTTTCACCACTTCGCTGATCTTCAAATTCGGCATAAGGCAAATCAAGTGATTTTTTAATTCCATCAGTATACATTTGTGCACCGGTTCGCTGAATTACAACATTGGTAAAATAATCCTGAAAATTTTTGGTAACTCTTGAAATCATTGCCGCGCCAAGGGAAAGTCCCAACCAAAAAGACAATGATTTTATAAAACCATTTACATTTCCGTCATATTTATGCAAACCAACGCCGCAGTCCTGCATTAATTTACCTGTAATAATGGAGTCTGATAAACTAAAACAAATGTTTATAGTAGCCATAATCAAAGCAAAAAATAAAAGCATTTTATGTTTGATTATATAGGAGTATAATAATTTCATAAGAGATTTATAATTAAAAAGAAGAAATACAAAAGTACAAAATAGACAGGCATCATTTGGCGGATTTTGTTGTATTTAAAAGTTAATTTTTAAACCATAATTTAAATTATAAAAAACAGTAATTTTTTTTATCGAATAATGAATTGCTTACAAGTCTGTCCTTTAGAAAGTTGTGATTATTGCATATTAATAATTTTTATTAATTAATTATTTTCGGTTTTTTATTATTAAAACAAGTTAGGTTTTTAAATTTGATTTTATTTCATTTGTAGGAATTATTAATGATTAAAATCAATTAAATGAAAAAAATTTTATTCTTATTTGGTGCATTGGCTTTTGCATTAACTTCTTGTTCAAGTGATGATGATTCTTCAGGTTCTTCAGATTTAGTATTATTGAAAAAAGAAATTTCAACTGATTCTGATGGAGACAAGGTGATTACTAATTATGCTTATGATGGAAACAAAATAGTAAAAATAACAGTGGACGGTTCTACCGATGGAGTATATTTTACTTACACTGGAAATTTAATAACCAAAATGGAGTTTAAGTATGATGGTGACGTTGAACAAATTAATAAATATGAGTATGATTCAAATAATCTCTTAATAAGCTTTGTAATGACTGAGCCATTGGAAGAATATGGTTTTAAAGAAGTTTACAAATATGAAACAGATGGTTCTATTACAGTAACTACTTTTAGAGGAGATGATGTAGCACAAACTACTGCTAATGGTACAAGAAAAATAACTTTTACAGCAGGAGAAATTACTAAAATTACTTCAACAGATAGTCCAAGCAGAAGTTACACTTATGATGACAAGAATAATCCTTTTAAAAATATTTTAGGATATGATAAAATTTCTTTCGTTGAAGGTGAGGCATCAGGTATAGTACATAACATTGTTTCTGAAAAAGATTTAGATAATAATGAAGTAACATCCAGCTATGTTTTTACTTATAATGCTGCTAACTATCCAACAAAAGTTACAGAGAGTGAAGAAGGAGAAACGGCAACAGTTGAGTATTTCTACTAATTAAGTTAAATATAAAAAATATTCAAAGTCAAATTTGATTTAAATTTTAAAACCAAATACTTCTGTATTTGGTTTTTTGTTTATAAATAATTGGTGAAATTTGTTTAAAACTAAAATCATGCAATTCAGAACACAAATTCCAGTTTCAAAAAGTAACAATCCAATCGATTATAATTCGAAAGTACTTTCTATTGGTTCCTGTTTTGCAGAAAACATGGCAGCGAAATTTGATTATTTTAAGTTTCAGAATATAACAAATCCATTTGGGATAATTTTTAATCCGGTTTCGATTGAAAAATTATTCAAGAGAATTTGTGAACAGAAATTATTTGAGGAAAAAGATGTTTTTTTTCACAACGAACGCTGGCATTGTTTTGATGTACATTCAGATTTAAGCAATTCGGATAGGGAAGAATTGCTTGAAACATTAAATAAAACGATTACCGAAACTCATAAATGGTTAAAACAAACAACACACATTATTATTACCTATGGAACTTCCTGGATTTACAGAAATACAGAAAGTGACCAAATTGTTGCCAATTGTCATAAAGTTCCGCAAAAACAATTCACAAAAGAATTATTGGATATAGAAATAATTAAAAAGAGCATTCAAAGTACAATTGAATTAATTCAGAATTTAAATCCGGATATAAATTTCATCTTTACCGTTTCTCCGGTGCGCCACATCAAAGATGGTTTTGTAGAAAATCAACTAAGCAAATCGCATTTGTTTTCGGCTCTCCATAAAACCATTAGTCATCAACCATCAGCCATCAGCTATTTTCCATCTTATGAAATCATGATGGATGAACTTCGTGATTATCGCTTTTATACCGAAGACATGCTGCATCCTAACCAAATTGCTATTGATTATATCTGGAAGCTTTTCAGCGAAAGCTATATTTCAGAAACCAGTTTTTCTATTATGAAAGAAGTCGATGAAATTCAAAAAAGCCTTCGCCACAGAAGCTTTAATCCAGAGTCAGAGCAACACAAAAAATTTCTGGAAAAGTTACAGCAAAAGATAAAATTGCTGAATAAAAAATCACCGAATATAAGGTTCTAAAATTTTTGAAATTTTAGGTGTATAATAAAACCATTTCATTTTCTGAATCTTTTTTCAGGTAAGAAAATTAACTAATTTACAGTGTAATTTTAGAATAATTGACTGTAATTATGTAAATTGTTAAGACTTAAAAATTACAATTTTGTAAACTGTACAGATACAGTCTTACAATAGTGCAACTTCAATCTTAATGTGTTTTATTGACATATGAATAAAAAGAACATTCATTATTTAAAAAAAACACTACGTATTCTCTTATGGTGCGTGGGTTCTATAGTTGCCCTTTTATTACTTCTTATTATTTTAATCCAGGTTCCGTCAGTCCAGAATTTTGTTAAGGATAAGGCCATTACTTACCTCCATAATAAGATTAACACCAAAGTTTCGTTAGATCACATTTCGATAAAATTTCCAAAAGATGTAGTGCTGGAAAGTTTTTATTTTGAAGACCAGAAGAAGGATACTTTATTAGCAGGAAAACGTCTGGAAGTTGACGTTGATTTGTTCAAACTGGTCAACAGCGAACTCGAAATAAATTCGGTTTCACTTGAAAATGTAAAAGCAAATATTACCAGGAATAAGGATGGTGTTTTTAACTTCGATTACATCATTAAAGCTTTTGAATCAAAAGAGCCAAAAGTGGATGATCCGGATGCAAAACCTTTTCAGATATCTGTTGTAAAAGTCAATTTGGATCATGTGAAATTCAACTTTAAAGATGATTTTTCAAAAAATTA
Organism: Flavobacterium hibisci; assembly: GCF_020026925.1. Lineage (GTDB taxonomy): Bacteria > Bacteroidota > Bacteroidia > Flavobacteriales > Flavobacteriaceae > Flavobacterium > Flavobacterium hibisci. The sequence goes on along the minus strand of NZ_JAIQDW010000002.1, from coordinate 130,086 downwards.
TATTGCGGTAAACGTTTCACATTTTGACACAAAATTCAATGCCTTCGATTTAGACAAAATGAATTTTGATATTCCCAAAATTAATCTCAATGGATTAAAATTGGTTTTAAATCAGGAAGCGGTTGAAAAAGCGGCTGAAGTTTCGGTGAAGACGGCTGAAACGATTTCCAAACGAAAAGATTTCAAATTAAAATTAGATAAAATCAGTTTGTCCAAAATTGATATTTTATACGATAATAAAGATTCCAGATTAAATTCCGGAATCCGATTAGGAACCTTAAATTTAACAGTTAATGAAATCGATCTTAATAAACAGCTTTTGGATTTTGATGCTTTTGAAATTAAAAATCTTAAAGGAAATTTACGACTGGGTGCAAAGGATAAGCAGATTCAGGCACCAAGCCTCGACACAACCGCAATAAAACAAGCAGGCTGGAAAGTAAAACTGGCCGATGTTGACATACAGAATATAGATTTTAAATTTGATGATATGCAGTCAAAACCTGTTGAAAAAGGGATTGATTACAGCCATTTGGATTTGGATAAATTCAGTTTGAAAGCCGATAAATTATATTATGCAAACGATACGGTTTCGGGAAATATTAAAGCATTGGCCGTTACAGAAAAAAGTGGCTTAATTATTCAGTCTTTAAAAACAGACTTCTTTTACGGTCCAAAAAATGCTTCCCTCAATAATTTATATGTAAGAACCCCGCAGACCCTTGTAAAAGATAAAATTAAAGTGGAGTACAAATCAATTGCCTCGCTGAAAAAAGACCTTGGAAACCTTTCAGTTGACGCTAATTTAAGCCAGTCCAAAATTGGATTTAAGGATATTTTACTGTTTGTACCGGATCTTCAAAAACAAAATCCGTTTAAAAGCAATCCAAATGCAATCTTGTATCTGAACACACATATAAACGGAAAAATAAAAGACCTGAACATTCCAAAGTTCGAAATGAGCGGAATCGGAACTACAAGAGTTTCTCTTTCGGGGAAAATAAAAGGACTTCCAGATGCTAAGAAATCGTATTATGATTTGGATATTAAAAATCTTTCAAGTACATCAAAAGATATCAATACGTTTGTACCAGCCGGGACAATTCCGAAAAACATTCAGCTGCCATCACAAATTAATTTAAAAGGAAAATTTAAAGGTTCGGTTCAGAACTTCAAAACCAATTTAGCTTTAAACAGCAGTTTCGGAAATGCAAAAGTTGACGGTATGTTTGATCAGCGTGTAAAAAACCGAGAGCGATACGATGCTTTTGTAAGCCTTACAGAATTTGACTTGGGGAGATTAATCCAAAATGATTCTGTCGGAAAAATTACGCTTAAAGCAAAAGTTAAAGGTAATGGATTAAATCCAAAAACAGCAAATGCAGCGATTGATGGTTTAGTACAGAAAGCAGTTTTTAACAGATATACTTACAGAGATTTAGCTTTAAAAGGAAATGTTGAAAACGGATCTTTTGCTGTGAAATCTGGCATGAAAGATCCAAATCTGAATTTTGATTTAACAGCAAGCGGTGATACAAAACAAAAATACCCAACCATAAAACTAAAACTTAATCTCGATATTGCCGATCTGGAAAAACTGAATCTTCATGCCGGACCGATGAAGCTCCGTGGAAATGTGGATGCTGATATTGCCAATAGCAATCCTGATTATCTAAACGGGAAAGTGTTTCTTTCCAATATTCAGATCTTACAAAAAGAGGAACCAATTGTTTTAGATTCCATCAGAGTTTTGGCTTTTGCCGATAAAGACAGTAATTCGATAAAAATTTCATCCCAGTTTTTAAAAGCCGAAGTAGTGGGAAAATATAAACTGACAACCCTGACTACGGCAATTAAAAAGTCAATTTCTAAATATATTGATCTTAAAAATCCGAAAGTAAATGCAGAATCTGACGAACAACGTCTTGCTTTTACCTTAAAAGTAGATAATGATCCTGTATTATTTAAACTAATTCCGAAACTTACAGGTTTAGAGCCTTTAACCATTACTGGAAACTACAATAACCAAACAGATTCCCTTCAGGTTAAAGGAGCTATACCGAGAATTGTTTATGCAGAGAATACTATTTCTGGCGGAAAAATAAATATTGAAGCAAAAGAAAATGCTTTAGAATATTCGGTCTCTGTAGCTACGATAGAAAGCGGATCGTTAAAAATTCCGTTTACGAGTTTATCGGGAAAAGTAGAAGAGAATATTCTGGATTATGCACTTGAAGTAAAAGATGCAAAAGACAAACAGCAATATTTTGTTGGGGGTGAATTTAAGGCCGAAAATTCTAAAAACATCTTTAAAATAGATGCTGAAAATTTTGTATTGAATTATGATAAATGGAATATTGATCCGGAAAATGCAATTGAATTTGGAAAAAATCAATTGTATGTTAATAAATTTTTTCTGGAAAATGCCGGAAATGAATTGAAGATTCAATCACAGGGGACTCAAAATAATGCTCCAATTGAAGTTGATTTTGTGAATTTCAAAATCGAAACCATCATGAATATTGTTAAAAAGGACAAATTACTGATGCAGGGTCTTATTAACGGAAACGCTATTGTCGAAAATGTTATGACAAATCCAATTTTTACTTCTGATCTAAAAATTGATGATTTTACTTTCAAAGGTGAAAAAGTAGGCGATTTAGAAATAAAAGTAAACAATAAAACGGCTAATGTCCTTGCTGCAAATGTACAGTTGAGTGATGAAGGCAATGATTTAAATCTTACAGGTGATTATGCCATTAAAGGAGGGACTTTTGATTTTGATGTAGCAATAAACAAACTTAATATACAGAGTATTCAGGGGTTCAGCATGGATAATATTTCTGAAGGGAAAGGATATTTGTCAGGAAATTTTAAGGTTCAGGGTACTACAGCTGCTCCTAAAATTAACGGAGAACTTAGTTTTAACGACGCAGCTTTCCGTGTAACACAGTTGAATTCTTATTTTAAAACCGATCGGGAAAAAATCACTTTTGATAACGGTACCATCACTTTTGATAAATTTACATTTCAGGACGAAAATGATAATGAATTATCACTGGACGGAACTATCCAATCACCTGATTTCAGGAAATATAATTTTGCATTAAATATTACGGCTAATGATTTCAGAGCTATAAATTCTAAAGCTGCTGACAATGATTTGTTCTACGGGGATTTGTTCCTTGATACAAAGCTGAATGTAAAAGGGACACTCGAAAACCCTGTAATTGGCGGTACAATTAAAGTGAATAAAGAGACGAAGTTTACGGTGGTTTTGCCACAATCAGATCCGTCTATTGCTGACAGAGAAGGTATTGTGGAGTTTGTTGATGAAGACAATCAATATTTGAAACAAACTGCTGAAATGGAACAAAAACTAAATCAGTCAGAATTGCTAGGAATGGATGTTAGTGTTGATATTTCGATTGATAAAGAAGCTGAACTTACCCTTGTTATTGACAAAGGAAACGGTGATTATCTGAATTTAAAAGGCGAAGCGCAATTGACAGGAGGAATTGACCCTTCAGGAAAAACAACTTTAACAGGGAAATATGAGTTTACCGATGGTGCGTACGAAATGAATTTCAATATGATCCGTAGAAAATTTAATATTCAAAAAGGAAGTTCTATTATTTGGAACGGTGAGCCTACGATGGCAACTTTAAATATTACGGCAATCTATAATGTAAATACAGCTCCAATTGATTTGCTCGGAAATCAGTTAGGAGGAGCAAGCCAAACAGTTAAAAATACCTACAAACAGAAAATTCCGTTTCAGACTTTATTGAAAATGAAGGGCGAATTATTGAAACCGGAAATCACATTTGACATTATTCTTCCGGATGGAAATTATGATGTATCAGCTGATATTGTTACGGCTTCGCAGGCAAAACTGGAGCAATTACGACAAGAACCGGCCGAATTAAATAAGCAGGTTTTTGCACTCTTATTACTAAATAGATTTATTGGTGAAAATCCGTTTGCAAGTGAAAGTGGAGGTACAAATGCAGAATCATTAGCCAGACAGAGTGTGAGTAAAATCCTTTCGCAGCAATTAAATGATTTTGCCGGAGAATTAATCAGTGGTGTTCAATTGGAATTTGATTTGGAATCTACAGAAGATTACACAACGGGAAGTATGGAAAACAGAACTGACCTGAATGTTGGAGTTTCTAAAAAACTATTAGATGACCGATTGAAAGTTACCGTTGGCAGTAGTTTTGCCGTTGAAGGAAAGGAACGTGCCAACGAAGAAAGTACCAATATTGCCGGAGACGTTGCTTTGGATTATCAGCTTACTAAAGATGGGCGGTATATGCTCAGGGCTTATCGAAAAAACGAATATCAGGTAGCGGTTGAAGGGCAGGTGGTTGAAACAGGAATTGCTTTTATCATTACGATGAGCTACAATAAATTCCGTGAACTTTTTCACAGAAGTGCTAAGGAGAAGGAAATAATACAGGAAGAAAGAATTCGTAAGGAAAGAAAAAAGCAAAAAGACCAAGAAGCAAAAGAAAAAGAGAATCTGGACGAAGAAAATAAAATTGAAGGGAATGAAATTAAAACATAAAAATATGCGGAACAGGTATGCGGAATATTTTGTTGTGTTGTCCCTGTTTTTTGTTTTCGGATGCAGCAACACCAAATATCTGCCGGAAGGCGAATTGTTGTACACAGGCGGTTCTGTGAAAGTAAAAGATTCTGTTATTAAAAAGAAAGACAGAAAAGCATTAGAAAAGGAGTTAGAAGGATTGCTTCGTCCAAAACCCAACAAGCAATTGCTGGGCCTTCGACCTAAACTATGGCTCTACAATATTGCAGGAGAACCTAAAAAAGAGAAAGGGTTTAGATATTGGCTTCGAACAAAAGTCGGGGAAGAACCTGTACTTTTTAGTAAAGTAGATTTGGATTACAATGCTTCAGTTTTAAGAAATTTTGCTGAAAATAAAGGCTATTTCAAAACCCGGGTAAGTGCAGATTCTACGGTTCGAAATAAAAGAGCTACTGCAGAATATATTGTAGTCCCAAAAAAAAGATATATAATTAAAAGTGTTACTTTTCCTGATGATTCTTTACCAATGTCAAGAATCATTGGAAGATCAAGCCGAAGAAGTTTATTGAAAGTTGGGAATCCATATGATCTGGATGTTATAAAAGCAGAAAGAGAACGAATCGATGCAAGGCTTAAAGAACGAGGATATTATTATTTTAATCCGGATTATATCCTGGCTAAAGTAGACAGCAGTAAAGGAGATCACGAAGTAAAAATCAGATTAGTGATAAAAGATGATGCGCCGCCAAAGGCACTTACTTCTTATAAAATTGATAAGATTTTTGTTTATCCTAATTTTTCTATCTCCAAAGACAGTGTCAAATATAAGTCTGAAGATATCGTGCAGTACAAAGATTTTACAATTATTGATACAGCTCGTACTTTTGAACCGAGGGTTTTTGACCGGACGATATTATTTAAAAAGGGGGATTTATACAATCGAAAAGACCATAATCTTACTTTAAACCGATTTGTAAATCTGGGAACTTTTAGTTTTGTAAAAAACGAATTTAAAGTTTCGGATAGTTTGCCAAAGACTCTGGACTCTTATTATTATTTAACACTTTTACCAAAAAAATTCATTCGTGTTGAGGTATTAGGAAAAACAAATTCTGCAAGTTATACCGGAAGTGAAATTAATGTCAACTGGAATAACAGGAATTTATTCCGGGGCGCGGAATTATTGACTGTTTCTGTTTTTGGCGGAGCTGATTTTCAGCTTTCCGGAGCTAATAATGGTAAAAATATATACAGATTAGGAACAGAAACCAGTTTGACCTGGCCAAGATTTATTGTGCCATTCTTTCCTATTCAGGGTTCAAGCGAATATATCCCAAGAACAAAAGCTGCTTTACGATATGAATATCAAAACAGGACGCAATTATATGCTTTGAATTCATTTAAAGCTTCATTTGGTTATTTATGGAAAGAAAACATCCGTAAAGAACATCAGCTAAATCTGCTTGATGTTACTTATGTAAGTCCAAATCATGTAACACAGGAATATCTGGATGATATCCAGAAAGATGAAGCATTAGGAAGGGTAATTGAAAAGCAACTGATTTTTGGGCCAACCTATTCGTATACGTACACCAATACGATGCAAAAACGTAAAAAAAATACTTTTTACTTTAACGGAGAATTAGATTTAGCCGGTAATATAACAGGTTTGCTTTCAGGTGCAAATGCAAAAAAGAACGATACGAAAGAAATTTTTGATGTTCCGTTTAGCCAATATGCGAAAATCAAAGCTGATTTCAGGCATTATTTAAAATTGAGTAAAGAAAGTGAATTGGCCAGCCGTGTTATTGTTGGGCTTGGACTGCCATACGGAAACTCAACTATTTTGCCAACCTCAAAACAGTTTGTAGTTGGGGGAACTAATAGTATCAAGGCTTTCAGGGCGAGATCGCTTGGTCCCGGAAGTTATTTGAATACAGTAACAACAAATAATTATCTTCCGGACCAGTCAGGAGATTTAAAATTAGAGTTTAGCACAGAATATCGTGCTAAGCTTTTTAGTATTGTGCGAGGAGCGGCATTTGTTGATGCTGGAAATATTTGGCTTGTCAATGCAGATCCAAATAAACCAGGTGCGGCGTTTTCTAAAGATTTTATGAAAGAAATTGCGGTAGGAGCAGGTGTTGGTCTTCGATTTGACGTGTCATTTTTTATTTTAAGAACAGATTTGGCACTTCCATTAAGAAAACCCTATTTGCCTGAAGGAGAGCGTTGGGTAATTAAAGATATTGATTTTGGAAGCGGTGCCTGGAGAAAAGACAACCTAATTTTGAATATTGCTATTGGTTATCCTTTTTAATAAAAATATCGGATATGATCCTTTTACAATTATTTACATTGAAATTTATACAAAGGAATAATGTATTATAAAAATATAAAAACTTGTTCGAAAATCAGCTTAATGAAATAATTTTCTTTTAATAAACTTTGAAATTGTAATATTAGTACTATTTTTAGTATTTTTAGAGTATCGTAAAACAATATTAAAGTCGAATAAAAATGAAAGAGGATTTTCTTCATTATCTCTGGAGGTTTAAAAAATTTGATACCCTGAATTTAAAAACGGTAAACGAGGAAGAAGTTACAATTATCAATACAGGAAATTACTTAGAACTTGCAGGGCCTGATTTTTTTAATGCGCAAATAAAAATAGGAGATCAAAAATGGGCTGGAAATGTTGAAATACATTTAAAAGCTTCTGACTGGTATTTGCATCTTCATGAAAAGGACAAAGCTTATGAAAATGTAATATTGCATGTTGTCTGGGAATATGATGCTGATATTTACAGACAAAATAATGCAGAAATCCCGGTATTAGTTTTAAAGGATTACGTATCTCCCGAAACTATTTTAAATTACAACAAACTTAAATCTCCGAAATCTTGGATTTATTGTGAAAAACAAATTGGAAATGTACCGGGATTTGTTTTTAAAAACTGGCAGGAACGCTTGTTTTTTGAACGTCTGGAAAGAAAATCACAAGCTATTTATGATTTGCTCAAAGAAAAAAATCAGGATTGGGAAGCGGTCTTGTTTTGTTTATTAGCGAAGAATTTTGGTTTGAATACAAATGGAAATGCATTTCTGCAATTAGCTAAATCAATTCCTTTTTCAATTATTCGAAAAGAAAGCTTTGAACTTGAAAATCTTGAAGCTTTATTTTTTGGTACAACTGGTTTGCTGGATATAGAAAAAGAAGATGTTTATTTTAAGGATTTGAAATTCAGGTATTTTTATCTGTTGCATAAATATCAAATCGAAAAAGTGTATGTAGAACCGGTTCAGTTTTTTAAGCACAGGCCAGATAATTTCCCTACAATTCGTCTTTCGCAGTTAGCTGCTTTATACCATCAGTACCAAAACTTGTTCTCTAAAATAATAGAGTTGAAATCTATCAATAGTATTTATAAATTATTTGATGTCTCGACCAGTTTGTACTGGAAAAATCATTATCAATTTGATAAAGAAAGTCTGAAGAAAACAAAATCATTATCTAACTCATTTATAGATTTATTGGTCATAAATACCATTGTTCCTTTACAGTTTGCTTATGCTAAAACGCTGAATGAATCGGTAGCAGAAGATTTAATTTCTATTTTGGATGGCATATCTCCTGAGAAAAATTCCATCATCGAAAAATTTAATTCATTTGGCATCACATCTCAAAATGCCTTTGAAACACAATCTTTATTGCAGCTAAAAAGTCAATATTGTGATGTTAACGGTTGTATGAAATGTGCTGTCGGTATGGAATTGTTAAAAAGCAATTAGAATAAGAAATATGTCAATTGTAAAATTTTGTATTTTTGCATAACTTATTACTTCAAAAATGTCACTGATTTTAAAACTGAAATTCTTTTTCGAAAAATACGGTTTTCATGTCTCTTCCAGATTAGCGGATAAACTTGGAATGCGTGTTACAAATGTCCGTCTGTTTTTTATTTATATCTCGTTTGTTACAGCTGGTTTGGGCTTTGGAGTTTATCTTACCCTTGCATTCTGGATTAAACTAAAAGATTTAATTCGAGCAAAAAGAACATCGGTTTTTGATTTATAAACAATCAAATTTATGATATAAAAAAAGGATTATAAGCAGCGCTTATAATCCTTTTTTTATATCTGAATAATAATTCTTATCCGGGATTATTCAATTTACTGTTTTTCTTACCATATATAAAGTAAACAAGAATTCCTAGTGCCATCCATATGACAAGCCTCGCCCAGCTTTCGTTTGGCAACGAATACATTAAGGCAAAACAAATAACAATACCAGCTATAGGTACAAAAGGAACCCACGGAGTTCTAAAAGCTCTGGGTGCATCAGGCATTTTTTTACGCATAACCATAACACCGATGCAAACCAATACGAATGCTAATAAAGTTCCGATACTTACCATATGACCCAAATCACTAACAGGAACAAGACCTGCAAATAAGCTAACAAATACTAAAAAGAAAAGATTTGTTTTCCATGGAGTACGAAATTTTGAATGGATTTCGCTAAAAAATGGAGGGAGTAAACCGTCTTTACTCATCGTGTAAAATACACGGCTTTGTCCCATTAACATTACTAACATTACAGAAGTATAACCAGCTAGGATAGCGATAATTAAACCAGTCTGCAAAAAGTCATATCCAGTTACAGCAAAAGCAGTAGCTGCAGGTTTGGCATCACCTGCAAATTTATAATAAGGTACAAGTCCGGTCATCACATGAGAGAATAGTACATATAACAAGGTGCAGATTATTAATGAACCCAAAATACCAATCGGCATCCCTTTTTGAGGATCTTTAGCCTCTTGCGCAGCAGTTGAAACGGCATCAAAACCAATAAAAGCAAAGAAAACTGTACCGGCTCCTGCAGCAATTCCAGACCATCCAAATTTTCCGAATACACCTGTATTTTCAGGAATGTAAGGAGTATAATTAGTTGTGTCAATAAATTTCCATCCTAATACTATAAATATAACAACAACTGCAACTTTTACCACAACTAATATATTATTTAAAGTGGCTGATTCTTTTGTTCCTTTAATTAATAATAAAGAAAGTAATGAAACAATAAAAATGGCGGGTAAATTGACAATTCCTCCTTCAATCACTGTACCATTACTTAATGTAAGGGTTTCCCATGGTGAACAAATTAAGTCAGGAGGAAGATGAATGTTAAATTTTGCCAATAGTTCCAGCAGGTATCTCGACCAGCTAACGCCTACGGTTGCCGCTCCTAAAGCGTACTCTAAAACTAAGTCCCACCCAATTATCCAGGCCATAAATTCTCCCATCGTGGCATAAGAATAGGTATAGGCACTACCTGCAACCGGTATCATCGAAGCAAATTCAGCATAACACAATCCAGCAAATGCACATCCTATCGCAGCTAAAATAAATGATAATGTTACCGCCGGACCTGCATGGTCAGCAGCTGCAATACCTGTTAGTGAAAATAGCCCTGCTCCAATAATTGCTCCAACTCCAAGTGCAACAAGCGAACGTGAAGATAAGGTTCTTTTTAATCCTTTTTCAGATTCGGATGCTTCACCAAGCAATACCGAAAGAGGTTTAGTTTTCCAAATTGACATATATAATATTGGTTTATTGTTATTAAGCTTCAAATGTATTGTTTTTTATAAAAAATAAAAACAATTATATTCTTTTAAGTTATAAAATATTTAATTTTTAGTTAGAAACTGTATAAAAAGTTCCTATAAATCTTCAAAGCTTTATATTATTAGCAAATTGATTAATAAAATCTTTTATTATAAAATAAAAATAATCGTATTTTTCTTATAAAATTATAAATTATATTTGTTTGATAAAATATTATAAAAATGAACTTTAGAAGTATTATAAAAGAGTTAAATTATACAAGCCAACAACGAAAAGGGATTTTTTTTCTTTTTATTTTGATTATTGTTTTACAATTGTTTTATTTTTTTTCTGATTTCAGTCAGCCTGAAAAAGTAAATGCAGAAGAACAGAATTGGCTGGCTTTGCAATCAGAAGTTGATTCATTAAAACAGATTAAGCAATGTTATAAACCTAAAATCTATCCTTTTAATCCAAATTTTATTTCAGATTATAAAGGATACAAACTTGGGATGTCATTAGCGGAAATTGACAGGCTTCTAGCTTTTAGAAAACAAAATAAATACGTCAGTTCTGCTGAAGAATTTCAGAAAGTGACTAAAGTTTCAGATTCTTTATTAGATGTTATTTCGCCTTATTTTAAATTTCCGGATTGGGTGCAGAATAAAAAGACTTTCATTCATAATAGTAAAGAAACTATATCACAAACATTCTCTAAAAAAGAAAAACTAATTGTTTTGGATATTAATCAGGCAAGTCAGGAAGATTTAATGAAAATTAAGGGAATTGGTGAAGCATTATCACTCCGAATTTTAAAACAAAAAGAAAGCCTGGAAGCTTTTGTTTCTATGGAACAGATAAATGATGTCTGGGGGCTTTCTCCAGAAGTTATAACTGAATTAAAAAAGTATTTTAGGGTTTCTTCTTTCCCGCCAATTAAAAAAATCCCTGTAAACGATGCTTCTTTAAAAGAATTAGCTCAATTTCCGTACTTTAGATATGCATTGGCAAAACAGATTGTAACCTACAGGAGCATGAACGGAAATATTAAAAATATTGAGGATTTGATAAATATTAAAGGCTTTCCTATTGAAAAAGCAAATATAATTGGTTTATATTTGGAGTTCTAAAAACAGATCACAAATGAATTTTGATTATAATGAAACGCAATCCATGATTGCGCAGTCTATAAAAGATTTTGCCGAAAAAAATATAAGACCTTATATAATGGAGTGGGATGAAGCACAAGTTTTTCCAGTTCCACTGTTTAAGAAATTAGGAGAAATGGGATTTATGGGAGTTTTGGTTCCTGAAGAATATGGAGGATCTGGTTTAGGATATCATGAATATGTAACAATAGTGGAAGAAATTTCAAAAGTTGATCCTTCAATCGGATTGTCGGTAGCGGCACATAATTCTTTATGTACGAATCATATTTTGACTTTTGGTAATGAAGAGCAAAAGAAAAAATGGTTGCCAAAACTGGCCACGGCAGAGCATATTGGCGCATGGGGACTGACAGAACATAATACAGGTTCTGATGCAGGCGGAATGAATACGACAGCTGTTAAAGATGGGGATTTTTGGATTGTAAACGGAGCAAAAAACTTTATAACTCATGCAATTTCAGGCGATATTGCTGTTGTAGTGGTTCGTACAGGAGAAAAAGGCGATTCAAAAGGAATGACTGCTTTTGTATTTGAAAAAGGGATGCCGGGATTTACTTCAGGGAAAAAAGAAAATAAATTAGGAATGCGTGCCAGCGAAACAGCTGAACTGGTTTTTGATAATTGTAGGGTGCCAGATGCAAATAGATTAGGTGAAGTAGGGCAGGGATTTGTGCAGGCTATGAAAATATTAGACGGAGGAAGGATTTCAATTGGAGCTTTATCACTCGGAATTGCAAAAGGGGCTTACGAAGCCGCTCTTAAATATTCGAAAGAAAGACATCAGTTTGGACAGCCAATTAGTAGTTTTCAGGGAATTTCATTCAAACTTGCTGATATGGCAACAGAAATTGAAGCTTCTGAATTGTTGTTGCATAAAGCAGCTTTCTTAAAACAAAAACATAAGCCAGTTACGACCTTAGGAGCGATGGCAAAAATGTATGCCTCAGAAGCTTGTGTGAAAATCGCAAATGAAGCAGTTCAGATTCACGGAGGATACGGCTATACCAAAGACTTTCCAGTGGAGAAGTTTTACAGGGATTCTAAGTTGTGTACTATTGGCGAAGGTACGACTGAGATTCAAAAATTAGTTATTTCCAGAAATTTGTTGAAAGGATAAAGATGATGATAAGTCAAAGTCTTTTGTCTTTAGCTGTATTCTTTATTTCTTTTTAAAATAATTTATAATTTATAACTCATAATTAATAATTAATACATACTTTTGCACCCTTAACGAAAGGAGGTGTCTATATTATGTTAATTATACCAATTAAAGACGGAGAAAATATCGATAGAGCATTAAAGCGCTATAAAAGAAAATTTGATAAAACAGGAACTGTTCGTCAACTAAGAGCACGTACTGCTTTTATTAAGCCTTCTGTTATCAAAAGAGCTCAAATTCAAAAAGCGGCTTACATTCAAAACTTGAAAGATAGTTTAGAGAGTTAGTATATAGCTTTTGTAAAATAATTACCGTTAGTCATCAAAATAAATTAACTTTGATGCTAACGGTTTTTTATGCTTAATTTTTTAAGTTCTGTAATTGTTTGAAAAAGATATTCTGTTTCTTATGAAGTCAAATAAAGATGCTTTTCGTGATTATCTTCAGTTGGAGAAAAAATATTCGGCACATACTGTTAATGCTTATTTGAATGATATTTCGTTTTTTGAGGTGTTTAATAAAACTCACTTTGATCAGGATGGTATTGAAGGTGTGAATTACAGTCAGATCAGAAGCTGGATTGTTTCTTTGGTGGATGAAGGGGTGACAAACGTTTCTGTTAACAGAAAAATGGCTTCCTTAAAGTCTTTTTATAAATTTCTCTTAAAAACAAAACAAATAGAGGTTAGTCCAATGCTGAAGCATAAATCGCTGAAGACTCCCAAAATTATTCAGATTCCATTTTCTGAAAAAGAATTAACTGATTTGATACAGGAAGTTGGGGTTCCGGTTGGTTTTGAAGAAGTGAGGGATAAGTTAATTGTGGATCTTTTCTATACAACAGGGATGCGAAGGGCGGAATTGATACATTTAATGATGGTTAATGTGGATTTGTCTTCAAATGTGGTTAAGGTTTTAGGTAAGAGAAATAAAGAGCGTATTATTCCGGTTTTGCCAATCATTGCTGAGCAGTTTAAGACGTACCTCCGTGAGCGTTCTGTTGTTGAGGGAATAGTAGATGATGATTATTTTTTTATTTCTAAAAAAGGGTTAAAATTAAGCGAATCTTTTGTGTATCGTCTAATAAATTCATACTTTAGTAGGGTCTCTGAAAAGGTAAAAAAGAGTCCTCATGTGCTTCGGCATACATTTGCGACTCATTTACTGAATAACGGAGCAGATTTAAATTCAGTTAAAGAGTTATTAGGGCATTCTAGTTTGGCGTCTACGCAGGTTTATACTCATAATAGTTTAGCAGAACTTAAAAAAGTACATGCTGGCGCACATCCGAGAAGTAAATAATAGTTCTGAAATGTTTAACCCTAAAATTAGTATTTATGAAGGTAGATGTTCATGCCGTTAACTTTACTGTTGACAGAAAGTTGGTAGATTTTATTCAGGAAAGAATGGATAAGTTAGAAAAATATTACGATCGGGTTGTCTCGGCAGACGTTTTTTTAAAAGTTGAAAGAACAAGTGATAAAGAGAATAAAGTTGTTGAGATTAAGATCAATGTTCCTGGAGATGAATTTTTGGTTAAAAAGCAATGTAAGACTTTTGAGGAAGCGGTTGAGCTTTCGGCAGAATCATTAGAGCGTTTACTGGTAAAAAGGAAAGAAAAGATAAGAGCGCATATATAATTGAAATTTTTTTTCGAAAAATGTTTTGATACAAAGATAAAATAGCTACATTTGCAGTCCGTTAGAAATAGCGGACTTTTTTATTGTATTCGCCGATGTAGCTCAGCTGGCTAGAGCAGCTGATTTGTAATCAGCAGGTCGTGGGTTCGAGTCCCTCTATCGGCTCAATAAATTTCAAATGCGATTTGAAATTAGTTCTTTAAAATAATGAGATTTTAAAAATTAGGGGAGATACTCAAGCGGCCAACGAGGGCAGACTGTAAATCTGCTGTGTGAACTTCGCAGGTTCGAATCCTGCTCTCCCCACAAATGAATTTTAGATGGTTTTTCACGTTTTGATTGTAGTTAACAAAATGCTGAAGTGAAACTTTTAAATCAAGGATTCTGCCGGTGTAGCTCAGGGGTAGAGTGCTTCCTTGGTAAGGAAGAGGTCTCGGGTTCAAATCCCGACATTGGCTCAAGTAAGTAGGAAATTGAAAATTAATATATAACTAAGATTAAAAATTAAGTAAAATGGCAAAGGAGAATTTTAATCGTTCCAAACCGCACTTAAACATAGGTACAATTGGACACGTGGATCACGGAAAAACTACATTAACGGCTGCAATTACAAAAGTATTGTCAGATGCTGGTTACTGTCAAGCAAAATCGTTTGATCAAATCGATAACGCTCCAGAGGAGAAAGAAAGAGGTATTACTATTAATACATCACACGTAGAGTATGAAACTGCTAACCGTCACTACGCTCACGTTGACTGTCCAGGTCACGCGGATTACGTAAAGAACATGGTTACTGGTGCTGCTCAGATGGACGGAGCTATCTTAGTAGTTGCTGCTACAGATGGTCCAATGCCACAAACTCGTGAGCACATCCTTTTAGGACGTCAGGTTGGTATTCCAAGAATCGTTGTTTTCATGAACAAAGTGGATATGGTTGATGATGCTGAATTGTTAGAGCTTGTTGAAATGGAAATCAGAGATTTATTATCTTTCTATGAATATGATGGAGATAATGGTCCTGTTGTTCAAGGTTCTGCTTTAGGAGGATTAAACAATGATCCAAACTGGGTACCTAAAATTATTGAATTAATGGAAGCTGTTGATGCTTGGATCGAAGAGCCAGTACGTGACGTAGCTAAACCATTCTTGATGCCAGTTGAGGACGTATTTACAATTACAGGTCGTGGAACTGTTGCTACAGGTCGTATCGAAACTGGAGTTGCTAACACTGGAGATCCTGTTGAAATCATTGGTATGGGAGCTGAAAAATTAACTTCTACTATTACAGGAGTTGAGATGTTCCGTAAAATCCTTGACAGAGGTGAAGCTGGAGATAACGTAGGTTTATTGTTAAGAGGTATTGATAAAGCTGATATCAAAAGAGGTATGGTTATTATTAAGCCAGGTTCAGTAAAACCACACGCTAAATTCAAAGCTGAGGTTTATATCTTGAAAAAAGAAGAAGGTGGACGTCACACTCCATTCCACAATAACTACCGTCCACAGTTCTACGTACGTACAACTGACGTAACAGGGGTTATTTCTTTACCAGCAGGTGTAGAGATGGTAATGCCAGGTGATAACTTGACAATTGAGGTTGCTTTATTAAGCCCAATCGCAATGAACGTAGGTTTACGTTTTGCTATCCGTGAAGGTGGTAGAACAGTAGGTGCTGGTCAGGTTACTGAAATTGTAGAATAATTTCTATAAATATTAAAACAAAAGCCAGTTGGTTTTCTTAATTGAAACAACTGGCTTTAATTACGGGCGTAGTTCAAGGGTAGAATAGCGGTCTCCAAAACCGTTGATGGGGGTTCGAATCCCTCCGCCCGTGCAATAAAAAAATATATCAAATGACAAAAGTTACGAATTATTTATCAGAGGCTTTCGAAGAGTTGAAGTCAAATGTTACTTGGCCTGCCTGGGCTGAGGTTCAGAAATTGACAATTGTTGTGGCTGTGTTTTCGATTCTGTTCGCTTTGGCGACTTGGGGAGTAGACGAATTTTTTGCAAAAGCTTTGGCTGGATTTTTTAACTGGTTAAAAGGATAATTTTTTTGTGATGGCAGATAATAATGTGAAGAAATGGTATGTGGTTAGAGCTGTAAGTGGCCAGGAAAATAAGGTAAAAGCTTATATTGAAACTGAGATTGCCAGATTAGGGATGGAGGATTATGTTTCCCAGGTTTTGGTGCCTACTGAAAAAGTAGTTACTGTAAAAGATGGGAAAAAATCATCTAAGGATAAAGTGTATTTCCCTGGATATGTAATGATTGAAGCTAACTTAGTTGGTGAAATACCTCATATTATTAAATCTATCACTAGTGTTATTGGTTTCTTAGGAGAAATTAAAGGAGGAGAACCTGTTCCTTTGAGATTGTCTGAAGTAAATCGTATGCTGGGTAAAGTGGATGAACTCGCTGTGAATACAGATACAAGATCGATTCCATTTAGCTTAGGTGAAACTGTAAAAGTGATTGATGGTCCTTTTAATGGTTTTAATGGTACGGTGGAAAAAATCAATGAAGAAAAGCGTAAGCTTGAAGTAATGGTTAAGATTTTCGGAAGAAAAACACCGTTAGAACTGAGTTTTATGCAAGTAGAAAAAGTATAATTTTGTTACATCTATAATATCCACTATAATCGCTTCCAAATGATTATAGTGTTAAATTTTTAAAAAATGGCTAAAGAAATTAGTAAGGTAGTTAAACTACAAGTTAAGGGAGGTGCTGCGAACCCGTCGCCACCGGTTGGACCTGCTTTAGGAGCTGCTGGGGTTAATATCATGGAGTTTTGTAAGCAGTTTAATGCTAGAACTCAGGATAAACCTGGCAAAATTTGTCCAGTGCAAATCACTGTGTACAAAGACAAATCATTTGATTTTGTTGTTAAGACTCCTCCAGCTGCAGTACAGTTAATGGAAGCAGCAAAGCTAAAGTCTGGATCAGGTGAACCAAATCGTAAAAAAGTAGCGAGTGTTACTTGGGATGTTATCAAAGCAATCGCTGAAGATAAAATGGTAGATTTAAATGCATTCACAATCGAATCAGCAATGAGTATGATTGCAGGAACTGCTAGATCTATGGGTATAACTGTATCAGGAGAAGCTCCTTTTTAATTAAGAGAAAGAAATGGCAAAATTGACAAAAAAGCAAAAAGAGGCTGCTTCAAAAATTGAAAAGAACAAATTATACTCTTTAAAAGATGCTGCTGCATTAATTAAAGTTGTTGCTTCTGCAAAATTTGATGAGTCTGTTGATATCGCAGTACGTTTGGGTGTAGATCCAAGAAAAGCGAATCAAATGGTAAGAGGTGTAGTTACTTTACCTCACGGGACAGGAAAAGATGTTAAAGTATTAGCATTGGTTACTCCGGATAAAGAAGCTGAGGCTAGAGAGGCTGGAGCAGACCATGTTGGTCTTGATGATTACTTACAAAAAATTAAAGACGGTTGGACAGATGTTGATGTTATTATCACGATGCCGGCTGTTATGGGTAAATTAGGTCCATTAGGTCGTATTTTAGGTCCTAGAGGTTTAATGCCAAACCCTAAAACAGGTACTGTAACTATGGATGTTGCAAAAGCTGTTCAAGAGGTTAAAGCTGGTAAAATTGACTTCAAAGTTGATAAAACTGGTATCGTTCACGCAGGAATTGGTAAAGTTTCTTTTGGAGCTGAGCAGATTGTTGACAACGCACACGAAATTATTCAAACATTAATAAAACTTAAACCAACTGCTGCTAAAGGTACCTACATTAAAGGTATTCACCTTACAAGCACTATGAGTCCTGCAATTGCATTAGACCCAAAAGCAGTATAATTGGTAGTTAAAAATTTTTAGTATGACTAGAGAAGAAAAATCAATCGCGATTGAAAATTTAACTGCGCAGTTAGCTGGTACAAATATCATTTATGTATCTGATATTTCTGGTTTAAACGCAGAAACAACTTCAAACTTACGTAGAGCTTGTTTTAAAGCAGGTATCAAATTAGAAGTTGTAAAGAACACTTTGCTTGCAAAAGCAATGGAAGCTTCTGCTAATGATTATGGTGATTTACCTACAGTATTGACAGGTAACAGTGCTATATTTATTTCTGATGTTGCTAATGCACCTGGAAAAATTATAAAAGATTTCCGTAAGAAATCTGATAAACCACTTTTAAAAGGGGCTTACATCAATTCTGAAGTATATATTGGAGATAATCAACTAGATGCATTAGCTACAATTAAATCTAAAGAAGAGTTACTTGGAGAACTTATTGGATTATTACAATCTCCGGCTCAAAGAATTATTTCTGCTTTACAAAATAAATTCGCTGGTAGCGAAGAAGAAACTGAAGCATAATAATCCAAACAGAGAGAATTTAGTTTCTCTGTTGCTTAATTAGCGCACAATAAACAAAATATAATTTTACAAATCATTTTAAACGATAGAAAAAATGGCAGATTTGAAACAATTCGCAGAACAATTAGTTAACCTAACAGTTAAAGAAGTTAACGAATTAGCAACAATATTAAAAGATGAGTATGGTATCGAGCCTGCTGCTGCAGCTGTAGTAGTTGCTGCTGGTGGTGGAGAAGGTGCTGCTGAAGAAGCACAAACTGAATTTACAGTTGTATTAAAAGAAGCTGGTGCTTCTAAATTAGCAGTTGTAAAATTAGTTAAAGAACTTACAGGTTTAGGTCTTAAAGAAGCTAAAGATGTAGTTGATGGTGCTCCAAGTACTGTTAAAGAAGGTGTTTCTAAAGAAGAGGCTGAAGGTCTTAAAAAATCATTAGAAGAAGCTGGAGCTGTAGTTGAATTAAAATAATTCAACTCGGTTTTAAGAACTAGGTTTAGGTCCTGAGTTAACACTCAAAGGCCTAAACCATTTTTCGTATAATAAAATACATTAAATTTTATTATCAAAATAGTTTAATATACGAAAGAGTTTTTGATCAATACGAAGAAAAAAAATTGAACTGAAGTCTCAGTTTATTTTTAAAGATGTATTGGTTTTAAAAAGAAAGTATAAACTAAGCAATGTGTTTTACACAAAAAAATTACTTTTTTTTAATCAAAATTTTGTCCATTGATGATAACAAATCAGACTGAAAGATTGAATTTTGCCTCTACCAAAAACATTCCTCAATATCCGGATTTTCTAGATGTTCAGGTAAAATCGTTTAAAGATTTCTTCCAACTGGAAACCAAATCTGACGAAAGAGGCGACGAAGGGTTGTACAATACCTTCATGGAAAATTTCCCAATTACAGATACCAGAAATAACTTTGTATTGGAGTTTCTTGATTATTTTGTAGATCCGCCACGTTATACTATTCAAGAATGTATAGAGAGAGGCCTTACTTATAGTGTACCTTTAAAAGCCAGGTTAAAACTATATTGTACAGATCCGGAACACGAAGATTTTGAAACAATTGTGCAAGATGTTTATCTTGGAACAATTCCTTACATGACTCCAAGTGGTACTTTTGTAATCAATGGTGCCGAGCGTGTTGTAGTATCTCAATTACACCGTTCTCCAGGGGTTTTCTTTGGACAGTCATTCCACGCAAATGGAACTAAACTTTATTCTGCCAGAGTAATTCCTTTTAAAGGTTCCTGGATAGAATTCTCTACTGATATTAACAGCGTAATGTACGCCTATATCGATAGAAAGAAAAAATTGCCTGTAACGACTTTGTTCCGTGCTATCGGATTCGAAAGAGACAAGGATATTCTTGAAATTTTCGACCTTGCTGAAGAAATTAAAGTTTCTAAAACTGGTATTAAGAAATATATTGGAAGAAGACTTGCTGCACGTGTTTTGAACACATGGCACGAGGATTTCGTTGATGAGGATACTGGAGAAGTAGTTTCTATCGAACGTAACGAAATCATCCTTGATCGTGATACTATTATCGACAAAGATAATGTTGAAGAGATCATTGATTCTAATGTAAAATCTATTTTGTTACACAAAGAGGATAACAACCAGGCAGATTATGCTATTATCCACAACACGTTACAAAAAGACCCAACTAACTCTGAAAAAGAAGCTGTAGAGCACATTTACCGTCAGTTGCGTAACGCTGAACCGCCTGATGAGGAAACTGCTCGTGGTATTATAGATAAATTGTTCTTCTCTGACCAACGTTATAACTTAGGTGAAGTTGGTCGTTACAGAATGAACAAAAAATTGAATTTAGATATCCCGATGGATAAGCAAGTGCTTACCAAAGAAGATATCATTACAATTGTAAAATATTTGATCGAATTGATCAACTCTAAAGCAGAGATTGATGATATTGATCACTTATCAAACCGTCGTGTTAGAACAGTTGGAGAACAATTGTCTCAACAATTCGGTGTTGGTTTAGCACGTATGGCTAGAACTATTCGTGAGAGAATGAACGTTAGAGATAACGAGGTGTTTACACCAATTGATTTGATTAATGCTAAAACATTATCATCAGTTATCAACTCTTTCTTTGGTACTAACCAGTTATCTCAATTTATGGATCAAACGAATCCATTAGCTGAGATTACACACAAAAGAAGACTTTCTGCACTTGGACCAGGTGGACTTTCGAGAGAGAGAGCTGGTTTTGAGGTTCGTGACGTTCACTATACTCACTATGGTCGTTTATGTCCGATTGAAACTCCTGAGGGACCAAACATTGGTTTGATTTCATCTCTTGGTGTTTATGCAAAAGTAAACGGAATGGGTTTCATTGAAACTCCATACCGTAAAGTAACTAATGGTGTAGTTGATTTAGAAAGTACTCCAGTTTACTTAAGTGCTGAAGAAGAAGAAGGAAAAATGATTGCCCAGGCAAACATTGAAATGGATGAAACAGGTAAAATTACAGCTAGCAATGTTATTGCTCGTGAAGAGGGTGACTTCCCGGTTGTTGAGCCATCAGTAGTTCATTATACAGACGTTGCTCCTAACCAGATCGCTTCGATTTCTGCATCTTTGATTCCTTTCCTGGAGCATGATGATGCGAACCGTGCGTTGATGGGGTCGAACATGATGCGTCAGGCAGTTCCTTTGATCCGTCCTGAAGCTCCGATTGTTGGTACAGGTTTAGAGCGTCAGGTAGCTTCAGATTCAAGAGTATTAATCAATGCTGAAGGGCATGGAACTGTTGAATATGTAGATGCTAACATCATTACTATTAAATACGATCGTACAGAAGAAGAGAGAATGGTAAGTTTTGATGCTGATGAGAAAACGTACAACTTAATTAAATTTAGAAAAACCAATCAAGGTACAAGTATCAACTTGAAACCAATCGTAAGAAGAGGTGACAGAGTTGTTCCTGGTCAGGTATTATCTGAAGGATATGCTACTCAAAATGGAGAATTAGCTTTAGGTAGAAACTTAAAAGTTGCGTTCATGCCATGGAAAGGGTACAACTTTGAGGATGCGATTGTAATTTCTGAAAAAGTAGTTCGTGATGATATTTTTACATCTATCCACGTTGATGATTATTCATTAGAGGTTAGAGATACGAAGTTAGGAAACGAAGAGTTAACAAACGATATTCCTAACGTTTCTGAAGAAGCTACTAAAGATTTAGATGAAAACGGTATGATCAGAATTGGTGCAGAGGTTAAACCTGGCGACATTTTGATCGGAAAAATTACACCAAAAGGAGAATCAGATCCAACTCCAGAGGAGAAATTGCTTCGTGCAATCTTCGGGGATAAAGCTGGTGATGTAAAAGATGCTTCATTAAAAGCTTCTCCATCTTTACATGGTGTAGTTCTTGACAAAAAATTATTTGCAAGAGCCGTAAAAGATAAACGTAAACGTACTCAGGATAAAGATGCTTTAGGAGCTCTTGAAATGGAATTCGAAACTAAATTTGTTGAATTAAAAGACAGATTGGTTGAAAAATTATTCCTGATCGTTAACGGAAAAACATCTCAAGGTGTAATGAACGATTTGGGTGAAGAAGTTTTACCAAAAGGTAAAAAATATACTCAAAAAATGCTTTACGCAGTAGAAGATTTCGCTCACTTAAGTAAAGGTCAATGGGTTGCTGATGATGCTACTAATAAAATGGTTAATGATTTAATTCATAACTATAAAATTAAGCTGAACGACTTACAAGGAGCTTTAAGAAGAGAGAAATTTACTATTACAGTTGGAGATGAATTACCATCTGGAATCTTGAAATTGGCTAAGATTTATATTGCTAAGAAGCGTAAGTTGAAAGTAGGGGATAAAATGGCAGGACGTCACGGTAACAAAGGTATTGTTGCCAGAATCGTTCGTCATGAAGATATGCCTTTCCTTGAAGACGGAACACCAGTAGATATCGTGTTGAACCCACTTGGGGTACCTTCCCGTATGAACATTGGTCAGATTTATGAGACTGTATTAGGTTGGGCTGGTATGAACTTGGGTAGAAAATTTGCTACCCCAATTTTCGACGGTGCTTCTTTAGATCAAATCAATGCTTTGACAGATGAAGCGAATGTACCACGTTTCGGACATACTTATCTTTATGATGGTGGAACTGGAGAGCGTTTTGCACAAAAAGCGACAGTGGGTGTAATTTACATGCTTAAATTAGGACACATGGTTGATGATAAGATGCACGCACGTTCTATTGGACCATACTCGTTGATTACACAACAGCCACTTGGAGGTAAAGCTCAATTTGGAGGTCAGCGTTTTGGAGAGATGGAGGTTTGGGCACTTGAGGCTTATGGAGCTTCTAGTACACTACGTGAAATCTTAACTGTTAAGTCTGATGACGTTATTGGTAGAGCTAAAACTTACGAAGCTATCGTTAAGGGTGAAACTATGCCAGAACCAGGCTTACCAGAATCATTCAATGTATTAATGCACGAATTGAAAGGTTTGGGATTAGATCTTCGTTTGGAAGAATAAATAAAAGTTTTGTAGTCAGTCTCATTTTTAATGGGACTGATTACTCATTTATATCAGTTTTTAAAGATTTATACCCGTAACCCGTTCCGATTTTTTATAATAATGCGAGTCATTTTTATAACTAGCGCTTCAAATAAAATTTGAGGTTTAGAGAAGTAACCCGAGGTAGTAGCGAATGATTAACTCTTTGTCTTTTTAAAGAGTAGATTATAAATCTAAAATCAATTTTTTAATTGCAAATAAATCAATAGTAAAAACTATGATGAATAACAGAAACAATAATAAAGATAAAAATCAGGTAAAAAGATTTAATAAAATCTCTATCGGATTGGCTTCACCAGAATCTATCTTGAAAGAATCAAGAGGAGAGGTTTTAAAGCCAGAAACTATTAACTATAGAACGCACAAGCCAGAGCGTGACGGGCTTTTCTGCGAAAGAATCTTCGGACCAGTAAAAGATTTCGAATGTGCTTGTGGTAAGTATAAAAGAATTCGTTACAAAGGTATTATCTGTGACCGTTGTGGTGTTGAAGTTACTGAGAAAAAAGTACGTAGAGACAGAGTAGGACACATCAACCTTGTTGTGCCAATTGCTCACATTTGGTATTTCCGTTCTCTTCCAAACAAAATTGGTTATATCCTTGGTCTTCCATCTAAGAAATTAGATATGATCATTTACTACGAAAGATACGTAGTAATTCAAGCTGGTATCGCTAAAAATGCAGATGGAGAATCATTACAAAGATTAGATTTCTTAACTGAAGAAGAATATTTGAATATTTTAGATACTCTTCCGCAAGAAAATCAATATTTAGATGATATGGATCCTAATAAATTTGTTGCCAAAATGGGAGCAGAGTGTATTATGGATTTATTGGCTCGTATTGACTTAGATGCTTTATCTTATGAATTAAGACACAGCGCTAACAACGAGACTTCTAAACAAAGAAAAACGGAAGCTTTAAAAAGATTACAAGTTGTTGAGTCTTTCCGTGAGTCTAATTTAAACCGCGAAAACCGTCCTGAGTGGATGATTATGAAAGTGGTTCCAGTTATTCCACCAGAATTACGTCCGCTTGTGCCACTTGATGGAGGTCGTTTTGCAACTTCAGATTTGAACGATTTATATCGTCGTGTAATCATCCGTAACAACCGTTTGAAAAGATTAATGGAGATTAAAGCTCCAGAAGTTATCTTAAGAAACGAAAAACGTATGTTGCAGGAATCTGTAGATTCATTATTCGATAACACACGTAAAGCTTCTGCTGTTAAAACAGAATCAAACAGACCTTTAAAATCATTATCTGACTCATTAAAAGGTAAACAAGGGCGTTTCCGTCAAAACCTTTTAGGAAAACGTGTGGATTATTCTGCTCGTTCGGTAATTGTCGTTGGTCCAGAGTTAAAATTATATGAATGCGGATTGCCAAAAGATATGGCTTCTGAATTATACAAACCTTTCGTTATCCGTAAATTGATTGAAAGAGGTATTGTAAAAACAGTAAAATCTGCTAAGAAAATCATTGACAAAAAAGAGCCTGTAGTTTGGGATATCCTTGAAAACGTAATTAAAGGTCACCCAGTATTACTAAACCGTGCTCCTACTTTGCACAGACTTGGTATTCAGGCATTCCAACCAAAATTAATTGAAGGAAAAGCAATCCAGTTACACCCATTAGTATGTACGGCATTCAACGCCGATTTCGATGGTGACCAGATGGCGGTTCACTTACCATTAGGACCAGAGGCTATTTTAGAGGCGCAATTATTAATGTTGGCTTCTCACAATATCCTGAACCCTGCAAATGGTGCTCCAATTACTGTACCTTCTCAGGACATGGTTTTGGGTCTATACTATATGACCAAAGAGCGTATTTCTACAGAAGATCATAAAATTATTGGTCAGGATTTAACTTTCTACTCTGCTGAAGAAGTGAACATTGCATTAAACGAAGGAAGATTAGAATTGAATGCCCGTGTGAAAATCCGTGCAAAAGATTTTAATGAAAACGGAGAATTAGTGTACAAAATCATTCAAACAACTGCAGGACGTGTATTATTTAACGAAGTAGTACCGGAAGCAGCTGGATATATCAACGACGTATTGACTAAGAAAAACCTTAGAGATATTATCGGACACATTTTAAGTGTGACTGATGTACCTACAACGGCAGCTTTCTTGGATAATATGAAAGATATGGGTTATAAATTCGCATTTAGAGGAGGTTTATCATTCTCTTTAGGTGATATTAGAATCCCAGAACAAAAAACGAAGTTAATTGCAGATGCCAGAGAGCAAGTTGAAGGTATCTCAACCAACTATAATATGGGTCTTATCACAAATAACGAGCGTTACAACCAAGTTATTGACGTATGGACTTCTGCGAATGCTCAGTTAACAGAATTAGCAATGAAAAATATTAGAGAAGACCAACAAGGTTTCAACTCTGTATATATGATGCTTGATTCTGGGGCGAGGGGTTCTAAGGAGCAGATTCGTCAGTTAACAGGTATGCGTGGTTTGATGGCTAAGCCTAAAAAATCTACTGCCGGTGGTGGTGAGATTATTGAAAACCCGATTCTTTCTAACTTTAAGGAAGGTCTTTCAATCCTTGAGTACTTTATTTCTACTCACGGTGCTCGTAAAGGTCTTGCGGATACGGCTCTTAAAACGGCCGATGCTGGTTACTTAACAAGAAGGCTTCATGACGTGTCTCAAGATGTTATTGTAAACATCGAAGATTGTGGAACTCTAAGAGGTGTTGAAGTATCTGCATTGAAGAAAAATGAGGAAATCGTTGAATCATTAGGAGAGAGAATTTTAGGACGTGTTGCATTACAAGACGTTATTAATCCTCTTACAAACGAAGTAATGGTTAAATCTGGAGAGCAAATCACGGAATCAATCATGAGAACAATAGAAGCTTCTCCAGTTGAAAAAGTAGAGGTTAGATCTCCATTAACTTGTGAAGCTACAAAAGGTATTTGTGCTAAATGTTACGGTAGAAACTTAGCTACCGGAAAAATGACACAAAGAGGTGAAGCTGTTGGAGTTATTGCAGCCCAGTCTATTGGTGAGCCGGGTACACAGTTAACACTTCGTACGTTCCACGTTGGAGGGGTTGCTGGAGGAATTTCTGAAGAATCTAGTATTGTTACAAGATTTAACGGTAGATTAGAAATTGAAGATTTAAAAACAGTAAAAGGAGAAGACAGCGAAGGAAACTCTGTTGATATCGTAGTTTCACGTTCAACTGAGTTGAAATTGGTTGACGAAAAAACAGGAATTGTTTTAAATACGCATAACATTCCTTACGGATCTAGTATTTTTGTTAATGATGGAGATACTGTTGCAAAAGGAACTGTAATCTGTAAATGGGATCCATATAATGGTGTAATTGTTTCTGAATTTACTGGTAAGATTGCT
Source organism: Flavobacterium hibisci (assembly GCF_020026925.1). GTDB lineage: Bacteria > Bacteroidota > Bacteroidia > Flavobacteriales > Flavobacteriaceae > Flavobacterium > Flavobacterium hibisci. The sequence goes on along the minus strand of NZ_JAIQDW010000002.1, from coordinate 103,637 downwards.
TACGAGGACTTAGAACAAGGACAAACATTCATGGTTGAAATCGATGAGCAGACAGGTTTCCAGGAGAAAGTAATTTCTGAAGCCAGAAATAAAAAATTAATCCCAACTTTATTGGTTTACGGTAAAGAAGGTGAATTGATTCGTTCGTACAACTTGCCAGTAGGTGCACACTTAATGGTTGAGAATGGCGAGAAAATTAAGGCTGGTAAAGTCTTGGTTAAAATTCCACGTCGTTCTTCTAAATCTGGGGATATCACAGGAGGTTTACCAAGAATTACAGAATTGTTAGAGGCTCGTAATCCTTCGAACCCAGCTGTAGTTTCTGAAATTGATGGTGTTGTTTCTTTTGGAAAAATCAAAAGAGGTAACCGTGAGATTGTTATCGAATCTAAATTTGGAGACGTTAGAAAATATCTTGTAAAATTATCAAGTCAAATCCTTGTTCAGGAAAATGACTTTGTAAGAGCGGGTGTTCCATTGTCTGATGGTGCTATTACTCCGGATGATATCTTAAGAATTCAGGGACCTGCTGCTGTTCAACAGTACTTGGTAAATGAAATTCAGGAGGTTTACCGTTTGCAAGGGGTAAAAATTAATGACAAGCACTTCGAGGTAGTTATTCGTCAGATGATGCGTAAAGTAAGAGTTCAGGATCCGGGAGATACTTTATTCTTAGAAGATCAATTGATTCATACTAAAGATTTTATCGTCCAAAATGATAAGTTATATGGTATGAAAGTGGTTGAAGATGCCGGAGATTCTTCTGTATTGAAACCAGGTCAGATTATTACACCTCGTGAATTGCGTGATGAAAATTCATTATTGAAACGAAATGATAGAAATCTTGTAGTAGCAAGAGACGTAATTACAGCAACTGCAACGCCAGTTCTTCAGGGTATTACAAGAGCTTCGTTACAAACTAAATCATTTATTTCTGCGGCTTCATTCCAGGAGACAACGAAAGTACTTAACGAAGCTGCAGTAGCTGGTAAAGTAGATGACTTAGAAGGATTAAAAGAAAATGTAATTGTTGGTCACAGAATTCCTGCGGGAACTGGTATGAGAGAATACGATAATACAATCGTAGGTTCTAAGGATGATTACAATGAAATGATGGCAAATAAAGAAGAATACATTTATTAATTCTTATCAATTCCCTCTTTTTCGGAAGAGGGAAATTGAAAAAATATTAAAATTATGAGTAATCCGAAACAACAAGAACAAATCAACATTGAGTTAGATGAAACCATTGCAGAAGGGATTTATTCTAATCTTGCTATTATCAATCACTCATCATCTGAATTTGTTTTAGATTTTGTAAATATTATGCCGGGTACTCCTAAAGCAAAAGTAAAGTCAAGAATTGTACTGACTCCACAGCATGCTAAAAGATTATTGAGAGCTATTGGAGAAAATATTCATCGATTTGAAGCAGCCCATGGTGAAATCAAAGAAACTGAACAAGCGCCAATTCCGCTTAATTTTGGTCCGGCAGGACAAGCATAAATTTCAAAAGCTCCAGAAATGGAGCTTTTTTTTATAAAGTGACTTGTGCAAAAGTGTATTTTGTCTGATTTAATTTACTTTCAACGAATATGTTTTAATACATTGCTTTTTAATTCTAATTTTGACGTAACATAAAATAAAGAAAATTAATTTTTCCAATAAAAAGTTAATTTAATACTATTAAAAAAGCGCCAACTTTCAAAGTTGGCGCTTTTTGATTATATAAGACGATCAAATATTTATTCAAACTCAGATGTAAAAAATAATTTTACATTTGGATATTTGCTTTGAGTCATTTGAATTGTAAAATCAGAATCGGCTAAAAATACCAATTGGCCATATTTGTCATGAGCCAGAAATTTTTGTTTGATTCTTTTAAATTCTTTGAATTCTTCACTTTTAGGATCATTCGGTTTTACCCAACATGCTTTGTGAACAGGGAAATTTTCATAGGTACATTTTGCACCGTATTCATGTTCTAAACGGTATTGGATAACTTCATATTGTAGTGCGCCAACAGTACCGATAATCTTACGATTATTCATTTCTAATGTAAACAACTGGGCTACACCTTCATCCATTAACTGATCAATTCCTTTATCCAATTGTTTTGCTTTCATTGGATCAGCATTGTTGATGTATCTAAAGTGTTCTGGGGAAAAGCTTGGGATTCCTTTGAAACTCATTAATTCTCCTTCAGTCAAAGTGTCACCAATTTTGAAATTTCCTGTATCATGTAGTCCAACAATATCTCCCGGATATGAAATGTCAACAATTTCTTTTTTCTCTGCAAAAAAGGCATTCGGACTGGAAAATTTTAAATTTTTCTTCTGACGAACATGGTAATAGGGTTTGTTTCTTTCGAATGTTCCGGAAACAATTTTAATAAAAGCTAATCGGTCACGGTGTTTTGGATCCATATTAGCATGGATTTTGAAAACAAAACCAGACATTTTTTCTTCTGTAGGATCAACTAAACGAGTTTCGGAATCTTTTGGTCTTGGTGATGGCGCAATTGTAACGAAACAATCTAATAACTCACGAACTCCAAAATTATTCAAAGCAGAGCCAAAAAACACAGGCTGAATTTTTCCGTCTAAATAATCCTGACGTTCAAATTTGGGGTATACTTCATCAATTAATTCTAATTCTTCACGAAGTTTATCAGCTGCTTTTTGTCCTACGATCTTATCTAATTCCGGATTGTTCTGAACATCAGAAAAAGCAATTGTTTCTTCAATGTTTTTACGGCTGTCCCCACTAAAAAGGTTAATGTTTTCTTCCCATAAATTATAAATTCCCTGAAAATCATACCCCATTCCGATTGGGAAACTTAAAGGTGTAACTTTTAATCCTAACTTTTGTTCTACTTCATCCATTAAATCGAAGGCATCTTTACCTTCACGGTCTAATTTATTGATGAAAACAATCATCGGAATGTTACGCATTCTACAAACTGCAACTAATTTTTCAGTTTGTTCTTCGACCCCTTTGGCAACATCAATAACTACAATTACACTATCTACAGCAGTTAAAGTTCTAAAAGTATCTTCAGCAAAATCCTTGTGTCCGGGAGTATCAAGGATGTTGATTTTTTTGTCTTTATAATTAAAAGCAAGTACAGAAGTCGAAACCGAAATACCTCTCTGGCGTTCGATTTCCATAAAATCACTCGTTGCTCCTTTTTTTATTTTATTATTTTTTACGGCGCCTGCTTCTTGGATTGCACCTCCAAAAAGTAATAATTTTTCTGTCAATGTTGTTTTACCGGCATCAGGATGCGAGATAATTCCAAAAGTTCTTCTGCGTTGTATTTCTTTTAAAAAGCTCATATTTTGTATAAATAGGTTTGCAAAAGTACTATTAATTACTACGATTTAAAAATAAATACGATTCTGTTTTGGTATACATAATTTCGTTTTTCTTCATTATTTATATTAATGAAAATTAGTGAGATGTATTTAACTATTTGTATTGGGTATAATTTTTTGTTAATAGTATAGCAGATAGTTGGATTATGTAATTGAATTGTTATTTTTGTTCGTTATAAGTTGTGAAAACAGGATACAGTTTTTCTATTTCTATAATTTGAAAATATTTGTATAATTAATTTTCAGTTTTAAAGAAAAAAAACTAAAGCCGACCTTACATTCAAATTAAATTTAAAATAATGTTATTAAAAAAATTACAGCTAAAAACTATTGATTACAGGTTAATACTGACAATATGTTTTTTACTTTTTTTCAGCTCGATTATTTCTGCTCAGGAAGTTATTAAGGATGTTGTAGCTGAGAAACCGGCTGATAAAGCTTCAATCAATAAACAAAAGGTGGATGGTATTATTGCCACGGTTGGGGATTATATTGTTTTAGACTCAGATATTGATAAAGGGTATCTTGAAATTACTTCTCAGGGCGGTTCGGTAAAGGATATTACCAGATGTCAGATGTTAGGGAAGCTTTTGGAAGATAAATTGTATGCACATCAGGCAATTCAGGACAGTATTATTGTTAGTGATGCCGAAGTAAAAAGCATGATGGATGAAAGGCTTACTTACATGATGAGACAGACTGGTGGGGATATAAATAAAATTGTAGAATTTTACAAAAAGAGTTCGGTTGAGGAATTTAAAACATATTTTGCAGATATATTAAAAGAGCAAAAACTATCTTCTGAAATGCAGAAAAAGATTGTTGATGCAGTTGAAATAACGCCAGAAGAGGTTCGTAATTTCTTTAAAAAGATACCAAAAGATGAATTGCCTACTTTTGGAGCTGAAATGGAAGTAGCCCAAATAGTGGTAGAACCTAAAGTTTCAAAAGAAGACAAACAAAAAGTGATTGACAGATTGAATTCTATTCGAAAAGATGTTTTAGAAGGTTCAAGTTTTGCCACAAAAGCAGTTTTGTATTCTCAGGATCCAGGGTCTTCACCTAATGGAGGTTATTATAAAATGACCAGAAAAACTCCTTTTGTGAAAGAATTTAAAGATGTTGCTTTTAGCCTTGGAGAAGGCGAGATTTCAGAACCTTTTGAAACACAATATGGATACCATATTATAATGGTTGATAAAATAAAAGGGCAAGAAGTAGAATTGCGTCATATTTTAATTTCGCCAACAGTTTCAGAAACAGCTTTAAAAGAAGCAAAAGAAAGAATTACAAACATCAGAAATAAGATTGTAAATAAAGAAATTTCTTTTGCAGATGCTGCCAGAAATGATTCTGATCAAAAAGAAACAAGAGCAAATGGGGGTACTTTGGTTAATCCGAATACTCAGGATACACGTTTTGAACTGACTAAAATGGATGCAGCTTTATACAGTCAGGTTTCAAATTTAAAAGATGATGAAGTTTCTCAGCCAATTTTGGATACAGATGATAAAGGGAAAAAAACATATAAATTGATTACTGTGACAAATAGAATCGATGAGCATGTAGCAGATTATGCAAAAGATTATACTAAAATCAAAGAGTTAGCATTAAAAGAAAAACAAATCAATGCCATTGCAAAATGGTTTGATACAAAAATCAAAGACACCTATATTAAGATTATTGGCGAATACAGAGATTGTACCTTTACTAATAATTGGTTGAAAAAATAATTTTTATTAAATAAAGAAAAGAGTTAGTTTTATGAATTCATAGAGCTAACTCTTTTTAATTTAAAATATATTCATAAATGTCTGACGTAGCAGCAATTCATAATTTAGTTCAAAAAAGAAACGAATTAAAAACCGAGATAGCAAAAATCATTGTAGGGCAGGATGCCGTTGTAGATCAAATTTTACTTTGCATATTTTCAGGAGGGCATGCGCTTTTAATTGGTGTTCCCGGTTTGGCAAAAACCCTGATGATAAATACGCTTTCTCAGGCTTTGGGTCTGGATTTTAAACGAATTCAGTTTACTCCTGATTTAATGCCTTCGGATATTTTAGGAAGTGAAATTCTGGATGAAAACCGACAGTTTAAGTTTATCAAAGGACCAATTTTTTCGAACATAATTTTAGCGGATGAGATCAATAGAACCCCTCCAAAAACTCAGGCTGCATTATTAGAAGCAATGCAGGAACGTTCTGTAACAATTGCTGGGCAAAACTATAAATTAGATTTGCCTTATTTTGTACTGGCGACCCAAAACCCAATTGAGCAGGAAGGTACATACCCTCTTCCAGAGGCTCAGTTAGACCGTTTTATGTTTGCTATAAAATTAGAATATCCAACATTTGAAGAAGAAGTTCAGGTTGTTAAACAAACTACTTCGGATGTAAAAACGAAGATAAATCCGTTGTTTACAGCTCAGGAGATAATAGATTTCCAGCATTTGATCCGTAGAATTCCAGTAGCAGATAATGTCATTGAATATGCAGTGACACTTGTTAGTAAAACACGTCCTGATAATAGTCTGACTAATGATTTTGTTAGAAATTATCTGGATTGGGGTGCAGGTCCGAGAGCTTCTCAAAATTTAATTTTAGCTGCCAAAGCGCATGCTGCTTTTAACGGCAAATTTTCACCTGATATTGAAGATGTGAAAGCAGTGGCCACCGGAATCTTACGTCACAGGATTATCAAAAATTATAAAGCAGATGCAGAAGGAATTACAGAAGAAGTAATTATCAAGAAGTTGATGTAAATAAGATTTAAATTAGATTATTAGCCAGGCTGATCAAATCAGTTTGGCTTTTTTGTATATGAAAATTCCGCATTTTATATAAGTAGTTTTACTTACTTGCGGTGGTATATACTAAAACTATAACGTTATAAAATACTTATTTAGGAGTATTCTCTTTTAAAAGAGAGGTAAAATCCGACTTTCTTTATAACATTAAATTTTTACTTTGTTAAAGAAAAGTTTTTAAATTATTGATAATTTATTTTTCGAACCTAAAAATGATTTTTTATCAGTTTTTAAGATTGATAGTTGTTTTTTTGCAATAATAATTTTTAAAAAAGCGCCATACATTATATTTTTTTTAATTCTCAGCTTTAATTCCTAAATTTGCTTGCAAAAAAAATAAAAATACCTATTTATAAAGACTTCTATTATGAATATTTACAAGGATTACATTCAAGAGATTGAAGAAAGAAAAGCCCAGGGTCTTCATCCGAAGCCAATTGATGGTGCTGAATTACTAAGCGAAATCATTGCGCAAATAAAAGATTTAAATAATGAATACAGAGAGGATTCTCTTAAGTTTTTTATTTACAACACTTTGCCTGGAACCACTAGTGCTGCAGGTGAGAAAGCTAAGTTTTTAAAAGAAATCATTCTTGGTGAATCTGAAGTAAAAGAAATTCCACCTGCTTTTGCCTTCGAATTATTGTCACATATGAAAGGAGGACCTTCTATTGAAGTACTTCTTGATTTAGCTTTGGGTAATGATGCTGCAATTGCTAAACAAGCAGCTGAAGTTTTAAAAACTCAGGTTTATTTATATGATGCTGATACAGCCCGCTTAGCAGAAGCCTACAGCGCTGGTAACACAATTGCAAAAGAAATTTTAGAAAGCTACGCAAAAGCTGAATTTTTTACAAAATTACCCGAAGTTGCTGAAGAAATTAAAGTGGTTACTTACATCGCTGCAGAAGGTGATATCTCTACTGATTTATTATCTCCAGGTAACCAGGCACACTCTCGATCTGACCGTGAATTACATGGAAAATGTATGATTACTCCTGAAGCTCAGGCAGAAATTAAAGCATTGCAAGCACAGCATCCAGATGCTTCTGTTATGTTAATCGCTGAAAAAGGAACAATGGGAGTTGGATCTTCTCGTATGTCAGGTGTAAACAACGTAGCTTTATGGACTGGTAAGCAAGCATCTCCATACATTCCTTTCGTGAACATTGCTCCAATTGTAGCAGGTACTAACGGAATCTCTCCTATCTTCTTAACTACTGTAGACGTAACAGGTGGTATCGGTATCGACTTACAAAACTGGGTAAAGAAAACAGATGCAGAAGGAAACGTAGTTCGTAACGAAGCTGGTGATCCTGTTTTAGAAGAAGTTTATTCTGTAGCTACAGGAACTGTATTGACAATCAATACAAAAACTAAAAAATTATACAACGGTGAGAAAGAATTAAAAGATATTTCTAAGTCTTTCACTCCTCAAAAAATAGAATTTATCAAAGCGGGTGGATCTTATGCAATCGTTTTTGGTAAAAAAATCCAAACATTTGCTGCGCAAGCTTTAGGAGTTACTGCTCCAACAGTATTTGCACCAGCTAAAGAAGTTTCTATAGAAGGTCAGGGATTAACTGCTGTTGAAAAAATCTTCAACAAAAATGCAGTTGGTGTAACTCCAGGTAAAACATTACATGCAGGATCAGACGTACGTGTGAGAGTTAACATCGTAGGTTCTCAGGATACTACAGGTTTAATGACTGCTCAGGAATTAGAGTCTATGGCGGCTACAGTTATTTCTCCAGTTGTTGATGGTGCTTACCAATCAGGATGTCACACAGCTTCAGTTTGGGACAAAAAAGCGCAAGCTAATATTCCTAAGTTAATGAAGTTCATGAACGATTTCGGTGTTATTACAGCGAGAGACCCTAAAGGGGAATATCATTCAATGACAGACGTTATTCATAAAGTGTTAAATGATATTACAATTGATGAGTGGGCAATTATCATCGGTGGAGATTCACATACACGTATGTCTAAAGGGGTTGCTTTCGGTGCTGATTCAGGAACTGTAGCTTTAGCTTTAGCAACAGGTGAAGCTTCTATGCCAATCCCGGAATCTGTAAAAGTTACTTTTAAAGGTGAGATGAAACAACACATGGATTTCCGTGATGTAGTTCATGCGACGCAATCTCAAATGTTGAAGCAATTTGATGGTGAGAACGTTTTCCAAGGTCGTATTATTGAGGTTCATATCGGAACTTTATTAGCTGACCAGGCGTTTACATTTACAGACTGGACAGCAGAAATGAAAGCGAAAGCTTCTATCTGTATTTCTCAGGACGAAACATTAATTCAATCGTTAGAAATTGCTAAGTCTCGTATCCAAATCATGATTGATAAAGGTATGGACAACAAAAACAAGGTTTTACAAGGTTTAATTGATAAAGCAAACAAACGTATCGAGGAAATTAAAACAGGTGCTAAACCGGCTTTAACTCCAGACGATAATGCAAAATACTATGCTGAAGTTGTTATCGATTTAGATTTAATCGAGGAACCAATGATTGCTGACCCAGATGTTAACAATGTTGATGTTTCTAAACGTTATACACACGATACCATTCGCGAATTATCTTTCTATGGAACAGATAAAAAAGTAGATTTAGGTTTTGTAGGTTCTTGCATGGTCCATAAAGACGATTTGAAAATTGTTTCTCAAATGTTACGCAATGTTGAAAAACAAAATGGGGAAGTTAAATTCAACGCACCTTTAGTAGTTGCAGCTCCTACGTATAACATCATCGACGAATTAAAAGCTGAAGGTGATTGGGAAATGTTACAAAAATATTCAGGTTTCGAATTCTCAGATGCCTTACCAAAATCTACAGCACGTACAGAATACGAAAATATTATGTATTTAGAGCGTCCTGGTTGTAACTTATGTATGGGTAACCAGGAAAAAGCTGAAAAAGGAGATACTGTATTAGCTACTTCAACTCGTTTGTTCCAGGGACGTGTAGTAGAGGATAGAGAGGGTAAAAAAGGAGAGTCTTTATTAGCATCAACACCAGTAGTTGTGCTTTCTGCAATTTTAGGAAGAATGCCATCTATCGGAGAGTATAAAGCTGCGGTTGAAGGTATCAACTTAACAAAATTCAAACCAATCTCTACTAAATTATAATAGTAGCAATTTCATAATTTCTAAAAAGAGGCAACTTAGTAAGTAATAGGTTGTCTCTTTTTTATTTATATTTTGGCTACGGGTTATTCGCTTCTAACATTAATTCGTTCTTCACTGCGAGTTAAACGTTTCTTATCACTGCTGGATTACCGTTGGATGGTTTGCTAAATCAAATTTTTAAAGTTGGAGGTAGCAATTACAATAGGTTATTGTAAAAGCTAAATAATTATATTAGATTGATTTTCAATTTACTCCCTTTTAAGAAAAATAGAATAGTTTTAAATAATAGTATTAACAATTATTTTAGCATAAACCATAATAAAATCCTTAAATTTAAGCTGATTTACACTAACATAATTAATATATAACTATGGCTTTTGATATTGAAATGATTAAAAAAGTGTATGACAACATGCCTGCCCGTGTTGATGCAGCACGCCAGATTGTTGGTCGTCCACTTACTTTAACAGAGAAAATTTTGTACAATCACCTTTGGGATGGAAATCCAACCAAAGCGTTTGGAAGAGGAGTTGATTATGTTGACTTCGCACCGGATCGCGTAGCCTGTCAGGATGCAACGGCACAAATGGCGTTATTGCAGTTTATGCATGCCGGTAAATCAAAAGTTGCAGTTCCTACAACGGTCCACTGTGATCACCTGATTCAGGCAAAAGTAGATGCTGCAACCGATTTGGCCAGAGCAAAAACACAAAGTAATGAAGTTTTCGATTTCTTGTCGTCAGTTTCTAATAAATACGGAATTGGTTTCTGGAAACCGGGAGCCGGAATTATTCACCAGGTTGTACTTGAAAATTATGCTTTCCCGGGCGGAATGATGATTGGTACCGATTCTCATACTGTAAATGCAGGAGGTTTAGGAATGGTAGCGATTGGTGTCGGCGGTGCTGATGCTGTAGATGTTATGTCTGGAATGGCGTGGGAATTGAAATTTCCTAAATTAATTGGAGTTAAACTAACCGGTAAGTTATCAGGCTGGACAGCTCCAAAAGATGTTATTCTTAAAGTTGCCGGTATTCTTACTGTAAAAGGAGGAACAGGTGCTATCGTTGAATATTTTGGAGAAGGAGCAACAGCTATGTCTTGCACTGGTAAAGGTACCATTTGTAACATGGGAGCTGAAATTGGAGCTACAACTTCAACTTTTGGTTACGATGATTCTATGAGCCGTTATCTGCGTTCCACAAACAGAGCTGATGTAGCAGATGCTGCTGATAAAATAGCTTCTTACTTAACAGGTGATCCGGAAGTTTACGCTGATCCTGAAAAATATTTTGATCAGGTTATCGAAATTAACTTATCTGAGTTAGAGCCACACTTAAATGGTCCTTTTACTCCGGATTTAGCTACTCCAATTTCTAAGATGAAAGAAGAGGCCATCAAAAATAACTGGCCATTGCAAATACAGGTTGGTTTAATTGGTTCGTGTACCAACTCATCCTACGAAGATATTTCCCGTGCAGCTTCTTTAGCCAGGCAGGTTGCAGAGAAAAACTTAAAAACAAAAGCAGAATTTACAATCACTCCGGGGTCTGAAGTCGTTCGTTCTACAATCGAAAGAGATGGGTTTATAGATACATTCCATAAAATTGGAGCAACAGTTTTTGCCAACGCTTGTGGACCATGTATCGGTATGTGGGACAGGGAAGGAGCAGAGAAAGAAGAAAGAAATACAATCGTTCATTCTTTCAACCGTAACTTCTCAAAACGTGCAGACGGTAATCCTAATACTTTGGCTTTCGTAGGTTCTCCTGAATTGGTAACGGCTTTAGCAATCGCAGGTGATTTAGGTTTCAATCCATTAACAGATAAATTAATAAACGAAGAAGGTGAAGAAGTAATGCTTGATGAACCAACTGGAGACGAATTGCCGGAAAAAGGTTTCTATGCTGAAGATCCTGGATTTCAGGCTCCTGCAGAGGATGGTTCAGGTGTTCAGGTTGTGGTTAGTCCTACTTCAGAGCGTTTGCAGTTATTAGCGCCTTTTGATGCCTGGGATGGCAAAAATATTACTGGAGCTAAATTGCTAATCAAAGCTTTCGGAAAATGTACAACAGACCACATTTCTATGGCGGGACCTTGGTTGCGTTTCCGTGGGCACTTAGATAATATTTCGAATAATATGCTGATTGGTGCCGTAAATGCATTCAACCAAAAAACTAACTCGGTAAAAAATCAATTGACAGGACAATATGATGCTGTTCCTGCAGTAGCACGTGCCTACAAAGCGGCAGGAGTTCCGTCGATCGTTGTGGGAGATCACAATTATGGAGAAGGTTCCTCTCGTGAACACGCTGCTATGGAACCACGTTTCTTAGGAGTTAAAGCGGTATTAGTAAAATCTTTTGCCCGTATCCACGAAACAAACCTTAAAAAACAAGGTCTTTTAGGATTGACTTTCGCTAACGAAGCTGATTATGATAAAATTCAGGAAAATGACACCATTAATTTTACTGATTTAACGGAATTTGCTCCAGGAAAACCATTAACATTAGAATTTGTTCATGCTGATGGTTCAAAAGATATAATTTTGGCAAATCATACGTACAATGAAGGTCAGATTGGGTGGTTCGTTGCGGGTTCTGCATTAAACTTAATTGCTGCCGGAAAAGCTTAATCTTAAATTTTAATACTAGTTAAGAACGCTCTGTGAAAACAGGGCGTTTTTTATTTGTAGCTATTCCGGCTGTACGTTTTATCTTTTTTCCCGATAACTATCGGGAAAAAAGGATGCCACTTCCATCCGGGCTAAAAGTCCCATTTTCACTACAATTTTTATTTTAAATTTTATGATTTTACTAAAAAGGATAACTCACACAAAAACTTTGAGTTAGCTTCAAAAACGTTTTCAGGTTTCTAATTTGAAATAAATTTGTTGTTAAAAAAGGTGTATTTTTTACTTAAAAAAGTTAAATTCGCATTTTTGGTAATAAAACTTCTTTTTTGAGTTAAAATTAAGAAGGGATAGTAGTATAGAAAATTAAAATTCCCCAAATAATGATTTTCAGATTTGTCTTTATATTTTTGCTTTTTTCAGTAAGTGCTTTTTCTCAGGATAATTACATCAGGCATACCATTTCAAAAGGTGATAACCTTTACAATATTGCTAAAAAATACGGTGTTAAGCCAAAAGATATCGCAAACGCCAATCCGGATGCGCCGAAAATTTTAAAATTAAATTCGGTTTTATTAATTCCCAATTCTAATGCATCTCAGGAAATAAAATCCAATCAAGACGTTGCTCAGACAACTCCCGGTACTCATGAGGTTTTGGCAAAAGAAACACTTTGGGGAATATCAAAAAAATATAAAGTTTCAGTTGAAGATCTGAAAAAAGCCAATCCTTCATTAGAAACAGAAGGACTTAAAATTGGAAAACAGATTGTCATTCCTTCCAACGGGAATTCAGTAGTGCAGCAGCCGATTGAAAATGCTCCATCAGAGTTGGTTGAAGTTTCAAGGGAAGTTATGCCAAAAGAAACAAAATACGCAATCGCGAGAGAATTCGGAATTACCGTAGCTGAATTAGAAAAGCAAAACCCTGAAATCAAGAATAAACTACCTATTGGCTATAAGCTAAAAATTCTTGCTTCCAAAGAAAAAGCAAATAACCTGCAGGCTTCAAAGGCTAGTCAGGAAACAACGAGCACTGTAAATTCTTCAGTTGTTGCAACAAATGATACATCTGTTAAGAAGGATTCCTCTACAGTAATAAAAGTTAGTAATTACCCAGAGTTAGTTGATCAGCTGATTATAAATGCTACTGAAAACATTGGTACCCGTTATCGCTCAGGCGGGACAACAAAAGCAGGTTTTGATTGCTCAGGACTAATGTATTGTACTTTTGGTAATTTTGATATAAAGCTGCCGAGAAGCTCTATAGAACAATCCAGAATTGGTACAAAAGTCAATCCCGAAGAAGCCCAAAAAGGAGATTTAATTTTCTTTAAGACCAACGGTAGAAGCCGAATCAATCATGTTGGAATGGTTGTAGAAGTTGTTGATGAAGAAATTAAATTCGTTCATTCCTCAACTCATGGAGGGGTTATTATTTCTTCAACCAAAGAGCCTTATTACGAAAGAACTTTTTCGCAGGTAAACCGTGTTTTGGAATAAGTTTAATTTTTTATAATTACAATAAGCCACGTCAAACTTTTTTACCCTTCACAAAACTGGTTTTAGTCAAAATTTAAGCCTTAAATTGTCATTAGTTAAAATAATATAAGGGAATTGCTCTTGTTTAATTCCGTTATTCTCTTGTGAGTTTAAAATGTAAACTGGTCTTTGTTTTTTTACCTTAACAATCTAACTGTCCTATTAAAAAGGTTTCTAAAAAAAGTATATCTTTAACCAACCAAAAACCAAAAAAATGCAGGAAAAGAACCAGGAAAATTTTAAAAGAGAACTCGGATTACTAGACGGAACTATGCTTGTGGTAGGATCTATGATTGGTTCCGGGATATTTATTGTAAGTGCCGATATTGCCAGACAAGTTGGTTCTGCCGGCTGGCTGACGCTGATTTGGCTTATTTCAGGATTAATTACCATTATTGCCGCTGTAAGTTATGGTGAGCTGAGTTCGATGTTCCCAAATGCGGGAGGACAATATGTGTATCTGAAAGAAGCATACAATAAACTGATTGCCTTTTTGTATGGGTGGAGCTTTTTTGCGGTTATCCAAACGGGAACTATTGCTGCTGTAGGTGTAGCTTTCTCTAAATTTGCAGCCTATCTTTATGAACCCCTGAGCGATGAGAATATATTATATGAATTGGGGGATTTTAAGCTGAATGCAGCACAAATTGTATCGATTGTTACCATTGTGTTATTAACTTTTATTAATAGCCGCGGTGTGAAAAACGGAAAGATTCTTCAGACCGTTTTAACGATTATCAAAATACTATCGCTGCTTGGTTTAATCGTCTTTGGATTAACACTTGCGGCGAAATCTACAGTTTGGGATGCCAATTGGGCAAATACCTGGGAAACATCAAAATATGTTAAAGATGAAGGATGGCTGCCAATTAGCGGAAGCGCATTAATTGCTGGTATATCAGCAGCAATGGTTGGCTCTTTGTTTTCAAGTGATGCCTGGGTTGGAGTAACTTTTATTGCCGGTGAAATTAAAAACCCAAAACGTAATGTAGGTCTAAGTTTATTTTTTGGGACTTTTATTGTAACTGTAATTTATGTTTTGACTAACCTGATGTATCTGGCAGTAATTCCTATGAATGAAATTGCAACTGCTAAATCAGACCGTGTGGCAGTTGTTGCTTCCCAATATATCTTTGGAGACAGTGGAGCGATAATTATTGCTGTTATGATTATGATTTCGACTTTTGCCTGCAATAACGGATTAATCATGGCTGGTGCGAGAGTGTATTATACGATGGCAAATGACGGTTTGTTTTTTAAGAAAGCAACTGTTTTAAATAAATTTAGCGTCCCTGCATGGGCTTTGTGGGCACAGTGCATTTGGGCATCTGCTTTATGCCTTACCGGAAAATACAATGAATTACTTGACTTTGTAATTATTATTGTTTTGATTTTTTACATCCTGACAATCTACGGTATTTTTATATTACGCAAAAAAATGCCGGATGCTGACAGACCATACAAAGCATTTGGATATCCGTTTTTACCATTGCTTTACATTGTTTTAGCATCAGCAATAAGTGTTTCTTTACTGATTACAAAGTTTTCAACCTGCGGTTGGGGAATCTTAATTATGTTAATTGGTATTCCGGTTTATTATTTGACAAAACCAAAAGAAGAATAAAGCATAAAAAACGCCTTACGAATAAAAGTAAGGCGTTTTTTATGCTTTAAAAAAAATTAAATTTTTAGTGAAAACCAAAACGTACTCCCTAATCCCAAATTACTCTCAACACCAACACTTCCATTCTGCGCTTCAATAAATTCTTTGCTAATCGCCAGACCCAATCCAGTTCCGGATTTTGGGCTCCCCGGAATCTGAAAATATTTATCAAAAACTTTGTCTTTGTATCTAGTGTCAATTCCGAGTCCGGTATCAATTACCTGAAAAACCATTTGATTGTTTTCTTCTTTTAATTTAATGAGAATCGTACTTTTTTCAGATGAATACCGAATTGCATTCGACAAATAATTAATTAAAACCCAGCCCGTTTTTTCGCTGTCGGCTTTAACGTCTTTTAGGTTTTCATCAGCATCAATAATTAATTGAATCTGTTTTTGATCGGCCTGAATTTTTACGGCTTCTACGGCATAATTCACAATTGCATGCGGATTACTTTTCTCAATATTCAGCTGAATATTTCCAGTTTCCAATTGTGATAAATTCAGTAATTCGCCTGTGATTTTCAACAAACGCTGACTATCATCTTTAATACTTTCGACCAATTGTTTCTGGTCATCGTTCATATCGCCCGTTTTAGCATTTTCAAGCAATTGCAGACTCAATTTTATAGAGGCTATTGGCGTTTTTAATTCGTGTGAAACGGTGGCAATAAAATTCGTTTTGGCAAAATCCAGTTCTTTAAAAAGCGTAATATTTCGCAGAATAATTACATCTCCAATGTTCATTTCTTTTTCTTCGCCAGTTGGTGTTATCGTGATATTATGAATTTCTTTTTCGAAATAACTTTCTTTTCCGTGAGCAAAAATTTTGAGAGGTTGTTTCTTTGGAGTTTCGCTTTCTTTTACAATTAAAGAACGAATCAAATCATTCGAAATTGCCAATTCAGAAGCTGATTTCCCAATTATATCTTCTGATTTCAAACCAATAATTTTCAACGCTTCATCATTCGCAAACAAAACAATTCCTTCGTTATCCAAACCAATAATTGGATCGTTCATATTATTGATAAGCGTTTCCAGTCGTTTTTTCTCAAAAAGAAGTTTATACACATTGCTGTCATGATATTCTTCCAGTTTTTGCGCCATGGTATTAAACGATTTGGCAAGATCCCCAAATTCGCTGTGACTGGTAAAATGAACACGCTCTGAATAATTTTTATTCGCAATTTCCTTAATACTAAAAGTTAATTCTTTAATCGGATTCGCAATATTATTTGGAAGATTAACCAATAAATTAAAAGCAATCAAAAAGCATAAAGTGCCTACAATTGCAATGGAGAAATTGGATGTTTCGGCCGTTTTTTTTGCAATGTCACTTTTCTGTTTAATGGCATCCAGATTTAGTTTCATGATCGCAAAAATATCCTGACGAATATGTGCTTTTACAATTTCATCGGCATTATTTTTAGCTAAAACAGTAAAGTTCTCTTTTAGTTTTTCGGTCGCTTGTTTTTCGCCAGGCTCCGTAATATTTCGTCTTTGTTTTTCGAGATTTTCTTCAAAATTATGAATTGTCTGTTTCGAACCTAATTTAATTTCATCCAAAGCAGAAATCATATTTCGGGAATATTCCAGCGTATTGTAATTGGATTTGAGAATATTCTCGGTATCCTGCTTAATCAAAAAAACAGAATAAGCGCTAACCAGCGAAAGGATAATAATCATCAAAAATAACAATCCGACACCCAGATTTAATTTGGTTTTAATTCTCATTTCATAAAAACATTTAATTTTTTTTGAACCATATAGTTATGTAAGGAAATATTAGAAGTTTTTTTAACTGCGAAGTTCGCTAGGTTTTTTTGCTCGCAAAGTCGCAAGGGCGCAAAGTTTTAATCAACCTTTGCGTGCTTTGCGAAACCTTAGCTCCTTTGCGGTTAAACTTCAACGTCCCTAATTAAATGAACTTCTATAACTTATATGGTTAAAAACTTTCACGACAGTATAACAAGATCAACGTTTGATAAAGACAATTTATTAAGCAGACGCCTGAAAATTGTTGTAGACAAAATTACTTTAAATAAATTCAAATGCGGTTTTCCGATGCAGACAGTTGTAATTTTTTTTTCTTCTACAGTTTTCAGAATTGCATTGGAAATATTTTCATTCTCCAGCTTTATCACTTCCGCTCCCAATTGTACGGCGAGTTTAAAGTTATTAATTAAATGTCTTTGTTTATCCAGTGCAATTCGTGTAGGGGTTTCCTCTGGCGTTTCGACATACAAAACATACCAGCTTCCGTTGTAATAACTGGCCAGTCGGGCTGCTTTTCGAATCACAATTTTAGCCGTTTTATCATTACTGCTTATGCATGCTAAAAGTTTTTCATGGCGTAAAGCATGAAGCTGAGGTACTTCATTTTCAACTTTCCGAACAACCTGACTCGCTACTTCTTTCAACGCCAATTCCCGCAATTGTAGAATTTGCTCCGATTTAAAGAAATTGGACAGCGCCGTCTGAATTTTATCCGGAGTATAAATTTTACCTTCCTTTAAACGCGCAATCAAATCTTCCGAAGTCAAATCTATATTCACCACTTCATCTGCAATTCTAAGAACATTATCCGGAATTCTTTCCTGAACATCAATTCCGGTAATCCGTTTTACATCCTCATTTAAACTCTCAATATGCTGAATATTCACAGCCGAAATCACGTTAATTCCTGCTTCGAGAATCTCCAAAACATCCTGCCAGCGTTTTTCGTTTTTGCTTCCTTCTACATTTGTGTGCGCCAATTCATCTACAATAACCACTTCGGGACGTAAATTTATAATTGCCTGAACATCGAGTTCCTGGAGTTCCTTCCCTTTATAAAAAATAGTCCGCCTCGGAATAATCGGAAGACCAAACAATAACTCATGCGTTTCCTTTCGCATGTGCGTTTCGATATAACCAATTTTCACATCGATTCCGTTTCGTAATAACGAATGTGCTTCCTGAAGCATGCGGAAAGTCTTGCCCACACCAGCGCTCATTCCAATGTAGATTTTAAATTTTCCTTTTCGGGATTTCTGAATCAAATCCAGAAAGTGCTGTGCGTTATTTTCGTTTTCCATGTTTTTGAGAGTAAGAAGTTTTCTGTAAAATGTAAAATGATTGAATGTTACATTTTACAGAAACCATTTCACATAATTAGAAACTAATTGCCAATGATGTAGTTACAAAAGTGTTCGTATCTGTTGGCAGATTATTTTTGGTAAAAATTTCATCTTTGCTCGAAAGACTTCTGGCTTCGATTCTAAATATCACATTATCAGAAACTAAGTAATCAAAGTTAGCTGAAAATCCGTAGGTTTTAAATCCGTTTGAGGTTTCTGTTGCGATAATTACACCTTTTTCATCACTGTAATATTCACCTCGCGCGGCCAACTGAATTTTATCTGTTGGTTTGTATTGCAGAATCAAAACAGGCGAAAACCATGTATCATATTTGTTACTATTTTTAGCCGATTGCTGAGAACCAACATCAAAACCAGCTGTAATATTTGTTTTTTCGGTTAACTTAAATTGCCCATAGAAATCATTAAAATAGCGCCATTTTTTTTCAATATCTGGTTGCTCATTCCCAACATAAGTGCTCCAGTTCAACGTCACTTTGTCCGAAGGCTTAAAAGTAACCTGAGTTCCAAAAGCCGGAGTCTGGTTTCCTTCTACTTTTTCGATTCTCTGCCAGCCATTCAAATACATTCCCGCCAAATACCATTTTCCAGATTCAGAAGTGTAGCCAATTTTTATGCCCGTTTCATAATAAGGAGAATTTTCGGCAAGAATACTTCGCGTAAGCGTCGCACAATCTTTTCCAATCGCGCTTTCAAAACCAATATGCGAAGGCATAATTCCAGCGTCAATCCATAAATTATGTTTCGAAGAAATTTTCACACCAACATTCGCTTCATAAATATTTTGCAATAAATGTTGTTCGGCCGACATATTATATTGTGCATAAGTTCCCGCCATCAAAGCAAAATTTCCTCGGATATTGACTGTAGAATAATTCACTTTTGCCATTCCCATATTTAGGTTCACTTCATTACTTTTATTATAACTGTAAAAAAATCCCGGCCGGGTATGATCTTCAGGTTTTGCAAAATCATAACTGTAATAAACATCAACATATCCAGAAAAATTAAACGTACTTTTAGATGCTGACTGTGCGTGTAAATTGCCAAAACCAAAAGCGATTAAAGCAGTAAGTAGTATTTTTTTCATTGTTAATTGTGGTATTCAAACCCAAAAAGGGTAATTAATTTATAAGTAGATTTTTTAGGAGCTAATCCCGCTATACGTTTCAATCTTTTCCTGGCTAAAGGAGCCAGAAAAAGGATTTTCACTACTATCGGGGCTAAGGCATTTGGGGTAAAAAGGTGTTTTGTAGATATTATTTTTATTCTCATTTTATGTCATCCTGACGAAGGAAGGATCTCCGCAAGTAACTCGACAAAAATTGGCAATTCACGATATGGAGCTTCTTGCGGAGATCCCTCGTTCCTTGGGATGCCAAACGGTGTGTCAAAGTCATACCTACAAGGTTTCGAAAACCTTGCAGGAGAAAAAACTTAGAACCTTAGCATCTTTTAGCGAAGCTTATACAAAGCCACATTCAATTCCAAAACATTCACAGTTTCAGGACCAACAACAGCCGTATTAATTTTAGATTCTACCAAAGCTTTTACTTTAGCTTCAGCTAAATTTCTTTCTTTAGCGACACGTTTAACCTGAACCAAAGCGCCTTGCGGAGAAATATTCGGATCTAAACCACTTCCTGAAGCGGTAACCATATCGGCCGGAATCTCAGATTTTTTCAAATAAGGATGAACCACTAAAAAAGTATCAATTCTTTTTTGAACCAAAGCTAAATACTCAGCGTTGCTCGGACCTTTATTACTTCCGGCACTTCCCGCTGCATTGTAATCTACAGCCGAAGGTCTTCCCCAGAAATAATTTGATTTATCGAACTTTTGTCCGATTTTTTGATAACCAACCACTCTTCCGTTAACCGAAATAGTTTCTCCTTTTCCTTGATTAGGAGCTAATTGTGCGATTCCGTAAATCGCAAGAGGATAAATAACTGCTAATAAGACTAAAGTAACCGCAGTAAGTTTTAGGATTGAAAATATTGTTTTCATGTTTTTGTGTAAAATGTTAGATGTAAAAAGTGATTTGTAAATTGTTATCTGTGTTTTTGATTTTACATTTTACAAATCACATTTCACTAAATAAAAAGTGTTACGAGTAGATCAATGACTTTTATTCCAATAAAAGGAACTATCAAACCACCAAGGCCATAAATCAAAAGATTACGTTTTAAGATCGCACTCGCTCCAATAGGACGGTATTCGACACCTTTCAATGCTAGCGGAATCAAAATCGGAATGATAATCGCGTTAAAAATCACAGCCGATAAAATGGCACTTTCCGGACTGTGCAAATGCATAATGTTTAAACCTTGTAATGCCGGAATCGCAGTAATAAAAAGTGCCGGAACAATCGCAAAATACTTAGCAACGTCATTCGCGATTGAAAAAGTAGTTAACGTTCCGCGGGTCATTAAAAGCTGTTTTCCGATTTCTACAATTTCAATAAGTTTGGTTGGATCGTTATCCAAATCAACCATATTTCCGGCTTCTTTCGCGGCTTGTGTTCCGCTGTTCATGGCAACACCTACGTTGGCTTGAGCTAGGGCAGGAGCGTCGTTTGTTCCATCTCCCATCATGGCAACGAGACGTCCTTCGGCTTGTTCTTTTCTGATGTAGTTCATTTTATCCTCCGGTTTTGCTTCGGCAATAAAATCATCAACTCCTGCTGCTTTGGCAATAAATTTGGCAGTTAAGGGATTATCTCCCGTAACCATAACCGTTTTGATTCCCATTCGGCGTAAGCGCTCAAAACGTTCCTTCATTCCGGCTTTAATGATATCCTGCAATTCGATAACGCCTTGAATTTCGTTATTTTTAATAACAACTAAAGGTGTTCCTCCGTTAGAAGAAATCGTGATTACCTGTTGCAAAGTATCTTCAGGAAAAGTATTTCCTGCTTGTTCTGCGATTTTTTTAGCGGCGTCTTGCGCACCTTTTCGGATGTTGGTTCCGTCTTTTAAAATCACACCCGAAGTTCTGGTTTCAGCAGTAAATTTTATGGTTTGTGAAATGTTGTCTGTGAGACGTGAAATGTCGGATTCCATTTTACTATTTACATCTAACATCTTACTAAGTTCCAAAATACTTTTCCCTTCTGGCGTATCATCAGCAAGTGAACTCAAAACAGCAGATTTTACGAAATCATCAAAAGAGATTCCTTTTGTTGGATAAAAATTCGTTGCTTTTCTATTTCCAATAGTGATCGTTCCGGTTTTATCCAAAAGTAAAACATCAATATCTCCCGCAGTTTCAACCGCTTTTCCTGATTTGGTAATTACGTTGGCATGTAAAGCTCTGTCCATTCCCGCAATCCCAATCGCAGAAAGTAATCCGCCGATTGTAGTCGGAATCAAACAAACGAAAAGGGAGATAAAAGCAGCAATTGTAATGGGTGCATTTGCATAATCAGCAAACGGTTTCAATGTCACGCAGACAATAATAAATATTAACGTAAAAGCCGCTAACAGAATAGTCAATGCAATTTCGTTTGGCGTTTTCTGACGGCTTGCACCTTCAACCAAAGCAATCATTTTATCCAAAAAGCTTTCGCCAGGTTCAGAGGTTACTTTTACTTTGATTTTATCAGATAAAACTTTTGTTCCTCCTGTTACAGACGATTTGTCTCCGCCCGCTTCACGAATCACTGGCGCACTTTCTCCGGTAATGGCGCTTTCGTCAATTGTTGCCAGACCTTCAATAATTTCACCATCGGCAGCAATTAAATCGCCCGCTTCGCAAATAAAAATATCGTTCTTTTTTAATTGTGAGGATGAAATTTGTAAAATGTGAAATGTATCTGGCTGACCTGCCACATTTGACTTTTCACTTTTCACCAATTTTGCAGGAGTTTCTTCACGGGTTTTTCGTAAACTGTCGGCTTGTGCTTTTCCTCTGGCTTCGGCAATAGCTTCCGCGAAATTGGCAAACAAAAGTGTGGCGAGTAAGATTAAGAAAACAATTAAATTGTAAATAAAACTGCCCTGATCGTTTGCGCCCATCAAGATGGAAACACAAACCGCAAACATAATCGCAGTCCCGATTTCTACGGTAAACATTACCGGATTTTTAATCATCATTTTTGGATTCAGCTTCACAAAAGACTGCAGTAAAGCTTCTTTTACCTGCTGGCTTTCAAATAATGATGTGGATTTATTAGTTGTCATTTTCTTGTAAAAAGTTAAATGTTATTTGTTAAATGTTATGCGAAACAAACGCACCAATTATAGAACATAGCCCACTGTTTCAACCGTTGGGTCGCAACGTATATCGCAATCTTTGTCCCCAAGGTTGAAACCTTGGGCTATGTTTATCTAATTAAAGAACATTATTTCAGTGTAAAATATTCTGCTAAAGGTCCAAGAGCCAAAGCTGGAAAGAAAGATAAAGCAGCAATAATAGCAATCACAGCAAAAATCATGATTCCGAAAATTGTTGTATCTGTTTTTAAAGTTCCTGCGCTTTCCGGAATGTATTTTTTGTTTGCTAATAAACCAGCGATTGCCAAAGGTCCGATGATTGGAATGAAACGGCTTAACAGTAAAATAATTCCTGTAGAGATATTCCAAAACGGATTATTATCTCCTAAACCTTCAAAACCAGAACCGTTGTTAGCAGCGCTTGAAGTATATTCGTATAACATTTCAGAGAAACCATGATTGCCGGGATTGTTCAGCCAGCCCATTGCATTTCCGCTGAACCAGTAACCCATTGCAGTATCATTCGCAGCAAAATAAGAAGCCAAAGCTGTTCCGGCTAAAATTAACAAAGGATGAAGAATGGCAATAAAAGCAGCAATTTTTACTTCCCGGGCTTCAATTTTCTTTCCGAGAAATTCAGGAGTTCGCCCAACCATTAAACCCGAAATAAATACAGCCAGAATAATGAAAATGTAAAAGTTGAGGTAACCAACACCGCATCCGCCATAAAAAGCATTGACCATCATCGCCAATAATTGCATCGCTCCCGAAATTGGTATCGCGCTATCGTGCATACTGTTTACAGAACCAGTAGAAATTATCGTTGTAGCAATACTCCAGAAACCTGAAATTGCCGGACCAAAACGGACTTCTTTTCCTTCCATTGCTCCGGTTGTCTGTGCAATTCCCATTTTTGTGATGGCTGGATTTCCGTTAAGTTCTGATGAAATTGTTGGAATTACCAAGAGTAAAAATCCAACGGTCATTACACCAAAAATGATATAAGAAAATTTTCTTTTGTTTAGGAAAAATCCAAGTGCAAAAATCATTGCAAATGGTACAATAAGCTGTGCCCAAAGTTCAACCGCATTTGTAAAATAAGTTGGATTTTCTAAAGGATGGGCAGAGTTGGCTCCGAAGAATCCACCGCCGTTAGTACCAATATGTTTGATAGCAACGAAAGCAGCTGCAGGTCCGCGGGAAACTTCTACATGATCGCCTTGTAAAGTGGTAATCGCATCTTTTCCTTCAAAAGTCATAGGCGTTCCGCTAAAAACCAAAGCGATTGCCACGATTGCAGAAAGCGGTAATAAAATACGAGTAGAGCTTTTTACAAAATAGTTGTAAAAATTCCCTAGTTTGTCAGTTGTTCTTTCGCGCATAGCGGTAAAAACCATTACAGCAGCGGCAATTCCGACACCAGCAGAAACAAATTGCAAAAACATCAGCACCATTTGCGATAGGTACGAAACGCCACTTTCGCCTGAATAATGCTGGAGATTACAGTTCACTAAAAACGAAATGGCGGTATTAAAAGCCAAATCGGGCGACATATTAGGATTATTATCCGGATTTAAGAATAATGAACCCTGTAACATCAAGACAAAAAAGCAAAGAAAAAACCAAAGCATATTAATACTTAAAAGTGCTTTTAAATGCTGTTTCCAGTTCATTTCTTCGGCTGGATTGATACCGCTTATTTTAAAAATAAATTTTTCAAGCGGATTGAAAATCGGGTCAAGAAGTGTTTTATTTCCTAAAAATACTTTAGCAATATATTTTCCGAAGGGAATCGCTAAAATAATAGTGAGGAGAAAAATACCTATGACACCTAGTAATTCTGTATTCATAATATTGTGAGTTGTTGATTGTAAAAAGTGAGATGTGAAGCTGTAAAAAGTGAAATGTGATTTGTAAAATGAAGACCTCTAACATTTCACTTTTAACTTTTTACATGATTTAAAATTTTTCAGGTTTAATTAATACATAAACCAAATACACGAAAACGGCAATTGAAACGATGAAGAGTGCAGTCATGATTTAGATTTTTTCAAAGAATTCAACGGAGAGGAAACAAATGGCAAAGAGCAAAACGGCCAATGCAAGTAAAAGAAAAGTGATCATAAAATTGTTTTTATTGTGAGATGTAAAATGTTATTTGTTAGATGATGTAATCTGAGTAATGTGAAAAGTAAACGGAAAGACATTTGACATTTTACAGATTACATTTTTCATCATTAGACTCCAGAAGTATTAACTTGTCTGATATATTCTGCTTTAAGCGTTTGTGGAAAAAGATGCGAAATATTGCAGTGGCGCATTTCCATAAAAGACGAAACGGAAAAAATGTACACGTTTGAAATCGCATTTTTAGTTTCGATGCTTCCTGTTACAAATAACCGTTCAGCAAGTGCCAGGCACTTTTTTGCCCGAACGATATTACCGCTGATAATATTTTTTTTAGTTATCTCAGCAAAGCGTTCTGCTTGTTTGTAAATAGAATTAACTTGATTTTTCATTTGGATGAAATTTTAATGTTCTTTCTCCTTATGCCAAAAGATGTTCCGAAAAAGTCAAGTAATGTGTAAAGTGCTGTAGAATAAGAGAATATTACTTTGTACCAAAAATCTAGGTATAAAAAAAGCCTATCAAAATGATAAGCTTTTATTAAAACGATAAGTTTATTTTTATTCGTTTCCTGCAAGGTTTTCAAAATCTTGTAAGGTATTCTAGGTTAATCTAATACTTTAAAATTTAAACCTACAAGGTTTTGAAAACCTTGCAGGATCTAGATTATAAATTATATTCCTCAATCTTTCGATACAACGTCGCAATTCCAATTTCTAATAATCTTGCCGTTTCCGCTTTATTTCCTTTAGTATAATTTAAAACCTTTTGAATATGCAGTTTTTCAATACTCTGCATCGAAAAAGCCGACATAGATTTTGAGGTTTTTTCAGCTTGCTGCTGCATTTCATACGGCAAAACATCTGACGTTAAAACCGTATCGCTTAAAATTACAGAACGTTCGATAATATTTTTAAGTTCACGGATATTTCCCGGCCACGAATAATTTTCTAATTTCTGAATAAAATCATCTGAAATAGATAAATTCTTTTTGTTTGTCTTTTCAGAAAATTGTTTAACGAAAAAATGAACCAAAAGCGGAATATCTTTTATTCTTTCTTTCAATGAAGGCAATTTGATTTCGAAAATATTCAAACGGAAATACAAGTCAGAACGAAAACGATGTGCTTCACTTTCTTCTTTTAAATCTCTGTTTGTGGCTGCAATTAACCTGAAATTTGATTTTTTAGAAGTCGTTTCACCAACCGGAATATATTCGCTGGTTTCCAAAACACGCAATAATTTTGCCTGAAGATCAATCGGCATTTCGCCAATTTCGTCTAAAAACAAAGTTCCGCCATTCGCTTCTTCTATAAAACCTTTTTTATCTTTCACAGCTCCCGTAAAAGCGCCTTGTTTGTGACCAAAAAGTTCGCTTTCCAGAATTTCTTTGCTAAAAGTACTGCAATTCAAGGCCACAAAAGATTTTCCTGTGCGATTGCTTTTTTCATGAATCGCCTGCGCAAAAACTTCTTTTCCTGTCCCGGTTTCTCCAGTTAGTAAAACGGTCGAATCGGTTTTGGCTACTTTTTGAGCTAAATCAATAACTTGTTCGATTCCTTTTGATTTTCCTATAATAGTATTGAAAGAATATTTATCACTGATACGTTTTTCAAGTTGCTGTACTTTTTTCTGTAATTGTACTTTTTCGATAGCTTTGTATAGAAGCGGAATAATCTTGTCGTTATCATCGCCTTTTACAATATAATCGAAAGCACCATTTTTCATTGCCTGAACGCCATCCGGAATATTTCCGAAAGCGGTTAAAAGTATAACTTCCGTTAAGGGAAAACTGTTTTTTATATTTTGAAGAAAATCAACACCATTTCCATCAGGCAATTTCACATCACACAAAACGACATCAATATCCGTTTGTTCTAATTTCTTAAAACCTGATTTTAAATCTTTGGCTTCAAAAACTTCAAATCCTTCCGATTTTATAATTCGTGCCAAAAGACTTCGCAGTTTTTCTTCGTCGTCTATAATTAATATTTTGTGTGCCATTTATGGAAGTTGCTAAAATCAGATATTATTTTAGAAGTACAAATTTAGTTTTTAAATCATTTGCCTTTAGAATTCAAAATATAAATTTGATTTCAAACATTATAAATCTATTAACACCGAAGAATTTAGCATTCGTAACAAATAAATTAATTTTGCAAAAAGATATTTATTTTACATGAAAAATCCAATTTCACTCTCCATATTAGAACTTGCTATTATCAATAATAACAGTAATGCAGCTGAAACATTAAATAAAACAAAAGAAATTGCCCAACTAACAGATAATTTAGGATACAAAAGATTTTGGCTTGCAGAACATCACAATATGGCACATGTTGCCAGTACTGCAACGGTGGTTTTAATCGGCTATGTTGCCAGTCAGACTCAAAATATCCGTGTAGGTTCTGGTGGAATTATGCTTCCGAACCATTCGCCATTGATAGTGGCAGAGCAATTTGGAACTTTAGAAACATTATATCCGGGTCGAATTGATTTAGGATTAGGAAGAGCGCCAGGAACCGACCAGCCCACTGCTGAGGCAATCCGAAAAGATTTTTTCGAGCAGGCACAGCGATTTCCGCAAAACGTATCAAAATTACAGGAATATTTTTCTGAAGGAAACGCTACAGCAAAAGTGCGTGCCTTTCCTGCCGAAGGAACTAAAGTGCCAATCTGGATTTTAGGATCAAGCATGGAAAGTGCTTCTTTAGCGGCTTCTTACGGGTTTCCGTATGCTTTTGCAGGGCATTTTGCACCTCGTCAGATGCTACAGGCTTTCGAATTTTATCGTGATAATTTTCAGCCTTCTGAAGTTTTGGATAAACCGAAAACAATGGCTTGTGTAAACATTATTGCCGCCGGTACTGATGAAGAAGCAGAAAAACTCTCCACAAGTTTGTACCAAATGTTTCTGAATTTAATTCGAAATGACCGTAAAGGACTTCAGCCGCCTGTTGATTCCCTTGATGCTATTATGAGCGAAGAAGAACGTTTTCATGTCAATCAGATGACGGCCTGTTCTTTTGTGGGAAGTAAAAAACAACTGGCAATAGATTTGAAAAAATTCATCGATTATTCCCGAATTGACGAGCTGATGATTACAAGTCCAATTTTTGACCATCAGGCGAAATTGAAAAGCCTGCAACTGACTAAAGAAGTACTTGATGAATTAAATGCTAACAGATAATTCTAGATTTAATACATAAAAAAAAGTGACTCAATCGAGTCACTTTTTTTATAGTTTCAATTTTCCTTCAACACTTACATCTGCGGTGTTTCCAAATAATGCTGATCCTGCCATTTTAAGCAATGAAATAACTTTTCCGTCTTTTGTGTCCCAGTAATAAGCATCCGATGGAGTCACTTTTATAACTGTAACGTTTGGGTCATTTTTGCCTTCTTCAAACCAGGCTTTGGCAACTGGCGTCCATAATTCGTCAATTATAGCCTGATCTTTATATATCGACGCTGCACCGTATATCGAAATGTATTGTGAGCTTGCATTGTTAGCAAAAAACAATTGAACCTGATTGTCTTTTAAAATTTCAAAATTCTTATTACTGTTTGCAGAACTAATAAACCACAAATTTCCCTCATCATCAATATCCTGAATACTCATAGGTCTTGATTGAAGAGGTGTTTTTGTTAATTCAGTTACAAAAATCCCTGTTTTAATTTCTTTTACTAATGAAATTATTTTCTCTATTGCTTCTTTATTATCTAAATCTTTATGCATGATATCGTTATTTATAGTTTAGTCCAAGTCAATTTTTTCTGATGTCCAGTCCACGGCCAGCATATAATCTTCTTTTTTAAATCCTTTGAATTCTCCCGGCATAATTGTATTGAAAACTTTAGTGAAATTAATCATTCTCTGACAGTCTGTTACAATAGCGGCTCTTGTCCATTTTGTAATGTTTTTAAAGCTTAGCAAAGATTCATGAAGCCAGGCGCCCAAAGCAAAATCAGTTGGAGAGTTGTCAAAAAATAATAAATAGTTTAGTTTTTGTGCTTCATCGATTAAAAGACGTACTTCTGATTTCACAAAATCAACATCGCCTTTCACTACGTGACCAGCTGTTTTAAAACCAATCATATTTTCTGGTAATTCCTTAATTTTTTCAATCATAACATTTAAATTTTGCAGGTTAAATTCATTTTTACAAAAATACCTGACTAGTGGGTTGCCGGGTTTATGTAAAAAGCTGATTATCTTACATAATTTCAATGTGACGCGAAATTGTTTATCAAAAATCCCTTTTAAAATGATAAGGAATTCTACTTAAAAAAGTATTAAATTAGCTTTCATTATAAAATGTAAATTCAAGTTATGCTTAAGAGAATAGTAGTTGTTTCCGGAATTGTACTTGCCATTATTTTGGCTTTCAGATATTGTGAATTCAAAAAAAATGATGATGCCGGAATTGAGTATAATACAAATCTAATTCAGCAGCAAATCTTAAATGTTGGAAAACTAGTTGTTACTGAGGGGCATTTTTCTGAAGTCATCACTTATAAAAACCAACAGAAATATTTTATGAACATGATTTCGTTTGAGAAGAAAGCACTTGTTGTCGTAAACGCAAATGTTACAGTTGCCTACGATTTACATAAAATGAAATATGATATTGATGAAAAGAATAAAACGATCACAATCCTCAATATTCCAAAAGAAGAAATTACCATCAATCCCGATATTCAGTTTTATGATGTAGAGCAAAGCAAACTGAATCCTTTTACTGGAGACGATTACAATAAAATCAACAAGTCGGTGAAGGCGAATCTGGCTAAGAAAATCGATAAATCAACACTTAAAACAAACGCACAAAATAGGTTGATTAGTGAATTGTCTAAGATTTTGATTATGACGAATTCTATGGGGTGGAAACTTCAGTATAATGGGAAAACGATTGAATCTGAGAGTGAGTTAAATGAGGATTTGAAGTTGTAGAAGGAGTTTTTGACGATCTTGTCATTTCGACGGAGGAGAAATCACACCCAGTGAGCAACGAACTGTAAATGCTTTTTGTGACTTCTCCTACGTCGAAGTGACAAAAAAACTTAGAAAAATATAATTATTTAAAACTATGTTTAATCCTCAGGAAGGTTTTCATTCTTATTACGTTTACATCTTAACCAATAAATATCGTTCAACTTTCTATATTGGAGTTACCAATAATTTGAAAATAAGATTGGAACAGCATAAAGACAATTTAGAAACTGGTAATAAAACTTTTGCCTCAAAATACGGTTTAGAATTTCTGGTTTATTATGAAAAATTTGTTGGGATTCAGGAAGCAATTTCCAGAGAAAAAGAATTAAAAAAATGGAGAAGAGAAAAGAAGATTGAATTAATAAAAGATTTTAATCCAAAATTAGAATTTTTAAATTATCATTTTGATTCAATTTAACTCATCTTTTTTGTCATTTCGACGAAGGAGAAATCACACTAGAAACTCCGCAATCAAAATCGCCAATCTTTGTCGAATTCCGAGTGTGACTTCTCCTTCGTCGAAGTGACAAGCAGTGTGACTCTTTGCTCAGTAAAAAAACTTTGCATCTTTACGATATTAAAACCTATGTGCAATATTTTAAACAGCTTCCTGATCAAAAATCAAATCCAAACCACCAGAAATTAAATGCGCCACTTCAGGACGTTTTATTTTCAATTGTTCTAAATGATTTAATACTTCCTGTAAAAGTTCTTTTTCATCAGAATCTTTTAAAAGTTCTGTAATTTCAACAGCAAGAAGCCAGTCGTTTGGATGATAATTTTTTAATTTTTCAAAAACCGTTCGTAGTTCAGATTTAGAATCTTTATTATTTCTAATATTCCGAACTGTTGAATATAAAATTTCCAAATCATCACGTTCATCTGTATGTTTTGCTTTAATGGTTTTAGAAGCCGGAACAATATTAACCAGATCGAAGCTATTTACATCTGCTGGACCGGAAAAGGCCGAAACTACCTTTTTACCAATCGCCATATCATAATTCCCCCATTCTGGCTGGAACAAAATCGTTTCGCCGTGTGTTACGGTACAATTTTTAAAACTGATCAGGATAATTTCACCATGTAAATTTCGGGAACCGGTAATAATTTCTCCTTCGACGATGATATTACCCTCAAATTCCAGTTTTACGGTTTCACTTTCTACGATGCTGTACGCCTGTAAATCTTTCGGACTCATATCTTCAATTGCCAGATTAAAGCCTTTCAGTTTTCCAATCGGACTCCCAAATCCGTGTGGGTGTGTCAAAGTTCCGTGACCCACCAATTCTTTTTCGCGGTACGATAAAGCGGTCTTTCCGGTTGTCTGAATGTAAACTGGTTTTCCTTCTTCTTCAATAACATTAGTAAAAACACCGGAAATTTGTAAACCGGTACTCAGTTCAATCGTTCCCAAAGCATTCGATTGAATCAGTTTTTGAATACCTGAGAGTCCTCCGGTTCGTAAAGCCATTTTATTAGCAAATTCTTCTAAAATCAGGCTCAGGTGTGAAAATGTAGGCGTTACATATAACTGGGGTTGTAATTGCGTAATATCAAAATTCTGATTGGCAGCAGAAATATCATAAGGGATTTTCTTCACATTGTCAGTCATACAGTGGGCACTTTCACCAATAGAAGAAAGGAGTCCTGCACCATAAATTTTAGGATTTTCTACCGTTCCAATCAAACCATATTCAACGGTCCACCAGTGTAGGTTTCGAATTTGGGCCATTTCAGACAATTCGCCCATGTTTTTTTGCAAATCGGCAACAGCTTTTTCCGCCTCCTCAATTTTTTCCTGAGGTGTATCTTCAGCTTCTTTTAAAATCGAAAGCAGTCGGATCGCCTCATACATCTGATAATCTTTATGGGATGAAATCGCCTTGCAGCCAATTTCTCCAAAACGTCTTAAATATTCAGCATATTCCGGATTGGCAATAATAGGAGCGTGGCCGGCACCTTCGTGAATAATGTCCGGAGCGGGAGTATATTCAATATGTTCTAATTGTCTGATATCAGAAGCAATAACCAAAACATTGTAGGCCTGGAATTCCATAAAAGCATTGGGTGGAATAAACCCGTCAACAGCAACGGCAGCCCAGCCAATCTCGGTCAGGATTCGGTTCATGCCGTACATGCTCGGAATAGAGTCAATTTCGATTCCGGTTTTTTTCAAACCATCCAAATAGGAGTGATGTGCTACTTTTGATAAATAATCTACATTTTTACGCATAACATACCGCCAAACCGCCTGATTAATGGGCGTATAATCGCTGTAATCCTGAGGTTTGATGAATTGCTTTAAATGTTTGGGCAATCTTTCTAATAACGGATTTGTTTCAATATTTGGATTCATTTGGAAAAACTGTAGGTTGAAATGTAAAATTACAAATTTGAGGTATTGAAAATGACTTTTATGCTATTTAATTTAAATAAAAAGCGTCTTTTGTTAGTGAATTGTTAGTTTTTGTCACTCACATGTTTTAGGATATTTCTTCAATACGTATATTTTATGCGGGTAAATTAGAACTGAAAAAATAACAATAAAATACTTAGTTTTACAAAAGTATATTTAAGGTATTCATAAGTATGAAAGTTTTGTTGATCATTTTAGCAATAGCTGTGTTCGTCTTTTTAGGTATAAGATATTTTTTATTCCGAATAGGGGATCCGGTAAATAGTAAAGTTTCCGATTCGTATTTTTATCATTACAGAAAAAATTTGATTGTACATTCTCCAATGGGCAATTGGTTTGAATTGGGGTATTTTGAATCGGATGCTGATGTTGAATCTTTTCAGCCCATAAACAGGGATTTTGGAAAAGATAAAAAGGATGTTTTCTGGAAAGGAAGAAAGCAAGCTGTTGATTATGCAACTTTTCAGGTGGATACTTCCGGAATTATTAAGGATAAAAACCATGTTTATACTACGAACGGGAAAGAATATAATTTTTTAGGAATTATTGAAGGAGCAGATCCTAAAAGTTATCAGCTGTTGGATCCCTCACTTCCGGATTATAAACGGATTAGCTGGTTCAGGGATGCTAATGCAGTCTTTTACAAGGGTAAAAAAACAGAAGGAGATCCAGTAACTTTTAGGCCTTTAAACGATGCAATTGCTATAGACGCAAATTACATTTATTCGATTATTCATCAAAGAGGAGACGGTTTATATGCTTTTGAAGTTGATGAAGTCATCCGAAAACATAAAAGGGTTGAAGGTGAAATCAAGGTTGTTAACGATTCATACGTCCAAATCGGAAATGTTGTAGTTTCTGCTTTTACGAAAGATGAATTTACCCTGCATACTTTCGAAACTATTAAAAGTGCCAAAGCAATTGATTATTATACAATAGTGGTTAACGACACCTTAATTTACAAAGGAATAGTATACCCTGAAATTGATATTCAATCTTTTGAGCCATTAGATTATGGCTACTGCAAAGACAGGAAAAATGTGTATTATTCAGGCATAAAAATAACCGGTGCTTCTATTTCAGGTTTTGAAATCCTCTCGCCGGATTATGCCAAGGACAGTAAAAATGTATTTTACAAAAATAGTATTGTTGAAAAAGCAGATCCAAAAATATTTAAAAGAACTTCTGAAAATGATATTTGGGAGGACGGAACAAATAAATTTAGAAACGGAAAAATTTTTGATAGAAAATTGAAATAATTTACAGTTATGAAAATAACGACAGTTTTAACAATCGTTATTTTCATAATTTATTTTCTCCATTTTATCCTCGTAAGTTTCAGTCTCTTTTTTGGTCATACGGACTTCCTTCAAGGTTACTTTTAATTGTTTTTTACTGTCAGGACTGATCCATAATCCATTAAAATTTGTTCCTTCCTTCGTTAAAATCATAACTCCTGAAAATCCATGTTCGACTAATACAAGTTGGTTTTCATTCTTTTTATTTTGAGTAATGTCTAATTGTATCCAGCTGCCGGATTTGTCGTAGCGGTACATTGATGTGTACATTAAATCTGCGGTACAAGGATTTTCTTCTTCTTTTATATAAAATGTTACGGCTATTTTTCCGTCAATAGTGCCTTTGTAAAGCATACTTTTGGCAGATTGTGCCTTTGTGGTGACAGCAAAGAACATACAAAGAACGCTACACAGAATAATTAGTTTTTTCATATTTTAAGTAAGTAGTTATTTTAAAATTATTGCAATTTATTGATTTGCCTGATTTCTGAAATATTCAATTTTATAATTGAACATATAAGCCATATTTGCCGCACGGACTTTGGTTTCTTCTGCTAATTTTCCGGCAAATAAAGAATCAACAGTTTCGGTGAAAATTTCCATCCATCGATCAAAATGCGATTGGTTTACCGGTAAATGTTTGTGTGGCGGAAAAGGGCTTCCGGAATAGGTATGTTCTTCTAAAAGTAAAGTCTGCCAGAAACGGTACATTTTTTCCAGATGTTCCGGCCATCTTCCGATCATTTTTTCATTAAAAATAGGTCCGATCAAATCATCGTTCTGTACTTTTTCGTAAAATGTATTGACTAAAAGTTTTATGTCTTCTATATTTGAAATATCCTGAAATGCCATGTTTTTTTTAATTAAATTTTTGAGTTTGCAAAAATACGATATAGCGTCTTTTTTATTTGCTGATATTTATCATAGCGGTACATTTTTTACCCGATTAACTGTGTAAACAAATTGGGGTTATCATTCAGATATTGAAATTCAAATCCGTTTTGGGTCATATTCAGTTTAATATTTAGAATGTCTTTTTTGTTTTTTAATTCTAGTCCAACGACAACAGAACCCATTTCACGACTTGTTTTCTTAGCAAACTGAAAATAAGTAATATCATCATCAGGACCTAAAATGTTATTGACAAATTCTTTTAAAGCACCGGGACGCTGCGGAAACTGAATCATAAAATAATGCATTAAGCCTTCGTACAGTAAAGAACGTTCTTTTATTTCGGCTGTTCTTTCAATATCATTATTGCTTCCGCTCACCACGCAAACAACTGTTTTTCCTTTAATTTTGTCTTTGTAAAAATCTAAAGCAGCAATTGTTAAAGCACCTGCCGGCTCAACTACCATAGCTTCTTCATTGTACAATCGTAAAATAGTGGTGCATACTTTTCCTTCGGGAACCAGGATAATATCTTCCAGATTATAACGACAGATTTCAAAAGTTTTGTCTCCCACTTGTTTTACAGCGGCGCCATCTACAAATTTATCGATTGTTTTTAAGGCTGTGTTTTTATTTTCTTCAATCGAAGTTTTCATTGAAGGAGCACCTTTTGGCTCAACACCAATTATTTTGGTATTCGGACTTAAATGTTTAAAAACCTCAGATAAACCGGAAGCCAGTCCGCCGCCGCCAATTGGAACAAAAACATAATCAATAGGCTCTTTGTAATTTTCGAGTATTTCTAAACCAACCGTTCCCTGACCTGCAATTACTTTTTCATCATCAAACGGATGAATGAATATTTTATGATTTTTGATGGCATCTGCAGTGGCAGAAGCGTAAGCATCATCAAAAGTATCTCCTGTCAGTACAATTTCTACAAACGATTTCCCGAACAATTGTACTTGTTTTACTTTTTGCTTCGGAGTGGTTTTTGGCATATAAATTTTACCTTTTATCTGAAGTAAATTGCAGGAATAAGCAACACCCTGGGCATGATTTCCGGCACTGGCGCAAATCACTCCAATTTGTTTTTCAGCATCAGTCAACGAAGAAATTTTATTGTAAGCCCCTCTGATCTTATAAGAGCGGACAATTTGTAAATCTTCTCTTTTTAATAAAATAGTTGCCTTAAATTCATCAGAAAGATTAAGATTCTGCATAAGTGGAGTAGAAGCTACAACATTTTCAAGTTGTTTTTTTGCATTGAGTACCTCGTTGAATAAATTCATAATTTTAATTTTGAAAATAAAAAACCTCCCGGTTGTGGGAGGTTTCATAAATTGTATTGTTTACTTTTTAATATAACACCCCGCCATTACTGCTCAATTGCAATAATGCTCATAATAGCGATAATGATGTTATTAAAGTTTGTCATTTACTGTTGTGTGAAGAGCAAATGTATAATTATTTTTTTACCTGAGGAGGATACTGCGCTAAAATTTTGCTTACAAATTCAGCAATTCTTTCATCTTTTTTATCGATGTTTCGGGTTAAAACCCCAATTCCTTCTCCCTGCCAGATCATTTCTTTCTTTTTGGCATCAATCAGATCGATGTATAAAGTACCCTCAGTAGAAGTTGATACGGTAGTTTGGTTTCCTCCATACATCATCCATGGATTCCATCCCCATCCCCAACCATAGCCCCATCCGGCGTTAAATTGGTTTACATCAACCTGCTCTCTTGATTTTGTAAAAATGTTCACCAGCAAATCAGGTTTTTCACTTTTTGTGAAACCTTTAGACTGCATTTCTGTATCAATTGCATGAAGGATACGTCTTTTATCCAAATCAGAAATCTCGACTTTATCAATTCCGGGTTTGAAGAAGGCATAGGTTTTGTAAGGCGTAAAATCGACATTTTTATCGTAATCAGAATAAACAGTAATACTGCTGCATGAACTAAGGATCAATAACAGCAAAATCGGAACTAATTTGAATGTTTTCATAATTTTATAGAATTAAATGTTTTGTTTATAGTAAGCTTTCATCAACCATGTTGGGTAAAGTTACTTTCAATAACGGCTGAACTTTCATGGCGCGTTTTATTGCAAAAACAGCACCTTCGTTTCGGGCCCAGCTTCGTCTTGAAATTCCGTTGTTTACATCCCAGAAAAGCATTGATGCTAAACGGTTTGAAGCCTCTGTAGAACCATCAAGAACCATACCAAATCCGCCATTTATAACCTCTCCCCAGCCAACGCCCCCGCCGTTATGAATCGATACCCATGTTGCTCCCCTGAAGCTGTCTCCAATTACATTATGAATCGCCATATCAGCTGTAAAACGGGATCCGTCATAAATATTTGAAGTTTCTCTATAAGGCGAATCAGTTCCGGAAACGTCATGATGGTCGCGTCCTAAAACGACAGCGCCAATTTCACCTTTTGCAATCGCCTGATTAAAAGCTTCGGCAATTTTAATTCGGCCTTCGGCATCGGCATATAAAATTCGGGCTTGAGATCCTACAACCAGTTTGTTTTCCTGAGCCCCTTTAATCCATTTGATATTATCCTGCATTTGCTGCTGAATTTCATCAGGGGCTGTTTTGGCCATTTCTTCTAAAACCTGACTTGCAATTGCATCAGTTTTTAATAAATCTTCCCGTTTTCCGGAAGTACAAACCCAGCGGAAAGGGCCAAATCCGTAATCAAAACACATGGATCCCATAATATCCTGAACGTAACTCGGATATTTAAAATCGATATTATTTTCGGCCATTACATCAGCTCCTGCACGGGAAGCTTCTAATAAAAACGCATTTCCATAATCGAAAAAGTAAGTTCCTTTTGCGGTATGTTTGTTGATTGCATCGGCATGACGGCGCAGCGTTTGCTGAACTTTTTCTTTGAATAATTCCGGATTGTTAGCCATCATTTCATTAGCTTCTTCAAACGAAACTCCAACCGGATAATAACCTCCTGCCCATGGATTATGAAGTGAAGTCTGATCGGATCCTAAATCGATTTTGATGTTTTCTTTATCGAAACATTCCCAAACATCCACAACATTTCCTAAATAAGCGATAGAAACGGTTTCTTTTTTGGCTTTCGCCGAATTGACTCTGGCAACCAATTCTTCGGTCGTAGTTACAACTTCATTAATCCATCCTTGTTCGTGACGGATTTTAGTAATCTTCGGATTTACTTCGGCGCAGACCGTAATACAACCCGCAATATTTCCTGCTTTTGGCTGTGCGCCTGACATTCCGCCAAGGCCCGAAGTTACGAATAAGCTTCCTTCTGGATTTTGTTTTATTTTTCTAAAACCATTCAAAACCGTAATTGTAGTTCCGTGTACAATTCCCTGTGGGCCAATATACATATAACTTCCCGCCGTCATTTGTCCGTATTGCGAAACGCCCAAAGCATTCATTTTTTCCCAATCGTCAGGTTTAGAATAATTCGGAATTACCATTCCGTTTGTAACCACAACTCTCGGGGCTTCTTTATGCGAAGGAAATAATCCCATTGGATGACCGGAATACATTGTTAAAGTCTGCTCATCTGTCATTTCAGACAAATATTGCATTGTCAATAAATATTGCGCCCAGTTTTGAAAAACAGCTCCGTTTCCACCATAGGTAATCAATTCGTGAGGATGCTGCGCTACGGCATAATCCAAATTGTTCTGAATCATGTGCATAATCGCTTTTGCCTGCAATGATTTTCCGGGATATTCATCAATTGGTCTTGCGTACATTTTATATTCCGGACGAAGACGATACATATAAATACGACCGTAAGTTTCTAATTCTTCTGAAAATTCAGGAACTAATTCGGCGTGATGTTTTGGGTCGAAATAGCGTAAAGCATTTTTCAATGCCAGCTTTTTTTCTTCAGCCGAAAGAATTTCTTTTCGTTTCGGAGCATGATTAATAGCCGGATCGTATGCCTGCTTTGGTGGCAATATAGAAGGGATTCCTTGTTGTATTTGTTCTTTGAAAGTCATTTTTTTAAGATCCTAAGCTTCTAAGTTGCTAAGGTATTTTTATTAGATTAACAACAGATTAATTTTTTGTTTTTTAATTTTGTCTACCTGAGACTGACTTTTGAAATCTACCAATATTTTACTCCTAAAGATGTTTGTTAAATCTTGGTATTTTAAGATTGGGATTTTATTTAAATTATCTAATTCTCAAATTGATACATTATCTAATTGGCTTTCTTTCTGATTTGTCCGGTTCGTTTGTCAAAACCGTAAGGACAATGACGACAGCCGCTTTTACAGCAGTAACCACGTTTTAAATGGTGTTTTTCGGTAAAGCACTTATAACCTTCGAGCGTATAGTAAAAATCTTCGCCTTCGATTAATTTATTTTCATTACTTTGCTCTTTCATAAACTATTTTGTGTCAATTGGCGTTTCATTAAAGTTGAAAAAACAATTAATCGATTGTGATTTTATTGAAATCGAACAATTTTATAACTACAAATTTATAAATTTTACAGCCAATGTTTCTGATTGTTGCTAAATATTTAATTCCCAAAGGATATCGCGGAATGGCTGTTTTTCCCTTCATTTTAGTAAAATATTATAATGACCAGGTAAATGCTGTTTTTGTAAACCACGAAAAAATACATTTAAGACAGCAAATAGAAATGTTGATTCTACCGTTTTTTATCTGGTATATTTTAGAATTTTTTATTCGTTTGATTCAATACAAAAACACAGATTTAGCTTATAGAAATATTAGTTTTGAAAGAGAGGCATACAAAAATGAAACTAATTTTAACTATCTGAAAAACCGCTCTTTTTTTCAGTTCTTGCAATACATAAAATTAAAATGACCCCCGTTTTTAATCAGCCCATAAATATTGAGTTTTCAAACGACATTTCTTTGACGATAAAGCGGGAAGATCTGATTCATCCTTTTGTATCAGGAAATAAGTTCAGGAAACTGAAATACAATTTGCTTCAGGCGATAGCCGAAAACAAAACGACTTTATTGACTTTTGGCGGTGCTTTTTCAAATCATATTGCAGCTGTCGCTTTTGCGG
This sequence comes from Flavobacterium hibisci, assembly GCF_020026925.1. GTDB lineage: Bacteria > Bacteroidota > Bacteroidia > Flavobacteriales > Flavobacteriaceae > Flavobacterium > Flavobacterium hibisci. The sequence continues at coordinate 64,341 of NZ_JAIQDW010000002.1, read as the reverse complement.
GCAAAGAACAGGGATTTAAAACCATCGGAATTATTCGCGGGGATGAACTTTTCGATAAAATTGAAGAAAATCCAACCCTGAAATTCGCTCAGGAAAACGGAATGGAATTTGAATTTGTGTCAAGAGAAGAGTATCGTTTAAAAAGCGAAAAATCTTATATTGAAAATTTAAAAGCGAAATTTGGAGATTTTTATTTGGTTCCCGAAGGCGGTACAAACGAGCTGGCCGTGAAAGGCTGTGAAGAGATTTTGACTGATGAGGATTCAGTTTTTAATTATGTTTGCTGCGCAGTTGGAACGGGTGGAACAATTTCCGGATTAATAAATAGCGCATTGCCCAATCAGAAAATTTTAGGTTTTCCGGCGTTAAAAGGTGATTTTTTAAAAGATGAAATTCGTATTTTTGCACAAAAAGATAACTGGAATTTCATTTCTGACTATCATTTTGGAGGTTATGGCAAGATAAATTTAGAATTAATAGAATTTATCAATGCTTTTTTTGAAGAAAATAAAGTGCCCTTAGATCCAATTTATACTGGAAAGATGGTTTTTGGCGTTATAGATTTAATCCATAAAAACTATTTTCCTGCACATTCAAAAATTTTACTCATTCACACCGGCGGATTACAGGGAATTGAAGGAATGAATATTAAATTGAAGCAGAAAAAATTACCAACACTCAAAATTGATGCTTAAAAAAATAATTACACTCTTCGTAGTTGCAGTATTGGCAAGCTGTTCTTCCAGCAAGCCTACTATCGCAACCACTAAAAAACAGGCAGCGGTTCAAAGACCCAGAACAGTTACGACTAAAAAAGGAGTTACTTCCAGACCAACTGCTAAATATCCTTCTACAAATAACACAACTGAGGTTATCCAATCGACTTCCAAAACAGTTGTTACCAGCAGTCTGATTACTGATTATGTTTTGCAGTATAAAGATATTGCAATGGGAAACATGAAAACATACGGTATTCCGGCCAGTATTATTCTGGCCCAGGGAATTCTGGAATCGGGAGCAGGAAGAGGGGATCTGGCGGTGTCAGCTAATAATCATTTCGGAATAAAATGTCACAAGGACTGGCTTGGGGAAAGTGTTCGTCATGATGATGATTCGTCTCAGGAATGTTTTAGAAAATATAAAGAACCATCAGAATCCTACAGGGATCACGCTTTATTTTTAGTTGGTAAAAACCGATATGCCGTTTTGTTTACGTATGAAAAAGACGATTATAAAGCCTGGTCAAAAGGGTTGAGGGCTTGTGGTTATGCAACAGATCCTAATTATCCGGATAAATTAATCAGTTATATTGAGCGTTATAATCTGCATCAGTACGATTGTCAGGTTACAGGGAAAAGCTATACCGCAATTAATAAGTCCGCACCGGTAAAGAGTTCGTCTTCGCCTTCAGTTACAAGTTCAGACGATCCGAATTTATACGAAGTCCAGAAAGGAGATACTTTGTATTCGATATCCAAAAAATTCAATATTTTGGTTGACGAATTAAAACAAAAAAATAATTTGACGGATAATGCCCTTTCGATAGGGCAAATGCTCAGAGTGAAGTAATTCACAATTAATAATTGACAATTAATAATTAATGATGATTTATAAAAGAAGTAGTCAGCTTTTTGCTGAAGCAGAAAAAGTAATTCCGGGAGGGGTAAATTCACCAGTAAGAGCATTTAAAGCCGTTGGTGGAACTCCGATTTTTGTAAAAAGTGCCAAAGGAGCATATTTATATGATGAAGACGGAAATAAATTAATCGATTATATCAACTCCTGGGGACCAATGGTTTTAGGTCATGCCTATCAGCCGGTAGTGGATGCGGTAATCGAAAAAGCAAAACTGGGAACTTCATTTGGAATGCCAACCGAACTGGAAACAGAAATTGCTGCTTTAGCGGTTTCAATGGTTCCGAATATTGATAAAATCCGTTTTGTGAATTCAGGTACAGAAGCTTGTATGAGTGCCATTCGTCTGGCTCGCGGCTTCACAAAAAGAGATAAAATCATCAAATTTGCAGGTTGTTACCACGGGCATTCTGATTCGTTTTTGATTCAGGCAGGCAGCGGAGCTGTAACTTTTGGTTCACCAAACAGTCCCGGAGTTACAGAAGGAACAGCAAAAGATACTTTATTGGCGAAATACAATGATTTAGAGAATGTAAAAACGTTAATTGAAGCGAATAAAAATGAAATCGCAGCGATAATTATAGAAGCAGTTGCAGGGAATATGGGGTGTATTCCACCTCAAAAAGGTTTCTTGCAAGGGGTAAGAGAATTGTGTACGGCAAACGGAATTTTATTGATTTTTGATGAGGTAATGACAGGTTTCCGTTTAGCAAAAGGCGGTGTTCAGGAATTATTCAATATCGATGCTGATATTGTGACTTTCGGAAAAGTGATTGGTGGCGGATTACCGGTTGGTGCTTTTGCTGCCCGTGAAGAAATTATGAATTATTTAGCACCGCTTGGCCCGGTTTATCAAGCTGGAACATTATCAGGAAATCCTTTGGCGATGGCTGCAGGATTAGCGATGTTACAAGCTTTAAATAATGATCCGGAAATTTTTACCCGATTAGAAGAAAAAACGGCGTATTTAGAAGCAGGAATCGACAGGGTTTTGAAAGCTAATAATGTTGTTTTTACCATCAATAGAGTAGGTTCTATGATTTCGGTACATTTTGATGCAAATCCGGTTACTGACTTTCAAACGGCTGCGAAAGGAGACAACGAAACGTTTAAGAAATTCTTCCACGGTTTATTGCAGGAAGGTGTTTATATTGCCCCATCGGCATACGAAACCTGGTTTATTACAGATGCTTTGACGTATGAAGATTTAGATTTTACTATTAATGCAATTGATAAGGTTTCTAAAACTTTTTAACAATAAAGAAGGCTTTAAAAGTTAACTGTTTGTACGCAATATCCTTTTAATTGTATTGATAAAGTACAGATTAGATATCCCGATTAAAAAAAAAAGCGATTGAGAACATAATTTAGTATTCTCAATCGCTTGTTTGCTTGTAAGGTTTATTCACTGAACTGTTTAAGATTTGATACTATTTAAAGATGCATTCATAGGGTAAACGTTTATCAATTATATGCTAATAATAAAGGCTGTCTTTTGAACAGCCTTTAAAAACTAATTAAAAATAAAAAAATCAATAAGAATTACAAATCAGGAACTGACTTATAAAAATTCTTATTTTGCTTTCATAAGTACCTGTACACTGTTGGATTTTTTTAAAGAGCTAACGATGAAATCTTTGAGGTCTTTTGCAGTTAGGGTGCTTAAAGTGTTTTTTAGAATTTCTGTATCCTGAGGTTCTTCGTTATTTCGAACATAAGAAGTCAAAACATTCAGCCAGTAATTGTTTTGTTTGATCTGTTCCTGATGATTTTTTAGAATAGACTGCTTGATGTCTTCGAGCATATTTGCCGGAATATTTTCAGTCTGAACTCTTGCAAGCTCGGCATGAACAATTTTTACCAAAGCATCAGCTTTATCAGGATTACAATCGAAATTGATCTCTAAAGAAAATAATGGAGAAGGAGACTGCGATAAATTGGCTCCAACCTGAACGCCGTAACTACCGCCTTCTTCTTCACGAATCGTTTCTAAATAACGTTTTGTCAGCCATTCAGATAACATATAACTTAAGATTTTATTCTTTTTGTTATAGGCAACATCTTTATTTTCTAAATGAAGATACACCGTTGTTTTTGGCGTATCCATCGTTCTGAAAATCGTTTTTTCTACTTTTCCGTCTTTCATAAAAATTTTATGGTCAACATACTTTTCTGTTTTTTCGTTTGACGGGATATTTCCTAAATAGTTGTTGATCAGAGTAATGTCGTTTTCTGAAATATTTCCGACGAATAAAAAGGTAAAATCCGCTGCGTTTGAGAAACGTTCTGTGTAGAATTTTTTAGCTTTATTTAAATCTAAGGCAGTAACGAAATCCTGTGTTAAAGACCAGTTACGTTTGCTGTAATTGGTATTTAAATTTGAAATCGTATCATTTAAAGCTTTTTCGTTGCTGTTTGAAGCATTATTCAGTTTATTTTGATATTGTTCTTTTATTTTATCGAAAGTGCTGTTGTCAAATCTCGGATGCTGGAAATACAAATAAGTAAGCTGTAATAAAGTCGTAAGCGATTCTTTGTTGCTGGTTCCGTTAAAACCTTCGTACAAGCCTCCAATATACGGACTCACAGAGGCTGTTTTACCAGTCAGTTTCTTTTTTAAATCGGTAAATTTATAATCGCCTAAACCAGAATATGTCGCTACACCAGCAGCAATTTGAGCCGACGGAAGGTCTTTCCAGTCAACAAGAGAGTTTCCTCCGGCACTGTAAGCGGTAAACAAAATTTGATCTTTGCTCAAATCAGTCGGATAAATAATCACTTTTGCGCCGTTTGCCAAAGTATATTTTTTTGCATTCGCGAAAGCCTCAATATCTTCTGTTTTTACAATTGGTTTTTCTGTCAATTGCTCTTTTACCAAAGAAGCGGTTAATTCTTCTTCTTTGTACGGTTCTAATTTTGTGTTAGAAATAGTTTTGATAGCATTCCAGTATTCATTTGCTTCCGGGAATTTTGTTGCTGCATCTTCCGGAGCAGAAACTGATAACACTAAATTATCTTTTGGATTAAGCGCTTTAAAAGCAGTATTTACCTCAGCTAAAGTAACATTGTTAAGGAAAGTATTGATCCATTCGTGTTCACCTTCAACAGAAAAAACAGGATTGGCTTCTAAGAAATAAAGCTGTAATTGCTCTGCCCAGTAACTGTTGCCAATTTTGTCTTTATTTATTAAACGATTATCATAGTTGGTGCGCATTTTAGTTTTCAAACGGTCTAATTCCTGCTGTGTGAATCCGTTTTGCATGGCTCTTTCAAATTCTGTATAAGCTTCTGTAAAAGCTTCGATAAATTTTCCTTTTTTCGGATTAATGGACAGTGAAAATTTGCTGTCTAATCTTGAAATATTTTCATTAGAAACCCCGAATGCTAAACCTGCTGTTTCGTTATTTATTATGTATTCGTTGAAACGGGTATTCATCATCTGCAGTGCCAGATTTTCCTGCATGCTTTTAATCATTTCTGCCTGATCCTGTACTAAAGGTTTCAATTTGTTGTATGAAAGAGAAATCCCGGAACGCTGTAATTCTTTATCGGTAGCCAAAACGTAACGATTTTCTTTCTGTACCGGAATTGTTTCGTATTCTCTTTTATTGATTTTTTTTGGAGTAGGTATTGAACCGAAAATTTCTTTAACACGTTTTTCGATTAAAGCGACATCAACATCTCCTACAATTACGACAGCCTGATTTTGTGGCTGATACCATTTTTTATAATACTCCCTTAATACCTGATACTTGAAATTATTGATCACATTTAAATCTCCAATTACATTTCGTTTTGCATATTTTGAACCTTCGAAAATAACTTTATTGATTTTTTCTCCTGTTCTGTAATCTGCGTTTCTTCTGGTACGCCATTCTTCGCGAATTACGCCTCTTTCTGCATCAATTTCGTTATTGGCAAGCAGGAGAGAACCCGACCAGTCGTGCAGTACATACATACAGGAGTCTAATAAAGTTTTGTTTTGCGAAGGAACATTGCTGATGTTGTAAACGGTTTCGTCGTAAGCCGTGTAAGCATTGATATCTTTTCCGAAAGAAACACCTTGTTTTTCTAACATATTGATGATTCCTTTTCCTTTAAAATGCTCCGTTCCGTTAAAAGCCATATGTTCTAAGAAATGTGCTAATCCATCCTGGTCATCATTTTCCAGAATAGCTCCAACATTTTGAACAAAATAGAAATCAGCCCTGTCTTTAGGCCATTCGTTGTGCATGATAAAATACTGCATTCCGTTTGGAAGCGTTCCGTGTGCGACTTCTTTTGGCAGCGGAAACGTAGTTTTAAACTGCGCCGAAACTTGAGCTAAACCCAGAATCAGGAAATGCGCCAGAATTAATTTTGTTTTCATTTGATAATTATTGTTCTTTTTTGATTGAATTTTGGTTTGAAAAAATATAAGAAACCCTTGCTGTTGCTTTGAAGGTCTAATTTGAAACCTTCAAATAACAGTTTTATTGTACGCGGATGAAACGGATTCGCTATCGCGAAAACGCGGATTATAAACGGATTTTCTTTTTCTCTTTTTATCTGTGTTTATCCGCGTTTTCGCAAATTGAATCTGTAAAATCAGCGTCTAAATAATAAGCATTTAGAAAAATCTACATCCAGTCCGGGCGTGAAGCACCTTTTAAATAGAAATCAAAATACTGCTGCATTTTTTGCGTCCAGTCTTTTCTATTGGCAGCATCATCTAAAGTATGTCCTTCTTTTTTGTAGTTAACCAATAAAGCAGGTTTCCCTAAACGGCGGAGTGCAAAAAACAAAGATTGCCCTTCCTGATAAGGCACGGCACGATCATTATCATTATGAAAAATAAGGATTGGTGTTTTGATGTTCTTAGCCGAAAAAATAGGCGAATTTTTGATGTATCCGTCAATATTGTCATACATAGAACTTCCCATACGATATTGATCGGCTTCGTATTTAAACATGGTCGAAATACCATTAGATCGCATCACAGGATAATTGGCAGTAAAATTGCTCACTCCGGACCCCACAATTGCACAGCTGAACAAATCTGTTTTTGTAGTTAAGAAAGAAGTTTCATAACCCCCAAAGCTATGTCCCTGAATTCCAATTTTACCTTTTTCAGTAATGCCATTTGAAATTAAATATTCAACGCCACTGATGACATCATTGTAAACGCTGTTTCCAACATCACCATAAGTGTAATGCACGTCTGGCTGAAACACAATATAACCCTGGCTTACAAAAGTTGGGATATTTATATTAGAAGTGCTCGTTTCAGGTTCATGATACTGATTAAAATCTTCGGTATGTTTTTCGTAAAAATGAACAACTACAGGATATGTTTTTTTACTGTCATAGTTCTCCGGAAGATATAAGTTTCCCTGGTTTTCTTTTCCGTTAAAACTCTTCCATGTCAGCAACTTTGCAGTTCCCCATGCATACTCTTTCTGCTGTGGATTAATGTCGGTAATTCTTTGCTGTGATTTGAAATTTTCTGTTCCCCACCATAAATCCGGAAAAATAGTATAGCTTTTTTTAGAAAATAAAACACTTGAATTATCTCCTGAAACGGCTTCAATATTTACGCTGTATTCTGAATTAGCAAATACTTTTGTAACAGCATTGGTATCAACTAATTTGTAAACACCTTTCGATTTATATTTCGTATCGAAACCACTTAAAGTAATGAATTTTCTGTTGTCTAAATTTCCAATATAGCCTTGTTCTCCGTATCGCAGTTCAATATTATTTTTTCTACCATACTGCTGTGTAATCGAATACGCCTTTTTTTGATTGGTCAGGTCAATGGCCCACATATCAAACTGATCGTATAAAACGACTGTATTTCCGTTATTTAACCAGCCTGCAAATCCATAAGCAGTGTTCGCCGATTTCATATCTACGTTATCATCTGAAACAGGAAAAGGAATCTGTGAACTGATATTTTTGAATTGCATTGAATTGCTGTCAAAAACCGTCCATACTTTTTCTTTTTCATCATAAAAAACAGCAAAACTTCCCTGTGGATTCCAGGTTGGGCCTCCAAAAACACCTGTTAGTACTTTTGTAGATTTTCCAGTTTCAGTATCAATCCAGTAAACATCATTACGTTCGTTAAAAGTCCAGTCAACTTCTACAGTATAAGGTTTTTTATCTATCGCAAAAACACCTTTATAGTTACCCGATTCAGGTATTAAAACCTGATCAAATTCGCCAGTTGAAGCGACTTTAACTACTTTTTTATTTTGGATGTCATAAAGAAATTTCTGCTCGCTTGGCAGTGTTTTTGAATTTCTCAACAATTCCTGTCTGCGTGCCATAGTAGCCTGATCCGATTTCCAGATTTCAACACCTAATTTTGCAATCTGTGTGTTTTCCGGGCGCTTGTTAGAATTTACAGATAATGTTATAAAACGGCTGTTTTCATTTAATCCATATGCCATTTTTGAAACCGAATAACCAGCTTCACCTAACTTAATATCATCATAATTGAATAAAGCTTTAGTTGACTTGTTATTCAGATTAAAATAATAAACCATATTAAAATCGGCACTGTTACTTCCTTTCAAAGTAAAAGTTCCACCGTTTTCTTTATCGTTTAATTGAAAATCTCCAAATTCAGAAGCTTTACCAGTAAATATGATTTCTTGTTTACCGCCTGGCATTCCATGTTTTAGCAATACCTGATCTTTTTCAATTTGTGTATATACAATTGAATTGTTTTTCAAAAAACGGGATGATTTGATGTTCTTAACAGCAATACTGTCATTACTTTCTAAATTGTAACAAACCAGACGCTGTAGAAAAAACGGTCCTTTTTCAGCTTCCGGCCGAGTATAATATAAAAAATCAGTTCCTTCAAGCGCATTGGTATAATGCTTGGTTTTCCAAAGTTTTTTTACTCCTGTTTTTAAATTTTGAAGCAGTGTGCTGTCATTCTTAGTGTACTGAATCCAGTCTTTTTTCCCGATGAATTTTAAATCACTGATATTATCAAAAACCAGACGTTTTCCTTTTGGAGCCTGCTGAACAATAAGCTGCTTTTTGTTTTCTTTTCCTTCATCCTGAAATACGGTATTATAAGCTATCCACTTTCCATTATAGGATAAAGATTTGCTGTCAACTCTCTTCCATGACTGGTAAGCCGATTCGTCAACTGTTTTTTTCTGTGCAGATAAACTATGTACACCCAAAGCGAGTGTACATAGTAAGAATATTTTTTTCATATAAGTTAGATTTCAGAAAGCGAATTATTCATTCTTTAAAGCGTTGATCACTGCTGTAAGTTCATCGACTAATTGTCCCGGATTTCCAGAATAACCTTCAGAAGTAAAACGAATTTTACCATTTTTGATCACTACTTTTCTAGGGATACCGCTTGACTTGAAAATTTTTGCATATTTCGAGAATGATTCAGTGTTTGTGGCACCGCCTTTTGGCATTAAATCAAAATAAGTATCTATTTTTAGTCCTTTTTCTTTTAAATAAGCAACAGCTGCTTTTTTGTACCCTTCATGATTTTCCTGTGTACTGATAAAGTACACTTCAACTTGTTTGTCTTCTTTGAAGTTGGTAACCAATTGCTGCATCGCCGGAAAAGCCTTTTTACAAGGACCGCACCAGGTTGCCCAAAAATCGATTACGATAATTTTACCGCTGTTTAAATCCAGTTGCTTTGTTTTTCCGTCAGTTCCCTGAACTTTAATGGCAGGAGCAGGGATATCAATTAAAACGATTTTTTCTTCAGAATTGTTTTCTTTTTTCAATTGCTCTAAATAAGCAGGGAAATCACTTTCTTTCTTACCTTCTTTTAAATAAGCTTCTTTCAGTTTAGCAGTCATTCCTTCAGATAAAGTGTTTCTTTTTGCTGCATTTTTTAAGACCTCAATGATGGGTTTATTTAATGCTTCTAAAGCTCTCACATGAATATCATTGACACCTGCTTTTTCATAACGGTTTTCGATTGGTAGTTTTTCGAATGTTTCTACTACTTCTTTGTATTTTTTCAGCATATCAAACATACGAATCTGGATAATCAATTCGGTATTTAATTGATTTTTAGCGTTCTCGGTTGCCTGATTTGGCGACCAGTAAATTCCCTGAATGTAAGACATGTCGTTTATTTTCTGCTCCATTAATTGGATCATCGGAACAGCCATTGTTTCTAAAACTTCAGGTGTAACGGTTTTTAAATACAAAGCTTTAGAAATGTTCTGATGATACGCATCTTTCAATGAAGCAAATCTCATCGTTGGAATTAAATTCAGGATACTTTTGTAATCTTTGGCCTGGAAAAAATATTCGAACTTTGCTTTTGCAATGTTATCATAGAGATACTGTTGTTCAGTCGGTACTTCATTGCTGTATGGAAATTCAGCTAAAAATTGTTCTGCTGCTTTGTATCTTTCATTGACGTCAGGAATTCGGCTAAATACCTGATAAGCTTTGAATCTGAAATAGGCGCCTTTTGGAAACTGTTTTTGAATTATATTTTCCAGAGAATCTGCTTTTGCTGTGTTTTTTAAATCATACAAATAAATGCTGCGAAGTTTAACGAAAACTTCTTCTGGCATTCCGGTAGTATTTTTTGAAAATTGCGTTAAAATTTTAGGAGCAATTTCATCAAATTTTTCCGGTTTTTGTTTTTTCAGGATTTTAATATAAGTATCAAAAAATTCTGGAAATCTGTCCGTATGGTCTTGAACTTCTTTTTTTAACCAATATTCAGTCGCATCTGCATCAATAGAAAAATCTTTGAAATAACCATTAAATTCTCCGTTGAAGTTTTTGTTTCTAAAGGTTGCCCATGCCAAATCTGCCCCGGGCATTTTTACTTTTGGTTCTTTAAATGCCACCAGCATATAACCTTTGTCCTGGTTTGTATCCGTAACTAATCCATTTTCGGTATTTCCGTAGAATTTGAAAGCCATAAAAGCACAGTTTTTCGGAACTGTAAAATCGGCGCTGTAAACAGCGCCATTTCTTTTCATTTTAATATCTTCGATTTCCCATCTGTAATCATTGAAAACATATGCGTAGCCGTTGATATTTTTGACGTTTTCTAAAGGGCCTCCTTTTGGATCATACGTCATGCTGAAAGTCATTCCAGGTATGGGAATGTCTACCATTCCCTGCAATCTGGATGTAGCTTCTTGGGCGGTAATTTGTATGGTAAGGGCGCAAAACGCTAGTACCAAAAGTTTGATATTTATTTTTTTTAACATTGGAATGTATTTAGTTACCCAGTTCCGGGTTTAAATCGATGTAATTTTGGTGAATTGGAAATACATATCCATCGCTGTTAGGAGCCAGGGTAAATGTGTTTCCTTTAAAAGTTCGTGTGTATGTTTTCTGAAAAGCCGGATCAAGGTTTAATCTTCGCTGATCAAACCAGCGGAAACCTCTTCCTATGAATTCTTTTTGTCTTTCTGTCAAAACAAGATTTAGAGCTTCAGTACTTGTTGCCGCACTTACCTCATATGTAGTGTTGGCTTTGAATCTTTTTGCCCTGAGAATATTAAGGTAATCTACAGCTTTTTGAGTTTGTCCCGCTCTGGCATAACATTCAGCAGCGATTAAATACATCTCTGGAACCGAAACGCCTACGTTAATTCCGTTTGTATTACTGTAGGTAGCAATTCCAAAACCTCGTCCTGTATAAACTGGACGGAATGAATTTCCTGCAATGGTGTAATAATCATAACGTAAATCATTGTTTTCAAAACTATTTAATAATTCAGTAGCGAGAGGAGCTCCATTATATCCTAACAATAAAGTTTTAGAAAATATCACTTCAGGATTCTGAATTAAAACAGGATAACTGTAACCAGAAGCAAATGTTTTTAAATCAATCAATCCATTTTGCATTTGCAATGCTTTTTCAGCATTTTCAAGACTCAATTGATATTGACCCATTAATAAATAAGTTCTTGCTAATAAAGCATAAACAGCTCTTTTTGAAGGAAGTACATTGAAATCAGGAGTGTCCTGAATATCATTTGCTAAAGCACTTTTTAAATCAGAAATGATCTGATCATAAACTTGTTGTACTGTATTTCTGTCTAATGATGAAAATAATTCAGGTTTTAATAACAACGGAACTGCTTTTTCTGAATTAGTAGAAGCCGGATCAAACTGTGGTCCGTAAGTATTAACTAATTGCAGATAGGCAAAGGCTCTGTGCACAAAAGCTTCGGCATAAATTTCTTTCTTTTCTGCATCAGTTCCTTTTTCGCTGCTCCATACCCCATCAAGAATCACGTTACTGTAATAAACGGCTTTGTATAATCCTATATAGTCTGAGTCTCCCTGAGAAGGATCGTAGATTTTGTCCTGCCACGTATAACTGTTTGCCCAAATTGTATTTACAGTATTTTGATAGGTTACAGGAAATTCGACATCGGCATTAGCTAATAAATAAATCCCTCCAGAAGCTGCTATCGTGCTGTAATTATTAGCCAAGCCTCTGTAATCAGAGGTATATTTTAAAACTCTGTTGTTTCCAATCGGTTCTACTTCTACGTAATCTCGACAAGAGTTTAATAAAAGTACCGGAAGTAATATATATAGTGTGGATTTTAGAAATTTCATAAGTCTATTTTTTTAAATTAAAAACTGCAATTAAACTGTAAAGTATAGTTACGCTGTGGTGCAAGCGTATTATAGTTATTGTTTGACAGAAATTGCGGATCGATTCCTAAATCATTTTTAACCCATAACAAACCTAAATTTCTAGCCGCAAAATTGAAACTTAACGACTTAATAAAAGTTTTTTCTATCCATTTATTTGGAACATTATATCCTAATGAAATTTGCTGTAATCTTACGTTATCAGCCGGAAGCACGTTAATATCTGCCATTTGATAACGGTTCAAACTATTATAACTAATGTTTGCAAGTCCCGGAACATTTGTTGAAGCCTCATCGCCAGCCTGTCTCCATCTTTGTGCAACTAATTCGTCTTTAGCAACAGCTCCATACTGAAGTCCTGAATAAGAAGGATAGTTTTGTAGTACCGTATTTCTAAATACGTGACCTGCATAATATGTAATCTGAACGCCTAATCTGAAATTTTTATATGAAAAATCATTCATTATTCCTCCAAAATAAGGAGCGAAAGTAGTTCCCATTTTTTTCAGATCGTCTTTATCAATATTGTTAATACCTTGTGATGGGTTTACAATTGTACCATCTTTTTTATAAACAGTAGATTGTCCTGCAGCATCTAAACCTGCCCAATGGTAAGCGTAAATAGTTCCAATCATCTCTCCTAAAATAGCTTGCGAACCTAAATATTGATTAGCAGAAGTAACTTTGTAACGAGAATCTGTTACTTCATTCGTGTTGTACGAAAAATTAATACTACTGTTCCATTTAAAACCAGAGTTTACAATTACACCAGACAAAGTAGCATCAAAACCATGGCCTTTTAATGAAGCTGTATTATAATATAAATTTGACCAACCCGTTGTTGGATTAAAAGGGACAGTGGCTAAGATATTATCTGTTTTTTTAGAATAAACATCAAAAACTCCTCGTAAACGATTATTGAATAAACCGTAATCTAAACCAAAATTTATTGTTTTGGTTATCTCCCATGTAATATCCGGATTTTGCGGTAATGAAATAGAAGCAGTTGGCAAGTTGGTAGCGTTATCTACTGATCCTACACTTATAACAGCTCTGGTGCTACCAAAACCTCCTCCTGGAGGAGCTCCTCCCATACCATAGGTAACCCTCAGGTTTAAGTCGTTTAACCAATTTACGTTTCTTAAGAAAAACTCTTTGTTAATATCCCATTTACCTCCTACAGACCAAAAAGGCTTAGCTCTGTCTTTTCTTGTGGCACCTAATAAATTAACATCATCAAAACGGGCGCTTCCAGATATATGATATCTGTTCATAAAATCATAAGATCCTAAACCGTAGTAAGATAAAAATCGGTCTCTGTATCTACTGATACTGTTATCTGAACTTCCAATCATACTTTGCCATCCGTAAATAGTTGTATAATATGCTGTTGGATTTACTGCAGCTCCTGAATTTGTATCTATATTGTAGCCATAATATCTTTGACTAGAACCTTCTCTTTTTTCTTCTCTGGTTTCAGCACCAGCAAGAAAGTGTAAACTATTATTATCATTAAAGTTTTTATTGATATTCATCTGAAGACGCATGCTTATCGACTCATTTGCAGTTGTGGTATTATACAAATAGGAACCAACAGGTATGCCGTAAACTAATTTACCTGTTGTATTAACCGAAGTAGCAAGATTAATCATGTTTCTCGTATAATAACTATCTAATTCGCTCAGTGATTTAGTTTTGTTTCCTATCGAATTGTACATTCCAGAAGCTTCAAAATTTAACCAGTCGGTAGCCGTAGCTGTTAAACTGGCATTCAATCTGATGTTTCCGCCTTTTGTTACTACATTAGAATAGTTTAACTCATCTAAATAATTATAAGCCCATGGTAAATATCCTTTAGCTTCATATTTTTTTGCAACTTCTGGTCTCAAAGAAATATAACGGTCAATGCCATTTCCGTTAGTATTAGCAATCATATCATACGGGCGCAAAGCAAAGTCTGAAACATTAGATAGCGCTTCATTTGCCGTATTATTTACCTGAAAAGTTGAATTTACGTAGTTTACGCCTGTATTTAATTTCAAAAAGCTCTTAAGCTGAAATGAATTATTTAATGTAATATTGTAAGATTCAGACTGGTTGCCTCTGAACACTGCTTCATCATTATTATATCCTAACGACAAATAATAAGTACTTTTATCAGTTCCTCCGTTTACAGACAAGTCATATTGTCTGGTGATTGAGCTCCTTAGCAGATATCGGTTTATCTGACTTAAATTATCATTTTGTGCTAACTGATCCAGTAACTGATCTCTTTGTGTCAAAGAAATTTCCCCTCTCTTCTGTCTGAACATAATTTCCTGAGCAGCACTAGGGTTTTTATCATTACCAGAACCTATTGTATTATTAATATTATCTGCAACAAACCCACCATTAACCAAGTCTTTCTCGTAATCAATATACTGAGCTGTATTCATAACACGAAGTTTGCCTAAATCCATTCTCTCACTTATAGAAGTAGTCGTATTGAAACTAATAACTGGATCTCCTTTTTTACCTTTTTTAGTCACTACTACAATTACTCCATTTGCTGCACGGGCTCCCCATATTGAAGATGCTGCTGCATCTTTTAATACGGTAATACTCTCTACATCATCAGGATTCATATAACTCAAAATAGAAGATCCCGGAACTCCTCTTTTACTAAAAGCAAAATCTTCGGGCTGAGGAAAACCATCAACTACAATTAAAGGACTACCTGTACCACCATAATTATTAGTTCCCCTTACAGATATAGAGCCTGTTCTAGGGTCAACCTTTACACCCGCCATTTTTCCTTCTATTCTTGATTGGATATCTACGGTTGGAACTTCAGCCAGTTCTTTGGCTCCAATCACTCCAAATGATCCTGTTGCTCTTTCTTTAGGTAAATCTGTATATCCGTTTGAAGCTACAACAACTAAATCTTTCAGTAATTCGACCTGAGGCTCCAATATTACGTTTAACACTTTTTTATCCTTAACTGCCAGCGTTTTTGTTTTATAACCTAAATACGAAAATCTAAGCGAGTCTGTAGCAATAACTTCTATTCTGTAATCTCCTTTTTCGCGGGTAATATCCCAAATTTGGGTTCCTACCAGCATAACATTCACCCCTACTAAACGATTTCCTTTTTTATCGGTTACCGTTCCTTTAATTTCATAAGGTTCCAGTTCGTTTGATAAAGTTTTAATTTTACTTTTTTTAATTACAATCTGCTTATCAATAATAGTATAAGTCAAACCTGTATCAGTTAAAGCCGTATTTAAGATTTCCGGAACAGTACTATATTGATTTATACTCACTTTTTTAGAAGTATTCAGCAAATCATCATTATAAAAAAAGACGTAATCGCTTTTTTGCTGAATTGTCGTAAAAAGAGTTTTCAGAGAAGCTCCCTGTACTTTTACCGATATTTCATTTTGAGCCTCTACGCCATTTGCATAAATACTGGTTATTCCTAAATACAGAACTAAAATGAATACTCTCATAAGGAAAATAAAAGTAAGGTTGATGATTTTTTTAGGCAATAGAAAGCCTTTATCATGATTTTTATTCATAATTTTGTTTTAGTTATCAATAATTGCATCTGCAATTAAAATTTTACATAGCCAAAAGATGTTCCAGCATCTTTTGGTTTTTTTGTTTTTGGTAGGTTATGTTAGCTTATTTCAGGTCTTCATTTAAATCATAGGCATTTATGTTTTTTGTTGTTAATATTAGTTAATAGTTATTTCCCGGGTGCTTTCATTGTAAACAAATTCAAAGCCTGTTGTAGCTTCTAATGTTTCAACTACTTTATCCAAATCATCATTCAGTTTAAAAGCCCCGGAGTAGGTTTCGTTTGTAATTATTTTTTTATTTAAAACAAAATCGACATTGTAATAGCGTGTTAATTTGTCTAATACCAGCGATAATCTTTCCTGCGAAAATTCATAATATCCTTTTCTCCATGAAAACAAAGGTTCAACATCTTGTACAACTGCTTTCATTGTTTCTTTCTTTTTATCCAGTGCAGCAATCATTCCTGGTTTAAGAATGGTCTGAATAGTATCTGTTCCGAAAAAACCTTTTTTGGCATACGCTACTTTTACTTTTCCTCTTAATAAAGCAGTCGAAACTTTTGCATCTTTAGCATAACAACTTACATTAAAAAGGGTTCCTAAGACACGTACACTGTAACTGTTAGCAGCTTTTACAAAAAAAGGTTTTGCTGCATTATGTGATACGTCAAAAATTCCTTCTCCTTCTAAAAATACTTCTCTGGTTTCGGCATCAAAAGTTGTCGGATAAATTAACTTAGATCCTGAATTCAGCCAAACCTGTGTTCCGTCTGCAAGGCTAAGCTGTGCCCGTTTACCATAAGGAACTAAAACTGTATTGTATTGAGATTTTTTAGAAACTTTCTGTTTAATCTGTTTGTTGTTTACATTAATTTTATTTCCTGAAGCATCATAAGCAATTGTGGTACTGTCTCCAACCGTTACAGCCTCATGATCTGAGAGTAATAACTTAACCTTATTGTTTTTTTCAAAAGAAACTTCATTGGCAGTGTTTTTTGCAAACTCCTCAATTGCATTTATCTCTAACGACTGTGACTTTTGTTTAAAAATTGTAACAAGTCCAAAAAGCAGACAAAATACAGCTGCGGCGCTCGATGAAAGCACATAAAGTTTTTTACGTCGGGCTCGTTTTTTTTCAAAAGCAATACTTTCTGCAATTTTTGATTTTAAATCAGCTTTGACTTCTTTTGGTAAAATTTTGAAATTTGGGTGCAAAATATTCTTCTTTTAGTTTCTCTATAATTACATAGAGAACCAAAAGTCAAAAACATAGACAAAAAAATAACCTTTTTTTAAAGTTTTTTTCGAAGTTCTTTCAAGCATCTGTATATCAGTGTTCTACAAGATTCGATTGAGATTTCTAAAATAGAAGCAATTTCTTCATAAGGTTTGTCCTCGTTAAATCTGTAGAATAATGCTTTACGCTGTTTTTCGGTAAGTTCCTGCATGGCAAAAGCCAGTTTTGAATTTAGTTCAAGAGTGTTTTCCTGATCTATTAAAGCATCTTCAAATGATGCTTCTTTGGGCGTAATATAATCGTATTCAGTATTTAAGTGGAATATTTTCTGAGAGGCCTGATTTTTTTTTAGAATATTTCGCTGGGTAATTTTAAAGAGATAAGACTTTACGTTTACACTTTCAGCCAAACCGCTTCTGTATTTGTAAATATCCAGAAAAACATCATGAATAGCATCTTTTGCAATTGTAGTATCTTTAGTGTACTGTAAAGCGAAGGTTAACAAAACATCAGCATAGATATCATACAGCGTTTCAAAAGCGGGAATATCGCCTTTTTTAATCTGTTGCCATAAATATATATCTGTAATGGTATTCTCCATTTATGGAATGAATTGTTTGGTATTCACTGGCAAATCTACTAACTTTTATCAGTTAAATGGGGGATGTTTCAAATATTTCGCATGATTTTCTTTGTTTTGATTCAAATAATAAAGATTATTTTGTTAAAATCAATTGTTTTTTTATTACAATGATTTTATTCTGACCCTATACTTACGATAAATACGTTTTTGAAGTAAACTTTAAATTTTAAACAAGCGATTGTTACAGGAATTTTATTGCCAGAATACTCTAAAGCTTTAATTTGTCCAAGCTTTTTTTAGAAGAAAGTGGAAAATTATACGAACAAAAATGAGTTAAAAACATCTGAAACTAAAAAACCCATATAAATCGTCCTGTTTGAAACGAGATATATGGGAAATTTAATATATGATTTTAACTGTTATTTTAAACCTGACATGAGGAGTGCTTATCTGCAGGAACCAGTTCAGTTAACCGGGAAGGTTTAATTAAATTATTAGTTGTCTTTTCTGTATTCTCTCATTCTGTCTCTTGCCTTATCTTTATTTTCCTCCTGATTTTTTTTCCATTTGGTGTATTGGTCGGCAGTTAGGATCTCTTTCATTTTAACATCATTTGCATCTGCTTCAGCTGTCATTTCTTTTCTGAGAGCTTCTCTTTGCTCAGTAGTTAATTTTGTGCCTTTTTCCCTTTGTTCTTTTCTGGCTTCTCTCAGTTTTTCAGCTTTAACACTTCTTTCAGCAATAAGTTGTTTTACCTGTTCCTGCTGTTTTGCGTCTAAGGCTAAGTCAGAGGTTAATTTTTTCAGTTGTCTTTCATTACGTTGTTCCGGAGTCATTCGCTCTCTTTGTTCACGCATTGGTTTTTGATCCATTTCTCCATCACCATCTTGTGCAAAACTTGCTATTCCAACGAATAGTAAAGCCGCCATAACTAATTTTTTCATAATTTGTTTTTTAATTGGTTTACAGATGTAAGACAATAAATACAACAAAAGGTTTAATTATTTAACATAATTTTATTTTTTTATTTAGCTGAAGGTTGGTTAAATTGGTTTTTTGATTAGAATGTTCTCTATTTGTAAGGGATTCAATAAATACTTTTTTTAGGATTTTTAAACGCAAAGCTTCTTAAGTTTAACAAATCCACCTTTGTTTTCCTGTCGTTCTAAAGATTGTGAAACAATTAGAATTCCAATAGTAATCATATTTAATAATTCGTAAAAAGTCGCACTAATTTGGTGCATTCTTTCAATCTGCTCCATTTCATTTTTCCATTTTAAAAGCTGTTCTTTAGCATTTTGTAAATCACTATCATATCTTACGATCCCTGCATTTTTTCGCATCAAATGCTGAAGTTTGGTTTTCAATTCATTCAGGTATTCAGAATCAATTTCAGGTTTATCTGTTTTTTTCTGTTCTGAAATTTTGTAGTCAGCTGTTTTTATTTCTAAATCAGGATGGGCTAAATATTCAAAAATTCTGCCGGAATAGACTAAAGCTTCCAGTAATGAATTGGATGCTAATCGATTTGCTCCATGCAGACCGGTTTGAGAACATTCGCCACAGGCAAATAAGTTATGGACAGATGTTTTACCATTAGTATCAACTCCAATTCCGCCACAAAGATAATGCTGTGCAGGCACTACCGGAATCCATTTTTTTTCTATGTCAATTCCGGCTGTTAAGCAGTGCTTGTAAATCATCGGAAAATGATTTTTAAAAGCTTCCAAATCAAGATGGGTACAATCTAAATAAACACAATCATCGCCTGATTTTTTTAGTTCAAGGTCAATACTTTGCGATACAATATCTCTTGAAGCCAATTCCTGCCTTGAATCATAATCCATCATAAAACGATGTCCTTGTTTGGTACGCAGATAGGCGCCAAAACCCCGAACTGCTTCTGAAATCAAAAATTTAGAACCGCTATAGGCTTCATAAAAAGCGGTAGGATGAAATTGTATAAATTCCATTTCCTTAATATCTGCTCGGGCACGATAAGCCATGGCAATTCCGTCACCCGTTGCGATTACAGGATTAGTTGTATGTCCGTAAAGATGACCGATTCCTCCGGTGGCCAATGTTGTAAAGTCTGATTTGTAAGTTTGCAGCAGTTTTGTTTTTTCATCTAAAACAGTAATTCCCAGACAGCAGTTTTCTTCGGTAATTAAATCGACAGCAAAATGATGATCGCAAACAGTAATGTTTTGTTTTTGGAATACCTGCTTCAAAATAGTCCGTTCAATTTCATAGCCTGTCTGGTCTTTATGATGCACGACCCGATTTTCAGAATGGCCGCCTTCTTTACCTAAATTAAGATTGCCATCAGGATTTTTGTCAAATTTTGCACCCCATTCAATCAATTCTTTTAACCGTTTTGGCCCTTCGGTAATCACCATTTTTACGACGGCTTCATCACACAATCCGTCTCCGCAGATAAGCGTATCACTTATATGCTTCTGATAGGAATCTTCGTTTGTGTCAATCACAATGGCAATACCGCCCTGGGCATATTTCGTATTAGATTCGTCAGCGTTTGATTTAGTAACAATAGTGATATTTTTTTTCGGAAATTTTTCTGCCAGTCGAAGGGCAAGTGTCAGTCCCGCAACACCGGAGCCAATAATTAAGTAATTTGTATGTATCATCATTTGGATAACTCAAGCATTCTTTCAATCGGAATTAATGCTTTTTGGATAATAGCTTCGGGTACGGTAATTTCAGGACTTTCATTTACTAAACAGTCGTATACTTTTTGGAGCGTATTCATTTTCATATAACCACATTCGCTGCAGGCACAGGTGTTGTCTTCTTTCGCAGGAGCGGGAATCAATATTTTTTCAGGAACTTCCTCTTGCATTTTATGTAAAATCCCAAATTCGGTAGCGACAATAAATTTATTACAGGAATCGGTTTTTACATAATCGATCATTCCGGAAGTGGAGCCAATATAGCTGGCAGCAGCCAAAATATGAGTTTCAGATTCGGGATGCGCAATGATTTTGGCATCCGGATGTTCTTTATACAATTCAAGTAATTTATCTAATGAAAAAGCTTCATGAACGACACAGGAACCATCCCACAAAACCATATCCCTTCCTGCTTTGCTCATCACATATTTCCCGAGATTTTTATCCGGAGCAAAAATAACCGGCGTTTCTTTGGGAATCGATTCTACAATTTTTACGGCATTAGCAGAGGTCACTACAATATCTGTCAGGGCTTTGACCTCTGCAGAACAATTCACATACGTAATCACAAGATGGTCAGGATGCTGATCCGTAAATTTTTTAAATAAATCAGGAGGACACGATTCAGCCAGTGAACATCCGGCATTTTCATCCGGCAGAATTACTTTTTTGGAAGGATTTAAAATTTTTGCTGTTTCTGCCATAAAATGAACTCCGGCAAAGAGAATAATATCGGCATCGACTTTTGCAGCTTCCTGAGATAATCCCAGGCTGTCGCCAACATAATCTGCGATTTCCTGAATTTCGGTCCGCTGGTAATAATGTGCTAAAAGGACAGCGTTTTTTTCTTTTTTAAGTTTTATAATCTGCTCTTTTAAATTTTGTATTTCGATTGTATCCATTTTTTAAAAAATTATTTATTTAATGATTAGAAACCTCCAAACCCAATAAAGGAACCAAAAATCAGCATTAGAATACCGATTATGGTAACCGATACGATATGAAAAGTCATCTCTGGTAATTTACGCGGATTGGTTTTCAGTTTAGGCAAAACCCGAAATTGGGCGCTTAAGGCAAAAGCTACAGTGGTGAGCAATAAAATTAATTTTGATGAAACAACGCTCTCAATTGGAGTATCAAACTGAAACCAATAATCTAAGGTTACGCCATATTTATAAGTCATCAAAATACCTGTTACGACCAGTAAAAACAAGGAAGTCATGCCTACAGGTTCGTATTTCTTTTCGTAATTCAGAATAATGTTTGGGTCTTTTTCTTTTAATGCTTTCGGGAGATAGGCGACACAAAGCAGTATATGACCTCCAACCCAAATGGCTGCGCCCAAAAGATGAATGATTAAGAGAAGATGATGGTTCATAATTTTTATTTTTCGGGAATTATTTTCAGGGTTTAAGATGTTTTATCTTAATTATTAATTGTTTTTCTTCATGGTTTTTATGTTGAATTATATTTTTTTTAGGAATGTAATTTTACAATTTTAAAAAGGAATAAGAAATGACTTTTATCATGTTTTTCCTTTTAAAAATGGTATTAATTTGTTTTAATCAGTTAAGTAAAAACAGGAGTAATTCTATTGTTTTCTGATTTAGAATATTGTAAATTAGTAACTTTGTTGGTACTGGAAAAAAGTAAATTACGGCTTGATGATAAGATGTGTCATGGGGTAATCAAAAATTTTAAAACAGTAATTATGAGCGTAAATTCTATTTATAATAAAAAAAAGATTGCTTTTTTCTCCACTCAGCCGTATGATAAAACTTTTTTCAATAAGTATAATGATGAATTTAGTTATGAATTGGATTATTTTGAAACACAGCTGAATCCGCAAACAGTAATCCTGATTGAAAACGCAGCAATTGTTTGTGTTTTTGTAAATGATATTGTCAATGAAGAAGTGATCAGGCAACTGGCAGAAAAGAACGTAAAGATTATTGCTCTGCGTTGTGCCGGTTTTAACAACGTCGATTTAGAAGCCGCAAAAAGATACCATATAAAAGTCTGTCGTGTGCCAGCTTATTCCCCTCAGGCAGTTGCAGAACATGCCATGGCGATGATTTTAACCTTAAACAGAAAAACACATAAAGCGTACAACAGAGTTCGTGAACAAAATTTCGCCTTAAATGGCTTACTGGGTTTTGATTTATTCGGAAAAACAATCGGAATCATCGGAACGGGAAATATCGGGAAAGCTTTCGCTAAAATCGCTTTAGGTTTTGGTTGTAAAGTTTTAGCGTATGATATTGTAGAAAACGATGAAATGATCAAAGATGGAATTTCTTTTGTAAGTTTAGAAGAGATTTTCAAAACGAGTGATATTATTTCCCTGCATTGTCCACTGAACGATCAGACCAAACATGTCATCAATAAAGATTCTATTGCCTTAATGAAAGAAAATGTGATGATTATCAACACCAGTCGTGGCGGTTTAATCGAAACAGCCTGTGTGATCGAAGGTTTAAAACAAGGAAAAATAGGGTATCTCGGAATTGACGTTTACGAACAGGAAGAAAAACTGTTTTTCAGGGATTTGTCAGATGATATTATTCAGGATGATGCAATCCAGCGATTGATGAGTTTCCCGAATGTTCTCGTTACAGCCCATCAGGCGTTTTTTACCAATGAAGCTTTGACTCAGATTGCATTGGTCACTTTCAATACTATAAAATCTCTTTTGACACAGCATGATATTGAAAATAAAGCTGCGTTATTGGTTTAAAATAATTTGTGGAAGAAACCTAACAGGTTTTCAAAACCTGTTAGATTTAGTATTTCGGATATTTTTTGTATCTTAATTACTTAAAATACAAATTATGAAGCGTATAATTCTAATTTTAACCGGGATTTCAATATTATATTCCTGCCGAAACAAAGGAGAGGAATCTAAAAATATAATCAAAGCCATTGTTCAGGATACGTTATCGAAAACACTCGGCGGTACAGCAGATGTAAGTGATGATGCGCAAAATGATCAGAAAGCGGTCGAATTGATTCGTAAACAATTGCAGATTTTATTAAAAAAAGATCTTCCTGCAATGACGAAGGAAGACCGCTACTTTTACTACGAAGCTTTCGATTTAAATAACGATCAGAAACACGAATATTTTGTAGGTTTCTCAAATTCGTACTTCTGCGGAAGCGGCGGCTGTTCCGGTTATATTTTGAACAATGACGGAAACCTGATTAATTCTTTTACCGTAACCGATTTCCCGATTTATGTCACGACAAATCCAACCGAAAAGTTTTATGATTTAATCATGCAAAGCAGCGGAAAGTTTCATCATATAAAATTCAAAAACGGAAAATATCCATCAAATCCATCTGTCCAGCCCGAACATGTAGGAGATTTCCCGAAAAGAAGTTCAAAGGTTTTGGATATTCAGGGGAAGAAATTGGAGCAGTATTCGTTTTAAAATTCTAAGCAAATAGCTTTTTCTTATCTCTTTCTGTTCTTTTTTCTGAAATATAGATTTCGGTTTCAGAGATTATTTTAGAGACGGTTTTGTTTGATTTTTTTGCTAAATTATTTAATGTATCAAAGATAACATCTACAGGCATTTCTACCCAATCTCTATTATCAATATTTACACAGTAAAAATGAATTTTGCAAAGTTTTCTAATGTCTTCTTCTATATTTGAAATGTCAACATAAACCTTTAAAATATTTACAACAGTTTTAGATCTATAGGTTTTGTATTCAAACAAGATATTTTTATTATTTATAGAATATTCAAAATAACCAAGATTGTTTTCTTTTAGTCCTTCATACTGCTGGTTTAATAATTCAAACATTTTTTGCCTTCTTTCTGAAGCAGGATGCATTTCAAATTTTTGCTGTACATAAAAAATATAACAAGCAAATAGTAAGATGACAAGAGCTATCGTAAAGTAAGACATTCTGAGGTGTTTAAATTTATTATTTCTAATTCGATACTTTTTAATCAAATTATTTGTTTACGAATTTAAATAAAAAACCCGATAGGTTTTTAAAACCTGTCGGGTTTGAATATTATAAAGTCCAGTTTTGGAATTTGGAATTTTCTAAAATTGGAATTTTAATTCCCCACCAATTCCACAAACTTAAACTCACCCTCCACAGCAACCTTAGTCAAACCGTGTTTAGATAAATTTTTCATAGAGGCATCCCATTTTTTACCGCTTAAATTTGCCGTAACTTTCAATTGCTGAAGATCCATTTTATTGTCATTTCCTTTCAATAAATCAATAATAAATTTCTCTTCATCAGATAGTTCAACGGTTTGTTTTTTCTCCGGACGCATTTGCGGGAACAATAAAACCTCCTGAATAGAAGCATTATTCGTCAGATACATAATCAAACGATCCATTCCAATTCCCATTCCTGATGTTGGAGGCATTCCGTATTCTAAAGCTCTTAAGAAGTCTTCGTCGATAATTCCGTTTGCTTCATCATCACCTTTTGCAGCCAGACGCATTTGGTCTTCAAAACGCTCTCTTTGGTCAATTGGGTCATTCAATTCAGAATACGCATTTGCAATTTCTTTACCGCAAACCATTAATTCAAAACGCTCCGTCAAGTCCGGATTATCGCGGTGTTCTTTACAAAGCGGCGACATTTCTTTTGGATAATCAGTAATAAAAGTAGGCTGAATATAATTTCCTTCGCATTTCGCTCCAAAAATTTCATCAATCAATTTTCCTTTACCCATTGTTTCGTCAACCTCGATTCCCATGCCGCGTGCAGCTTCAAACAATTCCTGTTCTGTTTTACCAGAAATATCAAAACCAGTAAAATGTTTGATAGAATCGGTCATCGTAACACGAGCGTAAGGCGCTTTAAAGTTGATGGTGTGCTCGCCAAAAGTCACTTCGCTGGTTCCGTTAACAGCAATTGCACAATGCTCCAATAAGCCTTCTGCAAATTCCATCATCCAGTTGTAGTCTTTGTAAGCTACATATATTTCCATTGCGGTAAACTCAGGATTATGCGTTCTGTCCATACCTTCGTTACGGAAGTTTCTGGAGAACTCATAAACACCTTCAAATCCACCAACAATTAATCTTTTCAAATACAATTCGTTTGCAATACGCATGTAAAGCGGAATATCAAGCGAATTATGGTGCGTAATAAATGGACGTGCAGAAGCTCCACCAGGAATCGATTGCAAAACTGGAGTGTCAACCTCTAGGTATCCTGCATCGTTAAAATAACCACGCATTGCAGTAAATAACTTGGTACGCTTGATAAAAGTTTCTTTAACCTGCGGATTTACCGTTAAATCTACATAACGCATTCTGTAACGCAATTCAGCATCGTTAAAAGCATCGAATACTTTTCCGTCTTCGTCCACTTTTGGCAAAGGTAGCGGGCGTAACGTTTTACTCAAAAAAGTAAAACCGCTTACACGAATACATTTTGCACCAACCTGAGTCGTAAACAATTCTCCTTCAATACCAATAAAATCACCTAAATCGGTTAATTTTTTGAAAACCTGATTGTACAAAGTTTTATCGTCACCTTCACACAAAACATCGCGGTTCACGTACAATTGAATACGTCCTTCGCTATCCTGTAACTCAGCAAAACAAGCTTTACCCTGATCACGAACACTCATCAAACGTCCTGCAACAATTACCTTCTTACCTTCTTCAAAAGTTTCCTTTATCTGCTTAGATGTATGATTTACAGGAAAAAGATTTGCCGGATAAGGATTGATTCCTAAGTTGCGTAAGTTTTGAAGTTTTTCTCTTCTGATGATTTCTTGTTCTGATAATGCCATTTTGTGCTCTTTTTTTAAGTCTGCAAAGATAAAATTTTTGTTTCAAGTTTCAACTCAAAGTGTTAAGGTTTTTTGCAGCAGAAATTTGAGGTTTTTTCATGAACTTTTGTCCCGCTATCCATTATAATCTTTCATGCCGAACCCCGGCATAAAAGGATTTCCATTTCTATCGGGGCTAGATTAGAGATTTTTATTTTCAAAACACGTTTTAGTTGGAGGTGTTACCAATAAAAGTATTGAACTGGCTGTAAAACTTAGCAACTTAAAATATCAGAACCTTAGTAGCTTAAAAAAGTTCGTATCTTTGATAAAAATTACATAGCGATGAAATTATACAAACTACTTAGTTTTTCTTTTTTACTGTCAACACTTACAAGCTGTACTTTTACTGAAAACATTACAATCAACGATAACGGAACCGGAAAATTCTCTGTAGATATGGACGGTTCATCATTAATGGCTATGGCAGGAGACCAGATGACCCAGCAAATGGGGGCCGAAGCAAAAAAAGAAATTGACTCTTCTTTTACCTTCAAACAATTATTCGAAGCGAAAAAAGACACTATAGCAAAACTTTCCCCGGAAGTTCAGAAAGAGCTGAAAAAATTAGAAAATTTTGTGGTGA
The DNA here is from genome assembly GCF_020026925.1 of Flavobacterium hibisci. Taxonomy (GTDB): domain Bacteria; phylum Bacteroidota; class Bacteroidia; order Flavobacteriales; family Flavobacteriaceae; genus Flavobacterium; species Flavobacterium hibisci. The sequence continues at coordinate 37,614 of NZ_JAIQDW010000002.1, read as the reverse complement.
ATACTAAAATGAGTTCTGAAAAGAAAGAGTTTTTAATGACACTTTCAAGTGATTTTAAAAATGTTAACGAAATGCAGGATATTCTGCAAACTTTAAGTGTGTTACAACAATTAGAAAAAGGCGGAAATGCATCATCGCCTTTTGGGAGTAATTTTGGCAATAACAACAGTAAATTAAGTTATACTTATGACGGAAAAAAGTTTAGCAGAAAAGCAGTTATCGATACCAAAAAACTGGCTGAAAAAGCAAAAGATTCTGCTCCTGATATGTCAAAAATGATCTTTGCATCGTCTAATTATATTTTAAAGTATCATTTTCCTAAAAAAATAAAGAAAGTTTCGAATCCGAATGCTTTGTTCAGCGAAGACAGAAAAACAATTACAATTCAATACCCTTTTACGGATTATATGGAGAACCCGGACAAACTTAACTTTGATGTTGAGTTTGAAAAATAATATGAGAATTTTTTTAAAACCGCAAATTCTCAAATTTTGTTTCTGGCTTTAAAATAGAATTTGCGAATTTGCGGTAAAATTTATGTAAGTTGTACCTTTAAGACCTTACATATTGAATCACAATATTTAATTGTATTTTTGCACTTCAAAATAATACAATGAACAAAATCATCCAGCTAAAAGACCTCGGAGCTAAAGATTACAAAACGACCTGGGAATACCAGGAAGAATTATTCAAAAGAATAGTCGATTTGAAAATCCAGAACAGAAGGGAAGAAACTGAAATTCCTACTCCAAATTACTTATTATTTGTAGAGCATCCGCATGTTTATACTTTAGGAAAAAGCGGCGATCTTGAAAACTTGCTGTTAAACGAAAAACAGCTCGAAGCCAAAGGAGCGACTTTTTATAAAATCAACCGGGGTGGCGATATTACTTATCACGGTCCCGGGCAAATTGTTGGTTATCCTATTCTGGATCTGGAAAACTTCTTTACTGATATTCATAAATACCTGCGTTTACTTGAAGAATCAATTATTTTAACTCTGGCAGAATACGGATTAGAATCGGGCAGGAGCGAAGGAGAAACAGGTGTATGGCTAGGTGTTGGAACTCCGTTTGCTCGCAAAATCTGCGCAATGGGCGTTCGTGCATCCCGCTGGGTAACCATGCACGGATTTGCCTTAAACGTAAACGTTGATTTAGGGTATTTTGATAATATTATTCCGTGTGGAATCCGCGGAAAAGGCGTTACTTCTCTGAACGTTGAACTAGGTTTTGAAAAAGTAAATGAAGAAGAAGTGAAAGCTAAAATCATCAAACATCTTAAGGAGTTATTCGAAGCGGAATTTATTTAAGATTTAAAAGTAATTCAGTTATGGAAGATGACGATAAAAAATCATTTTTAAGTCACTTAGGACTGCCGGAAAAGGAATTACAGGAGTTGGCAAATATCTCACAACACAAAATAATTCAGAAAGGAAATTATTTTATCAAAGAAGGTCAGGTGCCTCACAAAATGGCTTTTTTAATCAAAGGTTTATTCCGATATGTTTACACGCACGAAAACGGAAACCAATTCACTAAAAATATTATAGCCGAAAATAATTTTGTCAGTTCATATTCGGCTATGATTTATAATACACCTTCCTATTTTGCTGTTGAGGCAATGGAAAATTCCGAAATTCTTGAAATCGATTATGCTGATTGGTTAGCTATAAAAGAAGAGAATCCGTTTTGGAATGCATTTTTAGTCCAAATTCTTGAAAAAGCTTTTTACATTAAAGAAAAAAGAGAAAGAGAATTACTGCTTTTGGACGCAGAAAAAAGATACGAAATCTTTACTGCTGAATTTCCGAATATTGAAAATCGTGTTTCACAGCAAATCATCGCGTCTTATTTAGGCATTCAGCCGGAATCCTTCAGCCGGCTCAAAAGAAAAATCAGGACTTAACATAGGTCAATGCATGCCTTTAGGTAGTAAACTATTTTTGATTCATAATTTAAAAAACAATTATGGAAATCTTAAATAGTACTGTTATCATTACCGGCGGAAGTTCTGGTATTGGATTCGAAATGTGCACACAGCTTATCAAAAAGGGTAATAAAATAATTGCTTGTGGTCGCTCACTGGAGAAACTTGCTGCTGCACAAAAACAATTGCCCGATTTAATTATTTATCATTGTGATATAGCTCAGGAAACAGAATGTAAATCTTTCGCACACTGGATTATAGAAAATCATCCTGAAGCGAATGTTTTGATCAATAATGCCGCAATTGTAACTAAAAACAATTTTATTGAAGATGTCTTAGCTTTGGAAAATCTGAATAAAGAGATTTGCACAAATTTTATTGCCCCGCTTCGCCTGACTAAATTATTATATCCGGTATTAATTCAGAACAGTCATTCGAAAATCATAAATATTACAACAGGTTTGGTGTATGTGCCAAGAGCGGTTTATACTTTTTATAATTCGGCAAAAGCGGCATTACATTCTTTCACACAAGTTTTAAGATATCAGCTTAGAGGCGAAAATATTCAGGTCATAGAAGTGCTATTTCCGGTAGTTGATACGCCATGGCACGATGGAAATCCTCCTAAAATAGCAATAACACCTGAGAAAGCGGTTTCTGAAATGCTAAAAGGAATCAGCAGCAACAAAACTGAAATCAGGGTTTCGAAAGTGAAGCTGCTCTATTTTATTTACAGATTAGCGCCCAAATTTGCTTTCAAAAAAATAAATAGTGTTAGCTAATTTTTTATGGATACAGGATTTAAAAGTTAATTTACTGATTTGTTGCAATTCTTCCCGGTATTTGTGGTAAATTTGAGATTATTCATGCTTATAATCTTCTATCAATCAAACTTGTCTGACTTATGAGAAAAATTTACTTTATCTGTTTGCTTTTTATTTGTAATGGGATTTTGGCTCAAAAAAAGGATAAATTATATCCGGTTACGATGTATGAAAAGATATGGCAGGAGCGTAACAGCGATGCAAGATTAAAAATGATAAAAACAATCTGGCTTGACGACAGTACTTTTGAAGATCCTTCAGCTTCAGTAAAAGGTATTACTGCATTTAATAATGTGATTAATGAATTTTATAAAAAATATCCGGATGCTGTATTGACATCAGAACCAAAAATCGTAAAAGACAATTATGTAAGCTGGGACTGGAAAATCCAGGATTCTAAAAATAAACTGATAATGGGAGGCCGTGAGTTTGCCCGATTAAACGGAAAAGGTCAAATCAGTAAGATAATTAGTTTCTGGAACAAAGATGCAACCTTGTCAGAGGCGGATGTTTTAAAGAATCTGGAAGCTGATAATTTGAAAGTAGTTGAAAAATATTTTGAAAGCCTTTTTAAAACTAAAGATTTCAATGCGATAGCTTCTTTAATCGAAGACGGTGCAGTTTACAACCAGGCAACAGGACTTCCATACGGCGGAACGTATAAAGGTTTTGATCAATGGACTAAAATGTTTGCAAAATCAGCTGAATTCTTTGATTTGCAGATAGAAAAAGAACCTGTTTATTTTAGTGATGCTTCCAAAAATGAGGTCATTGTTTATTTTACCATAAACTGCAAGGCAAAAAAATCAGGTAAGTCACTTTCGATGCCAATCTCCGAACATTTTGATTTGAAAAACGGAAAAATTACTGGGATCACGCCTTTTTATTTTGACACCAAACAATTTGCTGAATTTCTGAAGAGCAAAAAATAATGGATACGTAAATTTAAAAGAATAATCAGTATTCGTAGGGTAAAAAATGCATCATTTTGATTAAAAAAACACAGCAAGTACTTTTTTTATACCTCAAAAAAATCCAGTTCCAATTGCTCCGGCAAGAGCCTGAAGCTCATTCGGTGGTATTTTGTAGTTCCGTATTTTTTTATGGCTTCGCGATGTTCTTTGGTTGGATAACCTTTGTTTTGTTTCCAGTTATACATCGGGAATTCTTTGTGAATTTCGTTCATAAATTCATCACGGTATGTTTTTGCCAGTACAGAAGCTGCAGCGATGCTTAAAAACTTTGAATCACCTTTTATAATGCTTTGATTTGGAATTGATTTTAATAACTCAATTTCAGTAGCAGAAAACTGTCTTCCAAAAGTATTTTTCAGGCCTAATTTTGCATTCAGTGAACGATTACCGTCAACAATGATAAACTCGGGTGTTTGTTTTAATTTCAAAATACATTCCTGCATTCCTTTCATCGAAGCATTCAGGATATTAATTTCGTCGATTTCATCCGGATGTAAATGTGTTACGGCGAAACAAACTGCTTTTTCTTCGATAATCGGTTTTAAGGATTCCCTTATTTTTTCAGATAACTGCTTACTGTCATTTAAAAATGAGTGCTCAAAATCGGCAGGTAAAATTACAGCTGCAGCAGTAACAGGACCTGCCAGGCAACCTCGCCCGGCTTCATCGGTGCCAGTTTCGAAAACATATCCTGAAAAATTTTTCTGAAGCATTCTTATAGTTTTAAGTAGCAAAAATATATTTTTTATAATTAAAACGATACATCTTGAAATAAATCATTGTTTTATAGAGTTGCGAATCAGTTAGCTGGAATTTATAAAAATGTCAAGTGAGGGAGGAAATGATGACATATTCTAAGAAAAGAGATTATTTTTTAATAAAGATTTTTCTTGTTAGCGGTATGAATTACTGATGAAAAAATTACTTATAGAATAAAAAACATGCTCATCAAGTAATTTTTTTTTAAAACACCGTAATTAATTTATAATACTTTTTTAACAATTTGATGCTGTTTTAAAAATAAAATAGCTGTGGAGTTAATTTGGGAAAATCACTAAAAATTATTAAAATGTTATAAAAAATTTAAAATTTAAAAATTAAATCGTTGTTAACTTAGTGTTAATTTAAAAAAGTAAGACATAACTTTCTTTTCCGTTTTATTGAAAAATATCTCGTTTTTAACTGTTTTTAGTTGATTTTATTTAATTAAAGTTTGAGTTCTTTAAAGTTATTTCAATAAAAAACGTAATTGATATTTGTTATTTTAATAAATAATTAAGATTTTTACATCTTACTAATTCAAAATAAATTAAGATGAAATTGAAATTACAATGGATTTTTACGCTATTTATAGCGTTATCTATGCAGTTTTCTTTTGCACAAGAGAAAACAATCTCCGGAGTAGTAACAGATGGCGGACTTGCCATTCCCGGTGTAAATATTGTTGTTAAGGGAACAAACACTAGTACGCAAACAGATTTTGATGGAGGATATGCTATCAAAGCTAAAACAGGAGATGTATTAGTTTTTTCATATGTTGGAATGGAAGATAAACAAGTTATTGTGGGAACATCAGATAAATTGAATGTAGCACTGGAATCTTCTACTAAGACATTAGATGAAGTTGTTGTTGTTGCTTATGGTAAGCAGAAGGCTAAGGAAATTGTTGGTTCTGTTGCAACACTTAGTGCTGATGTTTTGGAAAAGCAACAAGCAACTAACGTAATGACGGCATTACAAGGAAGTGTTGCAGGGGTTAATATTATTGCGCCAAGTGGTATGCCAGGTGAAAATCCCGTTATTCGCATACGTGGTGTTAATTCTATTAATGCGTCTGCTGAGCCTCTAATTGTTGTTGATGGAGCACCTTTTAACGGAAATATCAATACAATAAGTTCAGATCAAATTGAGAGTATGAGTGTTTTGAAAGACGCAGCTTCTACCTCGTTATATGGATCCAGAGGAGCAAATGGGGTTATTCTAATTACAACCAAAAGAGGTAAATATAATAGTGCGCCACAAGTTAGTTTTAATACATTAGTGGGTTTTGCAAATAATGCCGTTCCTTTGCATAAAAGATTAGGTACAGATGACTACATGAAACTAAGCTGGGAAGGAATCAGAAATGCTAATCAATATGTCTCAGGACAAAATTCTGCTTTAGCAGGTCAGAACGCTTCTACTAACTTAATAGCAAATTTAGGATATAATCCTTATAATGTAGCAGTTCCTGTTGATGCAAATGGTAATTTGGTTTCTACAAATAAAAAATGGGATACTGATTGGGAAGATTTACTGTTAAATGATGCTGCAGTACGACAAGAACATACATTGTCATTTTCAGGTGGTAGTAGTGATACAAGATATTCATTTAATGCCAATTATTTAAACCAGGAAGGTAATGTAGTTACATCTAAATTCGAGCGTATAACATCGCGTTTGAGTGTTGACAGCAAGATTAATAATTGGATGAAAGCTGGAGCAACGATGTTTTATTCTACTTCAGACCAGAATTTTCCTTCGCAAAGCGGGTCAAGTTTTCAAAGTGCAATTCAGTGGATATATAACGTGCCATCAATCTATCCGGTATACAGACATGATGGAAATGGCGATTTAGTATTTGATGCAAGCGGTAATAAGATTTATGACTATGGAGCTGGTGTACCAGGGCAATTGTTAAATGCAACAAGACCAGTATTTAACAATGAAAATGCTTATGGTTCGCTATATATGTATAAAATTGGTTACAAACGTGATAATTTTACGGCAAATGGTTATTTAGAATTTAATATTACAAATGATTTAACTTTTAAGACAAATTTAGCTTATGATAAATATTTGTATGATTCGTATCAATATGCTAGTAATGAAGTTGGTTATGCTGCAAGTGCAGGAGGCCGTGTCACCCAAGATAGGGATATTACTACCGGAGTTAACTTTATTAATAGTTTAAACTATAAAAAATCTTTTGGGTTACATAATGTTAGCGCTGATTTAATACAGGAGTCTTACCAATATAAATATGATGCGCTGGGAGCTCAGGGTGAAGGCTTTTTGCCTGGAGTTTATGTTTTAACAGGAAGTACTACACCATCTAGTGTTTCAGGATATACTGCAGAAGATAGAATTTCGAGTTATTTGGCACGTTTAGCATACAACTATAACGAGAAGTATTTTGTTGAAGGTTCATATAGACGAGATGGTTCCTCACGCTTCGATAGTGCTGTAAGATGGGGTGACTTCTATTCTGTTGGAGGGTCATGGTTGATATCTGAAGAAAATTTCCTGAAGGATAGTAACACGATTAGTGCTTTAAAATTAAGAGCTTCATACGGTCAATTAGGAAATAATCAAACATTACAAGTAAATACTGATCCAAGAGATGGAAGAAATGTACAAAATTATTTTCCTTACCAGCAATTGTTTGAAACAGGTTGGAATGAATTAGCGAATACAGGAGTGATTTTAGGGGCAGCTGCAGATATTAGGTTAACTTGGGAAAAAACAGCTTCTACAGATTTAGGTCTTGACTTTGGTTTTTTTAATAACAGAATTACAGGAACTGTTGATTATTACCAAAAAAAATCAGTTGATTTGATTTATAATAAGCCATTGCCAGGATCAACTGGAAATACTGGTGTCACAACAAATGTTGGAGGTTTGAAAAATTATGGTTGGGAATTTGCGGTGAATACCAGAAATATTGTTTCTAAAGATTTTATTTGGAACTCAAATATAAATGTGACTTTGAATAAAAATGAAATTACTGAATTAACGCAAGCATCATTCATCAATGGGACAAAGCGTTGGGAAGTTGGAAAATCATTATATGAATTCTATTTGCAGGATTGGGCAGGTGTAGATCCTGCAACAGGTTATGGAATGTGGTATAAGGATGTTTTGGGTGCTGACGGAAAACCTACTGGCGAGAGAGTAACTACTAAGTTATATTCTGAAGCAACGAGATATTATACCGGAAAAGAGTCACTGCCAGACTTTGTTGGAGGACTTACAAACTATTTCAGATATAAAAATATTGATTTGAATATTTTATTCAATTTCAGTTTTGGTTCTTATGTATATGACAGTAATTATGCAAGTTTAATGGGAGGTTTCGAGTCAGCAGGCAGAGTAGCTAGTGTTGATATCTTAAATAGATGGCAAAATCCTGGAGATATTACTGATGTTCCATTGGTTTTAGCTTCTAACAATGATTTTAATACACAATCTACGCGCTTCTTATATAAAAATGATTATGTGAGATTGAAAGCTTTAAATTTTGGGTATAATTTCCCTGCAAGTTTAACTGAAAAAGTTCATTTGTCTAAGCTTAGATTATACTTCCAGGCAGATAATTTATGGACATATCAAACACATAAAGGAATTGATCCGGAACAAAGTATAGCGGGTACTACAGACAGTAGATCGTATAACTTAAGAGTATTGTCATTTGGATTGAACTTGGAATTTTAAAACAATAATTATGAAAAATATTATATCAAAAATTTTCATCACTTTTTTAGCTGTGATGATGTTAACTGGGTGTAGCGACGAGTTTTTGGAAGAGCCGCAGCCAACAGATGCCGTTTCTGAAAATGTTGTTTTTGGAACAAGGGAAGGGGTTGAGGCTTTTATCTCAGGAATTATGAGAAGATTTAGAGGTCAATACACAAATACAGATGCAGCAGGATTAAATTCTATCTTTTTTGCCAGATCGGTAAAAGGAAATGATATAATTCAGGCTGATAACTGGTTCGGTTTTGATTATGCTAATGATAACCGTGAACCCACTTATCGAAGAACAACTTTTTCATGGAATTATTGTTTTTATATGATCAATCAGGCGAATGTTTTAATCAAAGGAGTCGAACAAAGTACGGCTTTAGGTCAATCAGATAAAGTTGAATTGGCGGCTTACGGATATGCATTAAGAGGTTTTTTCTATCATCAGTTAGCATTAGAATTTTGTCCTACATACTCTATTGATGCTAATTTTCCTGCTCCTCCGATTTATACGGAAACTTCTATAACAGGAAATCCAATGTCTACTGTTGGTGAGGTTTATAATTTTATAGTAGAGGATCTTAAAAAAGCTGTCGCTGGATTAACTGAAGATAGGTTAGGTAAATCATATATTAATAAAAACGTAGCTAATGCTATTTTGGCACAAGTTTATCAGGTAATGGGTAAATGGCAGGAAGCTGAGGAGGCTGCAATCGCTGCTTATGGTGGTAATCCAACAGCAGTATTAAATGCAGCTCAATATAGTACAGGTTTCGATAATATTGAAAACACAGAATGGATTTGGGGTAGTGCTCAAAGTGTTGACCAATCAAATTATTATTATAATGCACCAGCTTCCATGACTGATCATTTAACGACATCATATTCAGCTACCTATGTTAACAGAGAATTCGTTAGTTTGTTTTCTACAACAGATGTTCGTGCCAGATTTCAAAGAAAAAGCGCTACAATTACCAATATTAACGATTTTAGATATTGGATAACAACTAAATTTAAATTTAGTTTTGATGGAGATAATGCAATTATAAGAACTCCTGAAATGATTTTAATTGAGGTAGAAGCTAAATACATGCAAGGTGAAACATCTCCTGCTCATGATTTATTATACATTTTGCAAAAAAACAGAGATGTCAATGCTGTGAAATCTACAAATACTGGAGCTGCTCTTCTAGATGAAATTTTAGTTGAAAGACGTAAAGAATTGTATGCTGAAAATGGAATAGAATGGTTTGATGCAAAACGTTTAAGAAGGGGTATTACCAGAACAGGCAATCATAGAGTAGGAGCAGCTGCTAATTTAACGGTGGATGACAAGAAATTTTTCCTTAAAATTCCTCAGGCCGAAATTGATGCTAATCCATTTATTGAACCATCAGTAAATGACGGTAGATAAATATTTTGTAATTAGTTTAAAAACCGAATTTGATGAATTTCAAATTCGGTTTTTTTTATTGTATTAAGTAAACTTAGTAATAATTTAAGCTTTGACTTATATTTGCAATGCAAATCTATAATTTATTAAGTGTCTAATCGTTTTTATAATTTACCTTTGCTTTAGCAATTTTATTGAATCATTACACATACATACGCTATAAAATGAGAATACTTTTTTTTCTATATCTGTTAGTTCTGCCTTCTTTATTGTTTTCTCAGGAAGTAACTCCTAAAAAGAATTTAGATATGAATTCGCAATATTCAAGTATTACGGATACTGTAAAAAAGAAAAAAGCGCTTGTAGCTAAGATTGAGCAATATCAAATTGTTACGATAGAACATGATACGACTATTGTAGATACTTCTTTAACGATAAAGAGTGCCTATAGACAAAATTACCTTAGAAGAGATAATTTCGGACTTTTGCCTTTTTCTAATATTGGGCAAACCTATAATGTATTGCAATACAGCCTGACTGATTTTTCTCCTTATCCTGATATGGGTTTTCAGGGAAAGCATTTTAATTTTATGAGTGCCAGTGATATTCGTTACTACCATGTAGCAACACCACTGACAGAATTGTTTTTTAATACCTCTATTGGGAAAGGACAAAATGTAGATTCTTTCATTACCCTGAATACTTCAAAAAATCTCAATTTTTTTGCAGCTTACAGGGGTTTGCGATCAGAAGGGAAATATATTAACCAGTTAACCAGTATTGGAAATTTCAGGATTGGAGCAAGTTATAATACAACGGATAAACGTTATGTTTTATATACCCATTATACCTACCAGGATGTTTTAAATGAAGAAAATGGAGGTATTACAACGCCTGATGATTTTGAAAGCGGGGATCCAACTTTTACAAATCGTCAGCGACTGGAGGTTTATCTTACTGATGCCGAATCTTTCTTAAAAGGGAAAAGGCTGTTTTTTGATCATGCATTCAGGATAAATCCTAAACAAGCAAGCAATAATTTATACGTTACGCACCAGTTTAATTTTGAAAATAAATTTTTTGAATACAAACAGCCTACAGTTTTATCAACAGTAGAAAATACATTAGTAGAGCGATTTGGGGAATCGTACGTTACAAGTAACATTAAGGATCAAACCCGTTTTGAAAAACTGTATAATAAAGCAGGGTTGACTTATGAGAATGTACTGCTTGGGAAATTTAATTTTTTCATTGATGATTACCGTTCAAATTATAAATATTACCGTATTATTCTTGATGAGGAAGGAAATGTCGCTGTTAATGACAATTTATACAGACAGGTTAATAATATTGGAGGGCAGTATGAATATCAAAAAAACAAATGGAACGGAAGGTTTTTATTGACAAGGTCTATTACAAAAGAAACCATTTCAGATTTAGATGCTAAGCTGCGATATAATTTAAACGAAAAAATTCAGTTTGATTTTCGTTACCAAAACATAAGCAAACTGCCCAATAATAATTATGAACTTTACCAAAGCAGTTATGTACAGTATAATTGGGGGAAAGATTTTAAAAATGAAAAAATTAATTCGTTCAGCGGAAAAATTTATACACCATGGCTTAATGGGGAGGCTCAGTATTCTGTATTAAACGATCATTTGTATTTTGAAGATGTCGCAACGCCTGAACAAAAAGAAAGCAGAACTCAAATCGTAAATCCGGCGCAATACGGGAACACAATTAACTATTTATCCGTAAAAGCAAACAGAGAATTTAAATTTGGGGATTTTGGTTTCGATAATACCTTTTTATATCAGAAGGTAACACAATCAGCACTGATTTTAAATGTTCCGGATTTTGTAACCAGAAATACGTTTTATTATTCGGCCTATTTCTTTGATAAGGCACTGTTTATCCAAACCGGAATTATTTTTAATTACTTTACAAAATACTATGCAAATGATTACAATCCAGTAGTGGCAGAAATGTTTGTTCAGAACACTAAAAAGATAGGAGGTTATCCAACTTTTGATTTTTTCCTGAATGCAAAAATTCGCCAGACCAGAATTTATTTAAAAGCAGAGCATTTTAATTCGACTTTTGGCGAAAGCAATTATTATTCAGCTCCAAATAACCCATATCGCGATTTTACTATCCGCTTTGGTTTAGTTTGGAATTTCTTTCAATAAAAAACGAAATTTGTTTTTTATATTAAAGCAAAATTATACAGATACAGATATGGACTTTTCAAATAATATTTTAGGAACCATTGGCAATACACCATTAGTGAAACTTAATAAAGTTGTGGCTGGGATTGATGCTTTGGTATTGGCAAAAGTCGAAACTTTTAATCCGGGAAATTCTGTGAAAGACAGAATGGCCGTGAAAATGGTTGAGGATGCTGAAGCAGATGGACGTTTAAAACCGGGCGGAACCATAATTGAAGGAACTTCAGGGAATACCGGGATGGGACTGGCGCTTGTGGCAATCATAAAAGGGTATAAGCTGATTTGTGTGATATCAGACAAACAGTCTAAAGAAAAAATGGATATTTTGCGTGCTGTGGGTGCCAAAGTAGTTGTTTGTCCTACCAATGTTGAGCCAACGGATCCAAGATCTTATTATTCGGTTTCAAAGCGACTGGCAGAAGAAACACCGAATTCATGGTATGTAAACCAATACGATAATTTATCAAATTCTCTTGCGCATTACGAACAGACAGGACCTGAAATCTGGAAACAGACAGATGGAAAAATCACCCATTTTGTAGTAGGAGTAGGAACCGGTGGAACTATTTCAGGAGTGGGGAAATATTTAAAAGAAAAAAATCCAAACATCAAAATTTGGGGTATCGACACCTACGGTTCTGTATTTAAGAAATACCATGAAACAGGTATTTTTGATGAAAATGAAATCTATTCTTATATCACTGAAGGAATTGGAGAAGATATATTGCCTAAGAATGTTGATTTTTCATTAATTGATGGTTTTACAAAAGTAACAGATAAGGATGCTGCGGTTTATACCAGAAAACTTGCATTAGAAGAAGCGATATTTGTTGGGAACTCAGCAGGAGCCTGTATAAAAGGATTGTTGCAGTTAAAAGAACATTTCAAGACAGATGATGTTGTAGTGGTATTATTTCACGATTCGGGAAGCCGTTATGTAGGTAAAATGTTTAACGATGACTGGATGCGGGAACGTGGTTTTCTGGATGAAAATGTAACAAAAGCAGAAGATGTTATCAAAGATCATATTGACAAAGAATTAATTGTTGTTCGTACAGAAGAATTGGTTTCGCATGCTATTGAGCGTATGCGTAAATACAAAATTTCACAAATTCCGGTAGTAGATATTAACGGGTTTGTGGGGTCAGTTGACGAAACAGACTTGTTCAGAAGTTATGTAGCTGACAAAAATGTTGCCGAAAAACCAATTAAAGAAGTAATGGGAAAACCTTTTCCGATTGTCAAATTAGGTACTTCAATTGAAGAGGTTTCAAAGCTGTTTACAAAGGAAAATGATGCTGTTTTGATAGATTTAGGAAATGGAAATCATCATATTATTACGAAATACGATATTATAGGGGCTATAAAATAAAACAGTCTTTCCGGAAATTATAAAGGCATACATTCTAAACAGGTATGCCTTTTTTTAATTATTGCTTTTTTCTTCATAATAATCAGAAACGGTATGGTTCGGATTATCTTTTTTTGAAGTTCCGTTTGGACTATCGTTTATAAATTCTTCAACTGTCTGTATGTTTTTATTTTTCTCTGATTGCTTTTGCAAATAAAGATTTTCTATTGTGTCTTTTTCAGGACAATTATCATTATCCGGATCATAATTTTTTTCGACCATGACTTTTAATTTTAATTATTTTTGGCTGAATTTTTAAAAGCTTCTTTTGCCATTTAAGTTCAAACCATTCTGTGCATAATGTAAAATTAAATGGATAAGCAGGTTCTTTTTTTATAAGATTGAAATTTGTATTTATATAATTATGAGACTAATATTGAAATGGTTTTAAGAGTTTTTATTGTTGGGACTAAAATAATTCCAGTTGGTTATTTGGATTAATAGGTTTGTTTTTAGAAGGTTTAGCATCGCCGAAAACAGTTTTTCCACCATACTTATACGAATCATTCCGCTCTTTTTGAATCAGTGCATCAAAGTTAGAGTTGGGTGTAAAACTTTCCTCGGCCTTTCTGGAAATTTCTGATAATTTCTGTATGGCATTTATTTTATCACTATTGCCAATTTTAGCACGGTTAATTGCTCTTTGTAAAGTGTCAATTGTTTCGTCATAAATTTTGACAGGAACAGGAAAAGGGTGTCCGTCTTTTCCACCGTGCGCAAATGAAAATCGGGCAGGGTCTTCAAATCTGGTTGGAGTTCCGTAAATTACTTCGCTTACTAATGCTAATGACTGAAGAGCTCTTGGCCCCATACCTTTTAAAAGTAAAAGTTCCTCAAAATCTTCCGGATTATTCTCATGGGTTGCCCATAACATAGCTCCGAGCCTTTTCATATTGACATTTTCCATCCTGACATCATGATGTGCGGGCATTTTAAGATGTTGCATTTCTTTCATGATTTTTGTAGGGGATTCTTTTGAAAGTTCTAAAATTCCTTCTCTGGATTTTTCAGCATTTTTTGCTGTAAGATTTAAAATCGTTCCCTGATTTTCGCCATATATAAAAGTGTGCGGCTCATTGATAAAAGACTTCAGGTCTTGAGAATGCCAGTGATATCTTCTGGCTGTTTTAGAGTCAGGATTCATCCCTTGCTGAATAACAGCCCATTGTCCTTTGTTGTCAACAATAAAATTATGCTGGTATAATTGAAATCCGTCCTGAATGGCTGTATTGTCAACTTTTGCAGTTAGTTTGCTGCAATTTGCCAGGTTAGTGCCATCAAGCCCAGTTTTTTCACCTACAAATAAAAGTTCTTTAGGTGTGAGCATAGAATGTTTGCCTTTACCACCGCAGATATAAATGCCCAGTTCTTTTGAATGTGGATTTACAGATTTTTTTAAGGCACCCAGTACAGAAGTTGTAATACCGGACGAATGCCAGTCCATCCCCATAACAGCACCAAAACTCTGGAACCAGAAAGGATTACTCAGCTTACTGATCACTTCTGATGTAGAAAACTCCATTGCAATAGTTTCAACTATTGCGAAGCCAAGTTTAGACATACGTTCGGCAAGCCATAAAGGTACATGTCCATAATGCAATGGAAGATCTGCTGTTCCGGAACGTTTCATGAGAAGGGATTTTGGATGCTGTAAAAATACGAAAAAATGTTTTTAATGTATTAAAGCAGCAATTGGACTAATTTATATGAATTATTCTTTTTTTGTAAAACCTTTTCTTGTCATTTCACCCCAGCCCTTAGTTCCCCTAATTTTTTCTTTATACCCCACTAAG
This sequence comes from Flavobacterium hibisci, assembly GCF_020026925.1. GTDB lineage: Bacteria > Bacteroidota > Bacteroidia > Flavobacteriales > Flavobacteriaceae > Flavobacterium > Flavobacterium hibisci. Next base: position 22,556 of record NZ_JAIQDW010000002.1, on the reverse strand, counting down.
GCAGCATATACTGTAAGCGGATGAAAGTACAACGGTTCTATGAAAGCAGCCAGCAGAAGCTTGAAAAAATCGGCTTGTTTTGGATATTTATGATAAGTAAACTCTTCGCTAAACAAGGCTATAACTGAAAAGAACACAGCAAAGGTATAAACAAAAAGCACTAGCAATAGGAAGAAATGCCAGTTAATAAAACCAAAAAGTATAAATAATAAGGTTATAATTAGCCCTATAAACTCTATGGCAGGAGCCAGAAATTCGAAAAATGTCCAGTATGGTATGCTAACGATGCCCAGAAGTTTATATTTAGGGTTCAGGAACATTTTTTTGTGAATTGTAAGTGTCTCAATTGTTCCTCTCATCCATCGGCTGCGTTGTTTTTTAAATATTTTGAAATCTTCTGGCGCTTCTGTCCAGCAAAGCGGGTCGGGTATGTAGCTAACAGAGTAGGGTAGCTTGTTTTCAACCATATATCGGCGCATTCTGACTACAAGCTCCATGTCTTCACCTACCGTTTTGGTGTCATAACCGCCTGATAGTAATGCTATTTCTTTGTCAAATGCCCCAAATGCCCCACTGATAAGCAATAGTCCGTCAAGTCTGCCCCAGGCCATTCTTCCTAAAAGAAAAGCCCTAAGGTATTCTAAAACCTGTATCCTTGGTAAAATAGCATCAGGAATGTGTACTTCTACAAGACGGCCATTCCGGATCACACACTGGTTCGCTATCCTTACAACACCGCCGGTAGCAATGATACGTTTGCCATGAGATTCTAAAAAAGGTTTTGCTAATTTTAATAAAGAGTCTTTGTCCAGGATACAGTCAACATCGATGCAGACAACGTAAGGATTTTGTGCAATATTAAGGCCTACGTTCAGAGCATCAGCCTTACCTCCGTTTTCTTTATCGACAACAATCAGTTTTTTAAATGCAGAATTTCTGGAAGTATATATTCCTCTGACTTTTTTGGTTTCGATTTTTAAATCTACTTCAAGTTCTGTCAGTACAAGGTCATAGGTATTAACCAGGATTTCCATCGAATTGTCTTTGCTGCCGTCATTGACCACAATTACCTGATAATTATTGTAATTTAAAGAAAGTAATGATTTTACATTTTCTTCAATAGTAAACCCTTCATTGTACGCAGGGGCAATCAGCGAAAGTTTTGGTGCAAATTCACTGGTGAGCAATACTTCGTAATCTACAAAACTGTTTTTTTTAAGATAACTCCTTAGCGCTTTTGTAGATAGATAGGCTAATATGAGATAAGATGACATGATTAGGATGGCATATCCAAGAATTAGAAGTATATAAGCATCTAAAAACCATATGGTTTCACTAGTAAAAAAACTCATTCGTTTGCAAGATTTACGGTTAGCGCTTGTAATACACTTTGTGCTTCATATTGTATGAGTGTACTGGGAGCTTTTTGTGTCAATTGTTCTACATGATGTAGTTTTTGCGTAAGCTTAAGTTCTTTGATGAGTTTCAGCCCCAGCGCCACAATTGTTGTGTTTTTCGATTCAAGCAAATATTCTACGCCCTGGACATCACCAATGTCGTGTTTTTTGAAAGCATTTATAATATTGAGCTGCGTCCAGTCATCAACAGGATAGGGGTGTTCAGTGAGATGTATGATTCCTTTTATTCCTTCTAGCTTAATGGAAGCATTGATCGCTGTGATTTTTAAGGTTTTGTTTTTGGATTTGGAAATAGAAATGATAGTATCAAAGACTTCTGTAATATTCATTTCAGCCAATTCCGTAATTCCTTTGCATTTTACTTCCCATTTATGGCTTTTAAGTTTTCTAAAAGAATTATTTATTAATTTAGAATCTTTATAAAACTGCTCCAGTTTTAGGGCATAAACGCCATCATAATTTTTGTGGAGATTGATAACAGATTCGGCCAGCACTGTTCTGAAGTAAGTATTCTTTAAAAAAGGCGCATAATTTAAATCTTCTTTCACCAAAGAAAAAGGAGTATCCATAAAAACTACTGAATACATTAACTCTACAATGACTTGCTCGTAATCATTTCTGAGTTTTTCCTGTTTTATTTTTCTGTTGCGGCTTTCTATAATTAATAAATACAGGATAGCTGATAGACTAACAAATAAGCAAATTGAACCCATTAGAAAAGGTTCTACCCAGTTACTGTTTTTATAAAGCTCCCAGATATTCATCATATTGACTTTATTACAAACGGATATTCAGTAATTTATTAATTCGTATTAAGAGTACAGCGGGGCTAATAGGTTTGGCAATAAATTCATTTGCACCTATATCAAAAGAGTCTAGTTCTGTTTGTTCAACCCCTGATGATGTAAATATAATTATCGGAATGTCAGAGTGGATATTTTGTCTCACATATTGTGTAATTTCCATTCCGCTTTTGCCTGGCATATTAATATCTGTAAGGATGAGGTCATAAGTATTCTTTTCAATAGCATCTAGTGCCTCCTGACCATCAGAGAACTGATCAACCGCAAATCCTTTAGAAGTCAGGAAAAAAGATAATGATTTGCGTAAGATTTCGTTATCTTCAGCTAAAACTATTTTCATTGGTTTGAATATTTATCTTTGAACAAATTAATTTAATAAAAAAAATATGGGAATACGTAAAGCTATAGCATATTTTCTTTTTATCATAGTTCCTTTAAAATTTTAACGACCTCAATAATTCCACAATGTAAAATATTTATCTTATCTAAACTTTCAGTGGTAAATTTGCCCATAATTGCTTCCTGTTCGATAATGGATAAGAAATTAGACAGATCTTTTAGCATGAAAATATCCAGACTGGATCTCATATTATGAGTCAGTTTCTTTACACTTTCCATATCGTTACTATTAAAAGCCTCTTCCAGCTGGGCCAGCTCATTTGGGATTTTTTGTATAAATAAATCTATCATATCCTGTTTAAAGTTTGGGTTACCACAGGACATTTCATCTAAAAAAGATAAATCGATCTTTCTCTTTGGCGGCTGGTTGGTATCTTTCGTCAGGACTGTTTTTATAGTCTCTAAAAGCATTGCCTGTTTAAAAGGCTTAGGTACATAGGCATCCATTCCTACATCATAACAGCGTTCCTGTTCCCCTACAAGCGAATGTGCAGTCATAGCTATAATCGGAATGGTTAGTTTCATTTCTTTCCTGATATACTCTGTTGTCTGGTATCCGTCTTTGACAGGCATCTGGAGATCCATTAGTACTAAATCATAGTTGTTTTTGGATAACAAATCGATTCCTTCTTCGCCGTTTTCGGCAATATCTAATTCAAATCCAAAATTTTCAATGACACTTTTTGCAAGTTTCTGATTCAGGGCATTGTCTTCACACAAAAGGATTTTCAGTTTGCCCAGATGTTCTTCCAGCAATTTTTCAATTGGAGTTTCAACGTAATCCGCTTTTTTATAAGTAAGGACAAAAGAGAATTCTGAACCACGGCCCTCTTTGCTTTTTACATGGATTTCAGAGTTTTGCAGTTCTACTAATTGTTTTACAATGCTGAGGCCAAGTCCGGTACCGCCAAATCTTCGGGTTGTGCTTTCTTCGGCCTGGGTAAAACGTTCAAATATAGTCTTGAGTTTTTCCTCTTGTATCCCTATTCCGGTATCTTTAACCGAAAACCGAAGCGAATAATCATCATCGGTCTCGTTAACCTTTTTTACTGATACTGTAACTTCTCCTTCTTCGGTAAACTTAAGGGCGTTTCCAGTAAGATTAACCAATATTTGATTCAATCGCCCCTGGTCGCCTATGACCAATTCAGGCAATTCGGTATCTACGAATAAATTGAATTCTACCGCCGAAGATGCTTTGATTTTTAATAAATTATAGACATGTTTAAGTATCTTTTTTAAATTGAATGGCTGAGCCTCAATAGTCAGATTGCCTGATTCGATTTTAGAAAGATCAAGAATGTCGTTGATAATCAGAAGTAGGTTCTCACCTGCAATTTGCACACTATCAATATAATCTCTTTGGGTAGTATCTAATTTTGTCTGCGCCAAAAGGTCTGTAAAACCAATTATAGCGTTTAAAGGTGTTCTGATTTCATGGCTCATATTAGCCAAAAAACTATCTTTTGCTAATACAGCACGTTCAGCAATTTTTTTCTGGGCATCCAGCTCAATGTTTTTCGTTGATAATTCTAACTGATTTATTACATGTTTGGCAATAATTGACAGTGCATTTTTTTGATTTTCGTTGAGTTCCTTAGTGATGTGGTCGATAGCACAAATGGTTCCTATATTATAACCGTCTGGTGTTGTTAGCGGGATACCCGCATAAAACCTTACTTTAAAACCTCCTGTAACGTTAGGGTCTTCTTTAAATCTTTCGTTTAAAAGTGTGTCAGGGATTTCAACCATTTTTGATTCCATAATGGTATACTGGCAAAAGCTAATTTCGCGAGGGACCTCTGTTACACCTATACCAATTTCCGATTTAAACCATTGTCTGCTCTCGTCTATAAAGGAGATATAGGCGATGGGTACACCACAAATATAGGAAACAAGTTTTGTGGCGTCATCAAAAGCATGATCAGGTAATGAATCAAGAATGTTATATCTTTTTAATGCTGCTAAGCGTTCTTTTTCGTTGTGAGGTATTGGAAGTTCTATATTTTTCATTTAGCAAAGGTAAATGTATAAATATAATAATTTGATATTGAACTTTCAATAAATTCGAAATTGAAATGTTACATTTCTTCTTCTAAGTTTTGAAGGCTCAGGTATTTATTTTTAAATCCAAAAGGGGTTTCATTGGTCTTTATGAAAAAAAGTCTGCTAAAATAAGCAGGATCTTCATATCCAAGATCATATGCGACTTCTTTTACACTTTTAGAAGTATGAACTAATAATCTTTTGGCTTCCAGGATAATCCGGCTTTTGATAATTTCGTTGGGCTGGGGCAGATTCATTCTCTTTAGCTTATGGGTTAAGGTCTTTGGTGCCATAGCTAATAGATCTGCATAATCTGCGACAGTATGCTTTGTTTTATAATTGGCCTCAACTAACTGAGTAAATTTTCTGAAACATTCAAGATCATTATGCTGCTGCGCCAATACACCATCAAGGTGTTGGAGTTTCCATAATCTTGTTGACTTTATAAAGATTTGTTTCAGGTAAGTACGAATCATTTCTTCCTGTGAAGAATCCTTTAAAATAAATTCGTCTTCCATCTGAACAAATAAATAATCTATAAATGCAGACTCCTGTTTTGGTACAATTGTCATGGGCATGTTATGAATATTATTGAAAAGTAATCCGTCGCATGCTACTTCTTCATCATGGATTTGAATACAATAAAAGTCCATGTTATAAAATATGAAGTAGCCTGATTCATCACCATGTTTATTGATACTTAAAACCTGATTGGGACTTATAAAAAAGAGGGAAGGGGAAGAAGTTGTATACAAGCTGAAATCTACTTTAATTTCACAGCCTGACGGAAGATAAAGTACTTTTATATAAGACTTATAAGTTTCAGAATTGATGATATCAACGCTGTCATTATCGATTCTTAACATGCCTATTTTCTTCAGGTTTAAATCAAAAAGGTGGTGCTTCATTATTTTTTTTCGTATTAAAAGCCGGTCTGTTTTAAAGACCGGCCAGGTTATTGAAAATAACTTATTATCATTATCTTCTGACACTATAAATTTGCCAGAAAATTATTTTTTTGCAAATTTTTCAAGTTCGGTATTAAACTTCTCCATTTCTTCGATAAACAAGGCGTGACCACTGTTTTCAAATTTCACAATATAAGAATTTTTAAGACCTTTATGTAATTGTTCTGCAAATACAAAATCACACAGTTTGTCTTTTGCTCCATGAAATATGGCGACAGGTACGTTAATTCCTGATAATGCCGGACGAAGATCAAGGTCTCTTAAGGCAATTATAGATTGAGTGGTTGCATAAGGTGAAGCATCGGAGTTAATACTTGCCAGCCACTGTGACATCGCTGGGGAAAGTGACGTTTCAGATGCTCCAAAAGCTTTACCAAAATCCTCAATTAACTGTTGTCTGTTAGTTCGTGTAGTCTGTATCAGTCCCGCAGCTGCCTCATCTGTTGCACCATAAGGATAATCGCTGCGCTGTTTCCAGGAAGGGGCCGCTGCACCAAAAAGAGCCAGTTTATTCACATGCGCACCTTTGTATTTGTCCATATAATGCAAAACTACTGCACCGCCCATAGAAAAACCGCCAAGAACAGCATTGTTTATTTTAAGTTTTTCCAGTACGACCTTTATATCATCTGAGAAAACATCGAAATCATATTTACCATATGGTTTGTCAGATTTTCCAAATCCTCTCAGGGATATTCCTATTACTCTGAATCCTTTCTGTACAAAATACTGATATTGATATTCGTACATTGCATCATTTAATGGCCACCCATGAATTAATACAATTGGCTGGCCTTCTCCTAAATCTGTTACGTGAAGTTTTACATTAGGTTCAACTTCAATAAATTCTAATCTTCCGGCAGATGCAGGAACTCTTTTTGACTGAGAGAAGATTGTTTGGTTTGAAGTAAAGATAAATAAAAAGCTTAGTGTTAAAAAAAATGTTTTCATCTTGTTTTTGATTAATTGTTACTATTATTTATTTGATTAATTATTACAGTACAAAGATGAGCAATACTAACAGGCGCCGAAATGGACGATTGTGCAAGTTCGTTGTACATTTTTCCCTAAAGCAAAAAAGTAAGGGTTTTACGAACCTAACTGTCTTGTTTTGAGTTGTTATATGTGGTTTCGAACATGCGAGTTCACAAAAAGTGTGGAATTATGATTCCATAGGGAAATGAAATACTGATAAAAAGACAAGTGATTGCATTTGCTGCAATATTTATATCACTTATTCCTATAAAAAAACAATCCTATATTGTTAGCACATTATAGGATTATTAGTTTAAATAATAGATTTCTAAATACTCACATTACAGGATTCAGACAAAATGTGCTGCATTTCTTTCAATATCCCAGAAATAGGATTATAGCTTGTAGCAGTAAGGCATATATGATCATTAGTACTAATAGCACCAATTGTCTGTTCCATACTTTTTCCTGAGTACACCATAGGATCGTAAATTGATTTTAATTTCGATGTCCCAAAATCAGTTTGGTATTTTACTCTGATAAGATTAACCATTATGATGTATTTGGCTTTTGAGGTATAAAAAAATGCTGAGAGGGTATCCAGTCAGCATTTTAAATAATTATAAGGGTAGGTTCTTTTTAAGAAAGAATGCAACCCTATTTAAATTGTAGTTGCATTTCTATGATATATTCGAATATGAATCTGTAAGTTGTTTAATTTGAATGGATTAAATTTCGTTTTTCTCCTGTTGTAAATAAGTTATAAAATTCATGGGCGAGATGCCGGTCACTTTCTTAAAGGTTACAGTAAATCTGCTATGGGATGAGAAACCACATTGGTCTGCGAGATAACTTATTTTATATTTTAGGTAACTGTTGTCATTTTTCAGGCGATCAATGATATAGTTAATCCTCATTTCATTTATATAACTGGCAAAATCTTTACCGGTATGTTTGTTAATTACATAAGATAGGTAACGCTGGTTGATGGATAGCTCTGCAGCGACAGAATTTAGGGATATATCCTTATTGAGATAAAAATGAGACTTTTCAAGTTCCTGTATACTTTTTAAGATACTGTTTTCAGTTGTTTCTGATATATACTCCCTTGTACTATCTTTTTTAGCGACTATTGGTTTCTCAATTTCAGGCTGTACCTCACTTTTTGTAATGAATTTTTTAAACTTTTTATAGTCTTGCTTTCTTTTATAAATATAGATGCCAATTGTAAACAAAACAATTAGAATACAGCTTCCAATAATAATGATTTTACTTTTTTGGTAATTTGATTGGTTGACAACTTGTTTATTGCGGAGTGTTTTAATTAAATCATCTGCAATAATTTTACGGCTGTGTTCTTCATCTTTATTTAATTTCAGGTTTAGCTCATTGTACTTTATATATTTTTTAGTATCAGTTTTTTTATAATAATCCATTAAGGAATTATAAACTTCTTGCTTCAATGTGAAAAAATTCGAAGCTTCTGCTATTTCTTCAGCCATTTTAAAATGATGCATTGCTTTCTTCTCATCTCCAGTAGCAATGTACACATTTGCAAAACCATTATAGATGAATCCTTTAAGAGGGCTATTTGAAGACTGCGATGCCATAAGTTCTTTTTGCGCTTCATTATAAAAAACTAAAGCAGAATCTGGCTCATGTAATGATAGATAATTTTTAGCAATTAGTTCGTTATTTACTGCTGTGTGAAAATTTTGATCAATAGATTTTCCAGCTTTCTTAAATAACTTATTTCCTGCTTTGAGGCTGCTGATTGCTTTTGAATAATTAGAATCATTCATCTCATAATAAGCTATTTCCTGGGATAAATTTCCCTGAAATTTATACATCTCATTTTTATCTTCAATTTTTTTACTAATAGCAACTGCCTTTTTTAAATGACTTTTACCTAAGTTATATATTTCATATTCACGGTAGATTGTTGACATAAACCCATTGATTCTAGCCTGCAGATTATAGTTTTTGTCGGTTAAGCTTAAACTGTCCGCACGCTTTAATGCTGAAATAGCTTCGTTTCGTAAACCATACTGACGTAAAAGTGTAGCTCTTAGCATACATGCTTTGATGCGTTCTGAATTATTATTGGAAATTTTGTAAAGATAATCTGTGTTTTGTAAAGCTTTTTTGGGATTTGAAGCAAGCAATATCTGGGACGTCTCTGAGAAAATACGATCGTATTTAGAATCTTGAGCGCAACTTACCTGATGTGACAGAACTACAAGTGCAAGGATGATAAATGATTTTAAGCGCATATAAAAAATAAATATAATAAGGAACGATTACAAATATTGTAACAGCTTCTTTTTAAGTATATAACAGGATTGTAGAATTTTTAGTAAGTGGAATTTTTAATCAAATGATCTGATCAATTTTTAACAGGGCAAAAATAACGCTTTTTATTTGTAATTACTCTAAATAATTTAACGATATAGATTCGTTATGTGCTTTTTACTTCATTATTAGTACTGACTTTCATAAAATTCCTGTCGAAAAAACAATCGACTTCACTTGAAAATGAAACCATTTTAACTTCTTTTCTTCATCAGAAAAATAAAAATGTACGACTTTATACATGATAATTAAGATTTCGTCTCCAGCTTTGTTTTTTAGTCTTTTTTCTTTAATGTGTTGATTGTTAGTTTTTTAATTTTTTGTTTGCAGACCTTATGTTTTACTTATTACGTAATATGTAAAATACTTTAATCTTTTTGTATAAAGAGATTCATCAGTTTTGCAGTCGTTTTAAAAATTATGTGCTGGCGAAAAGATGATATCGCAATACTACATAAAATTTATACTGGTCTAAATCAGAATCTCAAATTGCTTTCAACAAAATCTAAATTAATATATGGTGAACTTTACTTTTTTTAAAATTTTAATAAATATCAAAAACAGGAAATTTAATATTTTTCTGGTCTGCTTTTTATTGCTGGTATGTGCTAATAAAAGTTACGCAAAAGCGTATTTATTTCTCTCTCCGGTACACGGATTTCAGGTAACATCTTCTTCGGGTAATTTATTCTTTTTTCAGGAGAATAAGGTAAATCTTATACGCAATAATGAAACAGTTTCTACTGTCAGGAAGGAAATTGCAAAAACTTCACATACGCAAAATCCATTTTTTATACAATTACTATAATCTTAAAGCAGTAACTATGAAAATTACGAGGAACAAGAAACAAAAAAATCATATAAGCTTAGATTTTTTGTTTGATTGTGCAAAAATTATTTTTACAATAGTTTTATTTTTTTTCACATCAATTAATGCTAATGCACAATGTGCATCATCGGGCTCTAATCCGGATACCGATGGTGACGGTTTTGCAAACAGTTGTGATACAGATAGTGATAATGATGGTATTTCAGATATTGTCGAGGGTAGATATACGTGTATAAATTCTGTAACAACAAGTATGAATACTGTTCCATATTCTTTTAACACGCTGTTTAATGCCGCACAAACTACCACACCTGTTACAATTAACAATCTTTCCAATGGGACATTAAATTTTAGTGCTGCATTGGTAGGGACCGCGACTTGGGGTGCAGCTTCGGGTACGTCTGGTAATGCAAACCGCGCAGGAGGTGTTCAGATAAAAGACAACTTCTCAGCTGTAGGTGATTATATCTATTTGCAGCCTATAAATACCAGAACCAATAATACAGGTGCAGCTGCCAATACTTCAAATTATGCAGTATATACCATGCAGCTTCCTTACAAAACAGATGGCTTTCAGTTTATTTCTGCCGGATTGAATTCTGATGATGCTTATGAAATTTATGCTTTTAATGGAGCTACTCCCATTCCATTAAATCCATCCAATCTTTCTAATTTTAGCCCTGCACTTGGTACGGCTGGTACTTGGACAGTTTACGATTTAGGAGATGGATTAAAAATTACAAATGCTGTTACAACAGGTGGTGCCAATGTTGATGCTAACTTTTTTACGACTACAATTCCCGGAGAAGTTACACGAATTGAGATCCGATCTTATAAAAACCTTACAGGAACGAATAGTAATACGGTTACTACCGGAATTACAAGTATGATTTATTGTTCAGACTATTCTATAGTAGATAGTGACGGGGATGGGGTGCCAAATTATCTTGATTTAGACTCTGATAATGATGGCTGTTCGGATGCAAATGAATATTATAATTCAGCAAGTGCAGATGGAGGAGATGGAGGTGTTTATGGTACAGGAACACCTGGAGTAGACTCGGAAGGAAAGGTTACGACGGCATCATATACCGGTAATTATGCCAATGTAATTGTCGCCACACAACTTAATATTACATCTCATCCATCGAATTCAGCAGTAAATGTTGGAGCAAATACTACTTTTGCAATAACCGCAACCGGTAGAAATACGACTACTTTTAGTGGAGGTATTCCCAATTATAACGTTCCGCCAGCAACAAATACAAATGCTGGTCTTGTTTATCAATGGCAGATGAGTACGAATAATGGTTCGACATGGGCTAATGTAAATAATGGAGGACAATACAGTGGAGCAACTACTTCCTCACTTTCAGTTAATAATATAACAATTGGTCAAAACGAAATTCAGTTTAGAGCTATAGTTTCTCATAGTGGAAAAATTTGTCCAATAATTTCTAATTCTGCACAAATAACAGTTTTGCAGGCTAATATAGGTATTGATAAAATAGTGGATAATACCACTCCCGCACCTGGTGATAGCGTGACTTTTACGCTGACCGCAGAAAATGCAGGACCAAACGATGCCAATGGTGTTGAAGTTACCGATATATTGCCGAATGGATATACCTTTGTGAGTGCTGCACCAGGTGTTGGAACATTTAATCCTGGAACAGGAGTGTGGGTAATTGGCACATTAAATAATGGTACGAATGCCACGATGACAATAACTGCTACTGTAAATGCCACAGGAAACTATGCCAACACAGCAACTATTACAAGTAATTTATACGATCCAATTATTGGAAATAATACCTCAACATCAACTCCTGTAGTTAGTAATAATCATGCACCAATAGCACAAAACAACACCTACAGCGGCCTTGAGGATGCGGCGTCGATTACCGGAAACGTGATTACTGATAACGATCCAGTTGCCGGAGTGGACAGCGATATCGACTCTGCCGTGCTTACGGTTCAGGATTACACCATAGCGGGAATCACAGGCATACAGGCAGTAGGTTCGCCAGTTGCCATCCCGGGCGTTGGACAAATTACCATACTGGCAAACGGAAGCCTTACTTTCGTTCCGGCAGCCAATTACAACGGCCCAGTGCCAACGATCACTTATACCTTGACTGATGGCGCGCTTACCGATACAGCCGATGTTGTCATTACCGTGAATGCGGTGAATGACAATCCTGTTGCAGTTGATGATACTTATACAGTTGCAGAAGACAGTACCGTTAACCTGAACCCTCTTGCCTTGGATACAGACGCTGACGGAGATACCCTTACAATTACCTCTATCAACGGAACCGCATTGACTGGCGCAGCCCAAAGCATAACAGTGCCAAACGGTACAGTAAATATATCAGCTGCAGGGGTCATTACCTTTACGCCTGATGTCAACTTCAACTCTGGCACAGCGATCAGTTTTCCTTACGTGATCAGCGATGGAAACGGCGGGACGGCTACAGCTAATCAGCTTATCACTGTTACGGCTGTAAATGATACGCCTGTTGCACAAAACAATGCCTACAGCGGTCTGGAGGATGCGACTTCGATTACCGGAAACATAATTACCGATACCGATGCAGTGGCAGGGGTAGACAGCGATATCGACTCTGCCGTGCTTACGGTTCAGGATTACACCATAGCGGGAATCACAGGCATACAGGCAGTAGGTTCGCCAGTTGCTATCCCGGGAGTTGGAAACATTACCATACTGGCAAATGGAAGCCTTACTTTCGTTCCGGCAGCCAATTACAACGGAACAGTGCCAACGATCACTTATACCTTAACTGATGGTGTGCTGACTGATACAGCCGATGTTGTCATTACCGTGAATGCAGTGAATGACAATCCTGTTGCAGTTGATGATACTTATACAGTTGCAGAAGACAGTACCGTTAACCTGAACCCTCTTGCCTTGGATACAGACGCTGACGGAGATACCCTTACAATTACCTCTATCAACGGAACCGCATTGACTGGCGCAGCCCAAAGCATAACAGTGCCAAACGGTACAGTAAATATATCAGCTGCAGGGGTCATTACCTTTACGCCTGATGTCAACTTCAACTCTGGCACAGCGATCAGTTTTCCTTACGTGATCAGCGATGGAAACGGCGGGACGGCTACAGCTAATCAGCTTATCACCGTAAATGCGGTCAATGATGCACCTGTTGCACAAAACAATGCCTACAGCGGCCTGGAGGATGCGGCTTCGATTACCGGAAACATAATTACTGATATTGATGCAGTGGCAGGGGTAGACAGCGATATCGACTCTACAGTGCTTACGGTTCAGGATTACACCATAGCAGGAATCACAGGCATACAGGCAGTAGGTTCGCCAGTTGCCATCCCGGGCGTTGGACAAATTACCATATTGGCAAACGGTAGTATTACTTTCGTTCCGGCGGCCAATTACAACGGCACGGTGCCAACGATCACTTATACCTTGACTGATGGCGCACTGACCGATACGGCCGATGTTGTCATTACCGTAAATGCGGTGAATGATGCACCAATAGCACAAAACAATGCCTACAGTGGCCTTGAGGATGCGGCTTCGATTACCGGAAACGTGATTACTGATACCGATCCTGTTGCCGGAGTGGACAGCGATATCGACTCTGCCGTGCTTACGGTTCAGGATTACACCATAGCGGGAATCACAGGCATACAGGCAGTAGGTTCGCCAGTTGCCATCCCGGGCGTTGGAAATATTACCATACTGGCAAACGGAAGCATGACTTTCGTGCCGGCAGCCAATTACAATGGCACAGTGCCAACGATCACTTATACCTTAACTGATGGTGCGCTGACCGATACAGCCGATGTTGTCATTACCGTAAATGCGGTCAATGATGCACCTGTTGCACAAAACAATGCCTACAGCGGCCTGGAGGATGCGGCTTCGATTACCGGAAACGTAATTACTGATATTGATGCAGTGGCCGGAGTAGACAGCGATATCGACTCTGCCGTGTTTACGGTTCAGGATTACACCATAGCAGGAATCACAGGCACACAGTCTGTAGGTTCACCAGTTGCCATCCCGGGCGTTGGAAACATTACCATACTGGCAGACGGAAGCCTTACTTTCGTTCCGGCAGCCAATTACAACGGCACAGTGCCAACGATCACTTATACATTGACTGATGGTGCGCTGACCGATACAGCCGATATTGTCATTACCGTTAATGCGGTGAATGATGCACCTGTTGCGCAAAACAATTCCTACAGCGGCCTTGAGGATGCAGCTTCGATTATCGGAAACATAATTACTGATATTGATGCAGTGGCAGGAGTAGACAGCGATATCGACTCTGCCGTGCTTACGGTTCAGGATTACACCATAGCGGGAATCACAGGCACACAGTCTGTAGGTTCACCAGTTGCCATCCCGGGCGTTGGAAATATTACCATACTAGCAAACGGAAGCATGACTTTCGTGCCGGCAAGCAATTACAACGGAACAGTGCCAACGATCACTTATACCTTAACTGATGGTGTGCTGACTGATACAGCCGATGTTGTCATTACCGTGAATGCGGTGAATGATGCGCCAATAGCATTAGATGACACAAATACTCCTGTTTTATCAACAGCAGGGCCAACATTAATCAATGCATTAACAGCAACAGATATAGATGGAACTATTGTAAGTTATACTATAGTAAGTTTACCTGCTCATGGAGTTTTAGCTTTATCAGGAGTTCCGGTAACAGCCAATCAGATTTTAACACCGGCTGAGGCAGCACAGCTTACTTATGATCCTAATGGAGCCTTTGTGGGTAATGATACATTTACATTTACTGCTACTGATAATGAAGGAGGTATTGATGCCAGTCCTGCATTGATAACATTAATAATTGAAAAAGCCTTACTGCAGGCAGTAGCAGATCCGGTAAAATTAGCAGACGGAATTAATGGTTCTTTAGAAGTTGTCAATGTTTTGGATAATGATACATTAAACGGAAATCCTCTTGTGCCTTCAGATGTTATTGTAACAGGGGTAAATTTACCAAACGGTATTTCCCTTAATGCTGATGGGACAATAGATGTTGCACCGATTACGGCAGCAGGACAACACACCATAACATACCAAATATGTGAAGTGGCTAATCCTTCTAATTGTAGTACTGCAACAGCGGAGATTTTTGTTGAAGTGCCTGCAATTGCAATAGTGAAAACAGGAATATTAAACGATAGCAACGGAAACGGATATGCGGAAGCCGGAGAAACGTTAACGTATAGTTTTACGATAACAAATAAAGGTAATGTTGATCTTGAAAATATAGTAGTTTCCGACCCATTGCCGGGCATTATTATGAGCGGAGGCCCTATCAATTTAGCAGTTGGCGAAAGCAATAACTTTTCAATCACAGGAACTTATACTTTAACTCAGTCAGATGTGAATTCCGGAAGCATAAGTAACCAGGCAACAGTATCTGGAATTACCCAAAGCGGAATAAGTGTTTCAGATAAGTCAGATTTTAGTGATGATGAAGGAGAAAGACCAACCATTTTAGAATTAAGCGGATGTGTGATTAAAATCTTTAATGCTGTTTCCGCAAATGGTGATGAAAAGAACAAAAAATTCTATGTACAAGGGCTGGAATGTTATCCTGATAATACCGTGCAGATTTACAACCGTTGGGGAGTTTTAGTATTTGAAAGGGATCATTACAATAATAATGACATTGCTTTTACAGGTGTATCAGAAGGTCGTGCTACTATTAAAACATCAGACGGGTTGCCTGAGGGTACGTACTATTATGTCGTTAGATATAAAGATAAGCAATCAAATCCGCAACAGAAAGCAGGCTATTTATACCTTACTAAATAATAATTTATAATGAAATGGCTTAGTGAAAAGCTAAGCCATTATTTAAAAATAAAATAAATGAAAAAATTAGTTTTAATCTTATTGTTTTGTTCGGTTGCCAGTTTTGCTCAGCAAGATGCGCAGTTCACACAATACATGTACAATACTATTAATATAAACCCTGCATACGCAGGTTCAAGAGGAGTTATAAGCGTTT
This sequence comes from Flavobacterium hibisci, assembly GCF_020026925.1. Classification (GTDB taxonomy): domain Bacteria; phylum Bacteroidota; class Bacteroidia; order Flavobacteriales; family Flavobacteriaceae; genus Flavobacterium; species Flavobacterium hibisci. The sequence goes on along the minus strand of NZ_JAIQDW010000002.1, from coordinate 6,710 downwards.
TTGGATTGTATCGTACACAATGGGTTGGATTAGATGGAGCTCCGGAAACAAGTAATTTTTCTGTCAATGCACCAGTAGGTGAAAATGTTGGGCTCGGACTTTCATTAATAAACGATAAGATTGGTCCCACCAATGAAAACAACTTATCAGCTGATTTTTCTTATTCTATACCAACATCGGCTGAAGCTAAACTTTCTTTTGGTATAAAAGGATCAGCAAATCTATTCAATCTTGATCCAAACAGGCTGACACCTGAAGATCAGGGGGACCAGCAATTTCAGAATTTAAAAAACAAGTTTACACCTAATATTGGTGCAGGTGTTTACTGGCACACAGATAAAGCTTATGTAGGTTTGTCTGTACCTAATTTTATCCAGACAAATCAGTATAACGATAATGAGGTGGCTATATACAAAAGTCGTATCAATTATTATTTGATAGCAGGTTATGTATTCAACTTAGACCAATATGAAATGATAAAATTTAAACCGGCAGTATTGACCAAAATGGTTGAGGGTTCACCTCTTCAGGTTGATGCATCGGCTAATTTTATGTTTAACGACAAGTTTGTTTTAGGTGTTGCTTACAGATGGAGTGCAGCTGTGAGTGCAATGGCAGGATTTCAGATAACTGATGGCCTGTATCTGGGGTATGCTTATGATCGTGAAACAACCAGGTTAGTAAATTATAATTCAGGATCGCATGAAATATTCCTCCGTTTTGAGTTCTTAAATAAGTATAGCAGAATAACTTCACCAAGATTTTTCTAATTATGAAAATTAAAAATTTAATATATACCGTTTTTTTGTCTTCTGTTTCTTTTTGTGGAACAGCGCAAAAGACAGCCCTAAATAAAGCAGAGAAGAACTATAATCAATATGCTTATATAGATGCTATTTCTATTTATGAAAAAGTAGCCGAAAATGGATATAAGGATGAAAAAATGTTTCAGAGACTGGGAAATGCCTATTATTTCAATGCTGAACTCACTAAAGCTGCAAAGTGGTATGATGCATTATTTTCATTAAATAGTCAACAGGAGCCTGAATATTTTTACAGGTATGCGCAGACTCTTAAATCTACAGGGGATTACGCTAAATCAGATGAAATGCTTGCTGCTTTTAATGAAAAAGTTAAAACGGATACAAGAGGAGTCTTATATCAGAATAATAAAAACTATTTAGAACAGATTAAGTTAAATTCGGGTAGGTTTGATATATCAGAAACGGGTATTAATTCCACTCAGTCAGATTACGGAAGTGCAATAATAAATAATAAATTAATATTTGCTTCTTCACGTGATACCGGAACGGTTAGCAAAAAAACATTTAGATGGACAAACAGGTCTTTTACGAACTTATATGCTGCAGAATTAAAAACAGATGGGACTTTAGGGAATCCAATCCGGTTTCAGAAAAAAATTAATTCAAAATTTAATGAATCTACACCTGTTTTTACCAAAGATGGAAAGACAATGTATTTTACCAGAAACAATTTTTTAAATGGAAAAAAAGGAAAAGATGAAAAAAGAATTACATTGTTAAAATTGTATAAAGCTGATTTCATTAATGATAAATGGACCAATATTACAGAATTACCTTTTAATAGTGATCAGTTTAGTGTGGCACATCCGGCTTTGGGTCCCGATGAAAAAAAATTATACTTTGCATCCGATATGCCGGGAAGTTTTGGGCAGTCTGATTTGTATAGTGTTGTAATTAACGAAGATGGTACATTTGGAAAACCTAAAAATCTTGGCGCGGCAATTAATACAGAAGGACGTGAAACGTTCCCTTTTATATCCGCAGAAAATGAACTTTATTTTGCCAGCGACGGACGTCCGGGGTTAGGAGGACTTGACATATTTGTTTCAAAAATCAATACTGATTCAGATTTCGGTCAGGTGCAAAATATAGGGGAACCGGTTAATACCAAATTTGATGATTTTGCCTTTATAATGGACAGTAATACCAGAAAAGGATTTTTTTCATCCAATAAAGAAGGAGGAATTGGAAATGACGATATATATAAATTCACAGAAACGAGAAAACTCAATTGCGATAAACAATTAGTGGGTATAATATCAGACTCTGATACAAATGAGATGCTGAGTACTGCAAAAGTAATTTTGCTTGATGATAAGTTTCAGCAAATTGCAGAAGTAGTATCAGCTGCAGACGGAACTTACAGCTTTAACGTAAAATGCAATCAAACGTATTATGTAAGGGCGGCAAAAAAGGAATATGAAACTAATGAAGCCAAAATTTCAATTCATCCAACTGATAAATCAGAATTGAATATTGCATTGGTAAAAAATAGGAAGGAAATAGGAGTGGGGACTGATTTGGCGAAGACTCTTGAAATTCCTATTGTTTATTTTGATCTGGATAAATCCTTTATCCGAAATGATGCTGCTTTTGAGTTAGAAAAGATTTTAGCTGTACTAAAACAGTATCCATCCATGAAAATTGACGTTCGTTCCCATACCGATAGCAGGCAAACTAAAAAATACAATATGGCATTGTCTAATAAAAGAGCGAAAGCCACAATCAACTGGTTAATCCAAAAAGGAATTGCTGCTAAAAGAATATCAGGCAGGGGTTATGGAGAAAGTCAGCTGATCAATAAATGTTCAGATAATGTAAATTGTACAGAAGAAGAACACCAGTTAAACAGAAGAAGCGAATTCGTAATTGTTTCCATGCAGTAAATAAATTATAGGGTACAAAAAGACAGGCTTATTTAGGACTTAGCATTTTGTCAGATTTATTTAACTATCCGTATTAATTTAATTTTAAAAGGGAGTCAAAGTGTATGCGTCGAAGATAAATTATCAGGCATTTTATTTAATCGGACTTCTGTGAGCATTCAAAAAACTGAAGATTTTTTCATATAATTAAGATATTGAAATTATGAGACACATAAATAGAATTACCTGGCTCCTTATTTTTATCGGAACATTTTTCTGGGCTTCATTAATAATAGATTTGGCAAAGCCATTAATACAGGTCTTTTTTACTGAATTTGGTACAAGCAATTTTATTGAGTTCATTAGGGATTATTTATAATTGTTCTGTAAAAAATTAAAACAATTAAGTGATTTCAACTTTTAAAAGCAGATTGACGCATATGGTGGGCTTTTCAAAAGTTGGAAGTTGCATAAAAAAAGCAGACAAAATTAAAATAAAGGGGTTCGACTTTTTAATTAAAGTTGAACCCTTTTCAAATAGAGTTAAATTTGATTATTTATAAGTATGTTCTGAAGTAAAAATGAAATGGCAAATGATTGCATAATCAATAGTATCTTCATCTTAGATAAAATAAAAAGAAGTAATTTCGTGCCTCTTTGAGTACAGAGTGGGTTTCGTACAGTATTTTAAATAATTAAAATAAGAACTGTTGCAGGAAGTGAGTAATTTCTCATAAAAACAGGTTTGCCGCCTAATAGACTAGGATCCTGATGATGTGGGTTTAAAAAATCCACAATCCTAAATTCGCATTTGTTTACGTAAAAATAGATATTCCGCTTCTCAAAATAAGGGGTGTGGATTTCCCAGGCTGGGGTTTTAAACAGCCCCACAAGTTTTCCATTTTCTTTCGGTCGATAAACAATTTTCTACATCATCATTTAGCATACAAATATTTGTGCCTTTTTCCCCATTCTTCCATTTGCTGGATTATCGGTTTTAGTTCATATCCAATTTCTGTTAGCTCATATTCAACTTTAGGAGGGACCTCAGCATATACCTTTCTTTTTATGATATTATCTTGTTCCAGTTTCCGCAGTTGTAGGGTTAGCATACGTTCGGTGATATTGGGGATAGACTTTTTTATTTCGCCAAAACGCATTTTGCCTTGTAACAGCCAGGAACAAATTACAAGGGACCATTGGCCGCCAATGATATTTGCTGCATATACCTCAGCGCACTCATCTTCCAGGATTTTTTTATTTTCAAAATTTGTGCTTGTAACCTTAACTTTCGACATAACTTACATTTTTGATAGTACCTTACAATGGGTTGTCTATACAGCCAATATCACTTTTATGTTATAGCTTCGCAGAACTATTTCTGTTTAAATAATCTAAAATTCAAAATTAAATCAAAAAAAGGAATGATAAAAAAAGTATCACAAATAGTAGTATTGATGACAGTACTCAATACGTATTCTCAAAATGAAAATCTAAAATTAAAAAAGAAAAGCGACATGAAAAATACAACGATATTAGTTAAGGCAAACGAACATGTAAAAAAAGGGGAATACGAAGCATACTTATCCTATCTTACAGAAGATACCAAATGGGTCTTTGTGGGAGAGAGGACCCTTTTAGGAAAAGAAGCGGTAAGACAATATATAAACGAATTCTATCTGGCACCACCGGTATTTGATATGGAAAGGGCAATAGAGGAGGGTGACTTTGTAACCGCAACAGGTAACATTGCCTTAAAAAATAAAAATGGAGAATACGTTCACTATACTTATTGTGACATCTGGCGATTTAAAGAGGGTAAAATGGCGGAGTTAGAAGCATTCGTAATCGAGAAAAAATCCGGAATTCAGTGATTATATTGTAATTGACTTCGAAAATACTCGTTTGAAGCGTATGGGAAGTTTAATTTGAAATCATGCCATCGCGATAGTTCTCATGCTATCTGTCTATTGGAGTCTGTTAAAGCCCATTCTAAAAGTTGTAAGACAACGTAGTTGTCCATTTCTTAAGGAATGGGCTTTTGTATTTCCTTATTTATTCAGCTTGAAAAATTACAGTAAAGAACAATGGTAATAGTAAAAAACCGCAGGAATATTTTTAAGGGTTAAATAGGCGCGTTTTTCACAACTTTTGTCCTGTTTTTCACAACACTTTTTAAAAACCACCCATCTAAATTTGTTTAGAGTTTAGGAACAAATTTATAAAAAGTAAACAGATAAGAGTATGGAGTCAAAAAAAAGTCTTAAAAGTATGGTGATACAAATAATCTGTTATCTGTATGTCCTGTTGTTCGTCTATGCAGCAGTCAGCAAGCTATTGGATTTCGAAAACTTTCAGGTACAGTTGGGGCAGTCGCCTTTATTGAGTGCATTTGCTGGAGAAATTTCATGGTCAGTACCCTTATTTGAAATCCTGACAGCAGTCTTATTGACAATTCCCAAATACAGAAAAGTAGGTCTTCTGGCTGCTTTTGCACTAATGGTGTTGTTTACGGCATATATTTGTTTCATCTTAAACTTCAGCTCTTTTGTGCCTTGTTCATGCGGTGGAATACTGGAAAAAATGGTATGGAAAGAACATTTTATTTTCAATTGTTTATTTATAGCCTTAGCAGTAACAGCAATGGCTAACAAATATTTATGCTTAATTTTTCAATCCCACAGGTTTTCGCATTGATCCTATTGATCCGTGTTTTTGGATGCCGGGTTCGAAAATAAAAGCTCCGCCCTATAAACGCCGAAGAGGCTGTCTAAAAAGTCTCAAAAGGCAAAAATCCCGAAATTTTTCGGGATTTTTTTTGTGTTTATCCCTCAAAAATAGTATTTTGAGGTTGCTATGACAAACAATTCAAAAATACATTTTAAGGCATTACCAGCCAATAGTCCAAGTCTTTTTCCGGAAGATATTTTTAATAAAATTCCTCAAAACCATCCCGTTCGATTGGTAAATGAAGTGGTCAACCACTTGAACACGATACTTTAATTGAGCAATACAAAGGTGGGGGCACCAGTAGTTACCACCCAAGAATGTTGGTTAAAGTGCTGTTTTACGCCTATTTAAGCAATATTTATTCTTGTCGAAAAATAGAAAAAGCACTCCACGAGAACATTCATTTTATGTGGCTCAGTGGCCAGAGTACCCCTGATTTTAGAACGATAAATTATTTTCGTGGAAAAAGATTAAGCGGAAAAATCCAGCAATTGTTTTCTGATGTGGTGCGTATGTTGCAAGAAATGGGTTATGTAAGCCTGGAGGTCCAGTATATCGACGGAACGAAAATTGAATCCCCGGCCAATCGTTATACTTTTGTTTGGAAAGGTTCAGTTGAGAAATACAAAGAGAAGCTCCAAGCCAAAATCCAATCGGTCCTCGCCGATATCGAGAGCCAGGTCAAAATCGATCAAAAATCGCTTAATAAGTCCGAAACCCCACGTGCTATTGATAGTAGGGCGCTACAAGAAAAGTTGCAAGAACTGAATTCTAAGCTCAAAGAACGTTCTAAAGCTACTCAAAAACAACTTGATAAATTACAAGAAGAACATCTTCCAAGACTTGAAAAATACGAGCAACAGCTTGAGATTTTGGGCCCAAGAAACTCGTATAGCAAGACCGATCCGGATGCTACTTTTATGCGTTTGAAGGACGATCACATGCAAAACGGACAGCTAAAACCGGCTTACAATGCGCAAATAAGTACCGAATCGCAGTTTATCACTCATTTTAGGCTGCATCAAAGCCCAGGGGACACCACTACTCTAGAAGGGCATTTGAATGGTTTTGAAAGCCAATATCAAACTCAAAGTTCAGAAATCGTGGCAGATGCGGGGTACGGCAGCCAAGAAAATTACGAGTTAATGGAAGCAAAAGCAATTGAGGCGTATGTGAAATACAATTACTTTCATAAAGAACAAAAGCGCAGGCAACAGCAAAATCCGTTTTTGGTTCAAAACCTTTTTTACAACCACGAAAAAGATTTTTTTGTGTGCCCGATGGGACAAAA
>NZ_JAIQDW010000029.1 GCF_020026925.1 Flavobacterium hibisci | reverse complement strand
AAAATCAGTCAAAAAAAGGAAAATCATCTTTAAAGCCGAATTCCGAAAACCGAATTAATTTTTTATAGCTATCTTAATTTTTTATAAACGAAAAGAAGCTGTCCTTTTGAGACAGCCTCTTTTTTTTATGATGATTTTCCTGTATTAGAGGAATAATTGTTTTTCAAATTTATTTTACTTCTGATTTGCAGCTCTAATACTGCATTCAAGGCAACCGTAAATAATTGTTTTAAGCAGAGTAAATTCAAAACATTTGAAAGTTTTACTATAACTTCGCAATATACTGATGCGTATTTTTGTTTAAAAATAGTAAAGTATCACACTAATATATGGAAGAAGATTCGGGGTTAGAAAACAACGGGATATTCGCACTTTATCAGCTTATTACAGAGTATATTGATGTTTCAGACTCGGAATTGGAATATTGCCTTAGTATGCTAAGCTACGAAGTTTATAAAAAAAAAGATATACTCTTAAAGGAAGGTGAAATATGTTCCAAAATTTATTTTGTTGCAAAAGGACTGCTTCGTATTTATTTTATAGATGACAAGGATGAGGAGAAAACATTTCATTTTTGTTTAGAGAATACTTTTGGTACTGATTATGAGAGTTTTTTGAAAGGGATTCCTTCCAGTTTTTCAATTCAGGCTATGGAAGATACCGATGTACTGGTAATATCGTTTGAAATGCTTCAAAATATTTATCGTGAATTACAGCATGGGGAAAAATTGGGAAGACGGATCACCGAAGAATACTTTTTTTTGGTCAATGACAAAATCAAAGCAATATATGTAAACGCTCCACTCGTACGTTACAGAGACATGGATAAACGATTTCCAAAAATACATCAGCGTGTGCCTCAGCACTGTATTGCATCTTATCTTAATATTACCCCTGTTCATTTGAGCCGTTTAAAATATATGAATGATACAACATAAAAGTAATAACATTTGTTATTGTTTTGATAGTTGATTGTTTCTTTATTTGCTTAGCAAAAGCAAAAAATACCGTATTATTTCGATACTTAATTTTATAATGAAAACGTAATGACAGCCGGCATAAAAGAAAATATTAAAAATATTAGGGAATTAAAGAATTATACGCAGGAGTATATGGCTGAAAGGCTTAATATTAGCCAGGCCGCGTACAGTAAAATAGAAAAAGGAAAAACAGAAATAACACTTTTGAAATTACAAGAAATTGCTACTGTTTTTGAAATTACCATTGAGGATATACTACAGTTTAAAAATGATTTATCTTCGACTGGAAAGAAAGCGAATGAATGTGGGATTGAGACTAGACATTGTTCCAATCATTTTGTAGAGCAGCTTTATAAAGATAAAATAATGCTTTTGGAGCGTCTGCTGGAGAAAACAGAGTGGGAACTCAAAAGGTATACTGCAAATTTGTAAATTGAGGATTACTGGATAAATAAAACTTGAAAATTATTTGTTTCAAAATTAAATTAAGCTATTGAACTCTAATTTTGTGTTGAGATGTAAGTATTAAAAATCCGGATATTCTCTTCTCAGAACATCCGGATTTAGTATATAAAAGTACCAAAGTGTATTTTAATTTACAGCTTTAAGCATATTATTTATATTTAATATTAAGGCTTATAATATCAGAAGTCAAATTGTTGGACCTATCGTAATGTCCGTATCGGATTTCAAGGGTATTCCAGCGTTTTAAGCCGAAAATACCATCAGGCGGAGTAAATTTCATCCCCATTCCAAAAAAACTGCTATCAAACTTAGAAAGGTCATAGTTGCTGGTGTAGAAGTTATCAGCATCAGTATGAGCTCCGTATGGTTTGAAATACTTTGCGGCACTTTGTGTATAATATCTGTAAAAAGGACTAAGCGAAAATGACTGGGTCAGCTTTACCGGTATTTCAAGATCAGCCGTATGGGCTTTTAAATTCCAGTCATCAGTATAATACCTGTAGTAGGCTCGTATAATAATATTATCGCCTAAAAAATAACTGGCTCTTATTCCCAACGGAATTTTAAGTCTGGTATCAGGCATTTTTTCCTGATGCACTGAATTATCAGCAAAATAAACCCTGTGGAAAGGAAGACTTAAGTAGCCGCTCTGACTGATAATATCCCCTACCAGCATAACCTGAAGCCTTTGGTTGATGATTTGGGAATAACTTAGTGTCCCTGCAAAAGTGTTTCTGTTTGCGCTTCCATAATTTTCACCTGATGTACGAAGCTCAAGGGGTTCAATAAGTTTTAACTGGTCAATAAACGTTTGGAATTTAGCAGTAAATTCACCATTCTTATTTTTTGTCTTTTGTGAGAAGCTGATGTTTCCTCCAAATGACTGATAATCGAATTCAGTTGAGGATGAAACGCCTATTCCAAAAGTCCTTCCTTTTTCTTCATTCTCCCTAAGATAGCTTAAGGAAGGGTAGAAGCGATTGTCTGAAGAAGAAGCAGAAGAGTTAGCACTAAGGTCAATCATGTCTGAAGAAGCAGAGGTATAATGATCTATTCCTGCTTCAATATCGAAGGTGTGTTTGATTCCGGTTTCGCCGTATTTAATCAGTTTAACATCAATAGTATTCGCTATATCAGTTAAATGTTGTGATCCGATTCCTCCGCCTACAGCTGAATTATTTCCATCCTGTTTGTAATAACTAGATACCAGATTAACCTCTTCAAGTTTTAATTTTTTGCTTTTGTAAGCCGTTGAATCAGAAGGTATATTTTGCGCTCTTAATTGGAATAAAGCCAATAATGCAAATCCTGTAATGAATATTCTTTTCATCTGTTTATGCTATCAAATTAGTTACAACCACAACCTCCGCCGCTTTTGCCTGCATTTGCCCCGGAAGCTCCCTCGCGGTAGGATTGAAAACTAAGTTCTGTTTTTTCAACTTTCCTGTTGGCAAGTACCATTTCAGAATCATTGATTTTTCCCTTCTGATATTCTTTTACAGAAGTACATGATGATGTGAGAATGCCTGCTAAAGCAATACTGCACAAGAGTACGAGATTTTGCTGCTTTTGATTTTTCATTTTAGGCGAATGTTTTTAGATGTGTAAATTTTATTATTGTCATCTATTATTATACAATGCAAATCCGGAATCTGATCGATTAAAAATAAACCGGCTTTAATTCCCATAACTGCTATCGGAGTAGCCATGGCATCTGCAAATTCAGCATTCGATGCGATAATAGTGACGCTTTTTATTCCTGTTATCGGAAGGCCTGTTTTGGGATCTATGGTGTGCGAATATTTTTTGCCGTTAATGGTTACAAATTTTTCATAATTTCCGGATGTGGCTACCGCTTTATTGGATATTTCCATATAAGAAAAAGCAGCATTTGGAGTGTCCGGATCAGCTACTCCAATAGTCCATCTGCTACCGTCGGGCTGTAGCCCCCATGCACATAAATCACCGCTGGCATTAATAATTCCGCTCTTTACATCGCGTTTCAGCAGGATCTGTTTTGCCATTTCGGCTGCATAACCTTTTCCGATTCCTCCAAAGCCGATACGCATCCCTTTTTCTTTTAAAAATACAGTCGTATTTTCTTTATCCAGAATTATATTTCTGTAGTCAATCAGGTGTACCATCTTTAACGCTGTTTCACTATCCGGAAGTGAGGTCATGGTACGGTCAAAATTCCAAAGGGTCTTATCGATGCTTCCGTATGAAATATCAAAGGCTCCCTGGGTGATGCCGGAGATGCCAAGTGACCTTTCGATTAGATTAAAAACTTCCGGCTCAACTTTTACAGGATGAATACCGGCAGCAGTATTAATCTGATTGGTCTGACTGTTATCTTTATACGTGGTAAGAAGTTTTTCAATGCGTTTAATCTCTTCAATAGCAGCATTAATATGTTCGTCAGCTGCAGCCTGATCAACTGCTGTAACAGTAATGGTGAACATATTTCCCATCAGTTTCAGGGACTGGGAATATTTCTGTACAGCTGCCATCTTATTTTTGGCTGTCACATAATGATTTTATTTCGGCTGTCCACTGCTCAGGTGAGGTTTCCGGTTTTCCATGCCAGGTTTTGATGACCTTACCTTTTGCGTCCAGAAGAAGGGTTAGTGGGAAACTGCCCTCTTTGTTGTAAATTTCGGCCAGTGCCTCATTTCTTTTTACCTGATCGGCAGACGGGATATTTTTCTTTTTGCGCGGAAAATCAGCATTGACCAGTACGAGCTTTTGATCGGCCATTTTTGTAAAGCCTGGATTCTCGAGATAGTCCCTGCGCGTTAGGATACAGGGGCCACACCAGTCGGATCCCGAAAAATTAAGCAGGATAAGGCGGTGCTGCTCTCTGGCTGTCTTTTTAGCAGTGTCAAAATCAGCTTCCCATTTTATAGTTCCGGGAAGAATACCTAATAAAAGGAACATTGTAATTAGTTTCATCTTGATGACATGTTTATATTATACTAATTAACGAAATATGTGTCTTTTTGGTTTTTTATCAGACTTAAGATTTGATTAAATTTTGAATCTGTAAAACTTAAATATTCTGAACCCCAAAAAGATGCCCTACAAGGGCTGAAGCAGTCATTGCAAATGTACCCCAAAGGCAGATACGCAACACAGCTTTTAAAGTATGCTATCCGCCTGCTTTAGCTGTCAGGATTCCGGAGAATGCTAAGAAAAGTATTGAAAAGCAGTACTGATATAGAACCATTTTTTAATTTTTGTAAGACTAATTTTTTAATTTTTTAAATTTGAGGAAATTATTGATTCGCCTCTAATATCCTTAGAAAAAAAGCATTTCTTTTTAACCTTCAGCCTAAAACTCAAGGCTGTGAAATTATAAAATGATTTTTCAGGCAATTTTTCCATTCATAAATAAAACTTCTTAAGTAGATCATTAACCTGAAAAGTTAAAAATTATCTAATAAAAACGTTTTTATATAATAAAAAATCGTTTTTGAATAATGCATTTAATCCCTGTAGATTATAAATTTGTTTTGCTTCTTTTTTAATAAATGGTATAAAAAATATAAATAATAAAATTTTATATATCTATATGTGATTTTAATTTAAAATATACATCAATAATTTTATGTTTTTTATACTGCTAAATTTATTTGTTTTTCGATACTTATTGTATTGTTAAAATGATAAAAACGTAAATGTATAATTAAGCTTTATTTGAAATGACTTAATAACTATTTAAACCAAACAAATTATGACCAGAAAATTTTTAAAAAAGACAGTATTACTGAGTTATTTAGAGTCTAAATTAGAAGCTGGCGAAGCTATAGATCAATCTTTGTTAGACGAAACTATCAACAAAATAAGAGCAAGAGCAGATGTAAATATGCCGGCAATAACAACTACTAATCCCACTGAATTGAGAGAGAAAATTAGAGTCGAACGTGAGGTAGAGTTTGCTTTTGAAGGACTTCACTATTATGATATCTTAAGATGGGGAATCGCTGCAGAAAAATTGAATCGTCAGTTTACAGGTATGAAGTTAACCAATGATCCGGCTAATTATACTGCCTTTAAAGTTGATGAAGAAGGTTATTTGATTTATCAAAAAAGAAATTTTGCAAAAGGGGTAAATGAATTATGGCCTATTCCTCAGGCAGAAAGAAATGTTAATACTAAATTGACTCAAAATACTGGATATCCTAATTAATTATGTTTCATTTCCTGTCACAAACGGCAGGAAATGATTTTTTTAGGTAGGTCAAAAACTGAATTGAGATAAAAGATGTAATTTAAAAAAATGTAAATTGTAATAATTTATCAATAAAAAGTTTAAGTTTTCAATATTCAGTTTCAAATGATTCAAATAATAAATTAAATAAAAATGAGAAAAAAAATTTTATTCGCGGTATTGTCTTTATTTCAGTTGAGTATTCATGCTCAGGATAAAAATTCTATACCTGCCGTGCCAGCTCCATTGGCTGTTAATAGTGTTCCGATGGGAGATTTAGAAACATTTTCAGAAGTAAAATTAGATTTGCCCATTACAAAAGGACCTTTTGAGCCTACCTGGGAATCTATAGAGAAAAATTATCCTGGTGAACCTGACTGGCTTCGTAATGCCAAGTTTGGAATATGGGTTCATTTTGGACCACAAGCGGCCGGAGAAAGTGGAGATTGGTATGCACGCAATCTTTATAAAACAGATAAAGTAGCGTATCAAAACCATATCAAAAAATATGGTCATCCTTCGGAATCAGGATATAAAGAAGTTTTGCGTGACTGGAATCCAACAAAGCTGGATCCTGAAAAACTTACAAAAATTTATAAGGATGCGGGTGCACGTTTTTTAATGATTCAGGGTGTACATCATGATAATTACGATTTATGGAATTCTAAGTACCAGCCTTGGAATTCAGTAAATATTGGACCAAAAAGAGATTTGATTGGGGAATGGGCAAAAGCCTGTAAAGCAGCCGGAATGCGATATGGAGTGACTTTTCATCATGAATATACATGGTGGTGGTGGCAAACAGCATTTGGAAGCGATAAAGAAGGGGCTAAAAAAGGAATTCCTTATGATGGTCATCTTACCCTTGCAGATGGGAAAGGAAAATGGTGGGAAGGATATGATCCTAAAATGCTATATGGTATCGATTTAAGAGAATACAAAGGTGTAGAGCAAAATGCTCATACAGATTGGTCACCGCCCCCGGCAGGAATTTTTAGTAATCATTTGGAATATGCGAAATGGTATACGACAAATTGGGCTTTAAGAATGATGGATGTTGTAAAAAACTACGATCCTGATTTTATTTATACTGATGGAACTGTTCAGGGGCCCTTTACCGGCGATGGAACAGGAACAGGTATAAAAGCAAATGCAATGCAAAGCGTTATGGCTGATTTTTACAATACAGCTTTACAACGTCGCGGAAAAGTAAATACTTTTAGTATAGTTAAGTTTCGTCACAAAACTAATGGTACAGTGAATACAGAGGAATTTGGTATTCCGGCAGAGATTAAAAAAGATCAGCCGTGGATTGCCGAAGCTCCTGTGGGAGACTGGTTTTATGCGCCGGATTTTACCTATGATTCCGGTATGATGATTCGTTACATAATTGAAGCCATTGCACGTGATGGAAATGCTGCAATATGCATTTCTTTATTGCCAGACGGTTCTATTAATGAAGAGAGTCAAAAGATGCTGAAAGAAGTAGGGAACTGGATGCGTATTAATGGAGAAGGTGTTTATGGAAGCCATGCCTGGGCAATTCCTGCTGAAGGAGAAATGGTTAATGGGAAATTGAAAATGCTTCCAGGAGGTAAATTAGGCCGAAACCAGGCTGAATTCAAATTTAATAATCAGGATATCCGATTTACAGTAGGTAAAAACAAAAAACTATATGTTTTTTGCATGAATGTACCAGCTCCGAATAGTCAAATAAAAATTAAGTCCCTTGCTAAAAATGAGAAGAATTATGGGAAAAAAATTGTGACTGTTAAGTTGCTGGGCTATAAAGGCAAATTAAAATGGACACAAAGTGATGAAGGTTTAGTAATTACATGTCCTCAAAATATGCCATTTAACACAGCAATAGCTTTTGAAATACAATAAATATCAAAATTGGTTAAGTTTAAATTTCATTTTGAGTGAAGTAAAATAGTAACTTTAGGTACTTGTAAAAAAACCTCTGCAGTTTCAGTGCAGAGTTTTTTTTAGTTTGTAATATTTGCCTTTCTATTTTCCGATGCAAAAGTTGGCGAAAATATTTCCCAGCAATTCATCGTTTGAGACCTGACCTGTAATCAGCCCGAATTGGTACAAAGCTTCTTTTATATCCAGTGCAATTAAGTCGCTGGAAAGATTGCTTTCCAGTCCAAATTTTACTTTTTGTATTTCATCCAAAGCTTTCAATAAAGAATCATAATGTCTTGTATTTGTGATAATAGTTTCGTTATTACGTAATGCTCCTGTGTTTACAAAAGACAATAATTCATTCTTTAATTCGTCAATACCAATTTTGTTTTTTGCAGATAGTAATAAAAGTTTCGCATTTAAGTTTTCGAGTTTGGCACTAATGTTTAAAGCATCCTCCTCGGATAAAATATCTTTTTTATTTACAACTATAAGTAAAGGCTTTAAAGGATATTTGTTTTTAATCTGTTCAATTTCATTGATAAACTCTAAACTGGATGATTTGAATTTCAAGCCATCAAACAAATAAATGACAACCTGCGCCTGATCGATTTTTTCGAATGTTTTTTTGATTCCAATACTTTCTACAACATCTTTTGTTTCGCGAATTCCCGCAGTATCGATAAATCTGAATGCGATTCCGCCAATCACCAGTTCATCTTCAATGGTATCACGGGTTGTTCCGGCAATATCAGAAACAATTGCGCGCTCTTCGTTTAGTAAAGCATTCAATAAAGTCGATTTACCAACGTTTGGTTCTCCAACAATAGCAACCGGAATTCCGTTTTTAATGACATTTCCAACAGCAAATGAATCAATTAATCGTTTTAAGACAAATTCAATTCGGTTTAATAATTCGTTAAATTGTGTCCGGTCAGCAAACTCAACATCTTCTTCGGCAAAATCCAATTCCAGTTCAATCAACGATGCAAAATTCAGAAGCTCTTCTCGTAATTTTGAAATTTCATTACTAAAACCGCCACGCATCTGCTGCATGGCAATTTGGTGTGAAGCTTCATTATCAGACGAAATCAAATCGGCAACAGCTTCTGCCTGCGATAAATCCAGTTTTCCGTTCAGGAAAGCTCTGAGTGTAAACTCACCCGCATCAGCCATTCGGCAACCTTTTCTCAATAATAACTGAATAATTTGCTGCTGAATATAGGTTGAACCATGGCATGATATTTCGATAGTATCCTCACCTGTGTATGAATTAGGCCCTTTAAAAACAGACACGAGCACTTCGTCCAGCGTTTTTGAATCATCGACAATGTGGCCTAAATGGAGTGTATGTGTTTTTTGCTTCGTTAAATCTTTGTTTTTTACAGATTTAAAAACTGAATTTCCAATAGAAATAGCTTCAGCACCTGAAATACGAATTATGGCAATAGCCCCAGCTCCGGATGGAGTAGCAAGGGCGACTATAGAATCTTGGTGTATCATGTTGTAAATTGCAAGGATGCAAAGGTACAAAGTTTTTATAAGGCTTATGGATTTGATATTTTATATTTTATAAAGTATTAATTGAATTGAAGTTTTTATATTTTATTTAAATAGACACTTTAATATTTATTAGATTTTCTCTTATAACCAATTAGGGTAAAATTTTTGTAAAACTGACAATTATCAGGTAACTTCTAAGTACGATTTAGTAACTTTATGTACATAACCTAAAAAAATGTAATGATGAAAAAGATAATATTCCCAACCGATTTTTCTGAAGCAGCAACAAATGCATTTGTACATGCTTTAGAGTTTGCCAAAGTCGTCAATGCCGAACTTGTTCTGCTTCATACCTTCGAAATTCCCGTATATGACAGCCAGTTTTTTCCTGAAAATTATGCCGCTATCTACAGTTCTATAGAGCTGGCTAATTTTGAGATGTTTAAGGATGAGATTCCTAAACTGAAAACTATTGCAATGGAAAGAAATTTAGAAGAGATTGTTATCAAGCATCGTTTGATGGATGGTGATTTGCTTTATAACTTAAAAAATGCTGTAGAAGAGGAAAAAGCAGATTTTGTTATTATGGGTACAAACGGAATTTCTGACTGGACTACCTTCTTTACAGGTTCCAATACAAGTTCAGTCATTTCAGGTGTAGATGTTCCGGTTTTATGTGTGCCGATAGATGCTAAATTTAAGAAAATAAAAGTGATTGGATTTACTACCCGTTATCGCGAAAAAGATAAAAAAGAATTGAAAAAGGTACTGAAAATAGCTAAAAAAACGAATGCTAAAGTTAGAAGCCTGTATGTTAAAACATCTGAATCTGATGTGGCTCCCGAAACCATTAAAGAATGGGAGGTTGAGTTTGCTAATGAAAATGTAGAATTTTTAGTATTGCCAAGTGATGATGTTAAAGAGACCATAGTTGACTTTGTGCTGTATAAAGATGTTGACGTTTTGACAACTATTACACATAAAAGATCTTTTTTTGAAAGTCTTTTTACTTCCAGTTTTAGTAAAAAAATAACAAAAGAAGTTTCTATTCCGGTTTTGATAATGCATAACGACTAATTTTCGGTTGGAATTAAAGCAAATTTTGAGGTCGTAAAACCTATATTTGTGGTTCAGTAAAATTGAAAAGATGGACTATTATCAAAACAGGGTTTCCCATTATACAGAATCTTTAAACAAAACCAACAAAAAGTTTAATAGTATCAGCCTTTTAAGGCTTTTAAGTATTTTTAGTTTTTTATTTCTGATGTTTTATTACATCAAAAAAGATGACATTATATACTTAATCGGTGCGTTATTGTTTTTTGTTGGTTTTATTTTTTTAATGCGCATTCATTCGCGTTTATCTTTCCAGAAAAAGCTTTTAACAGCACTTTTAAAAATCAATAAAAACGAAATTTCTTTCCTGAAAAGAGAAAAACTTCCTTTTGAAAATGGTTTTGAGTTCAATGATTTTCATCATCCTTATGCCTACGATCTGGATATATTTGGGGAACATTCTTTATTTCAGAATTTGAACAGAACTGCAACTTTTATAGGTAAAAAAACATTAGCAAATCAGTTGCTGAAATTGAATTCCAATGAAGTTATTCTTGAAAATCAGGACGCGATAAAAGAGCTTGTTTTAAAAACAGACTGGCGTCAGGAATTCAATGCATTGGGAATTGTTACTCATGATAGTAAAGATTTATATGAATCATTAATGCATTGGAAATCATTTAGAAATAATTCATTACCTAAAGTTTTGGATGTATTGTCAATTGTTCTGCCAACGTTGTTTTTAGGTTTCCTGGCAGCTTATTTTATTACTTCAAAAACGATTCTGCTCTCCTATGTAACTTATATATTTATTGCGAATCTGATTGTTTTAGGAAGAGTGACGAAACGTATTCAGTCTGAAATCACCAAAGCAGATAATATCGATAAAATCATCAAACAATATGGTCTTTTGGTTGAGAAGATTGAACAGGAAAAATTTCAGTCTAAAAAACTAATTGATTTACAGAGCCAGCTAATCTTTAAAAATACATCAGCCAGTTCACATTTAAAACAGCTTTCAGAATTATTTTCCCGTATGGATACAATTAGCAATCTTGTGACTGCTACTCTTTTTAACGGAAGCTTTTTATTCAATCTTCATGTGTTAAGAGCACTTTTGAAGTGGAAACACGATTATGCAGATCAGCTTGAAAAATGGATTGATGTAATTGGTGAGTTCGAATCTTTGAGTAGTCTTGCTAATCTGGCGTACAATAATCCTGATTTTGTGTTTCCGGAAATTAATTCGGAGTATAAAATAGAGTTCAAAAGTCTGAGTCATCCGTTATTAAATCCGGTGAGCAGGGTAGGGAATGATACGCATTTTTATCCTGAATCGTTTATGATTTTAACCGGTTCAAATATGTCCGGAAAAAGTACTTTTTTAAGAAGTCTTGGCGTGAATATGGTTTTGGGAGGGATAGGATCAGTTGTCTGTGCTTCAGAAGCTAAAATTCATCCACTTCCAGTTTTAGTTTCAATGCGATTGTCAGATTCCTTAGCCGATAGTGAATCTTACTTTTTTGCAGAAATCAAACGTTTGAAACAAATTATGGATGCATTAGAAGAAAAACCGGCTTTTGTTCTATTGGATGAAATTTTAAGAGGAACCAACTCTGATGACAAACGTAACGGAACTATCGAAGTGGTTAAAAAGGTGATTGCTAAAAATGCCATTGGTGCCATTGCAACGCACGATATCGAAGTTTGTCTGACCACAAACGAATATCCGGATATTTTAACCAATCAGTGTTTTGAAGTCGAAATAAAAGACAATGATTTGCACTTTGATTACAAACTCCGAAGCGGAATCTGTAAAAATAAAAGTGCCACCTTTTTAATGCAGAAGATGGGGGTTATCTAGCATTAATACCAAGTGTTTTTATAATCAAAAAGCTTTTTCTGCATTTCAAATTTCCGAGGCAGAAAAAGCTTTTAGTAAACGCTTTATTTTAAATCTGATTACAAATTGGCTTTAATTTTTGCTATAACAGCTTCATATTCTGCATCAGATAAATAGGTTTTTTGAGGGTTCATTTCAAAAACACTTCCAAATCCGTAACCATCTTTGTATTTAGGAACAATGTGTATGTGTAAGTGAGATAAGGTGTCACTAAAAGCACCGTAATTGATTTTATCAGGATTAAATACTTTTGCGATAGCTTTTGCAACTGTAGCTACATCTGCCATAAATAAATTGCGCTGTTCATCGCTTAATTCATATAATTCAACTGCATGGTCTTTGTAAACTACATTTAAGCGGCCTGAATATGATTGTTCTTTAAAAAGAAAAAGCTGGGATACTTTTAAATCTGCAATTTTTATCATTAATTGGTGTAAGGTATCATTGTTTTGACAATAAAGGCATTCTGAAACTGGACTAGGCATATTCTATGTTTTAATAATGGTTTGAAATAAATTAGTTTTGCGGGCAAAAATACTTTTTATTTTAAAAGAAAAAACTTTTTCTGCTTTTCAAATTGAAAGAGGCAGAAAAAGTTTTAGTAAAGTTAAAACCTGATTTTAGGCTATAGTTTGTATTTTAAGCTCACCATTACCTGACGAGGAGCAATTGGGTTTGTGCTATAATTTTCGTGTACGGTATAGTTTAACTCATCTGTTAGATTAGATAATTTACATAAAAGAGATACTTTTTTCCATTCGTAGCCTACAGATGCGTCAATCGTAGCGTAACCTTTTAATGGAATGTCACGATCTCTGATAGTAATTGTATATGTTTTTGGATTAGTTGAAGGTTTGTTTTCTGTCCATAAGTAATCGTCATTCCAGCCTCCGGTACGGTCTCCAATATAGTTTCCAATTGCACCAAAAGAAAATCCTTTTAATATTCCTTCAGGTATTTTGTAGAAAAAACTCAAATTTGCAGTATGTCTTGGTGTTCTTGCTAAGATATCACCAACAACTAAACTTCCGCTTGTTCCAGATGATTTTGAAACTTTAGTTTCATTAAAACTATATCCGGCCATAATGTTTAAACCTTCTACAGGTCTTGCGGTAACATCTATTTCAATACCTTTTCCTTTTGTAGCTCCAACTAATTCTTTTAAATTAGTATTTACGTTTTCAGAAACACCATCAGCTTGATATTGTGCGGTTTGTGCCAAATTGTTGTTTTCAATCATATAAACTGTTACGTTGGTACTTAAATCTCCTTTCCAGAAATCTTTTTTGATACCTGCTTCGTACTGATCAATTATAGATGGATTTAGTGGTTTTAAATCAACAGTTGTTCCTGTATTAGGTGTAAATGAATTAGAGTAGCTGGCAAAGATTGACATATCTTTATTAGGCTGAACAACCAATCCAGCTTTTGGAGAAAAAGCTCTGTTTAAGACTTTTGCTGCAGTTGTTGGAGTTGCAACTTTTGTTGTACTAACCTGACTTTCCTGCCATGACCAACGGATTCCTCCTAAAAATTTTATATGGTCTGTAATCGAAATTAAATCTTGTGCAAATGCGCCAAAACGTTTCGTGTCTGTTGTAGCTAATTGAGTTATTCTGTTGCTGTAAGGAACGTTAAGGCTTTGTGTGCTGTAGTCATAGTTTAATATATTTATGGCTTTTGCCTCTGTTGTTACAAGATCAGCAGGTTTTGCAGGATCATAAAAACCAAAAGTATAATTTGGAGCTGTAGAATATTCATAGTCAACCCCGGTAAATATTTGATGTTTAATTATTCCGGTATTCAAGATTCCCTGAAGATTCAATTGGTCTCCAAATATATTTTCTCCGGCATCAGCTTTTGTTAAACCTCTTTTCCACAGAACTTCTTTTTCACCAGTTGAACTATTTGTAGAATAGACTAAATTAGACAATTGTGCTGTTGATGTCTGAGTTCGTCTATATGACTGAAAAGAAGAATTAAAACCTAATTTCCAATTATCATTAAAGCTGTGATTAAGAATTAATGACACACTTGAAGACTTCGTATTTCCGGTTGACCAAAGTGCTCCGAAAAACTGATTGCGTGGTAAATCTAAAATTTCTTTTCCAACAATTCCGGTTCCAAAATCAGGAGTCCAGTCGGCACTTAGGTAATCTCCTTGTAATGTAATGTGAGTTTTTTCCGTAAGATTGAATAAGAGCGAAGGATTAAAATAAATACGGTCGTTTTTCACATAATCCCTAAAGCTTTCCGAATTTTCGTAAGAAGCATTAATACGATAAGCGATTGATTTATTTAAGGGACCGTAAAAATCGATCGATGGTTTGTAAAAAGCATAACTTCCCATTTGCATGGATAATTCACCGCCTTCTGTAAATTTTGGTGTCTTGGTAACTAAGTTTAAGATTCCTCCTGGTGTAACATTTCCAAATAATAATGCTGATCCCCCTTTTAAAAATTCTACTCTTTCTAAACCTGATACATCAGGAATAGATCCTGTATTGTAGCGAAATCCATTTTTAAACATATTATTGGTATCCATCGTATAACCTCTTGACCAAAAAGATTCCTGTGCACCACCACGGGCTGAACCTACATAAACGCCATTAGCATTTTTTATAACGTCACTTAAACGAATAGCCTGCTGTTGTTCGATAACTTCACTTCCAACAATCTGAACACTTTGTGGTAAATCCATTACCTTAATTCCTGAGCGAGCTGCAGAAATTGGTTTTTTAGGTTTATTTGCAGTAATCTTAACTTCATTGAGAACTTCACCCTTTTTGTTTTTTACAGTATCATTAATAGCAGATGCAGTATCGTTATTTGAATAATCCTGACTATAAGCAGCAAAACTTAGAAATGATAAACTGAAAAGTAAAATATATTTCATGGTGTTTATTTAGAATAATTTAAAATAATTTTTTGCAAATATAGAAGGTAAGTTTATTATTTAAAAGTTTATTTAGATTAATTATTTTTAATTTTACAACTATCTGTTTGTTAATTATTTACTAAGTTTTTTTTAGGATATTTTTAAAATAATGTAAGTAAAATTTTATGTAATAATAATGTTTAAACAAAAAAAGCCCTTTTCGGGATTGAAAAAGGCTTAATACAATTAAATTTTAAATTTATTTTACGGCAATTAAATAAGTTGCCATTTTCCAGATTTCATCGTATTTTTTTCCGTTGTGTTCACCGGTCGTTTTTTCAGTATAAGCAAATTCTACCATGTAATTTCCAGACCAGATTGGCGTAAAAGAGATTTCTCCTTTATCATTTGTCCATAATTCTTTTTCCCAGCCATTTGGGGCAATCACTTTTACTTTTTGCTTTTTGGCAGATGCACCTTCGTACAAAGCAAATACGTTGATGTTAGCATTTTTCTTAGCTATATCAGCATTTTCACTAAATAGTCCAATTATATTATTATTTGCTGTAGCATAATTACCTGAAGTTTTGTTTCCTACTACAACTGTAGCACTTGAGTTATAATCTAAAACCATAGTTCCGTAAACATCTTTTACTTTATGGTGCATTACAATGGTGTAAACCCCGTCTTCATCAGGAGTGAAAAATGCCTGATATTTATTATCCAATGCTTTAGAAGTTAATTTTGTTTCTTTTTTTGAAGGTGAAACTAAAACTAAAGTAAAGTCTTTTAAATCTGAAAACCATTTGTCTGCTTTAGTAATATCGTTATCTGCGAATTCTCCAAAATAGATAGATATTTCCTGAGCTTTGCCTTTTGTACCAATAGCTTTTGTTTCGATCCATAAAGCATGAGCAAATAGGGAAGGTGTTGCTATAAGCATCAGCAATAAGAGAGTTAATTTTTTAATTGAATTTGATTTCATAGTACAATCTGTTTATGTTGGAAAATTTATATTTCACAAACTTAATATTTATTTAGAATAATTAAAAACAATAATTTGTGTTTTTAGTCATTTAACTTTTAGAATCTTCTGAATAATTCTAAAATGCCATCATGTTATGTGGTGAACATTCGCTAAATTCAAAACATTATTTGGTTTGTGAGCCGTTATCGATGAATAGCTGAAAAAAAAGCAATGAATTCATTGACATTTGAGTAATAGCAGAAGATGAAAATCCTTAAATTATGCAATAGATAAATTGTTTTTATAAACTGTAGCAGAAAAAAAGTTTTCATCACTTTAGATTAAAAATTAAAGGGAGCTGATTTTAAAATTAGCTCCCTTTTGAATTAATCAGATGTTTTTTAGAGTTTATAGCTAAAACTAGCCACAAGATTTCTTGGTTTTTGAGGATTTACAGTACCCCATCCACCATTAAAATATTCTTTGTTGGCAATATTATTTAGGTTTAGAGCTACTCTCAATTTGTTTGTTGCGTAAAAAACAGATCCGTTTATAACAGTATAGGATGGGAGTATAAATTTACCGAGTATATCACTATTTACGATTGCATTTTCACTCGCATAATTTCCTCCAAAACCTAAACCAAAATCTCTCAGGGTTCCAGAGTTAAATTTATAGGTTGCCCAAAGGTTTAGTAAGTTTTCAGGTCCTGAATAGGTTGGTCTTTTACCTTCTTCCAGCCAAACATTATCTGTGTCCCCTTTCGTAACTTTACTATCGTTATAGCTATATCCTGCAATTACATTCAACCCTTTCGCTGGTGACGCATTCAAATCAAATTCAAATCCTTTGCTTCGGGCTTCTCCTCCCTGAACACTATAATTGAAATTACTTGTTACCAGATTCGCAACATTTATATCATAATAACTTACAGTTGCATGTAATTTATCTGCTAAAAGATTTGCTTTTATACCAAATTCTAACTGATTAGCGTGCTCTGGTTCAAAAGTCTGAGGATCAGATGGGTTATTGTTTGGCGCGACATTTTTGAAACCATTCATGTAATTGGCAAATAAGGCTAACTTGTCTTCAATTGGCTGATATACTAATCCAAATTTTGGAG
The DNA here is from genome assembly GCF_020026925.1 of Flavobacterium hibisci. Taxonomy (GTDB): domain Bacteria; phylum Bacteroidota; class Bacteroidia; order Flavobacteriales; family Flavobacteriaceae; genus Flavobacterium; species Flavobacterium hibisci. The sequence continues at coordinate 20,123 of NZ_JAIQDW010000029.1, read as the reverse complement.
ATAATGCCGTTTGATTATAATCATCTTTGTCGTTAGTAATGTTAGCTTCATTATCAAAATAATCTATACGCAAACTTGCCATTGCAATCAATTTAGAGGTTATATTAATTACATCAGAAGCATAAATGCTATACGCACTGTTTCTTAAATTATCATTGCTGGTTCCGGTAGTTGATAGTAATTTATCTACAGATGAACTAGTTAGATAATATGGATTGTTATCATCATATTGTCTGATTTCTCCCTGGGGAGTAACTTTGTAAACGCCATTCCATCCCGTGCCTCCGTACATTAAATTTTTTTGAAAATAATCAAGTCCGATTACAATTCTATTGCGCATTTTTCCAATTTTGAAATCGCCTGTAAAATTTTGCTGAATATCAGTTGTGGTCGTGAAAGAATTCTCTTTTGTAATGTAGATAGAGAAATCTCCCTGTCCATCTTCATTATCGGAAAGATAAGAGTAATATCCTTTAGATTTTGTCGAACTTTTTGATAGTACTGTTTGTGAAGTCCATTGTTCCGATATTTTATAATTCATCTGGGCCTGCAAATTGTATTTAGGGTTTTTTACAGACAAATCATTGTTGGTAAAAGATAACTTTGTGTTATAATTTAATTCTTCGATATTGGCAAATTGCAAGTATTTGCTTCTTCCTAAAAATAACATTGCAGGAGTTGTTTTTTCTTCCTGCATAAATTCGGTATTAATCAGGAAAGATAATTTTTCATTAACCTTATAAGACAGGACAGGAGCTAAAAAATAGGAAGTACGGAAACCGGCATCCTGAAAACTGTTTTCTGTTTGATAGGCGGCATTAACTCTGAGTAAAACATTATCAGAGTCATCCACAGCAGTATTAACATCAGCAGCAACCCTGTTAAGCCCGAAACTTCCTGTCAGATAAGATACTTCTGCAGCAAAACCGGAAAAAGGTGTTTTTGTTACTGTATTGATAAGTCCGCCGTAGCTAATAAGACTGCTTCCAAACAAAGTTCCCGACGGCCCTTTTATAACTTCGATTCTTTCAATATTAGCAGGGTCTAAAGTACCATTTGTTAATCCAGGTAATCCATTTACAAGATTTGCTTGTAGTTGAAACCCTCGCAATGAATAAAAAGATCCGCCATTTCCGGCACTACCTGTGGACTCCCACAGTTTTTGAATTCCGGGAACATTTTTCATTGCATCCTCGAAATTAGTTATGGCTTGTTCTTTTAGTAAATCAGCTGTTACGACATTGTAAACTTGTGGATTTTCAATGTTTTTAAGAGGCATTTTTGAAACAAAATTACTTTGCTTTGGGAAAACTTTTGCCCCATTACTATATATGGTTACTTCCTTTAGTTCCTTATTCGAAACTTTCAATTGCAAATTAAGAGTAGCTGTTTTATTTTCTGAAACAGTTATTTCCTGTTCTAGAGTTTCATATCCAGTCAAAGATACTTGTAATGTGTAAATATTTGCCTTTAGTTTGTTAAATTCAAAAAAGCCATCGTTATTAGTAAAAGTACCATATTTTGTATTTTTAAGAATGACATTTATTCCAGCTGCTGGCTCGCCGTCAGATGTAATTATAATTCCTTTTAATTTTCCATTGCTTTGTGAAAGAGAGTTGGTAGTTGAAATTAAGAATATGCAAATTATAAGATGCACTATTCTTGGGTTAAGATGGTTCATTTTCTTTGGTATTATTGGTATTATTGCAAATCTAAAAATTTAATAATACAAAAGTAAATTATTGACTCATACCCCTATAAATAGTTGTCTTAAGCTCTTTTTTTATAAGAAAAACACCCTAAGATTAGAAGTTCAGATCAAAGTGAATTTTTACTTAAAAAACAAATTTTTAGTTATAAAAAAAAATGGCTTTCAGATTTTGAAGACCATACTTTATAATATTATTTTTTTTGCTTTTTTGTTCTTTCTTCCCCACCAGATTAAAAAACCTGTGACAAGCAAACTTGCTGATACAAGACTGGCAATAAAAGCTAATACTTTTCCGGGAAATCCTAAAATGCTGCCTACGTGTAAATCATAATTGATGAATCGGAATTTCTCACCATTGCTTTTATCTTCATATTGTTATAGTTTGATTATATAAACTCGTAAGGTTTTGAATTTAAGTATTTATCTTAATATATGTACAATTCTTTTTTAAGAAAGGATAAAAAGAGTGATGTTGGTTTAAAATAACTTAATTTTGCAGTCTGAAAAATGATTTCATGATTTTACCTTTCTTTAAAAACATACAAAATACTCCGCGGGGCTATCGTATAGCCAATACTGTCTTTTTTTTCCTTTCAGGTTTTGGATATTCTTCATGGGTATCAAGAATTCCGCACATTCAGTCGCAACTGCATTTATCTGAAGCTCAGTTTGGAGCTGTTTTGTTTGCATTTCCGATTGGTTTAATGCTAACAATGCCTTTTACCGGAAAATTATTAAACAAACACAGCAGTCGGTATATCATGCTTTTAGGAGCTATCATGTTTAATATTGTATTGTCTTTACCGGGCTTAGTGGCTTTTGTATGGCAATTGGTTATTGTACTTTTAATATTCGGGGCTTCACGTAATATTTTTAATCTATCAATTAACGCACAATCGCTTGAGGTGCAGAAATTATATCCAAAATCAATTATTACCCGTTTTCATGCGGTTTGGAGTATTGCCGTTTTTTCGGGAGCAGGCTTAGGGTATGTTATGGTTACACAGCATATTGCACCTTCACATCATTTACTAGGCGTAAGTGTTTTTATGCTCGCGCTTACGGCTTGTTTTTATCCGCTAAGTATTCATAATGAGCCGGTTCCTGTTAAGAAGAAGTTTTTTGCAATGCCGGAAAAAAATCTGATAAAATTTGCTGTAATTTGTTTCGTTTCAATGGCTTGCGAAAACACCATGTACGACTGGAGCGGTATTTATTTTGAAAATATATTGAAAACATCCCCAAAATTAACCAGTGCAGCATTTGTATTTTTTGCAACAGCGGTGACTTTAGGACGAATATTTGGAGATTACGGTGTAACGAAATTTGGGATTAAAAAAATTCTGCTTTACAGTGGTATATTAATCACGGCAGGTTTTGCCATTTGTTTTATCCTTCCTTATCCTTATCCAACCATCTTTGGTTATGTTTTGATTGGTTTTGGGGTTTCTTGTGTAGTACCTCTTGTTTTTAGTATAGCAGGAAGGTCATCAAAATTAAACAGTGGTACGGCCATAACTTCTATATCTACAATTGGTTATCTTGGCTTCTTACTGGTTCCGCCAATGGTGGGTTTTATATCTGAATATTTAAGCATGAAATGGGCGTTTTTAATTATGGCGCTTTTGGGTATTCTGATGATTTTTATGGTGAACAAGATAGGGGAGAATGAGTGATTTTCTAAGCTTTTAAGAGTTTTTTTTCTAAAAAAAAATTAGAAGGTTTAAAAATTCCGTAGGAATGAAAATATATTGTAGCAACAGATTTTAATTCGTTGGGGAAATATAACGCAACAGATTTAAAGTTCCGTAGGAACGATACGTTTTTAAAGTTAACAGATTTAAAAATTTTTGACACCCTCTATTTTGTAAGCTTCTTCAAACATTGATGCTATTTTTATGGCTTCATTTTGATTGTTTGTAAAAGCTTGGAAATAATAAATTTCCAATAATAGTTTTTATTAAAGGAACTTTTTCAATATGAATGAAGTTATTATTAACCTAAATTATTTCTTGGTCATAACAAATTTCTCCGAACTAACTTTTCCATTCAACTTTCCTAAAATCTCAGCAGTCAAAGTGTTATTAGTACCTTTTGTATAAGTAATTTTTTGAGGATAATCGTGTTTCAGATTTTCGAAAACCAATTGTTTGTCTGATTCCAAAGTAGAAGTGAAAAAGACCGGTTTGTCTTCATTTTGACCTTTTACAGTTGCTTTATAAGTAAGTGTTTCACCTAATTGAGCCAAAATAATACTTTCAAAATGCAAAGTATCTTTTCCTTTAATAAAATAAGAAGTAGCCGAAAAAGTACTATCGTTTAATTTTTCCCAGTTTTCGGTTAAAATTCCATCCGGATTTTTGTTTTCCCAGTTTCCGATAAGCCAGTCAGCTTTCTTGATTTTGTCTTTTTCGATGCTTTCTTTCTTCTGGCAGGAAACGAAAGTTATTATAAGTGCGATAAGAGTAATTTTCTGAAACATATCTGGAAGTTTTTAGTATTAATATTGCGTTACTAAAGTATGAAAAAGAATTGTTTATTTGTGAAATGTGAAATGTGAAATGTGAAATGTGAAATGTGAAATGTGAAATGTTTATTCTTTAACATCTAACATTTTACTTTTTACTTTTTGCCACATAAAATAGAATAAACTAATTCCTTTGTTGGTTTTTGATCTTTTAGTTTTGCTCTCACTTCATCAAAAGTTACTTTAAAATCACAACCCGATTTATATTCTGCGCAGCCATAAGCGGTTTTGCCTTTTAAAATTGTTCCTTTTTTACATTTTGGACAGGCTAAGGAATCCGAATTTTCTTTTGGTTCCGTTTTTTTATTAGTTTTCTTTGGTTCTAGTTTCAGTTTATAATTTTCTTCAAAACGAATTAAACCTTCGACTATTTCAGCTTCTAATTTAAAGCCTTTTATGTTGACAGTTGAACCTTTTTGAACCAATCGTATATATTGACTTTCCGTAATTTTTTTATCATGAAAAACAAAAGGCAGTACAAAGTCGCAACCCGATTTGTATTCACTGCATCCAAAAGCTGTCTTTCCTTTTATAATAGTTCCCTTTTGGCATTTTGGGCAAGTTTCTGCTGCAATTCCGGAAGCTTTCTTTTTTTCTTTTTCGGCTTTAACAACAGGTAACTGAATTGTTGCCGCATGCGAAATATTAGCATGTCTGGTTTCGCTCCTGACTTCGTTTACCAAAGCTTCTACCATGCGTTTCATGTTCTTAATAAAAGCTCCTGCTGTAAAAGTTCCCCTTTCAATGTCTTTAAGCTGCTTTTCCCAGGAACCAGTCAATTCGGCCGATTTGATTAGTTCATTCTGAATCGTTTCAATAAGCTGGATTCCGGTTGGTGTTGGTAATACCTGTTTTTTGTTTCGAACGATATACTGACGTTTGAAAAGCGTTTCGATAATATTCGCACGTGTTGATGGTCGACCGATACCGTTTTCTTTCATTAACTCACGCAAATCTTCGTCATCCACTTGTTTTCCGGCCGTTTCCATGGCACGTAATAAAGTTGCTTCTGTAAACTGATTGGGCGGTTTGGTTTCTTTTTGCAGGAATGAGGGTTCATGCGGTCCTTTTTCACCCACAACAAAATTCGGCAGTAAATCGGGTTCTTTTTCTTTAGCGTTCGGATCTTCAAAAACTACCCGAAAACCTTTTTTGAGAATCTGTTTTCCTGTTGCCTTAAAGGTTACATCTGCTGCTTTTCCGATAACGGTTGTATTAGCAACCACACAATCATCATAAAAAACAGCAATAAAACGTTTTGTAATAATATCATAAACCTGCTGCTGGTTATAGGGCAGATTGATCTCGATTCCGGTTGGGATAATCGCATGGTGATCTGTTACTTTTTTATCGTTGAAGACCTTTGGCGATTTCTTGATTTTCTTTTCTAAAACAGGCTGAGTCATTTCCGCATAACGGGTTAGCTTTTGCAGAATTCCGGGTACTTTCGGATAAATATCACCGGGTAAAAAAGTGGTATCAACTCTGGGGTAGGTGATTACTTTCTGCTCATATAAAGTTTGCGCGATTTTAAGCGTTTCTTCTGCCGAAAACCCAAACTTTTGATTGCAATAAACCTGTAAACCTGTTAGGTCAAATAGTTTCGGCGCATATTCATTTCCGTTCTTTTTATCAACAGAAACAATTTCGAATTCGCTTTCTTTGACTTTTTCTGCCAGAATTTCTCCGTCTTCTTTTTTCAGGAAACGTCCTTCTTCATAACTAAAAAGCGTTTCACGGTATAAAGTCTGCAATTCCCAATAGGGCTGAGGCCTGAAGTTTTCGATTTCCTTAAATCTGTCAACCACCATTGCTAAAGTTGGTGTCTGTACACGCCCAATGGACAAGACTTGTTTGTATCCGCCATGTTTTACGGTGTACAAACGTGTGGCATTCATACCTAACAACCAGTCACCAATGGCTCTGGAAAATCCGGCGTAGAATAAATTATCGTAATTAGATGAAGGTTTTAGGTTTTCAAAACCTTCTTTTATGGCTTCGGTAGTTAGGGACGATATCCACAAACGCTGTACCTCACCTTTGTAGTGCGCTTCGTTCATCACCCAGCGCTGAATGAGTTCTCCTTCCTGTCCGGCATCCCCGCAGTTGATGACCACTTCGGCTTTGTCGAATAAACTTTTTATGATTTTAAACTGCTTTTCGATCCCTGAATTCTGAACTACTTTAGTTTCGAATTTTTCAGGAAGCATGGGCAGGTTATTCAGATCCCAGCTTTTCCAGTGAGGCTTGTAATCATTGGGTTCTTTTAAGGTGCATAAATGTCCAAAAGTGTAAGTCACAGCGTAACCGTTACCTTCGTAATAGCCATCATGTTTATTGTTGGCTCCCAGAACGGAGGCAATTTCTCGTGCTACACTAGGTTTCTCAGCAATACAGACCTTCATTTTCTCTTTTATTGGAAAGCGAAATTAAGGATTTTTTACAAAAAAGCTACTAAGGTTTTGAGATACTATCTGCATCGGCTGCGGTAAAATAGGCAAGCGGAATTATACTTTAAAAAGATCAATTCTTTGCATCCAGGAAACTTCAGATTTTAAAAACTGAAGTTTAGTTTTAACGACCCTATCGCTTTTATCTCTTGGGTTTTTAGTCATAAATCGTGCTGTTGAAGTATTAAAATCTAAAGTATATTTATCATCGAAATCTTCTGGTTTGTTTGCTGTAAAAGAAATAAGGTTATCTTTTACGCTCCATTTTCCTTTTCCGTATTTGTTTACTTCTGGTGGTGTTCCATTTTGCATTTTTGAATAGGAATAAAATACAAATGTTCCATCCTGATTTAAAGTCAATTTATATTCGATTGTATGCTTTCCTTCTTCGCTAAGTGAACGGGTGTAATCACCAGTGAATTGATTTGATTGTGCAAACAAAATAACATTACAAAGCAGTAATAAGGTAGAAATGAATAGTTTCATGGGTTTCTTTTTATTTTTAAACACCTGGGTTAACTTTTTGAAAATATTGCATATCAAATTCCTTTTTGGATATATTGTATATTTCTATTGTAAAAAGTTTCCGAAAAATAGGAATTTTTTCACTATGATCATAAAATAATTTTCTTCTTAAATAATCACCGATTTTTCGTAACCAGGTCATGAAGGGTAAGAATAAGTTTTTTACTCATTACAAAAAAACTCCAACATTGTTTTCAGGGCATCTTTAGAATGCATTTTTTCCCCATTTTCAAGTGATTCCTGTGCTGCTTTTGATGCTCTTTTTAGCATGTTTATTTCATAAAAAGAAATAGCTTCTACTATTGTAGTATAATCATCAGAAGTTAAATATTCACTTAATTCCAAAGCATCAAGCATGGCCATATTAGCGCCTTCTCCGGCAAATGGAGGCATAACATGTGCAGCATCGCCAATAATTGTGATATTTGGCATTGTTTTCCAGGATTGGTCTAAGGGCATACAATTGATAAGTCTTGGGATAAAAGGCACAGATGCGTTTTCGAATAGTTCGTGCCAGATATTGCTCCATTCTGGATAACTGTTTTTGAACCAATTTAAAATTTGCGTTTTATCAGTGTAATCCAAACTGTTGTTAACAGCCCAGTTTTTAGATGCCCTGAAACTTGCATAAAATCCAATAGCGTCATCTCCTTTTTGACCTATTAAAATATTTTTTTCGTTCCCAAAAGCCATTATTTTCCCGCCATTTAAAATTTTATGAATAACCGGTACAGACTTTTCCGAATCATAAATTGTGCCTTCAAGCATCGTTATGCCTGAATAGAATGGTTTGATATCTGTAATGTAAGGACGAATTTTAGAATTGGAGCCATCAGAACCAATCACAAGATCTGCATAAACAGAATTTCCGTTTTTGAAATGCAGTAACCAGCCTTCGTTTTGAGGTTGCATTGAAATAAAATGACTATCCCAGATAACGGTTTGTGGCAGTAAGGATTCGAGTAAAATTTTTCTCAAAGCACCCCGGTCTATTTCAGGACGAAAATGTTTGTTGCCAAAATCCTGTTCGAGATTGGTATCGTGATCACTGAAAAATATGGTAGCATTTTCATCTGTAATCAGGGTTTTATCAGCTCCTGGCAGAAAATTATTTAGGAACTCATTAAATAAACCGGCTTTATGAATTGCAGCTAAACCCGATTCGTCATGCAAATCCAGCGGTGCGCCCTGTACTCGTGAATGTTTATTTACATCCCGTTCATACACTTTTACGTTTACATTTTGAAGTTGTAAAAGTCTGGCTAAAGTAAGTCCGCCGGGACCGCCGCCAATAATAGCGATTTTTTTATTTTCTAGTAGCATTTCTATCCTGTTTAAAATTAATACAGGACAAAATTATTGCTGTTTCAGAACAGATAATAGTATAAATCGGTCATCTTTATTTTTTAATAACTCACGGGGAACTACACCTGAAAATTTCTTTATTTCTTTTATAAAGTGAGTTTGATCTGTAAAGTTTAATTCTGGGAATAGTTTTCCCTTTGCAATATGTTCTAGTGATGCTTTGAAACGCAAAATTTTGCAGAAGGCGTTTAATGAAAGACCGAATTGCTTGTTAAAATAACGATTGATTTCCCTGCTGCCCCAGGATATTTTTTCTGAAAGTTCTTTTATTTTTATTTCACCGTTTGACGCGTAAACCATTTTAAAAAGTTTGCGTTTTCTTTCATCTGTTTCTTTAGGTAACAGTTCTTTTAATTTTCTGGCTATTTTAGTGTGAAAGGCATCAAAATTTTTCAGATCGTCATTGGTCATACCCCAAAAGTTTTCGGGTAAAATTTTGGCACTGTTTAAAATATCAGCAATAGAAGTCTGTAAAAGATATTCGACTCCCAAGGGTTTAAAACTAATTTTAAAAGCAAGTGTTTTTGCCGGAATAATTTGTTGTTCAGGTACATTTTCAAGACCAATAAGTGCGATTTGAAATGCATTAGATTCAGATTTCATAAAAAACAAATCAATCCTTCCGTCTGGCAGTAAGACCACTTCCATGGGTTTGTCTGACTTGTTATGAAACATCCCAATGTTTTCTACAAAGTCAAGAAGTGGTTCGTCTGGCTCTATAGCTTTGTAGTAGAAGTCTTTGTTCATATTTCATGTTTGTATTCGTTGTTTACGAAAGTCAAATTTATTACAAAATATTGATGCAAGTTCATTAGTACCTTTATAAATAAAAAAAGCGGCAAGAATTACTTCCAGCAGCTTTTTTCTGTGAGCATAGTTTTTATTCGTTGTTTATTATAAATTCATTTAGTTCAAACCAGTGTTATTTTGTGAACACTGAAGTCTGTGTATATTTTGATAGGTACTTTAACTATTATTAAAAAAAATGATTTATCCGTTTGTGCTTTTTAAGGAATGCTTCTTCTAACAATTTCTTTTACTCCTCCGTTTGTTATAATTACAGCGTTATAATTTTCTGATTTTTCCTTAATAAATTCAATTGTTCTGTCATTATTGTCTGCTCTGAAAAATTTCGTTTTGGATTCCGGTATAAGTTCTGTTTCTACACTGTTATAATAAAGTTTGCCGTCAATTTTTAGTATTTCGATATTGTTGCCGTACTTGCCTTTATATTTGTCATATAGTGAAGTATCTATTTTAGTTTGATAATGTTTATACGGAATTTCTACATCTTTTTGGAATATAATTCCGGATAGCGCATAAGCAATAATATGTGACAATGATTGATTATTCGATAAAACAGTTATAAATACATTGTCATTTGTAAATCGATTGAGAGAAGTCATTGCTCCAAAAAAACCGCCATCATGCGCAATTAGCTGATGTCCGTGGTTGTAAAAAGGGTTAATCATAAAACCATATCCCCAATTTTGTTCATTATAGGAAGTAAACATAAGCTTCTTCATCTCTGTTGATAAAATTTCTGTTCCATAAAGGGCTTTGTCCCATAAAGCCAGATCTTCAACAGTAGAATAAATTCCATCATGTCCAATGTTAAATTCCCAATTAATATAAGGATTGTTCAAATATTTATTTTCTGACCGGATATAATTTCTTGCTTTACGAGATATTAATTCATCGTTAGTGATTACGCCTGAATTATTCATTTTACATTTCTCAAAAATGTTCACTTTTAAATAATCAGCATAGGTTTTGTTTGATACTTTTTCAATAATACGAGCAAGTAAATAGTAGCCTATATTACTGTAAGATGTATTAGTGCCGGGTGAAAACAAAAGTATTTTTTTTTCAATATGCTTTAATGCATCATCCTGCGTAATAATATCTTTTAGTATAACATGCTTTTTTACTTCTTCCTGTGTTATTGCTACTTTGCTTAAATATAATTCATCATAATCCATTTGTAATCCTGACATATGGCAAAGTAACATATGAATTGATATACTATCTCCTTTTGGAAAGTCCGGAAAAAACTTATTTAATTTATCAGTAAGTGACAATTTTTTTTTGGCTGCCAGTTGTAAAATTGCAGCGGCTGTAAATTGTTTCGTTACAGAAGCCAAACTGAATTTTGTGTCTGTAGTGTTTTTGATATTCCATTCGTAATCAGCTAAACCATAAGCTTTCTTAAGTAAAACGGTATCGTTTTTTGATATTAATACTGTTCCGCTAAATTGATTAATGTCAACTTGCGCCTGCATATATTTTGCCAGATTAGCTGATACATTCTTTTGCCCAAAAAATAGTGATGTAAAAAGCAGAAATATAAAAGTTTGTAATGATTTCTTTAGGGGGTTAATTTTTTTCATTCTATTTTTTACAATTAGTGATTATTTTAGTTAGTAATTTATCTAATAATTCAATTTCATCGTTTGATAATCCTTGCAGTGCAGTTTGTCTGTTTTTGTTTATGATTGGTGTTAAAAGCGCTATAGTTTTCTTTCCTTTAGAAGTTATTTCCAGATTAAACTTCCTTCTGTCTAAAGGATTTATATTTCTGATTAAATACTCTTTTTTTACCATTAATTCAATTATTCGGGTAACAGAAGCATTGTCTTTAAAAATTAATTCGGCAATTTCTTTTTGAGAGAGATTAGGATTATTGTTAAGAAAAATCAATAATAAACATTGATCAACGGTAATATCATTTATTACCTTGCTTATATTTTTCTGTGCTATTTTTCTGTATTCTTTTATAGTTTGTTCAACAGTATAAAGAACTGTTACGGTTTTATTATTTTTCATGAATAAAATATTTGATACAAATATAATTGATATATCAATTAAAAAAAATATTTGACACTTATTTTAAAGGATTAACCGTTTTATTTTTTATACTGCAATTTTACCTTTGTAATTAATTGAATATTAGTTTTTTACGGAAATATTTGAAATTAAACATTAAAAAAAGGTTGATTTTTGCTATAGAGTTACTAATAATATGCATAAAAAAACCACAGTCTTTTGTCTGTGGTTTTACATTTTATAATTTCTGATTTTTTAAAATTAAAAGTTGGTTTATTGAGTTTTTAATTTTAAACGCAAATTAAACTCCCTTACAATTTCCTTAACATGTTCCTGTTTGATTTGTTTTCTGTTTAAACCCTGCAGATTTTGTACATATCCTGTAAAAACATGGCTAAAATAAAGTGGCGAAACATTGTTAGTATTGTAATAGGTGTTATGGCAGGAGAAACAGTTAACAAGGTCATTTACTGAAGTCTGATGTATGGATGTTGGAGAAAATCCTGCCTGAACATAAGTTTCCATAGTAATGTTGTAAGCAGCAACAGAGCCTCTTGTCAATTTTCCGGGTTCTGAATTTGAAAGATTATAGCTTAACGAATTTAGTAACGCCGCCTGTTGTTGTGGTGTATTATAACCGGCCGTATTAATCCATATTGAGCCATTATAAAAATAATTATTCCAAATTCCCTGCAGCTGTGACTTAACGCTTTGATTTATAGTGCGAATATTATTTAAATTCTCTGAACCATTTTGACTTGTTTTCATAAAAAGCTGGACATTAAAAGAACCTTTCATCGCTTTTTCAATTGGTACACCATATTTATAAAGTGAAAAAACATCAGTATAAATTCCATTTCCTGAAGTTATATTCTTAACTGTTGCCGTGCTGTTTTTATTAAAAAACGGATAGTCAACTGTACTGGTTACCGGAGCATCGGATGTTGGTGTAGCTTTTGACCAGACGTAAGCAGGAGCAAGATTTTCATGTTCGAATGTTGCCCATACAAATTCTGGATGGTTTTCTACAACTCCTACTACGTGCATTCCTAAAAGGGCCACTTTTGTTTTTACGCCATTAATTACTCCCTGAGTAACAAAATAAGAAGAAGGATCTTTGAGAATACTGGCATCAATCCAGGATGTTTTTAGTTCTAATGAACCTACAGGAAACGTCATTTCTTTAATTTTTGATGGGTCATTTTTTGCTATAGGGCCATATTTTAGCATGGTTGAGTAAAGAAGGTTATCCATGAATATAGAATAATAAACTGTAGCTGATTTTGGAACAGCAGGAGTTTTTAAAATATCAGTAGTAGAACTTGCCTGGGCAGTATCTGTTAAAACTATTCCATTACTTGGATCTAATTTCTGACCAGCCGCATTCACCTGAATCATATTAGTCATAAAGAATGGAACCCCATTTACCTCATTCGTAAGCCAAAGAAATTTTTGCCATGACCATTGATGAAAGTCACAATTAGATACTGTTGCATTGTTGGCAAATACGCTTGTTGGCCCTTCATTTGGCGGAGGAGTCTGGCGGGTGTTGTTTACGATTGTAAACCAGTTAGCAGGAGCTAAACATTCGGAAGCAGCGACGCTATTTTTTACAGCTGTGTAAGTAGCTTTTTCTTCTTTTGCATCCTTTTTACAGGCACACAATAAAATTAGCGTAAATAAAAATAATATTTTTCTGGTAGTTTTCATAATTGGATTTCTTAGTTAATTTATTACGAATCTCTTTTGAAGACCTGAAACTAACCAATTAGGAAACTGACTTTAAAATAAATGTCTTAAGCCTGCTATATTTAGGTACAAAGTAAGTAAAAACAGGGATAAATAAATGGCCGTATAATCAATCATTTAAACATTTCATGAATTATATTATTAATTTTAAAAGTAATGGCAAAATAAAATGACATTTTTTAACACAGTAGGGTTATAAGATAAACTACAAATAAAATCTCGTAAATAAAGGAAAAATCGATATTATAATTGTCTTCATTGAAAGTCTTTATTTATTTTTCTGCTCCTTTTCCTTTGTTTTTGGACAAAATATAAACTGATAATATAAAAACTATCATATACAGCCCATCCAACCAGGGTTTTTGAAAACTTAGATTTTTAAAATCGAAATGTTTAAATAATGTCCATCCTAAAATGATTGCTATTATTCCAATTATAAACGAAGGTGCTTTTTTATTTTCCATCTTTTTAGTGTTTTGTTAATAAATCAATTGTTATTCCTAGAGCGAATATTAAGATGAAGAAGGTTATCATTCCCAGAAGATAGCTCATTAATACTTTTACATAATTGGCGGCTTTCTTTTCTTCGAAAAAATTTCCGGTTGCCCAGGTTAAATAAACGATACTAATCATTCCTGCTATGTTTAATAATTTTACGTGTAAAATTCCTTCAGCGAAAGCGAAAAAAGAAAAAATGAGCATTGATATTCCCTGAACGAAACAGAGCATTACGAGCAATTCAAAAAAATTATAATTATATTTTTTAAAAAATAATTTCAGCCAGATCGCAATGAATGTACTGGTCATAATATTCAGATATCCATAATTGTTTTGCATCCATCCCAGAATTTTGAACAATGCGGATTTTTCTAATACCTGATATTTTATATACTCATCTTCAATATGAAAAAAATGATTTATAAAACTATAAATTAATGATGTCAGGATTATAAAAATAACAGGTTTCACCAGACGGCTTCTATTTTCAAAAATATAATTCCGGATATTTTGTCCGGGATTTATAAAAAGTTCTTTGATAGTAAATAAAATCCCACGTTCAAAATGCAATACATGTTCGATTTCATGAATTATGTAATGCCCGTCAATTCTTTTCAGTTTTGATGGTCGTCCGCATTCTGGACAAAAGTTAAAATCGAATTCACTCTTACAGTTTTTGCAAATCATTTATTTTGATAATTGATAACAGAAATAATTTTTTGTTTAGGCTCTAAAAAAATAGCTGTATATTAAAATTTTTCAAGAGTAACCCAATGCTAATAATTTCTTATAGATTTCTTGATTTTATTTCTTGGTTGATTAGTTTAAAATTGATGATAAGGGGCAGAAACGTTATTGGTAATATAAAAACGGGTATAAACGAACCTATAGAATTATTTTCAAGTTTATTTTCAGACCAAAGATATATCAATATAGTTATTGCTAAAAAATACACAATTGAAAGACCAATTGAAGCGCCTTTTAGCAAAGTTTTCTTTTTACGCAACTGTTTGTCTGTTAGTTCTTCATACATGTTTTTCTTCATAATCTTAATATTTTTTGAATGAAAACTTAAATCAAAATAGTATAAATTGTCTCAAATATTTTCCGGAGGAAATTTACATATTGAATTTAAGTTTCATAATTAAAAACTAAAATCAATTACAAAAGAAAGGAATCATTATAAATTTTACTTTACACTTTTGTGTAATTTTTAATACTTTTATCAGATGGAAAACGAAAAACATTCATTGCTTAACAGAGCCAGGATAAAAGAAGTATTTAAAGAGGATACGCTTCAGTTCAGCAATTATCTGGAAGTAATAAAGTCTTTTGCAAAAATTACTTATCAAAGTGTTTACGTTATTGATTATGAGAAGATGAAATTTGAATACGTTTCAAATAACCCTCTGTTTTTATGTGGTTATTCTTCTGAGGAAGTACTAGAAATGGGATACGAGTTTTATTTTAGGAATGTTCCGGAAGAGGATTTGATGTTATTGAACGTAATTAATAACGCCGGATTTGATTTTTATGATAAATTGCCAAATAATGAGGAAAGAAAATTATACAGTATTTCGTATGATTTTTCCCTAAAGGGGAAATACGAAAAACCTATTCTTATCAACCATAAATTAACCCCACTTTTTTTAAACGTAAAAGGAGATGTATGGAAATCATTATGTATTGTATCTATTTCTCATAAACGAAAATCGGGAAATGCTGTTATTAACAAGGAGGGTTCAACTGATTACTGGGAACTTGACTTATCAAATAAGGCATGGATTTACAAGCATAAGCCTAAGCTTAAGGACAAGGAGATTGAGGTATTACGATTGTATGCCCAAGGTTTAACAATAAATCAGATTGCCGAAAAAATGTTTGTTTCTCCTGATACGATAAAATATTACAGAAGAAAAATTTTTGAAAGTTTTGATGTTAAAAATTTTTCAGAAGCGCTTTCATTCGCAATAGACAATAAAATCATCTGAGTTCTTAGCTTTTTTATATTATCTGCTGTTATTTTATAGTTTTCACTTTTTTGGATTTTTTTTGGACTTAAAAAAAACTATTCATCTTGTCCATTCCGAAAAGGACTGTTTTTTCATTATGATCGTTGTGTATTCCACAACCATATTCTGCAACTTTTATAAAAGTGTCAAAATAGTTGTTTCTATGTATTTTCATAGGACTTAATTTTGCTATATTTTTTTTATTTTAAATGCGTTCCATTTATAATGAAAACAAAAAACTCCTCATTTTCATGAGGAGTAAAAAAAACAAAAAATAATATTTATTAAAAATTGAAAGATACTGAACCTAAAACGCTTCTTGGATTTTGCGGGTTGATTGTAGACCATCCTTTGTAATATTCTTCATTGGTTAAGTTATCAACTTTAACGGCAAGTCTGAAATGTTTCGCATCATAAAACGCTGTAGCGCCTAATACTAGATATTCGGGCAAATAAAATTTCCCTGCAATATTTCTGCTTAATGTTGCATATTCACTTCCGTAATTGGCTCCAAAGCCAAAGCCTAACCCTTTTACAAAATGATCAGTAAATTTATAACTTGTCCATAAATTAGCAATGTTGCGCGGACCGGCATCTTCAGGACGTAAACCAACAAAATCAGCATTTCCTTCTTGTAATTTACTTTCGATATAAGAGTATCCTGCAGTAAGGTTCCAGCCTTTTAAAGGGACGAATAAAAACTGTGCTTCAAAGCCTGTATTGTGCTGTTTTCCGTCTTGTGTAATAAATCCGTTTGTATAGTCTCCTACGAAAATGGTTTTGTCATT
Organism: Flavobacterium hibisci; assembly: GCF_020026925.1. Lineage (GTDB taxonomy): Bacteria > Bacteroidota > Bacteroidia > Flavobacteriales > Flavobacteriaceae > Flavobacterium > Flavobacterium hibisci. The sequence goes on along the minus strand of NZ_JAIQDW010000029.1, from coordinate 3,672 downwards.
AACTGTAATATCAAAATAACTCAGAGTTCCGCTAAGTTTGCCATCAAAGAAATCTACTTTTACACCGCCTTCGTACTGAATAGACTGTTCTGGCTTTGCGAAATAATTTGTTGCTACTCCGGCGTTATAATCAGCAACTTGCTGAGGACGGCCAAAACCATTTTGATAATTAGCAAAAAGAGAAACCCTTTCTTTAACTGGTTGAAAAACCAAACCAAATTTTGGTGACCAGTTAGAGAAGTTTTTGTTAAAATTATCCCCTCCAAATGTATTGTATTTCGATTTGTAAACATCAAAACGTACTGCAGCATTAATAAACAATCGGTCAGAAATATTGAAAACATCTGAGATATAAACACTGTAGTTGTCTAATGTAGCATTCGTTTCCGGTTGGGCGGTAATTACCTGATCGGCACCACTTTCTGTCAAATCACCTGAGTCGTCTCCTTGTGCATTCAATTTCATCGGACTTCCGTAAGCAGTATGCAGATAAGGAAGTAAAGCCTGAAACTGAACATTGTTTGTGCCACCTACGTGAACAAATCCCTGGTTTCCATAAGAACTATTGTTGGTAACAATTTTTTCGTGATAATAATCACCACCTACTAATAATTTGTTGCTTAAATTGTCATTGATTTTAAAATCGCCTAAAAAATTCTGTTGTACGTCAAGTCCTCTGTTTAAGGCATCTTGCTTACTTACCGAGCGGACATAAATGGCACCATCAATTGGGCCAAATGCAGAAGAAAAATTTTGCTCAATTCTTGATGTCTGTTCAAATAAATATGTGTAGTAACCTTTAGAATAAGAAGTATAATTAGAGAATGATGTTTTAGAAGACCATTGACTATTAAACTTATAATTCATCGTTGCCTGTAGATTGTAATACGGATTTTCTAAAGTCAAATCATTGCTTGTGTAAGATCTGTTAGGGTCATATCCTGTTTTTGCTACTGTATTTGCTCGAACAGGAGAAGCTCTGTCCACAAAAAGCATAGTAGGATTTGTACCTTTAGAATTCATAATTTCTGCATTAACCAAAAATGATAACTTATCATTGATAGTCCACAATAGGGAAGGGGCTACAAAAAATGATTTGGAGAAACCATAATCCTGAAATGTTTCTTTATTGGTATAAGCAGCGTTTATGCGAAAAGCAGTTTTGTTATCACTGGTCAGTACCTGATTATGATCGAAAGTTGCCCGGTGTGTATTGAAGGATCCGAAACTATAGGCAACCTCAGTTTTCGTGCGGTCAAAAGGCTGTTTTGTATTGATGTTGATTAAACCGCCATGTGAAGTCAAAGCACCGCCGTATAATGCCCCTGATGGTCCTTTAATAACTTCAATTGTTTCAACATTTGCAGGATCCGGAGTTCCGTTGCCTACATTTGGCAATCCGTTTTTTAATCCCGGTTGAACAGAAAAACCTCTTGTGCCATAATAACCGCCTCCATCAGAACCACGCCCGGTTGATTCCCATAGTTTTACAACGCCAGTCGCGTTATTAAGTGCATCATCAAAAGATATGTTTACCTGATCTTTTAACATTCCTGCAGTAATGGATGTCACTACCTGCGAATTTTCCATGTCTTTTAATGGCATTTTCGATACTGTAGTGCTTTTTTCTCTTTTGTATTTAGATTTAGAGGTGACTTCAACTTCATGTAAACAATTGATAGTGTCTTTTTTTACCTCTTGTGCGAAAGTGGCAACAGAAAAAAGAATTGCTGTGGAAAGTAAAATTTTATGCTTCATTATTATTCAGATTAATTAAAAATAGCGAAGCAAAAATAGATACTTATTGGGTAAAGACAAAATTATTTAGAATAATTAAAAATAATTTTCTTGAAATATTGATTTATAATACGTTAGCTGTTGGTATGCATTTGATTTATAAGTTTTACTTTTTTCTCGCGAGTACAACCCAGTCACGCTGATCTTTTTCTTCAACAAAATTTTCAATTGAAAATAGTATTTCAAAACCTAGTTCTTTCATTAAGTTAAGGACAAAATCTTTTGACAGGCAGCTGTAATAAAACGGTTCTCCAAACATGCTATCAATGTGTTCGTCTTCTACTTTTCCGTGTGTAAAAAGGAAATAACCTCCAGGTGCTAATAAGTGAAAGACTTTGCTGTAAATTTCTTCTTGCCGCTCTTTTGGAAAATGAAAAAGAGAATCCCAGGCTATAATTCCGTCAAATTTTGCGTCTGATTCAAAATCAAAAAAATCGGAGAGATAAAAAACGGTATTTTTAATTCCTTGAGATTGGGCTGTTTCAATCATTTTAGCCGATTGATCTATGCCAATTATGGAAAAATTGCGGTTAGAAAGATATTTGGCTATTGGCATTCCGGTTCCGCAGCCAATGTCTAAAATAGTTCCTTCTGAATTTACATGGTCAGCAAAATCAATGATGGGTTTGTTTATAAAAGTATTGTTTCTGGCTTTAATCCAGTTGTCAATAATTTTATTGTATGAGTCTGCGTTTGTCAAAAGTTTACTATGTTTTATTTCTTTTTAATAGGCGCAAGTAACAAATAAAAAATCCAGGCAAACCATGATATAAAAAGTACAGCCAAAATCCATGCTAATTTTTCTCCACCAGTAGTTTTACGTGAGAAGAGAATACTTATTATTGGTAATAGCCATACAAAATGCTATGACACCAAAATTATCAATAAACCAAAACCTGAATTATCCATTTTTTTATTCTTTTTAGTAAATTAATAAGATTTTACAAATCTTTAATTAAATCACTTGGTTCTATTTTTAAAGATTTAGCGATTTTAAATAAGGTACTTATTTTCATTTCCTGAGTACCTTTGATGTATTTCCTTAAAGTTTCTACATCCATTTCTGCATCATGCGCAACCTCTCTTTGTTTTAATTTATTATCCTGAATTATTTCTTTTATCCTGATTCCCAATTGTTTTACAACTTCTGGAATTTCACTTTTTCTTGTTCTTTTCATAGTAATGAAATTACAAGTAATCGATTGTTTTTAAGCGAATGTTTACATTCGGTTGTATGTGACTGATTTTTTGTATTTTTGATTTGCAATAGATAACTCTAACTTAATAATGGAAACAAAACATAAAGAACAAGTAGCAGAATTTCTTCAATCAATGTATGCCGCAAAAAAGTTTAAAAAACTAAAACCGCATCATAACAGTGATAATTCATTTAACGTATCACTAAAAGTATCCGGTTACAACCAATTAAACTTAATGGTTTCAGATTTATTAAAAGCAAGTATTCTTTTGCTTCATCATGATGCGCCAAGTTTGCCAAGCCATACCGTAAATACGGATATTAATGTAATGACTTTACTTGAAATTGCCTTACAGCTATTGCCGGAAGAAGAAATGGAATTGTTAGATGAATTGCGTAAGCTTCAGGTGTGATTTTTATATAAAAGCGCACAAAAGTAACTGAGAAATTTGCGCTGTGATTATCAGGAAAAAAAACGATTTTAAAGAATTAGGCTAAAAGTCAGGAGACTTTTGACAGGTTTGTAATTTATAAGACGCATAAGAAATTACGCAAAGTCAGAGACATTTGCCTTTACTTTGGATTTGATAAAAACTTTAAATTTATTCAAAGGAAAGCAGAGGTGAACTTTAGACTTTGCTAGTTAAGAACTAAGCTGCGCATTAGTCCTCTGCCTT
>NZ_JAIQDW010000028.1 GCF_020026925.1 Flavobacterium hibisci | reverse complement strand
ATTAGATGCAAACTTATAAGCAGGATATTCGCAGTTATTAATCGAGAAACAGAATACATAAACACCTATAAATTTGCATCTTAAATTTTAACACTTTTTAATTGTTTTTTATCATAGAATGCGCAGCGGTAAGAAGAACATTTCGAAGATCAGGGCATATTTTTTTATATTTGATCAAATAGAAAAGGACGTTTTTTCGCCGCTCCCGTACCAATCCTTTCGTGTGGGCTTTTTGAAACCAGAATTTCTTATATTTCAGACATTCTAATAAAGCCATAGTATCAAAGAACTTGTTATCTTTTATCATAAAATAACATACAAAGGCTATGAAAAAATAAATTTCTTATCTAGCCCCGATGGGAGGGAAAATCCTTTTATTTTTTCCTTTAAAAAATAAAAGATTGGAAGGACAGCGGGACTAAAAGCTATTATGAGGACGAATTTTCTGCTTCTAAAAATAATGAAACTCAAAAGCCACACGAAAGGATTCGTATGAGAGCGATGAATTAACTTTTAAAAACAGAGTTTTATACTTCAAACATTCTAAATACCTATATCATCCAGATCACGCAGAATTTCATTCAATTATAAAAGAGAAAACGAAAGATTAATAATATACTGAATATTTTTTTACCTTTGAAATTAAGACTTTTTAATGCAAATGGCTTTGAGCCCTTCAGAAAATTGATATTTATGGAACAGAAAATACATCAGGGAAGAAATGTAAAACGATTCAGGGAAATGTTAAGCTCGGCTGCTGCGCCTAGCCGCGGGACGTTACCTGCAATCTAAACCCAAATCGTGTAAAGCAAAGATGTCCGAAATTTTCAAAAAACATATAACTAAATTCGCAAAAGTTTCTGACGATGAATTTGAAGAAATTAAAAAGTTCTTTGATACGAAAGAGGTCGCAAAAAAAGAAAATCTATTAGAGGAGGGACAAATTTGCAGGCATCATTATTTTGTTTTGAGCGGTTTGTTACGAAAGTTTTACATCAACGAAAAAGGCACTGAACAAACCACTGAATTTGCCATTGAAACCTGGTGGATTACAGATAACTTTGCCTACGAAAACGAAGTACCTACGGAATTTTATATTCAGGCTGTAGAAAAATCTACGATATTGTATATTACTCCAGATAAACAGGAAAAATTATTAAAAGAATTTCCTGTGATGGAACGCTATTTCCGTTTTATTTATCAGCGGGCATATGCAGCGGCTCAAAAGCGTATCAAATTTCTTTTTTCGTTTTCAAAAGAAGAATTTTATTTCCAAGCCGTTAGAAATCATCCCGAATTTGTGCAACGTGTCCCCCAATACTTAATCGCTTCCTATCTTGGCTTTACCCCTGAATATTTAAGCGAAATCCGTAAGAGGCTTCTTTCTTAAACCAGTTTAAGTTTTTTCATTTTCTTATTCTCCAATTTTGTATTGAACAATTTTAAAAGAATAATACAATGCAAAAACGATTTAATTTTAAGGAAGTTGCTCCAAATGCATTAAAAGTTTTGGTTGGCTTAGAAATGTATATTTCAAAGGCTCCTATATCTAAGACATCCAAAGAACTTATAAAGATTCGTGCTTCACAAATTAATGGTTGTGCCTACTGCATCAACATTCACACTCAAGACGCAATTAATAGTGGAGAAACAAATCAGCGCATTTTTCTACTGAATGCTTGGAGAGAAGCTGAGGGTATTTTTACGGAAGAAGAAAAAATAGTATTGGCAATAACGGAAGAGATAACATTAATACATCAAAATGGATTATCAGATGATACCTATTCAACAGCATTACAGTTTTTTAGCGAAACTCAAATTGCAGATATCATAACTGCCATAATTACAATCAACCTCTGGAACAGAGTTGTATTAAGTACCCACTTACAGATTGGACAAAGTCTTGCTTAATTGCATAAGACTTTTCAAAAAATCGCAGGTTTCGTAACCTGCGATTTTTTACAGAAAAGATATTCTTTGAATTTATCCCGATCGTGCAGGTTTACCGCGCTCCCGAACGAATCCTTTTGAATACATCATGTAAATCGAATCTTAGTAGCACCAACACTAATTATTATAAAATCCTTTCTATAGATTCAACTGCTGATATTTATGTAATTAAAGCTAAAAATAAAAACAATTATTATAAAATTGTTTCTAAAAGGATTGATAGGCCTTTATACAATTATTTAAAAATAAGGATTAACAAAAGTTATAAATTTGAATTGGTTTCTCTATTACACAAAGAAAAGTTTACAACCATGATTGGAAGAATTGATTTTTATGGAGAAAGTATTTTATTCGAAAGAGACTCCATAAATGACATTCGTACTACAAATAATTTACAAGGAATCACTTTACTACCTTCAAAGCTAACACGCTCAAATCAGTGAACTATATACAAAAAATGCAAGACCAAAATTGATCTTGCATTTCATTTGATAAATCTAATTAAAGATCTTTTTTAAACTGTCTGACGCTCGTGTTTTCCTTCTTTAATTTCTTCTACCATTTTTTTATTAAAAGCGGGCAAATCATTAGGGTTTCGGCTGGTTACCAATCCGTTGTCAACTACTACTTCTGAGTCTTCCCATTGCGCTCCCGCATTTATTAAATCGTTTTTAACAGAGAAGAAAGAAGTTACTTTTCTCCCATCTAAAACATCAGCATCTACGAGAATTTGAGGACCATGACAAATAGCCGCTACTGGTTTTTTACTTTCGAAAAAGGAACGTACAAAATGTACTGCAGCCTCTTCTCTTCTCAATAGATCTGGGTTTATAACGCCGCCCGGAAGAACGAGAGCATCGTAATCTGCTTCATTTGCCTGATCTAATACTACATCAACATCGTATTCGTTACTCCAGTTACCATCTTTCCAGGATTTTATAGTTCCTGATTTCAAACTGATGATATCGGCATTCCACCCCTGCTCTTCCAGATACGCTTTTGGCGATGCTAATTCTGATTCTTCAAAACCGTTTGTGGCTAATATGGCTATATTCTTTTTCATAATTTTAAAATTTATATGTTATTAATTTTGATTTACTTAAAATTACTTATTTCATATACCAAGCAAAAACTGACGATGTTAAACCTTTCTTTACTAAAAGTTAATTAATTACTATTCAGATCATTATTGAAAATTAAAGTAAAATTATATAAGATCGATCTCAATTTTATTTAGTAAAGGGTTAAAGTCGGAACATAAGATATTTCGAAAAACAGAACCTTGCATTAAAGGCATCATTTTTTCACAGGCTTTTATAAAAGCAAATATCATTTGTAAGCAAATTTTCATATTTTTGAATTAAAATAACATATTGTAAATCAAACCAGTATTCATTTAGATTCTTAGCAAAATATAAAGAATGAAAAATATACCAACATTATATGAGTGGGCAGGCGATATGAAAACCTTTGATACTTTATTTTCGAAATTTTACGAAAAAGTACTGAAGGACGAAATATTGGGTGAAGTCTTCAAAAACATGTCACCTGAGCACGTTCAACACGTAGCACATTTTGTTGCTGAAGTTTTTGGAGGCGAAAAATTATATACTTCCAATGACAATGGCAGCCATGCAAAAATGATTGGAAAACATATTGGTAAAATGCTGACAGAAGAAATGAGGCAGCGCTGGGTTCATTTACTGCTGGAAACTTCAGACGAAATTGGATTAAAAAGCGACCCTGAATTCCGTTCGGCTTTCGTTGGTTATATCGAATGGGGCACCCGACTGGCAGTTATAAATTCTAATCTGACAGAAAATCCAATAGACTCAAACGAACCTATGCCAAAATGGAATTGGGGTGCAACAGGCGGACCTTATATCAATTAAATTATTATGTATGACAATTGAATATATCCGATAAAAGGTTAGAACACAAACATGAATTTATTGCTGCTTACAATGACATTAGATTAATTCCCTTTTTGCATTGCATATGAGCTTCCACAATGTAAAGAAGAATTGTATAAAGAATACTTAAACAAGTATGAGAATTAAAAACTTCGGAACTTAACTTTATTAATAAAAGAAATAATTGAACTTTCGAGTCAAACCATCACTATTGACAGAAATGATTTCCTGAAAGTGAAGGCAGAATTGATACTAATTTATATTTATGTAAAGAGTGGAAGTTTGAGAATTTTTGTTTTAGACAATGATAAAGAGCAGAGCATTCGGTTTAGTTACAAAAAAAATATAATCGTTTCACTGGATTCTTTTTTAACCCAAAAACCTTCCGACCTTTCTATTCAGGCTATTAAAAAGAATACTTCATTCTACTACAATTGATTTTGCTTTAGACTAAAAAAAAATTCAGAAGTAACATGTAAAAAAACAGAAACGATATGGAAGACTTATTCAAAACAATTTTGGGCAGTTCAATAGTAACTACAATTTTAACAAGTGCTATTGTCTATTATTTTCATAAAAAGACTGAAAGAAGCAATGCTGTAATAAAACATGAATTTGACAGAATCTCACAAATACACAACACCGACTTTGAATGGCGAAAAAAGACAACCGAACTACTTGGACAGGTTTATACACATTTGAACAGAACACGCCTTGCATTCGAAAATACTTATTCCAGACTAGAAAAATATGACGCTAAATTTGAAGATGAAATAATGTACACTTCTAACAAAAAAATACGTGATATCCTTTTAGAAAATGGACATCATTTACCTCCGGAATTATTAGGCGAAGCGTCAAAATTAATAGAGCATTACGATGCCTGGTTAGTTAAATATCATCATCTAAGAAAGATGAACGAGGATAAAAATACTATTCATATTTATGTGGGCACCGACAGGCTCCCATTTCCTAAAAAAGCAGAAGGCATGTTTAAAGAAAAGTATGAAGAAATGTTTCAAAAAATGAGACAACTATAGTATAACTATATCAAATTAAATAAAGAAACAATATTAAATTTATGCTCACAGCTATTAACCCAAAATTACCCATGCGCGATAAAACAGCCACCCGGGAATTTTACATCAACAAACTTGGCTTCGAAGAATTTGGAAACGCTGATTATAAGCATTATCTAATGCTGCAAAAAGATAGTATTGAAATTCATTTCTTTGAATTTAAAGAACTTAATCCAAATGAAAATTATGGACAGGTCTATATCAGAACCAACGATATCGATGCTTTTTATCAATCACTCTTAGATAATAAAACAGAGATACACCCTAACGGGTCTTTGCAAATTAAGCCTTGGGGACAAAAGGAATTTTCGATACTTGATCCTGACAATAATCTGCTTACTTTTGGGCATAGTACTCTTTAAAAACAAAATTACTATAATATGCAAAATCAATCAGAAGACATAATTCTTAAAGCTTATACTACTTTTAATGAAAGAAATATAGACAATGCTTTATCAACGATGCAGGCAGATGTAAAGTGGTCAAAAGCATGGGAAGGCGTCTATATTATGGGCACGATGAAATAAAGACGTACTGGACAAGACAATGGACGGAAATAAATCCAAAGTAGAACCTGTTGGTTTTGCTGAAAGAGAAAACGGTAGTTTAGAAGTCAGAGTGCATCAAAATGTAAAACATTTACAAGGCGACTTAGTATTTGACGGAATGGTAAAGCATATTTATACGTTTCAGGACGACGGTCTGATTAAAAAGATGGATATTGAACTGGTTGAAATTAATTCGTCTTTTTCATTAAAAAAAAAGATTGTAAAATCACTAAATATGATTACAAATTTTATCTGATTTTGAGTTTTATTTGCAAACAAATCATAACTGATTTTAAAACATTTAAACTTCAAAAATGATAAATATGAGAAAGAAAGCATTCTTTTTAATCACAATGTTTACAGTTTTCACTTCGATTACAGTATCTGCAAAAGTGAGGATTCCATTTGGTAAAATTGATAAAATTGAAATCGTAGCAGATTTACCCAACAATGAAAAATATACTGCTGCTGAAGGCTCAAAAGAATATCTGGATCTGGCAACACTGCATCAGGAATATAATATTGCATGGGTAATTCCGGCCTGGGTAACACAAGAACCTAAATTAGTACTGGCGAAAAAAGATTCCGACGTATATTATGAACTTACCGATCAACAGCTTGCTGAAATTATAAAAGATAACAAACTAGACAAAGACAGTCTGCTTCAATTAGGTTTTTATACGAGATATGGCGGTAAAGCTATTTTGCTCATCATTATTGGTCTTATCATTTATGGCCTTATTCCAGGCAAAGACGATGAAGAAGAAACTGAGGAGGTAAAGCCAACGCAGGTTTAAAAGAGAATATAGTTTTAGAAAAAAAAAATTAAATAACAAAGCCAACCTATTTAAGTTGGCTTTGTTATTTATGGCAGTCACAAATGCAATTAATTATTTCAGCTCCCTGATTTTAATACTTCTAAAACTCACTTCATTGCCATGGTCCTGAATTAAAATATGCCCTTCCGGAGCTTCTCCAAAGTTTGGCCATATTTTATATTTACTGATCGCAACCAAATCGCGGAAAACCTGAGATCCGCGATCATATTCTAATACTTTAATTCCATTAAGATAGTGCTCTACATGATTATTTGGATAAACAACAATGCGTGCAGTGTTCCAATGGCCTGGCTGTTTGAAGAATCGTGCAGATTTCTCCGATTTAATAAGATCGTATAATGAAGCCAGGGTTCTGTTTCCTTCACGCCCTAATTTTGCATCCGGATGTAACGTATCATCAAGCAATTGATATTCCAGACCTATAGCCGATCCGTTACTTTTTTCATTAAGTGTTACGAAGTACTTTATACCACTATTTGCCCCTTTCGTTAATTTAAAATCGACTGACAGATCAAATGCTTTGAACATTTCTTTGGTCACAATATCCCCTCCATTTATAGATTCGCCACCGGATGATGGCAATACTTTCAAAACACCGCCCTTTACTTCCCAGCCTTTTTCCGGAAAAGTAGTTTTGTGGGCACCCACCCAGCCTGATGTACTTTTACCATCAAATAACAATTTCCAGCCACTTTCTTCTTCATAAGGAATAAGTTTATTGGGCATCAGGTTAACAACATAAATTCCTTTTGGAAGAGGAAGCGGTTTTATGTTTTTAGTCTGAATACGGATATTCTTCCAGCATATTTTAATGCCGGCATGTTCCGGTTTTCCAATCGAGTGAACCTGCAAAGCAATAAGTCCTTCATTAACAGCTAAAGAATCAACCAGATAAGAAACAGGCACATCATCTAACCAGGTCTTTACTGTATTGCCTATACACTCGATACGTATTTTATGGAAAACGTTCAGGGTAAAAAGCTGCTGTCCTTCTGGATTATACGATCCCGGATACAGCCATTCTCTTCTTCCTTCATCATAAATCCCCCCACTCCATTTACGTGCTGAAGGATCTAATTCATATTGGTAACCATAAACACGTCCTTTTCCATTATTTGCCTTAGGGTCAAAATTACTTTTGAATTGTACACCTGAATTCGTGTTTGCATCCGATAACATGGTTTCCATTTCTAATACAAAATCGCCGGTAAATTTTTGATCGCTTACTAAAAATGAATTGGGTGATTTGTCAACCGTTGTGCCCACAATCATTCCATTCTCAACATTATAAGGAGCAGATCCGGTTACTTGTTTCCAGCCTTTGAGTGTTTTTCCGTCAAATAAGGATTTCCATTCTTTGTTTTGTGCAATACCATTAGCTGCAATACATAACAAAAAAATTATTGTGATTTTTTTCATAGTCGTTTTTGTTTATTCTTAGGTAAGATTATATTCAGGCTTCCATTTTTCAATATCATCCTTATAAATTGCTTTATTCATCAGATGCACACAACAAGCTGTTTTTGCACCGGTTATAACATTAGACACTGGCTTTGAATTGGTTGTAATCGTTTTATAAAACTCCTGTAACGCATACCAGCTGCCATCTTTTGTTTTTTCTTTCAGAATGGATGTACCTCCCTCTTTGTTCCATTCAATTTTTGAAGCACCGGTAACTCCATCAACTGTTTCTAGTTCTTTTCTGGTTTGTTTCTCAGGAAAAAAAAGCCCTTCGTCCATTAGTAATTCGATTGTTCCTTTTGTTCCTTTTAGCTTAAAAAGATATCCGTCTTTTTCATTCGCACAGGTAGCACCAAAATTTCCAATCATTCCCTCTTTCTTATAACGCAGAATAGTTTGTATGTTGTCAAAAGTTTCTCTTCCGTCTTTGTAATAATCTATACCGCCGGTTCCATAAATTTCATCCGGATGTGTATCAAAAGCCCAGTTGATAAAATCTACCTGATGTGAGAGTAACTCAGCTGGCAGACCTCCTGAATATTCTTTGTACATGCGCCAGTTTACCTGCTTATCCGTATAACCGGCAGGTACTGGTCTGCGCCAATTTGCATTACGGTCCCATCGGCAATCAATTTGTGTCACTTTACCCAGATAACCATTATCAATCATCTGTTTCACTTTGAAATAAAGCGGTGTATAGCGATATTGATGTCCAACCTGCAAAATTTGATTCGAATGCTGCTGCGCCAATTTAACCAAAGTAAGCGCCTGATCTGCATTGTAGGTCATTGTTTTTTCCAGATATACATGCTTTCCTGCCTGAATGGCTGCTGCTGCAATTTCGTAATGATTGTATAGCGGCGTGGCAATAATTACCGCCTCAATGGTTTTATCATCGAGCAGTTTACGATAGTCTTTTTCATAACGAATATTATTCTTTATATCCAGTCTCTTTGCCTGATCGAGACGGAAAGGCAATACATCACAAACGGCTTTCAACTGAAATTCTTCCGGCATGTTGTTAATGACACTTCCCAGCCCTTTACCCCTGTCGCCACAGCCAATTATCCCAACTGAAATTATTTTTGCTGTTTCAGTAAAAGAATAGGCATGCAACATTTGCTGATGCAATAACATTCCAGCGGTAAACAATCCCGATTGGCGAATAAAATCCCTGCGTTTCATAAATAAAAATTACACTTTATAATATTCTTCCCATCCTTTACGCGGTGGAGGTCCCATCAACAATTGATTCGCCTTTTTACTGCTAGTGATCACTTTTTTTGTTCTGTCAAAAACAATTTTTTCACCCGTCCATTGCGCCAAAACACCAAGACAAAAAACCTGGCTCAACGGCCCTGCAATAGCAAAAGGTGAACGTGTTTGTTCTTCTCCCTTACATGCTTTGAGGAAATTAGCGAAGTGATTTGACGGACTTAAAGGTACATTAGGCAATTTAGAAGCCATTTCCTTTGCTTTTTCTTCCGGTATGATCGATAATTTACTGCCATGAGAACCTCCTTTAAAAGTAAGTTCTTTACTGTAAATAATTTTTCCCGGATTCAGTTTGGCCGGTTCAATGGCTCCTGTACTCGGAGGCGGAATATTAGGATCAAGACCTTGTACACCATATCCTTCCGGTATTGGAGGGAAATTATCCAGTCCATCGTACCATTTTATTTCCACTGGTGGCATATCGCCCCGTTTTGGAAATTTGAAAGAAAGCGTGGTGGACATTGGATAAAAGAAATTATTGTGCCCCTCTAATTTCAAAGGATCAACTTCATAAGGAAGTCCGAGATCCAAAAACTCATGTGCTGTATCTAAAATATGTGCACCCCAATCACCTAGTGCTCCCATTCCAAAGTCATACCAACAGCGCCATTGTCCGTTGATAAAATCTTTATTAAACTCATGACCCTTTGTCTGCGCCTGCCAAAGGTTCCAGTCGAGCGTTGCCGGAATAGGTTCTGCTGGCGGGAACGAAGTAATTTTTGGATCCCATTTGTGCCAGCGTCTTGGTGAATTCATATGTGCCGTAATAGCAGTTACATCTTTAATGATGCCAGCCTCTTTCCATGCTTTAAACTGAAAATAATTCTCCTCTGAATGCCCCTGATTTCCCATTTGCGTCACTACTTTTGGGTATTTTGCCGCAGCCTTCATCATCAGTTCTACTTCGTTAAAAGTACGCGCCATTGGCTTTTCTACATATACATGTTTTCCTAAACCAATAGCCATCATCGTAATAGGAAAGTGGGAAAAGTCAGGTGTTCCAATAGAAACAGCCTCAATTTTATTGCCCATTTTATCAAACATCTGCCTAAAATCCTTAAATCTAGGAACATCAGGAAACATTTTTAATATATCCAATGTATGCGGTGCTTCCATATCTACATCACAAAGTGCCACTATATTTGCTAAACCTGTAGCGTATAATGCTTTAATAATTTCTGCTCCACGATTACCAATACCAACACAGGCAAGGTTTACTTTATCAGCGCTCGCAAAAGCCCTTCCTGCAGCCATAACCAAATCAGGTGTCGCAACAGCAACAGATGCCAATAAAGCATCCCTTAAAAACTTCCTTCTTGAATAATCATCATTAAACATATATACAAATTATTGAATTAAAAAATTGTTCCGCCTAAATATAAGGAATTAATACTTTTAAAAGGATATACTTATAATGATTTCACAAAACAAACTAAAACGTTAAATTACTTTTATTCAATATTTATCATCATGTTTCATTTCAATAATTGTTAATCTGTACAAAATAAATAATACTTTTAAGCTTTAAAATTTAAAATGAAAAAGAAAAAATACCTCTTACCCGCCATTACCTTTTTACTAAGCTTTTGTTGTGCGCTGTATGTAACGCTTCAGGTTTTTCCAGTCAATCCGTTTTTGGCATCCAAAACAAAAGGAGAAAAAAGTTTACCTGATAAGATTCAGGATGGCGATATTATTTTTCAAACTTCAGAATCACCTCAGTGTGAGGCAGTACGAATTGCAACCAATTCGAAGTTTTCGCATTGCGGAATCATTTATAAAATTAACGGCAGCTTATTTGTTTATGAAGCTGTTCAGCCCGTAAAACTCACTCCTTTGGATGATTGGATTACGCATGGAAAGAATAAAAATTATGTGGTAAAAAGATTAAAAAATGCTGATAAAATACTGACTCCGGATACGCTACAAAAAATGAAAGACTACAGCCAGCAATTTATGGGTAAAAAATACGATGCCTTTTTTGAATGGACCGATACCCGAATTTATTGCTCGGAATTAATCTGGAAAATCTATAAAAACGGGGCTAACATTGAATTATCGAAACTACAGAAACTGAAAGATTTTAATTTAACTGATGAAAGGGTTAAAAAAATTCTGAAAGAAAGATATGGTAATGACATTCCGCTGGAAGAAAAAGTGGTTTCGCCATCTAATTTGGCAGATTCTGATTTATTGGTAACGGTGGTTGATACTTATTAAGTTAAGAACCTATTTTGTGTCTTGCAAACCTCCCATATGAAAATTATAAAGCCATGTCATCCCGACGAAGGAGGGATCTTCGTTCGCATATGCAAATATAATAACCCGTTGGGTGAAATAGAATAAAATAGCTTCATTTAAATTTGATCTGCGAAAATCTTTTAAAATCTGCATGAAATACTTTTGCGTATTAATTTTTCACGCAGATTTACACAGATTAAAGCAGATTTAGACAGATTTAGACAGATTTATATCTAAGTTGATGCGACAGAATTGAAAAAAAATAAATTTTACCCAACCGGTTAAATTATATACAATGTGGGGTTTCTTGTGGGGATGCTTCCTTCGTCAGCATGACAAATTTGTATGAATAACTATGTTTTCAAATAATACTCCTGCAAGTCACTACAAATCCTTCAATACAGGATAAACCTTTTTAAACTTAGCAAAAGCCTCTTCATACACCTTTTTATGCACAGCATTCGGAACAAAAGTTTTTCCTGTTTTATTTTCGGTACTGATATCCATTCCCAAAGACTTCACCCCTATCAAAACAGCGCCCCAGGCAGAACCTTCAATGGTTTGTGAGGTTTCTACTGTCATCTGAAAAATATCTGCAACCATTTGGAGCCACAATTCACTTTTACCAAATCCTCCGCTTGCCATGACTTTGGTTTGTTTTCTTTTTTCAGGATCAGGAAGGAGAATTTCTGTAATTTGGAACAATCCAAATAAAATGCCTTCCAGGGTAGATCTTACCAAATGTGACTGCGTGTGGGTAATCTGCATTCCTAAAATTGTTCCTTGCGCTGAAGCGTCCCAGATAGGCGCTCTTTCGCCTAACAAGTAGGGTACAAAAAGTAAGCCTTCAGAACCGGCAGGAATTTTTTCTGCTGCTGAAAAAAGGATTTCAAAAGATTTGTCTGTTTTTAATAGCGTTTCGCGAAGCCATTGCAGGATAATGGCACCGTTGTTCACAGCTCCCAAAGTCAGGTATTGATTATCCATCAAATGATAACACTGGGTACGCATATGCTCATCCAGATACGGTTTTTCAATAGGCAATCGTACTGCACCGCTTGTACCAATAGTCAGTGCCATACAATTTTTATTCATCGCTCCGGTTCCCAAATTGGCCAAAGCACCATCTCCACCTCCAATGATATACAGGAAATCATCTGAAATACCTTTGCATTGATGTGTTACGTCACAAATCTTCGATAATTGTTCGATTTTTATGTTTAAATAATCAAGCACTTCATCATCCCATTGTAAGGTATGAATATTCAATAATCCAGTTCCGGAAGCCATTGAAGTATCTGTAACATATTCCCCGGTCAGATAATTCCACACATATTCTTTAATGCTGATGAATTTATAAGTTTTCGAAAAAACTTCCGAATCAAATTCTTTAAACCATGCTATTTTAGTTATAGGTGAAAAAGGATGAATCGGAATTCCGGTTTTATTATAAAAATGCTTTCCTTTTTCAGATTTTTTCAGTTGTTCTGCAATTCCGATTGCTCTGTTATCTGCCCATAGAATAGCTTCAGTCAATGGTTTTCCTGTTTCATCAATAGCTATAATACTCTGCATCGCCGAACTAAAACTGATAAACTCCGGCCGAATGCCCTTTGTAATTTCAGTGATACAATTTAAAACCGTTTCTAAGATTTCCTGAGGATTTTGTACACTCCAGTTTGGTTTTGGGTGATACATTTCATAAGATTGTGAAACCTGTCTGATTACATTTCCGTGAACGTCAAAACAGATTGCTTTTGTGGCCGTGGTTCCAATATCGATTCCTATATAAAATGCTTCCATTTCTTTTATTTGATCCATAAATTAAGCAATAACACCCCTAGTAGTCCCATTACACCAATAATGGTTTCCATTACCGTCCAGGTTTTAAAAGTATCCGAAACGCTGATTCCGAAATATTCTTTAAACATCCAGAATCCGGTATCGTTGACATGCGAGCACATCAAACTTCCGGCTCCAATGGAAAGCACCATCAATTCCGGACTTACACCCGAAGCTACTACCAAAGGCTGTACAATTCCTGCTGCTGTTAACCCCGCAACCGTGGCAGATCCTAAGGCAATCCTGATTATTGTTGCAATCAGCCAGCCTAAAACCAGTGGAGAAAGTGATGACTTTTCGAAAAACTGACTCAAATCGGTTCCCATTCCGCTATCGATCAAGACTTGTTTAAAAGCACCTCCTGCCCCGATAATCAAAATAATCATCGTAGCAGAACTCATGGCACTACCCGACTTATCCATGATATCCTGCATTTTTCTTCCGCGAAAAATACCTAATGAAAATATGGCAAAAAGTACCGCAATCAGCATCGAAGTGGTTGGGTTTCCAATAAAAAGCAAAACAGAACGCAATGTATTCTCTTCCGGCAAAGCCAATTCGCTGAAGGTTGCCATTCCCATTAAAAACACCGGAACCAATGCTGTTACAATACTAATTCCGAACGAAGGCATTTCAGCTTCTGTGAACGTTTTGCTTTCGAATAAGCCTTTTGGCGGAAAAGCATTGATCTTTTTGATGAACTCAGGAAACACAATACCTGCAGCAAAAAGTGCAGGCAGGGCAACCAAAAGTCCGTAGAGAAGAGTTTTACCGATATTTGCTTTGAAAATAACAGCAATAGCTGTCGGTCCGGGATGCGGAGGTAAAAAGCCGTGCGTGATCGAAAGCGCCGATGCCATTGCAATACCGAGGTAAATAATGGGTTGTTTGGTGCTTTTCGCTACTGCAAAAACCATCGGAATCAAAATAATGAAACCGGCATTATAAAACATCGAAATTCCAACTGAGAAACCGGTAATCACCATCGCCCATTTGATGTGCCTGACCCCAAAAGAACGAATCATAACCGAACTGATTCGCTGAGCGGCTCCACTGTCTGAAAGCAAATTTCCTAATACAACTCCAAAAGCTATAATTAAAATCAAAGACCCCAATGTGCTTCCGACTCCCTGCTGGATGGAATTAATCAAATCCGTAAAAGGCATTTCCTTTGCGATTCCCACAAAAAATGCGGAAATAACCAAGGCTATAAAAGCATTAAGTTTCACCCCGGAAATCAGGATAAGTAATAAAAGAATACTGGCAATCAGAATCAGTAATGACATAAATTTCGAAATGATTAGTTATTAATGATATTCGTTAGGTATAATTTTTAAACACATAGAAACATAGATATTGTAAGCTTATTAATAGGCGTTTCACTTATTTCAAAACTCATAGTTTACTTTGTGTAGAGTTTTTTAACGCATGGAAAAATAAATTTCTAAGTTCATCAAAAGTATTTCACCTATGTAAAAACGCATAGCTATGTGTTGAGAAATAAGTTTCTCTTTTATATTCTTAAAGAAAAAGAAAAACCTATGTTTTCTATGTGTTTAAAAAAAACATTGCAACCTAGATTATTCGCTTTTCTCTACAGCATGTCCTCCAAACTCGTTTCGAAGTGCCGCCACCACTTTTCCTGAAAACGTATCCGACATTTGAGAACGGTAACGCATCATGATCGAAAGCGCAATTACCGGAGTTGGAACACCTAAATCTAAAGCGGTTTCGAGTGTCCATTTTCCTTCTCCTGACGAATGCATGATTCCTTTTATTCCGTCCAGTCTGGCGTCTTTTGAAAACGCATTTTCTGTGAGTTCCATCAGCCAGCTACGTACCACAGAACCGTGATTGAACAGTTTGGCGGTTTTTTGAAAATCGATATCAAATTCAGAATGCTCAAAAACCTCAAATCCTTCCGCTATAGACTGCATCATACCGTATTCGATACCGTTATGAACCATTTTGGTAAAATGCCCGCTTCCGGCAGCTCCGGTGTATAGAAATCCGTTTTCAACCGAAATATCCTTAAAAACTCCGGCTACATAATCGAATACCTCAGCATCTCCGCCAATCATCGTACAAGCACCGTTTAAAGCTCCCGAAGTTCCACCGGAAGTTCCGCAGTCCAGAAAATCAATTCCATGTTCTTTTAGCTGGACATAACGGCGTTTTGAATCGTTGTAATTCGAATTTCCGCCATCAATAATGATATCATTTTTGGATAAATATGGAAGTAATGAAGTAATTACCCCATCTACAATTTCGCCCGCCGGAACCATTAACCAAATGACTCTTCTTTCAGTTAGTTTTTGGCACAGTTCTTCAACAGTATAGGCGGTTTCAATTCCCTCCTCGCCTATTTTTGAAACAAAATCGACATTGACATCCTGTGCCACAACCTGATAGTTATTACGTTTTAAATTCAAGGCGAGATTGAATCCCATTTTCCCCAATCCTATTATTCCTACTTCCATGTGTGTGGTTTTTGTATTTGTTTCGTAAAAATATTACTTTCAATTAATTATAGATTGTTATTTGTGATTTTAATTTTTGAGATTTGAGGTGAATATGTTAAATAATGTGTTTTGAGGTTGGTTTATTTATAATAAGATTTACTTATTTTTTAAATCAACATGCTAATTCACACTAACTACAATAAATGCAGAAAAATCATTCAATAAAATGTCATTTTGTGATTGATAACAAAAAAGGAATTATTTTAGCGGATCATTAAAAAATATTTTAATGTCATAAAGCCAGCTATATTTAGATTACTTGAAGCCATTTTGTGGCCAGTATAAATAAATTAGTGGCAAGGTTACAACCTAACAACCATAGAAAATGGCAGACGACAAAATTACAACCATAATTAAGTGCCAAAACATTGCACCAATCGAAAACTTGGCAAGAGAAATCAAATCAAGTTCTTTAAAAATGGGTGTGTTTGCTAACAACGGTAGCGGTAAGACATTCCTCAGCAGACTTTTTAGATTAACAGAAAAACAAGACGAACTTGTTTTAGACGAAAATGGTAAAAGTCCAACGGACAAATTTTTGACTTTTGGAAAAAATAACGGAACATTTTCTTTTAAAATAATAGACAAAGATGGTAATGTAAAGGATGACTTCAGTATTTCTGTAACAAAAGGACAAATCCCAACAATTCCATACACTAAATATCTTTATCACACCTTTAACCAAGATTACGTTGAACAAAACATTCGAGTTTTAGGCTACGAAAAAGACAGCGATATCCAAGGTTTCATTTTAGGTAAAGTAAACATCGACCTAAAAGATGACGAAGATAATCTTGAAAAAATTGAAAAAGAAGGAAAAACACTTTCGGAACAAATTGAAAAGGAAATTAGCACTTACGTAGAAGAAAACATAAGTAACATTCAAAACATCAAAAGACTTAGCGAATATGCGTATTTAAAGCCAAACGAAATTTTTCAAGGCATTGAAAAAGATTTATTTCAAGTTTCCAAAAACATTGATGAACTTTTTGCAGACTACAATAAAATCAAATCAGTTCCTGAAAATCTAGAAGATATCGGAAATGTTGATAGAATAAACATTGACTTCACATCATTGAACTCAATTAAGGGAAACTTAAACAAAGAATTTTCTTTGAGTTCATTAGCAGACGATTTTAAACAGAAAATCAAAAGCAAGCAAGTATTTGTTGAAACAGGAATGGAATTGCTTTCTGAAACAGAAACTAATACTTGTCCTTTCTGCGAACAAAAGTTACAAGAAAATGCTCTTAGCTTAATTGACAACTACACTAAATATATTAACGACACAGAAGCAAAAACTATAAAGCAATTTAAGGGAAACATAGAACTGTTATCAAACATTATTGACTTTTTAAAATCAATAGAAAATACGAATTCGAAACGAATAAATACGTTTAATGAATATAAAACCAAATACATTCCATCAAGTGAAGAAGTTGAGTTAGGCTCTTTAATTGTTGAAGAAGCCCAAAAAACAATTCAAGTTTTCATTGACATTATTGAAGAAAAACTTAAAGATATTAGCAAATCTATTCCAATAGAAAATTCAATAATTGAAAACATCGAAAAACACCAAACTTTACTGAATAGTATTATTGACCTAAACAATGAACAAATTGATATAATTAACGCTAAAAAAAATGGAATAGGCGAAGAAAATAAAACAGTTAGAAAGGAAATCTGTAAATGTGCATACAATCATCTAATTGAAACACACAAGACAAACATTAAAATTATTTTTCAATTAAGAGAAAAGTGGAAAACGCTTGATGCAGAAATTAAAAAGAAGAAAGAGCAACAAAAAGTCAGTAAAAAAGATAAAGTAGTCTCAACAATTAAAGCGGTTTTGAATTACTTTTTCTCTGACAAATACACTTTGGACAAAGAAACTTTCAGACTTGTTTTTTATAAAAACGCACTCGAAAAAGACCAAGCAAAAGACGTTTTAAGTGAAGGAGAAAAAAATATCATAGCGTTTGCATACTATATTGGCGACACACATTTGAAAGTAGAAAACGAAGACGATTACGAAAAATTATTTTTCATAATTGATGACCCAATTTCAAGTATGGATTTTACGCATGTTTATACTGTTAGTGGTGTAATCCGTGACATTTCAAAAATCATTGACAAACTGAAGCGTGAGAGATTAATAATCTTTACTCACAACAATGATTTTATGCGGGTTTTAACAGCTAATAACATTGTTGACAAAAAATTACTATTGAAAAAAGGAGAATTAAAAGACTTCAACAACAATTTGACTGTGCCATACATCAATCACTTAATTGACATTTACAACATTGCAAGAAAAAATGAACTTGCAAATCATACAACAGCAAATTCTATTCGACACATTATTGAAACTTTAACCAAGTTTCAAAACGTTGACATATCAAAAGACGGAATTGCTGAATACATAAAAAAGAATATTCCTAACGACACTAAATCATATACATTAATCAATGACCTATCACATGGAGGTTGGCGAAGTGAACAGTCACCAATAACAGAAGACGACTACAAAGACGTATGCGAAACTATTATTAAACACATAGAAGTAGACTTTAAAGGGCAAATCGAATACTGTGAAAAATTTAATAAGAACTAAAAGCCAAGCCACTAAAATAGATGCTACAACGAATTTCAAATCGATAGCATAATCATTTCCAAAATTTAAAATCAAAAGATGGGATATAAAAATATCTGCTTAAAATGCAGAACTTCATATAGCAAAGGAAATGATTATGAAAATCAAGTAGAATCTAATTGTCCACAATGTGGTGAAAAAATGACTCTGGTAAATCATAAATTCAAACCTCCTAAAAAAACTGACACAAAAAATTGGGAAACGGTAAAACTATTAGTTGAAAATGGTTTTAAGTTCCAAGCGGTTTACGAACAAATAGAAAAAGGTGTCTTTTTAAAAGTAAATTATCCAAAGAATCTAAGTGATGCTAAGGAGTTTATAAAAAACTATAATCCTTAAAATTATCAACCATTTTTCATTATGAATCATTCCAAACTTAAAATAAAAACAATTTACTTCTTCGTTATCGCTTTCGTCTTTACGAATTTTATATATCCGCAAATGTCACAAAATCAAAATCACAACTTAATAGCAAAGGGTGCGGTTCTTACAAAATTATCGGATCAATATAGTTTTACGGAAGGGCCTGCTGCAGACAAAAAAGGCAATATTTATTTTACCGATCAGCCTAATAACCGAATCATGAAATGGTCGGTTGATGGTGAGCTTTCTGTTTACATGGAAAATGCGGGAAGAGCAAACGGCATGTATTTTGACCGCGAAGGCAATCTTTTGGCCTGCGCCGATGAAAAAAATGAAATCTGGAAAATTGATCCAAACAAAAATGTTACGGTATTGGTAAATGATTTTGAAGGCAAAAGACTCAATGGCCCGAATGATCTTTGGGTTGACCCCAAAGGCGGTATTTACTTTACAGATCCTTTTTACAAACGTGATTACTGGAAACATACTTCCAAAGAAATAGAAAAAGAATGCGTTTATTATTTATCTCCTGATAAAACTAAAATTACCAACGTTGCCAGCGACCTGATAAAACCCAACGGCATTATAGGAACTTCGGATGGAAAAATGCTGTACGTTGCTGATATTGAAGCAAACAAAACCTACTCGTATAAAATCAACAATGATGGTTCATTAGGCGAAAAAACACTTTTTACCGAATCCGGTTCAGATGGAATCACGATTGATGAAGCTGGGAATATTTACTTAACCGGAAAAGGCGTTTCAGTTTTTAATCCAAAGGGAGAAAAAATTGCTCACATTGATGTAAAAGAACCCTGGACAGCGAATGTATGCTTTGGAGGAAAAAAATTCAAAACCTTATTTATTACTGCAGGGAAAAGCGTTTATACGCTGGAGATGAACATTCGGGGAATGAAATAATAACTCACATTATAAAATGTATGAATCCTCAATCCAAAATCCATACATTTGAAACTACAAATTGTAAAACATTCTAATGATCCGAATCGAATTTGAAGAACCAGTTATAGAGCTTTGTGACTGTTGCGAAAATGAAACCGTTAAATTAACCCGATTTGTTTATAAAGATGAAGATGCATTTGCTATTTATTATTTAAAATTCACAAAGGGACACGAAGACAAATATGCACTTGGATTAATTAGCATTGGCGATTGGGGAACAGATGAAGAGCCTAAAAACAGGTTTTCGTTTCCATTTAGAATATGGCTGGACGAGACATATTTTCAGATAGGCTTAATGGACAAAGAGGAATCACCATGGAAACATGAAATACTTGAAAAGATTTTAGACAGAAAAGATGCATTAGAACATCCATGGATTCAGGAAGTATTTCATATCACAGATCATATTGTTGATGAGGATAAAGAATTAATTGCATACTTCGATTAACAATCTATAAAATACATGAAAGAAAACATCTTGTTACTTCTTCAAATCATAACAATAGACTTTTTTACAGCTTTTGGCTTATATACACTACTCTATTTATTGCTATCTGTTTTTGTGAAGAAGCCACAATTATATAAAACAGATAAAGAAGCTGTTCAGTTTATTTCCTTTGTTGGAATCATTTACTTTCTCGTATGGATTATTGGAACAATTGTTTTTTATGCCGAAAGTAATCCTGAAGAACAAAGCTATATGCTACAAAGAATGTTTGGAAAATATGCAATTGGATTTTGGCTACAGCCAATTTTATGGTTTACGATAACACAGCTTCTGCGATTTAGAAAAATCTATAAAAATGTCTTTTTAAGAATTGTGTTTAGCTTTTTGCTGATTATTTCAATTGAGCGATTTGTGATATTAATTATTACTTTTCATCGTGATTATTTACCAAGTACCTTTACAATGTATAATGATATAGGGATTTATCCGCCAAACTATTTTTTGGCTTTATTAATGAAGATCATTTTGTTTTTGTTATTTGTCTGGATATATTATCTAATCAAAAAGCAAATTAGAAAATTTACCTCAAATCCTTCTTAATCACCAAATACTTCAAATCGGTTTTCCCAACATTGCTGATTCCGTGTTCCGCATTTGGAGGGCAATAAAAACTGGTATTTGGTCCGGCTGTGACCGTTTTTCCGTCAAGAAAGAATTCGGCAGTGCCTTCCAGGATATAGAAGAATTCTTCTTCAGGATGATGATGCGGCGCGTGGGTTGATTTCCCAGGCTCGACGATACTCATTTTGAGCGTATTTTCCTGAGTGAAATTTTTATCGGCAAACCAATATTGATACCCCACCTTTGTTTTTGTGGCTTTGTTTAGATCAAAATGATTCACACAATTTTCAATCGAATATTTTATTTCTGCAGAAGTTCTTTGTTTTTTAGTTTCCTGAGCTTGGGTTGATTGTATAATTAAAGTAAAAATCGCAATTTTTATAACTGTCGTTGGTTTCATTTTTTATTTTTTTCTGTAATAATACAAAAAAATGACATGGATACAGTACTTTAAATCACTCCAAAACGTTCCACAATGCTGACAGAAGTTTTAGAAGAGCAAAATATGAATATGTTTGGGCGTCATACAAAGCCATAAAAATCACAGTTAATTATATTACTCTAAATTTAAAATTGCATGCAGGATTAATTGAACTACCTTTATCAAAAACACAAATGAACAAAGGTGGTCCAATTATTATTATTGAAGACGATTTAGATGACCAGAATATTTTAACTGATGTATTTAATGAACTTGATTATAAAAATGAAATTATCTTTTTTGCTGAGGGCGAAAAAGCTTTAGAATATTTAACTACCACAGAAATTGAGCCTTTTATCATTTTTTCAGACATTAATATGCCTAAGCTAAGTGGAATTGAACTGCGGGAAAAAATCCATCAAAATGAAGATTTAAGACTTAAGTCCATTCCATACTTGTTCTTTACTACAAGCGCAGAACAAAGGCATTTTGTGGATGCTTATTCTAAATCTATTCAGGGATTTTTTGTAAAGCCTACTGATTACAATCAAATCAAACAAACAATTAAAACAATTGTAAGCTATTGGGAAGCATGTGTATCCCCAAACTATGTAAAATAAATACACCGCAAACAAATAGAACACTAAAAGTTTGATATCCGGAATTGATTCATTTAATACATAGATAGTTATTTTCTGTGAAAATTATGAAAACAATAATTCCTTTTACCTAGCCCAGATCGAAACGGCATCCTTTTGTGGTGGGGTTCACCACAAAAGATATAGTGAAGAGCGGGACAAAACGTCTTGAAAAACGAAAAATCTCCTGCTCCTAAAAATATTTAAAATCAAAAAAACCTTAATTAAAACAATGTTTACCAAGCTTTTTTAAAGAAGCTTATTGTACGATAAGAAAATATTATGATAAAATTATGGCGTAATTCGAAAAACCGCCTTACATTTGCCTAACGGTGTTAAACAATTTAATACTTATTCAAAATGGCTAGTAAAGATCGTATTTTAAGACAAAAAGAAGAGACAAGAAATAATATTCTTGGCGCTGCTTATGATATCGTGAAAGAAGAAGGCTGGACTGGTTTGAGTATGCGTAAAATTGCCGACAGAATCGAATATACTGCTCCCATCATATATGAGTACTTCTCAAATAAAGATGCCATATTAAGAGAGTTAACCGGTAAAGGTTTCCTTAAATTAGGCAAAGAGCTGGAAGATGCCAAAGCTAAGTTTGACAAACCGGAAGAGCAGATTGAAGCCATGTGGATGGCCTATTGGGATTTTGCCTTTACGGATACCGAAATGTACCAGGTAATGTTTGGTGTGCAGATGAACTGCTGTTCTGAACAATGTGATGCTGCAAAAACACCTTATAAATTATTTACTTCGGTCATTGCAGAAATCATGAAAAACAGCAACCCGACTGAAGAAGTTATCAAACAAAAGTATTTTACTTTCTTTTCGGTCATTCATGGTCTGATTGCGATTAATATTATCAACAAAAGCATTTCGCTGGACACTATTAACGGACAGATTCTTAAAGATGCAATTGGCGGTATCATAAAGTCAATACAATAAAAAAAAATTCATTTTAACTTAACAGGGGTAAATGATT
Organism: Flavobacterium hibisci; assembly: GCF_020026925.1. Classification (GTDB taxonomy): domain Bacteria; phylum Bacteroidota; class Bacteroidia; order Flavobacteriales; family Flavobacteriaceae; genus Flavobacterium; species Flavobacterium hibisci. The sequence goes on along the minus strand of NZ_JAIQDW010000028.1, from coordinate 23,032 downwards.
TAATAGGTAATTTAGCTAATACTTTTTTTTTACTCTTTTACTTAACAGTGATAAATAATTTAATTAACATAAAAATAAGTTTCTTTAGCTTATTACTTAACACCGATAAATAATTTAATGACTATTATAAAATAGATTTGAAACACATCATTATATGGAATTTTACACTTTTTTACTTAACAGTGTTAGAAAAATAAACAAGCTTAAATATGAAATTCAAATAATACTATAAATAAATTTTTTAAAAACGAGAATGTCCAACAAATTAAAACCAATATTAAGATGAAAAATGTAATTATAACCAGCTTTATTCTGGCACTAGTTCTTAGTAGCTGCGCCGATAAATCGCAGGCTCCGGCCGCTGCACCCGCTCCTGTATTGCCGGTTATGGCCATAACAAGCGAAAATACTACTACTGACAATGAATACCCTGCTTCTATACAAGGAACTGTAGATGTGGAGATTCGTCCGCAGGTAAGCGGAAACCTTGACCGTGTTTTGGTAGATGAAGGAGCTTATGTAAGCAAAGGCCAGACTTTGTTCAAAATAAACGAACGTCCGTTTCGTGAGCAGTTAAACAATGCTTTGGCAAGCCTTCACGCTGCTGAAGCCGCTTTGATCAACTCACAATTAGAAGTGGATAAATTAACTCCTTTAGTACAAAACAAAGTAGTTTCTGATTATCAGTTAAAAACGGCTAAAGCTTCTCAAAAAATTGCTGCTGCTAATATTGAACAGGCAAAAGCCATGGTTGCTTCTGCTAAAATCAATTTAGGATATACGAATGTTACTGCTCCGGTAAGCGGATACATCGGAAGATTGCCTAAAAAACAAGGAAGTCTGGTTTCTGCTTCAGATATTGAACCTTTAACTACACTTTCAGATGTTCATGAAGTTTTTGCTTATTTCTCTTTAGGTGAAACAGATTTTATCAACTTCAAATCACAATATGCAGGAAACAGCATTGGAGACAAAATCAAAAAATTACCTCCTGTTTCTTTAATCTTAGCTGATAACAACGCTTATCCTCAAACAGGAAAAATTGACATGGTAGACGGTCAGTTTGATAAAACTACAGGTGCTATTACGTTGAGAGCAACTTTCCCAAATGTAAACGGAACTTTACGTTCTGGGAATACAGGAAGAATCCGTTTAGGACTACAGCATGATGATGCTATTCTTGTTCCACAATCGGCTACGATTGAAATGCAGGATAAAGTTTTTGTCTTTACAGTAAACAAAGACAACAAGGTTACAAAAATGCCAATTACTGTTGTAGGTAAAAGCGGTACCAACTATCTGATTAAAGATGGTGTACAAGCTGGTGACCAAATTGTATTAAGCGGTATTGACAAACTTCAGGAAGGTCAGGTGATCCAGCCTGAGAAAGGTGCTGCTAAGGTTGCTCAAATAACTAACAAAAAATAATTTTTACGAAAATGTTCAAAATATTTATACAAAGACCCGTACTGGCAACCGTAATCTCCATTTTACTGGTGATTCTGGGAGTACTTGGACTTACGAAATTGCCTTTACAACAGTTTCCTGATATTGCGCCACCATCGGTTTTGGTAACGGCGGTATATCCCGGAGCTAACGCAGAAACGGTTTTACGTTCTGTGGCACCATCTCTGGAAGAATCTATAAATGGTGTTGAGAATATGACTTATATGAGTTCAACTGCCAGTAATGATGGTACGTTAGCGATTACCGTTTTCTTTAAATTAGGTACAGATGCCGATCAGGCTGCTGTAAACGTTCAGAACAGGGTTGCTCAGGCGACAAGTCAGTTGCCTGCAGAGGTTGTTCAGCAAGGTGTAATTACGGCAAAACAACAAAACAGTTTTATCATGGCAATCGGTATGTATACTGATGATGAGTCAAAATATGATCAGACATTTGTTGCCAATTATGCTCAAATTAATATTATTCCGGAGATTAAACGTATTCCGGGTGTAGGTTCTGCCAGTATTTTTGGTGGTGTAAAAGATTACTCTATGCGTGTTTGGTTAAATCCAACACAAATGGCAACTCACAATGTTACACCAAGCGAAGTTATGGGCGCTATTCAGGATAAAAGTCTGGAAGCGGCTCCAGGTAAATTTGGTGAAAGAAGTAAAGAGGTTTTCGAATATGTAATTAAATACAAAGGAAAACTAACCAAACCTGAAGATTATCAAAATATTGCCATTCGTTCTAACGCAGATGGTTCTGTCCTGCGTTTAAAAGATGTGGCAAGAGTTGAATTGGGCGCTTATTCTTATAACAGTTTAACACGTCTGAATGGTAAAAAAGGAATTGTAATCGGAGTTATTCAGTTAGCAGGTTCAAATTCTAATGATATTCAGATTGCGATTAATAAAATGATGGAAAAAGCTTCAAAAGATTTTCCAAATGGTATTAAACATAACATTTTCTATAGTACAAAAGTATCTTTAGACCAATCTATCGAACAGGTTGAACATACCTTACTGGAAGCCTTTATCCTGGTATTTATCGTGGTATTTATCTTTTTACAGGATTTCAGATCAACATTAATCCCGGCAATTGCTGTACCTGTAGCAATTTTAGGAACGTTCTTCTTCATGCAGTTATTCGGATTCTCAATCAACCTGCTTACACTTTTCGCATTAATTCTAGCGATTGGTATTGTGGTCGATGATGCCATTGTGGTAGTCGAAGCGGTGCATGCGAAAATGGAACACAAACGTCTGTCTCCAAAAATAGCAACGCATGAAGCTATGCACGAAATAACGGGTGCTATTATCTCGATTACGCTGGTAATGGCTGCTGTATTCCTGCCGGTTGGTTTTATGGAAGGCTCAACAGGGGTTTTCTATCGTCAGTTCGCCTTTACGATGGCAATTGCAATTGTTATTTCGGCTGTTAACGCTTTGACTTTAAGTCCTGCCCTTGCCGCTTTATTCTTAAAAGATAATCACGCAGCGCATGATGGAAATACTCCGTATAAAAAACAAGGATTTAAAGAGAAATTCTTTATCGGATTCAACAATAGTTTTGAAGCTTTGACCAACCGTTATGTGGGCGGATTAAAATTCTTAATCCGTAACAAATGGGTTAGTTTAGGAGGTTTGGCTTTAATTGCTTTCGCAACGGTTGTAATGGTAAAAACAACTCCTGCCGGATTTATTCCAACTGAAGATCAGGGATTTATTGCAATTGCGGTAAATACACCTTCAGGAACTTCGCTTGACGGAACTCAAAAAGTAATGACTGAAGCAGAAAATACTTTAAGAGGTTTAAATTCATCACGATTTGTAACCGCGATTTCAGGTTTCAACTTACTGACGAACTCTACAAGCCCTTCTTCTGCAGTTGTTTTCGTATTGCTTAAACCAAATGAAGAACGTGGAGAGATTAAAAATATTGATGAAATCATGAATGAAGTCCGCGGAAAATTAGGCGCGATTTCAGGAGGAAGTTTCTTCGTATTTAGTTTCCCAACTGTACCAGGATTTAGTAATGTTGAAGCTTTGGATTTAGTATTACAGGATAAAACGGGAGGAAAACTGGATAAGTTTAGTGGAATTTCTCAGCAGTTTATTGGAGAATTAATGAAACGTCCGGAAATTGCTGTAGCCTTTACCAGTTTCAAAGCCGATTATCCACAATTGCAATTGGATATCAATGACGAAAAAGCAGATCAGTTAGGCGTAAAAGTAAAAGACATTCTGCAAACGATGCAGGCGTATTTTGGTAGTGCACAGGCATCTGACTTTAACCGATTTGGTAAATATTACAGAGTCGTAGTTCAGGCAGATATTGCCGACAGAGCTGATCCGACAGCAATTGACAGGGTTTTTGTAAAAAATAAAAATGGAGAAATGGTTCCGATAAATACTTTGGTAAAACTAACCCGTATTTATGGTTCAGAAACCGCTTCAAGATACAACTTGTTTAATTCGATTTCGATTAATGCGATTCCGAAACCTGGATTTAGTTCCGGAGATGCCATTAAAGCAATCGAAGAAGTGGCAGCGCAACAATTACCTGCAGGTTATAGTTATGAGTTTTCAGGACAAACCCGTGAAGAAATTTCTTCGGGAGGACAATCGGCAACTATTTTCTTATTGTGTCTGATCTTTATCTATTTCTTACTTGCTGCACAGTATGAAAGTTACATCTTGCCTCTTGCTGTAATCCTATCTATCCCTGCAGGTATATTTGGAGTTTTCGTAGCAATTGGATTAACTGGTATCGAAAACAACATTTATGTACAGGTTGCCTTAGTAATGCTTATCGGATTACTGGCCAAAAATGCGATTCTGATTGTAGAGTTCGCAGTACAAAAAAGACGATCTGGTCAGGCGTTGGTAAAAGCTTCAATTGAAGCCGCAAAATTACGTTTACGTCCGATTATCATGACGTCACTGGCTTTCGTTGTTGGATTGATTCCGATGATGAGTGCCAAAGGTCCATCGGCTCAGGGTAACCACTCTATTAGTATTGGTGCCGCCGGAGGAATGGTTTCGGGAGTAATTCTTGGGTTAATGATTATCCCGGTTTTATTTATCGTATTCCAGCATTTACAAGAAAAAGTTTCCGGAAAACCGGTAGCTGTAATTTATAACGAAGAAAAATAAATGGAAAACTATATAACGACAATTCTGATGACAATCATCGGAAGCCTAGCATACATCTCTTATAGAATTTCGAAAGACCTCGAAAGCAAAAAAGATAAATGTCCAGAAATTTAATTACGACAAAGTAAAATGAAAAAGTATATAACCAAAATCGTGATGGTTGCTGTTTTAATCGTCACATTTATATCCTGTAAGGTTTCTAAGGATATTGAAACTCCAAAAGATGCATTTCCTGAAAATTTCAGGAGTGCATCGGTTTCAGGCGATACAACAAGTATTGGAGATGTGGAGTGGAAAAAATTCTTTACAGAACAGGATATTATCAAATTAATTGATAGTGCTGTAACGCGTAATAACGATTTACAGATTGCACAAAAAAACATTGAGATTGCGCAATACAGATTTACACAATCGAAATGGGGAAATGTGCCTCAGGTTAATTTATTTGTAAATGCAAGTACCAGCAATCCGTCTGATAACAGTTTTACAGGATTAAACCTAAGTCAGGCTATTGGTGCCAAACATATTGACGATTATGCTGCAGGCGCTTCACTTTCATGGGAAGCAGACATATGGGGAAAAATCAGAAATCAGAAAAAAGGTGCTTATGCTAGTTATCTTCAGTCATCTGAAGTAAAAAAAGCTTTGCAGACTACTATTGTTGCGAATGTTTCTAAAGGATATTACAATCTTTTGATGCTTGATGCTCAATTGGAAATTGCAAAGAAAAATGTTCAGTTGAATGACAGTACAACCAATATCATCAAATTAAAATATGATGCAGGACAGGTTACTTCATTAGCAGTTCAACAATCTGAAGCACAAAAATTAACTGCAGCACAATTGGTTCCTTTATTAGAACAAAATATTGCGATTCAGGAAAATGCTTTGAGTGTTTTAACAGGATCTTTTCCGGGTGCAAAAGAAAGAAATCCACTTTTGACCAGTATTACGATTGAAAATAATACTAAAATCGGAATTCCGTCTTCTGTAGTAAGCAGAAGACCGGATGTAAAAAGTGCAGAATTGGCTTTGAAAGCTGCCAATGCTAATGTTGGAATCACAAAAGCAGATTTATATCCAGCGTTAAGAATCACAGCTCAAGGCGGATTAAACTCTTTCGAAACAAGCAATTGGTTCAACATTCCGGCTTCTTTATTCGGAACTGTAGCTGGTGGTCTGACTCAGCCAATATTCAATAATAAAAGAGTGAGAACGCAATATAATATCGCTGTAGCGGAAAGAGAAAAAGCAGTTCTAAATTTCAGACAACAAGTTTTGGTTGCTGTAAGTGAAGTTGCTGATGCTATGGTAAAAGTAGAAAAATTACAACAACAGGAAACGCTTCTTCAGGAACGTGTAAAAACTTTACAGACAGCTATCAGAAATGCCAATTTATTATTCAAAAATGGTATGGCTGAATATCTTGAAGTAATTACAGCACAGTCGAATTTGTTGCAAAGCGAATTGGAACTTGCCGACATAAAAAGACAACATTTATCTGCCAATACCGATTTATATCGCGCATTAGGCGGAGGCTGGAGATAATACCCGTTTTTTAATTATTTATTTCTGAAAGCGCTGTGAGACTTTACGTTTTGCAGCGTTTTTATACGTATTGAAATTCAGGTATTTATACCTATTTATTAAAATTTTGTAAGATAATTATTTAATAATTTATTAAAAGACTTATATTTGTAAAAATTTAATTACAAATACAAAATGAAACATTTACTAGCATTAGTTCTTCTACTAACACTCTCATTTCAGGGCTATTCCCAGAAAAAAGGTAAAAAAAAGCCAATATCTAAACCTAAAACCACAGCGGTTCAGGAAGTCGCAATGGCAGCGCCAATTATAGAAGAAAAAATAATACCCGATACTTTGCAGATTAAAAAAGGTAAAAAGTATGTTTTCCTGGTCGATGTAAACGAATATTCTTCACAAGGAAATACTGTCTATGCAGGCAATGAAAACAATTCTGAAAAAGCGGAACTGAATCGTAATTTTCCAAAAGAAAACCTAGAAATCATTACCATCAATAAATACACCTATGTTCTTTTCGAAAATAAACAAACACTAGATATTACCGGAGACGGCCAGTCTTTTCAGGCATTTGCTTACTGGAGCGGAAAACTGGATGATAAAGTACAAGTAAAGGAAGGCACAAGAATGGCAACTGAATTTGTAGCAGAACAATTGAAATCGAAAAAAGAATCCTCATACGTTATCAATACCAGAAAGTACAAAAAGGAAGTTGCTTCATTGCAAGGCAAAAATAAAATTACTGCCAAATCCAAAGAAGTTATGAAAGCATTGTTGAGCGATCATTCCCTACCTATTCCAGATATTAAATTAGATGATGAAGCCATTTTTAAACAGGGAACAGCAAAATTAAAAACGCTGGATTCTTACTTCCTTAAAAAGAAAGGTGTCAGGATTCCTTTAAAAAGTGTTTCTTTTAACAACCAAGGACTTCCCACAGCCGTGACCTACTATAAAGATGAAGGAAAAAGCAACAGCAAAAAAGAATTCGTTTACAAAGATGGTATGCTTACAAAAATCATGAAAGAGGATCAGACTATGGTTTGTTCAGTTAACTACGATGATAACAAAGTGATATTTAGCGGGAACGTTGGCGATGCAAATGAAACAACAGTATATTGGCTTGAGAATGGTAAACTGTTACAAAAATCATATACCCTTATGGCAGATGACAAGTTTTCTTATATGAATACTTTTGCAGAAGAAAAATTCGAAAATAATTGTATCTCCTATTATATCAATAATGTAGTGTGGTCCAATAACTGTGGCGGTGCAGAGAACAAGTTTCCGTTTATACATACTTATACCTCCTATCAGGACAAAGAAGTACTTCAGTTCAGAAAATCCAAAATAGAAAAAAAAGACGACAGGACCTTTGAAAAATATTTTTCCGCAGCAGAACGCGCCGATCAAAATGATGATTACAAATTTTTTGGAACCATTCATTTAGATGACTTTAATTTAGTAGATACCTACAGTTTCACGAAAGATAATGAAGCCAAAACCATCAAGGTAGATTACACTTGTTACGAATAACACATTTCGATAAAATTTAAAAATGCTATGGGACTTTTAGTTTTTTCATGGCGTTTTTTTTAGGAGCTGTTTCATGCTCATATCTTTTATGGTGAACTCCACCATAAAAAGATGTAGCTGCTATCAGGGCTAGGGCATCGGTTTTCAGGAAATATTGTTATTTTAATTTTTAAGCAGATTTATAGTCATTTTTGTCATCCTGACGAAGGAAGGATCTTCGTAAGAAACGTCAACAAATACTGGATTTTTATTGTTAAGCAGCTTATGGGATTTCTCGTTCTCAAAATGACATAGTATGACCGTATTTCTTTATTTTTGAAAAAAGCTTTTTTGACTTTATGTCAAACCAACAATTATGACTTTCAATAAAGAAACATACCTCAACAACCTAAAACAAACCTTTCAGAGTTACTCCCCTATTTCTGAAAGGTCATGGAAGCTGATTGACAACATCTCAGAATTCCAAACCCTTAAAAAAGGAGAAACACTACTACAAAACGGAGAAATTGCTAAAAACCTTCATTTTATAGCAAAAGGTATCCTGAGAGCATATATTACAGATCAGCAGGGAAATTTCTACAATAAAAATCTCTTTTTCGAAATGCATTCGCAGGTTCTAAAGTTTCATTGATGCTTCAAACGCCTTCAAATTTTACAATTGAAGCTTTGGAAGACTGTGTAATAATCAACATTGACTATAAAAAATATATGAAGCTGATTAACGAAAATGAAGATCTCAAAAACTTCTATATCGCTCATTTGGAAAAAAACTGGATTATCGAAAAAGAGCAAAGAGAAGTTGCGCTCGTTATGCAAAACGCTACTGAGAGATACGTACAACTTCTTGAAAAACATACTGATATTGCAGATCGTATTCCGTTATTGCATATCGCATCGCATTTGGGAATCACGCCTACTCAGTTAAGCCGAATCAGGAAGAGCGTTGAAAAAGATTTGTAAATCAACATATGTAAAGGTTTTTCAATAAGGCTAGATTTATCTTTGCTGTATTATTAATTTCGTTATTAAAAAATGAAAAATATAAATCTCATAAAAGATAATATCGACAATCTAACCGGCTTTTGGAAAACAGTTGGAGTTCCTTTCCAAGCGTACAAAAAACAGGATGCAATCGAATACTGTAAAATAGAAAATTCAGGCTGGCCTAATAAGTTGTGGTTTAGAGAAGATATTAAAGAAAATGATCTCTCAAAAATCATTGAAATTGTAAAAAACAATCCAGGTTTGGTAATTCCGTATTGGGATATTTTTAGAAGTAATTCCAGTCATTTTCTGGAACAAAACAGTTTTGAAATCAAAACGGAACAAATTGGAATGTTTTTAGAGCTGAATCAAAAATTTACACTTCAGGATAATTTAACTTTCAAAAAAGTAATTACTGAGGAAGATGCCAAAATCTGGTCAGAGGTTTATCCCAATGCTTTTGGCTACGTCATCAGAAAAGACATTCTGATTCAGGATTATCAAAACGCACATTTCTATTTGGTCTCTGCAGATAAAAAACCAATCGGAACTTTTATGCTTTACCAAACAGAAAAAGATATGGGGATTCATGGTGTTGGCGTAATTCCCGAAATGCGCAGAAAAGGCTTCGCAGAGGAAATTATGAAATTTGCCATAAATATCTCTATCGATTTAAATGCCGAAACCGCACATTTGCAAGCCTCAGCAATGGGAAAGGCTATTTACAACAGATTAGGTTTTGAGGATTTATTTTTGATTAAGAATTATGTTTTGGAAACCGAATGAATGGGAAACACGTAATAAGGATTCTCTAAGCGAAAATGCGAATAAAAAGTTTTTTTGTCATTTCGACGGAGGAGAAATCACACTAGGAACTCCACAATCAAAATCGCCAATCTTTGTCGAGCTTCTTATGTGATTTCTCCCAAAAGGTCGAAATGACAAGATTGCGATTGCATTATCAGAAATTTCATGTAGCTTCTACAGATTTAAGCAGATCTCTTTCTTCTTTCTTCTTTCTCTATTCTCTTTCTTCTTCAAATTCCAAAATCATCAATATGTCCTAAATGCCCCTAAAATAGTCAGAAATACCTGTTTCATAAAAAAAATAGTAATGGTAGATTTGTATGGAATAATTAACTAATAACTATTTTTAAAACAAACCAATGAAAAAAGAAAAAATTATTTTCTGGACTACGACCATTCTTATTTTTCTGTTTGAAGGTGTTATGCCGGCACTGACTTCACAGACTGAACTTGCAAAAGAAGGAATAAGACATTTAGGATATCCTGAATATTTCGGAAATGCATTAGTCGTTTTCAAAATTTTGGGCGTATTGGCATTAGTGATTCCACAAGTACCAAATCGTATTAAGGAGTGGGCTTATGCGGGTTTTGCTTTCGACTTTATATTCGCATCAATAAGTCATTTTGCAGTTGACGGATTGGATTTTCAGGGATTCTTTCCTTTAATCATTCTCGCCATTTTAATGACTTCTTATATCTATCATCATAAAATAGAACGTGCTAAAAACAGTTCTATATAAATCCAATTGCGATGATAGAAGTTTTTAAAACAAATGTTCAGGAAGCAGCACACTCAGAAATGATTATAGGGCGGCTTCTTGAACATTTCCCTAACAGCGTCATCAATTTTGATCTGGAGGACTGCGATAAAATTCTGCGTATCCATGCTTCAGAAATTTCAAATCATAAAATAATCGAACTTCTAAATTCACATGGCTTTAAGTGTGAAGTACTTTTATAAAACCTTAATTTACTGATTAACAAAATAATAAATAAAAATCGTAATTTTAAGTTTCAACTTTAATATAAGTACAAAATGAATATACCGGCAGCACATCAGACTATTATGCCTTATTTGATTTTACAGGGCGCTACAAAATTTATCGATTTTACAAAAAAAGTTTTCGGCGCTGCTGAAACTACTACAAAATCATTTAGGGAAGACGGCACTGTCATGCATGCCGAAATTACCCTAAACGGCAGTACCATAATGGTAACTGATGAAACTGCTGACTGGGCAAAACAAACTGCGAACTTATTTGTATATGTCCATAATGCAGATGAAACCTATCAGAAAGCAATAAATAATGGTGCTGTTTCTGTAATGGGATTAAGCAATCAGGATTACGGAAGAACCTGTGGCGTAACCGATCCTTTTGGAAATGTCTGGTGGATTACCTCTGTAAATAATGCGCATCTTAATTAAAAATTATGAAAATGGAATTAAAACAAGAAATTACCACAACTTTTCAACAATTAAATGAAACAATTTCTCTATTTACACAAGAAGAGATTAATCGTATTCCGTTTGAAGGAAGCTGGACAGCTGGTCAGGTCACCCGACATATTATAAAAGCAACATCTGGCTTTACTAAAGTTTGCGGTTCAAATACCAAAAAGTTAGATCAGCCAGCGAATGCTAAGATTCCTACACTCAAAGAAATTTTTCTTAATTTGAATAAAAAATATGATTCCCCCGATTTTATATATCCGGAAAGTAAAGAATACGACAAAATTGATCTGCTATCCACACTCCAAAAAATCAAAAATGAAACGCTGAGCATAGCCACCAATTATGATTTAACGCTTACCTGCATGGATTTTGAAATACCCGGAATAGGAAATTTAACTATTTATGAACTGCTTAGCTTTGGAGTTTTTCATACGCAAAGACATACATATCAACTAAAAAATATCTATACTTCATTAAAAAATAATCCGGAAGCTTAAACAGATAACGGCTGATAATGCTGTATCATTTCTAAAAATACGGTTTCTGTACGGGAAAAATATTGTCTGTTGCTGCGGCTTTTTTTTAACTTCTCAAAATATTCTTTAATCGTTCCGTCTTCATAAGTTGAAATCAATAAAGGATGTACATAATAGTTTTTGCAAACATTTCGGGTATTTCCTAAAGCTTCAGCAGTAACATCAAAAGCAGTCAAAATATTTTTCTTGATTTCCTTTTCATCTTCTGAAATTCCTAATTCCATTAATGCTTCAAAGAAAATAACCGATGCTGACCATGTCCGGAAATCTTTCGCACTAAAATATTCTCCTGATATTTCATGCAGATATACATTGACCATATGGCTGTCCAGAATTCTCTTTTCACCATTTTCATCGTAATATTTAAAAACCTCCCAGCCCGGAATCTCTTCGCATTTGCTGACTAATTTAATCAGCTTTTTGTTTCGGATTGTTATCGTATGTTGTATGCCCTTTTTGCCGGTAAATTCAAATTTTATTGCATTTTTATCAATGTTAATGTGCCTTTTTCGCAGGGTAGAAAGCCCGTAAGATTTGTTGTCTTTCGCATACTTTTCATTTCCTATCCTGATATGGGTTTCTTCCATCAAACGAATGACCAGTGCTACGACTTTCTCTTTTGACCATTCTTTTTTCTCTAAATCAGAATCGACCTGTTTTCTAATAGCCGGGAGCATTCTCCCAAAATCGGCTATTTTATAAAATTTGGTTTGATTGCGGATTAAATTCCATTTTGGATGATAACGATATTGCTTTCTGTTTTTCTGATCTAATCCTACTGCTTGAAGATGACCATTGGACAAATCCGAAATCCTGACATTTTCCCATGCAGGCGGGAGTACCAGACTGTGAATGCGTTTTAATTCACTCTTCTTTTTAATGTGCCTTCCATTTTTTTTATAAACAAAAACATCTCCTTCTTTACATCTCTCTATGGGCATCGATTTATCACTTACATAAACCAAATCTAATTTTTCTATAGCCTTCTCAGGTTTTGTGATTAAAAGGGTCATTAATTTATCGTGGGACTTTGTAGTTGTATTCATATTAGTATATAATTAGGGCTTATTTTTTAGGGATATCCAAAAACCAAATACCTGATTTGCAGTTTTTTAAACTAATCATAAATATCATACAATAAAAAATATAGTATTAATCCTATTGATTTTTTTTTTAACTTTAAAACACTTTCTACAAGTCCTTTAGTTTTACATAATTCCCATCTAAAACCTTTTGAGTTAATTTTTTAGCTGATTGGATTAAATACAGGCTTGCTTCTAAAATAATTTTATATCAAAATAAATTAAGTAAGGAATTTAACTACAAAACAATTAAAATCCTTGACTTCTTATATAAACCGAATGATTTATTAAACGAAATAAAAATGATCCCAATGAAAACGCTACAAACTATTAAATCGAAAATTATTTTCATGTCAACGTATCCGCCGACTCAATGTGGTATTGCCACTTATACACAAGATACCATCAAAGGGATTATGGACGTATATGGAAACTCAATCAGCTGTGAAATTTGTGAACTGGTAAAATCTCCCAAAGAAAATCCAACTCAGGCTTTTACATTAAATACAAATGACAAGGAAGATTATGTAAGAGTTGCCGAAGAAATCAATAATGATGATTTGGTAAAACTGGTACACATTCAGCATGAATTTGGTTTATTTGCCGGCAACTATGGAGATTATTTATTAGAGTTTTTAAATGCTATAAAGAAACCTGTAACCTTTACTTTTCACAGTGTTATTCAAAATCCAAATAACGAATTAAAAACTTTTGTAAAATTACTTTTAAGTTACAGTAATTCTGTTTTTGTGATGACTAATCAATCTCAGGAAATCCTAATGAGAGATTATAACATTCAGGAAGACATTATCACATGCGTACCACACGGAACCCACGTTGTGGTTTATGAAACACCTGAACAGGCCAAACAAAAATTCAATGTGGAAGGCAGAAAAGTACTTTCTACTTTCGGACTTTTGGGTGAAGGAAAAAATATTGAGACAGGATTACAGGCTTTATCTAAAATTGTAGAAAAAGAGCCCAATGTGCTTTACCTGATTATCGGAAGGACACATCCTAATTTAATTATAGATGGTGTTGATCATTACCGTAATAAATTAGAAGCCCTTGTTGACGAATTAAACTTACATAACAATGTTCGTTTCATCAATCAATATTTAGAAACAAATGAACTTTTGGATTACCTGAAAGCAACAGATATCTATTTATTTACTTCAAAAGATCCAAATCAGGCTGTAAGCGGTACTTTTGCTTATGCAATGAGCTGCGCATGCCCTCTTGTTGCATCAAAAATTCCTCATACTTTAGAAGTCCTAAGTTCAGATTGTGGTGTTTTAGTTGATATCGGAAATGTTGATCAGTTTGCTGAAGCAACACTTAAATTACTTTCTGATGATAATCTAAGAGAGGAAATGGGTAAAAATGCTTTTCGTAAAATGAGAGCATCTTCATGGGAAAATGTTGCCATAACACACATGAGCAGATACACAGACCTAATTGAAAACGATACCGTAATTGACTTCGATTATCCTGAAATTCAACTGAAACACGTTAAAAAACTGACAACCGATTTAGGAATGATTCAATTCAGTAACATTTCTATTCCGGATTTATCTTCTGGTTATACCTTGGATGATAACGCCAGAGCATTGGTAGCCGTTGGAATGCACTATAAATTGACGGGCGACAAAGACGATTTGCCTTATATGCTGATTTATCTGGACTTTATTCACCGTTGTCAAAAACCAGACGGAAGTTTCATTAATTATGTTGATGAACACAACAGAGAACATATCGAACAAAATGCAGAGGTAAACCTGGAAGACTCCAACGCCAGAGGAATCTGGGCATTAGGAAGCGTAATTGCCTTAAAAGATATTTTACCGGAAAACATTGTACAAAAAGCTTCAGAATGTTTTCTGAAAAGCCTGCCTTGGGCTGAAACGATTCAGTCACCGCGTTCCATCGGATTTGCCACAAAAGGACTGTATTTATACAATTCTGCAATCCCAAACTTGTATGTTTCGGCAATTGTTAATAAACTGAATGCAAAACTGGTTTCCAACTACGAAATCCATGCTACCGAAGAGTGGAAATGGTTCGAAAATTATTTAACCTACGGAAACGGAATCCTTCCTGAATCTATGTTGTACGCCTATTTGGTAACCAACAAGCCTATTTACAAAAAAATAGCACTGGAATCACTGGATTTCCTTCTGTCAAAAATGTTTACTAAAAATGGTTTCAAAGTTATTTCAAATAACGGATGGTATCATAAAGGTTCAGAACCTCAGGAATATGGAGAACAGCCAATTGATGTTTCATACATTATACAGACACTAAACGGCTTTTATAATGAATTCAAAAATCCGTTATACAAAGAATATATGAAAACCGCATTTAACTGGTTTTTAGGCAAAAATCATTTAAATCAGATTATGTATAATCCGGTTAGCGGAGGCGGTTATGACGGCCTTGAAAAAGACAATATAAATCTTAACCAGGGTGCAGAATCAACTGTTTGTTATCTGACAGCCAGATTAATCATGGAGAACTTTAAAGAAGCCGAATGCAAGGTAATTGACCTTGTTAAAACAAAGGCTGACCTGATTATAAATTCTTAAAGTGCTTATATATTTCAAACCAAAATCCCTTTTTAGCGAAAGGGATTTTTTTTTATTTAAAATTGTCCCAAACGTCATTCTTATATAATTATTGTAACAGAATGAAAATTATATAAGGTTGCAAAAAAGTTGTGTAAAGAATTTTAACAAGTATCGAGGTAACTTTCAACTATAATTAAAAAGCAATATAAAATTGTTAAAAAACTGATTTTCAGAACACATAACTCTAAAACTAAAGATTTTGATTCTAACCTTAAAAAATACTTTCGAAGATATAGGAAATACAACAATGTTTGCAGTCCGGTTTTTTAAAGAGCTTTTTGTTCCGCCTTATGAAACCAGACAATTCCTTAAACAATGTTATGTTATTGGTTATAAGTCATTGCCATTGGTAGCCATAACAGGGTTTATTATGGGGCTGGTACTTACTTTACAATCAAGACCTACCTTAGTAAAATTTGGCGCAGAATCATGGCTGCCTGGTATGGTGGCCCTTTCCTTAATCCGTGAAATTGCTCCGGTAATTACCGCTTTGATTTGTGCCGGAAAAGTATCATCCGGAATTGGTGCCGAATTAGGATCTATGAAAGTGACCGAGCAAATTGATGCTATGGAAGTTTCGGCCATTAACCCTTATAATTATTTAGTCGTTACCCGAATCCTTGCTACCACTTTAATGGTTCCCATTCTTGTGTTTTTTGCAGATGCTATTGGAATTTTCGGAGGTTATATAGGTGTCAATATACATGGTGACATGGGCTTTTACCGATACATCACAAAGATATTCCAGTCACTTGAATTTCTGGATTTGATTCCGGCCACTATAAAGACTTTTTTCTTTGGATTTTTTATTGGAATGATTGGATGTTATAAAGGATTCAATGCTTCCAACGGGACAGAAAGCGTTGGTAAGGCTGCAAACTCTGCAGTTGTAACAGCTTCTCTTTCGATTTTCATTATTGATATGCTTGCCGTTCAGATAACCGATTTATTTTTTTAAGATGATAAAGGAAAAAGAAAATATAGAACCTACAGCCGAAGCGGGTAAAAAAACGCCCATAATCGAAATCAAAGATTTGCATAAAACTTTTGGTAAAAATAACCAGGTTTTAAAAGGAGTGAATTTTACCGTAAACAAAGGCGAAGACTTAGTTATTTTAGGACGCTCAGGTTCCGGAAAATCGGTAACCATAAAATGCATTGTGGGACTTATCACGCCTGATAAAGGTGAAATAAAAGTCTTTGATGAAAATGTGCTGGAACTTAAAAAAAAGGAACTCAATGAAATGAGGGTCAGAATTGGATTTTTGTTTCAAAGCGGAGCTTTATACGATTCGATGTCGGTAAGAGAAAATCTCGCTTTTACCCTTAAAAAACACAAGCGCGATTTAAGTGCGGATGAAGTGGAGAAGGAAGTTATAGAAGCGCTCGATAGTGTAGGACTGACCGATGCAATTGATAAAATGCCATCTGAATTATCAGGCGGAATGCGCAAAAGAATAGGCCTGGCCCGTACTCTCATTTTAAAGCCTGAAATTATTTTATATGATGAACCCACTACAGGATTAGATACAATTACATCAAGAGAGATCAGCGAATTGATATTAGATATCAAACAAAAGCAAAAAACCACTGCAATCATTATTACACACGATATGCCTTGTGCAAAATTAACCGCTGACCGCATTATCGTTTTAAAAGAAGGTACCATACAGGCAGAAGGAACTTACGAAGAATTAGAAAAAAGTGAAGACGAATGGGTACGCTCATTCTTTGAATAAAAATATAAAACCAAAAACAAAGATCATGAAGAAGCAATCTGGATATACCTGGAAATTAGGAATGTTTGTAACAATAGGTTTACTGCTTTTTATACTGGCAGTTTACTTTATCGGAAAACAAAAAAATCTTTTTGGATCTACATTCCGAATTACATCTAGTTTTAAAACTGTAAGCGGATTGGAGGTTGGTAATAATGTACGATTTTCCGGAATCAATATTGGGACTATAGACGAAATTCAGCTGGTGAATGATTCCACCGTTGTAGTAGGAATGGTCATTAAAGATGATGTCCGCGAATTTATTAAAACAGATGCAAGGGCAAGTATTGGATCTGACGGACTGATGGGTGATAAAGTACTTACCATATCTCCGGGAGTAAAGTCGCAGACAGCAATTGAAAATAATGGTCAAATTGCCTCAGTCAGCAGTGTAGAAATGAGCGACATTATGAAAACCGTCAAAAAAAGCATGGATAATGTAAGCGTAATTTCCGAAGAACTGGCGATTTTTAGTCATAGTATGAACAATGGTAACGGAGCTCTGTCAAAATTAATTAGCGATCCGGGAATGGCAAACGCTATGGATAAAACCCTTAACAATCTTGAAAAAGGAACGAAAGGTTTCAGTGAAAATATGGAAGCTGCCAAAAGCAACTTTCTGCTAAGAGGTTACTTTAAGAAAAAAGAAAAAGAGAAGGAAGAAAAACTGGAAGAAGCAAAAGAAAAAAAGGAAGAACAGCAGGAAAAAGCGGAGAAAGAAAAGGAAGAAAAATTGAAAGAAGAAAAGAAAAAAGCAGAGGAAGCAGCTAAAAAAGCTGAAGAGAACAAAAAAAAGAATAAATAAAGTTAGCGTGCATGAATTCCAACTTCAAACATATTGCCTTTAAAACAGCAAAAATTTCAGGAATAGTAATAGCAAGTATTTTGCTGTTACTTTTTTTGATTCCGTTGCTTTTCCCGGGAACTGTTGCTTCTGAAGTAAAAAAAATTGCCAATGAAAGATTAGACAGTAAAATGGAGTTTTCAAAATCTCATTTTTCATTCTTTACACACTTTCCTTCACTCACAGTTTCACTTGACGATTTATCCCTTACAGGCTCTGCACCTTTCAAAAATGACACTTTGCTGAAAGCTGAACAGGTTTCTTTTGGAATAAATATTAAAAGATTATTATTCGACAATGAAGTAAAAATTAATGAATTATATGTTTCAAAAGCAGATATAAATGTGATGGTAAACCAAAAAGGAGAAGCCAATTATAACATTTATATTGCTCCAAAAGATGTGAAAAAGGATAAAAATGCTCCTGAAGAAGGAACTGCAATTCGCCTGGAACGTATTGATTTTAAAGATTGTCATATCAAATACAACGACCGCTCGGCTAAAATTCTGGTTGATGCAAAAGGTTTCAATTATGTTGGAAAAGGGAACTTAAGCGAAGATATTTTCGACCTCAATACGGATGCAAAAATTGATAATGTCGATTTTTATTACGACCGAACAGCTTATCTCCGAAAAAAAGAATTGCGTGCCGATTTAATTACACGAATAAATACAAATGCACTTTCATTCATCCTTCAGAAAAATGAATTAAAAATCAATAAACTGCCTTTAAAGTTCACCGGTTTATTTACTATTTTAAGAGATGGATACAAAATCAATATTAAAGCTGCTTCAGAGGATACTACTGTAAAAGATTTATTATCTGTAATGCCTCCAGAATATTTAACATGGCTTGAAGAAACCAAAATTTCTGGCAAAAGTGATTTGATTTTTACTTTTAAAGGTAATTATAATGTATCCAAAAAGCAAAAGCCAGACTTGGCTTTTAATCTAAAAGTTAATGAAGGCGCCATCGATTATCAGAATGCCCCTGCCCCATTAACAGATTTTCAAATGAATGTGAATGCTATTATGCCTTCACTGGATATGGAAAAACTTTTAGTGAATCTAAAGACATTCAGGTTTAAAGTGGGCGAAAAAGATTATTTCACTGCTTATTTACGAAGCAAAGGTTTTACCGAAATGGATGTAGATGCAAGCGTAAAAGGCGCATTGGACCTGGCAACTGTAGATGCTGCTATAGGCTTAAGCAGTTTAGAACTCAAAGGGATTTTAAAAACCAATATTCAGGCAAAGGGTAAATTTAGTACTTCAAAAAAACTATTCCCAAAAACCATTGGCGGAATTTCATTACGCAATGGCTGGCTTAAAACAGATTCGTATCCTAACCCAATCACCAATATCACTTTTGTAGCCAATGCACTTAATAAAGCTGGCACCTACAAAGATTTGATAATAGCTGTGGCGCCTGCCTCTTTTGTGTTTGAAGGCAATCCGGTTTATGTAAATGCAGCACTTTCAGATTTTAGTGATCTGGCTTATAATGCAAAAATCAAGGGAGAACTCAACGTGGGGAATATTTACAAGGTATTCTCGAAAAAAGGAATGGATGTTTCCGGCTATGCCAAAGCAGACCTTTCACTTCAGGGAAAACAAAGTTATGCTACAAACGGACAGTATGATAAACTGAATAATAAAGGAACTATCATACTAAAAAATATCAAGGCAACATCAGAACTTTTTCCGAAGGCATTTTTTATTAAACAAGGGAATTTCAGGTTTCAGAATGAAAAAATGTGGTTCGAAAAGTTCTACGCTACTTATGGAAAATCCGATTTCGATATTAACGGATACCTTTTGAATACAATCAATTATTTCCTGGAATCACGCGGAACACTAAGCGGTAATTTCAATATGAAATCGAAACTGATCAATGTGGATGAATTTATGGCTTTGGAAAAAGGTGAAAACACAGACCGGAAATTAGAAGTAGAATATGCAAAAGAAGATCATCCAAAAATGAGCGGAGTAGTTATTATACCCGAAAATTTAGATGTCAGCCTTACCGCAAATGCAGATAAAGTCGAATATAACGGTCTTGTCTTTAACGATCTTAAAGGAAAAACAGGTGTCTCTAAAGGCAATTTCTATTTGCAAAATGCCGTATTTAATATTATTGATTGTGCGCTGGTGGTTGATGCATCATACACAGATGAATCTCCTACTGCAGCTCGTTTTGATGCACATTTTCGTGCAAAAGATTTCAGTGTTCAAAGAGCTTATAAAGAAATCCCGATGTTTCATGAGATGGTTACTGCCGCCGAAAAAGCGCATGGAATTATCTCTGTAGATTATAAAGTTAAAGGTGATCTGGACGGAAATATGAGTCCGATATACGAATCTCTTGAAGGAGGCGGTACGCTGAATCTGCGCGATGTAAAAATCAAAGGCCTTAAATTATTTGACGGAATAAGTTCTAAAACCGGTCAGGATGGGCTAAACAATCCTGATATGAAAGGTATCGAAATCAAATCAAAAATTGATAAGAATCTCATTCACCTTGAACCATTTACTTTCAGTGTAGCCAGTTTTAGACCCACTGTAAAAGGAACAACCAGCTTTAACGGATTACTGGACTTAAGAATGCGATTGGGGCTTCCGCCATTTGGGATTGTTGGTTTTCCAATAACCATTACCGGTACTCATGAAGAGCCGAAAATAAAAATATTCAGCAAAACAGGAAAAGAAATACTTGGTGCTGTTTATAACGAAAAAAGCAATACAGTAATAAAGAAAGAAAAAGTGAAGTAAAATAAATGCAATATTAAAAAGACACTTATCTATAAGCACAAGCGAAATAATATAAAAATCGACGCCAAACCCCTAAAAACATGAAATTACGCTCAACAGAAAGTTTCTGGCCCTTGAAACATGCAATGAACACTAGTTATCCATCATTAGATTCTGATATTGAAACGGAAATTTTAATCATTGGAGGCGGGATTACCGGAGCCCTCATTGCCTATCAGCTTATTAATGAAGGAAAAAAAGTAGTTGTCGTTGACCGCCGTGACATTGGCAACGGAAGTACAGCAGCAAGTACTGCCCTGCTGCAATATGAAATTGACGTTCCGCTGCATGAACTCATTAATTTAAGGGGTAAAGAATGCGCTGTTGACAGTTATAACAACGGAAAAAAAGCCATCTTTGACCTCCGAAAAATTATAGACGATGTAAAAAGCGACTGCCATTTTGAATTCAAAAAAAGCATTTATTTCTGCTCTTTAAAAAAAGATATTCCGTTTTTAAAAAATGAATTTAATGCCAGAAAAGAACATGGTTTTGATGTAAACTGGCTTGAAAGATGGGATCTGGAAAAATATGGGCTAAATGCTATTGCTGCTATAGAATCCACAACAGCTGCCGTGATGGATCCGTACAGACTTGCGCAAGATTTATATGTTTATTGCGAAGAAAAAGGAATGCAGATTTTTGACCGTACAAACATTGTTTCGACAGAAAATCAAAAAGAAAAAATGATTGCCCGAACGCAAAATAAATATACCATAAAAGCAAACCACATCATCCACTGCAGCGGTTACGAAAGCACCGAAACCCTTAAAGAGAAAGTGGTGAACTTAAAAAGCACTTATGTAATTGCATCTGAAAGCATACCAGGATTATCTACTGCATTTAAAAATTGTATCTTCTGGGATACATCAAAACCCTATCTCTATTTTAGGAGTACTCCTGACAATCGAATTATTATGGGCGGTGGAGATGAAGATTTTAAAGATCCTGTAAAACGTGACAAATTTCTGCCCAGAAAAGAAAAGTTTCTTTTACATAAATTCGAAAAAAAATTCCCGAAAATTAATTTCAAAATAGATTATTCATGGGCTGGTACTTTTGGCGAGACCAAAGATGGACTGCCCTACTTTGGAAAACCAGATCCTGATGTAAACGAACACTACATTTTAGGATTTGGCGGTAACGGAATCACTTTCAGCGTTATGGCCATGAATTCGATTATGGATTCTATAAAAAACAAAACACACCCGGATTTGGAATATTACCGATTTGGAAGGTAAATTTTCTATTCGTTTAAAACTTAATTCCTTCCTATTAGATAATCAAAATACTGTTTGATGATTTGTAAGAAATAATAAATATATTTGAAAAAAAATAATACGAAACAAACCTTCGTATATACACCTAAATTTGGGTAGATATGCGAATGTTTGTTTCGCATATAAACGAGTTGTATGCAATTGCAAAGAAACCACTATGATAGAAGAACTTATAAAAAAAACCAACGACAAAGATTTTTATAACGATTGTGATTTAAAAATTGAAACATATAGCTTTAGAACTTCAGATAATACTTTTGAAATGGTACTTTCAATTAATCAAAATAGTTATGATATTCCAATTGAATATGAAGAATGGAAATTAACGTGTAGTAATACTGAAAAATTTGATGGTTTTTTTTGGAGTTTAACTTTGCCATACGTTAAAATGAAAATCTTGGACAAACATCCGTTATTACTAATTTTTCATGAAAATGAACTTGAATGCGAAATTAAAGACAAACCAGAAAATGTAAGTGAATTTATTGGTGACATTAGTAACGTTTTGGAAAAAGAAACGGGAAATTGGATTGCTGTAAAAGAATATTTTTGGAATAATGAGGAATACTATGAGAAATACTCAAAAAGAACAATCTGTATTCCAAAATCTTTGGAAAAGCCTATTCGTAAAATATGCGAAAAACATAAATTAAATTTTCAAATAAAGAATGAAATCATAGAAAAAGATAAAGGTTTCGCAGACAAACCAAAGTCAAAAATTTTAATATTTGGAAATGAAGATGTAAGCCCAAATGATTTTAATCTGAATCAACCATTTATAATCGCAGAAAAGTTTACAGCAGAAAGAATTAAATAAAAGCAACTGCATACAACAGCTACTACAACGGATTTGGGCAATAGGCTTAATGGAAAAATGGCTTTGTATTTGTATAATTTGGCAAATCCAAAGAATCGGCTTAATTTAGTCCCAAACCCGCTGTAGTACCAGAACGTCAGGCTGTGAAAAAACCTCATTTTTCGATTTAAATCTTCAAAATTTGCG
Source organism: Flavobacterium hibisci (assembly GCF_020026925.1). Lineage (GTDB taxonomy): Bacteria > Bacteroidota > Bacteroidia > Flavobacteriales > Flavobacteriaceae > Flavobacterium > Flavobacterium hibisci. The sequence goes on along the minus strand of NZ_JAIQDW010000028.1, from coordinate 143 downwards.
ATACTGCAATTCAAATAAAGAGGCTGTCTCAAAAGTGAGGCAGCTTTTTTTGTGGCATAAAAAAAAGGAAAGTTTTCGCTTTCCTAATTCTTGCAATTTAATTAAATTGCGGTGTGTGTATAGCTTCAAAAGTAGTCTTTAAA